>NZ_CAXAOO010000002.1:0-735091 GCF_963970915.1 Pseudomonas sp. EA_105y_Pfl2_R69
CATAAAGCGCGGATAGTGGTGGGCGGCCAGCAGCACCGCCTTGTAGCCGGCGATATTGGCCTGCGAACTGAGCACGTCCAGGCTCTGCGCCCGGGAAGTACGCGGCGCGGCTTCCAGGGCGAAGGCGGTGATGCCCTGGGCATTCAGGCGGGCGATGGTCTCGTTGCTGAACGGATTGAGCATGCCGACCAACACCGCGCCGGCCTTCATATGGCTCAGCTCGGCATCGCTCGGGGCCACGACCTTTAATACCAGGTCGGCACCAAGGGCGGCGGCATCGCTGCCGATACTGGCCCCTACGGCTTCATAGGCGCTGTCCGGGATGCTGGCGCTGACGCCGGCACCGCTTTGAACGGTGACCTGATGGCCTTGGCCGATCAGCTTCTTGATGGTCTCGGGGGTCGCGGCAACGCGCGTCTCGCCGACATGGGTTTCGAGAGGAACACTGATGTGCAATTGCAGTCTCCAGTGATGTTCTAATTAGCGACGCGGCTCTATGGGGGGCGCGTCGCAGAGGGTTAGCTCCAAATGGTGGGAATCGACCCAATCAGCGCACGCCCGATTGGCGCAGGGCCGCCGGTGTGAAACTGGCCTCGGCTGGTTTGAAGTCGAACTCCCAGGCTTGCCGCTCCTCGTTCTTCAGACCCAGCGCCAGGTAGCGGCCCGACAGCAGGTCGTACAGCGCCTCGAAGGTGAACCAGGGGAGTTGCTGGTGGTAGTAGTACTGCGGGTGGCCCTCGGCCACACGCCACAAGGCACCCCGTCCGTCGTAGTGGTCGACCGTGGCGATCAACCAACTGTCCTCATCGATATAGAAGTCGCGCTTGGCATAGATATGCCGGGCTCCAGGTTTCAGGGTGGCGGTCACATGCCAGACCCGGTGCAGCTCGTAGCGCGCCAGGTCCTGATTGATGTGGCCGGCCTGGATGATCTCGTCGTATTTCAGCGTCGGCGAGTCGAGGCGATAGCTGTTATAGGGGATGTAGATTTCCTTCTTGCCATGCAATTGCCAGTCATAGCGGTCCGGCGCACCGTTGAACATGTCGAAGTTATCGGCGGTGCGCATGCCATCGGCGGCGGTGCCGGGGCCGTCGTAAGCTACCTGTGGGGCACGGCGTACCCGGCGCTGGCCGGCGTTGTACTGCCAGGCCTGGCGCGGTTCCTTCACCTGGTTCAGGGTTTCATGGATGAGCAGGACATTGCCGGCCAGGCGCGAGGGCGCGATTACCCGCTGCTTGAGGAAGAACAGCAGGTTGCCCGACTCGCGCATCTCATGGAATGGCAGGATCTCGTCCTGGAACTGCACCAGGCTGTAGGCACCGTTCTGCTGAGGAGTGACTTGGATAAAGCTGCGGCGGGCACTCACCGCATAGTGAGTTAGGTGGTTCCATATCACCTCGAGTCCCTCCTGCGGGATGGGGAAGGGAATGCCCAGATGGTAGTTCTCCAGACCGTTGCCACTTGCCGCCAGGGTTACTCGGGTGGCGTTGTCGCTGGTCGCGCCAAGCCAGTTGGCCGGCAGGTTGGCGGAGCGATGGGTCTTGTAGACCGGCATCCGGTAGCTGTCCGGGTAACGCTTGAGCAACGCCAACTGGCCGGGGGTCAACCTGTCCTTGTACTGCTCTGCGTTCTGAGCGGTGATGATGAACAGTGGCTGCTCGCTGGCGAAGGGATCGGCCAGGAAACCCTTGGCGTCGATGGTGCCGGTATCCTTTGGTAGGCCACCGGTCCAGGCGGGAATGCTGCCGTCGGCATTGCCGGCCTGCTCGGCACCCATAGGGGTCAACGTGGCACCGAGCCTGGCCGCCTCGCCAGGGGGCACCGCTGCGTAGGCTGGTATAACAAGTAGGCCGAGTAACAGGGGCAGGATGTGCAGGGAAGCTTTGATGTTCATTTTGTCGTGTCTCCCGATTGCCTAGAAATTCACGCCGAAGCTGAGCGCGATGAAGTCGCGATCGACCTGGGTGTTGTAATCGCCGCCGAAGAAGTTGGTGTAGGAGAGGCTGGCGGTGTAGGTGTTCTGGTAGTCTGCGTCGAGGCCGAGGCTGACGGCCTTGCTACCCTCGTTGAACACCGGGCCGTAGCCATCCACGTCGTGGGACCAGGCGATGTTCGGCTTGAGGTTGATGCCGGCGAGGGCGTTGCTGTAGTCGAGGATGCCGCGCACCCGGTAGCCCCAAGACGACGAGGTCAGGAAGCCGTGGTGCCCATACATCCGAGCTGCCAGCGCGTTGGAGGCCTGGCTGCCGTAGGGCGAGCCGTAGATGGAGTCGCGGCCGTAGCGCAGCTCACTCTGGTTTTCCAGCCCGCCGACGCGGGTGTAGCCGAGCTCGCCCAACAGGATCAGTCGCTCGGCACCTAGCACCTGGTCGAAGAAGTGGGTGAGGGTGCTCTGCAACTGGGTGACTTCCTTGCGGTTGTAGCCCCGGTTTTCCGCGCCGGCAAGGGCCAGAGCCGCATTCAGCCCCACCGCACCACCGCCGGCCGCCTGCGCCGCCAGGGCCGGACTGGCCAGCCTGCCGGTCATGTCGGTGGTGTTGAGCTGCAGCGGCATGTTCGGCCGATAGCTGATCTCGCCCTGCCAGGCGGTGCCGGTGGGCAGCGTGGTGGAGAAGCTCAGGCCGAACAGGCGGATGTCCTCGGGGTACTCCAGGTAGTAGTTGCCACGCCCGAGCAGAGTCGGCGCGGTCAGCGTCGGTGCCCCCGCCCCGGTGAGGGCGGTGAGGATGTCCGCGGTGCCGGCGTTCTGGTAGCTCACGTTGGGCGTGCGGCTGTGGTAGTTGATGAAGTAGCCAGCATATTCCGTCGAGTCGCCGAGCCAACGTAGGGCGATGCCGAACTGCCCCGAGTCGCGCGCATCGCGGTCGGCACCGCGCGGAACCATCAGCCCCTCCGGCGTCAGGCTTACGCCTCGACCGGCGAGAATCCCCGCGCCGGGGCCACCCGTCAACGCGGTAAGGGAGGCGGCGTCGAGTACGTGGTAGTTGCTGTCGCAACCGTCGGCCAGCACATCGTTCGGAGCGAAGAAGGTGCCGCAGTTGTCGATGATGGTCTGGTCCCACTCCAGTTGGTAGAAGGCCTCGGCGGACAACCTGTCGGTGATACTCTGTGACAGGTAAAGCATGTTCACCGGGATCAGGCCTTCCTTGATCTCCGCCCCCGGGCGGCGGAAGGCGGCTACATCGATCGGATTGATGGCGTTGATGCCGTTCCGAACGAAGGTGCTCTCGCCCCAGCTCACCACCTGCTTGCCGAGGCGTACGGTGCCCGGTAGTTCACCGAGGGTGTAGTTGTGGTAGACGAAGGCATCGAGCAGCTCGTAGCCGGACGACTTGGCACCCTCCTTGCGATTGTGGTCGCCGATGTTCTTGTGCGGATGGCTCTCGTCCTTCAGCTCGAAGTCATACCAATACTTGCCGCGAAGGAAGACGCCGCTGTTGCCGTATTTGAGTTCGAGGTCATGGATGCCCTTGAAGATCTTCGAGAAGGTCTCGCCACGCTTGAAGTTGAGGCGGCCATCGTCGCCGGTCTGGGTGAAGCCGGTGCCTCCGTTGGCGGTACCGATCATGTCCTTGTCCGGCTTGGCTGTGGACCAACTGGCCCCGATAGACAGGGATGAATCGAATTGCCCTTCGATCTCGCCAATCTGGAAGCCAGCGGCAAAAGCCGGTGAGCTCGCTAGGCCTATGGCGAGGGGCAGTGCTGCTAAGCACCAGAGCGTTGTTGTTTTTGTCATTCACGCTACTCCATGGATTATTGTGGTGGGATCACGGTCTGCGGCGTTCACTCGTACGGCGCAGGCCTACAGGGTTGCTCGGGACCGACCTCCTTCCCGGAGGCTGGCCCGGGGGGGCGCTGGTTGGAAAACGTTGATATTTGCACTGCTAAGATTTGGGCGTAGAAAAGGGCTGCAGGTGTGCCTAGTCGCCACGCCGACATGACGCAACTTGCCAGGCGGCAGCACACAGGCCAGCAGGTCCTCCACTAGCGCCATCAGTTCTTCTCGCGGTGCCCCTTCCCGCGCCTGGCTGGAAAGTACCGGCAGGAATAGGCTCAGTAGGCGGGCTAGGCGCAGTGGGTCGACAGCCGTCGACAACTCGCCGCCGAGCAGCCCTCGATCAAGGCAGGCCAGCAGTGCCTGCAGTGTCTCCGCGCGCTGCTCGGCAAGCAGGCGCTCGGTGCTAGTACCGTTCAGCTCGCGCTCGGCTAGGCAGGACTCGACCAGGCAGCCCCTGGGCTTACCGTCCGCTGTGTAACGCAGCACCACCTGACGAAAGAACCGCCGCACGGCGTGGAGGCCGCCGTCCTGCAGCAGTTGCCGGCTGGGTAGCAGCTCCTCGCGCAGGTAGATATCGAGGGCACGCCGGAACAGGCGTTCCTTGGAGCCAAAGGCGGCATACAGGCTCGGCGAGCAGATACCGCCCATGGCCGATTTGAGTCTGGTCAGCGTGGCCCCGGCATAGCCGTACCGCCAGAACTCGAGCATGGCCTGGTGCGCGGCCCAGTCGGGATCGAATCGGCGAAAACGGCCACGACGGATCATTGTTGCTGTCCCCTGCAAGGCTTCCCGGACGGGGGTCTAGCACGCAGGAGGGCCGCAACCTCATCGGCCCACATCGAGTAGATTGACGGCCCTGGATGGAAGCCGTCCTGCGCCATCCGTTCGCCGAGCAAGGGGTATTCGGTGTCCAGCAGGACGGTGCCGGTGCGCCGCCGGGTCAATTCGGCGAGATGTTGGTTGAAGCGCTCCGCCCGTTCCCCCAAGTACCAGCGCAATGGCTGTGGGAGGGAGGGAAACGCATGCAACGGTGGAATCCGGGACAGCACCACTTGGCGAGCCTCGAACTTCCATTGCAGCAGGTCGACAAGGCGCGCCATGGAGGCAATCCAGGCCTTGGCGGAGACACTGCCGGTGACGTCGTTGACACCCACGGACACCAGAACGACATCGAAGTGCTCGGCCGCACTTCTCTCGAGCAGTTGCACCACTTCCCGGGTATCGAGCCCGGACTGGGCAAGTAGCCTCCAGGACACCGTGAAGTCACCAGACAATCGCGTTGCCAGCTTGCCGGCCAGGGCATCGTCCTGGCTCGCTACACCCACGCCCGCGGCGGCGGAATCGCCGAGGATCAGCAGGCGTAGGCAAGGGCCTGTGCCACTGATGCCTGCCCGCTCGCCGGCAGGTTCCGGCAGCCTAGGCGTGAGCCAGCGGGTATATAACCCTTGGGCCAGGATCAGGGGGGCCAGAGTCATCTTGGACAGGGTTTCGATCATGATGCAGCTCCTACGGCCCAGGGTGCCAGGGCACCCTCTCCTGAATAAAAAGAACGGGATGGAGTGGGATATCCCGCCGGCCATTTCACGCTCGGGTTCATATGGCCTAAAAGCAGTTGCACCCTCAGCCTTCCGCGCGCAACTCCGCACGGAGGATCTTGCCGATGGGTGACTTGGGCAGTTGTTCGCGGAAGACGATCTGCTTCGGCACCTTGTAGGCGGTCAGTCGCTCACGGCAGTGGCGGATAATTGCCTCGCCATCCAGCCCGGGCCGCCGCAACGCGACGAAGGCGCGTATGGCCTCGCCGGTGGCCTCGTCCGCCACACCGATCACCGCCACCTCGCTCACGTCCGGGTGTTCGGCGATGACGTCTTCCACCTCGTTGGGATAGACGTTGAAGCCCGAGACCAGGATCATGTCCTTCTTGCGGTCGACGATGCGGATGTACCCCTGCTCGTCCATCACCGCGATGTCCCCGGTGCAGAACCAGCCATCCGCAAAGGCATCGGCAGTCTCGTCCGGGCGGTTCAGGTAGCGTTCGACGATATGCGGGCCACGTACCAGCAATTCACCAGGCGTTCCCGTCGGGAGCTCGTGTCCATCGGCGTCCGCTATGCGCACCTCGCTCCCTGGCATGGGCAGACCGACGGTGCCTGGCCGCGATGTCGGTCCTGGTGGGTTGAATGACACGAAGCAGCTTGTTTCGGTCAGCCCGTAGCCCTCCAGAATCGGGCCGACCACCGCCTGCCAGCGCTCGGCGGTACTCGGCCGCAACGAGGTGCCACCGGAAACGGCCAGCTTGAGCTTGGGTGGATTGGCCTGCAGCCAAGGTTCCGCCAGCAGGCCGGCATAGAGCGTGTCCACCCCCGTCATCCAGCGTACCGGGAACTTGTCGAACACCGGGAACACGTTGGACAGCGGGCGAGGGCTGGGCACCAGCAGGTTGCGCCCACCGCGGCGGAAGAACAGCAGGAAGTTAAAGTTGAAGGCGAAGATGTGGTACAGCGGCGGCACGGTGGCGATCACCTCGCCGGGCTCGATGTGCATGTCATGGGCATTGATGTAGTCCTCGGCCATGCGCAGTACAGCGCGCAGATTGGCATGACTTAACACCGCGCCCTTGCTGCGCCCCGTGGTGCCACCGGTGTACTGGTAGAGCGCCACAGGATGGGGCTGGACCTGCACAGGGGCATGTCCGCATCCGATGGACAACGCTTCGCTGAAACGTCGGTGGGTGATGCTCGGGGTGAGATCGCCACCGCTGTCGGCAGCCAATTTCTGTTGAATGGATGTACCAACTGCTGGCGGGAAGAAGTCACCCAGGCTTGTGGTGACCAACCGTACACCACGTTCGGCGATAACCGCTTCAGCACGGCCGACGAATAGGTCGCAAGCCACGAGTAGCTTGGCACCGCTGTCGCTCAGTTGCGCTTCCAGTTCGCGAGCGGTGTACAGCGGGTTAACGTTGGTGACAATAAGACCCGCTTTCCATGCACCCAGCACAGCAAGGGGATAGTGCAGGCTATTGGGTAGCTGAATCGCTACCACATCGCCATGTACCAATCCTTGGTCCACCAGCAGGTAGGCGGCAAAGGCATCCGACAGCTCGTCCACCTCGGCGAAAGACAGGTCTGCGTGTAGGCCACTGGGCAACACAATGGTGAAGGCCGGTGTCTCAGCGAACTGCTTGGCCCCCTGCCGGGCAAAGTCGGCGATGTTTCCCATCAGTTCCTGGGGGTCGACGCGGTAGCCACGCAGGCTTGGCGGATAGCTCTGTTCCCAGAGATTAGTCGTGGTCATGGCTAGTGCTCCTTTGTTCTTATTCTGCAGGTATTGCTCGCTCCGCCCGACGATCCCAGGCGGCAACGGCGGCTAGAGCTGGATTTCGATATCCCCGGTGGGGAACGCTACGCAGGAATAAATCCAGCCGAAGTCCCGGTCGGACTTGCGCAGATGGGCCTCCTGCGGATTGAATACGGCACCGGAGACCAGCTTGACCCGGCACAGGCTGCACTCGCCCGAGCGGCAGGCGTTCTCGGTGCCGTAGCCATTGCGCTCCAGGGCATTGAGCAGCGGTTCGCCGACACGGCTCCGGAAGCTGCCGCGCCCACGTACCGTCACGGTGACCTCGTCGTCCAGTGAGACCCCCTCGGGCCATCCCTTCTGCTCGTTCGGTGCCTTGGGCGCACCATTGGCCTCTACGCGGATTCGACGGCGCTTGACGCCCAACGCGGTGAGCAGTTCGACGCAACTATCGTTGAACGGGGTTGGGCCACAGACGTAGAACATCTTGTCGCCGATCTTGTCGAGCAACTGTTCGAGCACCGCCTGCGTCAGACGTCCGGTGTAGCCCTGGTACCCAGTGGGGGGGCGGGAGATCACCTCGCTCAGGGAGAAACTCTCGTGACGCATGGCCAGCCCACGGAACTCCTCGTCGAAGATCACGTCATCGATGTAGCTGTTCACGTAGATGAGGTGGAAGCGATGCGGCAGGCCACGGTCGAGGATGTCCAGCAGGATGCTGCGTGCGGGTGCGCCACCCGAGCCGCCAGCGAGGAACACCAGGTCTTCGCCGTGGAACAGTGGGTTGTGATGGAAGGTGCCCATCGGGCCAGAGCTAAGGAAGTGCTGCCCTACCGCTACGCGATCAAGCAAATAATTCGAGACAAAACCATCCTTTGCCCGCTTTACGGTGAGGTCGTAATAGACCCGCTGAGAGGGTGATGACGAGATGGCGTAAGGCCGTGCCGTCGACACACCATTGATCTCGGTGAACAGGTTGATGTACTGCCCGGCTTGGAATGGCGGCAAGGCACTACGGTCGGCGGCGACCAAGCGCAGCGTTTTGGTGGTGGGCGTTTCTTCAAGCACTTTGGCGACTTCCAGCTTCAGTCGCTTGGGATGCAATTGGACGACGGTGCTCGCCACTTCACCTTTTACCTCATAGAAGTCGGTGCCGCTTTTCTCCAAAGCTTCCTTAACTTGCCAAGCTTCCCGGAAACCGGCCACTTCGTTCAGCAGGTTCTGTTCAGACATGCTCCACCTCTTTGACTTTTAACTGTTTGAGCACCGCCCGGGCGGTGGACTCACCGGCCATATAGGTTGGCTGGAAACCGCCCGCAGAAGTCCAGGAACCGGCGATGTAGAGCCCCGGCACGCCGTCCAGACGCTCGCGCAGCAGAACGGAGTCCTGAGCGCTCTGCTGGAAGCCATAAATAGCCCCACCGGGACTGTTGAGGTAACGCATCATGGTCAGCGGCGTGCCCACCTCAACTTCTTCGATGTGCTGGCGTACCTTGGGGTAGACCCTCTCGATCAGAGTGATGAGCTTCTCGGCAAACTCGTATTTGGTACGGGCGTAGTGCTCGGGTGCCACCGACTTCCACGCATCGCCGTACTGCAGGCAAATCAGCATCACCTGGCTCTTGCCGGGTGGCGCAGCGCTTGGGTCTTCGAAGTTGTAGCAAGTGAGCATCCCGCCTAGCGGGGTCTGCAGCGTCCCCATGCGGTCATGGATCTGATCCTCGTCCATGGTCTCGTAAATGAAACTGGAGGCCGCAGTCACACCCAGCTCCTGCGGCGTGCAGTCCAAACCCAGGTAGATGACGAAGGCCGAGGTGCCCATGCGTCGAGATTTGAAGTCTTGCTGAACCTTAAACGGCGGCTGGTCGAGGTCGAGCAGCTCGTTGAAGGTGATCAGCGGGCTGGCGTTGGACACCACCGCGTCACAGGAAACGATCTCGCCGCCCTCCAGGCGCACGCCGCTGATCCGGCCATCCCTTGTGAGGATCTTCTCGACGCCACAGTTGAAACGCACCTCGCCACCGGCCTCGCTGAACGACTCCACCAGTGCGCTGGACATGGCCTGGGAACCACCCTTGATATGCCAGGGCTTGAACTCTGCATAGGCATAGAGCATTGCGGCCAGATCGGGGAACGGCAGCATGCTCGGCGGCACCCCGAGGTAGAGCCAGTAGGTACCCAGCACACTTTTCAGCTTGGTATCGCTGAAGAACTCGTCCAGCACATCCTTCACCGAACGGAAGCCGTACTCCACGAAGTACGGGCACATCGACTTCAGCATGGCCTCGCTGTTCGACCGGTGCGCCTGCGGCAGGGTCATGAAGCTTTCCAGGGTAATCTTCTCGCAGAGCACCAGAAAGTGCTCAATGGCGTCCTGTTCCACCGGGAACAGCTCCTGCAGAGTGCGACGCAGCCCGGACCAACTGGCCGGCAGGATGACATCGATTTCTCCGGGCACCACCAGGCGGTACAGCTCGTGCTCCTGGACGAACTCGACCTTGTCCATCACCCCCAGCTTGTCGAACAGCTTGCGCATGACGAACGGCTTGTCCTCTGTGCCCATGCCGCTGAGCTGGTGCAGGGCAACCTCGAACTCGAAATCGCCGCGTACGAAGGAGGTGGCACAACCACCGGGGATATTGTGGCGCTCCAGCAACAGCGTCCGGCAGCCACCACGCTGCAAGGCAGTCGCGGCGGTCAGCCCGGCGTTGCCGGCACCGATCACGACGGCGTCGTAGTGCTTCATATATATACCTCGAACTTATCAGCGATAAGATTTAGTCAAAAAAACACCCTTAAAGGGCCTGTCCCAGCTCAAGCAAGTCGGCAAACTGCGCTGGCGTTCCGGATGCCCGGGCCTGCACAGAGCGCAGAATGTCTTCTCCGCTGAGGATGGCGCTTTGCAGCAGCACGGTGTGCTGCAGCGATTCGTAGACACCATGGTCGCGGCTATAGAGCATTGCTCGCTTGATTGAGCTGATAGCCACCGGTGGCCGTTCGGCAATGCGCCGAGCCATAGCAAAGGCACCCTCAAGCAATGCCTCGTTGCTCGAGAAAACTTTGGCCAGTAGACCCAAACGATATGCCTGAGCGGCATCCAGCGAGTCGCCGGTCAATGCCAGGTAACGCGCCACGCCTGCGGGGATCAGGCGCGGTAGCCGTTGCAGCACACCCAGGTCGGCCATCATGCCTATGTTGGTTTCTTCGATACGGAACTTCGCCTGCTCAGAGGCGACACATAAATCGCAGGCGGTGATCAGGTCAAAACCAGCACCTACGCAGGCACCTTGGACTGCCGCGATTATCGGGAAGCGGGCGCGCTCCAGCGCATTCACCGCGTCCTGCATTTTCTCCAAGCCGGCTTGCATGGCCTCACGCTCGATGGCGCTGGTCGCATGGAACTCTTGGGACGACGCGAATATCTGCAGATCCAGGCCGCCACAGAAGACCTTACCCTGTGCCGAGCACACCATCACCCGCACCTTGCCCGAGCGGCTCAAGCGATCAATCACTGCCGGCAGCTCACTCCAAAATCCCAGGGTCAGACTGTTGGCTTTATCGGGCCGACTCAATTGCAGGTGGGCAATTCCGCCCTCTACGGAAACATTGAAACACTCGTGGGATGAGTCCATGGTCGATTCTCTTGGCTGGCAGTGGAGGTCAGGCGAACCACTTTATGGGAAAGCCGATCATGGGCTTCACCAGGCTCGTATGAGTGGGAGGTTGGGTCAGTTCAGGCGTTGTTGTGGTCATTAACTTGCTCTTGGTGAGGCCATGCGCATCGGCTCGAAAATTATTGCCGTAGGGTCGCCCCTTTCGGCCTCGTTTCAGCTTGAGGTTATATGTGCATCTTATCACTGTCAAGATACTTTGCTATGATAAGATCAAGGCGAAGTCACACCCGTCCGAACAGCCCTCAGGGGACAATCGAAGCATGACCAGAACCACTAGCCGTACACGCGAGACCTACCATGTAGGCAATCTGGCCCCTCAATTACTCAGCGCTGCGCGGGAAATGCTCGAGGAAGTTGGGCCCACCAAGCTCTCGCTCCGGGCTGTTTCGGAGCGGGTCGGGGTCAGCTCGACCGCCGCCTATCATCACTATGCCAACAGGGCAGAGCTGATCGGCCAACTGGCTGCTCAGGGGTTTCGAGAGCTGGGCAAGGTTCTCGCGGCCAGGGGCGACCACAGCGGCGGCATGCAGAAATTACGCAACGCCAGCCTGGCTTACTTCAGCTTCGCCCGCGGCAACCCTGCGCTTTACCAGCTCATGTTCGGCCCGGAGTTTGCCGACTGCGAAATGATGCCTGAGCTGCGCCATGCAAGAGATGACGCCTTCGGCGAGCTGAAGCAAATCATTGCAGAACTGCTGGCGCGGGATATTGAAAGCGTTGAGGTTCGCCGTGCATCCCTATCTAGCTGGTCGTACATACACGGTCTGGCTTCGCTGGTCATTCACCGCGTGTTGCACTTCCCGTCGGGCATAAGCGATGAGCGATTTGTGGACAGCACGATGGAGGGGTTCGAGCACCTGTTCAAGGCCACTAGCAGCGCGCCTTCCTAGGCATGGCCTAAAGTAGACCCTTGCGTTTTCTGGTCATCTTGCTATCAGGCGCTGTGACCTGATTGATCAGCTTTCTGATTGCAGTTGCTGTGTTGCTGTTGCCGCGAGCGAGCTGATCGTTCATCAGCGAATTTTTGAGCGTGCTGAATGAGTTGGGACGGTACTCGGGGGGCGCTGCTGAGCGAACAGCACGCGGATAATTCGGCGCGCCTGATGAACGCGGCGCAGCCGGAGTTCCTCTCGACCCTGGTGGTCAGCTTTCCCCAAGGCGAGGCGCGTTTCCGCGAAGGCTTTGCCGATTTCCAATCGCTCGGCCAGCATGAGCTGTTCGTCGAAGTCGAACGCCTGCTGCAAGGGCTGGAACTGCGCGATACGGTGTTTCGCAGCGATCATGCCTCCAACTACCTGGTGCTCAAGGGTACTCTTGGCGCAGACAAGCAGCGCCTGCTGGCTCAGGTGCGCCGGGCCATTGAGCAGCCGCAGGAGGCGCGCTTGCGCCAGGAGTGGCAGCGCGGGCTTTAGGGGGGCGTTGCCGTAGCGTGGCCGCGCATGAAGCGGCAACAGGCCACTATGAGTGGCAGCTGGCGTGAAATCTGCATCTGGGCGCTATCCGCCGGTTTTCCGTCACCGGCCGCTGGAGAAACCTGATGCGTAGTCTGTTGCTGATAATGGGTGTGTTGCTGCTTGGCGGCTGTATGAAGGCCAGTGACCTGGCGGATGAGGCGATCTATCAATTGCGCGATGTCGGTGTGCTTGACCACAGCCAGACGCGCCGGGCCAGTCCTTGGCGTTTGCAGACCGACTCCTTTATCTATATTGCCCAGGGTCACTTCACCCCACCGGGCGGTGCCAACCCGCGGCCCAATGTGGTGGCCGAGGAAGCCTACAAGGGCTTTGTCGAGTATTTCCCCATGGTCCGCCGTGCCCTCGGGCCGTTAGGCCTGGAAGAAGCCCTGGAGCAGGCCCGCGAGGCGGGCGCGCATTATCTGCTCTATAACCGTTTTGCCTATGCCGATGACCGCATCGGCACGGTGGAGGAGTGGGAGGATCAGGAGGCGCTGGACCGTCTGGGCACCGATCGCGGGGTGATTCAGTTGATGCTGATCGAAACCAATACCCGTTATATGGTCGATACGGCGCGGATTCGTAGCCGCGGTGGCTTGCTGACGCTTTATGATGCCAAGCCGGAAGAGCTGATCGGTCCCGCGCTGCGGGACTATGCACGGCGTTTGCTGGGTTTGAGCGATTGAGGAAGGCTGATGAGTGATACGGGCAAGGCCGGCGACCTGCTGGCGCAGATTCCCAAGACCGCGGACAAGGGCTTGCCGCCGGTGCACCTGTGGCATCCGGAGTTTTGCGGCGATATCGACATGCGTATCGCCCGCGACGGCACCTGGTTCTATATGGGCACGCCGATCGGGCGCAAACCCATGGTCAGGTTGTTCTCCACCATCATCCGTCGCGATGGCGATAAGTATGTGCTGGTGACCCCGGTGGAGATGGTCGGTATCCAGGTCGATGACGCACCCTTCGTGGCGGTCACCTTGCAGGTGGAAGGTGAAGGCGAGGCTCAGGTGCTGCGCTTTATCACCAATGTCGAGGACGAGGTCGTGGCAGGTGGTGAGCACCCGCTGCGGGTCGAGCTCGACGCCCTGACCGATGAGCCCGCGCCCTATGTGCATGTGCGAAGCAATCTTGAGGCCCTGATCCACCGCAATGTGTTCTACCAGTTGGTCGAGCTGGCGGTGCCGCGCGAGATCGATGGCCAGACCTGGCTCGGGGTGTGGAGCAGTGGAGAGTTTTTCCCGATTGGCCCGCAGCCAGACTGAGTTTCTCCCCGGTTACGGTTGAGTTCAGCGTAATAAAAAAGGCTCCCAAGGGAGCCTTTGTTTTGCGTCTTACATATTGGGGTAGTTAGGCCCGCCGGTGCCTTCAGGTGCCACCCAGTTGATGTTCTGGGCTGGATCCTTGATGTCACAGGTCTTGCAGTGCACGCAGTTTTGCGCGTTGATCTGGAACTTCTTCTCGCCGTCTTCCTGGGTCACTACCTCATACACGCCGGCCGGGCAGTAGCGCTGCGCCGGTTCGTCGTACATCGGTAGGTTTTTGCCCAGCGGAATGCTCGGGTCGGTGAGCTTCAGGTGGCAGGGTTGTTCCTCTTCATGGTTGGTGTTGGAGAGGAATACCGAGCTGAGCTTGTCGAAGCTGAGTTTGCCGTCCGGTTTCGGGTAGCTGATCTTCTGCGCCTCTGCCGCCAGCTTCAGGCAGGCGTAATCCGGCTTGGTGTCGTGCAGAGTGAAGGGGAGCTTGCCGCCGAAGATGTTCTGGTCCAGCCAGTTGAAGCCGGCACCCATCAGTGGGCCGAATTTATGCATCGCTGGGGCGAAGTTGCGTGTGCTGAACAGCTCGTCATACAGCCAGCTGGCCTTGAACGCGTCGACATAGCCGGTCAGCTGATCGCCGCCTTCCTTGCCTGCAAACAGCGCGTCGGCCACGGCCTCGGCGGCGAGCATGCCGGACTTCATGGCGGTGTGGCTGCCCTTGATCTTGGCCACGTTCATAGTGCCGAGGTCGCAACCGATCAGAGCGCCGCCGTTGAAGACCATCTTCGGCAGCGAGTTGATGCCGCCTTTGGCCAGGGCGCGGGCCCCATAGGCGACGCGCTTGCCGCCTTCCAGGTACTGGGCAATCACCGGGTGGTGCTTGTAACGCTGGAATTCATCGAACGGCGACAGGTGCGGGTTGCTGTACGACAGGTCGACGATCAGGCCAACCACCACCTGGTTGTTTTCCAGATGATAGAGGAAGGAGCCGCCAGTGTTTTCGCTCGCAACGATATCCAGCGGCCAGCCGGCGGTGTGCACCACCAGGCCTTGCTCGTGCTTGGCAGGGTCGATGTCCCAGATTTCCTTGATGCCGATGCCGTAATGCTGGGCGTCGGCTTCGGAGTCGAGGTCGAATTTCTTGATCAGCTGCTTGCCGATATGGCCGCGGCAGCCTTCAGCGAACAGGGTGTACTTGGCTCGCAGTTCCATGCCCGGGGTGTAGTAACCCTCTTTCGGGTTGCCTTCGCGATCGACGCCGAGGTCGCCGGTGAGAATGCCGTAGACCGAGCCTTCTTCGTTGATCAGCGCTTCCTGGGCGGCGAAGCCTGGGTAGATTTCTACGCCGAGGTTTTCCGCCTGTTGGGCCAGCCAGCGGCACAGGTTGCCCAGGGAAATGATGTAGTTGCCATGGTTGTGCATGGTCTTTGGCACGAAGAAGTCCGGAACCTTGCTGGCCTTCTCGGCATTGGTGAGCACGTAGATATCGTCGCGCTTGACCGGAGTGTTCAGTGGCGCGCCGAGTTCCTTCCAGTCGGGAAACAGCTCGTTCAGGGCGCGGGGTTCGAACACCGCACCGGAAAGAATATGCGCACCGACTTCGGAGCCTTTCTCGACCACGCAGACGCTGATTTCTTTGCTGGCTTCGGCGGCTTTCTGCTTCAGTCGGCAGGCGGCGGACAAACCAGCAGGGCCGGCGCCGACGATGACGACGTCGAATTCCATAAATTCGCGTTCCACAGGCTATCTCCTACTCAGGACTCTCTAGTTTTATTTGACTGGCAGGCTCGTTCCATGAGCGATGCTGGCGCATTATATCCAGACCCTTCGGATGGGCCAATACAAACGTTTGTTTGAATTTTCTGTAGGGCTGTTAGAATCTTACTACATCGCAGACGATTGGCCGGTCCGTTGTATTGACCAGTTCGGGTCGTGCGGTCAAGATACGGGCGGTTTTGTGTCCGCCGTTATTGGTTGACTCCCGGTTCCGGCCGGTTAGCAGTTCCCGCCATGTTCGCTTCTGGCGACATTCTTATTCACCGGAGAGTAACGAGGAATCCATGAAGGTTCTTGTAGCTGTCAAACGAGTGGTCGACTACAACGTCAAGGTTCGCGTCAAAGCGGACAACAGCGGCGTTGATCTTGCCAACGTCAAGATGTCGATGAACCCTTTCTGCGAAATCGCCGTGGAAGAAGCTGTACGCCTGAAAGAGAAGGGCGTGGCGAGCGAAATCGTCGTCGTAACCATCGGCCCAACCACTGCTCAAGAGCAGCTGCGTACCGCCCTGGCGCTGGGTGCCGATCGTGCCATCCTGGTTGAGTCCGGCGACGAGCTGAACTCCCTGGCCGTGGCCAAGCTGCTCAAGGCAGTGGTCGACAAGGAGCAGCCTCAGCTGGTGATCATGGGCAAGCAGGCCATCGACAGCGACAACAACCAGACCGGCCAGATGCTGGGCGCGCTGACCGGCTTCGGCCAGGGCACCTTCGCCTCCAAGGTTGAAGTAGCTGGCGACAAGGTCAACGTCACCCGCGAAATTGACGGCGGTCTGCAGACCGTTGCGTTGAACCTGCCGGCTATCGTGACCACCGACCTGCGCCTCAATGAGCCGCGCTACGCGTCGCTGCCGAACATCATGAAGGCCAAGAAAAAGCCGCTGGAAACTGTTACTCCGGCTGATCTGGGCGTTTCCACCGCCTCCACCGTCAAGACTCTGAAAGTCGAAGCGCCTGCTACCCGCAGTGCCGGCATCAAGGTCAAGTCCGTGGCTGAACTGGTCGAGAAACTGAAGAACGAGGCGAAGGTAATCTAAATGACTATCCTGGTTATCGCTGAACACACCAATGCCGCCCTGGCTCCTGCCACCCTGAACACCGTGGCTGCTGCCGCGAAGATCGGTGGCGACATCCACGTACTGGTTGCAGGTGCCGCTTGCGGCGCTGCTGCCGAAGCCGCTGCCAAGATCGCTGGCGTGACCAAGGTACTGGTTGCCGACAACGCCGCTTTCGCTCACCAGCTGCCGGAAAACGTTGCGCCGCTGGTTGCCGAACTGGGCAAGGGCTACAGCCACATCCTGGCTGCCGCTACCAGCAACGGTAAGAACATCCTGCCGCGCGTCGCCGCTGCACTGGACGTTGATCAGATCTCGGAAATCATCGCCGTCGAAAGCGCTGACACCTTCAAGCGTCCAATCTACGCCGGTAACGCCATTGCCACCGTGCAGTCTTCCGCTGCCGTTAAAGTTATCACCGTGCGTAGCACCGGTTTCGACCCGGTTGCGGCCGAAGGCGGCAGCGCTGCGGTTGAGGCGGTTGCAGCTGGCGGCGACGCTGGCAAGTCGGCTTTCGTCGGTGAAGAACTGGCCAAGTCCGATCGTCCGGAGCTGACCGCTGCCAAGATCGTCGTTTCCGGCGGCCGCGGCATGCAGAACGGCGACAACTTCAAGCACCTGTACGCACTGGCCGACAAGCTGGGCGCTGCTGTTGGCGCTTCCCGCGCCGCGGTCGACGCGGGTTTCGTACCGAACGACATGCAGGTCGGTCAGACCGGCAAGATCGTTGCTCCGCAGCTGTATATCGCCGTCGGTATCTCCGGCGCGATTCAGCACCTGGCCGGCATGAAAGATTCCAAGGTGATCGTTGCGATCAACAAGGATGAAGAAGCGCCGATCTTCCAGGTGGCCGACTATGGCCTGGTGGCGGATCTGTTCGAAGCCATCCCCGAGCTGGAAAAACTGGTTTAAGTCAGTTTCCCCAGTCCACAAAAAACCCGCTCACCGAGCGGGTTTTTTGTGTTCGGCACATCCATGCGCTTCACCCCTGCGGGGCTTGCGCGCAAGAACGTTGCCGGCGTTTTTGCGCTAATCCGGCAGCGCCTGGAGAAAGGCCCGGTAGTGCTGCGCGGTCTGCTGCGGGCGCTCAATCATCGGTGCGTGGCCGGTTGCGGGCATGACCACGATGGTGGGCTGGCGCAGCAGCGGGCGCATGACCTCGGTGCTGGAGACGTGCAGGGCACGGTCCTCGGCTCCCCAGATCACCAGGGTAGGTGCCTGAATCTTCGCCAGCTCGGGCTCCAGCGGGATATAGCGCTCGATCAGGTGGGCGAATACCCGGTCATAGTGGGCGCTGTTGGCGATCGCCTGTTCGGCGAAATAATCCTTGATCGATGCGGGCAGCGCCGGCGGCTCGACGAAGACGAACTCCAGCAGGCGCTGGAAGTCCTCGGGCTGGCGCACCACCAGTGGGTTGGGCTCGCCGCGTTGGAGTAGCTGCATCAGCTCGCTGGGTTGCGGCGAGGTGATGCCGGCGTTGTCCAGCAAGGCCAGCGACAGCACCTGGTCCGGGTAGCGCGCGGCATATAGCGCACTGATATGCCCGCCCATGGAATTGCCGATCAGGTGCAGCTTGTCGATCTGCAGGGCCTGCACCACATTGGCCAGGCGCTCGGTCTGGGTGCCGACATCGTAGCTGCCGGTCGGCTTGTCGCTAGCACCGAAGCCGGGCAGGTCGAGGGCGATCACCCGGTAGTCCTGGCTGAGGTGGCGGGCGAAGCGCAGCCAGTTGTCCTTGTTGGCGGCAAAGCCGTGGACCATCAATAGGGTTTGTGCATCGTCTGGGCCGCCCTCGTAGTAATGGATGTTAAGATCGCCCACTGCGATCTGCTCGAGGCTCAGGCCCGCTCGTTGCCGCTCCACCAGCTGCATGCCGGCCAACAGGACGGCAGGGGACAGGTAGAGCAGGGCGGCTGTGGCCAGAAGCAGCGAGAACAGGCCGATAATCAGTTTTTTCATGACAGCTCTTTATCGCGTCGATTGGGACGCGTATTAAGCTAGCACGAAGCCTCTGTCTCCCGGCGCGTGTCCGTAGACGCCCCACCCAAGGTTCAGTCGAGAAGTTTGCCAATGCTTGAGCGCGGTTTAGTGAAGTCCTTTGTGTTGTCGCTTGGCCTGCTGGTGCTGCCGGGGCTGGCCGCTGCCGCAGGCAAGTGCGAGCGCCTGGTGGCGACCGGTAATCCGGATTACCCGCCCTATTTATGGCGCGACCCGCAGAACCCGCAGCAGCTGATCGGAGCCAATGCCGACCTGCTCAAGCACCTGGCCACGGAGCTGGGGCTGGTGGTCGATGTGCTCGACAGTGGAGCCTGGCCGCAGCCCCTGGATGAGGTGCGCAGCGGACGTATCGACCTGCTGGCCGGTGCCGTTCTCGATGCTTCGCAGCTCGATGCGATGGACTATGTGCATCCCGTCGCCTATGTCACGCCCAGCGTGGTCTGGGTGCGTCGCGACGCGGCGTTTGCCTATGCCGGCTGGGAGGATTTGCGTGAACACACGGGCGATACCCTGGCGAGCAACAGTTTTGGTGCGCAGTTCGACGCCTATGCCAAGAGTCAGCTGACCTTGGAGCGGGTTTCCAGCCTGACCCTGGCCTTCCAGAACTTGCTGCTCGGGCGCACCGACTATGTGCTCCATGAGCGTTACCCCGGTCAGGCGCTGGCCGATACCCTGGAAATGCAGGATGACCTGCTGGCCCTGGAACCAGCGGTTTCCAGCGAGGGTCTGTATCTCGCGCTGTCGCACAACTCCGCCTGCAACGAACCCTGGCTAAGGGGCGGGCTGGCGAAGAAGATGCTCGAGGCGGTGGCCGCAGGGTTACCCGAGGTCTTGCTGCAGCGCAATCTGCAACTCTGGAAAGAGCAACAGCTCATACCCGCCAGCGACGTTATTCAGTAGGAAAGTCTTGTGATCTATCGACGTTTTTGCACAGCGCTCGTGCCGCTGCTGCTCAGTGCCTGTGCCACCGATCCCGCGCCCGTCGAGCAGTTGCGCCTGACCGAGCAGGCGCTTGCCCAGGCTCAGGCCCTGGGGCTTGCGGCGGAACAGTCCGCGGCGTTGGGGCAGGCCGAGGAGAAGTTCGCCTTGGCCCAGGCCGCCATGCAGGACGAAGACTACAAGCAGGCGCGTATCCAGGCCGAACAGGCCGAACTGGATGCCCGCCTGGCCGAGGCCCAGTACCTGACCGAGAAAAGCGCGCAGCAGTTGGTCGAGCTGAACAACCGCATCAGCCGTTTGCGCAAACAGCTGGGGGGCTTGTAATGAAGACTTTGCCAGCACTGGGTAGCGTGCTTCTGGCGGCGACTGTGCTCAGCGGTTGCGCGTCTTCGCATTCCGCCAGCGAACAGGCACTGCAAGCCGCGAATGGGAGCTTTCAGGCGGTCAAGGAAGATCCCGATGTGCTGCGCAGCGCGGCCAAGGATCTGATTCGTGCCGGCGAGTCCCTGGCGCGCGCCGATCGCCTGTCGAGCTACTGGGGCAGCGCCGACGATGTGACGCACTATGCCTACCTGAGCCAGCAGTACAGCGCGATTGCCGGGCAGAAGAGCGCGCTCAACCTGAACCAGGAACGCGCCGCCAAGCTGGAGCTGGAACGTCAGCGGCTGCAGCTGGCCCTGCGCGAGGTCAAGTTGCTCAGCGTGCAGGAGCAGAGCGACTGGCTCGAAGAGCAGATGGTCAGCCTGACGACCAGCGAGGATGAGCGTGGCCTGGTGATGACCCTGGGTGATGTGCTGTTCGATGCCGGGCACGCCGACCTCAAGGCCTCGGCCAATCGCACGGTGCTCAGGCTGGTGCAGTTCCTTCAGCTCAACCCACGGCGCATCGTGCGGATCGAGGGCTACACCGACAGCCGTGGCGACGCCCAGGAAAACCTCGAGCTGTCCCGGGCCAGAGCCCAGGCGGTGGCCGATGTACTGGTCGATCTGGGCATCGATGCCAAACGCATCGAAGTGCAGGGCCATGGCGAGAGCTTTCCGGTCACTGAAAACGCTTCGGCCAAGGGGCGGGCGCAGAATCGTCGGGTGGAGATCGTGTTTTCCGATGAGCAGGGCCGTTTAGGCTCGTCGCGTTAAAGCGCTGCATCCTTGATAGACCCCGGTTTCCGGGGTTTTTTTATGCCCGCCATCTCCGCTGGTCAGCCAGCGACTCGTCGCCAGGCAGCGCCGTACAATCCGAACAGCTACCGATTGAACCGTTACAGTCCTGGCGGGTTGGCACTGTATCGCCCACAATTCACTGAACTGTACCGGTGCAATTCTAAAAGCCCGGTTTACTGTTTCGGTTCAGCCAAGCAGGAACGCGGTCATGACCAATCTGTTGCTCTATCAGCGTATCGCCCAGCAACTGGCGGAAGATATCCGCCGCGGTGTCTACCAGCCCGGTGAGCGAGTGCCCTCGGTGCGCAAGATGAGCGCACAGCTTAGCGTCAGCCACGCGACTGTGTTGCAGGCTTACGCCAACCTGGAGGATCAGGGCCTGATTCGTGCCCGCCCGCAATCCGGCTTCTATGTGCATCAGACCCCGGCCCTGACCGCGCCGACCCCGGATATCGCTCGGGTCGAGCGGCCCAGCCTGGTGACGCGCAGCAGCATCATCAATCAGGTGCTCACCGAGTCGCGCCGCGAAGGGGTATTTCCCCTGGGGGCTGCGGTACCCCATGTCGATTACCTGCCGGTACGTGCCCTGCATCAGCAACTGGCCAAGGTCACCCGCTTCCACAGTGCGCGGGCCTTCAGCTATATGTTCAGCCCGGGTTTCGAGCCGCTGCGCCGTCAGGTGGCGATCCGCATGCGCGATGCCGGGGTGGTGGTCGACCCGTCCGAGGTGGTGATTACCCACGGCTGCGTCGATGCCCTGCAGATGAGCCTGCGGGTGCTGACCAAGCCGGGCGATCTGATCGCCGCCGAGTCACCGACCTACTACGGTCTGCTGCAACTGGCCGATTTGCTCGGTCTTAAAGTCATCGAGATTCCCAGCGACCCGACTACCGGCATCAGCCTCGAAGCCCTGCAACTGGCGGCCAACCAGTGGCCGATCAAGGCGCTGGTGCTGACCGCGCGGTTGAGCAACCCGCTGGGCGGCACCATTCCCGAGGAGCGCCAGCGCCAGTTGCTGCGCCTGGCCGGCGACTACGATATTCAGATCATCGAAGACGATATCTACGGCGAGCTGATGTTCGAGCAGGGGCCGACCAAGGCGCTCAAGTCCCATGATCGCGAGGGGCGGGTGATCTATTGCTCCAGCTTCTCGAAAACCCTGTCGCCGGGTGTGCGAATCGGCTGGATCATCGCCGGCAAGTACCAGGATGAAATCCAGCGCCTGCAGACCTTCAGCACCCACTCGGCCTGCAGCGTGACGCAGATGGCGGTAGCGGCCTATCTGGAGAACGGCGGTTACGACCGTCACTTGCGCTTTATCCGCCAGGAATACCGCAAGAACCTCAGCGCCTTCCAGCTGGCGGTACAGCAGTACTTCCCCGAAGGCACGCAGATGAGCCGGCCCAAGGGCGGCTTTATCCTCTGGGTCAGTCTGCCGGCACGGGTCAACACCAAGGACCTGCATGTGCGAGCCCTGCAGCAGGGCATCAGCATCGCGCCGGGGCTGATCTTCAGTAATACCGAGCAGTTCAACCACTGCATCCGCCTCAATTGCGGCATCCCGTGGAACCGTGAAGCCGAGCGCGCCTTGATGACCCTGGGGATGCTGGCCGGGCAGCTGTGTCAGGAAGGCGCTGCAAGTTTTTAGCAGCGGCTTAACCCGAGTTGGATAAGCGCTGCGTCTACCTGAGCGAATGGTTCGTTCGATCGCTCAGGAGATGCCGCCATGCCCGTTTATCCCTCACTGCTTGCCCGTCCTCTGCTTGCCGGTTTTGCCGCAGGCGTACTGATCAGCCTCGGCGCGTGCAGCGCCGCCAACCCTGAGCTGCCTGCCAGCGAGGCTGGCAGCCCGTTGCTGAGCGATCAGGCCCATAAGCGTGAACGGGCCGAGCTGCATGAGCAACTGGCCGCTGCCCCAGCGCAGCTGCAACGCAAAAGCCAGGTAGCAGGCAACGCCGTGATGCCCAGCGTGGCCTATGCGCCGATGCCGATGTCTGTGCAGGCCGATGCCTTGCCGTCGGGCTACCGTGACGAGAACCGCGAGCAGTATCAGAAACTGGCGGGCAACCCCGTGCATGCCGTGGCCGAGACGCCGGTGTCGACCTTTAGCATCGATGTGGATACTGGCAGCTACGCTAATGTGCGGCGCTTCCTCAATGGCGGGCAGTTGCCGCCGCAGGACGCGGTGCGCCTGGAGGAGCTGGTCAACTACTTCCCCTACGCCTACCCGCTGCGCAGGGGCGATGCGCCGTTTGGCGTGCACACCGAGCTCGCGGCCACGCCGTGGAATCCCGAAAGCCGCCTGCTGCGTATCGCCATCAAGGCTTCGGACCTACGGGTAGACGAGCTGCCGCCGGCCAATCTGGTGTTTCTGGTGGATGTCTCCGGCTCGATGGATCGCCGCGAAGGCCTGCCCCTGGTGCAAAGCACCCTGAAACTGCTGGTCGAGCAACTGCGCGCTGAGGACAAGGTGTCGCTGGTGGTCTATGCCGGCTCCTCCAGCGTGGTGCTGGAGCCGACTGCCGGCAGCGACAAGGCCAAGGTCCGCGCGGCCATCGACCGGCTCACTGCAGGCGGCTCCACCGCCGGTGAGTCGGGCATTCAGCTGGCCTACGAGCAGGCGCAGCAGGGCTTTATCGACGGTGGCATCAACCGCATCCTGCTGGCTACCGATGGCGACTTCAACGTCGGTATCAGCGATTTCGAAACCCTCAAACAACTGGCCGCCGACAAGCGCAAGACCGGCGTCTCCCTGACCACCCTGGGTTTTGGTACCGATAACTACAACGAGCGGTTGATGGAGCAACTGGCCGATGCCGGCGACGGCAACTACGCCTATATCGACAACCTGCGCGAGGCGCGCAAGGTGCTGGTCGATCAGCTCAGTTCGACCCTGGCGACGGTGGCCAGCGATGTGAAGATCCAGGTCGAGTTCAACCCGGCCGAGGTCAGTGAGTACCGCCTGCTGGGCTACGAGAACCGCGCACTGAAGCGCGAGGACTTCAGCAACGACAAGGTCGATGCCGGCGAAATCGGTGCAGGCCATACCGTCACCGCGCTCTATGAAGTGGTGCCGGTGGGTGGCAAGGGCTGGCTGGAGCCGCTGCGCTATCAGCAAGCGGCCAAGGCGGGTAGCCAGGCGGGCGAACTGGCCTGGCTGCGGATTCGCTACAAGGTGCCAGGGCAGGTCGTCAGCAAACTGCTGGAACAACCGATTCAGGCCGCCGCTGTGCCTGCTATCGGCCAGGCCAGTGAAGACCTGCGCTTTGCCGCCGCGGTGGCCGCCTTCGCCCAGCAGCTCAAGGGCGATACCTACACCGGGCGCTTCAGCCTGGCCGATAGCGCCGAACTGGCGCGCAAGGCCAAGGGCGACGACCGCTTTGGCCTGCGCGCCGAGTTCGTGCAGCTGGTGGAACTGGCGCAGAGCCTGCAAACTGATCAGCACCGTTCAACCAGCGCACGAGTATCGCAGTGAATCGACCCCTCACGGATGACGACGCCGCCTTGTTGCGGCGTTACCGCCGCGGTGATGCGGCGGCTTTTGCCGAGTTGTACCAGCGCCACCGACTCGGCCTGTTCCGCTTTCTGCTCGGCCTGTGTGGCGACCATGCCCTGGCCGAGGAGGTGTTCCAGGAGACCTGGATGAGCCTGATCCGCAGTCAGAGCGAACAGCGCGATGCGGTGCTGTTCAAGACCTGGCTGTACCAGATCGGTCGCAACCGCCTGATCGACACCTGGCGCAAGCAGGGTCGGCACCAGGCGGGGCATGCCGAGTACGACGAACAGCAGCATGCCCCGCACGACCCGCAGCCGGGCCCCGAGCAACAGCTCAGCCTGAGCCGCGATCAGCAGCGTTTGCAGGCCGCCCTGGCGGATTTGCCGGCAGAGCAGCGCGAAGTGTTTCTGCTGCGCGCCCATGGCGATCTGGAGCTGGCCGAGATCGCCGAGCTGACCCAGATACCTGCCGAGACGGTAAAGAGCCGTCTGCGTTATGCCCTGCAGAAGTTACGTCGGCTGCTGGCCGATCCGGCTGCCGAGGAGTTGCCTGTATGAACCACGATCAACACATGTCCGATGAGCAGGAACGGCAGATGCTCGAGCATTTCCGCCAGCACAGTGGCGGCGAGCCCAGCGCACCGCTGGATGCGCAGATTCTCGCAGCCGCCAGCGCCGCCGTGCGCAGCGCGGCCACAACCGAGGTCAAGCCGGGTTTGCGCGCGCGCCTGCACAGCTGGTTGTTCGGCGCTGGCGGCCGGCAGCGCTGGTCGGTGGCGTTGGCCGGGGTAGCCTGCCTGGGGATTGGCGTGAGCCTGACCTGGCGCACCTTCGAGCAGGCTCCGGATGCTTTCGATGCCGTGCCCAGCGCCGCACCCATGGCTCCGGCTGCGGCGAGGCAGGCACCCCAATCCGCGCCGATGTCCGCGCCACTGGCGGAGTCCGCCGCGGTTGCCGATGAACCGGTGCGCTCGCGTGCGGCGCAGTCTGCACCGCTGATCCAGGGCTACAGCGCCGATGCCGCCAAGGCCGAGAAGAAGCTTTCGGCCGGCGCGTCCAATCAGCTGTTGCGCGAAGAGTCGGCGGCCGCCGCGCTGCATGACCATGAGCCCGCCGCGTCAGCCCCCGAGCAAACGGCAGAAGCCGCAGACCGTCAGGCCGAGCTGCACTTGCGCAGCGAGTTGCAACGCTTGCTCAAGCTGCGCCGTGATGGCTGGACGGATGAGGCCGATGCCTTGCTGTTGCAACTGATGCGTGAGCACCCCGGACTGGATATCGACGCGCAGTTGCGGCAACTGCAACAGGCTGACTGAAACCTCGGCATGTGCAAGCGGTGGCCATCCCAGTCGATGGTCGCCGGCTAACCCCAGTCCAGAGCCTTACGCTGTTACCTGTCGTACAGATTGCAGGCTTGCCAGAGCGTGAGGCAGGGGCGAGCATAGTGACTTGTGTCACTGCCTTTGTACCTGCCCATGCCCCTTATTCGAAGTCTTGCACTGCTACTGTCACTGTTGTCGTTAGCCGCCTGTGAGCAGGCAGCCAACCCGCCCGCACAACCCCAGAGCGCAGCCGTGGAGGCTCCAGCGACTGTTCATGACGAGGCGCTCGACGCCCAGCCAGCCGCGCCTGCTGTGAGCCCGTCGACGCTGGATAGCGCCCCAGCGCCGAAGGCTCCAGCCGCGGCACGGCCCAAGCCGACACCGGCGGTCGTTGTGCCCAAGCCCGAGCCCAGTGAGCCTAAAGCGCCGCTGGACCTGAGCCTGCACCCCGATGTGTTTGAATCATTGCAGCCGCTGGAGCCCCCCAGCGATTTGTCGACCACCTTGTTGCCACCGCTGTTTGACGAGAATGCCGCGCCCGATAGCCCCTTTCAGCTCAATGGCAAGCTGATTACCAACGAGCGCGGTGACGACTACTGGCAGTCGGTCGAGGGCGCGCAGCTGCAGTTCGAGTTCAAGCGCTAGCAGGCGGCTTCGATAGGTTGCCGGCAATCAGAAACGGTAGGCCTGCTCACTGATGGCGTTGAATAGACTGTGGTCCAGCGGAGTAAAGCGCTGTTCGCCAGGCAGGCGTACCCATAGCGGCTCCTGAATCGCTGCGGGGTTGTAGGCGGCCTGTTTGAGGTCGCTCTTCTTGTATTTGAAGGTGCCGGTGGTCTCCACCTCGCCGAGTAAACGGATAAACAGCGGCGCAGCGTACACCGGCAGTTCGGCATCCAGATGCGTGGCAAGGGCGGCGTCATTCAGTTGCTGGCCTTCGCTCAGACGCAGCGCGGCCATGCCGCAGCGGCCATTGGTGCCGGGGATTTCCACCCCGTAGACCACCGCATCCTCGACACCGGGGAAGGCACCCAGGACGTTTTCCACCTCGGTGGTGGAGACATTTTCGCCCTTCCAGCGGAAGGTATCGCCGAGACGGTCGACGAACTGCGCGTGCTTGCAGCCGATATCGCGCATCAGGTCGCCGGTGTTGAACCAGGCATCGCCCTTCTTGAATACATCGCGCAGGATCGCCGCCTCGCTCTTGGCCGGGTCGGTGTAGCCGTCGAACGGCCACTTGGCACTGATCTCGCTGATCAACAGACCCGCTTCGCCCTTGTCGGCCTTCTGCAGAAAGCCCTTGGCGGTGCGAATGGCGCAGTCGTTCTCCAGGTCGTAGCGCACGATGGCGTAGGTGGCGGGAGAGAAACCCACGGTATTGTCGAAATTGAACACGTTGGTAAAGCCGATATTGCCTTCGCTGGAGGCGTAGAACTCGGTGATCTGCTCGACCCCGAAGCGCGCCTTGAATTCGGCCCAGATCGAGGGCCGCAGACCGTTGCCGATCATGCAGCGCAGGCTGTTGTTCTGCTCGGCGGCGCACTCGGGCTGATTAAGCAGGTAGCGGCACAGCTCGCCGATATAGCCGAAGCAGGTGGCCTGATAGCGCTGCACATCCGACCAGAAGGCGCTGGCGGAGAACCTGCGACGCAGGGCGATGGCCGCGCCACCGGCGATGGCGGCGCTCCAGCACACGGTCACGGCGTTGTTGTGGTAGCAGGGCAGGGTGAGGTAGAGCACGTCCTGAGTGCTCAGGGTCAGGCCGGAGTGGCCGAAACCGCCGTAAGCCTTGATCCACTTGCCATGGCTCATGATCGAGGCCTTGGGCAGGCCGGTGGTACCGGAGGTGTAAATCAGAAAGCAGGGGTCTTTCATCTTCACCCTGGCGCTGTCCGGCGGGTTATCGCTGGCCTGGCTGCGCGCCAGCTGCATCAGATTGGTCCAGCCGTCGGGTGTCTGGCCGGCATCGCTTAGGCAATCCTGATCGGCAATCCAGTAGCGCGGGGTACTGGGGTTATCCAGTTGCCCGGCGACCTCATCGAAGGCGGCCAGCAATTCGTCGCCGATCAGCATAAAACCCGGCTTGACCAGATTGAGGCTATGGGCCAGCACCTTGCCGCGCTGGGTGGTGTTGACCAGCGCGCCGACCGCGCCGAGCTTACTCAGGGCGGCGAGGATCGCCAGCAGTTCCAGGCGGTTTTCCAGCATCACCGCCACCACGCTGCCATGGCGCACACCGTCGGTCTTGAAGGCCCAGGCCAGGCGATTGGCCCAGGCGTTGAACTGGGCATAGCTGAGGCTGCGCGACTCATCCAGCAGCGCCGGGCGTTCGGGATGCTGCCGCGCCGTGCGCTCCAGCGCCCAGGCCAGCGACAGGTTCTTCTCGCGATTGCGAATGCCGGCGTAATACAGGCCGCGCAACATGCGCGGCACACGCGGCAGGTGCTGGGGTAGACGGGCAAGGAAACGCAGCGGGGAAATCAGGTCGGTCTGGCTCATGGCTCTCGCGCTTATGGTTGTTATGCGGGGGCGAAGCCCAACTCTAGTCGCCGGCATGCGCTTGTGCCATGGCTCTGGCGCAAGCCTGGCAAGGCAGATCGGCAAATAGCCGACGCTGTGACCCGGCTGGTATCAATCGACAAACAGGTCCGGAATCAGCGCGCCGCCTTGTGGATCGAAGCGGTAGTGCTCGAAGTCGCCGACACCCTGCTCGCGTAGAATGTCTTCGTCGATCAGCAAGCGGCCGGTGATGCTACGCCCGCTACTGCTGAGAATGGCATGGGCTGCGTCGGCCATGATCGCCGGGCTGCGGGCGCGCTTGAAGGCGTCGCGGCTGCCCAGTTCGAATTCGATGGCGGCGGTGGCGATCATGGTTTTCGGCCACAGCGAGTTGACGCTGATGCCGTACTTCTTGAACTCCTCGCTCATGCCCAGGGTGAGCATGCTCATGCCGTACTTGGTCACGGTGTAGGGGCCGTGCTGGGCAAACCACTTGCTGTCCATGTTCAGCGGCGGCGACAGGTTGAGGATATGGCCGTTGCTGCCCTGCTTCAGGTACGGCAGGGCGGCCTGGCTGCAGACCATCACCGCGCGGGTGTTGATCTGGAACATCAGATCGAAGCGCTTGGGTTCGAGCTTCTCCACGCCGACCAGCTTGATCGCGCCGGCGTTGTTGATCAGCACGTCGATGCCGCCGAAGTGCTCGGCCGCCTGGGCCATGGCGGCCTTGACCGCGTTTTCATCGCGGACATCCACTTGCAGGGCCAGGGCTTTACCGCCAGCGGCTTCGACCTCGGCAGCCACCGAATGGATGGTGCCGGGCAGCTTGGCGTGGGGCTCGGCGCTTTTCGCCGCAATCACGATATTGGCCCCCTCACGCGCCGCGCGCAGGGCGATTTCACGACCGATGCCACGGCTGGCTCCGGTGATAAACAGGGTTTTACCTTGCAGTGACATAGGGCTTCTCCAATTTTATTTTTATGTAGGGTGGATGGCGCTCTTCTCATCCACCGTGCGGCGTGATGGTGGATGGATAAAGCGCCATCCACCCTACTGGGCGTCTAGGGCTTCGATCTCGACCAATAGTTGACGGTTTTTCACCTGGTCGCCGCGGCTGACGCCAACCCGGCGGATCACGCCGTCGATGCTGGCCTTGAGCGGGTGTTCCATCTTCATTGCCTCCAGCACCAGCAGCAGTTGGTCCTTGCTGACCTGGCTGCCTTCCTCGACCAGCACCTCGACAATCGCGCCGTCCATCGGTGCCTTGACGCTGCCCGAACCGGCACCGCTAGCACCATTGACCGGCAGATGGGTGATGTCGGTGAGTTGCAGGTTGCCGTTATGGCCGTACAGCCAGAGGTTTTCGCCTTGCAGATGATAGGCCAGGCGCTGGCGAATGCCGTCCAGCTCGAGGGTGGCCCAGCGGCCGTCGCTGGCCAGCAGCCTGAGGCTGACCTGCTGTTCGCCGATCTTGGCCAGCAGGCTCGGCTGTGGGCCATCGGCGAGTACTTCGAGCTCCACGGCAAATGGCTGCTCGCCCTGTTTGAGCAGAAAACGCCAGGGCGCGCTGCCGGCATTGCGCCAGCCGGCGAGCCCCGGCTGATGGGCGCGGGCATTGGCCGATTGCTGAAACAGCAGGGCGGCGGCGGCGGCCAGTTCGCAGGCAGCGGGCGGCTGCGGGCTTAGGCTCGGGTCGCTGGCGAAATGCTCGGCGATAAAGGCGGTGGTGGCATTGCCGGCGGCAAACTCGGGGTGCCCCAGCAGGTTGGCGAGAAAACGCTGGTTGCCGTTGACCCCCAGCAGCACGCAATCCTCCACCGCGCGTATCAGCTTGCGCCGTGCGTCCTCGCGGGTCGCGCCATAGGCGATGACCTTGGCCAGCATCGGGTCGTAGAACGGCGTAATGGCCTGGCCTTCGACCAGGCCGTGGTCGATGCGAATGCCTTCGCGCAGCGCCGGCTCCCAGCGCAGCGCGGTGCCGGTTTGCGGCAGGAAATTCTGCGTGGCGTCCTCGGCATACAGGCGTACTTCCATGGCGTGGCCGGTCAGGCGAATCTCTTCCTGCTTGAGCGGCAGCGGTTGGCCGGAGGCTGTGCGGATCTGCCAGGCGACCAGGTCCTGGCCGGTAATCAGCTCGGTAACCGGATGCTCGACCTGCAGGCGGGTGTTCATTTCCAGAAAGAAGAATTCGCCGCTTTGATCCAGCAGAAACTCCACGGTGCCGGCCCCGACGTAGTTCACCGAGGCCGCCGCTTTCACCGCGGCCTCGCCCATGGCCTGGCGCAGCTCGGCCGTCATCACCGGGCAGGGCGCTTCCTCGACCACCTTCTGGTGGCGGCGCTGCACCGAGCAGTCGCGCTCGCCCAGATAGACGATGTTGCCGTGCTGGTCGCCAAAGACCTGGATTTCCACATGGCGCGGCTGGATCACCGCGCGCTCGAGGATCAGCTCGCCGGAGCCGAAGGCGTTCTGCGCCTCCGAGCGGGCGGTGCGGATCTGCGCCAGCAGCTCGCTGGACTCTGCTACCAGCCGCATGCCCCGGCCGCCGCCACCGGCGCTGGCCTTGATCATCAGCGGATAACCGATGCGCTCGGCCTCGCGGCTCAGGGTGTCATCGTCCTGGGCAGTGCCTTCATAGCCGGGGATGCAGGGCACGCCGGCCTCGAGCATGGCGATCTTCGACAGGCGCTTGCTGCCCATCAGGTGGATGGCTGCAACTGTCGGGCCGATAAACACGATGCCGGCGGCCTCGCAGGCGCGGGCGAACTCGGCGTTTTCCGAGAGAAAACCGTAGCCGGGATGGATCGCGTCGGCCCCGGTCTTCTGCGCCGCCTGGATGATGTTGGCGATCACCAGGTAGGACTGGTTGACCTGAGCCGGGCCGATGCACACCGCCTCGTCGGCTTGCTGCACATGGCGGGCATCGCTGTCGGCTTCCGAGTAGACGGCCACGGTGCGGTAACCGAGGTCCTGGGCGGTGCGCATCACCCGGCAGGCGATTTCCCCGCGGTTGGCGATCAGAATCTTGTTAAAGGCGGGCATCTGGGTGCTCCTGCTGAGTCGTAAGCCTGGCGATCAGGTCATTTGGAGAGGGGCTTATTCAGCAGCCCACTTCGGCGCGCGTTTCTGCATAAAGGCCAGGGTGCCCTCGACGCCTTCGGCCCCGGTGACGGCGGCGGCGAACTGCTCGGCGGCGCGGTCCAGCAGCGGGCCGAGTGCTTCGTTTTCTGCGGCCAGCAGCAGGGCCTTGGTCTGGGCATTGGCCTGGGGCGCGCACTGGCGGACCTGGCTAAGCACCTGCTGCAGGCGGGCGTCCACCGCTTCGCTGTCCGTTTCGCTAAAGTGCACCAGGCCCAGGCGTTCGGCTTCGCTGCCATTGAAACGCGCGGCGGTCAGGGCCAGGCGGCGGGTCTGGGTCAGGCCGATGCGCCGCACCACGAAGGGGGCAATCTGCGCCGGCAGAATCCCCAGGGTGGTTTCCGGCAGGCCGAACTTGGCGTCCTGCTGGCAGATGGCGATATCCGACACGCAGGCCAGGCCGAAACCACCGCCCAGCACCGCGCCCTCCAGCACGGCAATCAGCACCTGTGGCGCGCTCTGCGCTTCTTCCAGCAGGCTGCCGAAGGCGCGGTTGAGACTGCGGTAGGCATCGCCACCGGCCGCTCTGGCACCGGCCATATCCTTGATATCGCCGCCGGCGCAGAAGTGCCCGCCGGCACCGCGCAGCACGATGGCGCGAATGCTTGAGTCATCGCGCAGGCTTTCCAGCGCCGCACGCAGCTCAGTGACCATGGCCAGGCTCATGGCATTGCGGCTGTCCGGGCGATTGAGGGTGATATGCAGTACGCCGGCATCCAGGCTTAGTAGCAGGGTTTCGCAATCGGGTAGAACAGGCATCCGGTAATCCTCGAACAGGGCGCAGGGACGTAGGAGGGGGCGGGTCGCGCAGGTTGAGCGCAGCGATACCCATCAGTGTGTAGGGTGGATCACGCTTTACCGATCCACCGTGCGGTGTCTTGGTGGATGTAAACGGCGACATCCACCCTACGGATCAGCCTTTATGGCTTGCCATCCCTGGTGACGAGCCTATTTTTTCTTGCCCGGCAGAATGCCCATCAGCTTGCAGATAATGCCCAGCATGATTTCGTCGGCACCGCCGCCAATCGACACCAGGCGCACGTCGCGGTAGGCGCGGGCCACCGGGTTCTCCCACATATAGCCCATACCGCCCCAGTACTGCAGACAGCTGTCGGTGACTTCACGGCCGAGGCGGCCGGCTTTGAGCTTGGCCATGGAGGCCAGGTTGGTCACATCCTTGCCGCGTACGTACTGCTCGGTGGCCTGGTAGACCAGGGCGCGCAGGCACTCGACTTCGGTCTGCAGCTCGGCCATGCGGAAGTGGATCACCTGGTTGTCGATCAGCGCATTGCCGAAGGTCTTGCGCTCCTTGCAGTAGTCGATGGTGGCGTTGATGCAGTGCTCCAGACCCTTGATCATGTTGGCCGCGCCGAACAGGCGCTCTTCCTGGAACTGCAGCATCTGCATCATAAAACCCGCGCCTTCGTGGCCGATGCGGTAGCGCTGCGGCACGCGCACGTTGTCGAAGAACACCTGGGCGGTCTCCGAGCTGCGCATGCCGAGCTTGTCCAGGTGCGGGCTGATGCTGATGCCCGGGGTTTTCATCGGCACCACGATCAGCGATTTGTTGACGTGGGCTTTGTCGTCGCTGGTGTTGGCCAGCAGGCACATAAAGTCGGCCGATGGCGAGTTGGTGATCCACATCTTGCTGCCGTTGATCACGTAGTCGTCGCCGTCTTTCTTTGCGGTGGTTTTCAGCCCGGCCACATCCGAGCCGGCACCCACTTCGGAGACGCCGATACAGCCGACCATTTCGCCCGTGATCGCCGGACGGAGGAATTCTTCGCGCAGCTCATCGGAGCCAAAGCGCGCCAGGGCAGGGGTGCACATGTCGGTCTGCACGCCGATGGACATCGGGATACCACCGCAGATGATGGTGCCGAACTCTTCCGCCGCGACGATCGAGTAGCTGTAGTCGAGGCCCATGCCGCCGAACTTCTCCGGCTTGGAGATGCCTAGCAGGCCGAGGTCGCCGGCCTTCTTGAACATATCGTGGATCGGGAAGCGGCCGTCCTTTTCCCACTGCTCGACGTTTGGGTTGATTTCCTTGTCGACAAAGTTACGGACCGTGCGGCGCAGCTCTTCGTGTTCTTGGGTGAAGATCATTGTTGTTTTCCTTGTAGGGTGCGCTGTGCGCACCGTGATCTTGGCTGGTGCGCACGGCGCACCCTACGGGTTAGAAACGGGCCACACCAAAGGTGCTGGGTTTTAGGGGGCGCAGATTGGCCTCGGCACAGATATCCAGCAGGTAGCCGAGCAGCTTGCGCGTATCGCGTGGGTCGATCAGGCCGTCGTCCCACAGGCTGGCGGTGCCGTAGAGCGCGGTGGACTGGCTGTCGAGTTTCTGCGCGGTGACGGTTTCCAGCATGTCGAGCATCTTCGGGTCGGCTTCCTTGCCTTCCTTCAGGTGTTTTTCCTCGGTGACGATGCGCAGCACCTTGCCGGCCTGAGCACCGCCCATCACCGCGGTCTTGCTGTTGGGCCAGGCGAAGATAAAGCGTGGGTCGAGACCGCGGCCGCACATGGCGTAGTTGCCGGCACCGTAGGAGCCTCCGACCACGATAGTCAGCTTCGGCACCGTGGCGTTGGCCACCGCCTGGATCATCTTCGAGCCGTGCTTGATCACCCCGAGTTGTTCCGACTCGGTGCCGACCATAAAACCGGTGGTGTTGTGGAAGAACAGGATCGGCGTGTTGCTCTGCTCGCACAGTTGGATAAATTGCGCCGCCTTGGCCGCACCTTGTGGGGTGATCGGACCGTTATTGCCGATAAAGCCGCAGCTCTGGCCCTCGATCTGCAAGTGGCCACAGACGGTCTGGTTGTCGAACTCGTTTTTGAAATCGAGAAAGTTTGAGCCGTCGGCGATGCGGGCGATAATTTCACGCACGTCGTAGGGCTTCTTGGCATCCGCTGGCACCAGGCCGAGCAGTTCTTCGATCGGATACAGCGGTTCGCTGTAGGCCTTGGCCGGGCGCGCCGGCAATTGGGCATTCCACGGCAGCATGGCGAGAATCTCGCGGGCGATGCGTACGCCATCGGCGTCGTTTTCCGCCAGGTATTCGGCGGTGCCGGCGACCTGGGCGTGCATCTCGGCACCGCCCAGCTCTTCGTCGGTGGCGATTTCGCCGGTGGCGGCTTTCAGCAGCGGCGGGCCGGCGAGGAACATCTTGGCCTTGCCACGCACCACCACCACATAGTCCGACAGTCCCGGTTGGTACGCTCCGCCGGCGGTGCTGGAGCCGTGCACCACGGTGATCTGCGGCAGGCCCATGGCGGACATGCGCGCCTGGTTGGCAAAGCCGCGCGCGCCTTCGACGAAGATATCGGCGGCGTAGTTGAGGTTGGCGCCGCCGCTTTCGGTCAGCGCCACCACCGGCAGCTTGTTCTCGACGGCGATCTGCTGCAGGCGCAGGGTCTTCTTCAGCCCGGTGGGGGAGATGGTGCCGCCCTTGATCGCGCTGTTGCTGGCGCTGACCAGGCAGCGCACTCCGGCGATATAACCGATGCCGGAGATGATCCCACCGCCAGCCTGGGTGCCGTCCTTGTCGTCGTGCAGCTTGTAGCCGGCCAAGGAGGCCAATTCTAGAAACGGCGCGCCGGGGTCGAGCAGCAGGTTGAGGCGTTCGCGCGGTAGCAGTTGGCCGCGTTTCTCGAATTTGGCCTTGGCATCAAACGCCTTGTTCAGGCAGTTCTGCTCGATCTGGCGAAAGCTGGCCACCGCGGCGAGCATGGCTTCGCGGTTGTTGGCGAAGTCCGCGCCCTGCACGTCGATCTCGGATTGGATAACCGGCATTGCCTTACTCCTGATCTTTCAGCACATCGGGCAGGTAGGCCCGGTGGAAGCCGTTGTAGGTTTCGCTGTTCTTCGCCTTGCCCAGGGTCCAGGCCCGCGTGCCTTGGCTGGCTGCGCCGTCGATGCGGATGGTATTGCCGCTGATAAAGTTGGCTCCCGGGGTGAGCAGGAAGACGATGGCGGCGGCTACCTCCGATTCGCTGCCGATGCGTTGCAGCGGCACGTGATCTTTGAGCGAGCGGATCATGTTCTTCATCGACTCGGGGTAGGTGTCCATGCCGCTGGAGGCGATCCAGCCCGGTGCCACGGCATTCACTCGCACGCCGGCATGGCCCCATTCGTAGGCGGCGGTCTTGGTGAAGTTCTCCATACCGGCGCGCGCCGCGCCCGAGTGGCCCATGCCCGGCATGCCGCCCCACATGTCGGCGAGCATATTGACGATGCTGCCGCCGTGCTTGCTCATGCTCTGCAGGAAGACTTCCTTGGCGATCAGGAAACCGCCGACCAGGTTGGTGCGCACCACGGTCTCGAAGCCTCTCTGGTTGATGCCGATCAGCGGCGCGGGGAATTGGCCGCCGGCGTTGTTGACCAGGTGGTGGATCTGCCCGCGCTCGGCGACCACGGTTTTGACCATGGCCTTGACCGCTTCTTCGTCGCGGATATCGCAGGCCTGAAAGCTGGCTTGGCCGCCGTCTTCGATGATTTCGCCGCAGGTGGCTTCGAGCTTTTCCAGCTTGCGCCCGACCAGCACCACGTGGGCACCCAGGTTCGCCAGCTCATGGGCGGTGCAACGGCCGATGCCGCTGCCGCCGCCGGTGACCATGATGGTCTGGCCGCTAAATAGGCCGGGTTTAAAGACCGAGTCGTAGCTCATTGTTATTGTCCTTGTTCGAGGCTAACGGCCAACGCCTTGGGCACCGGTATCGGGAATTCCAGCAACTGTTGGGCGAAGGCCTTGCCTTGCGGGTCGATGCGCAGGGAGGCGACGCCGCCGCCGCCCAGGGCGTTCTCCAGCAAGAAATTCAGGCTATGGCTGCCGGGTAGATACCAGCGACTGACCTTGCCGGTTTGCGGGTCGAGCGTGTGCTGCATCCATTCGGCCACGGCAGCCTCGGTCAGCGCAGCGGCGATCCAGGCCAAGTACTCGGGCTTTCTGGCCATTACGCCGATATTGCTGTGGTTGCCCTTGTCGCCGGAGCGCGCCACGGCCAGCTTGATCAACGGCAGCGTGGTGTCGGCCTGGCCGCTTGGCAGCGGGGCGGCGCTGTCGGCGGCGATCTGCGCGCTATCCAGCACCGCGATCTGCGGCAGGGTCACGGGTGTGCGTTCACCGTTCAGTTCTACTTCTAGAGCGCAGACACTTTTGTCGGCGAGAAAGCTAAACAGGCGGATTACCGGGTAAACGGTAGGGCGGCCGCCGACGATGCCGGTCAGGCCCGGTGCCATGCCGGTGGCAGCCTGGGCGATCTCGCGGGAGAACAGCACCAGCGCTTCCTTCTTGGTATGGCGCACGGCGATCTTGATCACCACTTCGCGGCTGTCGATGCGCTGGCCGTGGGGGCCGTAAGTGGCCTCGGAACCGAGCAGTTCGATGCTGACTTCCTTGTACGGCCCCCAGCCGCGCTCGGCGAACAGCTCTTCGGTTTTGTTGATGATCGCCTGGCTGACCCGCCGGGCTTTCTTCACCGCATCGATGCCGGCCATCAGGCAGCTGGCGGTGCAGCGGAAGCCGTCCGGATAGGTGGCGCTGACCTTGTACTGAGCAGTCGGCGGCAGGCCGCGTGCGCCTTTCAGTTCAACGCGGTTTGCGCCGACCTGGCTGAGTTGCACCCGGGTGAAATCGCAGAGTACGTCGGGCAGGTAATAAGCCCGTGGATCGCCGATTTCATAGAGCATCTGCTCGCCCACGGTAAAAGGCGTGACCAAGCCGCCGGAACCATCCGGCTTGGTCACGACGAAACTGCCATCGGCCGCCACTTCCACCACCGGGAAGCCGATATGTTCGTAGTCCGGCACGCTTTCCCAGTCGGTAAAGTTGCCGCCGGTGCACTGCGCGCCGCATTCGATGATATGCCCGGCCAGCGCGGCCTGGGCCAACTGGTCGTAGTCGCTCCAGCTCCAGCCGAACTCATGCACCAGGGCGGCGCTGACCACGGCGCTGTCGACCACGCGGCCGGTGATGACGATATCGGCACCGAGCTGCAAGGCTTCGACTATGCCCGGCGCACCGAGGTAGGCGTTGACCGAGACGCAGAAGGGTGGCAACGGTGCACCGCTGAACATCTCCACGGTACTGGCCTTGGTCAGTTCAGCGAGCTTGGGCTGCAGGTTGTCGCCATGCAGCACGGCGATCTTCAGCTTGACCCCGGCCTGCTCACAGGCAGCGCTCAGGGCGGCGGCGCAGGCGCTGGGGTTGACCCCGCCGGCGTTGCTGATCACGCGGATCTTCTTCTGTGCGATGTCCTGCAGCAGCGGTGCCAGGGTTTCCACGAAGTCGGTGGCGTAGCCGGCGTCCGGCTTCTTCATCCGCGCGCCGGCCATGATCGACATGGTGACTTCGGCCAGGTAGTCGAATACCAGATAATCCAGTTCGCTGCCTTTTACCAGCTGGGCGGCGGCGGTGCTGGTATCGCCCCAGAAGGCGGAGGCGCAGCCGATGCGTACGGTTTTAGTCATTGGAATAGTTCCGCAACACATGAATAAGGTGATTTGAAGGCTACCAAGCAAGCGCTTGGTTGAAAAGCCCTTGATTCAATCTTTCTCAACCAAAGTATGGCCAAGCGCTTGCTTGGGTGGCTTGCGCAGCATAAATTTCACCAATAACGACAAGCACTTGGCTCAAACGCCCAGGGCGTTGGATTCAAGGCAATAAAAGTTGGAGAGTACTTAGCGTGGATGATCAACAAGCGCAGGCGGTGATGCAGGAACTGGTGGCCAGCGGGCAGATCACCGATCCAGATAGTGCGCGGGGTAAGTTGCTGCAAACCGCGGCGCACCTGTTTCGCAGCAAGGGCTACGAGCGCACCACGGTGCGCGATCTGGCCAGCGCCGTGGGCATTCAGTCCGGCAGCATCTTTCATCACTTCAAGAGCAAGGACGAGATCCTGCGCTCGGTGATGGAGGAGACCATTCGCTACAACACCGCGCTGATGCAGGCCTCTCTGGCCGAAGCGAGTGATCTGCGCGGCCGGGTGCTGGCGCTGATCCGCTGCGAGCTGCAGTCGATCATGGGCGGCACCGGCGAGGCCATGGCGGTGCTGGTCTACGAATGGCGCTCGCTGTCCGAGCCGGGCCAGGCGTTTATCCTCGAACTGCGCGACAACTACGAACAGCTCTGGCTGCAGGTGCTGGGCGAGGCCAAGGCCGCCGGCTACTTCAAGGCCGACCCCTTTATTCTGCGCCGTTTGCTGACTGGCGCGCTGAGCTGGAGCACCACCTGGTTTCGCCCGGAAGGGCCGATGACGCTGGATCAGCTGGCCGAAGAGGCGCTGTCGTTGGTGATCAAGGACGTTTGAGTTAGACGGGATGGCTTTGGGCTAGTATTTTGGCGTCGAGGGACGGGTTGTACTCCTAGGGAATTCAATGGTCGTTTTTGTCCGCTGTGGAGCGTGTCTCTTGTACATGCTGGTGCGATGTCTGTGTCTCGGCTCTCTGCTGTGCCTCGCTCTGCCGGTATGGGCCGCCGAAGAGGTACGGGTCGGTGCCTATCACTTTCCGCCTTATATGGTTAAGCCGGAGAGTGCCGAGCCGAAGGGTCTGGTGCCCGATTTGCTGGCCGCACTCAATCAACTGCAGACAACCTACCGGTTCGTTCTGGTGGCGACTTCGACCATGCGCCGTTACCGCGACCTGGAGAGTGGCCGCTTCGATCTGATCCTGTTCGAGTCCCCCCAGTGGGGCTGGCAGAATACCTCGCATGCCGCGTTGAACCTGCATATCGAGGATGCCGAGGTGTATGTCGCGCGCGCGCAGCCGGGCCGCAATCAGGGCTATTTCGATGAGTTCAAGGGCAAGCGCTTGGCCCTCTACAGTGGTTATCACTATGGCTTCGCCGACTTCAACTCGGACCAGCAGTTTCTGACCGAACGCTTCGATGCACGGCTCACCTATTCCCATGACAGCAATCTGATCATGCTGATGCGCGGTCGAGCGGATATCGCGGTGATTACCCATTCCTATCTGCGCCTCTACCAGGACCGGTATCCGGAGCTGCGTTCGGCCTTTCTGGTATCGCAACGGGTCGACCAGTTCTATCGGCATCAGGCGTTGTTTCGTCCGCAGGCCCCGGTGACGCCGGAACGCTTTGCCGAGCTGTTGCAGGCCCTCAATAGGGACGGCCAGCTGGACCGCTTGTTGAAGCGTTATCACCTGTTGAACCCGCCGGGGGCGCTACGTGACTGAATTTGCACTATTCGGTCAGCTTTTGCTGGGGTACGCTGGCTACCGGGTAACTTAAGAAGTTGGCTATATGCCTGTGTCCATTGCTAGCTTGATCAGGATTTGTGCTCTGGCACTGGCGTTGTCGGTGTCCGCGCCCCTGGCCGCCGAACAGGTGGTGCACGTCGCCGGCGTGTATTTTCCGCCCTATGTATTCAAGACCGACGAGCAGTCGCACAGGGCGGGTTTGCTCGCGGACCTGCTGGACGCGCTGAACCGGCAGCAGGCTGATTTTCGTTTTGTCATGGTGCCGACCTCGATCAAACGCCGTTTCGGTGATTTTCAGCAGGGGCGAATCGACCTGGCCATTTTCGAAAACCCGGCCTGGGACTGGCAGGAAATTGCCCATGACGCCGTGGATATGGGCCTGGAGGACTCGGAGGTGTTTGTCAGTCGGGCTGAGCCGGGGCGCGATCAGCGCTTCTTCGAGCGGTTGGAGGGCAAGCGTCTGGCCCTGTATCACGGCTATCACTATGCCTTCGCCGACTTCAATGCCGAGCCCGAGTACCTGGTCAAGCGCTTCCAGGCGACCCTGACCCATTCCCATGACAGCAACCTGCTGATGGTCCTACATGGGAGGGCGGATATCGCGCTGGTGACGCGCTCCTATATTGGCGACTTTCTCGAGCGCCACCGCCAGTACGCCGGGCAACTGCTGATCTCCGAGCGTGTCGATCAGCGTTATCGCCACCATGCGCTGCTGCGCCCCGGTGCGCCGATAAGTGCCGAACAGTTCGGCGCGCTACTTGAAGCGCTACGCCGCAATAAGCGCTTGGCCGAGATATTCGGCCGCTATCAGGTGACGGTCGTCCCGGCGGCGGCGGATACCTCGCTGACCGCTGGTGCCGGGAACTAGCCGCTGGTTTTCAACGCTTATCATGCGATGGCCAGCCAGGGCCCTATGGCTGGTGAAAGTAGCGCTCAAGCAGATGCGGATCGTCGAAGTGCGCACGGCCGATAAAGGCGGTGGCGTGGCGTCCCCACTGGCGCATGGCACCTGGTGACCTGACCCCGGATGGCCACAGTAGCCAGCGTTCCAGGCGTTGGCTGCCGGCAATCAGGCCGTCTGCGCGGTACAGGCTACGCTGGCCCCGAGGGTGCGGCAGCTGACGCAGGTGGTCGAGGGCCAGGCTCTGGTAGCTGACCCCGGGATAGGCTGAGCGGCGCTCGTCGACCCACGTCAGGCTGTGTTCGCCCGCGCTCAGCCAGAGCGTGGCGGCCCGGTCGCCCGCGAAGTTCAGGCGGTGCGCCTGGCGCGCTTCTTCACCCGCGGGCTGCCGCAGTTGCAACGCTGAACCAGCCGGCAGGTAGAAGCTGTGCCAGCAGCCGCAGGGGTGGATGCTGTCGTAGAGCACGGCATGCCCTTGTCGGTCCAGGGTAACGCGCCAGATCAGGCCGTCCAGCTCGCCGCCGAACAGATCCAGGGCATGGGGTTTGGGCCGCCGGCTGAACCAGAATTGGTAGCTCAGCTGCAGGTGCCAGCGCCCCTGCAGGCGGCTCCAGCCGCTGTGCCGATATAGCCGAATATGCTGCTGATTGAAGCCCCGCGTGCCATCGGCGCGGTACTGGGGGCTGCCGAGCCTGTCGCTGCGGCTGGCCTGTTCGACCTTCAACCAGGGGGCATGGTGCTGGAAGAGGGCCTCGAGTTGCGCCTGCTGGGCCTGGGGCAGGCCCAGGGCATCCTCGCCCAGGCGGATTGAAATCGCCTGCGTTTGGCTCGGCAGCGGTTGGTAGCCCAGCCACTGCGCGCCATCTGCGGGGGCTGAGGCCCGGGCCGCGCTGTGCTGCCAGGCGGTCACGCCCCTGGCGAAGAGCGTTTCGAAAAGCGGGTAGAGACCCACCACGCGTGCCCAGGTGCGGTAATCGTCGGCCACCTGGGCCGCTGCGACTGCCCGGGCAAAGGCGGCCGGGTCGTCGATCAGGCGCTCGACCTGACGGCTACGGCAGGTACTCAGCGCATGCTGGCGCTGCGGGCTGCTCCACAGGTGCCGTGGCCCGTCCGCCAGTTGCGCCAGCTCGATCGTGCTGGCTTCGGCGTCCCGTGCGGCCAGGCGCTGTAACCACAATTGGCGTTGCGCCCGGCTCTGCGCACTTGTGCCCAGGGCCGCCAGGGTGCGCTCGCTGCGCAGGCCGACAAAGCCCTCCAGGCGCTGATACTGCCCGTCCCGGTGAGCCCGGGTGGCGCTGTGCAGTTGCTCGAACAGCGCCGTGCAGCTGTCGCCGTTCGTAGCCAGTGGCAGCTGCGAACAGCCCAGCAACAGGACGCATAGCAGGCTAGCGCTGCTCAGCGTCCTTGGCATCCTGGGCGTCCATCTCGAGGTTGCGTTTACGCACGATTTCCCGCTGCTCGGCGGTCAAGTGGACGTCTTTGGCGGTGCGCAACAACACGAGCAGGCCGCCGACAATAGAACCCAGCACGAGCACCAGCAGTAACCAGATGTACCAAGGCATGATCCATTCCTCCACGTAGACTTCACCATATCGCGCCTGGACCGGTTTGTCAGACGCGCTTGGTGGTGGGCCTCGCCTGCTTCATTGCCTGGCGTCAAAGGGTGCCGACCGCCGTTGCCGCAGTAAGCGCCGCAGCGAGCGGGTCGATGGCGCTTGCACGAGCGCTTGAGCGGATCGAGGATTGCTCGCGGGCCATGCCCGCGAACAGCAGCAGCTAGCGCCGCACCTGCTTGAGGGTTTCGGCGATCAGGAAGGCCAGTTCCAGCGACTGGTCGGCGTTCATTCGCGGATCGCAGTGGGTGTGGTAACGGTCCGACAGGCTGTCCTCGGTCACCGGCCGCGCGCCGCCGATGCATTCGGTGACGTTCTGTCCGGTCATTTCGATATGGATGCCGCCGGCGTAGCTGCCTTCGGCCTGGTGTACGGCGAAGAATCGCTTCACTTCGGCGAGGATCTGCGCGAAGTCGCGGGTCTTGTAGCCGGTCGAGGCTTTGATGGTGTTGCCGTGCATCGGGTCGGAGCTCCACAGCACCTGGCGGCCTTCGCCCTGCACCTTGCGCACCAGGCGCGGCATATGGGCTTCGACCTTGTCCGCGCCCATGCGCACGATCAGGTTGAGGCGACCCGGGTCATTGTCCGGGTTGAGGATGTCGATCAGGCGGATCAGTTCGTCAGGGTCCATGCTCGGGCCGACTTTGACCCCGATCGGGTTGCCGACGCCACGGAGGAATTCGATGTGGGCCCCATCCAGCTGACGGGTGCGGTCGCCGATCCACAGCATATGGGCCGAGCAGGCGTAGTCGCCGCCGGTGAGGCTGTCCCTGCGCACGAAGGCTTCTTCGTAGTTGAGCAGCAGCGCCTCGTGGGCGGTGAAGAAACTGGTCTCGCGCAGTTGCGGCGAAGTATCCATGCCGCAGGCGCGCATAAAGGCCAGGGTTTCGTCGATGCGACCGGCCAGGTGGCTGTACTTCTCGGCCAGGGCCGAGTTGGCGATAAAGTCCAGGTTCCACTGATGCACCTGATGCAGGTCGGCGAAGCCGCCCTGGGCGAAGGCGCGCAGCAGGTTCAGCGAGGCGGTGGACTGGTGGTAGGCCTGCAGCAGGCGTTCCGGGTCAGGTACGCGGCTCTTCGCATCGAAGTCGATGCCGTTGACGATATCGCCGCGGTAGGCCGGCAGGGTCACGCCGCCGATGGTTTCGTCGTTGGCCGAGCGCGGCTTGGCGAACTGCCCGGCCATGCGTCCGACTTTCACCACCGGGCAGCCGGCGGCGAAGGTCATGACGATGGCCATCTGCAGCAGCACCTTGAAGGTGTCGCGGATCTTCCCCGCGGAAAACTCGGCGAAGCTCTCGGCGCAATCGCCGCCCTGCAGCAAAAAGGCGCGGCCCTGGGTGACCTCGGCGAACTGGCGGCGCAGTTCGCGGGCCTCGCCGGCAAATACCAGCGGCGGATAGCCGGCCAGGGTTTGCTCGACCTTGCCCAGGTGGGCGGCGTCCGGGTACTGCGGTTGCTGCTGGATAGGCTTGGCTCTCCAGCTTTCGGGGCTCCAGGGTTGCGACATTGCGGTTCTCGGCTTCTGACAATTCGGGCGAATGGGCATGGTAACCGATAAGCCCGGCGCTTCAAGCCGATGGGCGCGATAGAGCGATTGCATAAGGCCTAACCGGCCAGCAGCAATACCCCCGTAGCCAGCAGCAAGCCATAGATGGCGATACGGAAATGCTGTTCGTTAAACCGCCGGTGCAATCGCTCGCCCAGCCAGATGCCGATCAGCAGCAGTGGGGCGTAGCTGGCAACTTGCGGCAGGGCCGGCAGCAGGCGGCCGTCGAGCAGGAAGGCCAGCGTCAGCAGGCTGTTGAGGGTGAACCAGACGGTTACCAGGGTGGCGCGCAGGCGCGCCTTGTCCAGCTGGCTGCCAGCCAGGGCGAACACCAGCAGCGGGCCGCCGGAGGCGAACAGGCCGTGGCTGATGCCGGCCCCCAGGCTAAGCAGCCGGCCCAGCCACAGAGGCCGAGGCGGTTCAGCGGCGGCGTGGCGCAGACGCCACAGTTCGCGGGCGGCAAACCACAGCACCAGCGCGCCAAACAGGCGCTTGGCCAGGGCGGCGTCCAGCCAGGGCAGCAGGGCGTAACCGATAAGCGTGCCGAGCAGCATGCCGGGCAGAATCATGCCCAGCAGCAGGCGGCGGTCGATCATGTATCGATGCCGCCAGGTCAGGTAGCCGGTCATGCAGATATTCAGTGGTACCAGGACCGGCAGCAGCTGGTCGATCGGCAGCAGCAAGGCTCCCAGCGACAGGGCGATTACGATGCTGCCGAATCCGCTGATCGCCTCCAGGGTGTAAGCCAGCAGGATAAAGCCGGCCAGGGCCAGCCAGAGCATATCCATCAGCCCATCTCCGCGGCGAAGCGTGCGCTCATCTTGCGGTAATAGAGGCCGGGGGCTATGCGCCAGAGCAGGCTGGCCAGCCAGCTGCCGCGGTCGGGAAACAGTCGTTCAAGGCCTTGCGCCTGGGCCTGGAGGATCTGCCCGGCCATCCAGTCGGCACCGCGTACCTGGCCGATGGTCGAGCGGCCGTGCCGCGCCGGCTGGCCGTCGCCGCCCAGGGCGTGCTGTTCGATCGGGGTGTCGAGAAAACTTGGGTACACCAGCAGCATGCCGATGCCATCGCGGGCGGCCTCGGCGCGCAGAACCTCGAAGAACTGGCCGAGGGCGCTTTTCGCCGCGCAATAACCGGCGCGGCCGAGCACCGGCATCCAGCCGGCCATGGAGCCGATGGCGATGATCTTCCCGGCGCTTTTGCGCAGCAGTGGCAGGGCGCACAGGGTCAACTCCACGGGGGCCTGATAATCGACTGCCATGACTTTGCGCAGCACCGCCGGATCAGTCTGCATGGTGGGCGAGCGATGGGTGATGCCGGCGTTATTGATCAGTACGTCGAGGCCGCCGAAGCGCTCGCTGCAGGTCTGCAGCAATTGCTGATGCAGGTGCGGGTCGGTGATCTCGCCGGCCAGCCCGATTACCCGCTCTGCGCCCAGCTCATTCACCCGCGCGGTCAGGCCGCTTGCGTTGATATCGGTGAGCAGCAGGTGGCAGCCTTGGCGGTGATAGGCGCGTGCAAGCTCCCAGCCGAGGCCGCTGGCGGCCCCGGTGATCAATACGCTGTGCATTATTCTTCTCCAGCGTTAGCCAGTGCGGCAGAGGGTGGCAGGGCGGCGGCCGGGGCGCGGCGTGACCAGATAAAGGCCAGGGTCAGGCCGCTGACCAGGTGCCAGCAGCCCCAGAACGCGGCGATCAGCAGCATGCCGCTGGCCTGGGGGAAGAAGGTGAAGATGATCGCCAGGCCCAGGGCCGAGTTCTGGATACCCACCTCCAGGGTGATCGCCCGGCGATCCGCGGCCGGCAGGCCGGACAGCCGCGCGCAGCCGTAACCGACCGACAGGGCCAGGGCGTTATGGGCCACCACCAGCCAGAAGAACAGATGGAAATGGCGGATGAACTGGTCGAAGTTGCGGCTGAAGGCCAGGGTGACAAAGGCCAGCATCACCAGCAGGGTGAAGATGCGCAGCGGTTTTTCCACTTTCGGTGACAGGCTGGGAAAGCGCCGGCCGATCCACATGCCGGCGATCAGCGGCAGGCCGAGCACCAGCAGCACCAGCAGCAGCAGGCTGACCGGGTCCATGGCGATTTGCGTCAGCAGCGGCCGGGTCAGTGGGTTGAGCCAGGCGTAGAAGCCGAAGTTCAGCGGCGTCAGTACGCTGGCGGCCAGGCTGGATACGGCGGTCATGCTCACCGATACCGCGACGTTGCCGCGGGCCATCCAGGTCATGATGTTGGAGAAGCTGCCGCCGGGGCAGGCGGCCACCAGCATCATGCCCAGGGCCAGCATCGGCTCGATGCGCAGCGCCCAGCAGGCCAGGCAGGTCAGCGCCGGGAGCAGGACAAACTGCGCGAGCAGGCCGATCAGTGGGGCCTTGGGCTTGCGGGCGATACGTTTGAAGTCGTCCAGGCGCAGGTCCAGGGACACGCCGAACATCATCAGCGCCAGGATCAGGTTGATCAACACCAGGCTGCCGGGGTCGAACTGGATGTTTAGCGTATCCACTAGCGGTTTCCTGGTGCATGCAGGGTGGGGGTGGCGGTTGTACGGCTCGCCAGGCCGTTGCGCAGTGCCGCACTGTGCTGCGCGATGCTCTGACGATAGCTGTCCTTATGCACGTAGTAGGCCATGCGTTCCAGTTGCAGGTAGTGATAGCCGCCGTCCAGACGCATGCTTGCCCGCTCGCGCTTGAGCGCCTGGAAGTCCCTGGCCGCCTGGCTGCCGGCCTGCAGGCCCTGGATATACAGCGCCACCAGCTCGGCCTGCTCGTCGCGGCCCTGCCAGCCGAGGCCCGAGGCCTCGACCATGCCCAGCATAAACAGGTCGTCGTACTCGGGGTGGAACACGTTCAGGTACAGCTGCGGCGCGCCGGCGCTACTCGGCCAGTTGAGGTGCGCGCGGTCGATAAAGGGGTAGTCGAGCTTGTAGCCGGTGCCTTGCAGAATCAGATCGTACTCGGCCTGCTCGCCATCGCTGAAGGTCACCAACTGGCCCTCGACCCTGGCCACATCGCGGCGCGCCTTGATATCGCCATGGCCGAGATGGTGCAGCACCAGGGAGTTCATCACCGGGTGCGATTCGTAGAGCTTGTAGTCCGGGTCGGGCAGGCCGTACTGCGACGGCTTGCCGACCAATGCGCGCACCAGCAAGCCGTCGAGCCACTGCTTGAGCGGGCGCGGCAGCTTGATCGCCCCGCCCAGGGTGTCGGTGGGGCGGCCCAGAGTGAACTTGGGCAGAAAGTAATAGCCGCGGCGTACCGAGAGGTCCACCGAGGCGGCGCGGTGCACGGCGTCCACGGCGATATCGCAGGCGGAGTTGCCGCAGCCGACCACTAGCACGCGCTTGCCGTCGAACACCGCCGCCGAGCGGTAGGCGCTGGAGTGCATCAGCTCGCCGCTGAATGGGCCCGGCAGCGCCGGCTGGTTGGGTGTGTGCAGGGTGCCGTTGGCCATCAGCACGCCATCGAACAGCCATTCGCGCTGTACGCCGTCCTGCTCGCTGATCAGTTTCCAGCCTTGCTCCAGGCGCTGGATTTCGACGACCCGGGTGCTGAACTGGTAATGCGCATACAGGCCGAAGTGCTCGGCGTAGTCGCGGAAGTAGCGGCGCATTTCGCTGTGGTGCGGGTAGGGGGCCACTTCGTCGCGCATCGGGAATTCAGTGAATTGGGTGGTGCCCTTGGAGGAAATCAGGTGCGCCGACTCATACATGGTGCTGTGTGGGTTCTCGATATCCCACAGGCCGCCGACATCCGCGTGCAGTTCGAAACCGACAAAGTCGATGCCGTGCTTGTGCAGTTGGCGAGCTGTACACAGGCCCATGGGGCCGGCACCGATAATGGCGTACATGGCAAACCTCGATATTCGTCTTATTGTTTTAATGATTCAGCATTCGAGTGGCTGAATGGCGCTACGGGTAATTATTGCGTGACCCGGGGGGCTTGCCTCAATGACAATTAGCGCCTTTCCCCCGGCCGAAATGGTCGGGGATGTCATGGTGGAGAGTGCGGGATGCCTGGTTTACCCCCGGTGGAGCAAATGCCGGAGCCATTGCTGATTGCCGAAGTGCGCGACGCCTTCGGGGTGATTCAGGTGGTCGAGATGGGCGCATACCGCTTTCTCGAGTTCGGCGAGGCGATCGAGCAGAGCTGCGTCTATATGCCGGATCCGAGTTGGCTAGAGTACGACTACACCCGCGCCATGCTGCTCGGCGCGCTGTGCCATGAGCAGCCGGAAAGCGCGCTGTTTCTCGGCCTGGGGGCCGGCAACCTGACCCAGGCCTGCCTGAAGTTCCTGGCGCTGGACGATGTCGAAGTGATCGAGCTGCGCCCGGATGTGCCGCGCCTGGCCATGGCGCACATGGGCCTGACCGACGATCCGCGGCTGACCATCCGCATCGGCGATGCCCTGGAGCTGTTGGGCAGTGCGGAGAAAACCGATCTGCTGTTCGTCGACCTCTACACCGACCATGGCCCGGCGACCGGGCATCTGGCCTGGCGCTTTCTGGAGGATTGCCAGAAGCAGCTCAACCCCGGCGGCTGGCTGATCATCAACCAGTGGGCTGGCAACGACGGCAAACCCCTCGGCGCGCCGCTGCTGCGCGGCCTCTACCATCGGCATTACTGGGAGTGCCCGGTAAAGGAAGGCAATGTGGTGCTGCTGGTGCCGGCCGATCTGGAGCAGCAGCTCGATCAGGACGAGTTGCTGCGCCGCGACGACCTGCTGGCACCGCGACTGGGTTACTCACTGCGGTCGTTGATACAGGCGCTGCGCCCGGCGACCTGAGAACCTATTGACGGTCTGCTGCGCGTCGGCCCTGCCGCGTTAAAGGCCGGCTCGGCAAGCCGCTTGCGGCTAACGCGCTTCAGCGCGGCCCGAAGGGCGAGTGAAGCGCGTAGTGCTCATGTACAAAAGTACACTCGCGTGCGAGCCCAGTCCGCTTGATTCGCTACGCTCACCCTACGGGCCAGCCGTTGGCTGTTACTCCGCTGCGCTACGTGTCTCGCCGTTTTGACCAGCCGGAGGCTGTTACTACGTAGCGCCTTGCAGGACTCTAGCTCGCGAGACCGTAAAGCAGGTTCTGAGCAGGTGCCGGATGGGTAGGGTGCGCCGTGCGCACCGGCGCAGGCCATAGGTTCCGGTGCACCCTAGGGGATTGCACTGCTCGGTGCTCTTCAGCGCCCCTTAAAGTCGCCCGGGCGGCGCTCCAGCATGGCGCGTACGCCTTCCTGGGCATCCTCGCTGGCCATCAGCCGGGTGACGGTCGGGTGCAGGCTGGCGGCTGCTGCTGCTTGGCCTTCGACCACCGCCTGGCGCGCCGAGGCCAGGGTGGCCTGCACGCCCAGCGGTGCCTGGGCGGCGATGCGTTCGGCCAGGGCGATGGCCCGAGGCAGCAGGTCTTCACTGGCCTGGACCTGCTGGATCAGGCCCAGGCGATAGGCTTCGTGGGCATCGAACTCATCACCCGTCAGCAGCCAGCGCATGGCATTGCCCCAGCCGGCCGTCTGATGCATGCGCAGGGTCGCGCCGCCGAAGGGGAAGATCCCGCGTTGCACTTCCATCTGGGCAAAGCGGGTGTTGCTGGCGCACAGGTTGATGTCCGAGGCCAGCATCAGCTCGATGCCGATGGTGTAGCAGTAGCCCTGAGCGGCCACTATCACCGGCTTGCTGACCCGCGGCCCGCCAAACACGCCCCAGGGGTCGCAACCGTCCTTGGGAATTTGCCAGCCGGCGGCAAACTGCGCCGCTACATTGGCCAGGTCCAGGCCGGCGGTAAAGTGTTCGCCATGGGCGAACACCAGGGCCACCCGTGCCTCGCTGTCGCGCTCGAACTCGCCATAGGCCAGGCACAGGTCATCGAGCATGGGCATGTCGAAGGCGTTGCGTTTGCTCGCCCGGTCCAGGCCGATCAACATGATCTGCCCGCGTTTTTCACGGCTGACGCGGCCGTTGGTGCTTTGGGTCATGACGCTGAGTCCTTGTATCCAGTGAGGGGCTGTTGGTCGTTGCCGCATGGCGCTTGCAGGCTAGCAGAGGATGATCCAATGGCGGGCCACAGGCTTTATTTGCGCTTTATTTATGACCTATTTATGGAAAAGCAGGCACATCGGCCAGGTTTTCCGGTATAGTGCGCGCCGGTCAATTCTTGGCCACGTTCAGGTAGCACAACTCGCCCGAAGGTTTACTTTGGCAGTTAGTTCGCATTGCGGACTATCCTTGACGATTCATTTATCACTACGTTTTCGCAAATCCCCGCCGACATGGCTGCCAGGGTGACTCTCGGGTCTTACACGGCATGCGCAGCTTTGGAGCATGGGTCTTTGCGGATGCACTAGAGGCAGACCCATGACCCAGGAAATCGGCGGCTTCGCCGCACTCGGACTTCACCCCAATATTCTCGCTGCTCTGACCGCCGTCGGTTACGAAGAGCCGTCGCCGATTCAGGCGCAGGCCATTCCGGTAATCCTTTCCGGCCAGGACATGATCGGCCAGGCGCAGACCGGTACCGGCAAGACCGCCGCTTTCGCCCTGCCGATCCTGTCGAAGATCGACCCGGCCAAGCGTGAGCCGCAGGCGTTGATCCTCGCGCCGACCCGCGAGCTGGCCCTGCAGGTGGCCACCGCCTTCGAAACCTATTCCAAGCAGATGCCTGGCCTCAATGTCGTGGCCGTTTACGGTGGCGCTCCCATGGGCCCGCAGCTGAAAGCCATCCGCCAGGGTGCACAAGTGATCGTGGCGACCCCGGGCCGCCTGGTCGACCACCTGCGCCGCGACGAGAAAGTGCTGTCGACCATCCAGTACCTGGTCCTCGACGAAGCCGACGAAATGCTCAAGCTGGGCTTTATGGATGACCTCGAAGTGATCTTCGAAGCCATGCCGGCCAGCCGTCAGAGCGTGCTGTTCTCCGCGACTCTGCCGCATTCGATTCGCGCTATTGCCGAGAAGCACCTGCGTGAGCCGCAGCACATCAAGATCGCCTCCAAGACCCAGACCGTGACTGCTATCGAGCAGGCCCACCTGATGGTCCACGCCGACCAGAAGCACGCCGCCGTGCTGCGTCTGCTGGAAGTTGAAGAGTTCGACGCGCTGATCGGTTTCGTGCGCACCAAGCAAGCCACCCTGGATCTGGCCGCCGCGCTCGAAGCCAAGGGCTACAAGGCTGCCGCACTCAACGGCGACATCGCGCAGAACCAGCGTGAGCGTGTGATCGAGTCGTTGAAGGATGGCCGTCTGGACATCGTCATCGCCACCGACGTGGCCGCTCGCGGCCTCGACGTGCCGCGCATCACTCACGTGATGAACGTGGACATGCCCTACGATCCGGAATCCTACGTCCACCGTATCGGCCGTACTGGCCGTGCCGGTCGTACCGGTCGCGCCCTGCTGCTGGTGACGCCGCGTGAGCGCCGCATGCTGCAGGTGATCGAGCGCGTCACCGGGCAGAAGGTCGGTGAAGTCAAGCTGCCAGACGCCAAACAGGTGCTGGACGCGCGGATCAAGAAACTGACCAACAGCCTGGCTCCGCTGGTTGCCGATGCCGAAGCCAGCCACGGTGATCTGCTCGATCGTCTGACTGCCGACATCGGTTGCAGCCCGCGCGCCCTGGCCGCCGCCCTGCTGCGCAAGGCCACCAATGGCCAGGCGCTGACCCTGGCCGAAGTCGAGCGCGATCAGCCGCTGGTACCGAACAGCAGCGGTCCGCGTGAGCGTAGCGAGCGCGGTGACCGTCCTGAGCGTCCCGATCGCGAAGGCAGCCGTGAGCGCCGTGCCCCGGTGCCGTTGGCCGAAGGCCGTGCCCGTTGCCGTACCGCTTTGGGCGCACGCGACGGTATCGCCGCGAAGAACCTGCTGGGTGCCATCCTCAACGAAGGCGGCCTGGTCCGCGAAGCCATCGGCCGCATCCAGGTGCGCGAGAGCTTCAGCCTGGTCGAACTGCCGGAAGAAGGCCTCGAGCGTCTGCTGACCAAGCTGAAAGACACCCGCGTCGGTGGCAAGCCGCTGAAGCTGCGTCGTTATCGCGAAGATTGATCCTTCGCTGAATAAGAAAGCCCCGCCTAGTGCGGGGCTTTTTTATGGCGTGCCATCCATGGCCGCCACCCTTCGGGCCGTCGCGACGCGACGTTAAAAATCGCTTCTGGCGATTTTTTATGCCTGAGCTTTTCAGCTGAAACTGTAGATATCCATCCCCAGCGCCCCGAGGGTAAAGCCGCTGTGCTCGACCTTGAACTGTCCGCCTGCGCCCAGGGCGAAGAACAGTGGCAGCAGGTGTTCGTCTGTGGGGTGGTTGCGCGCGGCATGGGGCGCTTGCCGGCGGTAGTCCTGCAGGGCGACGTGATCCTGCGCAGTCAGTTTGTCGACGATCCAGTCGCGAAAGGCCTGGGCCCAGGGCTCGATCTGCTCTGGCCCGGCTTGCCAGTCCAGCTCGCCGAGGTTGTGGGTGATGCTGCCTGAGCCGATCAGCAGCACGCCCTGGGCGCGCAGGCTGGCCAGGGTCTGGCCGACCTGGCGCTGCAAAGCCGGCCCCTGCTGGCTGGGCAGCGAAACCTGGACCACGGGAATGTCGGCTTGTGGGTACATCAGCGTCAGCGGCACCCAGGCACCGTGATCCAGCGGTCGTTCGGCATCGCGTTGCGCCGGCAGGCCGGCTTGCGTCAGCAGGTTGACGATCTCGCTGGCCAGTTGCGGCGCACCGGGGGCTGGGTATTGCACCCGGTAGAGTTCGGCCGGAAAGCCACGAAAGTCGTGCCAGGTGTCCGGTTTGATGGCGCTGCCGACCCGTAGTTCGCGGCTTTCCCAGTGCGCCGAGACCACCACGATGGCACGTGGCCTGGGCAGCTCCCGGGCCAGGCGGGCGAGGGCGGGGCCGCTGACACCGGGTTGTAGGGCCAGCATGGGGGAACCGTGGGAGATAAACAGGCTGGGTAACATGGCGTTCTCCTGATCGAATACGCTTATCTTCTATCAGTTAATACGGCCATAAAAGCGTAAATATCCGGGTTTTTTAATCGGATTAGTAGATCTGTTGATCTGGGCTGGCCAATGGTCGGTTGGTTTCGGTCGGCACTTTCCGGCAGGATTGGCCGATCAATACTTCTCGGAGTCGATATGCACGCGGAATTCTGGCAGGCGCGCTGGGCGCGCAGCGAAATAGGTTTTCATTTGTCCGAGGTCAATCCCTACCTGCAGCGCTATTGGCCCGACCTGGGCTTGGTGCAAGGCTCGCGGGTGCTGGTGCCCCTGTGTGGCAAGAGCCTGGATATGCTCTGGTTGGCTGGCCAGGGTTATCGGGTATACGGGGTCGAGCTGGCACAGAAGGCGGTGGAGGACTTTTTCGCCGAACACCGGCTACAGCCCATGATTACCGAGGAGGGGGGCTTCAGGGTCTATCGGTGTGAGGCACTGGAAATCTACTGCGGCGATTTCTTTGCGCTGACGCCGCAGCACGTCGCCGATTGTCGGGGCCTGTATGACCGCGCGGCGCTGATTGCGTTGCCGCCGGAGATGCGTGCGCGCTATGTCGCGCACCTCGCGGCTATTTTGCCGTCGGATTGCCGGGGGCTGCTGGTGACCCTGGACTATGAGCAGGCGCAAATGGACGGGCCGCCCTTTGCGGTGTCCGACGGCGAGGTGCAGCAGTGTCTGGCCGGTACCTGGCAGGTTGAAGCGCTGGAGTGCTGCGATGTGCTGGGGCAGAACTGGCGGTTTCTCCAGCGCGGTTTGCAGCGCCTGGATGAGCGGGTGTATCGGCTGCGTAAAGACTGAATCTCAGCCACAAAAAAGGGCGACTCAGAGTCGCCCTTTGTGCTTTTGCTACTTAGCCGCGCTGGCGCAGGGCCTCGATACGGTCTTCCAGTGGCGGGTGGCTCATCAGCAGGCCTGCCAGGCCGTGCTTGAGGCCGCCGTTGATGCCGAAGGCGGTCATGCTGCTCGGCATGGTAACCGGCACTTCCTGTTCGGCGCGCAGGCGCTGCAGGGCGGCGATCATCGCGCCGGTGCCGGCCAGGCGGGCACCGGCGTCGTCGGCCTTGAACTCGCGCTTGCGCGAGAACCACATGACGATGGTGCTGGCCAGTATCCCCAGAACAAGCTCGGCGAAGATGGTCGCGACGAAGTAGCCGATACCCGGACCGTCTTCGTTCTTGAGGATGACCTTGTCGACGAAGTTGCCGAAGATCCGCGCGAAGAACATCACGAAGGTGTTCACCACGCCCTGGATCAGCGCCAGGGTGACCATGTCGCCATTGGCTACGTGGCCGATTTCGTGGGCCAGTACGGCGCGCACTTCATCGGGCGAGAAGCGCTCCAGCAGGCCCTGGCTGACCGCTACCAGGGCGTCGTTCTTGTTCCAGCCGGTGGCGAAGGCGTTGGACTCATATGCCGGGAAGATGCCCACTTCCGGCATCTTGATCCCGGCTTCGCGGGACAGTTCTTCCACGGTCTGCAGCAGCCACTGTTCGTGACGGGTGCGCGGTTGGGTGATGATTTCGGTCTTGGTGCTCATCTTCGCCATCCACTTGGAGATGAACAGCGACACCAGCGACCCGGCAAAGCCGAAGACCGCACAGAAAATCAGCAGGCTGCCATGGTTCTGGCCGGTAAAGCGATCGACCCCAAGTAGTTTCAGGGTGATGCTGGCGATGATCAGCACCGCAATGTTGGTGGCCAGGAACAGCATAATGCGCATCATGGTGTATTGAGACTCCTCACGGGAAAGATCTATCGGGTCGCTGAAAAACCTGTTCCGGCGCTTCGCCTGGTTTTTCAGCGACCACTATTGGTTATGCCGGCTATATAAGGGCGGCCCCCCTGGCACTTCAACCCGGGGACTATTTCAAACTATGTCGCTTGCGCCGTTCAGGCTGCTTTCGAACAGCAGCCGACTGAGGCGCGAGATGCGTTCGCCGTGGCGCTGTCCCAGGGCTTCGCGCAGCTGGAAGGCCAGGGTGGCATGCACGCGACGTACGCTGGGCGGCAAGGCCTCGCCCTCGCGCAGGGCGTGGGGTATGGCCCGGGTCAGGCGCAGAAAGCCCTTTTCGCTAAGCACCGCCTGGTCCAGGGCGTCGTAGCCGATGGTCGAGTCGAAGCGGATATAGCCTTCCTCGGCCAGCCACAGCAGCGCGCCCAGGCAGCTCTGGTGGCGGGGCGTGGGCAGGCCGAACTCGTCCGGTTCCTCACGGCCGATCAGGTCTTCGACATACAGCGCGGCCTTGCGCGGAAATACCAGGTACAGGCTCAGCAGGCCGGCGGCCGCGTCCTTGTAGAATTCGTCGATCTGCAGGTCCATCAGAATTTGCCGATCATCGAGGTGGGCAGGTAGGGCAGCAGGCGGCCCAGCAGCGCCCAGGGCCAGCCCGGGACATAGGCGCTGGCAGCGCGCTTGTCGATATGCCGGGCGATCAGCCGGGCTCCGCGCTCGACATCGATCAGGAACGGCCGGTTGGCCATGCCGCTGTTCAGTGGCGTGTCGATAAAGCCCGGCAGCAGCAGCGTGGTGTCGATGTTCTTGCCCAGCAGTTCGGCGCGGGTGGCCTGCATATAGTTGATCAGCCCGGCCTTGCTCGCCGAGTAGCCGGCGGTGTGGGGCAGGCCACGGGTGCCCGCCACCGAGGCGACGGCCACCAGGTGGCCGTGGCCTTGCTGGCGGAAATGCGCGCAGGCCGCATCGAGGCAGGCAATCGCGCCAATCAGGTTGGTTTCCAGGGTCAGGCGGGTGCGTTCGAAGTGGCCGCCACCGGCCTTGCCGGTCAGGGCGATGCCGGCGTTGGCAATAAGGCCGTCCAGCCCGCCGAGTGCGTTTGCCGCTAGGCCCACGGCGTCCTGGCAGGCGGCGTAGTCGGTCACATCCAGTGGCAGGACCACCACCTTGCGCTTAAAGCGTGCCTGCAGTTCGGCGGCGAGCAGGTGCAGGCTGTCTTCGCGGCGCGCCGCCAGGGCCAGGTCGTAACCCTTGGCCGCCAACTCGCGGGCCAGTGCAGCGCCGATGCCGGAACTGGCCCCGGTCAGCAGATAGCGTTTGCCCTGGCTCATGGCGTTCTCCGCTTACTGTTGGTAGGTCTTGAGGAAGCTGCCGATGCGGCCGATGGCCATTTCCAGCTCATCCACCCGTGGCAGGGTGACCACCCGGAAGTGATCCGGCCAGGGCCAGTTGAAGGCGGTGCCCTGGACGATCAGCAGTTTTTCCGAGAGCAGCAGGTCTAGGACGAATTTCTCGTCGTTATGGATCGGACAGACCTTGGGGTCGATCTTGGGGAAGGCGTATAGCGCGCCCATGGGCTTGACGCAGCTGACCCCGGGAATGTCGTTGAGCAGCTCCCAGGTGCGGTTGCGCTGCTCCAGCAGGCGACCGTTGGGCAATACCAGATCGTTGATGCTCTGGTAGCCGCCCAAGGCGGTCTGGATCGCGTGCTGGCTCGGCACGTTGGCGCACAGGCGCATATTGGCGAGGATATCGATGCCTTCGATATAGCTCTGGGCGCGGTGCTTGGGCCCGGAAATCGCCACCCAGCCGGAGCGGAAGCCGGCCACGCGATAGGACTTGGACAGGCCGTTGAAGGTCAGGCAGAGCACGTCTGGGGCCAGCGAGGCGGTGCAGACATGCTCGGCTTCGTCGTAGAGGATCTTGTCGTAGATCTCGTCGGAGAACAGCACCAGGTTGTGCTGGCGCGCCAGTTCGACGATGTCCATCAGCACTTCTTTGGAGTACACCGCGCCGGTGGGGTTGTTCGGGTTGATCAGCACCAGGGCCTTGGTGTTCGGCGTGATCTTGGCGCGCATGTCGGCGATATCGGGGAACCAGCCGGCCTGCTCGTCGCACAGGTAATGCACCGGCTTGCCGCCGGACAGGGCGACCGCAGCGGTCCACAGCGGGTAGTCGGGGGCCGGGATCAGCACTTCATCGCCGTTGTTGAGCAGCGCCTGCATGGCCATCACGATCAGCTCGGAGACGCCGTTACCGAGGTAAATGTCCTCGATCGTGATGCCCTCCACCTGCTTCTGCTGGTAGTACTGCATCACCGCCTTGCGCGCGCTGAACAGGCCCTTGGAGTCGCTGTAGCCCTGGGCCGTCGGCAGATTGCGGATCACGTCCTGGAGAATTTCTTCGGGCGCTTCGAAACCGAACGGTGCCGGGTTGCCGATATTCAGCTTGAGGATGCGGTGGCCTTCCTCTTCCAGGCGTTTGGCGTGCTTGAGCACCGGTCCGCGAATGTCGTAGCAGACGTTTGCCAGCTTGTTCGATTTGCTGAACTGCATGTAAGGAATCCCGAATGGTGAAACGCCGCTGAATTACCCTGCAAAAGACTCGAACTGGCGGGCCTTGGCAGGGTGTAACGCCGGTGACAGACTGGGGTCGAATGATACGTGTCGGCCCGACCTTGGCAAAGGTACTGGTCGGGCTTTTTTGTGCTCGGCACATCCATGTGCTTCACCCCTTCGGGGCTGGCACGCCACTCTGCGGGCCGTTGCCACGCGACGTTAAACATCGCTTCCGGCGATTTTTATATATGAGGATTTTGTCCATGGACAAGCTGGAAAAACCCCTGGAAGCCTGGCGCGAAGAGCTTTCCGAGGAGCAGTTTCATGTGTGTCGCCTGGGCGGTACCGAGCGCGCCTTTACCGGCCAATACCACGACAGCAAGGTGCCGGGCATCTACCACTGCGCCTGCTGCGGCACCGAGCTGTTCGATTCGGCGGCCAAGTTCGACTCCGGCAGCGGCTGGCCCAGCTATTTTCAGCCGGTGAGCTCGGAGGCGATCGCCAGTCTGGACGATTTCAGCCATGGCATGCACCGCATCGAGGTCAAGTGCGCCAAGTGCGACGCGCACCTGGGCCATGTGTTTCCCGATGGCCCGGCACCGACGGGGCTGCGCTATTGCATCAACTCGGCATCGCTCAAGCTGGTACCCAAGGCTTAGCGTCATGGCACAGGCCTGCTATCAGCGGGCCTTATTGCACGGCAATTAAATTGCATACAATTTAATTGCTCGCTATTTTGTGTCCACTTCATTCCATCAAGGTAATCACCATGAGCAGCGAACTCTTCGATATTCCGGTCACCACCATCAAGGGCGAGCAGAAAACCCTGACCGACTTCGGCGGCAAGGCCATCCTGGTGGTCAATACCGCTAGCAAGTGCGGTTTCACCCCGCAGTACAAGGGCCTGGAAAACGTCTGGCAGCAGTACAAGGATCAGGGCCTGGTGGTGCTGGGCTTTCCCTGTAATCAGTTCGGCAAGCAGGAGCCGGGTGACGAAGGTGCTATTTCCGAGTTCTGCGAACTGAACTTCGGGGTTAGCTTTCCGCTGTTCAAGAAGGTCGACGTCAATGGCAGCGATGCCCATCCGCTGTTCGTCAAATTGAAGAAAAATGCGCCGGGCCTGCTTGGCAGCCAGGGCATCAAGTGGAACTTCACCAAGTTTCTGCTCAGCGCCGACGGCCAGGTGATCAAGCGTTTCGCCCCGACCACCAAGCCCGAAGACCTGACTGCCGAGATCGAAGCGCTGCTGAAATGACTCCGGCCAACCTGCAGGTGGACGAAGGGCTGCAGCTGGACAACCAGCTGTGCTTCAAACTCTATGCCGCCTCGCGGGCGGTGATACGTGCCTACAAGCCGATGCTCGATCGACTCGGCCTGACCTACCCGCAGTACCTGGCCATGCTGGTGTTGTGGGAGTGGCAGCAGCAGCCACCGGCGCAACCCACGGTCAAGGCTCTCGGCGAGCGTCTGCTACTCGACTCCGGCACCCTGACGCCTCTGCTCAAGCGTCTGGAGGCCCAGGGCCTGCTGCTGCGTCGGCGCTCGGCCAGCGATGAGCGTGAAATGCACCTGGGACTGACTGCGGCCGGTTGCGCCTTGCGTGAGCAAGTACTGCCGTTGAAGGAGCAACTGCTCTGCGAGCGCGGGGTCGATCCGCATGCGCTGGCGGCGTTGCGCGGTCAGGTGGGTGGGTTGCTCGAGCGGCTTATGCTATTGCCTTAGCGGGCCGTGGGTGCCACGGCACGGCGCGCAATAAGCGCTCAATTGACCCTGGCAGTCAGCCACTGGTCGAGCAGGGCGGCCAGATCTTCCTTGCGGAAGGGCTTGGCCAGGTAGTCGTTCATGCCGGCGGCGCGGCAGCGTTCACGCTCGTCGGAGAGCGCGTTGGCGGTCAAGGCGATGATCGGCAGGTGCTGGTGCTCGGGGTGCTGGCGAATATGGCGGGTGGTTTCATAGCCGTCCATGACCGGCATATTGCAGTCCATAAGTACCAGGTCGACCGGCTGTGTCTCCAGCACGGTGAGGGCTTCGCCGCCGTGATTGGCCAGCAACACCTCGCAGCCCAGCTTGCCGAGCATGCCCTTGGCGACCAACTGGTTGACCTGATTGTCCTCCACCAGCAGAACCCGTGCCTGGCGGCTGTTCTCCGGCTCGAGCGGTTGCTGTGTGGTGCTGGGCTCGTGTTGCCCCAGGTTGCGCCGCAGTGCTTGCAGCAAGACCTGGCGGGTCAGCGGGCGGGCCAGCTGTTCGATGGGGGCGAGGGCCTGGGCCTGGGCGCTGGAGAGAAAGTTGCCATAGGCGTTGACCAGCAGGATGGGCTGGCGATACGCCGTGCGCAGCTGCTGCAGGCGCTGCGGGCAGTCGCTGATCAGCAGGTCGGCGGCGTGACCCTCCAGTTTGGCGTCGGGATCCAGGTGCACATAATCCAGCCCCCAGGCCGGTAGCAGGCTCGCCAGTTGCTCGCTGAGGCCCGAGCTGGCGGGGCTGACGACCAGGGCGCGGCCCGTCAGTCGGGGCAGCTGCTCGGCGGTGGCTTGGGTGGGGAGTGGCAGATCCATGCAGAACTGGCTGCCGAAGCCCTCCTTGGTCTCCAGGCTCAATTGCCCCTGCATGGCTTCGCAGAGCCGTCGGGTCAGGGCCAGGCCCAGACCAGTGCCGCCGAATTGCCGGGTGATGCCGACCCCGGCCTGGGCGAAGGGGTGGAATATTCGCGTCTGGGCTTCCTCGGCGATACCGATACCGGTGTCTCGGACGACGATCCGCACCCCCTGTGGCAGTGCGCTGACGCTGATGTCGACACGGCCGAAGCGGGTGAATTTGAGAGCATTGGACAGCAGGTTGCTGACGATCTGCCGGACCCGGGTCGGGTCGCCCAGAAGCAGGGTGGGAAGCTGTGGGTCAATCAGGCAGGTCAGCTCTACCCCGGGTGCGGCATTCTGCGAGAGCAGGTTGGCGGTGTCCTCGACCAGGCTGGCGAGGTCGAAGGGAATGCTTTCCAGTTCGAGCTGGCCGGCCTCGAATTTCGACAGGTCGAGGATGTCGTTGAGCAACTCCACCAGCACCTTGCCGGAGTCGTGGGCAATCGACAGTTGCTGGCGTTGCTCGTTGTTCAGCGGGCCATCCATGGACAGGGCGAGCATGCCCAGCAGGCCGTTGAGTGGGGTACGGATTTCGTGGCTCATATTGGCCAGAAAGGCCGAGCGCGCCTGGGCCATGTCCAAGGCGGTGCGGCGCGCCTGTTCGAGCTCGCGGTTGGAGTCGAGCAGCCGGGTGTTGGTGGCTTCCAGTTCGGCGGTGCGCGCCGATACCACGTCTTCCAGCTGCGCCAGGTACTGGGTCAGGCGGCTTTCGGCCTGTTCGCGCTGTTCGATCTCGCTGGCAATGCTGCTCAGCTGACGGTTGGTCACGTCGACCAGCACGCCGATTTCGTCGCGCTCGTGGTTGGGCGGATAAGGCAGCTTGCGGGTCTTGGGGCTGCGTAGATCGCGTTCGCTGAGGGCACTGATAAAGCTAGTCAGCGGTTTGGTCAGCATGAAATAGAACAGCACCAGCAGGATCAGCGAGAGCAGCAGGCTGCGGGCGAAGCCGGTCAGCAGAGTGAGTAGCGAGCGGCGCAGGAAGTGGCTGCCGAAGGCATAGGTGTCCACTTCCAGGCTCAGGCTGCCGAGGGCCTCGGTGGGGGAGTGGCTGACGAACAGGGCGGTCTCGAAGTGCCGGCGTGGTCCGAACATGAAGTCGCTGAGCATCCGGTAGCGGCTTTGCATGGCGGGACGATTGACCGTGGCCAGGGTCAGCTGGTTGTTGTCGATGATCTCGGCGCTGATGACAGCCGGCGAACGCAGCAGGCCCAGCACCAGCTCCTGGGCCAGCTCGGCGTCTATGTTGTAGGCGATCCGCGCGGCCGGGTTATGGCTGATCTCCAGCAGCGCATTAATCTCGCGATTGATGGAGGCATCTTCGCTGGCATAATCGATGCCGACCTGCAGCACGCTGAGCACTGTGCCGAGGATAAACGCCACCAACACGGTCAGGCCGGCCTGCTTGAATGACAGGCGTTGGGTGAGCGCTATATCCATATGGGCGGGTCGTTCTCGTGTGAATCGCCTGCCAAGCATAGCCCATCTGTTTTACCTGACGGCAGCCCCCGGGCGGCCCTGAATATTCTGGAGTGTGTCGTGGATTCCCGTTTAAGCACTTTTTTACAGGGAGCCGAGCAGCTGATGCTCAGGCTCGAGCCTTGGTTGCCGGTGCAGCGCAGTGCAATCGACTGGCAGCAGAGTCTGGCTGCCCGCTGGCAGCGCGAAGGGCGCGGTGGTTATCTGCAGCCGCTTAAGGTCAGCCTCGACCTGCACCTGAGCGATCTGATCGGGGTGGATCGCCAGTGCGAGCAGCTGGCGCGCAATACCCGGCAATTTATCCGTGGCCTGCCGGCCAATCACGCGCTGCTCTGGGGCGCGCGTGGTACGGGCAAGTCGTCCCTGGTGCGGGCGCTGCTGGCCGAACAGGCAGTGGCGGGGCTGCGCCTGATCGAGATCGAGCGCGATCATCTGGCCGACCTGCCACGGGTGGTCGAGCAGCTGGCTGGATTGCCGCAGCGTTTCGTGCTGTTTTGCGACGATCTCTCGTTTGAGGCCGGCGAGGGCGATTACCGCATGCTGAAAACCGTGCTGGATGGCTCCCTGGAGCGCGCCCCGGACAATGTCCTGCTGTACGCCACCTCCAACCGCCGCCATCTGCTACCGGAGAAGGAAAGCGACAATGCAAACTGGCAGCGGGTCGATGGCGAACTGCATCCCAATGAGGCGGTAGAGGACAAGATTGCGCTCTCCGATCGCTTCGGCCTGTGGCTGTCCTTCTATCCCTTTACCCAGGCGCATTTCCTTGCCGTGGTGCGCCACTGGGTCGAGGTGCACGCTGTACAGGCCGGGCTGAGCTGGGAGTGGAACGAGGCCCTGGAAAAGGCCGCCATACGTTGGGCGCTGGGGCGCGGTAATCGCAATGGTCGCTGCGCCTATCAGTTCGCCCGGGACTGGGTCGGCCTGCAACTGCTGAGTCAAGACGATGATTGATCTGCAACAGAGCGGCCGGGGGCTCGATGGCTACCCGCTACTATTCGCGCAACTGCAGGCGTTACTGGCCGATGAGCGCGACTTTATTGCCAACGCCGCGCAGTTTTCCGCGTTCCTGTTTCAGGAACTGGCCGATCTGAACTGGGCCGGCTTTTACCTGGCCCGGGGTGAGGAATTGGTCCTGGGGCCCTTTCAGGGGCGAGTGGCCTGCGTGCGGATCCCCTTCGGTCGTGGGGTGTGCGGCGTGACGGCGGCCACTGGGCAGAGCCAGCGGGTTGAGGATGTGCATGCTTTTGCCGGGCATATCGCCTGCGACAGCGCCACCGCCAGCGAGCTGGTGCTGCCGCTGATCAAGGCTGGACGGCTGATCGGCGTACTCGACCTGGACAGCCCCAGGCCGGCGCGCTTTTCGGTTCAGGATCAGGTCGCTATCGAGCGCTTGGCTGAGATATTCCTGCAGCTGACGGACTGCTGAGCCGTCAGCTGGATGGGTGGCGGTTGCGTCCGAGTGGCCTTAGGCCTTGCTGGCCATCTTGGCCAGGGTGCGCTGCTCGCCGGGGAGGATTTTCTGCAGCGATGGCCGCGCCTTGATCCGGCCATGGAAGGCGGTCAGGTTGGGCCAGCGCCGGGCGTCCAGTTGCTCGTCGCCGTGTTCCATGTTGATCAGCTGGCAGGCCAGCGCCAGGTCGGCCAGGGTCAGGCTGTCGCCGACCAGGAACTGGGCGCTGCCCAGGCTTTGCTCGAGGTAGTCGAAGTGTGCCGGCAGTTTCTCGCTGAGGGCTTTTTGCACTGCCTGCTCGTCGCAGGGTTGCCCCATGCTGGGTTTCAGGGCGCGATTACGGAACAGGGTAAAGGTGCACAGAGGCCCCAGTTCGTAGTCGGCGTATTTCTCCAGCCAGCGCACCCGGGCGCGCTGCTCGGCGCTCTGCCCGAGCAGTGGCGGTAACTGCGGGTACTTATCCTCGATGTACTGGCAGATCACGCTGGAATCGGCGAGGCTGAAATCGCCATCCTTGAGTGCCGGAATCCGTCCCAGGGGGCTGAGCTCGCGGTACCAGTCCGGTTGGCCGAAGGGCAGGATAATTTCCAGCTGATAGTCCAGGGCTTTTTCGTCCAGCAGCAGCCTTACTTTACGCACGTAGGGCGACAGCGGGGCACCGTAAAGCGTCAGGCTCATAGCGGATCTCGTCTAGGTTTGGAGGCGGGCAGCAGTGAACGTGCCGGCTGCGACCTCAGTCGTAGATATTCTTTTTCTTCCAGTCTTCTTCGCTTTCCAGTGATTCCAGGCCCTGGTTCAGTTCACTGGCCTGAGCGTCAGCGGGCTGGGTCTTGTCCAGCACCATGGTATTGGCACGTGCCAGTTGCTCCTCGAATTTCTTCAACTCGTTCTGATAGCGGGCGGGATCGTTCTGTTTACGCAGGTATTGCGCGCCGCGTTCGAAGGCCAGGCGCGCCTGGCCCGGCTGGCCTTGCTGCAGCGCCTGCTGGCCGAGGTTGCTGAAGAATTCGATATGCACCTGGGTGAGCATATGGCGAACTTCTTTCAGCCAGTGTTTGGCTTCGTTGGCTGGTAGCAGGCCTTCCTGAGCCGAGCGGGTCATCTGGCCGTGGAGGTTTTCCAGCTGGTAGCGGATTTCCTTGGCCTTGGCCTCGGAGTGGATCTGCTGCGGCGGATTGTTGACCGGTATCGATTCGCCGAGGGCGATCAGTTTGCGCAGCTCGTCGGTGCGCGTCTTGAGTGCGCTGCTGTTCTTGTCCAGTGGCAGCAGGCGTTCGCCGAAGTGCAGTTGCAGGCGGCTGAGCAGGAGTTTCAGGGCGGGCGTCATCAGCTGGCCGGGCAGGGTTTCCGCCAGGTCCTGGCTGCGCCGCAGGCGATCGCTGAGGTCGGCCTTGAGACGGGCCTTCTCCAGTTTGTTGTTCTCGACCATATGATTGATGTAGGCGATGGCCATCAAGAGGGCGATGCCGGCGACAATCATTATGGTAATCACGAGTGGGGACATGGGTGCAGCCTCTCGAACACCGGTTTTTCGTTCGAGTGTAGTGCGTTAGCCCTGAGGCTGATAGAGCGGCATCATATTCAGGACTGAAGTCGTTGATTTATAAAATTTTTTACAGAGAGGTTGACGATCCCTGCAAGGCTCCATAGAATGCGCGCCACTTCGTAGCGCAATGCCTTAGGGCCTAGCCTGCGAAAGCCGGAATAAAGTGGTGTATATTCCGGGCAGTGTCCCCTTCGTCTAGTGGCCTAGGACACCGCCCTTTCACGGCGGTAACAGGGGTTCGAGTCCCCTAGGGGACGCCACTTCTTCAAGAAGTGGGTTGTTATAAAGCGGGAATAGCTCAGTTGGTAGAGCACGACCTTGCCAAGGTCGGGGTCGCGAGTTCGAGTCTCGTTTCCCGCTCCAGATTCAGGGCATCTGCTTCGGCAGGTGGCCGACAAGTTCCAAGGTCCCCTTCGTCTAGTGGCCTAGGACACCGCCCTTTCACGGCGGTAACAGGGGTTCGAGTCCCCTAGGGGACGCCATTTTTAGTACCAAGCTGTATTGCGGGAATAGCTCAGTTGGTAGAGCACGACCTTGCCAAGGTCGGGGTCGCGAGTTCGAGTCTCGTTTCCCGCTCCATATAGACGAAAACGCCGCTCATTGAGCGGCGTTTTTGTTTCTGCTGTTTCTTGCGCCCAGACAAGGCTATATCGCCAATCGGTGTGGTGCCCTGATGCTGCGGTGGTCTTATGTAGGGTGCGCTGTGCGCACCAAGAACCCGCGATCTGGGCTGGTGTGCACAGCCGACCATTGCCGAGTCTATTGGCAGGGCATCCCGAAAAAACCTGGTGCAACACCTAGCCGGTAAATAGCCACTCCATCCCTAGAACGTTCTACCGTCGAGGCCCGGGCCCTCGTGCCGCTGCCCCGGCCCCTCTCCGTGATCGCTACTGTCAGGCGCGCATGCGGCGGAGCTCCCCGTTCAGGGCTTTGATAATCGTGTAGCACATCACCAGCATCACGATGGAGAATGGAATCGCCGTGGCGGTCACTCCCGCCTGAAGTGCCGACAGTCCGCCACCGATAAGCAGTACGATCGCAATCAACCCTTCCACCGTTGCCCAGAACATGCGTTGGGGGCGGGGGGCATCTATCTTGCCGCCAGCCGTGATGGTATCGACCACCAGGGAGCCGGAGTCGGAGGAGGTGACGAAGAAGGTCAAGGCCAGAATGATTGCACAAGTCGAGGTCAGGCCTGGCAGTGGCAGCTCATTCAGCATACCGAACACCGACAACTCGGGGCGGTAATTGTCGATGACATAGTCCTTGACCAGACTGGTGCCGGGGTCGGCATAGAGTTGATCCAGTGCGATGCCGCCAAAAACACCCATCCAGATAAAAATGAACAGGCTGGGAATCAGCAGCACGCAGATCACGAACTCCCTGACCGTGCGCCCGCGCGACACTCGGGCGATGAACATCCCGACGAACGGTGCCCAACTGATCCACCAGGCCCAATAGAAGACGGTCCAGCCTTGTCGATAGGAGTCATCGTCGCGACCGAAAGGGACCGACAGGGGAATCAACTCTCTTGTATAGGTCACCAGACCAGTCCAGAACCCGTTCAGGCCTACGAGGGTGGGGCCGGCGAACAGTACAAACAAGAAGAACAGCACGGCCATGAACATGTTGATCTCGGAGAGCTTCTTCACTCCTCCATCGAGCCCGCGCCACACCGATACCAGTGCCACGGCCGTCACCAGCACGATCACGATGACCTGTGTGGTGGTGGAGACGGCCAGGCCGAAGACGAAATTCATCCCCGCATTGGCCTGTTGTGCCCCCAGCCCTAGTGCCGTGGCAAGCCCAAACAGGGTAGAGAAGACTGCGAGAATATCGATCACATCGCCCCACCAGCCCCAGACGCGGTCGCCAAGAACCGGAAAGAACACCGAGCGAATGGAAAAGGGCAGCCCCTTGTTATAGGTGAACAGGGACAGTGCCAAGGCCATGACCACATAGACCGCCCAGCCGTGGATGCCCCAATGAAGAAAGGTGCCGGCCAGCCCCATGGCGCTGGCTTGCGCGATAGCCTCCGGGTTCAGCGTGCCATCAGCCCCGAAAGGCGACGGCACGCCCAGAGGCAGGGAAACGTTGGCATGGTAGACCGGCTCCAGAACGCTGAAGAACAGCAGGCCGATACCGATGCCAGCGGTGAACAGCATGGCGAACCAGGACAGATAGCCATAATCCGGTCGGGCATCGGGCCCGCCCAGCCTGACCGACCCGTGGGGCAGCACAATGAGCACCAGAGAGAACAGGACGAAGATATTCACCACGATAATGAAATACCAGTCCAGAGTGCCTGTTGAGAAGCTGACGATGGCCTGGAAGATGCTGCTCGCTCTCTCGGGAAACGCCAGGGTGAGTACGATGAAAATAATAGAAGCGAGTGCCGATATGGCAAAGACCCGGTTGTGGATATCGAAGCCTATGGGGCCCAGTGTCCCCTTAATATTGTCTTGGCCGATCGTGTAATCCGTTTCCATGTCGCTGGCGAAAGACGCCGATTTTTTTGGGAAGCTCATGGGCTTTTTATCCTACATATTTAAGTCTGGGAAATCGGAGATGCTTTTCAACCAGTAGTTCTTATGGACACGGTCCGGTCGAGTGCTGAAATGAGGCCTGCCGCTTTCAGTGAAGGACTTTTGGGGCGTTGTTTGGAGCGTAGCATCGCCTCCCAGCTCTGGCCGGAGTCGCCCCTGGCTGTGTGAAAACAGCGAACTGCGGTCCTCCAGAGCTGCGCGCTTGCCCCCTATTACAGGTCGATGATTTCCCGCTCGGTCATGCGTTTGATGTGTTCCTCGCTGTCCTCGCGCAGCGACTTGAGAAGCCCCAGCATCATGGCCAGCAGCACGAAGGTGAAGGGCAGTGCGCCGGCGACCGATGCCGCCTGCAGCGACTTCTTGTCCTCTGTGGAGCTTCAGTTTCACCTTCCTCAGTCCGGCACTGGAAATATCCCTCCATCCGCCCTGATGGGGGTACTGCTCGTTGGGTATCGGGCGTTTCCTGAGTGAGAACGTTGTTTCGGATTAGGGCAGGAATTCTGTTGTTGCAATCGTTCTGGCGCAGGGCAGGTAGGTAGTGCCATTGGTTTTTTTTATGTCTACAGGTGCTACGAAAGTGATGATGCCCAGCGCTGTCAGGCGCTGTAAACCGGGCGTGGGCTAATGAGTAGGATTAGATTTACTAATGTCGTGGTGAGCGATGCGACTGGCGCGGAGGGGGGCGCACTGTGTTGTACTGGTCGTTGCTGTTTTAGATTTTATGGCCAGGATTTAGTCCGCAAGAGCATCTCGGTTTTCCGAGGCGCAAACACGTCTATCTACCTTCCTGTTCGTAGCGGCCCGCTGTATCTGAGCCTGGTAACGGATGTCTACTCTCGAAAGATCGTTGGCCACCATGTACACGAAGGCATGCATGCTGAATCTGTAGCAACGGCCTTCAAGCAGGCACTTCGAAGGCGCTGCCGGAGCCATACCTTGGTTCATCACTCGGATCGTGGCATCCAATACTGTTCAGCGCTTTACCAGTCGCTGCATGAGCGCCATGGCGTCAGGTGTTCAATGACCGATGGGTACGATTGCTACCAGAACGCGCTAGCTGAGCGAATCAACGGAGTCCTCAAAAACGAGCTGCTATTGAGTGGCCCAGAAGACCTGAGACAAGCCCGGGAGATGGTGGGAGAGGCGGTGCTGATTTACAACACGGAGCGGCCTCACATGGCCCTGAAAAACAAAACGCCCGATGCTGTGCATCGGGCGTTTTGAGGTCTGTCGGCCTACCTGAAAAGGTGTAAACCTATTTCAGGACTAGACACTATCTATACCGTGATCCAGCTATGGTGGCGATACGAAGTCCAGCCCAGGCGCGTCGCGCTCCAGTTCGGCCTGCTCGACCAACCATGACCAGAACGCCTCGGCATGGGCGGACATGTATTGATGGGCAGGGCGGGCCAGGTAAAAAGCCTCCGAAGTCGGGACGCGCTGCGCGAAGGGGGCCACCAGGTGCCCGCTGGCAATCATCCCGGCGACCAGGGAAGTGCGCCCTAGTGCCAGTCCATGGCCAAGCGTCGCCATTTCCAGCGCCGTGATCAGAGTGTCGAACTGCATGCCTTGGGAGGGGTCGACGTGGTGGAAACCGGTTTGATTGAGCCAGTAGCCCCAGCCCTCCTCGTAACCGATCACATGCAGCAGGGTGTAGGCCTCCAGCGCTTCAGGCGACTCGGGCGGCTTCTCGCCATTGCTCAGCCGCGGGCTGCACACCGGGAACAGTTCGTCCCAGGTCAGGCGGCTGGACTTCAAGCCTGGCCAGACGCCCTGGCCGTAGCGGATCTCCAAGTCTGCATCCTTGCTCCGCTCATCCCGCCAGATATTGCTGGTGAAGCGCAGGCCGACCTCGGGATAACGCGCGCGAAAGCGGGCGAGCCTGGGTGCGAGCCAGGTGGTGAAGAACACCAGGTTGACCCGCACCGTCAGCAGGCGCTTGCGCCCCTGGCCGAATAGTTCGTCCGTCGCAGCCGCGAGGCGCTCGACGGCTTCGTGCACCACCGGCATATAGGCCTGGCCGGCTTCAGTCAGCTCGAGGCCCCGCGGTAGACGCTTGAACAGGCCGACCCCAAGTTGCGATTCCAGCCCCTTGACTTGCTGACTGATCGCCGCCTGAGTGAGATTCAGCTCGGTTGCCGCCTGGGTGAAATTCAGGTGGCGAGCCGAGGCTTCAAACGATCGCAGCCAGTTCAAGGGGGGAAGCCTTTTTTTCATCGTAAACACTCGGATTCAGTTCCCTGCGACTTCCGTGTCATTTATCAATTGGCCCAACTCAGCGGCGGCCTCGCGTAGCAGCGGAGTATATGTCAGCAACTCGTCCAGGCTCTTGCTGATCAACGGCGCGTGCGCGAACAGGCAGGCGAACAGCCTTCCGTCGCGGCCGGTGATCGGTACGGCGCAGGCCACCAGGCCATCGACGAACTCTTCATTGTCGGTGCCCAGGTCGTCTGCTCGCGTTTTCAGCACGGCGGCTTCAAGAGCAGCAGTGCAGGTCAGGGTATTGCGTGCATAGCGACGCAACGGCAGGTTGTTGATGATGCGCTGGCGCCGCTCCCTGGGCAGTGAGCCGAGGTAGAGTTTGCCGCTGGCGGTGCACCAGATCGGCGTATGGCTGCCGACCGGCAGGTGTATCTGCAACGGCCGTTCGCTCTGCACCCGGTCGTAATAAATCATCTCGCAGCCATTGGGGATGGCGATGCCACAGGTCTCGCCGATCTCTGCGGTCAGGCGCTTGAGGATGGCCTGGCGCGGCGCCTTGAAGCGCCCGCTGTACAGCACGCCCAGGGCGATATCGAACATGCGGTCGCCCGGCACGATGAGGCCGCGCATATTGATCTGTACGTAGCCGTCGCCTTCGAGCTGGCTGAGCAGGCGATGGATGCTGGGCTTGGGGATATCCAGCTGATAGGCGAGGTCGGCCGGCGACAGGGGGCGCCCGGCCCTGGACACCGCCTCGATGATCTCCAGCACCCGGCCGATCGAAGAGCCTTTCTCTCGCGTTGTGGTGTTCACGTGCTGTCTCCACTGTATGACGGGCAAGTGCTGAGCAGAACGGAAAAGGCCACGCCCCTTGCGTGGACGTGGCCTCTGCCCTGCAGCAGTTGCTGGCTGCAGCTTACTTCATCGTCGGCATGGAGAACGAGACGCCCTCGCGCACCCCGGCCGACGGCCAGCGCTGGGTGATGGTCTTGCGCTTGGTGTAGAAGCGCACGGCGTCCGGGCCGTAGGCGTGCAGATCACCGAACAGCGAACGCTTCCAGCCGCCGAAGCTGTGGTAGGCGACCGGCACCGGCAGCGGCACGTTGATGCCGACCATACCGACCTTGATGTGGTCGGAGAAGTAGCGCGCCGCCTCGCCGTCACGGGTGAAGATGCAAGTGCCGTTGCCATACTCATGGGCATCAATTAGATCCATGGCTTCGCGCATGCTGTTGACGCGCACCACCTGCAGCACCGGGCCGAAGATTTCTTCCTGGTAGCTGAGCATCTCCGGGTTTACGTTGTCGATCAGCGTGCCGCCGACGAAGAAGCCGTTCTCGTGCCCGGCCACCTGCGGATTGCGGCCGTCGACCACGATCCGGGCACCTTGCTCCTCGGCGCTGTCGATATAGCCAACCACCTTCTGCTGATGGGCCTTGGTGATCACCGGGCCGAAGTCGTTGCTCTTCTCCGAGTAAGCACCAACCTTGAGCGACTGCATGGCCTGCTGCATCTTCTCGATCAGCGCATCGGCGGCCGCATCGCCCACGGCGACGGCCACCGACAGCGCCATGCAGCGCTCGCCGGAGGAGCCAAAGGCGGCACCCAGCAGCTGGTTGACCGCGTTGTCCATGTCGGCATCGGGCATCACGATGGCGTGGTTCTTCGCCCCGCCCAAGGCCTGGCAGCGCTTGCCGTTGGCATTGGCGGTCTTGTAGATGTACTCGGCGATCGGCGTCGAGCCGACGAAGCTGACGGCCTGGATGCGTTCGTCGCTGAGCAGCACGTCCACCGCTTCCTTGTCGCCGTTGACCACGTTCATCACGCCATCGGGTAGACCGGCTTCCTGCAGCAGCTGGGCGATGAACAGGGTGGAGCTGGGGTCACGTTCGGACGGCTTGAGGATGAAGCAGTTGCCGCAGACGATGGCCATGGGGAACATCCACAGCGGTACCATCGCCGGGAAGTTGAACGGGGTGATGCCGGCGACCACGCCCAGCGGCTGGAACTCGCTCCAGGAGTCGATGTTGGGGCCGACGTTCTTGCTGTGCTCGCCCTTGAGCAGCTCGGGGGCACCGCAGGCGTATTCGACGTTCTCGATGCCGCGCTGCAGCTCGCCCAGGGCGTCGTGGGAAATCTTGCCATGTTCTTCGCCGATCATCTGCGCGATGCGCTCGGCGTTCTGTTCGAGCAGCTCCTTGAAGCGGAACATCACCCGCGCGCGCTTGATCGGCGGGGTGTTGCGCCACTCGGGGAAGGCGGCTTCGGCGGCGGCGATGGCCTGCTCGACGGTGGCCCTGGAGGCCAGCGCCACCTGCTTGGAAACCTCGCCGGTGGAGGGGTTGTACACGTCCTGCAGGCGCGCGGCGTCGCAGACGATCTGGCCGTTGATCAGGTGTCCTACTGTGTTCATCGCAACTGTTCCTCGATAAGTGTTTCAGGCGGCGGGTTCGCCACCGCTAGTGGCTGATAGAAAGGGGCTTACCAGAGCTGCTTGTACAGCTCGACGATCTCTTCGGCGCTTGGCACGCGCGGGTTGTTGTTCGGCGAACCGGAGGCCAAGGCCTGTTCGGCCATGACCTGCAGCTGGTCGAAGAACTGTTGTCGGTCGATGCCGAACTGCGCAGGCGTCGGTACCTGCAGCTCATCGTTGAGGGCGCGCAGCTCGGCGAGCAGCTTGGCGTTGGCTTCCTCGGTGCTGTCCTGAGCACTGGCCACGCCCATGGCGCGGGCACAGTCGGCATAACGCGCGGCGGCGGCCGGGATGGAGAACTCGGTGACGCTGGGCAGCAGCATGGCGTTGGACAGGCCGTGGGGCACATGGAAGTGCGCGCCGATGGGACGACTCATGCCATGCACCAGCGCCACCGAGGCATTGGAGAAGGCCACCCCTGCCAGGGTCGAGCCGAGCATCATCGCCTCGCGGGCGGCCTTGTCCGCACCGTCGTGGTAGGCGCGGCGCAGGTTCGGGCCGATCAGGCGCATGGCCGCCAGGGCCTGGCAATCGCTGTACAGGCTGGCCTTCTTGCTGACGTAGGCCTCCATGGCGTGGGTCAGGGCATCGATGCCGGTGTCGGCGGTGATACGCGACGGCAGGCTGAGAGTCAGGCTGAAATCGATCAGCGCCGCCACCGGCATAAAGCCGATGCCGACGCAGAGCATTTTCTCGTCGGTCTTCTCGTCGGCGATGATGGTCACCCGGGTCACCTCCGAGCCGGTGCCGGCGGTGGTGGGCACGGCGATGATTGGCAAACCGGCCTCGGTGACGATGCGCGGGAACTTGTAGTCGCGCATCTCGCCGCCATGCTTGGCGAGAATGGCGATGGCCTTGGCACTGTCGATCGGGCTGCCGCCGCCGAGGGCGATGATGCAGTCGTAGTCACCGCTACGGGCCTTCTCCACGCCGGCCTGGATCGAGGCCACGGTCGGCTCCGGCACCGTCTCGTCGAACACTTCGGCCTTGATGTCCTGGCTGGCGAGGCGCGCCTGGATGGCGGCGGCGTAGCCCAGCTTGACCATCATCTTGTCGGTGATGATCAGCGGCCGTTGGCAACCGAGGTTGGCCAGTACGACGGGAATGTCCTGACTGGCGTTCTCGCCAATCTGCATGATGCGGGGGAGGATCACTTGAGTAGACATGGCGACTCCACTATTTCCAGATGACAAGCAGCGGGGCATGCGTGCTGCACGCCCATGCTGGTTTGTTGAGTAAGGGGGCTGCCGCGAAGCTGAACTCGCGGCCCGGTGCAATTCAGATGCCGCTGGTCTCGATTACCGGGGCCTGGCGGGAAGCCGCTGGCCCGGGTGCCGTTGTAGCCGCAGCCGGAACGACGGCATGACCATCCCTGGGTTCTTGACTCAGGGCCTTGTAGAAGCCGTAGGTGGCCAGTAGCGCCACCACCGAGAACGGCAAGGCCGCCACGATCGAGGCTGTCTGCAGGGCCTTGAGCCCGCCGGCAAACAACAGCACCGCAGCCACGGCACCGATGGCCATGCCCCAGAACACCCGGTAGCGAGCCGGCGGGTGCTCATCGCCCATGCAGATCAGGGTGCAGATCACCAGGGTCGCCGAGTCGGCCGAGGTGACGAAGTAGGTCACCAGCATGATGGTGCAGATGCCCGACATCAGCAGGGTCAGCCACTGGCCCAGATCCATAAACTCGATGGTCTTGAACAGCGCCATGGTGATGTCTTCATTGACCGCCGCGGTCACGCCACCGGCACCGAACAGCTCGATGAAGATCGCGCTGTTGCCGAAGATGGTGATCCAGAAGGCGGACAGTACGGTGGGTGCGATCAGCACGCCGAGGACGAACTCGCGAATGGTGCGGCCCTTGGAGATGCGCGCGATGAACATGCCAACGAAGGGAGCCCAGGCGATCCACCAGCCCCAGTAGAAGATGGTCCACCAGCCCTGCCACTGACCTTTAGGATCGGGGTCGACCCAGAAACCCAACTGCACGGCATTGGCCAGGTAGTCGCCCATATTGGACGCAAATGCGCCGAGCAAGTAGGCCGTAGGACCGAACACCACGAACAGCGTCAGGATCACGATGGTCAGGTGCATATTCAGCTCGCTGAGCAGGCGAATGCCCTTTTTCACACCACTGAGTACCGAGGCGGTAGCAATCACCGAGATCACCGCAATCAGGATCACTTGATTGGTGATCGATACCTCAACCCCCATCAGGTACTGCAGCCCCGCGTTCATCTGCTGGGCACCCAAGCCAAGGGATGTGGCAATACCGAACACGGTGCCGAACACCGCCAGCAGATCGGCCGCATGCCCCCACGGGCCATAGATGCGCTCGCCCAGCAGCGGATAGAGACTGGAGCGAATCGACAGCGGCAGGCCCTTGCGGTAGGCGAAGTACGCCAGCATCAGGCCAAATACGGCAAACAAGCCCCAGCCATGCAGCCCCCAGTGGAAGATCGAGATACGCATGGCCACTTGCGCCGCTTCTGCGGTCAGCTTCTGCTCTTCGCCGAAAAATGGCGTGCCCTGAAAGTGATAGATGGGTTCGGCAATACTCCAGAACAGGATGCCGATGCCGATGCCAGCACCAAACAGCATGGAAAACCAAGAGAAATTGCTGAACTCCGGCCTGTCGCCATCATTGCCCAAGCGGATACTGCCAAATCGACTGAAACTCAACCACACCGCGAAGAATAGAAAAAAACTCATCACGCCGATGTAGTACCACGCCAAGTTAGAAGCAATAAAGCCTTTCGCCGCGCTGTAGATGCCTCCCGCATATTCGGGATCCATCACGGTAAACAGGACAAAGGCAATAACCAATAGCGCCGCGCCGATTGACATGATCGGATGGGCACCAGCGAGCAAGCCGCCAGCGGGCATGCCTTTTATTCTATTAGTCATTATCTGTCCCTCTGCATGAGCGACTTAGGGCAAACTTTTTTATATTTGTTTTCATCTTTCACCTTTCAGCTGTTGGTTAACCCTCGGGCCAGTGAGGGTTAAGTTGACCCTGTGAGAAAAACTAACCTCGACATGGGGGATAGCCTTATCCACACGAGCGCCGACTCCGCATGAGCGGGCGGCGCAGGTGGCTCTTATTAGCTGCGCCAACAGTATCGTTCAGCAGTCGAAACCCATGAAAACGATACGAAACCTATTGTTATGAAGATAGAAATCGATGAGAAGCAATAAATTGCCAGCCTATGCCCCGCTATTTTTTATGGCTCGACCAGCCAAACCGATACCTGGCCACAGCCACTGGAACCGCAGGCAAGTAATTCTTCGCCGGCCATTCGCCTAACCAAGCGGGGGGTTATGCAGCCATAAGGAAAAGCCCGTCTAAGACCAATTTTTTATTGCTGGCTGCGCTATTTTTTCATTTCTAGAATCGGCATCAACGAAGTCGATCAGGCCGCGCTCGACAGCCAGCCGATTTGTTTCACTGCGAATAGACAAGGGCAAGGCAAAGGTCCCGTGCAAATCAAAGTACTTCGGCCAGGCGTTCAGGCTCACCCATGGTGAACCGGGAGCTGGGCAATAAATTACAAACTAAACAATTCCACTCGGCTGTTTAACTGCAACCGACTGGATCGCTCTCAGAGGGATAAACTGCAATGAACAACAACAATCAATTGCCTTTAGTTGGTGTCCGCGTCGTCGACTTCGGTCAGCAGATCGCCGGTCCGGCCGTGGCCATGACCCTGGCTGACCTGGGCGCCACCGTGGTGCACATCGATCCGCCCGAAGGCCCGCAGTGGGACCATCCGGCCAATGCCGTGCTCAACCGCAACAAGAGCTGCCTGCGCCTGGACCTCAAGAGCGAAACCGGGCTGGCCCAGGCCCTGGCACTGATCGACCAGGCCGACATCGCCATCGAGAGCTTCCGCCCCGGGGTCATGCAGCGGTTGGGCATCGACTTTGCCAAGCTGCGCGAGGCCCGCCCCGAGCTGATCACCCTGTCGGTGCCAGGCTTCGCCAGCAACGACGAGCTGCGCCGCGACTGGAAGGCCACCGAGGCTGTGGTCGCCGCCACCGCCGGTGCCTTCACCGACATGGGCTTCAACCGCGTGCTGCTGGGCCTGAACCCGAGCTTCTCGCCGCTGCCGCTGGGCTCGGCCTACGCCACCACCCTGGCCGCCGCCTCCGTCGCCCTGGCCCTGCAGGCCCGCGAACGCACCGGCCGTGGCGATGCCATCGAAGTACCGGTGATCTCCGCCCTGATGGAAGGCCTGTCGTACAACTCCTACGTCATCGAAGGCCTGCCCGAGCGCTACAAGACCATGCGCGAGCTGGAGATCGAGCACCGCAAGGCCAACAACATCGCAATGGACCTCAGCTACGCCGATCTGCAGGAGTACTTGGACCCGTTCTACCGCACCTACCAGTGCGCGGACGGGCGTATGTTCTATTGCGTCTGTCCCTCGCACCGCAACCATGCCAAGCGCGCCCTGATCGCGCTGGGCATCTACGACGAACTGGTCGCCGAAGGCTTGCCGGAAGTCAACGACCTGCATGCACCTATCAGCGAGTGGGACGGTGAAACCTCCATCGGTGTCTACCCGCTGCCGAAGAAGTGGGCCGATATCATCTCGGCGAAGATGAAGCAGGCCTTTCTGACCAAGACTTCCGAAGAGTGGGGCAGGGTCTTTGGCGAAGGCCAGATTCCCGGTGCGCCTCACCGTACCACCCAGGAGTGGATCAACCATGAGCACACCAACGCCGCGGGCCTGATCGTCGAAGTCGATGACCCGGAGTACGGCCTGATGAAGCAGCCCGGCCCGTTCGCCTGGCTGGAAGAGTGCGCCGCGCAGATGATCACGCCACGCCCGCGCCGCAACGTCAGCTTCGAGCAGGCCCTGGCCGAGCTGAGCGCAGTGGCCGCCGCACACCCGGCCACCTATCCGCTCGGCGCCGCTGTACGGCCCGCCAGCAACGCCGGCTGGCTCGACGGCCTGCGTATCCTCGACCTGACCAACGTGATCGCCGGCCCGCACTCCACCGCGTTTCTCGCCCGCTTCGGTGCCGAGGTGATCAAGCTCGACCCGGTCAAGCCGCTGTACGATCCGCTGATTGGCACCCTGTTCACCTTCCAGACGGGCATGGGCAAGCGTAGCGCCTTGGTCGACATCATGAGCGAGGAGGGCCGTGAGGTATTCAACCGCCTGGTGCGTTCGGTGGACATGGTGGTGATCAACGCCCCCGAGCGTCAGCTCAAGTCCCTGGGGCTGGACCACGCCAGCCTGCAGGCGGTCAACCCGGGCGTACTGTTCTGCCGTCTCGATTGCCTGGGCGGCCCTCTGCCCGGCCCGAAGACCGACTACATCGGCTACGACGACATCATCCAGGCGCACAGCGGGATCATGAGCCGTTTCGGCGGGCCGGAAACCCCGGAAGAGCACGCCCACCTCGGCACTCTGGACGTCAACTGCGGCTTCGCCGCCGGCCTGGGCATGGCGGTGTCGATCTACCACAAGCTCAAGACCGGTCAGCCGACCCGTTCGCGCACCTCGCTGTCGGCCGTCACCAACTTGGCGCAGCTGTCGTTTGCCTTCGACTACGCCGGCCGCGCGCCCTTCAACGAGCCATCCGGCCGTGAAGTCCTGGGCCACAACGCGCTGTCGCACTTCTATAAAACAGCCGAGGGCTGGCTCTACCTTGACTCCAAGGCGTCCGAACTGCCCCAGCTGGAGCGGGTCGAGGGGCTGGAAGGCATCAGCCAGGCCGCGGATGTCGGCGCCTTCCTGAAGAGCGCACTGCAGGCCGCACCGGCTGCTTACTGGGCAGAGAAGCTGCAGGCCGCCGATATCGCCGCCGCCGTTCCGCAGTCCATCGAATCGCTGCGCGAGCAGTACAGCCGTGAGGGCGATGGTAGCGTGGGTATTGACAAGGGCAGTTTCGCCTTCTCGATCCACCACAACCACCCAAGTGGCCACTGCCTGACCCAGATCGACCACCTGGCGATCCGCCCGGCCGAGGCCAGCATCAAGGCTGTTTCCCTGCCTGAGCGCTGGGGGCATTCCACCCGCGAAGTCCTGGCCGATGCCGGTTACAGCGCGGCGCAGATCGAGTCGATGATCGAGCGCAACATCGCCAGCTTCGGCTGGGCCAAGGAGTTCCTGCCCAGCTAGATTCAAAGCTTGTAAAATCGGGGTTTGTAAAAAATAGCGCAACAGCGCAACGGGTATGTGGCGGCGATCGCAGTAAGCGAGCGTGTTTCACAAACGCTCAATCCCCTGCATAGCGGGCGGGACCTAGGTCTCGCCCGTTTTGTTTGAGTCGTCAAGAATAACGCCCGTCCAGAATCGGTCGAGCACGTAGGGGGGATGTCGATCATCGCTCGCCCGCAAAACACTCTGCGAATCATCGTCTCGGGGCTTGGTTTTATTAAAAAAGCCCGCCGGTTATGCCGAGCGGGCTTTTGTGTTTCCGGCTGCCGCTTAGTGCTTGCTGCCTTGGGCGGGCATGGCCAGCAACTGCTTTTCCTGATTCCAGTCGAAGGGTTCGTCGTTCTCCTGGGCGTAGAAGCGCCGCTCCTCGAGGGCCTGGTACATCTCGATTTCTTCGTCGGGCATAAAGTGCAGGCAGTCGCCACCGAAGAACCACAGCAGGTCGCGGGGGACCAGGTGGGCGATCTGCGGGTAACGCTGGAAGATCTGGCTGATCAGGTCCTGGCCCAGGTAGAGGCTGGCTTCCGGATCGCTGGGCAGGTCGGCGAGCAGTTCGTCGTAGCGCTCCAGATACATGGCGTGGCTGTCATCGAGAATCTGCTCGGCTTCGCCCAGGGCGACCAGAATGGTGCGCAAATGGTTGAGCAGGGCGAGGTGGTGGTCGATGTGGGCGTTGGCCATGGGGCAATCCTGTAGGTAAAACGGGCGCGCAAGTATAAGGCTCGCGTCGCCCGCTGTCCTGTCGGCCTGCTTAGCGGACCTTGCCGGTACCCAGCGTCAACTCCTCCTTGGCGAAATCGTCGACATCGATCACCACTCGGCGCGCCGCCTCGGCCTGCTGCAGCGCGTGGCCTTCTTCGTCGCTCAATACCCCGGCGCTAACCGCGGCTTCGATCAGGCTTTGCCCTGGCAGCGGCTGTACCTGGTCCGCCTTGACGGCTTTGTGCAGCTTTTTCTGCAGCGGTTGTACCTCGCGCAGCAGGTTCATGGCGTATTGCAGGGCACCCACCGGGTCCTGTTCGGCTTGCGGGCGGTAGCAGCCTTCGAGCAGTTCCTCCAGGGCCGGGTCGCCGCTGTTGCGGCCGATGATCTCGGCGATCTGTGCGTCCAGTTCGTCGCTGGGGCCTTTATGGCGACGGCCGAAGGGCAGGACCAGCACGCGCAGGACGCAGCCAAGGATTTTGTTGGGGAAGTTGCCGAGCAGCTCTTCCAGTGCCTGTTCGGCCTTGCTCAGGCTTTCTTCCACGGCCCAGCGCAGCAGGGGCTGGGAATGCTCCGGGTAGCCCAGGTCGTGGTAGCGCTTGAGCGCCGCCGAGGCCAGATACAGGTGGCTGAGGACATCGCCCAGGCGCGCGGACAGGCGCTCGCGGCGTTTCAGTTCGCCGCCCAGCAGCATCATGCTGGTGTCGGCGAGCAGGGCGAAGGCCGCGGCCAGACGATTGAGGGCGCGGAAGTAGGGACGGCTGATACGGTCCCCCGGCACCTGGCTGAAGACGCCCAGGCCGAGGCTGAGCACCAGGCTGCTGGCGGCGTTGCTGACGGCGAAGCCGATATGTTGCAGCAGCAGTTGGTCGAACTCCTGCAGCGCCTGGTCCTGGTCTTCGCGGCCGGCCAGGGCCATTTCCTTGAGTACATAGGGGTGGCAGCGAATCGCCCCCTGACCAAAGATCATCAGGTTGCGCGAAAGGATATTGGCCCCCTCCACGGTGATAAAGATCGGCGCACCCTGCCAGGAGCGGGCCAGGTAGTTGTTGGGGCCCATGACGATGCCCTTGCCGCCGTGCACGTCCATGGCGTGACTGATGCAGTCGCGGCCGCGTTCGGTCAGGTGGTACTTGAGGATCGCCGAGAGCACCGAGGGCTTCTCGCCCAGGTCCACAGCGCCCGCGGTGAGAATGCGCGCGCTGTCCATCAGCCAGGCGTTGCCGCCGATACGCGCCAGGGCTTCCTGGATGCCTTCGAAGGCGGATAGCGGGACGTTGAACTGCTCGCGGATCTGGCTGTACTGGCCGGTGGTCAGGCTGGTGAACTTGGCCGCGCCAGTGCCGACTGCCGGCAATGAGATGGAACGACCCACGGACAGGCAGTTCATCAGCATCATCCAGCCCTTGCCGAGCATTTCCTGGCCGCCGATCAGGTAATCCAGCGGGATAAACACATCCTTGCCGGCGTTCGGGCCGTTCATAAAGGCTGCGCCGAGGGGCAGGTGGCGGCGGCCGATCTCGACTCCAGGCGTTTCGGTGGGTACCAGGGCCAGGCTGATGCCGAGGTCTTCCTCCTCGCCGAGCAGATGCTCGGGGTCATAGGCCTTGAAGGCCAGGCCGAGCAGGGTGGCGACCGGGCCGAGGGTGATATAGCGCTTCTCCCAGTTCAGGCGCAGGCCGATGACTTCCTCGCCTTGCCATTGGCCTTTGCAGATGATCCCGGTATCCGGCATGGCACCGGCGTCGGAGCCGGCCAGGGGGCCGGTGAGGGCGAAGCAGGGGATGTCCTCGCCGCGGGCCAGACGCGGCAGGTAGTGGTCACGTTGCGCGTCGGTGCCGTAGTGCAGCAGCAGCTCGGCAGGACCCAGGGAGTTGGGCACCATCACGGTGGACGCCAGGTCGCCGGAACGGGTGGCCAATTTCATCGCCACCTGGGAGTGGGCGTAGGCGGAAAAGCCCTTGCCGCCGTATTGCTTGGGGATGATCAGGGCGAAGAAGCCATGGCTCTTGATGTGCGCCCAGGCTTCGCCGGGCAGGTCCATCTGCTGGCCGATCTGCCAGTCGCTGACCATGGCGCAGAGGTCTTCGGTGGGGCCGTCGATAAAGGCCTGTTCTTCTTCGCTGAGTTGCGCCTTGGGGTAGGCGAGCAGGGTGTCCCAATTCGGTCGGCCGCTGAACAGTTCGCCGTCCCACCAGACTGTGCCGGCTTCGATGGCATCGCGTTCGGTGGCCGACATCGGTGGCAGCACCCGCTTGAACCAGGCGAACAGCGGTGCGCTGAACAGGCGGCGGCGCTGTTCCGGCAGGGCCAGGGGCAGGGCCACGGCCAGCAGGACCAGCCAGAGCACGGCCATCAGCCAGACGGGGGCATGACTGAAGATACCCATCAGCAGCAGGTAGCCGGCTGTTACACCGAGGGCGGTCCAGGGCGGCGTTCGGCGATGGGCCAGATAGGCCACGCCAAGGACCAGAACGAGTAACCAGATAACGAGCATGAGAATCCTCCGTGATGACAAGGTGCCGAATAACACCTTAGCAAGCTTAGTCGCCGAGTGTGGCGACAAGAGCGGTGAGCTTGGCCGAATCGTCGTGACATGGGCACGATCAGCCGTCTTAGACTGCAGTCACAGTCATGGAGGAAGTCTGATGCGTGAGTACCTCGAGCCCGGCCGCTTCATCGATAGTGACCACCCTGCGCTGGTGGAGTTCGCCGAAAATACCCGGGGTGCCAGTCGCGACCCGCGCCAGCAGGCGATCAGTCTGTATTTGGCGGTGCGCGATCGGATTCGCTACAACCCCTATGTATTCAGTCGTGATCCCGAGAGCCTGAAGGCCAGTCAGGCGTTGCTGGCGGGGGAGAGCTACTGTGTGCCCAAGGCCAATCTGTTGGCCGCCTGTGCCCGGCATTGCGGCATCCCGGCGCGTATCGGCCTGGCCGATGTGCGCAACCACCTGGCCACTGCGCGCCTGCTCGAGTTGCTGCGCAGCGAGGTGTTCGCCATGCACGGCTACACCGAACTGTACCTCGATGGGCGTTGGGTCAAGGCCACGCCGGCCTTCAACGAGGCGCTATGCCGGGTGTTTGGGGTTGCTCCGCTGGAGTTCGATGGCCTGACGGACAGCGTATTTCACCCCTTCAACCAGAAGGGCGAGCGTTATATGGAGTACCTGCACGACCATGGCCAGTTTGCCGATGTGCCGGAGCAGTTGTTCTTCGGCCATCTCGCGAGCTGCTACCCGCACCTGTTCGCCGACGGTGCGCCAGCGCTGATGGGAGATTTTCAGGCGGAGGCCGGTACCTGAGCCGACAAGGTTTCGCACGGTTTCCGATTGCGCCTGTGGCCTGTCGGGGTCACGGGCGTGCGGCTTGCCGGCAGCCTCTGGGGCGTTGTATTGATGGCTTCGATAGACACCATCGAGACAGCGGGGTTTTTTCTTTCCCTGACGCTGTTAGGCTGCGGCCCAGTCATTAACTTGGCCACAGCCTCGGGTTTTGCCGTGAAAGGGCTGCGGCGGCCACCGTGCAGACGCTAGACTTGGCTGGGCCATGCGCTGGCGTCGGGGCGCGGCTTCTTCTCGAATTATCTTCTTATCGGGTGCGCGCATTTTTATGAGTACCGCTCTGTCCATTCGCCAGTTGAGCAAGACCTATGGCAACGGCTTTCAGGCCCTGCACGGCATCGACCTGGATGTCGCCGAGGGCGACTTCTTCGCCTTGCTCGGCCCCAACGGTGCCGGCAAGTCAACCACCATCGGCATTCTTTCCACCCTGGTGACCAAGTCCAGCGGTACGGTCAATGTGTTCGGCCATGATCTGGACAAGCAGCCTTCGGCGCTCAAGCGTTGCCTGGGCGTGGTGCCGCAGGAATTCAACTTCAACCAGTTCGAGAAGGCCTTCGACATCGTCGTGACCCAGGCTGGCTACTACGGCATCCCCGCACGCATCGCCAAGGAACGCGCCGAGCAGTACCTCAACCAGCTCGGCCTGTGGGGCAAGCACAATGTGCCGTCGCGCGAGTTGTCCGGCGGCATGAAGCGCCGCCTGATGATCGCCCGCGCCCTGGTCCATCAGCCGCGCCTGCTGATTCTCGACGAGCCCACCGCGGGGGTCGATATCGAGTTGCGCCGCTCGATGTGGAGCTTTCTCACCGAGCTCAACCAGCAGGGCATCACCATTATTCTCACCACTCACTATTTGGAAGAGGCCGAGCAGCTGTGCCGCAACATCGGCATCATCGACCACGGCCGGATCGTCGAAAACACCAGCATGAAGACGCTGTTGAAGACCCTGCATGTGGAGACCTTCCTGCTCGACCTCAAGGAGTCCCTGTTGGTGCCGCCGCAGCTGATCGGCTACCCCGCGCAACTGCTCGACCATCACACCCTGGAGGTGCAGGTGGACAAGGCGCAGGGCATCACCGAGCTGTTCCACCAGTTGGCCCGGCAGAATGTCGAGGTGCTCAGCCTGCGTAACAAGACCAATCGTCTGGAGGAGCTCTTCGTCTCCCTGGTCGAGAAGAACCTGGTCAAGGAGGCGGTATGAGCACGGCTTATCTGAATAGCGAATTCGCCGCCAACATGGTGGCCCTGCGTACCATTGTTTACCGCGAAATCCGCCGCTTCACCCGCATCTGGCCGCAAACCCTGCTGCCGCCAGCGATCACCATGGTTTTGTACTTCGTCATCTTCGGCAACCTGATCGGCCGGCAGATCGGCGATATGGGCGGCTTCAGCTATATGGAGTACATCGTGCCGGGGCTGATCATGATGTCGGTGATCACCAACTCCTACGGCAACGTGGTGTCGAGCTTCTTCGGCAGCAAGTTCCAGCGCTCCATCGAGGAATTGATGGTGTCGCCGGTGTCACCGCATATCATCCTTACCGGCTATGTGATCGGTGGCGTACTGCGCGGCTTGGCGGTGGGATTTATCGTCACGCTGCTGTCGCTGTTCTTCACCAAGCTGCAGGTCCATCACCTGGGTATCACCGTGCTGGTGGTGCTGCTGACCGCGACCATCTTCTCCCTCGGTGGCTTCGTCAACGCGGTGTTCGCGCGCAACTTCGACGATATCTCGATCATCCCGACCTTCGTCCTGACACCGCTGACCTACCTGGGCGGGGTGTTCTATTCGATCAGCCTGCTGCCGCCGTTCTGGCAGACCCTGTCGCTGGTCAACCCGGTGCTGCATATGGTCAACGCCTTCCGTTACGGCATCCTCGGCGTCTCGGATATCCGCATCGGCGTGGCCGTCGGCTTTATGCTGGTGGCCACCGCGCTGCTGTATGGCGTATGCATCCGTCTGCTGGTGAGTGGTCGCGGTATGCGCCAGTAACGTGGGCTGTCCGGGGGGCTGTTCTCGTCTGATTGCGAGCGTGAATGCAACGGCAACAGACCCTAATATAGGGAAACATGTTTAACGGCTGATTGTCGCGGCCCCGCCGTTAGACTTGGCCTCTACAAGACAATAGGGGTCGTATATGTTTTCCCGTCCGCAGGCGTTTCTCTGCTCGGTCCTGTGGCTGCTCGTTGCGGCCGCTGCGCCGGTATTGGCCAATCAGGGCCCCCTGGTTGAAGTGGTGCAGGCAGAAAAAACCCTGGTGCGCGACGAGTTGATTACCTTCGGCTCCCTGCGTTCGGACGAGTCGGTGATGATCCGTCCGGAAATCCCCGGCCGCCTGGCGGCCCTGCATTTTCGCGAAGGGCAGAGCGTCGAAGCCGGTGCCTTGCTGATCAGCCTGGACGATGCCATTGCCCGCGCGGAGCTGGCCCAGGCCCAGGCCAATCTGTCTCTGGCGGAAAAAAGTCATCAGCGTGTGCAGATGCTGTTCAAGCGCGGTGCCAGCAATGCCCAAGCGCTGGATGAAGCCAGTGCCCAGCAGCAAGCCGCCCGCGCCAGCCTGGCGTTGGCCCAGGCGCGCCTGGACAAGACCCGGATCCATGCACCCCACGACGGGGTTCTGGGTCTGCGCCATGTCAGCCCGGGCGATTATCTGGAGGCGGGCCAGGATATCGTCAACCTGGAGGTGCTCGATCCGCTCAAGGTCGACTTCCGCATTCCGCAGAAGGCGGTCAGCCAGATTCGCCTTCGGCAAACCATCGAAGTCAGCCTCGACGCCTACCCGGGCGAGCGCTTCAGGGGCGCGATCTACGCCATCAATCCGCGTCTGGATGAAGCCGGACGCAGCCAGGCGGTGCGTGCCCATATCGATAATGCCGATGGTCGTTTGAGCCCCGGGCAGTTCGTCAAGGTGTTGGTGATTCTTGCCGAACGCCCCGATGCCCTGGTGATCCCCGAGGAGGCGGTGATGCCGGTAGGCGAGCAATTGCTGGTCAACCTGGTGGTGGACGGCAAGGTCGAGCTGCGCGAGGTCAGGCTGGGCAAGCGCATGGACGGTAAGGTCGAGGTGCGCGAAGGCCTGCTCGGAGACGAAGTCCTGATCAGCGCCGGCTGGCAGAAGGTGCGCGCGGGCATGGCGGTACGCAGCAAGGTGGTGGAGCCCGCACCATGACCCTGTCGGACATCTGCATCCGCCGGCCGGTGTTCGCCACCGTGCTGTCGCTGATCGTGGTGCTGCTCGGCCTGATGGCCTATCAGCGCCTGAGCGTGCGCGAATACCCCAACATCGACGTGCCGATCGTCACGGTCAATGTCAGCTATGCCGGGGCCAGCCCGGAGATCATGGAGTCCCAGGTCGCCCAACCGATCGAGGACGTGCTCTCGGGCATCGAGGGGCTGGATTTCGTCAGTTCCATCAGCCGTTCGGAAAACACCCAGATCACCGCCCAGTTCAAGCTGGGGGCCAACAGCGACGAAGCGGCCAACGATGTGCGCGACCGCCTCGGTCGGGTGCGCGGGCTGCTGCCGGACGAGGTCGACGAGCCCATCGTGCAGAAGGTCGAGGCCGATGCCCAACCGGTGATCTGGCTGGCGTCCTACAGCGAGCGCTACAACGCCATGGAGATCACCGATCTGCTGGAGCGGGTGATCAAGGACCGCCTGCAGACCATCCCCGGCGTCGCCGAGGTGCAGATCCGCGGCGGCCGCACCCTGGCCATGCGTATCTGGCTCGACCCGGAAAAGCTTGCCGCGCACAACCTCACGGTACAGGACGTGGAAGACGCCCTGCGCCAACAGAACGTGGAAATCCCGGCCGGGCGCATCGAGTCGCAAGAGCGCGAATTCACCGTGCTCTCGGAAACCGACCTGAATACCCCGGAGCAATTCAATCAGCTGATTCTCGATGACTCGCAGGGCTACCTGCTGCGCCTGGCCGATGTCGGTTATGCGGCGATAGGCCCGCAAAACGAGCGCAGCATCGTGCGCTTCAAAGGCCGCCCTGCGGTGTCCATGGGGGTGATCAAGCAGGCCACGGCCAACCCGCTGGATATCTCCGACGGCTTGAGCGCGGCCCTGCCGGAGGTGCGTACCCTGCTGCCGGACGGCATGAACCTGGTGGTGGCCCACGACAGCTCGCTGTTTATCCGCGAGTCGATCGACAACGTCTTCATCACCATCTGGGAAGCGGTGGCGCTGGTCATCCTGATCATCTTCATCTTCCTCCGTTCGCTGCGCGCTACCCTGATTCCGCTGGTGACCATCCCGGTGTCGCTGATCGGTGCCTTCGCCCTGATGAGCCTGATGGGCTTCACCATCAATACCCTGACCCTGCTGGCCATGGTGCTGGCCATCGGCCTGGTGGTGGACGACGCCATCGTCATGCTGGAGAACATCCACCGGCATATCGAGGAGGGCATGGCCCCGGTGCAGGCGGCGCTCAAGGGCAGCCGCGAGATCGCCTTCGCGGTGATCGCCATGACCCTGACCCTGGCCGCGGTGTTCACCCCCATCGGTTTTATGCAGGGCAGCACCGGTAAGCTGTTCACCGAGTTCGCCTGGACCCTGGCCGGTGCCGTGCTGGTCTCGGGTTTCGTCGCCCTGACCCTGACCCCGATGATGTGCGCAGTGCTGCTCAAACCGCACCAGGCCGGCGAGCGGCACAACCGGTTGTACAACCTGATCGAGGATTTTCTCAACGCCCTGACCCATGCCTACAAGCGCTTGCTGGCCCGTGCCCTGGCCGTCTGGTGGCTGGTGCTGGGGGTGCTGGTGCTAGCCCTGCTGGCCTGCCTGCTGCTGTTCGCCGGCCTGAAGTCGGAACTGGCACCCACCGAAGACACCAGCACCATCATCGGCGTGTTCAACGGCCCGGACGGTGCCACCATTGGCTACACCGGACGCTATGCGCGGCAGATCGAGGCGGCCTACGAGAGCATTCCGGAGACCAATCGCTATATGGTCATCGCCGGTTTTCCCACCGTGGCCCAGGGCATTTCCTTTATGAAGCTGGAAGACTGGGGCGATCGCTCGCGCAGCCAGTTCGAGATCCGCAACGAGCTGCTACCCAAGTTCCAGGAGATCGCCGGGGTGCGGGCCTTTCCGGTCAACCGGCCGCCGCTCGGGCAGAGCGCACGCAATCAGCCGGTCAATTTCGTGATCCGCTCCTCGCTGGAATATGCCGAGTTGCAGGGCTACGTCGATCAGCTGGTGGACGGCCTGCGCGACTATCCCGGCCTGGAAAGCCTGGACAGCGACCTCAAGCTCAATGCGCCGCAGCTCAAGGTGACGATCAACCGCGAACAGGCGGTGGCGGTCGGCACGGACGTGGCGACCATCGGCCGCAGCCTGGAAAGCCTGTTCGGTAGCCGCCAGGTGACCCGCTTCAAGCAGAACGGCGAGCAGTACGACGTGATGGTGCAGTTGCAGGACGTCGACCGCAGCAACCCGCAGGACCTCGACCGCGTCTATGTGCGCGGCCGCGACGACAGCATGGTGCAACTGTCCAACCTGATCGAGGTGCGCGAAACGGTGGCACCGCGCGAACTCAACCACTTCAACCAGTTGCGGGCGGTGACGGTGAGCGCCAACGTCGGTTCCGGCTACACCTTGGGCGAGGCCCTGGCACACCTGGAAATCACCGCGCGCGGGGTGTTTCCGGCCGAGACCCAGTACGACTACACCGGTACCTCGCGGGATTTCAAGGAGTCCAGCGCCGGTATCGGGCTGATCTTCGCCCTGGCCCTGGCCTTTATCTTTCTGGTGCTGGCGGCGCAGTTCGAGAGTTTCAGCGACCCACTGATCATCCTGTTCAGCGTGCCCCTGTCGATGGCCGGTGCCTTGCTGGCCCTGACCTTGTTCGGCGGCACCCTGAATATCTACTCGCAGATTGGCCTGGTGACCCTGATCGGCCTGATCACCAAGCACGGCATCCTCATCGTTGAATTCGCCAACGTGTTGCTGCGTCAGGGCCATGAACTGCGCGGCGCGGTGATAGACGCCTCGGTCCAGCGCCTGCGGCCGATCCTGATGACCACCGGGGCCATGGTGCTGGGCTCCTTGCCCCTGGCGATCGCCAGCGGTGCGGGGGCGGAAAGCCGTCAGCAGATCGGCCTGGTAATCGTCGGCGGCCTGCTGGTCGGCACTTTCTTCACCCTGTTCGTGATTCCGACCCTGTATCTGCTGCTGCGCCGCTGGCGGCCGCTTAAACAGCAGGAGTTGGAGGTCGCCGAGGCGTAGGGTGCGCCGTGCGAACCACTGCTGTCGCTTCAACCCAGACCGTAGGGTGGATGACGCTTTACCCATCCACCAGCGACGATGGTGGATGAAAAAGGCGTCATCCACCCTACAGGGTTGCGCCGCTGGCGGCCGTTCAAACTGCAGGAAGCGCAAATGGTAGCGTGGTAGGGGCGTAGGATGGGTATCGCGAAGCGATAGCCATGCCGCTCTGATGGGTTACGCCGCGCAGAACATGCTGTCTGCCTGGCACTATCCAAGCGGCTAACCCATCATACGGATTGGCGCCGCGTCAGCCGTAGGGTGGATGACGCTTCATCCATCCACCAACGACGATGGTGGATGAAAAGGCGTCAGCTACGTGCCCCGATCCACCCTACACAATCCTGGTAGCCGGTAAGCGGTGCGTCAGCTCACCTTAAGCACCAGCTTGCCGAAGTTCTCCCCGCTAAACAGCTTGAGCAGGGTTTCCGGGAAGGTCGTAAGGCCTTCGACTATATCTTCCTTGGACTTCAGCTTGCCGCTGGCCAGCCAGCTGCCCATCTCCGCAGCCGCTTCGGCGAAGCGCGGGGCGTAGGTCATCACCACCATGCCTTCCATGCGTGCACTGTTGACCAGCAGTTGCAGGTAATTGGCCGGACCTTTCATGGATTCCTTGTTGTTGTACTGGCTGATCGCGCCGCAGATCACCACCCGCGCCTTGAAGGCCAGACGCGTCAGCACGGCATCGAGGATGTCGCCGCCGACGTTGTCGAAATACACGTCCACGCCCTTCGGACATTCGCGTTTCAGCGCGGCATGCAGGTCTTCGTTCTTGTAGTCGATGGCACCGTCGAAGCCCAGTTCGTCGATCAGGAACTTGCACTTGTCCGCGCCGCCGGCGATGCCGACCACGCGGCAGCCCTTGAGCTTGGCGATCTGCCCGGCAATGCTGCCCACCGCGCCGGCCGCGCCGGAGATCACCACGGTTTCACCGGCCTTCGGCGCGCCGACATCGAGCAGGGCGAAGTAGGCGGTCATGCCGGTCATGCCCAGGGCAGACAGGTACAGCGGCAGTGGTGCGCGCTTGGGGTCGACCTTGTAGAAGCCCTTGGGTTCGCCGAGGAAGTAGTCCTGTACGCCCAGGGCACCGTTGACGTGGTCGCCGACGGCGAAGTCCGGGTGTTGCGAGGCGATCACCTGGCCGACGCCGAGGGCGCGCATCACTTCGCCGATGCCGACCGGCGGGATATAGGACTTGGCATCGTTCATCCAGCCGCGCATGGCCGGATCGAGGGACAGGTAGAGGTTTTTCACCAGGATCTGCCCGGGGCCGGGTTCGCCGATGGCGCTTTCCACATAGCTGAAGGTGTCGCGGCTGGGCAGGCCGATCGGGCGTTGGGCGAGGAGAAATTGGCGATTCAGGTTGGCAGTCATGGTCGTTACTCGGTGAGCGGAAAGACTTGTGATAGCCCCTGCTGGCCCGATGGGCAAGGTTTGCCCTTGGGCCGAATGGCGGTCAATCCATTAGGGTGATAGCGACCCCGGGATCTTAATCATTATTTTGCATGGAGCCATAACCGCTGCCCGAATAGTGCTGCCGCCCGGGGCGCTGCTCTGACTAGACTCGGCACAGACTTTCACGCCTTGCGAGGACACACAGATGAGTTTGAGCTTTTCCGGCCAGGTTGCCCTGGTCACCGGCGCTGCCGCCGGTATCGGCCGCGCGACGGCCCTGGCGTTCGCCAACGAAGGGATCAAGGTAGTGGTTTCCGATGTCGACGTGGCAGGCGGCGAGGGCACTGTCGAACTGATCCGTGCCGCCGGTGGCCAGGCCACTTTCGTACGTTGCGACGTGACCCGCGATGCCGAGGTCAAGGCGCTGATGGACGCCACGCTCGCCGCCTACGGCCGCCTGGACTATGCCTTCAACAATGCCGGCATCGAGATCGAGAAGGGCAAGCTGGCCGATGGCAGCGAGAGCGAGTTCGACGCCATCATGGGCGTCAACGTCAAGGGCGTGTGGCTGTGCATGAAGCACCAGATTCCGCTGCTGCTGGCCCAGGGCGGCGGTGCCATCGTCAACACCGCTTCGGTCGCCGGCCTCGGCGCGGCACCGAAGATGAGCATCTACGCCGCTTCCAAGCACGCGGTGATCGGCCTGACCAAGTCGGCGGCGGTGGAGTACGCGAAGAAGAAAATCCGCGTCAACGCGGTGTGCCCGGCGGTGATCGATACCGACATGTTCCGCCGCGCCTACGAGGCCGACCCGAAGAAGGCCGAGTTCGCCGCCGCCATGCACCCGGTCGGGCGCATCGGCAAGGTCGAGGAAATCGCCACCGCGGTGCTTTACCTGTGCTGCGATAACGCCGCCTTCACCACCGGCCAGGCTCTGGCGGTGGATGGCGGGGCGACGGCGATCTGATCGGTCAAGTTTGACACCCTGCACAAGGGCAGCGTCTAGCTGCCCTTGTGCAGGGTTATGTGCGCTCTATACGCTCGCAACGGTAGGGTGCGCCGTGCGCACCAAGAGCCCGCAGGTTGCGCGGGCGTGCGCGACCTTAGTGAATCGGTAGCTCAACCCCTTCGAACAACTCCTCCAGCTCGATCTTGGTATGGCACTGCACGGCCTTGGCCAGCACGTCGCGGGTCAGGTGCGGGGCGAACTTCTCGATAAAGTCGCACATAAAGCCGCGCAGGAAGGTGCCGCGGCGAAAGCCGATCTTGGTCACGCTAGCTTCGAACAGTTCGCTGGCATCCAGCACCACCAGGTCCGGGTCGAGTTTGGCGTCGACCGCCATCTTGGCCACGATGCCCACCCCCAGACCCAGGCGCACATAGGTCTTGATCACGTCGGCATCGGCGGCGGTGAACACCACCTTGGGCGTCAGGCCGCGATGGCTGAAGGCTTCGTCCAGTTTGGAGCGGCCGGTAAAGCCGAACACATAGGTGACGATGGAGTATTCGGCCAGGGCCTCCAGGGTCAGCTTCGGCAGTTTGCTCAGCGGATGCCCCTGAGGTACCACCACGCAGCGGTTCCAGCGGTAGCAGGGCATCATGATCAGGTCGTTGAACAGCTCCAGGCCTTCGGTGGCGATGGCGAAGTCGACGGTGCCGTCGGCGGCCATTTCGGCGATCTGCATCGGCGTGCCCTGGTGCATATGCAGGGCGACATCCGGGTATTGCTTGATAAAGCTGCTGATCACCGGGGGCAGGGCGTAGCGCGCCTGGGTATGGGTGGTGGCAATCGACAGGGTGCCTTTCTTCTCGTTGGAGAATTCCTGGGCAATCTGCTTGATGCTTTCGACCTTGCGCAGGATTTCCCCGGCGGTGTTGATGATCCGTTCGCCGGCCGGGGTCACCCGCGTCAGATGCTTGCCGCTGCGGGCAAAGACCTCCACGCCCAGTTCGTCCTCGAGCAGACGGATCTGTTTGCTGATGCCCGGTTGCGAGGTGTAGAGGCTCTGCGCTGTGGCGGATACGTTGAGGTCGTGATGCGCGACTTCCCAGATATAGCGCAGTTGCTGAAGCTTCATAAAAGTCCCTCAAAGCTGGTCGGGGCCGTTCAGGTTACCGGCGTGTTTTTATATAACCATATTAATGGTTCAAGCCTTAAATCTAGACCAGATATTTAAATGTGCCGTTTTATTCGCCTCGCACCTGTTGTTAACGCCCTGTCGGTAACCTCGGTGGTTCGTAGTGGCCTGCTATAGCTCTCCGCGGCTGCGGTGTTGCAGCATGGGCACCAGGTAAACCGGCGCTTCGGAGAGCTGCACCAGGCGCGAGGCCGTGCGCCCCAGCGGGATGTCCATATCCGTGCCGTGGCTGTGGCTACCCAGGACCAGCAGGTCCACCCCGAGCTGCTGCATCTGCTCGAGAATCACCAGTGGCGGGTCGCCTTGCACCACGCGTACCGCCTTGATCAGGTCGAGGTCCTGGCAGGTCTCGCCCACTTCGTCGCGAAACCCCTCCAGCACCCGCTGTTCGATACTGGCCATAACCGTACTCAGGCCATTCTTGCGCAGCTCCTTGAGCCTGGCCTCGTCGAGGTAGGTCTGCAGCACCGACTCGGCAAACAGGCCCATGGGTTCCACGGCATGGATCACATAGAGATTGGCATGGAAGGCACGGGTCAGCGCCAGGGCGTGCTGCAGTACATAGGGCGCATAAAGACCCAGATCGGTTGCATAGAGAATCGTGCGGATCATCCGGCCTCCTTGACTGCCTGAGGGGCGGGCCTGATTTGAGCTTAGCAGCGCCTTAGATAAGTCCAAGAAAGCGCCGCTATTGAGGACGAATGGTTATATACGCAGGGACGACTGTGTGAGGCCTTTGTAGGTAGCAGCGCTTAGAACGTGTTTACGATCTCGCGAGCTAGAGCCATACAAGGCGCTACGTTAGTAACAGCCTCCGGCTGGTCAAAACAGGCGAGGAAGCGGAGTTTACTGGTGTAAATGAGCATTACTCGTTTCACTCGCCCTTCGGGTCGCGCTGAAGCGCGTTAGTCGCAGGCGGCCTGCCGAGCCTGTTTTTAACGCAGTAGGGCCGACGCGCAGCAGATCGTAAGCATGTTCTTACGGTTGCGGTTCGTTACTGACGCCATGGGGCACATGGCCGGTGGCGACCACCTCGCGGGCCTTTTCGCAGTGGCCGGCCTGGTCATCGAAGAACACGTCGGCCCCGAAGGTCTCCAGGATCGCGGCTTTTTCCAGGCCGCCGAGGAAGAAGGACTCGTCCAGACGGATATTCCATTCGCGCAGGGTGCGGATCACTCGCTCGTGGGCCGGGGCCGAGCGGGCGGTGACCAGGGCGGTGCGAATCGGGCACTGCTCTTCCGGGAATTCCTGCTGCAGGCGGTGCAGGGCGGCGAGGAAGGGTTTGAACGGGCCGCCACCAAGCAGTTCGCGCGCCGACTGACGTTCGTGGCTCTGGAAGGCCTCCAGGCCGGCCTGCTGATAGACCCGCTCGGACTCGTCGGAAAACAGCACGGCGTCGCCGTCGAAGGCGATCCGCAGTTCGTTGCTGGCCGCGCGCCGGGCACCGCCGGAAAGAATGGTGGCCGCACCGAAACCGGCGACCAGGGCGCTGCGTACGTCTTCGGCGTGGGTGGAGAGAAACAGCTGACAACCGAATGCGGCCAGGTAGGGATCGGGGCTGCGGCCGCCGACAAAGGCGGCGCGGGAGATGCCGAGGCCATAATGCTGAATCGAGTTGAAGGCGCGCAGGCCGGTGTCGGCGCTGTTGCGCGAGACCAGGATCACCTCCACACGTTGTTGTTGCAGGGCCTTGTTGAGGCTCAGGAGTTTTTCCACCAGGGGAAAGGCGTCGCCCGGCGTGAGGATTTCGTCCTCGTGCTCGATCTGGTACTGGCGGTAGGCCTCGACGCCCTGGCTTTCATAGATGCGGTGGCTTTCGCTGAGGTCGAACAGCGCCCGCGAGGAAATCGCCAGCACCAGCTTGTCGCCTAATCCCTTGCTCATGGCGTTGTTCCTATCGCGGACGTTGTTCGAGAAAGCGCAGGGCCTGGTAGAGCATCTCGGTGCGCGGCATGGCGCAGCCCGCCTGTGCGGCGGCGGCCAGGGGCACGGCGTAGATGGCGTGCAGTTCCATGGGCCTGTGCAGGGCAAAGTCGTGGTACATGCTCGGCAGGTAGTCGGGCATACGGTCGGTGGCGGCCAGCAGCTTGCCGGCAAAGCCGGGTGGCAGTTGATGGCCACAGGCGGTGGCGGCGTCCACCACTTCCTGCATGATCGCCTCGATCAGCGTGCGACTGTCGGCATTGCCCATCAGCGCTGTGGTGTCGCTGCCCAGCAGCACGGCCAGGCCGTTGTAGGGCGCGTTCCACACCAGCTTCTGCCAGCGCGCCTGGTCCAGTTCGGCCATGGCGCTGGAGTCCAGGCCCGCCTGTTTGAACATCGCCACGCCGGTATCGAGGATTGCCTGGCGGCTCTCGGCCGCGCTGGCCGGCCCCGAGTGATAGCCCAGGTTGATCGCCCCCAGGGCCTGATGCTCGACCACCCCCGGGGCGCTGCGATGCACGCAGATATAGCAGAGGCCGCCGAGCAGATGCAGGCTGTCCGGCAGCAGCGGGCGCAGTTCCTCCTCAACCCCCAGGCCGTTCTGCAGCAGCACCACCTTGGCCCCGGGCGCGGCGGCCTGGGCGATAGCCGGGGCCAGTTCGGCATTGCTGGTGGTTTTCGCGCCCACCAGCAACCAGTCGCAGGCGGGCATCTCGGCGGCGCTGCGGTAGGCCTGCACCGGTTGCAGGCTCAGGGCACCGTGCACGGCGCTGTTCAGTTGCAGGCCCTGGCGGGCCACCGCATCGAATTCGCTGCGCAGCAGAAAGTGCACGTCGAAGCCGGCGCGGGCCAGCATCAGGCCATAGAAACCACCAATGGCACCGGCACCGATAATGCCGATACGGGGAGACGCATTCATCAAGCAAGCTCCTCAGTTGGGCGCGACAGGGGATTGTCCAGCGCCTGTGTTAAGTCGACGCAACGCAGCTGTATCTACGCTGTGCCATAAAAGTATCGCCAGCACATCCATGGCGGTCGGCTGTGTACCTCTCTGTACCGGCCTACGGCCCTTTAGTGGCAACTGGCACAGCCTATGCTGGTAAATACTCATGGTGAAGTAGTGGGCAGGTTCTGCAGCCGGTCATGGGTATCAAAAGCAGTCAGTTCCAGTGCGTTCACTATACTGTTTCATGTGGTATCAATTTGATGGCATTAGAGGTTGTTTGAGATGCGTCATTTTTTGCGTCATCCCAGTGATATGCCGGTTGAGTTGATTGTTCGCAAGCAGGCCCCCGTGCCGAAGCAGCGCCTGAACAATATCAGTCTCGGTGGTGTGGCATGCAATTCCAAACGGGCTTTTCGACGGGGTACTGCGGTGGAGTTGCGCATCCCGGTGTTTGGCGAGTATGCCCGCTATCCCGGCGTGGTGGCCTGGTGCCGCAAGCAGGTGGAGGGTTATCTGGTCGGTATCGCCTTTGTCGACGAGGACACCCTGTTCCGCGCGCGGATGGTCGAGCAGGTCTGTCAGATTGAGCATTACCGCCACCAGCGCGAGCTGGAGTTGGGCTGCGCTCTTAGCGCCGAGGTCATTGCTCAGGAATGGATCGCCCAGCATGCCGTGGAGTTCTCCCAGGCAAGTCTGAACAGCGATTTTTCCTCTCGGGGCGCTTAACAGGCGGTTGAAAATGTAGGCGAGGCCGCCGAGACAAGGCAAAAACAGGCGAGAAACGCAGCATAGCGAAGTAACAGCCAACGGCTGGCCCGAAGGGTGAGCGAAGCGAATCAAGCGGACTGGGCTCGCACGCGAGTTTACGAGCTGTAAATGAGCATTTCCCGCTTCACTCTCCCTACGGGCCGCGCTGAAGCGCGTTAGCCAAAATCGGCTTGCCGAGCTGTTTTTAACGGCGTATGGGCAACCTAGGTAGTTGTCAACGGCCGGTTAACGAGCTGAGGCCCATTGTCGAGTCAGCCCGTACGCGCTAAGGTTCGGCTTCCCCGCTGTGCTCCTATTGCTGTGCTCCGCCACACGGGGATCGCTGGCGGCCGGCACCCGTGACCTGATGACTCTGACTGATGAATAGCACGATGGCTGATTTACCGATTGATGACCTGAACGTTGCCTCCAACGAGACCCTGATAACCCCGGCCCAGCTCAAGCGTGAAATTCCGCTGACCGAGACTGCGCTGCACACGGTTGCCAGCGGTCGTGAGGTGATCCGCAATATCCTCGATGGCAAGGACCATCGCCTGTTTGTGGTGGTGGGGCCCTGCTCGATCCACGACATCAAGGCCGCCCACGAATATGCCGAGCGCCTCAAGGCCTTGGCCGCCGAGGTGTCGGACAGCCTGTATCTGGTCATGCGCGTGTATTTCGAGAAGCCACGGACCACGGTCGGCTGGAAAGGCCTGATCAACGACCCGTTCCTGGATGACTCGTTCAAGATTCAGGACGGTCTGCATATCGGCCGCCAGCTGCTGCGCGACCTGGCGGAAATGGGCCTGCCCACCGCCACCGAGGCCCTCGACCCGATCTCCCCGCAGTACCTGCAGGACCTGATCAGCTGGTCGGCGATCGGCGCGCGCACCACCGAATCCCAGACCCACCGCGAGATGGCCTCCGGCCTGTCCTCGGCGGTTGGCTTCAAGAATGGCACCGATGGCGGCCTGACCGTGGCCATCAACGCCCTGCAATCGGTTTCCAGCCCGCACCGTTTCCTCGGCATCAACCAGGAAGGTGGTGTCTCCATCGTCACCACCAAAGGCAATGCCTACGGTCACGTGGTGCTGCGCGGCGGCAACGGCAAGCCCAACTACGACTCGGTCAGTGTTGCCGTTTGTGAGCAGGAACTGACAAAAGCCGGCATACGCCCCAACATCATGGTCGATTGCAGCCACGCCAACTCCAACAAGGACCCGGCCCTGCAGCCGCTGGTGATGGACAACGTCGCCAACCAGATTCTCGAGGGCAACCAGTCCATCGTCGGTCTGATGGTGGAAAGCCACCTGGGTTGGGGCAACCAGTCGATTCCCAAGGACCTCAGCCAGCTCAAGTACGGCGTATCCGTGACCGATGCCTGCATCGACTGGGAAAGCACCGAGAAGACCCTGCGCAATATGCACGCCAAACTCAAGGACGTGCTGCCCAAGCGCCAGCGCGGCTGATTGCGTCAGCTGTAACAAAAACGGGCTTATGCGTTATGCATAAGCCCGTTTTTGTTGGCGATGTGCCAATAACCTGTTGTGCTCGGCTCTCGCCACTGAGTCTGAGATGGCCTGGGTCTGTAGGGTGCGCTGTGCGCACCAGTCACTTATTGCCTGTTTCGGTGCGCACCGCGCACCCTACTCATGGAGGCTTCTGCTCAAAACGTTCAGGCAATGAGCCCGCAGTCCGTAGGGTGGGTTGAGCGCAGCGATACCCATCAATCAGGCGTCCCGCTTGCCCCAGTTAAGAATCGCCAGGGTTAGCAAGCCTGCAACAATCCCCCAGAAGGCCGAGCCCACGCCGAACAGGGTCATGCCCGAGGCGGTCACCAGAAAGGTGATCAGCGCCGCTTCACGTTCATTGGGTTCGCTCATGGCCTGAGTCAGGCCGCCGATGATCGAGGCGAACAGCGCAAGCGCCGCGATGGACAGGATCAAGGCCTTGGGCAGCGCGCTGAACAGCGCGGCCAGGGTGGCTCCGAAAATCCCCGCGATACCGTAGAACAGCCCACACCAGATGGCCGCGGTGTAGCGCTTTTGCGGGTCTTCGTGGGCCTCGGGGCCGGCGCAGATCGCCGCGCTGATGGCTGCCATATGGATACCGTGGCTGCCGAAGGGGGCCAGCAGCATGGAGGTCAGGCCGGTTGTGGTGAGCAATGGGCTGGCTGGCACGTCATAGCCGTTGGCCCGCAGTACAGCCATGCCCGGCAGGTTCTGCGAGGCCATGGCGACGATAAACAGCGGAATGCCGATGCTGATCGCCGCGGCGAAGGAAAAGCTCGGCGTGGTCCATTCCGGCACGGCCAACTGCAACTCGAAGTGCTGAAAATTGAGCAGGCCGAAGAGCCCGGCCAGCACGCTGCCGACAATCAGTGCGCTCAGTACCGCATAGCGTGGCGACAGGCGTTTGCCGAACAGATAGGCCAGCAGCATGGCCACCACCAGCAGTGGTTGCTGCTCGGCGGCCACGCAGATTTCCAGGCCGATCTTGAACAGCACCCCGGCCAGCAGAGCGGCGGCGATGGAGGCGGGGATACGCCGCATCAGGCGGTCGAAGGTGCCGGTCAGGCCGATCAGCACGATCAGCGCCGAGGCGAAGATATAGGCACCGATGGCCTCGCTATAGGGCACCCCGGGCAGGCTGGTGATCAGCAGCGCCGCCCCCGGCGTGGACCAGGCGATCATCACCGGCGCGCGGTAGCGCAGCGACAGGCCGATGCTGGTCAGCGCCATGCCGATCGACAGCGCCCAGATCCATGAGGCGATCTGCCCGCTGCTCAGGCCGGCGGCCTGGCCGGCCTGGAACATCAGCACCAGGGAGCTGGTGTAGCCGGTAAGCATGGCGATAAAACCGGCCACTACCGCCGAAGTGGAGGTGTCTGCCAGTGGCCGTAAACGCGGTTGAGACAGGTCGTGCATCAGAGCAATCCGGTGTCGGCGAAGATGGGGTAGAGCGAGGCTACCAGCAGCAGGGCCATGCCGATATTGAACACGCGCAGGGCGCGGGCGTTGTTCAGCCAGTTGCGCAGCAGGCTGCCGGCCACCGTCCACAGACCCACGCTGGGGCAGTTGACCAGGGCGAAGAGTGCCGCAATCAGCAGCACATTGACCACGAAATTCTCCTGCGGGGTATAGGTGGTGATCGCGCCGATGGCCATGATCCAGGCCTTGGGGTTGACCCACTGGAAGGCCGCCGCCTGGAGGAAGGTAAAGGGCTTGCCCACCGGCTGCTCGCCATGTTGCGGCGCGCCGGAGCGGGCGATCTTCCAGGCCAGATACAGCAGGTAGGCCGCACCCAGGTAGCGCAGCAGGCTGTGCAGCAGTGGTACCTGCTCGAACAGCTGGCCGAGACCCAGGCCCACCGAGGCCACCAGCAGCATAAAGCCCAGGCTGATGCCGAACATATGCGGCAGGCTGCGGCGCAGACCGAAGTTCACCCCACTGGCCAGCAGCATCATATTGTTCGGTCCCGGCGTCACCGAGGTAACGAAGGCAAAGGCGATAAAGGCGATCAGCAGTTCGGTGGTCATGGCGGCGGCACTCGGGGTCAGTGCTGCTCAGCCTAAGGGGCGCGGGGCGGGGCGTCGCGGTACAGCGGGGCGGGCAATGGGCATAACAGTTTCAAAGTGTTTGCATAAAACACCGGTACAGTTTCTCTGGAGCAGCAATACAGTTGGCCTGCTAGTGACCGTAGGGTGCGCCGTGCGCACCAGCCATTACGCGTTATGGAGGCGTGCCGCGTTCTGAGTCCAGGCCCTTGCCGGCCAGCGCCTGGTTGACCTGGAGCCAGCCCTGCACCGCGTCGTCACCCACTTCGCCGAAGGCCCGCTGCAGCAGCCTGGCCTGTTCGCGGCGCAGTGCCTGTTCCAGCTTGGCTCCTTCGGCGCTAAAACCGAGCAGGCGTTTGCGCTTGTCGTCCGCGGCTGCCAGGCTCTGCACCAGGTCCATCTCCAGCAACTGGCGCAGCGGCGTGTTGAGCGCCTGCTTACTCACCCCCAGATAGCCCAACAGCTCTTTTATGCTCAGTCCCGGGTATTTGGCGATAAAGAACAGGATGCGGTGATGCACCCGCGACAGGCCGCGGCGCGCCAGCATTTCGTCGGCCTTGGCGGTAAACGCCTGGTAGCCGAAGAAGAAGGCTTCCATGGCGGTTTGCTGAGTGATTGTGCTTTTGAGATCCAGCATTAAGGTCAAGCCTATTGACGTATCTGCGGTGGTCGTCGTAGTTTCAGGCAAACAGAGTTTCGGTCAAACAGTTTGACCTATTTTTATTTGCCTTTGCTACCGGTGATCTCCATGGCCTTCTCCGAACGCGTCGCCCGCCTGAAAAGCTCCCTGATCCGTGAAATCCTCGCCGCGGCGCAGCGTCCGGAAGTCATGTCCTTTGCCGGCGGCCTGCCCGCCGAACCCATGTTGCCCAAGGTCGAGTGGGCCGAGATGCCGGCGAGCATGGGCCAGTACGGCATGAGCGAAGGCGAGCCGGCGCTGCGCGAGGCGATTGCCGCCGAGGCTCGCGCCCTGGGCGTGCCCTGCGATGCCAGCCAGGTGCTGATCGTCAGCGGTTCGCAGCAGACCCTCGATCTGGCCAGCAAGCTGTTTATCGATCCGGGCACCGAAGTGCTGCTCGAGGCACCGACCTACCTGGCCGCGCTACAGGCTTTCCAGCTGTTCGGTGCCGATTGCATCGCTGTGCCCCAGGAAGCCGATGGCCCGCAGATCGACGCCCTGCGCCAGCGCCTGGAGAACCACAAGCCGGCCTTCGCCTATCTGATTCCGACCTTCCAGAACCCCTCGGCGGTGCGCTACAGCGAGGCCAAACGCGATGCGGTGGCGGCGCTGCTCGACGAGTTCGGCGTGACCCTGATCGAAGACGAACCCTATCGCGAGCTGGTGTTCGACGAGGGCAGCGCCACGCCTATCGTCAGCCGCCTGCACAAGGCCAGCTGGATCTACACCGGCACTGTGTCCAAGACCCTGCTGCCGGGCCTGCGCGTCGGTTACCTGATCGCCACCCCGGATCTGTTCCCTTACCTGCTGCGCCTCAAGCAGTCGGCGGACCTGCACACCAACCGCATCGGCCAGTGGCAGGCGCTGCAGTGGCTGGGCAGCGAGAAATACCGCGGCCATCTGGCCGAGCTGCGCGATTTCTACCGCATCCGCCGCGATGCCATGCAGGCGGTGCTGGAGGAGCATTTCAGCGACCTGGCCGACTGGCAGGTGCCGCAGGGCGGATTGTTCTTCTGGCTGACCCTCAAGCAGCCGTTGGACACCCGCACCTTGCTGGCCCCGGCCCTGGCGCAGAACGTGGCCTTTATGCCGGGCGAGCCGTTCTTTATCGACCCCGACCAGCACCCGGGGCATTTGCGGCTTAACTTCAGCCACGTCGCCCCGGAGCGTCTGGGCGAAGGTCTCAAGCGTCTGGCCGAGGTCATTCGCCAGGCCCAGGCACTTTAGAGCGTTGATAAACCTGTAGGAGCCCGGGGGACGCCTAGTCCTTGCTGGCGATCGGCTGTGAGCGAAAGCATCGCCAGCAAGCTGGCTCCTACCAAGAGCAAATCGGTCGAGGAGGGCGATATGTACAAGGTCTATGGCGACTACCGGTCGGGCAACTGCTACAAGGTCAAGCTGATGCTGCATCTGCTGGGGCTGCCCTATGAGTGGATAGCGATGGATATCCTCAAGGGCGAAACCCAGAGCGAAGCCTTCCTGGCCAAGAACCCCAACGGCAAGATCCCGGTGCTGGAACTCGACGACGGCACCTGCCTGTGGGAGTCCAATGCCATCCTCAACTTCCTCGCCGACGGCAGCGAGTTTCTGCCCGGCGAGCCGCGCCTGCGCACCCAGGTGCTGCAGTGGCAGTTCTTCGAGCAGTACAGCCACGAGCCCTATGTCGCGGTGGCGCGCTTTATCCAGCTGTACCAGGGCCTGCCCGAGGCGCGCCGCGCTGAATATGAGGAATGCCATGTACGCGGCCACAAGGCGCTCAAGGTGATGGAGCAACAACTGCAGCGCACCTCCTATCTGGTCGGTGAGCAGTTCTCGATTGCCGATATCGCCCTGTACGCCTACACCCATGTGGCCGATGAGGGCGGCTTCGACCTGAGCGGCTACCCGGCCATTCGCAGCTGGCTGCAACGTGTGGCCAGTCATCCGCGTTATGTCGGCATGTTGGATTAACCGGCGCGGTTTGCCATCGCTTGCCAGGGCGTGGTGAAAAACACTTATCATTCAACGATCTATCTAAATGACTGGATCACCGAATGCCCACTGCTGTGCAGCGCTATAAGCGGCTTATTTCCGCTGCCCTGGCCCGCTACTTCCCGCATACCACCGCCTACCTGCGTGCCGAGCGCGAGGCGGCGGCGCAGCAAAAAGTGTCTGCTGCACTTTTGAACGCCCCTCAGCGACGGCCCGCCGCGCGGGCGAAAAAGGGCACGACCAGCGCCCGCAAGACCAAGGCGGGCGCTGCCGCCAAATCCGCCAAATCCGCCAAGACCCGCAGCAAGGCCAGCAAACCGCCGGCCGGGGGCATCTACGGCCCCGCGCTGATGGCGGTCGATGCCGCTCAGGTCCAGGCCATGCGTGCGCAAGTGGCCCGGGCGGTGGAGGCCGGGGTGGTCAGCGCTCCCTCGGACGAACAGTGGGCGATGATCCTCGGCAACCATCCCCTGACGCGGATCTTCGCCGGGGCCGGCTCGGGCAAATCCACCACCCTGGTGCTGCGCGTGGCCTTTATGCTCTGCCACCTGGGCATCGAGCCCCAGCGGCTGACGCTGATCTCCTTTACCAACGCCTCCTGCGCCGAATTGCGCGAGCGCCTGCTCAAGGTGCTGGGCTTCTTTGGCTACCCTTTCGATGACGCCCAGGCCCGGCAATGTGTGCGCACCTTCCATTCGGCCATGGGCACGATGGCCAAGACGCTGCTCGCTGGCCCGCGCTGGTTCGAGCAACTGGACGACAAACAGGCCGCCGGCCGCGAGCTGGACAACCCGCTGACGGCCTCGCGCCTGCGTCCGGCCCAGCAGCGCCTGCTCAAGCAGGCCTATCAGCAGTGCTACGCCGAGCAGCCCGGGTTTCGCGAGCGGGTGCACAGCCTGTTGCAGCTGCCCATGCCGCGGGACGACGGTAAGCGCCTGCCCAAGGCCCCGCTCGATGGCTTCAAGCTGCAGGGCGAATTTAGCCTTGTGCCGCTGTATGAGGCCTTCTACGCCCAGGCCGGTTTTATCGAAAGCATCGGTATCCGTATCGAGCGGATTCAGTCGCAGCAGCTGGCCTGCAGCGCCCGGGAGCGCTGCTTTGTCGAAGCCCTGATGCTGTTCTGGCAAAGCTTTGCCAGCTGCCTGCAGGCTGAGGGGCTGACGACCTTCAATGGCGCTTTCCAGCAGCTGACCGAGCGTCTCGGTGCGGGCGGGCAGGGCGTGCCGGCCGAGGCGCTGGCCCCGTTCGGCCACCTGCTGATCGACGAGTTTCAGGATATCTCGCCGCAGATCGTCCAGTGGCTGCAGGCCGTGCAACGGGCCCAGGCCGAGCAGGGCGTGGCGGTCAGCCTGATGGCCATCGGTGACGACTGGCAGTCGATCTATGGCTGGCGCGGCAGCTCGCCGGAGCTGTTTATCGACTTCGACCGGCACTTCCCCGGTAAGGGCCGGGCCAAGCCCAGCGCGGTGCTGACCCTGGCCACCAACTACCGCTCCATCGAGCCGATTATCCGCGACGCCGAGGCGGTGCTCGGTGGGGTGGTCTACAAACAGGGCAAACTCAGCCAGGCGAGCAAGGCCGTGCAGCCGGGCGATCACGGCGTGCGCCTGATCCAGCGCTTCGACAGCAAGACCCGTCTGCCGGAGCTGCTCAAGCAGATCCACGAGCAGTGCGCCCATGCGGCCGAACGCAACAGCCGCGAGCGCAACGCGGTGCTGCTGCTTAGCCGGCGCAACGAGCCGCTACAGGCCATCACCGCACAGCTGGACAAGAAACTGCCGGTCAAGGCCTACACCATCCACCGCGCCAAGGGCCTGCAGGCCGAAGTGGCGATCATCCTCGACGACTGCCTGCCGCCCGAACCGCACCCGCTGCGCAATGCGCTGTATGCCTACTCGGGCTTCTTCAACAACAGCTACGACCAGGCCATGCAGGACGAAAGCCTGCGCCTGGCCTACGTGGCGATCACCCGTGGCGTTAGCCGGGTGTTCTGGTACTGCCAGAAAACCCAGGGGGCGACACGGGTGTTGGCGGGGCGGGGGCGGTAGGCGAGCTGGGGGCTTACGACCCCATACAGGCAATGGTGCGGCAGTTAGCCCCAGCGCATGGTCGGCCGGTTGGTGATAGAACACGGGACCTGTACTGACTGGAAATAGAGATGAATTTCACTGAATACGGACATTCGGCGGGTAAGCCGGTCGTGTATTTCCACGGCGTACCCGGTTCGCCCATTGAAGCTTCGCTGTTCGATGGCCCCGCGCGGGAGCAGGGCTTGCGCGTGCTCTGCTTCGATCGGTTTGCTATCGATCAAGCCCTTATCGGCGCGCCCTACTACCAGCACATCGCACGCGCGATAAACGAGGCGGTCCAGGGGACTCCAGTCGACTTTATCGGTTTTTCCATGGGCAGCCACGTAGCACTGGAGACCCGTCGCTACTTGCCGAGGCAGGTGAAAAGCCTGCACCTGGTTTCAGCGGTAGCGCCCCTCGATCAAGGCGAGTTTCTGGATGGGATGGCTGGCAAGGCCGTCTTTTCCCTGGCCAAACACCATCCCACGTTGTTCCAGCTGCTTTCGCGGTGGCAGGCATTGCTGGCTGCACGAGTGCCTGGCGCACTGTTTCGCATGCTGTTCGCCAGTGCCGAGGGGCAGGACAGGGTTCTCGCCAGCCGGCCCGAGTTCAAGAGGTTCATCAGTACAATGCTGCAGGCGTGCTTCGCTCGGGGTGTCGGGGGATACATGAGGGATATCGATCAGTTCCTGGCCCCCTGGTCGGACGACATCTTTGACTGCGAGACCCGCGTTCATCTATGGCACGGTACTGACGACAACTGGTCGCCAATAGGCATGTCCGGTTATCTGGCCGAGTCTTTCCGGCAAACATCGGGCATCGAGCGAGCGGAAGGACTTTCCCATTACTCATGTCTTTACGACGCCGCACCGAAGATATGCCTGCGCTTGTCCGGCGGCTGAAGCACGGGCCTCCGCCAGGGCCATAAACGGACGCTCGCAAGCGCCCGTTTATGGCCAGTAGCGCTTAGATAAATGCCTGCCGAGCCACGCCGCGCGGGACGCGGTTTTTACCCGGCAGCTGCTCCAGGCGTTGCTGCCATTCGGCGCGAGGGCTCAGGGTAGGGGTCTGCTTCGCCATTTCAGCCGCTGCGAGGGCCGCCTTCGCGGCTTTTGCTTCGGCTCTAAGCTCAGCCAGGGTAGGGGTTTTGCGCACGGGTTCGGTCGCGCCCTTTTCAACGCTGCGAAGGCAGAGCTTGCATGAGACCTGGGTAACATCCTGGGTGCTGCTCAGGTTCGAGCCGGTGCGCCCGCATGCAACATTTTCCTGGGACGCGGAATAGTGAATGGCCAACGTGTTGTCTCCTGCATTTTCGGGCGCGGGATTTTACACGGCGTCGCTGAGGCTGCAAGCGGCTTGGCGTCAGCGAGGTCTGGATTACGCAGAATGTTTTGGTGAGAGATCGAAGCGGCCCTCGGCATATTCGGTGCGAATCAGGTCAGCCATTTCCTGTGGCAGACACGCGGAGTGGTGGCGGTCGCCGAGCCGCTGGAGCGGCGGCGACCTGTCGTAACAACAGCTGCATCCTCAGGTGTGTCCGCATTGTGTTGACCGTTTCCGCCCCTGAGCGGCCAGTCGCGACAGACAGGGTGTGGCCAGCGGTCAACGTCGAAAACAGCAATGCTCAAGAAGGGGTAGGTGGCCTACCTCATTCAAACTGCGTCGGTTGGTTGAGGTCATAGACCTAGCTGCGAAAGACTTGGATGGTCATCGGGGCGACGACCCAATGGCCAGCGGAACTTGCGTTCGGACTCCTGAATTGGCAGGTCATTGATACAGGCAAATCGATGGGCCATCAGGCCGTTCTCGGCAAACTCCCAGTTCTCATTGCCGTATGAGCGGAACCAGTTGCCCGAGTCGTCGTGCCATTCGTAGGCATACCGCACGGCAATTCGATTGTCGGTAAAGGCCCAAAGCTCCTTGATCAGGCGGTACTCAAGCTCCTTGCTCCATTTGCGCTGCAGAAATGCCTGCGCCTCCGCACGGCTCGTAACGAACTCCACGCGGTTGCGCCATGTGGTATCCGCGGTGTAAGCCAGGGCCACTTTTGCTGCATCGCGGCTGTTCCAGCCATCTTCGGCAAGGCGCACCTTCAAGGTTGCGGACTCTCGGGTAAAGGGTGGAACAGGTTGACGAATTTCAGGTGTAGACATGGCGGTTGCTCCCGTTTTTTGTGCAGTGCAGTTTTGAAGGAAAGTTGCTGTAGCCATTACAGGGGGGCTGAGGGCCGACGCCTGAGCAGATGCACAGCCAGTTGCGGCTCGCCTAGCACGCGCAAAAGGCGACGCAACAGGCCAGGTAACACGCGTTTTGTTGCGTACGTCTGATGCTCCGCTCCGGTTAGCAATTGTGGAAGCAGGTAATTTGCTTCCCACTGGCCAAACGAGTCGCGCGACTGTGAATGTATGGGCGACTCGCCACCCTCATTCGTGGCACCGGTGCTCCACTCGACAAGGGCAGCATTTTCCAAGGCGGTGAGCTTTTCTCGGCACATGTCGCGGCACCTCGCTAGAGATCAAGGATCAAGGGGCGAATACCGTCTTCCTGCTGCGCGGGGATGGCGCAGCAGATCAGGACCGTATCGTCATCCGGCATTTGTGCCGGTGGATTGGGGTAATGCACGTTGCCGCTGACCAGGCGCGTCTTGCAGGTGCCGCAAGAGCCGCCACGGCAGCTGAAGTCGGGGTTCAGGCCACGGTTTTCCGCCAGTTCCAGCAGGCTGCCGCTGTCCGGCGTCCAGCGCGCCTCCTTCGCCGAGGCAGCGAAGTAGACCGGGACAGGCGTGCTGGCGGCGGGTAGCTGAACAGGTGCGGCAAGCTGTTCGATCGTCAGACGCTGTAGCGTCGAGGGACCGAAGGCCTCGGCATGGATGCGCTCATCGACAATGTTCAGTCCACGCAGCCCGTCGTACATGGCCTGAAGAAAACCGCCGGGACCGCACAGGTAAAAGTCGTAGTCATCCAGCGGCAGCCGCGCCTTGACCTGGGCAAAGTCGAGACGGCCGGTAATTTCAAAGTCGCGGCCAACAACCGCCTCAGTACCTGGACTGCTTAATGCCCGGTGGATATGCAGGTGCTCGGTGTCGCGCTGCTGCAGCGTCTTGAGTTCGACCTGGAACGGCAGGTCCTCCAGGGTTCTGGCGCTCTGGAACAGATGGACATGGCGTTGCCGCTGATGTGGGTGATTCTGCGCGGCCAACTCCCTGAACATCGAGAGCAAGGGTGTGATGCCGACGCCCGCACCGATCAACACCACGGGGCGCTCGGTTTCCTCGGTCAGGGTGAAGCTGCCCATGGGCGGGCGCATCTCCAGCACATCCCCCACCTGCACATGGTTGTGCAGGTGATGCGAGGCTGACCCTTGCGCCTTGACGCTGATGCGGATGTGCCCGTCGGACGGCGCGCTGGAAACGCTATACGTACGAATCAGCGGTGCCTCAGCGCCACTTGGCGCTATGCGCACCGGCACGTGCTGCCCAGGGGTAAAAGCAACCGCAGCCTTATCCAGCGGCTGGATAACGAACGAGCGGATGTCCTTGCTCTCCTGCTGTACCTGCGTCACGCGCCATTGTTGCCACTGCCGGCGTTGCTCGTTCTGCCGCAACTTCTCGTCCGCGTCGGCCCAGCTGCCGGTGGCCAGGCTGGTCGGGGCGTAATCGTGAAACTCCCAGCGCAGCGATGTCGCCGCCGGGCGTAATACTGCCTGCTCGACATCGAAGGTCCAGAAGCGCTCGGCACTTTCGAATGCGGGGATCATTGGGCTGTCGAGAATCAGCTCGGTGCGACCAGTAAGTTGCAGGATGTCGCCAGTGGCGAAATCGACAAACAACAAGCCGGCGACAGGATTGGCCTGCAGGTTGCCCAAGGTGTTGAAGAACAGGTTGCCGGCGTAATCGGGAATGGTCAGCCGGTTGCCTTCGACTTTGACAAAGCCGGCGCGGCCACCGCGATGCGATACGTCCACCGAGCGATTGTGCGCGTTATGGTCGAAGTAGCTGGCGATAAAGAAGGTGTCGGCCGCACGAATCATCTCACTCGTGCGGGTATTCAGCGCCGTGAAATTCTGGCGTGCGGCGCGTTCCTTTGCCTGCTCAGGAACGCGGGTATACGACCTGGCCTGAATGTACTTGGGGCAGTTGCCATAGGAATGCTCGACGGCCACGGCGAGACCATCCGTAGACACTTGCTGAATAACCCCGTTGATACGATTGCGCCGCCGCGTATGCAGCTCAATACCCAGCAAGCCAATGCTCCGGCCAGGTTGCAGGCCGGCAGCGGCCGGGTCTTGCGCGTCGGGTTGTGCAGCCAGCAGCAACTGCTGCGGGTTTGCTGAGGTCACAAACCCTTCCGGCCCCTCAAGCAAAGTCGCCCAGGGCCGCTGTTGCTCATCGACCGCGCCGACCAGCATAAGGGGCAGTTGCTGGAAGAACTCACGGTGCTGGTCGGGCATGTAATCGCGGATGACCTTTTGCCCGATAACCTCCATCCGTTCGGACACACTGTAGATTTCCTGGAGCATTTTTTCCCCGGCATGCCAGGGCGAGCGACGGTGCTTGGGCAGGTGATCCATGGAACGCGCTCCTCGCGAGGGCTGCCGGGACCCCCGGCAGCATGTTGCGGGCTCAGTTGGTCTGCAGGCCGGCAGCGGTGCGCTGCATGGGTACGAAGCCAGGCAGTGCTTCCACCCGCTCCAGCCAGGCGCGCACATTCGGGTAAGCCTGCAGCGACAGATTGCCTTCCGGCGCATGGGCGATATAGCTGTAGTTGGCGACATCGGCGATGGTGGCGGTAGCGCCTGCCAGGAAAGGAGTGTTGGCCAGTTCGCCGTCCATCACCTTGAGCAGGGCGTGGGAGCGAGCGATCACCTCTTCGGCATTCAAGGGTGCACCAAACACCGTGATCAACCGGGCAGATGCCGGGCCGTAAGCCAGTTGGCCAGCGGCCACCGACAACCAACGTTGAATACGCGCGGCAGCAAGGGGCTCTTCAGCCAGCCAGGCACCATTGCCATACTTCTTCGCCAGATAAACCAGAATGGCGTTGGAGTCGCTGAGGATGGTGCCGTTGTCATCGATAACCGGCACCTGGCCGAAGGCGTTGATGGCGAGGAATTCAGGTTTCTTATGCGCCCCATTGGCCAGGTCGACAAACACCAGTTCGGTGGGCAGCTTTAACAGTGAGAGCATCAGTTCGACTCGATGGGCATGGCCGGAAAGCGGGTGGCGATACAGTTTGATGGCTGGCTGAGACATGGTGCGGCTCCGTATGGGGTCAGGGAAGTCAGCGCGGCGTCAAACCAGGTTGGCGGCTCTTGCGCTGGTCGGTCCATGCTGCACCCACTCGCGGTTAAGCAGAATCACCATGCAAAGCAATGCATAATTTCGTTTTCTAAAAGAATGCTGCTGCGCACAGGCGTGGCACTCGCGCAGTTTTAGCCAAGAAATGCGGGGTGGGCACGCAACCTTGGCGTGGCGAAGTCGACGAACGTGCGCACCCGCGCTTCAGCCCGGCGACCATCGCGGTAGATCAGCTGCGCGGGCAGGTTCTGGATTGCAAAGCGGCTCAATACAGGCTCGAGCAAGCCGCACTGCAATTCATGGTGCACCTCGTAGCTCATGCAGCGAATCAGACCCAGCCCCAGGGTCGCGGCATGGATGGCCGCACGCTGGGTCGTGCACCTCAGCACGGGCGCAGGTTTTACCAGGCGGGTGGAACCCTCGTAGCGAAAGCGCCATTGGTTTTCTTGGCCTGCTGCCGTGGTCAATACCATGCGGTGCGCTTTGAGGTCGTCGGGCGTCTGCGGCTGCCCCCACTCGGCCAGGTAAGCGGGAGAGCCGCAGACAATCGGTCGCACCATTCCCACCGGCATGGCGAACCCAGACGAATTTGGCAGATGGCCCACCACCAGGGCGACATCAATGCCATCTTCGAGCAGTTTGGGCACGCCTTCGTAAGCCCGGGTGGCCAGGCGCACGTCAGGAAAAGCGGCGAGATAGTCGAGCGCGATTGGCATGAATACCTGCTGATCCATCAGCATCGATATCGCTACGGTCAACTGCCCGCCAGGGCGCGCATGTAAGCCCGCGGCGGAGCGCTCGGCAGCGGCGGTTTGTTCGAGAATCTGCCGACAGCTGACGGCAAACTGTTCGCCGGCAGGGCTCAGGTCGACGCCGCGTGGTCCGCGTAGCAGCAGGGTGTTATTCAACCGTGCTTCCAGTGAGGCAATGGTGCGCATGATGGTCGCGGGCGAGAGGTTTAGCTGCCGCGCTGCCGCTGCGAGACTGCCGGTTTGCACCACGGCCTCGAACACCTGCATCTGACGATAGCGGCTCATCCGCTAAGCGCTCCCGACCCTTTGCAGTGCCGGGTCTTGCAGGAACCGGCTGGCACAAAAGTCGACAAAGGTGCGCACCCTGGCGGGTACCCGCACGTCGCCTTGATAGAGGATGTGTACCGGCAGTGCCGGTGCTTCGAAGGCATCGAGAATGATCTCCAGCTCCCCCTTCGCTACCAGCTCGGCCACCTGGTAAGACAGCACCCGCGTGAGCCCCCAACCCAGGCGCGCGGCATTGATCGCCGCCTGATTGGAGCTCACCATCAGTCGCGGCTTGGGGTGCAAAGTGATGCTGCCTGCTGGCAGGTTGAACTGCCAGTCGGTGAGCAGGCTGCTGGCCGAGGACATCGCGATGGGGGCCGTCATTATGTCTTCGGGCTCTTGCGGCCGACCAAAGCGCTCAAGAAAGGCCGGGGAGGCGCAGATGACCGGACGAATTTGCCCGACCTTGATGGCCTGCAGGCCGGTTTCTGGCAACGGCCCGATGCGTATGGCCACGTCCACGCCTTCGTCAACCATGTTCACCAGGCGATCCACCAGCAGGGCGTTGATTGTCACCTGCGGATGCGCCGACAAATACTCGGTAATCCGCGGAATCAGGTACAGCTCGCCGAACATCACCGGTGCCGTCACGGTAAGGTCGCCCCGGGCACGAATGCTGCTGCCGGTGGCCAACTCTTCGGCTTCGTCCAGATCCAGCAGGATACGCTTGCAGTCTTCTACATAGCGCCGGCCCGCTTCGGTCAGACGCAGGCTGCGCGTGCTGCGCGCCAGCAGCAAGGTGCCGAGGCGCTTCTCCAGGCCGGCAATCACACGGGTCACGCTGGGCGGCGACATGCCCATCAGCTTGGCACCAGCGGCAAAGCTTTCCGCTTCGGCAACCGCCAGCAGTACTTTCATCTCCTGAAACCTGTCCACGCTCACCGCCCAGCTTCGAGACTGACTTAGAAAATTGCTTAGCTTAAAGAGTTGCATAAAGAGCTACTAGCGTAGCCCTTGATCGCAGCCTACTACTGGCGCGTGGCGCTCAATCGGCCTGCTTGCTTCATGTTCACGCCTCCTGCTATGCAGGATTAAAGGCGTTGCTACCGCTTGCTTTGGGTCGACTCTGGTCCTTTATGACCGGCCGCTGTCGACCCGGAGCGGTCATACGGTGATTGAGGTCCCAGGCGTCAGCTACCGCACCTGAAGCCGTCGTTCATCGCTCCAAAGCCGGAGCCTCTCTCCGTTCGCCCAAGCCAGGGCGTCGTAGTACTTGTGCAGCAGCTCGGTAATGACGGCGGTGTCGTCGGTCATGGGGTTTCCTTGGGGTTGGCGGTGAGGACTGCATGGACGCGTGCTTGCAGCGCGGGCAGCACGTCTTGTTGGAACCAGGGGTTGCGCATCAGCCAGCGATTGTTGCGCGGGCTAGGGTGAGGCAGGGGGAGCGCTTGCGGCCAGTGCTCGCGCCAGGCTTCGACCACCCGGGTTAGCGGCGTCTTGCCAGTGCCGAGGTGGTAGTCCATGGCGTAGCTGCCCAGCACGATGACCAGCGACAGGCGCTCGAAATGCTGCATGAAGGCATCGCGCCAGGCGGGGGCGCACTCCGGGCGTGGCGGCAGGTCAGCGCTTTTGCCGGTGCCCGGATAACAGAAGCCCATGGGCAGAATGGCGATGCGGGTAGGGTCGTAGAAGGTGTCGCGATCCACGCCCAGCCAGGCGCGCAGACGCGAGCCGCTAGCGTCATCGAAGGGCACGCCCGAGTCGTTGGCCCGGGCCCCCGGTGCCTGGCCGGCGATGAGGATGGGCGCACTCGGGTGAAACTGGAAGACCGGCTGCACGCCGTGTGGCAGATGCGCTGCGCAGCGCGTGCAGGCGCGGACGTCGGTCAGAAAAGCGTCGAGTGTCGGCATGGCACGCTCCGAAAAGGGTGGCTCGCGCAGGACGGAGGTGCATCCTGCGCGAAGCGTAACCCGGCAGCAAGTCAGTGCTGGGTCAGTGTCGGATAGCCCTGGATGAATACCCGGTCGGTCTTGGCCGCCGGCACATGGCAGCCCATGCAGTCGGCTTCGTAGCTGACGGCGACATTCTTGGCGGGGGCGTCGGCCTTAAACAGCGCCCAGCCCCAGCCGTCGCCCCACAAGGGGTTGCTGGCGAAACGGCCTTTGGCGTCCTTGACCATCACAAACCACACGGCCGCATCGGAACCCCAAACCACAGGGTCGCCGGTGGTCATGGCGCTGGTTTCGAGCTTGCGGATCTCTTTCACCAGTGTGGCACCGTCCGGAAACTCGGCGGTCTTACGGTAGTGCTCGGCCGAGGCCTTTTCGGTGTACACATCATGCAAGCCACGAGCGGCGGATTTCTCGTCCAACACCGCATATGAGCCCAGATGAACGAAGTGTGTGCGGAAGTCTGTGGGGCGGCTGATGCCGCCCTGGCTGTCCACATAGGGCGAAAAGTCGCCGGCCATGGCGGCCAGCGGCAGGACGAGGGCGCTGGCGAGCAGCGCGCGAGTGAAGGCGATTTTCATCGTGTTCTCCTTTATGGCGATGGAGATCAGACGGCGACCACGGGGAAGTCCACCGTGGTGTCGGCGATGTGGTTGGTGTAGTTGGTGAGCGTGTTCAGCGCGACGTTGGCGATCACTTCCAGGATCAGGCCGTCGTCGAGCCCGGCGCGGCGGTAGTTGGCCATGACGTCGGCCGACACCACGCCGCGTTGCTCGACCAGCTCGCGGGCAAAGCTGGCGATTGCACCGTCAAGTGCGTTGGCGGCCTGGCCGGTGCGGGCCGCGGCGATGGCCTCTGCCGACAGTCCGGCACCTTTGCCGATCAGGGTGTGTGCGCTCAGGCAGTACTGGCAACGATTGGCTTGACCGGCAGCCAGCGCGACGATTTCGCGCTGACCAGCACTCAGGCGGCCGGTGCCCAGCGTTTCGGACAGGCCGAGGTAGCCGTTGAGCGCCGCCGGCGCGTGGGCCAGCGTGGCGAACAGGTTCGGCAGCATGCCGAGCTTGGCTTTGACGGCCTTGAGCGTGGAGGCGGTGGCGGCGTCAGCGGTGTCGAGGGTCAGGGGGGCAATATGGGTCATGTCTATCTCCGTAGTGGCTGAGGTGCAAGAGCACGTGAGACATGATCGTCCTTAGGCAGGTACGATAGGGTACATTAAGTATCAAATACGTAACCTATCGTCTTTTATGGAGGGTGCAATGGTGGATCGACTGGCCGGCTTGCTCCAGCACTACTCGCTCTCGGCGCGCGTTTTTCACAGCGGTGCCTTCTGCGGCCAGCATCATTACGCGGCACCCCATGGCTATATCCATCTGCTGCGACGCGGCCCGATTACGGCGCGTTCGCCCATACATGAAGATCTGCTGGTTACCGAGCCGAGCCTGTTGTTCTATCCGCGCGTGACGTCGCATCGTTTTGTCACCGCCCCCGGCGATACCGCCGAGCTGTTGTGCGCGGAGGTAGATCTGGGCGCTTCGACAGGCAATCCGTTAGCCATGGCCTTGCCGTCGATGCTGCTGATTCCGCTGGCGGACTTGCCCGGCCTCGGGCCGACGCTAGAGCTGCTGTTTGCCGAAGCCGAGCGCGATCAGTGCGGTCGGCAGGCCGCCATCGACCGCCTGTGCGAGTTGCTGCTGATCCAGTTGCTGCGCTATCTGATGGATAGCCGGCTCGGTGCCACAGGGCTGCTGGCGGGCCTGGCCGACCCGAAACTCGCGCGCGCCATCACCGCCATGCACGATGCACCGCAGACCGCGTGGTCGCTTGAGGCGCTGGCGGCGCAGGCGGGCATGTCACGCGCGCGCTTCGCCGCCGCGTTCAAGGACGCGGTTGGCGTCACGCCGGGCGACTATCTGGCCGACTGGCGGATGAACGTCAGTTGCACCCTGCTCAAGCAGGGGCGGCCGGTGGCGGTGGTGGCCGCCCGCGTCGGCTACGGCAGCCCGAACGCGCTGGCGCGCGCCTTCCGCGTGCGCATGGGCTGCGCCCCGCGCGACTGGCTAGCGCAGCAGCGCGGTGACGCGGCGCTCAGCGGTTCGTGAGATTGAGTTCGATTCGCCGGTTCTCGGCGTGTATTAAGGGTCAGAGTCGATTTTCAAGCAAGTCGACTCTGACCCCAATTACTCATCTTGTTCAGAGTGCTACGCCTAGGGCTGCGGTTAGCTTGGCAGGTGAAGCGACGACCTGGGTACCGAAGCGCTGTGCAAGCGGTTGAAGGACTCCGCACATATGCTTGTCAGCCCTGAAATACGACACGTAAGGGATGTATAGCGCGTGGATGACATCTACGAAATCACTGGCCTTCATCGCCCGCGGTCGTTCTCCAAATGACTTCTGCAGTGAGTCGTAGAACGCATTGATGCAGATGAAAATACCCGGGCAGCACTGCTCAATATTGCCTGCATCATCACAGCCAGGAGCTCCAGGTAAAAGGCGAACGAGCAACCGGTTGACGATATCGATCACTCCCTGCTTCTTAAGCTTCGCCCAGCGCTCCCCACTTACGCCTGCCATGACTGCAGCACGCTCGCTTTCCGGCAGCGCTTCGAGCTGCGCGCATAGGTTAGAAAGTGTTTGCTCGCAACTTTCAATAAGCTCTCGCGCAGGTCGCCTGACCCAGTCTCCAATAGCTCCCATTTTGTGGTGATGGTGGATGAACCACTGGGCCATGTAGCTGGGGTCTCTGAGGCTTTCCAAGAAAGCTTTGTCGGCCTCTTCTCGCGTCGCTTTCCCTAGGAGGTAGCGCTTAAGCACTGTCATATTCCGGGGACGCATTGGCGTTCGTTCAAGCAGCTCACTGTAATCCAGCTGTTGGCCACAGCGTTGTTCTATATCGCTACGAAAACGGCCATGCTTGTTTGTCGTGCCGGCCTTCAAGATCCTCCGCATTTTGCGGTTCATTCCGTGCTCATCCATCTGCTGCTGCAGCGCTCCTGCAACATCCAGTTCATCAATTGGGCTCATGAGTGCCCCCATGTCTGGAAACCACTCGCCATCACCAACCATTGCAGTGACAGACTGAGGGTCTTGCGTGGCCAAGCGGGCGAGTTCCGCCTTCATTAGCCGATCGAATGAGATCATTGTGTTACGACCGCAGAGTTCCACCATCAGTCTCGTCCGCTCAGATGCGGCAGAAGCGTACTGCTGATCCATCGGCGACATTTCTGAAATGTGTGCTCCCGAGAACACGAAGACGGCCTCACCGCGATTTTTTAATGCCCTCAGCGCCGCCAAATGCTGCGCATCCGGCCCATTGACCCCTGGCTTGCTAAGGTTGGAGTAGTCGCAGCTATCTAGGTAGATCAAAGGTGGTGTGCGAGTGTGCAATTGTCGATATCCCTATCCATTTTGGTTGATGAACGCATCTGCTAAAGCGGCACCAAGCATTGAAGGTATATGGCCCATTCAGGGTCTGCAAAAATCATGGAATTCGCTACCTTCTTTACCGATAACAAACAAACCGAACGCGCAAGTTTTACATGGCGCTCAAACTGTTCGGTGCAAAAGTGAATGGGCCACGATTTAATGACTGGCTGCTTCTGGCCGCTTTCTGCCCGTTACGACCATCTGCTCTACCCATCTCCAACCACAACCACCTTCCTTCAGCCCCTCAAATATCCCGAAACAGGTCATGGGCGTTCAGCAGGTCGTAGGCGATCTCCGGGTGTTTTTTCAGGCCGCGGCGGATGGCGGTGGGCAGCGCCTGGCGGGTTTTGCGGAAGAGGCGGGGGAGTTCGTCGATCTCGATCCGGATACCGCGCCTGCTGCGCACTTCGTTGAAGCCGGGGGCGACGGCCAGGCGGATGCCGAGCTGCTCGTGCATGCGCCGTTGCAGTTTTTCCAGCTCGCCCAGGCTCTGCAGGTTTTCCAGGCGCTCGAGCAGGCGTTTTTCCTCCTGGGGGCAGACGCAGGATGCGCAAGTCGTTGTCGGCGTATTCCAGTAACTGCACGCGGCCGCAATTGCAGGCTCCGTGCGGGCAGGCCTGCAGGCATCTGTGTGTGCACCTCACCTATAGCTGTAACGCCTGACGGATCTGCGAGAGCAGGGCCTGGTCCGCGGTGGGTTTGAGCAATGTACTGCTGGCGATGGCCTGACCCTGTGCATTTAGCAGGGTGACCCTGGTGTTGTGGCTGATTTCGCCATTGTCCAGTGCTCGGTACTTGATCTTCAGCGTTGCAGCCAAGGCCCGGGTTTGTCTCTCGTCGGCCGCCACCGCCAGGCGGAAGAAGCGTTCGTCGAGTTGGTGCATGTGGCTCATATGCGCCAATGAGGTCGGCGTATCATGCTGCGGGTTGAGACTGACCATCAGCACCTTGAGCGCGCCCGCTTCGGGTTTGAGTTCGGCGATGGTGCGCTGCAGGCTCTGCATCAGCACCGGGCAGGCCGACGCGCAATCGCCATAAAACATAGTGACCAGCAGTGGCTGTCCGGCCATCTCGCGCCAATCAAAATGCGTCCCCTGTGCATCGGTGAGGGGCATCGGCAAGCCATATAGGGAGTCGGCTGGCACGCTAGCCTGTGCAGTGTCGAGCGAACCTTCCTGCGCCCAGGGCAACATCCCGGGGACCACTAACAAGATGGTGGACAACAGGGCACCGTGCAGCGCCCGACGCAGACATTTGATTCTATTCATTGGGGATTCCTGATAAATGCGAGGCTGGGTCGCGCGCGCAGCGAAAACCCAGATAGTTGCCACCCTGGTTGGCCTCCATGGCGGCCAGCAGGGCCAGGCGGATCAATACCGCGTAGTTGTTCTTGTCGCCTAGCGACAGGGCCGCGCCACCGCAGAACGCCAACTGTTTCTGCTCGCCCTGAGTCCGGCTGTCGCTGCTGACAAACAGGCCATTGAAGTCCTCCACCCACTCCCAGGTCAGCTCGTGCAGATCATGGATGCCGTAGTAATTGGCCGGCTGCAGGCCTATGGCCTGGGGCGGCTGACTGGCTGGACGCGAATACCAGGCGAGAATTCGCGCCAGCCACAGCGAGTCCTCCCGCGCATCGGCGCGTAGTTCGTCGGCCGCAGCGGCAAATTCCCACTCGTACCAGGTGGGTAAACGCGCCTGCTCACTGGCGCAGAAGGCCTGGGCGGCATGCCAGCTGACCTGGGTTACCGGGGCGCGGCCCTGCAACGGTGCAAACGACAGCGGCCCGGCCCACAACGCCAGATAGTCCGCGCCGGCAAGCACCGCTGGCACTGCACCACGCCGCCATTGCGGATAAGCCTGGAGAAACCCCAGGTACTCGGCATTGCTCACCGGCGTGCTGCGCAGCCAGAATGGCTGGATGCTGGCCGGCGAGCTTTCACCATCGGCCGGCAATACGCTGCGGAATTCACCGCCTTCCAGCAACCGGTAGTCAGCTGTCCAGGCACTGGTGGCGAGGCCCGCGCAGCAGAACAGCACTGCGCGGGCGATCCAGATGCACCTCAACTTCTGCTTCACAACTTCTTAATCTGACGCATCTCACTGACCTGCTCCGGGGTCAGTACCGGCTTGCCCTGGTTCATTGCCACATTGATGTAATTGATCACTGCGGCCACGTCGTTGTCGTTCAGGTCCTGCGGCGGCATCACACCGTTGTAGTGCTCACCGTTGACCACCAACTTGCCACTGCGACCGTGCAGGACGATATAGGCCATCTCATAGGGCCGTTCCTGGAAGAAATCGGAGCTGGCCACCGGTGGGAACACCCCGGCCACCCCTGTGCCATCGGGCAAGTGACAGGCCGCACAAACCCGCTCGTAAACCGCCTTGCCACGCGCCATGGCGACATCGCCATTCGGTACCGGCGGTGCCTCGACCTTGGCTGCAGCCACAGCGCCTTTTGCCGCAGGCAGGGGCTTCTTCACACCCTGGCCGAAAATTTCCGGTTGCTCGGCCCCGCTGACCGCCAGCAGGCCTACCGCTCCCTTATTGAAGGCGCGGGTCAACGAGTGGTCGACCAGGGTCAGGTTACCCGGCACCTTCGGCACGAATTCGACGATGGTCGAACCGCCGGGCGGTACCAGAGTGGTCTGCACATTCTCCTGATAATGGCGGCCGCCATCGCCCTGCACGCGGTCGAAGATCGCGCCTATCACATGGAAGCTGGAGGTCAGGTTGGGACCGCCGACGCCGAAATACATCCGTACTTTTTCACCCACGTTGGCGGTCAGCGAGTTCTTGCCGGTCAAGGCACCATCGGCACCGTTAAGCAGCACATAGGTAGGCTTTTCATCGACCGCTTTCTGCATATCGAAATTCTGCAGGCCTTCGGCGCGGTAGGCACCCGTTGTATAGAAATCGCCCTGCATCACGTAGTACTCACGGTCAACCTTGGACATGCCCTCTTTTGGCTCGACCAGGATCATGCCGTACATGCCATTGGCCACATGCATGCCCACAGGTGCCGTGGCGCAGTGATAGACATACAACCCGGGTGCCAATGCCTTGAAGGTGAAGACTGCCTCATTGCCTGGGGCGATCAGGGTTTGCTCGGCACCGCCACCCGGGCCGCTGACGGCATGCAAATCGATATTGTGCGGCAGTTTGTTGCTGGCCAGATTCTGCAGATGCAATTCAACGGTATCGCCTTCACGTACACGAATCATCTTGCCTGGCACGGTGCCGCCAAATGTCCAGAACATGTAGCGCGTACCGGGCGCTATTTCTCTCTCGACCTCTTCCACGGTCAGATTGACCACCACCCGCGCCGGGCTTTTGCGCGTAATAGGTGCCGGCAGCGCCGGGGGGGCGACCAGTTCCTGGACAATCACCGGCAACTCCGCTGCGGCCGCGGCAACTGCCACTGTCGAGGTCAACGCCCAGGTGCAGGAAACCGCTGCACAGATTATTTTGGCTAGTTTGTAATTGAACCCTTTCATGTCCTGTCCTCATCCTTACCGGCAGAAGTATTGATAAATCCAGGCGAAATAGTTGCATGCCTAACGAATCATTGATTGACCATAATCAACGTCCTGAAAATCAGCTGAAATACTGATTCCAGAGAGGGGGGGAGAATGAGGGCGGAGCATTTTTCCGAACGCGATGCCTCCTCTGAATTCAGGGGGCAGTAGTTCCCGATGCCGATTTCCGGCAGCCGAACACGATGCGGTGGCCAGGGGCGTTCGGTCCAATGCCATAAATGGAGCAAGCCAGTCCGTTTGGCTGCGGACTGTATAAGGCCAGAACCATAATGGCGGATGGCATCGTTCCGGGAGGCGGTCGACTGTCAGGTAGCGCGGCTGCAGGGGGCGTTCTGTGCTAACCGCCAGGCCTGCTCTGGTGCTCAGCACTGGCAGATAGCGCTTGGGCTTCCTGCACACGCACCAGGGTGTCGAGGTGTTTTTTGGGTACTTTGCACTTACCGGCAGACCCCTCAAATATCCCGAAACAGGTCATGGGCGTTCAGCAGGTCGTAGGCGATCTCCGGGTGCTTTTCCAGGCCGCGGCGGATGGAGGTGGGCAGTGCCTGGCGGGTTTTGCGGCAGAGGCCGGGGAGTTCGTCGATCTCGATCTGGATGCCGCGCATGCTGCGCACTTCATTGAAGCCGGGGGCGACGGCCAGGCGGATGCCGAGTTGCTCGTACATGCGCCGTTGCAGTTTTTCCAGGTCGCCCAGGCTCTGCAGGTTTTCCAGACGATCAAGCAGGCGTTTTTCCTCCTGACGGGTCAGGCGCAGGATACGCAGGTCGCCGTCGGCGCTTTCCAGCAGCTGCTCGCGGCCGCAGTCGCAGGCTCCGGGCGGGCAGGGTTGGCGGATGGGTGGGTTGGTTGTCATGGGCTCCGATCATAGCCAGCCTGGCGGGTGTTTGCCCATGGGGTTGGCGGGATATGCCGATGTTCGGCTGGTGTCATCGGCTCATCTGCGGGGCCAGCGGCTGTGGGCAAATCAAGCCCAGGCGCTTGCCGGCCATGGACAAGTGGCCGAATCGATGGATAATCCGGCTAATCCAACTTTGTTCGAAGACAGCCCTATCGCCATGCGCACACTGCGAATTGCCCTGATCTGGATGCTGATGCTCGCCCTTCCGGCGCAGAGCATGGCTGCCATCGGCATGCAGTTATGCGCGTTGACCCAGGGCGACTCAAGCAGCCAGCAGATGGCGGCCCATCACCCGGCTGTCATGGCTCCCCAGGCCATGCAGGCCTCCGCCCATGGCGAACATCATGGCGGCGACAGTGCCGCCCCCTCCGGCACCTCCGTACAGCCCGCCGATAACAGCCTATGCAGCCTCTGCGCTTTTTGCGTAGGTGCGGTGGCGCTGAGTACGGTGGTTGCCAGCAATAGCCTGCCGCATGCCGTCGAGCCGTCCCTGGCGCGACTGGAGCGCTTTATCGGCTTTATCGCCGAGACCCCGGAAAGACCCCCCCGCCTGTTTCTCGCCTAAGCCAAACCGCGTTTTTACTCGCCCGCAGCCGTTGTTGCCGAGGCCAGTGTTAAACGCATTTAGCTACTAGCCGGTGCTGCCTGTGATATGCGGGCGCGCCGCTGCTCGCGAGATTATCAGATGATGCGTTTGTTTTTTGCCCGGCGGACGTTCGCCTGCCTGTGCTTGTTGGCGCTGCCGGTCAGCGCCTGGGCCGAGTTGCCCGACCCACTGGATGCCCAGGCCGCCGCGCCGGCTGTGCACTATCAATCACCGCTCAAGACCTACCAGGGCTTTAGCGAACAGCCGCTGCAGGATTGGCGCGAAGCCAATGAGCTGGTCGGCCGTATCGGCGGCTGGCGCACCTATGCCCAGGAGCCCTACGCCGAGGAAGTTTCGGCGCAGCAGCCCACCGAGCCGGCTGTCGAGCCGCCGGCCAAGCCAATGGAGCAGCACCATGGCCATCACTAAGGCGCGACGACTGAATGGCTTTTTGCGCCTGGCCGGGCTCTGTAGCCCCCTGTTGCTGGCCGGTTGTGCCGGCTTTAGCCAGGACGGCGGCTTTGCCACGGTCGAGCAGGCCAGCCAGGCGCAGCTGGACAAGCAGCTCACCTGGGTGAAAACCCCGGAGCAGCGCAGCCAGGTGGCCGAGCGGGTCGCCGAGCTGCTGGCCGAGCCGCTGACGGTGGATGCCGCAGTGCAGGTGGCGCTGTTGAATAACCCCGGCCTGCAGGCAAGTTTCGATCAGCTGGGTATCGGTGAGGCCGAACGGGTGCAGGCCGGACGCATCCCCAATCCGGGCTTTTCCTTCGGTCGTCTGGAGAAGGGCAGCGAGGTGGAATACGAGCGCGGCCTGCATATCAACCTGGCGCGGCTGATCGCCATGCCGCTGACCTCCGGCATGGAGGCCAAGCGCTTCGAGCAGGTGCAGCGGCAGACCAGTCTGGCGGTGTTCGAACTGGCCAGCCAGACCCGCAAGGCCTGGTACCGCGCGGTGGCGGCGCAGGAGAGCCTGGGCTTTATGGGCCAGGTGATGGAGTCGGCTGAAATCGCGGCCGAGTTGGCCAGGCGGCTGGCGGCGGTGGGTAACTACAGCGCCCTGCAGCGGGCCCAGGAGCAGAGCTTCTATGCCGATGCCGGGCTCAACCTGATCCGCGCCGAGCAGGCCCGGGTGCAGAGCCGCGAGCAACTGACCCGCCTGCTCGGCCTGTGGGGCGAGCAGCTCGGCTTCCAGTTGCCCACACGCCTGCCCGAATTGCCGGCCACGGCCGAGCAACTGGCGGATGTCGAGCGCCTGGCCATGACCCAGCGTCTGGATATCCAGGCCGTGCGCCTGGACGCCGAGCGTCTGGCCAAGAACCTGGGGCTGAGCAAGACCACGCGTTTTATCAACGTGCTGGAGCTGGGCGTGGTGAATAACCGCTCCAATGAGGAGCCGACCCAGCGCGGTTACGAGATCAGCGTCGAGCTGCCGCTGTTCGACTGGAGCGGGGCCAAGGTGGCCAGGGCCGAGGCGCAGTACCGGCAGATGCTCAACCGCGCCGCCGAAACGGCGATCAACGCGCGCTCGCAGGTGCGCGAGGCTTACCTGGGTTACCAGGCCAGCCATGACCTTGCCCGGCATTACCGCGACGAGGTGCTGCCGCTGCGCGCGCGCATCGCCGAGGAAAATGTTCTGCAGTACAACGGCATGTTTATCAGCACCTTCGAGCTGCTGGCCGATGCGCGCAAGCAGGTGCTGGCAGTGGATGGCTACCTGCAGGCGCAGCGCGACTTCTGGATCGCCAAGGCCGACCTGGATATGGCCCTGCTGGGTGCGCCCAGCCTGTCAGCGAGCACACCGGCCATGGCCGCCACCGACGAGCCCGCCGGGCACTGATCAAGGACAACTTCCCATGGTTTCACGACGTGATTTCTTTCTCGGTGCCAGCGCGGTTACTGCAGCTGTCGCCACCTCTGCGGTCAGTCGGGTATCCCTGGCCGGCATACCGGAGGCGGTGTCCCAGGGCAGCGCCGATACCCAGCCGCCGCTGCAACCGCCGAACGGCCGGCCCTATAACCCGGTGGTGACCCTCAACGGCTGGACCTTGCCGTGGCGCATGAACAACGGGGTCAAGGAGTTCCACCTGGTGGCCGAGCCAGTGGTGCGCGAGCTGGCACCCGGCTACAAGGCCCACCTGTGGGGCTATAACGGCCAGTCGCCGGGGCCGACCATCGAGGTGGTGGAGGGCGACCGGGTACGCATCTTTGTCACCAACAAGCTGCCCGAGCACACCAGCATTCACTGGCACGGCCAGCGCCTGCCCAATGGTATGGACGGCGTCTCGGGGCTGACCCAGCCGGCGATTCCGGTGGGCAAGACCTTCGTTTATGAGTTCGTCGCGCGCCGCCCCGGCACCTTTATGTACCACCCCCATGCCGACGAAATGACCCAGATGGCCATGGGCATGATGGGTTTCTGGGTCACCCACCCCAAGGAACACCACCCGCTGATCAGCGAGGTGGACCGCGATTTCTGCTTCCTGCTCAACGCCTACGACATCGAGCCCGGGGCAGCCACGCCGAAGATCATGACCATGCTCGACTTCAATCTGTGGACCTTCAACAGCCGCATCTTCCCCGGCATCGACCCGCTGGTGGTGCGCCAGAACGACAAGGTGCGCATCCGCGTCGGCAACCTGACCATGACCAACCACCCGATCCACCTGCATGGTCACGAGTTCGAGGTGACCGGTACCGATGGCGGGCCGACCTCGGCAGGCTCGCGCTGGCCGGAGGTGACCACGGATATCGCGGTGGGGCAGATGCGCCAGGTCGAGTTTCTCGCCGACGAGGAGGGCGACTGGGCCTTCCACTGCCACAAGAGCCACCACACCATGAACGCCATGGGCCACGACATTCCGACCCTGGTCGGTGTCGACCACCGCGACATGACCCGCAGGATCGCCAAGCTGATCCCCGATTACATGGTCATGGGCGAACGCGGCATGGCCGATATGGCGGAAATGCAGATGCCGCTGGCGGACAACACCGCGCCGATGATGACCGGCGACGGCCCCTTCGGCTCGGTGGAAATGGGCGGCATGTTTACCGTGCTCAAGGTGCGCAAGGACCAGCCCGCGGGCGACTACCGCGACCCTGGCTGGTTCAAGCACCCGGCTGGCACCGTGGCCTATGAATGGCAAGGAGACTTGGTCAGACCCGCGCGTTCGAGCGATGCCGGTGGGCAGTCGATGCCACTCAAGCAGCCGATCGGCGAGCCGGTTGAGGTGCAGGTGCGTAAACCTAGTAGCCATGCCGGCCATTGATAGGAACTGTAGTAGCGGTTGTTTTAAGGCATCGCAGGCAAGCCCGCTCCTACAGCGAATGTGCAGTTATTCGATATCGAGGACATACCCATGAGTTCACCGTTAAACCTTGCAGCCCTGGTGCTGGCCCTTAGCGCCTCGCTGAGCGTCGGCCCAGTGTTGGCCCATAGCGAATCCCATGCCAAGCCTCAGGCCCAGGAGGTGATCAAGGAGCAGAAGCCCTGGGGCATTGCCGGCGATCCCGAGCAGGTCAGCCGCACCATCGAGATCCGCATGAGCGATGCCATGCGCTTTACCCCCGACCGCCTCGAGGTCAAGCAGGGCGAAACCATTCGCCTGGTCCACCGCAATGGCGGCCAGGTGCTGCACGAGTTCGTCATCGGCACTCAGGACGATCTGGATAAGCACGCGGCGCTGATGGTCAAGTTCCCCGGTATGGAGCATGACGAGCCCTATATGGCCCACGTCGGACCGGGCAAGACCGGTGAGATCATCTGGACCTTCAACCGCGCCGGCGACTTCGACTTCGCCTGCCTGATCGCCGGCCATTACCAGGCGGGGATGGTCGGCAAGGTTCGGGTTGTGGCGGATTGAGAGTGCTGTCGCTAACCCGGACTCGCCTGTGCAGTGCGGACAATTGCGGCCGCGCAGTACCTGTGCGGGCCGATAAATGATCGGGGCGGTCGTATGGCCGCCTGACTTGAGGAGCAAGACCATGAAGCAACTACTGATCGCCTGCCTGTTGGGCAGCCTGGCGTTTGCGGTACAGGCCAGCGATGAACACGGCGGCCACGAGGCCGCGCAGACGACTGCCAGCATGAGCCAGGGCGAGGTGCGCAAGATCGATGCGGACCGGCAGAAGATCACCCTGCGCCACGGCCCTATTGCCAATATCGGCATGCCGCCGATGACCATGGTGTTCGACGTCAAGGACGCCGCGCTGCTCGAAGGGCTCGCGGTGGGCGACAAGGTCGGCTTTGTCGTCGAGCAGCAGGGCAGCCAGTTTGTCGTGACCGAGCTGCAGGGCGCGCAGTAACGCCGCCGTTGGCCGGGCCGCGGGCCGGTCCGGTTTGCTCTATGGGCCTGAGTGCGCGCCCTTAGGCCGTGTCTCTGCGTCCAAGGGCCGGCGCTTGAGTGTCGTATAGCCTGGGCTGCCTAGGGGGGCGCGCACACCAGGGGTTTATGGGCTGCGCCGGCGCGCACGGCGCACCCTACAGAGCCCTTCCGATACGCCCCAGATCTCATTTGACCAGGCATTTTTTGACCTGGTGCTCAATTTTGAGCGCCGGGACGGCGTTCGATCCCTAAATGGAGAACCGAAAGGACAGGCGCGAGTCACTGCTTATGGTCGCGTCCCCAGGGAGCCGTAGGGGGCAGTGGCAGATGCCATAGACGACCAGCACAACACAATCTATCCAAGGATGATTTCCCATGACGAAGAAGAACAATGTTCGTTGGGTTGTTGGTTCGCTCGCTTTAATAGCCTCCACCGCCGGTATTGCCGCCTCGCCCAGTGACAGCGAGCGCTTCAATGATTTCTGGACACCAGGCAAACCGCCGCTATCGGCGTGCAAATCGCCGCTGCTGGTGGGCACTCCGCTGGGCTTGCCCCACTGCATGCAGGCCAGCAAGGTGCTGACCCGTCTGCAAGCCCTGGAGGATATCGCCAGCCTCAATGGCGGCAACCGCGCCGCCGCGCAGCCGGGCTATCAGGCCTCGGTCGACTACGTGCGCAGCACCCTGGAGCGTGCCGGCTATACCGTCACCCTGCAGGCCTTCCCCTTCACCTCTTACGAGCCGATTGGCCCAGGCACCCTGAGCATGCTGCTGCCGACGCCGACCGACTACGTCTGGGACGAGGATTTCACCTACCTGTCGCAAACCGAAGCCGGCGATGTCAGCGCCGCCGTGGTGCCGGTGGATCTGATGCTCGGTGCCGGCAATACCTCCACCAGCGGTTGCGAGGCAGAGGATTTCGCCGGCTTCCCCAGTGGCTCCATCGCCCTGATCCAGCGTGGCACCTGCAGCTTTCAGCAGAAGGCCGAAAATGCCGCGGCGGCTGGTGCGGCGGGGGCGGTCATCTTCAATCAGGGCGACACCGAAGATCGCAAGGGCCTGATGAACGCGACCCTGGGCGATACCTATGCCGGCGGTATCCCGGTGTTGTTCAGCACTTATGAGGTCGGTGCCGATTGGGCGCAGACCGCAGGTGTGCAAGTGCGCATGGTGGCCGATGTCGAACGTAGCCGTACCGAAACCCATAACGTGATCGCCCAGACCCGGCGCGGCAACCCGAACAATGTGGTGATGGTCGGCGCGCACCTGGATTCGGTGGGCGAAGGTGCCGGCATCAACGACAACGGCTCGGGCAGCGCCGCGTTGCTGGAAATGGCGGTGCTGATGAGCAAGGCCCACCCGCTCAACCAGGTGCGGTTCGCCTGGTGGGGCGCGGAAGAGTCGGGGCTGGTCGGTTCCACCTACTACGCCAGCCAGTTGCCAGACGAGGAGAAGCAGCAGATCAGGGCCTACCTGAACTTCGACATGATCGCTTCGCCGAATTTCGGCAACTTTATCTATGATGGCGACGGTTCGGATTTCGGCCTGCAGGGCCCGCCCGGCTCGGCTGCCATCGAGCGTCTGCTGCAAGCCTACTTCGACCTGCGCGGCGCGCCGGGGGAGGGCACCGAGATCGACTTCCGCTCCGACTATGCGCAGTTCTTCGAGGAAGGCATCCCCTTTGGCGGCCTGTTTACCGGGGCCGAAGATCTGAAGAGCGAGGCGCAGGCGCAGAAATTCGGTGGTGCAGCCAACCAGCCATTCGACCCGTGTTATCACGATGCCTGCGACGACATCGGCAATATCAATATGGATGCGCTGGAGCTGCATGGCGACGCCATGGCCTTCGCCACCAGCTGGTTGTCGCTGTCGACCAAGGTCATCGACGATGAAATCGCCGCCGTCGAGCAGGCCCAGCAAGGCCGTGCCCTGCAGCGTCAGCAGTCGGTGCGCGATATCGAGCGTTGGGGCAAATACTTTATCAAGTAAGCCTGTGTAACGCTGCGCCAGGGGCAACCCCTGGCGCAGTCCTGGGCGTCAAGCGCTGGCGAAGCGCTCGTCCAGATAGGCGATGATCGCCTTGGACTCATACAGCCAGGTGCTCTGGCCGTTTTCTTCGATGCGCAAGCACGGCACCTTGATCTTGCCGCCTAATTGTTCCAACTCGCTACGCGCCTGGGCGTCGTTTTTCGCGTCGCGCAGGGCCACCGGCACATTCAGCTTGTGCAGGGTGCGGCGGGTTTTTACGCAGAACGGGCAGGCGTGGAACTGGTACAGTACGAGGTTGCTGGCGCTTTGCTCGACAGCCGCCTGGGTTTCAGCTGGACGTTTGAGTTTGGCCGGACGGCTGATCCAGTCGAGGAAGACGATCAACTGGCCGAGGCCGATGCGCAGTGCCTTGATAATCATGCTGGGGCAAACCTTGGGTCGATAAACAGGGGCGCGCAGCTTACCCGAGTTTTTCCGCCTTGGCCTGGCCCCGGGCCGAACGGCATAATCCGCGCTCGATTGCCGAACCCTGCCGAACCCTGCCGAGCCTGCGATGAAACCCGAAGACCTGTTATTGCTGGTAACCCGCGAGATGCCTTTCGGCAAACACAAGGGCCGTCTGCTCGCCGACCTGCCGGGTAACTACCTCAACTGGTTCGCCCGCGAAGGCTTCCCCCAGGGTGAGATCGGCCGGCTGCTAGCGTTGATGCAGGAGATCGACCACAACGGCCTGTCCGGTTTACTCGACCCGTTACGAACCAGGCCGCGGGTGCCGTTCAAGGGCCAGTAAGCCATGCGCAGCGGTCCGGTAGGGTGCGCTGTGCGCACCAGCCTAGGCGGCGGGCACCTTGGTGCGCGCGGCGCACCCTACGACAGCAGGCTTGCACGCATATGAGCGGCGCAGCCTGACGCCTTGCCGCAGCAGGGTGCAGTCAATAAAAAACCGGCGCATGGCCGGTTTCTTCTGCAGCGGCTCTGATCAGTTATTGACCAGGCTGAGGAACTCGCTGCGCGTTGCGGCATTTTCGCGGAACTCGCCGAGCATCACCGAGGTGACCATGGAGGAGTTCTGCTTCTCCACGCCGCGCATCATCATGCACATGTGCTGTGCCTCGATCACCACCGCCACACCCAGGGCACCAGTGACCTGCTGGATGGCCTCGGCGATCTGCCGGCTGAGGTTTTCCTGGATCTGCAGGCGGCGTGCGTACATGTCGACGATACGCGCGACCTTCGACAGGCCGAGCACCTTGCCGCTGGGGATATAGGCGACATGGGCCTTGCCGATAAACGGCAGCAGGTGGTGTTCGCACAGCGAGTACAACTCGATGTTCTTCACCAGCACCATCTCGCTGTTATCGGAGCTGAACAGCGCACCATTGGTGACTTCTTCGAGGGTCTGCTGATAGCCCTTGCACAGGTACTGCATGGCTTTGGCGGCGCGCTTGGGGGTGTCGAGCAGGCCTTCGCGGGTGGCGTCCTCGCCCAGTTGGCCGAGAATCGCGGTGTAGTTCTGTTCCAGGGACATGATCTTCCTGTGGCACTAGCGGATATATAGATGCGCAGGTTAGGGGGCCGTCGCGGGGCTGGCAAGTGCGGCAGCCGTCCGCTTACTCGTCGCGGCCGTCCATCATGGTGCGCTTGAGCATGACATAGACCGCCCCGGTACCGCCGTGCTTGGCCAGGCAGGAGGTGAAACCCAGTACCTGCGGGTGCTGGCGCAGCCAGGTGTTGACGTGGCTCTTGATCATCGGCTTGCGGCCGTCCATGCGTACCGCCTTGCCATGGGTGATGCGCACGCAGCGCACCTCCAGCCTGTTGGCCTCGGCGATAAACTCCCAGAGGGTGTCGCGGGCCTTTTCCACGGTCATGCCGTGCAGGTCGAGGCTGCCTTCGAAGCTGATCTGCCCCAGCTTGAGCTTGCGCATCTGGCCTTCCTGGACGCCGTTGGCGGCCCAGTACAGCGGGTCTTCGGCACCGACATCGATGACGAACTGGTCGGACAGACCATCGACCTTGACCGATTCCACGCGCGCCGTGGCGGCCTGGCGCAGAGTGGCCAGTTGCGCCCGGTTGGGTTTCGGTTTGCCGGTGTCGGCGCGATCGTGTTTGATCGGTTTGACGCCACGTAATTCGGCTTTAAAGAGAGAGAAGTCGTCGTCTTGCATCTGGGCCTCCGCGAAGGCCGCTAGTGTACCCAAGGTCCGGGCTTAAGTGCGGCTTGGATCGGCCCGCCATCAGTCGCGTTTCTTCATCAGGTGCGGGGCGATGCTCAGGTCGCCGGAGCGACGCAGGCGGCGGCGACAGCGCCGCCAGAGCATGATGGCGAAAAACAGCATAAGCAGCCCGATCGCCACAAAAGTCGCGGCGGCGGCAGGTGACTCGTTCAGCGGGCCGAGTGCGGCGGGCTGGCCGAGCAGTGTCGCGGCCCCGGCCATTGCCAGCAGTACGCCGAACATGCACAGCAGCGCCGCCAGCCCTGCACCTAGGCGCAAGCGCCAGTTACCGGAGCTGCGGGGCCGCAGGCGGCGAGCATCAAAGCCATCTGATGGTTTCATTGCGAATTCCTTAGAGGCTAACGCCGGTATGACCTGCTGCTACTGGCGTGGTTCAACTGGGGCGCGAGCGGCGTGCGGCTTGTGGGGCCGCCCGACCTCAGAGCAGGGCACTGGCGCGGGGGACCACCGCGGCAAAATTGTCCGCCAGGGCGATCATTTCGGCGCGGTGCATATCGGCGGCGCTGATCACCTGGCCGTCCAGGGTCGGCAGGTCGCGGGTGGCGCAGGCGCTATCGACCAGGGTGCAGCGATAGCCGTAATCCTTGGTGGCGCGCACCGTGGTGCTGATGCTGGAGTGGGTCATAAAGCCGCAAATGATCAGGTCCAGATGCCCCAGCTTCTGCAGGTGCTCGTGCAGATCGGTGCCGGAAAAGGCATTGGGCATGCGTTTTTCCACGATAAGTTCACCAGGCAGCGGCGCGGCCTCCGGCAGGTGATGGCCGCGGGGGCCTCGCGGGTCGAGCAGGCCATCGGGAATGCCCAGGTGCTTGACGTGGACGATGGCGCAGCCTTGAGCGCGGGCTGCCGCCAGCAGGATGGCGATTTCTTCCAGCGCAGCATCCAGCCCCGGCAGCTGCAGGACGCCGCTGCGATACTCCTCCTGAGCATCGATGATCAACAGGGTCGCATTGTTCAGGCTGGCAGGTGCATGGCTGCGGCCGGTCAGCGTGAACAGGGTTTGGGGGATGGACATGGCAGGGTACTCCTGGCTGGCATGGACGACTTCCTGCATTGTCCGCCTCTGGGCTGCTGCTGTGAACCTTTGCGGGACATTGCGCCAGAATCACCGTCCTGCTGACGACATGGGCAGGCGGCGGCAAACCGCGCGAGTCGTTACCGCGGGGGTGTTTGGCGCGGTGCGGCTGGCCTTGCGTATGGCCGAAGCGACGAGCAGAATCGAACCATTCCCGAGGATGGGGTGTCGTAGCGCAAAAGGAGTTGCCCAATGAGCCTGCTATCGCTGTTTTCCGAACATTTCTGGTTGTTGTTCGCCCTGGCGGTTTCCATCGCCGTGCTGCGCGAGTTAAGGCTCAAACGTGATGAACCGGCCCTGAGCGAACGTCGCCAGAAGCGCGGCTGAGCCGCGCCTGGAGCAAGCCCCGGCGCGGTCTCACCCGGCCGCCGTCAGTAAAGCCCAAGCAGCTCGAACTGCAGGTACCAGACGCCCAGCGAGCCGAAGAAGTTGACCAGAATGGCCGGTAGGAATTTCAGGTGCACGCCAAAGCTGTAGGTCTTGTCCAGGGACATGGCCATCACCCCGGCGGCCGAACCGACCACTGTCAGCGAACCGCCCACCCCCACCATCAGCGCGTTGAGCGCCCACTGCTCCAGACCCAGTTGCGGGTTGGACATCAGCGCCGCGGCTTCCACCGGCACGTTGTCCATTACCCCGGAGGCGACCCCGAGTACCAGGTTGACCGCAGTCGGGTCCATCACCTCGAACAGTCGGGAAATATACGACAGCCAGCCGACATGATTGAGGCAGGCCACCGAGGTGATGATGCCGATAAAGAACAGCAGGGCGTTCCATTCCACCTTCTGCAGTTGATCCTGCCAGGGCAGCTCGATGCCGCGCTGCATCAGCAGCCAGGCATACAGGGCGACAAAGCCCAGGCCGATGCCGATGGCGAACTCGATGCTGACTTTCAGCAGGATATTGCACAGCACCGCACCAACCACGGCGAAGAAACCGACAATCGCCAGGCCCGCGCCGCCCGGCTTGAGGCCGGTTTCCGTCTGGTCGGCCAGATGGATCAGGCTTTCGCCGTCCAGTTTGCGCAGATAGAACAGGTGCAGGGTGGCGGCGAACAGCAGCCAGCCGATCAGGGCCGAAGGAACCAGCAGCAACAGCCCGGCGATGCTGATCTTGCCGGCCAGCACCACCATCAGGCTGGTCGAGGTGCCGAGAAACCAGACCCCGCTGTTGGACGCCACGACGATATTGCACAGCGATATATGGGTGTAACGCTGGTTGGTGGAGATGCTCTTCACGGTTTTACCGAAGATCATCGCCGTGGTGATGTTGTTGAGAAAGGGCGAGAGCAGCGCTGACAGGGCTCCGGTGGCCCAGAACATGCCCTTGGCACCCAGTCCCTTGCGCATCAGGTAGCCGTTCAGGGCGGTGAATACGTTCCGCTCGTTGAGCAGTTCGACCACCATCCACATAAAGGCCATAAAGGCGATCAGGCCAAAGAGTTCTTCCTTGGTCTCATTCTGCGCATGGAGGAAATACTGGAAACCATTGGGGTCGTTGATCGCATAGTGGGCACCGATAACGATCAGACCGGACATCATGAACATCGCCGGTTTGAATTTATCCATTTCCAGTTGTGCTTCAAACACTATCAGCGTCATGCCAATCAGGAATATCGCCAACACGAGCAAGCCCGTGATCGAGAACGGATCTATGACCATTTTGTGGAGGTCTCGGAGGAGGGGGGGAGGGGTTGAGAAAGTGTTACAAATTATATCCCTGTCTCGCGGGCTTTGGCAGCGCTACCTGCGTGCCGCTGCGGCGTTTTCGTGCAGGAATGCGTCCTTGGGCTAGAATGCGCGATCTTTAGCCCCCGGAGACTGCTCCTGTGACCGCCACCCCCGTTCTCAACACCCGCCTGCGCACCGTGCGCGATTACATCCGCTGGGCGGTGAGCCGCTTTCAGGGCGAAGAGTTGTTTTTCGGCCACGGCACCGACAATGCCTGGGATGAGGCGCGCCAGCTGGTGCTGGGAGCCCTGCACCTGCCTTATGAAATAGCCGACAGCTACCTCGATTGCCGCCTGGAAGATGACGAGCACGCGCACCTGCATGAGTTGCTCAAACGGCGCATCGATGAGCGCGTGCCGACCGCCTACCTGCTGGGGGAGGCCTGGTTCTGCGGCCTGCCCTTTATCGTCGACGAACGCGTGCTGGTGCCGCGCTCGCCGATTGCCGAGTTGATCGAGCAGCATCTGCAGCCCTGGCTGGGCGAGGAACCCCAGCGCATCCTCGACCTCTGTACCGGCTCCGGCTGCATCGGCATCGCCTGCGCCTACGAGTTCCCGGAGGCCGAGGTGGTGCTTGGCGACCTGTCCTACGAGGCCCTGGAGGTGGCCAACCAGAATATCGAGCGCCATGAGCTGGATGCTCGGGTCTACACCGTGCAGGGCGACGGCTTTGCCGGACTGCCGGGTCAGCGCTTCGATCTGATCGTCTCCAATCCGCCCTATGTGGATGCCGAGGATTTCGCCGAGATGCCGGCCGAATACCAGCATGAACCGGCCCTGGGCCTGGCCTGTGGCGAGGATGGCCTGGACCTGGTGCGGCGCATGCTGGCCGAAGCGGCCGATCATCTGACCGAGCGGGGGCTGCTGATCGTCGAGGTAGGCAATAGCCAGGTGCATGTCGAGGCGCTGTACCCGGAGGTCGACTTCACCTGGCTGGAATTCGAGCGCGGCGGCCACGGCGTGTTCCTGCTCGCGGCCGCGCAATGCCGCGAGCACCAGGCGCTGTTTCGTTCCCGGGTCGACGGCTGATCGTTGAGCGAGCCCCGACGCAAACCACGACCGGGCTACGGTTGCGATACCTTCTGGATTACACCAAGGCTCCTAGGCGCGCAGGCCCAGGCGTTCGGCGCGGCGCAACCAGCCCTGGCGCTGTTCTTCGGAGGAGGGGCGGACCGGGGCGAATTCGGCCAGGCGGCGGGTCTTGATACCGCTGAAGCCGAGGATGGTGCGGGTCATCTGCCGGTGTGCCGGTGCGCCGTAGATCCAGCGGAAGTACCAGGGCGGGGTGTCCATGGTCACCAGCAGGTCGGCGGTGCGGCCGCTGAGCAGCTTGTCCCACAGCTGTGAGCGGTTACGGTACTTGAAGGCGAAACCGGGCAGAAAAGTGCGGTCGAAAAAGCCCTTGAGCAGTGCCGGTATGCCACCCCACCAGACCGGGTAGACGAACACCAGATGCTCGGCCCAATGGATCTGCCGCTGGGCTTCCAGCAGGTCCGGTTCCAGGGTCTGGCTCTGCTCGTAACCGTCGCGTAGCACCGGGTCGTAGCTCATCTCCCCCAGATTCAGATGGCGCACCACATGGCCTTTGCTGCGTGCGCCCTGGGCATAGGCTTCGCCCAGGGCGTGGCACAGGCTGGTGCTTTTCGGCGTGCCGAGAATCATCAGGATGCGCTTGCCATCGCCTTCCAGTGGCGTTGCGCCGCTCTTTGCTGCTTCACTCATGTTGACCCGCCTCCAGCATGTTTTCGGGACGCACCCAGGCGTCGAACTCTTCGTTGTTCAGGTAGCCGAGTTGCAGCGCGGCCTCACGCAGGGTGCTGCCCTCCTGATAAGCCTTCTTGGCGATTTCCGCGGCCTTGTCATAGCCGATATGCGGGTTCAGCGCGGTTACCAGCATCAGGCCGCGTTCCAGGTGCGCGGCCATCTGCGCGCTATCCGCTTGCAGGCCGGCGATGCAGTGCTGCTGGAAGTTGTGGCAGCCGTCGGCCAGCAGGCGTATCGATTGCAGCAGGTTATGGATGATCACCGGCTTGAATACATTGAGCTGCAGATGCCCCTGGCTGGCGGCAAAGGTGATGGTCGTGTCGTTGCCCAGCACCTGGCAGGCCAGCATCGACAGGGCTTCGCACTGGGTCGGGTTGACCTTGCCGGGCATGATCGAACTGCCCGGCTCGTTGGCCGGCAGGCGCACTTCGGCAAAGCCGGCGCGCGGTCCGGAGCCGAGCAGGCGCAGGTCATTGGCCAGCTTCATCAGCGCCACGGCAAGCACCTTCAGGGCCCCGGACAGTTGTACCAGGGGCTCGTGGCCGCTCAGGGCGGCAAACTTGTTCGCGGCGCTGACCAGTGGCAGGCCGCTCAGGGCCGCCAGTTCGGCCGCCATGGCCTCGGCAAAGCCCTGCGGCGAGTTGAGCCCGGTGCCGACCGCAGTGCCGCCCTGGGCCAGTTCGCAGACGCCCGGCAGGGCGGCGCGGATGGCGCTTTCCGCATAGGCCAGCTGGGCGACAAAGGCGGAGAGCTCCTGGCCGAAGGTGATAGGTGTGGCATCCATCATGTGGGTGCGCCCGGTCTTGACCAGCTTGGCATGCCGCTCGGCCTGTTCCTGCAGGCCGTCACGCAGCTCGCGAATGGCCGGCAGCAGCCGCTGCTGCAACGCCTGGGCGGTGGCGATATGCATGGCGGTGGGGAAGCTGTCGTTGGAGCTTTGCGCGCGATTGACGTGGTCGTTGGGGTGCACCGGGCTCTTGCCGCCGCGCACGCCGCCGGCCAGTTCGTTGGCGCGACCGGCGATGACTTCGTTGACGTTCATATTGCTTTGGGTGCCGCTGCCGGTTTGCCAGACCGCCAGGGGAAACTGTTCGTCGTGCTCGCCGGCGATCACCTCGTTGGCCGCCTGCTCGATCAGCCGGGCAATATCGGCGGGCAGCTCGCCGATGCGCTGATTGACCCGCGCCGCGGCCTTCTTGATCAGCGCCAGGGCATGCACCACGGCCAGGGGCATGCGCTCCTCGCCAATGGCGAAGTTGATCAGCGAGCGTTGGGTCTGTGCGCCCCAGTAGGCATTGGCGGGGACATCGATGGGGCCTAGGCTGTCAGTCTCTGTGCGGCTCATGGGGGGACTCTCCGGAGGATGGCGCAAGATTAGGCTATCGCGAAGGGGCAGAGGTTCCAATGCGCAGAGGATTACCAGCGGGCGTGGGTCTCGCCCAGCCAGCCCAGGGCGTTATTGACCGGAACGCGCTCGCCCTGCGGACCGCGCAGTACGCCCTGGTAATGACCAAACCATTGCCGGGTATCGGCATAGAAGGGGCCCAGTCGTCGGTAGGCCTGATGGCGCTGGCGCGGGGTGAAGGTCAGGCTGACGGCGTCGTCAGCGCTGCTGAGCTGCCAGGGTGCCAGCAGGTCGGGGGTGGTCGGGGCGATGCTGATCGGCGCATTGAGGTGCTGCAGTTCACCGCCAAACCACAGGGTGTTTTCCGTCAGGCCGCTGTGATCGGTCCAGCCGGCCCCGAAATTGCCGGCGATGCCGCCGGGGGCGGCGAAGGCCGCGCGGGTCCAATGGCTATTGAGCGGCCAGACGCCGCGGCCAAAGTCCAGGGCGGCGAAACTCTGGCCGCCGACACAGTTGTAGTGCTGCTTGCCCAGCTGCACGCTGCCATTGCAGGGCAGGCCCAGTTGCCGGCTGGTCGCATGAAAGCTGCGCGGGCCCAGCGGTACCACCAGGTTGACCGAGTCGAGGTGGGCCGGGCGCTGGATATCCAGGGCGACATGCAGCGCCTGTCCGCCAATATCCGGGGCGCTGACGGTTATCCGGGTACGCCCGGTATGTTCGGCGACCCGCAGCTGCAGGCGCGGATGATTGAATTCGTGGCTTTGCTGGGGGTGGTCCGGCAGGTGGCTGCCGATACCGAACAGGCGAAACTGGCTGAATTCGAAGGCCTGGCCGCTGTGCAGGTCAAGAAAGTAGGCGGCGGCATAGCCCAGGTAGTCGAGGTTCGCCTGGGTCAGCGAGAGCATCCAGTTCGGCGTGGTGATGCACCAGTGATTCCAGCGCTTGCGGCGGCCGTAGTGCCCGGGGATCGCACAGTCGATCAGTGGGCGTGGCGACCAGCCAATGGCCTGCGGATTGAGCTGGCCCAGGTTGCTGCAGAGCGGGATGGCCGCCAGGGCGGCTGGGAGGGTGAAACTGTTCATTTAACACGTCCATTGTGTACGGGCGTCAGGCAGTCGCCAATCGACCCGGCGTAGCAGGAAATGGCTGATCTGCCGAGCATGACCACTCGACAGCCGCTCCGGCAAGTACTGGCATTTTGGCCTTTAAACGGGCAGTGCGCCAGCGCACAGTCGCGTTGTGCGCTGCGCCACGCTTGAGTGCGCACGGTGCTTGGGCACAAAATGCGGGTTGTGGGGGTCCAACAGGGCTCTATCCTCTACCCAGGAGTTATCGATGTCACGTTTATCCGCCCTCTGTGCCGCACTGCTGCTGGCTTGCGCCAGTGCCCAGGTTTTCGCCGATGCGCGCAGCCATGCCGCCGATGCCGAGCGTTTTCTCCTGCTGGCTCGCGCCGACAAGCTGGCAGTCCCGGTTTATGGTCAGGTGCGGGACATGTTTGCCCAGCGCTTTGCCGAAAGTAAGGAAGCCTCGGGCAATCGGGCCCTGCTGGAAACCTACCAGGCCCAGGCCAATGCCGCGCTGGAGCAGGCAATCGGCTGGGACAAGCTCAAGCCGGACATGATCAAGCTGTACACCAGCAACTTCAACGAACAGGAAATGAAAGACCTGATCGCCTTCTACGAGTCACCCCTGGGCAAGAAGGTCCTGGAACAGATGCCGGTCCTGACCGCACAGTCGGCGCAGCTGACCCAGAGCAAGCTGGAAAACGCGGTGCCCAAGGTCAACCAGCTGCTGGCGGAGATGACCGCCAAGCTGACCCCCAAGACGCCGTGACGGGAGCGCCATGATGCCGAAAATCGATCTGTTGCAGGTGGCCTTTACCGCGCTGCAGCCCCAGCATCTCGAACTGCTGGATGAAAGCCATATGCACAGCCGTGGCCTGGAAACCCACTACAAGGCGGTGATCGTCAGCCAGCAGTTTGCCGGTTTGAATGCGGTCAAGCGCCATCAGAAGGCCTATGCCGCGGTCGGCGAGCTGATGGACCAGATCCATGCCCTGGCCCTGCACACCTACACCCCCGACGAATGGGCGGAGCAGGGCGTGGCTCCGGCTTCGCCGACCTGCAAGGGCGGCCACTGAGGCAATTCGCCCCTACACGGCGCTTCTCAAGGGCAGTAAACTGCGCATCCCGCCGGCCTAGCGCCGGCGGTTTTGTTTGTGGCCGCCATCCCAGGCGGCCACCCCCTGCGGGGCCGTCGCGGAGCGACGTCAAAAATTGCTCCAGACAATTTTTGTGGTCCGCCAGCTTATCAATTCGCTGCTGGCCACTTTTGTATCCCGGTCCGCCCTTTACGTGGGCGACTACTGAAGGACATGCACATGACTGACAAGATCGTTGTTGCCGCGCTGTATAAGTTCGTTTCCCTGCCCGATTACCAGGTCCTGCGCGAGCCCCTGTTGCAGGCCATGCTGGACAACGCCATCAAGGGCACCCTGCTGCTCGCCGAGGAAGGTATCAATGGCACCGTCTCCGGCTCGCGCGCCGGCATCGACGGCCTGCTGGCCTGGTTTGCCCGGGATGCGCGCCTGGCCGATATCGACCACAAGGAATCCTACTGCGACGAGCAGCCGTTCTATCGCACCAAGGTCAAGCTGAAGAAGGAAATCGTCACCCTCGGCGTGCCCGGCGTCGACCCGAACCAGAAGGTCGGCACCTATGTCGAACCCAGGGACTGGAATGCGCTGATCAGCGATCCCGAAGTGCTGCTGATCGATACGCGCAACGATTATGAAGTGTCGATTGGCACCTTCGAGGGTGCGGTCGACCCGAAAACCAAGTCGTTCCGCGAGTTCCCCGACTACATCAAGGCGCACTTCGACCCGGCCAAACACAAGAAGGTGGCGATGTTCTGCACCGGCGGTATTCGTTGCGAGAAGGCCTCCAGTTATATGCTCGGCGAAGGCTTTGCCGAGGTCTACCACCTCAAGGGCGGCATCCTCAAGTACCTGGAAGAAGTGCCCCAGGAACAGACCAAGTGGCAGGGCGACTGCTTCGTCTTCGATAACCGGGTGACCGTGCGCCATGACCTCTCCGAAGGCGATTACGACCAATGCCACGCCTGCCGCACCCCGGTATCGGTGGCGGACCGTCAGTCCGAGTTATTTACCCCCGGCGTCAGCTGCCCGCACTGCTGGGACTCGCTGCCGGAGAAGACCCGCGCCGGTGCCCGCGAGCGCCAACGCCAGATCGAACTGGCCAAGGCGCGCAATCAACCCCACCCGCTGGGCTATAACCCCCGACAATCGCGCGAGGCTTGAGCATGCACGCACGCCTGCTGTACGTGATGGACCCGATGTGTTCCTGGTGCTGGGGCTTTGCCCCGGTGCTCGAGTCCCTCGCCGAGCAGGCCGCGGCGGCAGGTGTCGGCCTGCAGCTGGTGCTTGGCGGCCTGCGCCGCGATGGCGTGGCTGTCGATGCGGCTGCGCGGGTGCGTTACCTGGGCTACTGGCAGGCGGTGAATGCCAGCACCGGTCAGCTGTTCAATTTCGATGCGGGCTTACCCGACGGCCTGGTGTACGACACCGAGCCTGCCTGCCGTGCCCTGGTCACCGCCCGCAGCCTGGCCCCTGAGCTGGTCTGGCCGCTGACTCAGTTGATCCAGCAGGCGTTCTATACCCAGGGCGTAGATGTCACCCGCGCCAGCGTGCTGGTGGAGTTGGCCGAGCGCGCCGGGATTCCGCGCATCGTCTTTGCCGAAGCCTTCGACAGTGTCGATCAGCGGCGCGCCACTGCGGCCGACTTCAGCTGGGTGCAGGATCTGGGCATTGCCGGTTTTCCCACCCTGCTGGCCGAGCGTAATGGTCAGCTGGCCTTGCTGACCAACGGCTACCAGGCCCTGGATACCCTGCAGCCCCTGCTCGCCAGCTGGCTGGAGCGCGCGACCCATGCCTGATCGCCTGAGCTGGGCAGAAATCCGCCGGCTGGCCCTGCACCATAAGAAAGCCCTGATTCTGGCCAATCTGGTGGCGCTCTTCGCCACCCTGTGCAGCGTGCCGATTCCGTTGCTGCTGCCGTTGCTGGTCGACGAGGTGCTGCTGCAGGACGGCGATGCGGCGCTCAAGGTGATGGACAACTTCCTGCCCGGCAGTTGGCAGACGGCGTCCGGCTATATCGGCCTGATGCTGGTGCTGACCCTGCTGCTGCGCGGCTCGGCGCTGATCTTCAACGTGTTGCAGGCCAAGTTGTTCGCCCGCCTGTCCAAGGACATCGTCTACCGCATCCGCATCCGCCTGATCGAACGGCTCAAGCGCATCTCCCTGGGCGAGTACGAAAGCCTCGGCGGCGGTACGGTGACGACTCATCTGGTCACCGACCTGGAGACCCTGGACAAGTTCGTCGGCGAGACCCTCAGTCGCTTTCTGGTGGCGGTGCTGACCCTGGCCGGCACCTCGGCCATCCTGATCTGGATGCACTGGCAGCTGGCGCTGCTGATCCTCTTGTTCAACCCCCTGGTGATCTACGCCACGGTGTTGCTGGGCAAGCGGGTCAAGCACCTGAAAAAACTCGAGAATGACAGCACCTCGAGCTTTACCCAGGCGCTGACCGAAACCCTGGATGCGATCCAGGAGATTCGCGCCAGCAACCGTCAGGGCTTCTTCCTCGGCCGCCTCGGCGGGCGGGCCCGGGAGGTGCGCGACCACGCCATGGCCTCGCAGTGGAAGACCGATGCGTCGAACCGCGCCAGCGGCCTGCTGTTCCAGTTCGGCATCGATGTGTTCCGCGCCGCGGCCATGCTCACCGTGCTGTTCTCCGACCTGTCGATCGGCCAGATGCTCGCGGTGTTCAGCTACCTGTGGTTTATGATCGGCCCGGTCGAGCAACTGCTCAGCCTGCAATACGCCTTCTATGCCGCTGGTGGCGCGCTGGCGCGGATCAACGAGCTGCTGGCGCGCCAGGACGAGCCGCACTACCCGGGGCGGATCGACCCGTTCAGGGGGCGCGAGACAGTGGGCATCGAAGTCAGCGGCCTGACCTTCGCCTACAACGACGAGCCGGTGCTCAACCAGCTCAACCTGAGCATCGCGCCGGGGGAGAAGGTAGCCATAGTCGGGGCCAGCGGCGGTGGCAAGAGCACCCTGGTGCAGCTGCTGCTCGGCCTCTACACGGCCCAGGCCGGCACCATTCGTTTCGGTGGCAGCAGCCAGGCGGAAATCGGCCTGGAGTGCGTACGCGAGCATGTTGCGGTGGTGTTGCAGCATCCGGCGCTGTTCAACGACACGGTGCGCGCCAACCTGTGCATGGGCCGCGAGCGCAGCGACGAAGGTTGCTGGCGTGCCCTGGAAATCGCCCAGCTGGCCGACACTATCCGAGCCTTGCCGCAGGGCCTGGACAGCATGGTCGGGCGCAGCGGCGTACGCCTGTCCGGTGGTCAGCGTCAGCGCCTGGCCATCGCCCGCATGGTCCTGGCCGAGCCGAAGGTGGTGATCCTCGACGAGGCCACCTCGGCTCTCGACGCCGCCACCGAATACGCCCTGCACCAGGCGCTCAACCAGTTCCTCAACGGTCGTACCACCCTGATCATCGCCCACCGCCTCAGCGCGGTGAAACAGGCCGACCGGGTGCTGGTGTTCGATGGTGGCAGCATCGCCGAAGACGGCGGTCACCAACAGCTGATCGCCGATGGCGGGCTGTACGCCAAGCTGTATGGGCATTTGCAGCACTGATCTGCGCTTGGCAACACGGTAGGGTGGATGACGCTTTTTTCATCCACCGCGAGACTCCGCCGTGTGGATGGGTGAAGCGTCATCCATCCTAGGGCTTCTTGTGAACACACTTTTTTCGCGGGCATTGCATAGACCTGGGCCCCTGCGGCCTTGCTTCTGGCAGTTAAATCAACCGCCTTGTAAATATTTCGTTACGCATGGCGGGTGTTTGCGGTCAGCAAACACGCTGTTTTCCTGGGCGTATTAAAAACTTGCCGAAAGCTCGGGCCTAACCCGGGCTGAGGCGGCTCGAGCCGGCTTGTCTGGCGGCCTGCGCTCGGTTGTTATGGGGTCAATCCACGCCGTTGCGACGACGCAGTGGTTGATCAAAACAACAACGAGGAGGCGCAATGAACGCCGTGAACAAGATCGAGCAGCACAACCCCATCGGCACCGACGGCTTCGAGTTCGTCGAATACACCGCGCCGACCCCGGAAGGCATCCAGCAGCTGCGTGAGCTGTTCACCGCCATGGGCTTTACCGAGACTGCCAAGCACCGCTCCAAGGAAGTCTGGCTGTTCCAGCAGAACGACATCAATTTCGTGCTCAATGGCAGCCCCACCGGGCATGTGCGCGAGTTCGGCCTGAAGCACGGCCCGAGTGCCTGCGCCATGGCCTTCCGGGTGGAGAACGCGGCCCAGGCCGCGGCTTATGTGGAGTCCCAGGGTGCCACGCTGGTGGGCAGCCACGCCAACTTCGGCGAGCTGAACATCCCCTGCGTCGAGGGCATCGGCGGCTCCTTGCTGTATCTGGTCGACCGTTTCGGCGACAAGAGCATCTACGACGTCGACTTCGAATATATCGAAGGGCGCACGCCGAACGACAACGCGGTCGGCCTGAAGGAACTCGATCACCTGACCCACAACGTCAAACGTGGGCAGATGGACGTATGGTCGGGCTTCTACGAGCGCATCGCCAACTTCCGCGAGATCCGTTACTTCGATATCGAAGGCAAACTCACCGGCCTGCTATCGCGCGCCATGACCGCGCCCTGCGGCAAGATCCGCATCCCGATCAACGAGTCGGCCGACGACAAGTCGCAGATCGAGGAATTTATCCGCGAATACCACGGCGAGGGCATCCAGCATATCGCCCTGAGCACCGAGGATATCTACGAGACGGTGCGCAAGCTGCGGGCCAATGGCGTGGACTTTATGCAAACCCCGGGCACCTACTACGACAAGGTCGACACCCGCGTGGCCGGTCATGGCGAGCCGACCGATGTGCTGCGCGAGCTGAATATCCTGATCGACGGCGCGCCGGGCGACGACGGCATCCTCCTGCAGATTTTCACCAATACTGTGATTGGCCCGATCTTCTTCGAGATCATCCAGCGCAAGGGCAATCAGGGCTTCGGCGAAGGCAACTTCAAGGCGTTGTTCGAGTCCATCGAGGAAGACCAGATCAAGCGCGGCGTAATCAAGGCCGAGTGAGTCGTAGGGTGGATGTCGCTGTTTACATCCACCAGGGAATACGAATAACCGGTGGATGGCCACCCCGTGGAAAACGCTTCGCGGTTTTCCACCCTACACATCTGGAGCTTCGAGATGAGCCGTAACTGGATCAGCTTTCCCCTGCGTGAAGGCGATTGCTCGCGCCAGGCGCACTGTGACTTTCCCGAAGGCACCTACGAGCGCGAGATGGGCCGCGAGGGCTTTTTCGGCCCCACCGCGCACCTGCATCACAGGCATCCGCCCACCGGCTGGATCGACTGGGAAGGGCCGCTACGCCCCCATGCGTTCAACTTCAACGAGATCGCCAGCGAGCGCGACTGCCCCCTGGCCGCGCCGCTGTGCCTGCAGAACAGCGATGTGAAGCTACGTATATGGAAAACCCACGGGGCCATGCGTCATCTGGTGCGTAACGCCGATGGCGATGACCTGCTGTTTATCCATGAGGGAGCCGGGCACTTCTACTGCGACTTCGGTCACCTGAGTTACCGCGACGGCGACTACCTGTTGATACCGCGTGGCACGGCCTGGCGTATCGAGGCCAGCGAGCCGACCTTTATGCTGCTGATCGAGAGCAGCGATGGGGCCTATCAACTGCCGGACAAGGGTCTGCTCGGGCCGCAGGCGATCTTCGATCCGGCGGTGCTCGATCATCCCAAGCTGGATGACGCCTTCAAGGCCCAGCAGGATGAAAATACCTGGCAGATCCGCATCAAACGGCGCGGTCAGATCAGCACCGTGACCTATCCCTACAACCCGCTGGATGTGGTCGGCTGGCATGGCGACAACACCGTGGTGCGTCTCAACTGGCGCGATATCCGTCCGCTGATGAGCCACCGCTATCATCTGCCGCCGTCGGCGCACACCACCTTCGTCGCCAATGGTTTTGTCATCTGCACCTTTACCCCGCGCCCGGTGGAGAGCGACCCCGGTGCGTTGAAGGTGCCGTTCTACCACAACAACGACGACTACGACGAAGTGCTGTTCTACCACCGTGGCAACTTCTTCAGCCGCGACAATATCGAGCAGGGCATGGTCACCCTGCATCCGTGTGGCTTCCCCCACGGCCCGCACCCCAAGGCGTTGAAAAAGGCGCAGGTCGACCCGGCCAGCTTTATCGATGAGGTGGCGGTGATGATCGATACCCGCCGCGCCCTGGAAGTCGGCGAAGCCGCCGCCGGGGTGGATGTCCCCGAATACGTGAACTCCTGGCGTGCGCCGGGTTTGAAGTAGGGGGCGTCGCGCGCCCGCAACCAGACAGCTATCTGTGGTGCGCATGGCGCACCCTACGAGGTTTGAGCATGAAACTCGCATCACTGAATCAGGGCCGCGACGGTATTCTCGTCGTGGTGTCCCGCGACCTCAGCCGCGCCACCCAGGTCCCGGCAATTGCCAGCACCTTTCAGGCCGCGCTGGATAACTGGGCGGTCAGCAAGCCCAAGCTGGAGGCGGTCTATCAGCGCCTCAACTATGGCCTGGAGGAGGATGCCTTCGCCTTCGAGCAGGCCGCCTGCCACAGCCCGTTGCCGCGCGCCTATCACTGGGCCGACGGCAGCGCCTACGTCAACCACGTGGAGCTGGTGCGCAAGGCCCGCGGTGCCGAGATTCCGGAAAGCTTCTGGCATGACCCGCTGATGTACCAGGGCGGTGCCGACAGCTTTATCGCGCCGCACAGCCCTATCCAGATGGCCGACGAGGCCTGGGGTATCGACCTTGAGGCCGAGGTGGCGGTGATTACCGACGACGTGCCAATGGGCGTCAGCGTGGCCGAGGCGGCCGGGCATATCCAGCTGCTGATGCTGGTCAACGATGTGTCGCTGCGCAACCTGATTCCCGGCGAGCTGGCCAAGGGCTTCGGCTTCTACCAGAGCAAGCCGTCATCCAGCTTCTCGCCAGTGGCGATTACCCCGGACGAACTGGGCGACACCTGGAAGGATGGCAAGGTGCATCGGCCGCTGGTCTCGCATATCAATGGCGCGCTGTTTGGCCAGCCGGATGCCGGGGTGGACATGACCTTCAACTTCCCGACCCTGGTGGCTCACGCCGCCAAGACTCGCCCGTTGGGCTGCGGCACCATCATCGGTTCCGGCACCGTGTCCAATTACGACCGCAGCGCCGGCTCCAGTTGCCTGGCGGAGAAGCGCATGCTGGAAATCATCGAGAGTGGCGAGGCGCAGACGCCGTTCCTCAAGTTCGGTGACCGGGTGCGTATCGAGATGTTCGATGCCGCAGGGCAAAGCCTGTTCGGCGCTATCGATCAGGCGGTAGAAAAGTACGAGGCGTGAATTCGTAGAATGGGTCGGGCCGCGCAGGCTCAACCTACGCGGCCCGCCCCATCCTACGGTCTATAAATCGTAGGGTGGATGTCGCTTTTCACATCCACCAGGGTGCTCAAATATTCGGTAGATGGCCACCCCGTGGAAAACGCTTCGCGGTTTTCCACCCTACGGCCACAGGACGTTCGGCATGTTGAAACTCTATTCCTACTGGCGCTCCAGCGCCGCCTACCGGGTGCGCATCGCCCTGAACCTCAAGGGCCTGGCGTACCAGCAGGTGCCCGTGCACCTGGTCAAGGATGGCGGCCAGCAGCACAGCGCCGACTACCAGGCGCTCAATCCGCAGCAACTGTTGCCGCTGCTGGTGGACGAAGGTAACGGCGGGGTGCGTATCGCCCAGTCGCTGGCCATTCTCGAGTACCTGGACGAGGTCTTCCCGGTGCCGGCGCTGCTGCCCGGAGATCCGGCGCAGCGCGCCCAGGTGCGCGCCTTGGCCCTGCATATCGCCTGCGATATCCACCCGCTGAACAATCTGCGGGTGTTGCAGTACCTGTCGGGCCCGCTGGGGCTGGACGATGCGGCCAGGGATGCCTGGTATCGGCACTGGGTGGACACCGGCCTGGCGGCCGTGGAAGCCGGGTTAGCAGGGTTCGGTGAGCGTCTGTCCCTGGGCGAGCGGCCCGGATATCTGGAGGCCTGCCTGATCCCGCAGCTGTATAATGCCCGCCGTTTTAACTGTGACCTCGATGCGTACCCACGCATTCTCGCCATGGCGGCGCGTTGCGAAACCCTCGAAGCCTTTGCTCAGGCGGCTCCGGAGGTGCAGCCCGACGCCCAGTGACCCCAGCCGGCTTCGCCGCCGCTAGGGTCAGGCGAAACCCGGCTTTCCCCAGGTCGGCGCAAAGCGTTGCGAGCAAAGGCTAGGCAAGGCGAAATCAGCTGAGGACGCGCAGTGTACGTCTGTACATGAGCAGTACTCGTTTTACTCGCCCTTCGGGTCGCGCTAAAGCGCGTTAGCCGCAAGCGGCTTACCGAGGCTGATTTCAACGCTGCATAGTCGAGCGCAGTAGCTTTAAGCCGATCTGGATGCCTTGCACTCCGCCGCGCCACAAGCACGGCGGGTTCCATTTCGTCACAGATAAAAACAAACAGGTGACGCATGACCCGTGAAAAACCGAAGAACCTCTGGCTCTCGCGCTGGGGCTTTATCCTCGCTGCAACCGGCTCCGCCGTGGGCCTGGGCAATATCTGGAAATTCCCCTATATCACCGGCGAATACGGCGGTGGTGCCTTCGTATTGATGTACCTGGCTTGCATCCTGGCCATCGGCATCCCGGTGATGATGACCGAGATCGCCATCGGCCGCCGCGGCCGTGGCAGCCCCATCGATGCCATCGGCCGGGTGGTGCGCGAGAACAACGGCAATCCGTTGTGGAAAGCCGTCGGCGGCATGGCCATGCTGGCCGGCTTTATGATCCTGTGTTTCTACGTGGTGGTGGCCGGCTGGGCCTTTGCCTACACGGTGAAAATGCTCGACGGCTCCCTGGCAGCCACCAGCGTGGAAGCACTCGGCGGCGTGTTCGAGGCGCATAACGCCAACCCCTGGCAGCTCGGCGGCTGGAGCGTGCTGGTGGCGCTGCTGACCTTGTGGATCGTGGCCAAGGGTGTGCAGAAGGGTATCGAGAGTGCGGTGCGCTGGATGATGCCGGGCCTGGCTCTGATGCTGCTGGTGCTGGTGGGCTATGCCTTTAGCAGTGGCGGCTTCCAGGCCGGCTTCGACTTCCTGTTCCACTTCGATGCCTCGAAGATCACTGGCGAGGCCTTGCTCGCGGCCCTGGGGCATGCCTTCTTCACCCTCAGCCTGGCCTCCGGGGCGATTCTCACCTACGGCTCCTATATCCCTGACGGCCAGTCGATTGCCCGCACCACCTTCGTCGTCGCCCTGTGCGACACCTGTGTGGCCCTGCTCGCCGGTCTTGCGATCTTCCCGATCATCTTCGCCAACGGCATGAGCCCGGGCGCGGGGCCGGGTCTGATCTTTATGAGCCTGCCGCTGGCCTTCCAGCAGATGCCGTTCGGCACCGTTTTCGGCGTGCTGTTCTTCGCCATGGTATCGATTGCCGCGCTGACCTCGGCTATTTCCATGATCGAAGCCACGGTGGCCTACCTGAACGAGAAGCACGGCATCAGCCGGCTTAAGTCCGCGGCCCTGGCCGGCGGCGTACTGCTGGTGATCAGCCTGCTGGCCATGCTCTCGTTCAACCTGATGGCCGGCTGGACGCCGCTGGGCAAGAACTTCTTCGACTGGCTGGACTACCTGACCTCGCGCTGGATGATGCCCCTGGGTGGGATCTTCCTGGTCTGCCTGGCGGGCTATGCCTTGCGCGACGAAATCATGCGCGACGAGCTTGACCTGCCGCCGCTGGGTTATGCGCTCTGGCTGTTTATGGTGCGTTATGTCAGCCCGGTGCTGATCATGGTGGTGTTCCTCCACGCCCTCGACTGGTTGCTGTTCGACCCGGTCGGCCAGTGGTACTGGATCGCCGGAGCCATCGGCCTGCTCACGGTGCTGGGCGAACTGCTGCGACCACGGGTGATGCCGGTACTGGCCGGGCGCTAAGAGGTTCTACGGCGGAAATGGAAAGGGGCATGACCTGGAGGTCGTGCCCCTTTTTTATGCTTGGGACGCCATTGCACGACTTGCGCCGATAAGTCCCCTCGGCCCTTTGGGGAGAGGGGGCTGACAACTAACGGCCAGCCGGCCATAGCCCTTTTCACTGTCATGGCTGTCGGCTGAGCATAACTGATGGCGATAAGCCGCCACCTGGGCCAGGGACGTGGCGGAAAATCGCCGATCCTGGCTGGCGCTGGCAAGCGGACGAGGCGAGGCGGACAGTCCCCGATTCGCTGCCAGCCAGCTGCGGCGCTGCCTGCAGAGCAGGTTGCGATTTTTGCCCGGGCTGGCGCAGGGGTTGCAGGGCGTTGTGGCTAAACTGCTTGCAGTCACTACCAGAGGCCGCCGTTGTCAGGCTGCGCCGATAATAAAAACGGAGTCATAGTCATGTCGTCTGCCGCCCGCCTGTTCGCCGATCTTGCCGTCGGGAAAAAACTCCTCTGTGGTTTCGGCCTGGTGCTGCTGCTGACGGTCGCGGTGACCGGCAGTGGTTTTCTGGCGGTACAAGCGGTGTTGCAGGGCCACGAGAATGTCGGGCGGCTGTCGGCGATCGATGGGCAGATTCTCCAGGCGCGGCGTTTCGAGCGGGATTTCGCCCTGCGCCAGAGCGACGAGGCGGCGGCGCAGATGCGTGCCCAGCTGGACAAGGTGGACGCGCTGCTGAGCCAGCAGCTGCAGGCCAGTGCGGCCCAGGACCGCGCCCGTCTGCAGGCTATGCAGCAGGCCATTGCCGATTACCGCCGTCAGTTCGATGGCTTTGTCCAGCAGCAGGGCAATGCGCGCCAGGCACGCATGACGATGCGCGAAGCGGCGGGGGAGGCACGCGACCAGTTCGATGTGATCGAACTGGACATGTACGACGCCGTGCGCGAACTGCGCCTGGCCGGCGACAAGCTGCGTGGCAGCGATCCGCTGACCCTGGCGGAAACCGCCTCGGGTCTGAGCAAGCGCATGCTCGATCTGCGTGGCCATGAAAGTCAGTTCATCATCGATGGCTCGGCCGCGTCCCTGGAGGAATGGACCTATATCAACGACGACCTGCAGACCGTCGCGCGCAGCCTGATGGTCTGGCTGGATGATGATCAGAAGCGCGCCATCGAAGCGGCGCTGCAGGCCCTGACCCAGTACCAGACGGCCTTCGCCAATTACCAACAAATGCGCGAACAGAGCCAGGCCAGCGAACTGGCCATGGTCGAGCAGGCGCAGGCCGTCCTGGCCCAGGCCGAGCAAGCCAAGGACAGCGAAGGCCTGGCGATGACCGTCGACAGCCGTCAGGCCCTGTTGCTGCTCGGGGCCATGGGGGCGGCGGCCGTGGTGCTGGGCATGCTGGCGACCCTGCTGATTTCCCGCTCCATCGTCGCCCCGCTGCAGCAGGCGGTGGCCTTTGCCCGGCGTATTGCCGAGGGCGATCTCAGTCAGGACCTGCCGCACAACCGTCGCGATGAGGTCGGCCAGTTGATGGCGGCCATGCAGGTCATGAGCCTCAGCCTGCGCACCCTGGTGGGGCGTATCGGCGGTGGCGTCAGCCAGATTGCCGCCGCCGCCGAACAGCTCTCGGCGATCACCGCGCAGACCAGTGTCGGGGTGCAGAACCAGAAGATGGAAACCGAGCAGACCGCCACCGCCATGCATGAAATGGCCGCCACCGTGCAGGAGGTGGCGCAGAACGCCGAGCAGGCCTCCCTGGCCGCCCGCGATGCGGATCGCGAGGCGCAGCAGGGCAACGGCGTGGTGCAACAGGCGGTCAGCCAGATCGGCAGCCTGGCCCGGGAGGTCGAGCAGTCGGCCGAAGCCATTGCCGCGCTGAATCAGGAAAGTGCGCGTATCGGCAGCGTGTTGGAGGTGATCCGCACTGTCGCCGAACAGACCAATCTGCTGGCCCTCAATGCCGCCATCGAAGCGGCCCGGGCCGGCGAGCAGGGCCGCGGCTTTGCCGTGGTGGCCGACGAGGTGCGTGCCCTGGCCAAGCGCGCCCAGGACTCCACCGAAGAGATCGAAAGCCTGATCGTCAGCCTGCAGTGCATGGCCAAGGGCGCGGTGGATAAGATGGAAAGCAGCCGCAACCTGACCCAGCGCACCGTGACCCTGGCCGCCGAAGCGGGCGATGCCCTGGGGCGGATCACCCTGGCGGTGAGCACCATCGAACAGATGAACCAGCAGATCGCCGCGGCCGCCGAAGAGCAGAGCGCGGTGGCGGAAACCATCAGCGAAAGCGTGACCCGGGTGCGCGATATCGGCGAGCAGAGCGCCAGTGCCAGCGAGCAGACCGCTGCCTCAAGTGCCGAACTGGCGCGCCTGGGGGTCGAGTTACAAGGCCTGGTCGCGCAGTTCCGCACCTGAGGCGAGCCGCGCGCATCGTCGCCCAGGATTCGCGCCTCCTCAGCAGTCGTCGCGGCCCTTGAGGCAGGTCTGGCGGGTGGCCCCGGGGCGGGGTTTTTCCAGTTCGCTGGCCCAGGCCACCAGCGGGACATCCAGTTCGGGTTGCCAGATACGCTGCCAGAGCACCTGCAGGTGGTAGAAGTCGACCATCGGGGCGGGCCAGCGATCAATCTGTTCGTGCACCTGCCACTTACCGTCCCGCAGAGTGGCGAAATTGAAGCGGAAGGGGTGCACCCCGGTCATGCCCAGGCGGATATCGGTGACCACCAGATGCTCGCCGATCTGGTCGTAGCGCAGCACCCCATCGGTAAACCAGGCCAGGCGCGTATGCGCCGCCGAGTCGGCCAGCGCCGCGGCCAGCCGCGTACCGCGGGGCAGGCGCTGGAGTTGCGGGGGCTCGCGGTCGAACCAGCCCACCAGGCTTTCGTGGTAATCCTCGCCCTCCAGCACCACCACCCGCCACAGCAGGCTGTTGAGCGGGGTCGGTGTGCTGAACAGGACATCGGCCTGGATGTCCTGACGGGCCAGTTCGGCTTCCACGCGCTGTTCGGCCATATATTTGCCGCCCAGGGTCGAGGCCAGATACAGGGTCGACAGCAGCAGGGCGATGGCCGGGGCCTTGGCCGTCTTGTCCCGCAGGCCATAGAACAGGCCCAGGGTCACGGCGATGCCCAACGGCAGGGTAAAGGCGGGGTCGATGATAAAGATGCTCGACCAGGCGCTGGGGGTCGGCATCAGCGGCCAGAACAGCTGGGTACCATAGCTGGTGAAGGCATCCAGCAGCGGGTGGGTGAGCAGTACCAGCCAGAGGGTGAAAAACAGCCGTTGCGCCGAATAGCCGGGGTTGTGCCTGACGCGGCGGGTCAGCCAGGTCAGCACCAGGGCCGCGGCGGTGAGGACGATCAGCGAATGGCTGAAGCCACGGTGGTAGGTCATGTCGGCCACGGCATCGCCGTAGTCGATGACCACATCCATATCCGGCAGGGTGCCGAGCATGGCTCCGTAGAGCAGGGCCTTGCGTCCTTGCCAGCGGCCGAGCAGGGTGCCCTGGATGCTGGCACCGAGCACGGCCTGGGTAATCGAATCCATCGCGCAGGTCTCAGGTGGGTCAGATCGCTAACTTAACCGAGCCTGGGCGAATTGGCCGTGGCTAATTTTCAAGCAAAGATTTCAGCGCGGTACCCGGCTGATGCAGGGCCTGTGGGCTTGAGGACGGTGCCAGGCCAGGTGCGTATTTGGCCGGGCGGATGATCAGGGTATGCTGGCGAGCCTTGTCGTTGGCGAAGTGCTCTCCATGCTGGTGATCTCCCATAGCGTCCATCTGCCGGATGCTGAAATCGAGCTGACCGCCATCCGCGCCCAGGGCGCGGGCGGGCAGAACGTCAACAAGGTGTCCAGTGCGATACATCTGCGCTTCGATATCCAGGCCTCCAGCTTGCCGCTGTTCTACAAGGAGCGCCTGCTGACGCTGCGCGACAGCCGTATCACCGCCGAAGGTGTGGTGATCATCAAGGCCCAGCAGTACCGCACCCAGGAGCAGAACCGCGCCGATGCCCTGGAGCGCCTGGCCGAGCTGATTCGCAGTGCCGGCAAAACCGAAAAAGCCCGCCGCCCGACCAAGCCGACCTTAGGCTCGAAAAAGCGTCGCCTTGAAGGCAAGACCAAGCGTGGGGCGATCAAGGCGGGCAGGGGCAAGGTGGATTTCTAAGTGGCGTATAGGGGTTGCCCGAGGTCGCGTGCTTGCGGCTGATTAATGCGGATAAATACGGTTTGTCGGCTTGGATATTTGACTAATATGCACGAATGAAAACGACTCTGGATGAACTACTGGCCTTCGTGCGCGTGGTGGACAGCGGCTCGATCAGCGCCGCCGCCGAACAACTGACGCAGACCGCTTCCGGCGTTAGCCGCGCGCTTAGCCGGCTGGAAGACAAGCTCGAGGTCACCCTGTTGCGCCGCACCACACGCCGCCTGGAGCTGACCGAGGAAGGCCAGGCCTTTCTCGCCCAGGCGCGCAAGATTCTCGATGCGGTGGAGGACGCCGAAGAGCAGATGAAAGTGCGCCGACAGCAGCCTGCCGGGCGCTTGCGGGTCAACGCCGCCGCGCCCTTTATGCTGCATGCTGTGGTACCGCTGGTGGCGGGCTTTCGCGCGCAGTACCCGGAGATCCAGCTGGAGCTGCACAGCAGCGACCAGATCATCGACCTGTTGGAGCAGCGCACCGATGTCGCCATCCGCATCGGCCCGCTGCGCGATTCCACCCTGCATGCGCGGCCGCTGGGTAGCAATTGCCTGCGCATTCTCGCCAGCCCGGCCTATCTAAAGGCCCATGGCACGCCGAAAAGCGTCGAGGCACTGAGCCGGCATAGCCTGCTCGGATTCACTCAGCCCGAGAGCCTCAACCAGTGGCCATTGCGCCATGCTCTGGGCGATTCCCTGAGCATCAACCCGAGCCTTAGCGCCTCCAGCGGGGAAACCCTGCGCCAACTGGCGTTGGCCGGGGCGGGAATCGTCTGCCTGGCGGACTTTATGACCGCCACCGACCGCGCCCGTGGCGCATTGGTGCAGATTCTGCTGGCGCACACGGTCGAGGTGCGCCAGCCGATCCATGCGGTGTACTACCGCAACACCGCGCTGGCCTCGCGCATCGCCTGTTTTCTCGACTACCTCGCTGGCCAGTTGGTCGAGGCCTAGCTTCAGGCCGCGGCTTCCGCGGCCAGCTCCTGGCGCGCATGACGCATCACCTGATAGGACGCGGTGACCGCCAGGCCGGCCATGATGCTGGCCACCAGCAGGTCCGGCCAGGCGCTGCCGGTGCCGAACACGCCGAGGGCGGCCAGCAGCACGGCGATATTGCCCAGGGCGTCGTTGCGCGAACACAGCCAGACGCTGCGCATATTGCTGTCGCCCTCGCGGTAGGCGTAGAGCAGGGCGGCCACGCCGACATTGGCCAGCAAGGCCAGGCTGCCGACCACGCCCATGGTGGGCGCATCCGGCACCTGGCCGCTGAGCAGGTGCCAGATCGCCGCGATCAGCACGCCGACGCCGAATACCAGCATGGACAGGGCCTTGAACAGCGAGGCCCTGGCGCGCAAGGTCAGACTCATGCCCAGCACCGCCAGGCTGATGCCGTAGTTGGCGGCGTCGCCGAGAAAGTCCAGCGAGTCCGCCAGCAGGGATACCGAACCGGCGCGCATGCCGGCAATAATTTCCACGCCGAACATGCTGAGGTTGACCACCAGGGCGACCCAGAGAATCTTGCGGTAGCGTGTGCTGGTGCGGGTGGTGTCGCAGTTCGATGCGCTGTTGCAGCAATTGACGCCCATTAGGCTTCTCCTGAAAAGGTATGGGCAGTACGCTAAACCCTGTAGTCACTACGGAGTCAAGCCATGGATAAGCCGCTGACCATCAGTGGGTTGAGCCGCGAAAGCGGGGTCAATCTGGAAACCATTCGGTTCTACGAGCGCAGCGAGCTGCTGCCGCCGCCCAGACGCAGCGCCGCGGGCTACCGCCATTACGACGAGGCCGATATACGCCGGCTGCGCTTTATCCGTCGCGGCCGCGAGCTGGGCTTCAGTCTGGAGGAAATCCGCACCTTGCTCGGCTTGGCCGCGCAGCCCCACAGCCCCTGTGCGCAAGCCGACCAGTTGGTGCAAGCGCACCTGCTGTCCATCGATGCACGGATTCGCGACCTGCAGAAGATGAAAGTCGAGCTGAGCAAGCTCGCCGGCTGCACCAGCGCCGAGGCCGAACATTGCCGATTGCTGGAGGCGCTTGACAGCCGCGAGTGCTGCAGCGCGGGAAGTGCTCGTGAGGGGGCACCGCCGTCCTAGCTGCGGTAGCCGTAATGTCGGGCAATCAGCTGGTCGATGGCGAGCACCCCCGGCCCCTTGGCGGCCAGCATCAGCAGCACGGCGGCCCAGACGCCATGGGTCGGGTAGGCGCCCGGGTAGACCAGCAGCTGAATGACCAGGGTCATGCCGAACAGGGCCAGGGCGGAGAAGCGCGTGGCCAAGCCGAGCAGGATCAGCAGCGGGAAAAGGTGCTCGGCGAAGGCGGCCAGCTGCGCGGCCAGTTCCGGCGGCAGCAGCGGCAGTTGGTACTCGTACTCGAACAGCGGCACGGCCGAGGCCGACAGCCTGGGCATGCCGAGTTCGAAGGTGCCGGAGACGATGTCGATGGCCAGGCCTTCGACCTTGGTCTGTCCCGATTTCCAGAAGGTCGCGGCAATCGCGAAGCGGCCGATGAAGGCGATCAGGCTGTAGGGGATCAGCTTGCACAGCTCGACCGCCCAAGCGATCAGGCGTACCGGCAGGCTGGCTTGGGACAGGGATGGTTCATGAGTCATGACAATGGCCTTGGTTGGCATAGGTGCAGTGAGTGATGGCCCCGGCCCGCAGCAGGTGGGCCAGGCAGTGGCCGAGGTCGAAGGCTGAGTCGCGCTCTTGGGCCTGTTGCACGGCTTGGACGAGCGGCAGGCCACGCAGCAGGCCGTCGATGAACAGCCTGTCGCTGCGCGCGATGCCGATCACCTCGACCCGCAAGCCGTTGCGCAGGACCAGGGCGCTCTGCGCCTGGTAGGGATCGACCTTGCTTATCTCGAGTACGCCCTGGTGGGCGGCCCATAGCGAGACCACCGCGAAGCTGGAATCGAGCAGGCCGACGGCCGGTTGCAACTGCAGGTGCAGTTCGCCGAGACGCTCCGGCGCAGCCAGGGCCGCGTGCAGTTTGTCGGGGTCCAGGGACGGCACGTCGGCGGCCTGGTAGGCGCGAACGCGCAACCACTCCAGGCGTGCCACGTCGGCCAGGTAGGGCAGGCTACTGGCGGGGCCGAAGCCCAGGATGAAGTCGGCCAGCTCGGCACCGTATTCGCCCAGCACGCGGGTGCGCGGTGGCGACTGGCGGACGAAGACGGCGGCCATGGCGCGAAAGAACTCCTCGCCCACCAGCTGTTGCACCACCGGGAAGCTGTCGGTCAGGGCATCGACCAGCGAGCTCAGTACATTATTGCGGTAGACGGCGAAGCGCGCCGCGGGATCCGAGCCGTTCCAGGCTGTCAGCTGCGCCGGGCAGGCCCGTTCGGGATCGAGCAGGGCAGCGACGAATTCGCCTTGGCTGTTCATGCGCGGGTCTGCTGCTGTGCGGGTGCGCTGGCGTCGAGCAGTGCCTGTGCCTGCTGCGCCTCGCGCAGCAGAACCTCCAGAGCGGGAATGTCGTTGTCGCGCTCGAGCAGGGTCGGGGTCGCGCCGAGTGATTGCAGCGCCTCGGCATAGAGCTGCCACACCGCAGCGTCGACCGGCGCGCCGTGGCTGTCGATAAGCAGGCGGTCGCCGGCCCCGTCGCGCTGTTCGGCGAAGCCGGCCAGGTGGATTTCGCCGACGGCGTGCAGCGGCAGGGCGTGCAGGTAGGTGCGGGCATCCCAGTGGTGGTTGACGCTCGACACATAGGCATTGTTGACGTCGAGCAGCAGGCCGCAGCCGCTGCGGCGCACCACCTCGCTGATGAACGCGGCCTCGTCCATGGTCGATTCGGCGAACTGCAGGTAGCTCGCCGGGTTTTCCAGCAGCAGCTGGCGCTGCAGGCGGCTCTGCACCTGGTCGATGTGTTCGCAGACGCGATCGAGGGTGGCGGTGTCATAGGCCACCGGCAGCAGGTCGTTGACGAACAGGTCGCCATGACTCGACCAGGCTAGATGTTCGGAGAAGGATTCGGGCTGGTAGCGCTCCAGCAGCCCGGCGATGCGTTCCAGGTGGTCGCGGTCCAGCGGCTGCTGTGCACCTATCGACAGGCCGACCCCGTGGATCGACAGCGGGTAACGTTCGCGAATCAGGCCGAGGTAATGATGGCTGGGGCCGCCGGCCACCAGGTAATTTTCGGCGTGCACTTCGAAGAAGCCCAGGGCGGGTTGGTCGTCGAGGATCCGTTGGTAGTGCTGCGACTTCAGGCCGATGCCGGCCCGGCTGGGAAGCCGGGCGCTGGCTGCGGGAGCGCGGAGGCTGAGGTCGTGGACTGGAAATGCGCTCATCATCCGTGCTCCCGTGGTCGATCAGGACTGCTTCGCTTCCTCGAAGGCTTCGAGCTGGCCAAAGCCGGTGGCCGAAGTCGGCGAAGCGGTCTGCTCGCAGGTGCCCTTGGGCACGAACTTCCAGGCGTTGCCCTGGTAGTCGATCTTCGAGGTGCCGGCGCAGGTGGTGCCGGGGCCGGCGGCGCAGTCGTTCTTGCCTTGCATGGCGACGCCGAAGCATTTCTCGCTGTCCGCTGCCTGGGCGGTGAGCGGCGCGCTGGACAGGGCCAGGGCAGTGCCCAGGGCAAGTGCCAGGCCGGCGGCGGAAGCGGTCAGGGTGGCGGTATCTTTCATTGTGGGTAGCTCCGTTGTGGTGATTAAAGCAGGTGCAGTGGTCAGGCTGCCGTTGTTACCCCTACAGACGAAGAAGAATAGGTGTTGTTACAAGGAGGGCGAGAAATAGCGCGGAAGATGCTCGGCCGTGACTTTTCGGCGGCCGGGTGAGGCTGCTGCCTAGCGGCGGCCCTGCAGGTAGCTGTCGTAGTCCGGGATGCGGTACTCATGGGCCTGCTCCAGCAGCGCGCTGCCGAGCATGTAGTCGGCGCTGCTTTCGTTGCAGGCCACGGGGATATTCCACACCGCCGCCACGCGCAGCAGCGCCTTGATATCCGGGTCGTGGGGCTGCTGTTCGAAGGGGTCCCAGAAGAACACCAGCATATCCACCCGCTGTTCGGCGATGCGCGCGCCCAGTTGCTGGTCGCCACCGAGCGGCCCGCTGATCATGCACTCGATCGGCAAGCCAAGGCGACGACCGAGCAACAGGCCGGTGGTGCCGGTGGCCAGCAGATGATGGCGTGCCAGCCTGTCGCGCTGGCGCTCGCTCCAGTCGAGGAGGAATTCCTTGCAGTGATCGTGGGCGACCAGGGCGATACGCTTGCGCGCGGGTAGGGTGGCGGTGGTAAAGCTGATACGGCTCATGCGGGGTTCCTGGATTTTGGCTGGGTAGCCCGGATGCAATCCGGGGAGGCGATTTCCCGGATTGCATCCGGGCTACGAGAGCTGTGTAGGGTGGATGGGTAAAGCGTCATCCACCCTACGATGCGGTGCTCATGACCCCCTAGATCCAAGCCTCACGCGCAAGCCTCTGGCCAATCACCGCGGGCAGGGGGCCTTCCCGTAGCTCGAATAAGCCTAGGCGCAATCCGGGATGGCAATGTCCCGGATGGTGCCGCGCTTATCCAGGCTACGATCCATAGGGTCGAGCGCAATAGCCTTCACTGGGCGCGGCATAGCGCCAGGCAGGTATCCAGCATGCGATTGGAGAAGCCCCATTCGTTGTCGTACCAGGCCATGACTTTCACCAGTCGGCCGCTGACCTTGGTGTGGTTGGCGTCGAAGATCGACGACAGCGGGTTGTGGTTGAAGTCGCAGGACACCAGCGGCAGGCTGTTGTAGCCCAGCACCGGTGAGGTGCTGCTGGCGTTCAGCAGCAGCTGGTTGATTTCCTCGCTGCTGGTGTCGCGCTTGACCTGCAGGGTCAGGTCGACCAGCGAGACATTGATCACCGGCACGCGCACGGCCATGCCGGTCAGTTTGCCGGCCAGTTCCGGCAGCACCAGACCGACCGCTTCGGCGGCACCGGTCTGGGTCGGAATCATCGACTGGGTCGCCGAGCGGGCGCGATAGGGGTCGCTGTGGTAGACGTCGGAGAGGTTCTGGTCGTTGGTGTAGGCGTGGATGGTGGTCATCAGGCCGTGTTCGATGCCCAGCTCGCGCTGCAGCACCTGGGCCACCGGGGCCAGGCAGTTGGTGGTGCAGGAGGCGTTGGAGATTATCTGCATGGACGAACGCAGGATGTCGTGATTGACGCCGTAGACGATGGTGGCGTCGGCCCCCTTGGCCGGTGCCGAGATGATCACCCTGCGTGCGCCGGCGGCGAGGTGGGCGGCGGCCTTGCTGCGTTCGGTGAATAGCCCGGTGCACTCGAAGACCACATCGACCCCGAGCGCCTGCCAGGGCAGTTCGGCCGGGTTGCGAATGGCGCTGACGGCGATACGATCACCATTGACCGTGAGGCTTTCGCCGTCGCTGTCGACGCTGCCGGCGAAGATCCCGTGCACGCTGTCGTACTTGAGCAGATGGGCATTGATCGCGCTGTCGCCCAGGTCATTGATGGCGACCACCTGCAGCTGTTGGCGGTAGTCTTGGCAGTAGAGGGCGCGAAGCACATTGCGGCCGATGCGGCCGAAGCCGTTGATGGCGATGCGGATAGTCATGGCTGAGGTCCATTCTTTATTTTGTTGTTGGAATTACAAGATTATTCCCGCAGGGATAGAAATCAAGTGTTTTAAGTGGCAGTATTTTTGTATTAAGTACAAAATATTGCCATCCACCAGCCTGGAGTCAACCACATGCATCCCCGCGTACTTGAGGTAACCGACCGTCTGATCGCCCGCAGCCGCGCCACGCGCGAGCCCTACCTGGCGATGATTCGCGCGGCGGCCAGCGAAGGTCCGCAGCGTGGCAAGCTGCAATGCGCCAATTTCGCCCACGGTGTGGCCGGCTGCGGCAGCGAGGACAAGCAGGCCCTGCGCCTGATGAATGCGGCCAACGTGGCGATTGTTTCTTCTTATAACGACATGCTCTCGGCTCACCAGCCCTATCAGGATTACCCGGAGCAGCTCAAACAGGCCCTGCGCGAAATCGGCTCGGTGGGCCAGTTCGCCGGCGGCGTGCCGGCCATGTGCGATGGCGTGACCCAGGGCGAGCCGGGCATGGAGCTGGGCATCGCTAGCCGCGAAGTGATCGCCATGGCTACCGCGGTGGCGCTGTCACACAACATGTTCGACGCCGCGCTGTACCTGGGGATCTGCGACAAGATCGTCCCCGGCCTGCTGATGGGCGCGCTGCGTTTCGGTCACCTGCCGAGCCTGTTCGTGCCGGCCGGGCCCATGCCGTCCGGCCTGTCGAACAAGGAAAAGGCCGACGTGCGCCAGCGCTATGCCGAGGGCAAGGCGACGCGCGACGAGCTGCTGGCCGCCGAGATGGCCGCCTACCACAGTCCTGGCACCTGCACCTTCTACGGCACCGCCAATACCAACCAGCTGTTGATGGAGGTGATGGGCCTGCACCTGCCGGGTGCGTCGTTTATCAACCCCAACACGCCGCTGCGCGATGCCCTGAGCCACGAGGCGGCGCAGCAGGTCACCCGCCTGACCAAGCAGAGCGGGCAATTTATGCCGCTGGGCGAAATCGTCGACGAGCGCTGCCTGGTCAATTCCATCATCGCCCTGAGCGCCACCGGCGGCTCCACCAATCACACCCTGCATATGCCGGCCATCGCCCGCGCCGCCGGGATTCAGCTGACCTGGCAGGACATGGCCGACCTGTCCGCCGTGACCCCGACCCTGGCCCACGTCTATCCCAACGGCAAAGCCGATATCAACCACTTCCAGGCGGCCGGCGGCATGGCCTTCCTGATTCGCGAGCTGCTCGATGCCGGGCTGCTGCACGAAAACGTCAACACCGTGGCCGGTCATGGTCTCTCGCGCTATACCCGCGAACCCTTCCTCGAGGACGGCCAGCTGGTCTGGCGCGACGGCCCGAGCAAGAGCCACGACGAAAGCGTGCTGCGTCCGGTGGCCAATCCCTTCTCCGCCGAGGGTGGCCTGCGTCTGATGCAGGGTAATCTCGGTCGCGGGGTGATGAAGGTCTCCGCCGTGGCCCTGGAGCACCAGCTGGTCGAGGCCCCGGCGCTGGTGTTCGAGGATCAGCAGCAGCTGGCCGATGCCTTCGCCGCCGGCGAGCTGGAGCGCGACTTCGTTGCGGTGATGCGCTTTCAGGGACCGCGCAGCAACGGCATGCCGGAGCTGCACAAGATGACCCCGTTTCTTGGTGTGCTGCAGGACCGCGGCTTCAAGGTGGCGCTGGTCACCGACGGGCGCATGTCCGGTGCCTCGGGCAAAATCCCGGCGGCCATCCATGTCTGCCCTGAAGCTTATGGCGGCGGGCCGCTGGCGCGGGTGCGCAACGGCGACCTGATTCGCCTCGACGGTCACACCGGCGAATTGTGCGTGTTGCTCAGTGATGCCGAGCTGGCTGCACGCGAGCCTGCGGTCGGTACCCTGGACAATGCTGTGGGCTGCGGCCGAGAGCTGTTCGCCTTTATGCGCCAATCCTTCAGCTCGGCGGAGCAGGGGGCTAGCGCCTTCACCACCAGCCTGGAGTCGCTGCAGTGAAACTGGCCCTGGTCGGTGATATCGGCGGTACCAACGCGCGCTTCGCCCTGTGGCGCAACGAGCAACTGGAGTCCGTGCGGGTGCTGGCCACCGCCGATTTCCCGGGGCCGGAGGCGGCGATCCAGGCTTATCTGGCCGAGCTGGAGCTGCCCCTAGGTGCGGTGGATTCGGTATGCCTGGCCTGCGCCGGGCCGGTCAGCGGCGACCTGTTTCGCTTTACCAACAACCACTGGCGCATCAGCCGGACGGCGTTCTGCCGCGAGCTGCAGGTGCGCGAGTTGCTGCTGGTCAACGATTTTTCCGCCATGGCCCTGGGCATGACCCGCTTGCGCGATGACGAACGCTTGCAGGTCTGCCCCGGTACGCCTGAACGCGAGCGGCCCTGTGTGGTGATCGGCCCGGGCACTGGCCTCGGCGTCGGCACGCTGCTGGCCCTGGCCGATGGCAGCTGGTTGGCCTTGCCCGGCGAGGGCGGGCATGTCGACCTGCCGATCGGTACCCCGCGCGAGGCCGAGCTCTGGCAGCAACTGTATCGCCAGCTCGGCCATGTGCGCGCCGAGGACGTGCTCAGCGGCAGCGGCCTGCTGCTGCTCTATGGGGCTATGTGCGCGCTGGATGGGCATGCGGCGCGTTTGAATTCGCCGGCCGAAGTCACGGCCGCGGCGCTGGCCGGCGACGCGGTGGCGGTGGCGGTGCTGGAGCAGTTCTGCGTCTGGCTCGGTCGCGCCGCCGGCAACAACGTGCTGAGCCTGGGCGCGCGCGGCGGGGTGTATATAGTCGGCGGTGTGGTGCCGCGCTTTGCCGAATTCTTTCTGGCCAGCGGGTTTGCCAAAAGCTTCAGTGACAAAGGTTGCATGAGTGATTACTTTGCCGGCATCCCGGTATGGCTGGTGACCGCCGAATACCCGGGGTTGATGGGCGCGGGCGTGGCCTTGCAGCAGGCGATGGCGTAGGGTGCGCGGGGCCGCCTAGGCCGTGCGCACCGCCTGCGATTATTGGTGCGCGCGGCGCACCCTACGGGTTGAGCGCCTGTTACCCCAATGACAATAAGGACGGCGGACCATGAGCCAGCCCGGTAAATCCATTCTGCTGGTCGACGACGACCAGGAAATTCGCGAGCTGCTGCAGACCTACCTGAGCCGCGCCGGTTTCCAGGTGCGCACGGTCGGCGATGGTGCCGGCTTTCGCCAGGGCCTGTGCGCCGAGACGGCGGACCTGGTGATCCTCGATGTGATGCTGCCCGACGAGGATGGCTTCAGCCTGTGTCGCTGGGTGCGCGAGCATCAGCGTTTCGCTCAGGTGCCGATCATCATGCTCACCGCCAGTTCCGATGAGACCGACCGGGTTATCGGCCTGGAGCTGGGTGCCGACGACTATCTGGGCAAACCCTTCAGCCCGCGTGAGCTGCTGGCGCGGATCAAGGCGCTGCTGCGCCGTGCGCATTTCACCCAGGAGCGTGGCAGCGAGGTGCTGGCCTTCGACGAGTGGCGCCTGGATATGGTCAGTCACCGCCTGTTCCATGCCGACGGCGAGGAGGTGATCCTCTCCGGTGCCGACTTCGCCCTGCTCAAGCTGTTTCTCGATCATCCGCAGCAGATCCTCGACCGCGACACCATCGGCAACGCCACCCGTGGTCGCGAGGTGATGCCGCTGGAGCGCATCGTCGACATGGCGGTCAGCCGCCTGCGTCAGCGTCTGCGCGATACCGAAAAACCGGCGCGCTTGATTCGGACCGTGCGCGGCAGCGGCTACCAGTTGGCCGCGGCGGTTGGTCCCTATGTCGGCGATTAACCTGCGCAAGTGGTTGCCGGTGCCGCGCTCGCTGCTCGGGCGCATGCTGCTGCTGACCCTGCTGGTGGTGCTGCTGGCCCAGGCCCTGTCCAGCCTGATCTGGGTCTCGCAGCTGCGCGCCAGTCAGGTCGAAGGCCTGTTGACCAGCTCGCGCAGCCTGGCCCAGTCGATGGCCGCCAGCGTCAGCTACTTTCGCTCGCTACCGCTGGGCTACCGACCGCTGGTGCTCGATCAGTTGCGCAATATGGGCGGCACGCGCTTCTTCGTCTCGCTCAACGACAAGCCCTTGGAGATGCGCGTGCTGCCGCAGACGCCGCGCAAGCGTGCGGTGCTCGAGGCGGTGGATGAAACCCTGCGCGAACGCCTGGGCAGCGGCCTGGACATCTCCCTGCAGTTCGTCAGCCCGGAGGATCTGCGTATCTTCAACAGCGGTTTGAAACTCGACGAACTGCCGCGCTCCTGGGCGCACTATGCGCTGAGCCTGGAGCCGCTCAATCCGCCGGTGCTGGTCACCCAGATCCAGATCGCCCCGGGCGAGTGGCTGTATCTCGCCTCTCTGATGCCCGAGCCTTACGTCAGCCTGGAGCAGCAGGGCCTGCCGGCCCAGCAGCTGTGGTTTATCATCCTCACCAGCAGTTTCCTGCTGCTGTTTATCGGCATCCTGGTGCACTGGCAGAGCCGGCCGCTCAAGCGTCTGGCGGTGGCGGCGCGGGAAATGTCCCTGGGCAGCGAGGTCGAGCCGCTGGCCGAGGCGGGCGGTAGCGAAGTGGTGGAGGTCAGTCGCGCCTTCAACGCCATGCGCGAGCGCATCAGCCGCTACCTGCGCGAACGCAGCCAGCTGTTCAGTGCTATTTCCCATGATCTGCGCACCCCCATCACCCGCCTGCGTCTGCGCGTCGAACTGCTCGACGACGAGGCCGTGCAAGCCAAGTTCAGCCGCGACCTGGACGAGCTGGAGATGCTGGTCAAGGGCGCATTGCAATGCGTCAAGGACACCGACATTCACGAGAACATCGAGCCGGTCGACCTCAATCAGCTGCTCAATTACGTGGTCGAGCCCTACCTGGCACCGGCCGGCAATGGCCGGGTGACCCTGGATGGTCAGGCGTGCGCGGCCTATCCCGGCAAACCCCTGGCGCTCAAGCGCTGCATCGGCAACCTGGTGGACAACGCCCTGAAGTACGGGCAGAACGCCCACCTACATATCGAGGACGATGCCGCCGCCTTCGTCCTGCACGTCGACGACGAGGGGCCGGGGGTGCCCGAGCAGCGTCTGGAGCAGGTGTTCGAGCCGCATTTCCGCCTGGCCGGGCAGCAGCAGGGCTACGGCCTGGGCCTGGGCATCGCGCGCAATATCGCCCACAGCCATGGCGGCGAGGTGAGCCTGCGCAACCTGCGCGAGGGCGGTCTGCGGGTGACCCTCAGTTTGCCGCGTTGATGAGGGCTTCGGCGCGCGCCATGAATTCCCATATCGCTGTATACGCGGTGCGCACAGCGCACCCTGCGGGGCTGCGGGGTGTGCTTTGTAACCATCCCGTGACCTTTGCGCATCCCTTCGTTACCCGCCGGGCAATCACCCTTGGTTAGACTCGATTCCAGCGCAAGCACCAGACTTGCCCGTGAATAACAACAATAAAGGTACTACTGCTCATGAATGCGATCTCCCGCCTGGCTACTGCTATCTCCCTCGTCTCCCTGCTGCCGCTGGCTGCCCATGCCGGCGAAGTCGAAGTGCTGCACTGGTGGACCTCCGGTGGCGAAAAGCGCGCCGCCGATACCCTGCAAAAACTGGTCGAAGACAAGGGCCACACCTGGAAGGACTTCGCCGTCGCCGGTGGCGGTGGTGAAGCGGCCATGACCGTACTGAAAACCCGCGCGGTGTCCGGCAACCCGCCTGCCGCCGCACAGATCAAGGGCCCGGACATTCAGGAGTGGGGCGAGCTGGGTCTGCTCGCCGACCTCAATCAGGTGGCCGAGCAGAATGGCTGGGACGAGCTGCTGCCGCCCCAGGTGATCGAGGTGATGCAGTTCGGTGGCGACTACGTGGCCGTGCCGGTCAATGTGCACCGGGTCAACTGGCTGTGGATCAACCCCGAGGTGTTCGCCAAGGCCGGTGCCACGCCGCCGACCACCCTCGACGAATTCTTCGCCGCCGCGGAAAAACTCCAGGCCGCCGGCTTTATGCCCCTGGCCCACGGCGGTCAGCCCTGGCAGGACAGCACCGTGTTCGAAGACCTGGCCCTGGCCGTGCTCGGCCCGGATGACTTCCGCAAGGCCTTCGTTGACCTGGATGAGTCGGTGCTGACCAGCGCCAAGATGGTCGAGGTGTTCGCCGCCCTGCAGAAGCTGCGCGGCTATGTCGATGCCAATGCCGCCGGGCGCGACTGGAACAGTGCTACCGCCATGGTCATCAATGGCAAGGCCGGCATGCAGATCATGGGCGACTGGGCCAAGAGCGAGTGGACCGCCGCGGGCAAGATTGCCGGCAAGGACTACCAGTGCCTGCCGTTCCCCGGCACCCAGGGCAGCTTCGCCTACAACATCGATTCCCTGGCCATGTTCCGCCTGAGTGACGCGGAAAACCGCAAGGCCCAGGAAGACCTGGCGCGCACCGTGATGGAGCCGGAGTTCCAGCAGTTCTTCAACCAGAACAAAGGCTCCATCCCGGTTCGCCTGGACCAGGACATGAGCAGCTTCGACGCCTGCGCCCAACAGTCCATGGCCGACTTCAAGGAAGCCGCCGGCAACGGTGGCCTGCAGCCGAGCCTAGCCCACGGCATGGCCGCCTCCAGCTATGTGCAGGGCGCGGTGTTCGACGTGGTGACCAACTTCTTCAACGACACCAAGGCCGACCCGCAGAAGGCTGCCCAGCAGCTGGCCGCGGCCATCCAGGCCGTGCAGTAGAGCCAGCCCGGTCGCCGGTTCGCCGGCGGCCCATTTTCCCAGCGATTCCAGGGTGCCCATACGGGTGCCGGGGTTTCGTGCGCTCGATAAACGCCCTCACTCCGGGCTCCTGTCCCGGAGAACGAGGGGAGACAAGCCCAACCCAGGAGCCCTGTCATGAGTTCAATCGCGGTTTTCACCAAGGCCTCACCGCTGGATGCGCTGCAACGCTGGCTGCCCAAGCTGGTGTTGGCTCCGAGCATGCTGATCATTCTGGTTGGCTTCTACGGTTACATCCTCTGGACCTTTGTCCTGTCGTTTACCAGCTCGCGCTTTATGCCCAGCTACAAGTGGGTCGGCCTGCAGCAGTACGAGCGTCTGCTGGACAACGACCGCTGGTGGGTGGCGAGCCAGAACCTGATGGTCTTCGGCGGCCTGTTTATTGGCATCAGCCTGGTGCTCGGCGTGCTGCTGGCGGTGCTGCTGGATCAGCGCATCCGCCGCGAAGGCTTTATCCGCACCATCTTTCTGTATCCCATGGCGCTGTCGATGATCGTCACCGGTACCGCCTGGAAGTGGCTGCTCAACCCCGGCCTGGGCATCGACAAGATGCTCCGCGACTGGGGCTGGGAAGGTTTTCGCTTCGACTGGCTGGTGGACCCGGATCGGGTCGTCTACTGCCTGGTGATCGCCGCGGTCTGGCAGGCCTCGGGCTTCGTCATGGCCTTGTTCTTGGCGGGCTTGAGAGGGGTGGATCAGTCGATTATCCGCGCCGCCCAGGTCGACGGGGCCAGCCTGCCGAATATCTACCTGCGCATCGTTCTGCCGAGCCTGGGCCCGGTGTTCTTCAGCTCGCTGATGATCCTCGCCCATATCGCGATCAAGAGCTTCGACCTGGTCGCCTCGATGACCGCCGGCGGCCCCGGCTACGCCTCCGATCTGCCGGCGATGTTTATGTACGCCCACACCTTTACCCGCGGTCAGATGGGCCTCGGCGCGGCGAGCGCGATCCTCATGCTCGGCGCGGTGCTGGCGATCCTGGTGCCCTACCTGTATTCCGAACTGCGAGGCAAACGCCATGACTAAGCCTGCTCTTAGCCTGAGCCGCGTGGCCATCTACGCCACCCTGCTGGCCGCCTGCGCGGTCTACCTGATCCCGCTGATCATCATGCTGCTGACCAGCTTCAAGAGCCCGGAAGACATCCGCACCGGCAACCTGTTGTCCTGGCCGGAGGTGTTTACCGCCATCGGCTGGCTCAAGGCCTGGGACGGCGTCGGCGGCTACTTCTGGAACTCGGTGAAGATCACCATCCCGGCGGTGCTGATCTCCACCGTGATAGGCGCATTGAACGGTTATGTGCTGGCCATGTGGCGCTTTCGCGGTTCGCAGCTGTTCTTCGGCCTGCTGCTGTTCGGCTGCTTCCTGCCGTTCCAGGTGGTGCTGCTGCCGGCGTCCTTCACCCTCGGCCAGCTCGGCCTGGCCAACACCACCAGCGGCCTGGTGCTGATCCATGTGGTCTATGGCATGGCCTTTACCACGCTGTTCTTTCGCAACTACTACGTGAGCATCCCGGATGCCCTGGTACGGGCCGCTAGGCTGGATGGCGCGGGCTTCTTCACCATCTTCGGCAAGATCCTGCTGCCCATGTCGACGCCGATCATCATGGTCTGCCTGATCTGGCAGTTCACCCAGATCTGGAACGACTTCCTGTTCGGCGTGGTGTTCGCCAGCGGCGATACCCAGCCGATCACCGTGGCCCTGAACAACCTGGTCAACACCAGCACCGGGGCCAAGGAATACAACGTCGACATGGCCGCGGCGATGATCGCCGGGCTGCCAACCCTGGTGGTGTACATCCTGGCTGGCAAATATTTCCTGCGCGGGCTAACAGCCGGCGCGGTCAAAGGTTAGGAGAACGATTATGGCAACCCTCGAACTGCGTAACGTCAACAAGTCCTACGGCAGCGGCCTGGCGGACACCCTGAAGAACATCGAGATATCCATCGACTCCGGCGAGTTCCTGATTCTGGTCGGACCCTCCGGCTGCGGTAAGTCGACCCTGATGAACTGCATCGCCGGCCTGGAGGACATCAGCGGCGGGGCGATCCTGGTCGACGATCAGGACATCAGCGGCATGAGCCCGAAGGACCGCGACATCGCCATGGTCTTTCAGTCCTATGCGCTGTACCCGACCATGACCGTGAAGGACAACATCGCCTTCGGCCTGAAGATGCGCAAGATGGCCCCGGCCGAGATCGAAGCGGAAGTGGCGCGGGTGGCCAAGCTGCTGCAGATCGAGCATCTGCTTAACCGCAAGCCCGGCCAGCTCTCCGGCGGCCAGCAGCAGCGCGTGGCCATGGGCCGGGCGCTGGCGCGGCGGCCGAAGATCTACCTGTTCGACGAGCCGCTGTCCAACCTCGACGCCAAGTTGCGGGTGGAGATGCGCACCGAAATCAAACTGATGCACCAGCGCCTGAAGACCACCACGGTCTATGTCACCCACGACCAGATCGAGGCCATGACCCTGGGCGACAAGGTGGCTGTGATGAAGGACGGCATCATCCAGCAGTTCGGCAGCCCCCGCGAGATCTACAACGATCCGGCCAACCTGTTCGTGGCCAGCTTTATCGGTTCGCCGCCGATGAACTTCATTCCCCTGCGCCTGCAGCGCCGCGACGGTCAGCTGCTAGCGCTGCTCGACTCGGGCCAGGCCCGTTGCGAGCTGCCGCTTGGAGCGATGGAGGCGGGTTTCGAGAACCGCGAGGTGATCCTCGGCATCCGTCCCGAGCAGATCCTTCTGGCCACGGCCGAAAGCCGCAATCAATCGTCGATTCGTGCCGAGGTCGAGGTCGTCGAACCCACCGGGCCGGATACCCTGGTGTTCGTCGAGCTGAACCAGACCAAGGTCTGCTGCCGCCTGGCTCCGGACGATGCGCCGCAGGTGGGGCAGACCCTGGAGTTGCAGTTCGATCCAGGCAAGGTGCTGCTGTTCGACGCCCAGAGCGGCGAGCGCCTGCTGCCGGGAAAGTCGCAGCCGCTTGAGCACAAGGTGGCGCAGTTGAAGATCGGCTGAGTGCCCGGGCGCGCTGGGCCGCTTAGGCCGTGCGCAGCGCTGTCCGGGCCGCTTCGGCGGCTAATGCAAGTAATCAGCAATCCTTCTGTCATTCGGCCTCAACCTGCGGTGCGCGCAGCGCACCCTACAGGGCGGCTGAGCACGCAAAAGGTTGCACAGAATCCGCCACTGCGGCGGTTAACCGCAGGACTTCACACAATAAAAACAATTAGGAGCAGCTATGAAGATCGGTCTCAACATGCCCTCGCCGCGTATCGCCGCTGGTGCCCCTTACCTGCTTGCCCTGGCCATGGCGGCACCGCAGGTGCAGGCCCTGGAGTTTTCCGGGTACGTGCGCAGCGGTGCCGGTGGTTCGTCCGAGGGCGGCACTCAATCGTGCTTTCAGTTGCCCGGGGCGCAGAGCAAATACCGCCTGGGTAACGAGTGCGAACACTATATGGAGTTGGACCTGCGCCAGGACCTGCTGAGCCTGGACGACGGTTCGGTGGTCAGCGTCGAGGGCATGGCGCAGCTGTACAACGCTTACGGTCATACGCCGAAATTCACCGGCGATTACGGTTTTGCGCGGATGAACCAGATGTATGCCGAGTGGAGCAAGGTGCCGGCGCTCAATGGCGGCTCGCTGTGGGCCGGGCGGCGCTTCTACAAGCGCAACGACATCCATATCAGCGACTTCTACTACTGGAACCAGAGCGGTACCGGGGCCGGTATCGAGGACTTCGAACTGGGCGGGCTGAAATACAGCTACGCCTTCTCGCGCAAGGACAGCTACTTCCAGCAACCCTATATCAACCGCCACGACTTCAACGTCGCCGGCTTCAAGCCCAATCCGGGCGGCGAGCTGGAGTTCGGCCTGAGCTTTATCGACAAGCCCGACAGCACCGATGCCCACAGCGGCTGGGCGCTGACCGCGCAGCACAAGCAGAGCGATTTTCTCGGCGGCAGCAATACCCTGGCCCTGCAGTACGGCCAGGGCCCCGGCACCGGCCTGGGCTATACCGGCGATGTGACCCTGGATGACGACAACAAGAGCTATCGCCTGGTGGAAATCTACAACTGGCAGGTCACTCCACGCTGGGGCGGCCAGGCGCAGTTCGTCTACCAGAAGGATGTGCGCGAAGGTGGCGACGACCAGAACTGGCTGTCGGTGGGTGGGCGTACCAGTTATGCCTTTACCGAGCAGTTCAAGCTGGTCGGCGAGCTGGGCTTTGATCAGGTCGATGCCACTGACGGCACGCGCAAGCTGACCAAGTTCACCGTGGCACCGACCTGGTCGCCCGCCGGTCAGGACTTCTGGGCACGCCCGGAAATTCGCCTGTACTACACCTATGCCAGCTGGAACGAGGCGGCGCAGCGTGCGGCCAGTCTGCAGTCGGCGGGTTCGGCGCTGTCCGACAGCGGTGCCTTCGACAATGCCCGGCATGGCTCCAACTTCGGCGTACAGGTCGAATACTGGTGGTAACCACCGGGAGCGTGGCGCTGTGAGGCCGGGGCGGTTCGATGCTACCGGTTAAACCACGGCGCGTGCCTGCGCCGCCTACAACCCGGCCAGGGGCTGCTGCAGAGCACCCCCTGGCCGGGTTGTTTGTGCCGTATGCCGGGCAAGGCCTGCGCTGGGTGACCCATCAGGAGCGCGAGCTGCTGTTGATCGAGCATTCGCGTTTTCAGGCGGCATTCAGTCGTCAGGGCGGCCAGCTCCTGCATTTCCAGCCGCGCGGCCAGCGTCCCTGGCTCTGGTGCGCCAGCCACTGGCAGCGCGGCGGGGCGATTCGCGGTGGGGTGCCGGTGTGCTGGCCCTGGTTTGGCCGGCATCCCGGCGAGAGCGGCTGGCCATCCCATGGTTGGGCGCGGCTCAGCGACTGGGAGCTGCTGGATTGTACGGTGGACGAGCAGGGCGTGCGCCTGCGCTGGCAACTGCATCTGTGCGACTGGCAGGTGATCCTGGAGGCCGAGTTGGGCGACGGCATGCATCTACGCCTGCGCAGCAGCCATCAGGACAGCGAACCCTGCCAGCTGAGTCATGCCCTGCATGCCTACTGGTGCGTCAGCGATGTGGTGCGGGTGACCCTGCTTGGCCTGGACGGTGCCCATGGCCATGACCTGCTCAGGCGCGCCGCCTGCCAGCAGCACGGCGCGTTGCGCGTCGAGGACGGCTGCCACCGCATCTTTCGCCATGGCGGGCTCCTGCAACTGCAGGATCTGGCCTGGCAGCGCAGCCTGTCGATCGATACCCGGGGCGCGGCCAACAGCGTGGTCTGGCATCCCGGCAGCCGCCCCCTGACCGATGTCGGCTGGAGCGAGGCGCTGGGCTTTCTCAGTGTCCAGGCCGCCTGTTGCGCCGCCGACAGCCTGACCCTGCAGCCCGGGCAAGAGGCGCTGCTGGAGCTGAGCGCGCAACTGGTCTGACGGCCCGCTAGCCCCGGCGCTGCGACTGTTTATCCCTTCGACAAGGCCCCGTCCGGCGTGGGGGGTGAGTTTTTGCGTATTGACTCGTCAGGGCAAGGTTAAATGTTGTTTTTATTACAACATTTTGCCTTGATGTATCTGTTTTATCAGAGTAAAAATAGCGCAATTGCTTAAAGCAACAAGCTTTTCGCCCGCCAGCACGGGTTTTCAGGCTGGTGGGTGGGGTTTGTCGCTTGTCCTGTCGTTATCCAACATCCGCCCTCGAGGAACCTGAGTTATGCGCCGAAGAACGAAAATCGTGGCCACCCTGGGCCCGGCTACCGAAAGCCCTGAGGCGATCGAGGCCCTGGTGCAGGCGGGGGTGGATGTGGTGCGCTTGAACTTCTCCCACGGCAGCGCCGCCGAGCACATCGCCCGGGCCGCGCTGGTACGGGAGATGGCGCGCAAGCACGGGCGTTTCGTCGCGGTGCTGGCGGACCTGCAGGGGCCGAAGATTCGTATCGCCCGCTTCGCCCGGGGCAAGGTGCAGCTGCTCAAGGGGCAGTCCTTCTGCCTCGATGCGCGGCTGGACAAGAATGCCGGCGACGAGCAGGCGGTGGGCATCGATTACGCGGCCCTGGTCGACGACAGTCGCCCGGGCGATATCCTGCTGCTGGACGACGGCCGTATCGAGCTCGAGGTGCGGACGGTGGAGGGCAATCGCCTGCGCTGCGAGGTGCTGGTGGGCGGGCCGCTGTCCAACAACAAGGGCATCAACCGCAAGGGCGGCGGCCTGTCGGCGGCGGCCCTGACCGAGAAGGACTGCGAGGACATCAAGACCGCCGCGGCCATGCAGGTCGATTACCTGGCGGTGTCCTTTCCGCGCGATGCCGAGGATATCCATCAGGCCCGTCGCCTGCTGCGCGAGGCAGGTGGCGAGGCCGGTCTGATCGCCAAGATCGAGCGGGCGGAAACGGTCAATGACCTGCAGATTCTGGATGCCATCATCCTGGCGTCCGAAGGGGTGATGGTGGCCCGTGGCGATCTCGGCGTGGAGATCGGCGATGCCGAGCTGGTGGCGGTGCAGAAGCTGATTATCGAGCGCGCCCGCAGTTGCAATCGGCTGGTGATCACCGCCACGCAGATGATGGAGTCGATGATCAGCCAGTCGATGCCGACTCGTGCCGAGGTGTTCGATGTGGCCAACGCCGTGCTCGATGGCACCGATGCGGTGATGCTCTCGGCCGAGACTGCCGCCGGGGCCTATCCGGTGGAGACCGTGCAGGCCATGCGCCGGGTCATAGTCGGGGCGGAGAAGCATCCCCTGGCTCATCGCTCCAAGCATCGCATGGATGAGCAGTTTCAGCGGATCGACGAGTCGATCGCCATGGCCGCCATGTACACCGCCAATCACCTGCACGGGGTCAAGGCGATCATCTGCATGACCGAGAGCGGCGACACGCCGCGACTGATGTCGCGGATCCGTTCGCACCTGCCGATCTACGCCTTCTCGCGCAACCCGCGCACGCAGAACCGTGTGGCGCTGTTTCGCGGGGTGCAGACCATTCCGTTCGACAGCGACAGCTATCCGATCGCCGAGGTCAACGGCCGCGCGGTCGACGAGCTGCTGCGCCGCGGCGTGGTGGTCGAGGGCGATCACGTATTGATTTCCCGTGGCGATCACGCCAATGCCCAAGGTGGCACCAACTGCCTGCGGGTGATCCGCGTGGGCGACAGCATTTGTTAAGCGAGGAGGCATTCATGAACGATTCCAGCAATCCTGGCGCGCCGCAGTGGCCGCGGGACTTCGATTTCCGCGAGTCCCATGCCGAACAGCGCGAGCTGCTCGCAGGTACGGCCGGCGCAGTGCAGCCAGGCGGCTTTCCAGGGGCGACCCGGGCCGTGGGCGAGAGCCTGATCCGGCAGGTCAGTGCCCGGGAAATTCTCGATTCGCGGGGCAATCCGACCGTCGAGGCGGTGGTGACGCTGGGCGGTGGCGCAGTGGGCGTCGCCAGCGTGCCCTCGGGGGCCTCCACCGGCAGTCGCGAGGCGCTGGAGTTGCGTGACGGCGGCGAGCGCTACAAGGGCAAGGGCGTGCTGCGCGCGGTGGCCAATGTCAACGGTGCGATCCGCGACGCCGTGCTGGGCCTCGATGCGCTGCAGCAAGGTGCGGTCGACGCAGCGATGATCGAACTGGACGGCAGCGAGAGCAAAAGCGCTCTGGGGGCCAATGCGATTCTCGCGGTCTCCCTGGCCTGCGCCAAGGCCGCCGCCGCTGTGCAGAACCTGCCGCTGTACGAGCACCTGGCGGCGCTGTATGGCCAGCCCGGGCGCTTCAGCCTGCCGCTGCCGATGATGAATATCCTCAATGGCGGTGAGCACGCCGACAATAACGTCGATATCCAGGAGTTTATGATCCAGCCGGTGGGGGCTACCTCGTTCGGCGAGGCGCTGCGCATGGGTGCGGAGGTGTTCCATAGCCTCAAGCAGGTGCTGCGCGAGCGCGGCCTGAACACGGCGGTGGGCGATGAAGGTGGTTTCGCCCCCTCGCTGGCCAGTAACGAAGAGGCGCTGGTGGTGATCGAGGAAGCGGTGCTGCGCGCCGGCTACCGCCTCGGCCAGGATTTTGTCCTGGCGCTGGATTGCGCGGCCTCGGAGTTCTACCGCGACGGCCGCTATGTGCTGGCCGGGGAGAACAAGTCCTTCGATTCCCGCGGCTTCGCCGATTACCTGGCGGGGTTGTGTGAGCGTTACCCGATCAGCTCCATCGAGGACGGCATGGACGAAAGCGACTGGGAGGGCTGGGCCTACCTGACCGAGCGCCTGGGGCGGCAGGTGCAGCTGGTCGGTGATGATCTGTTCGTCACCAACAGCAAGATCCTCCAGGAGGGGATCGAGCGCGGCATCGGCAATGCGATCCTGATCAAGTTCAATCAGATCGGCAGCCTCAGCGAAACCTTCGCCGCTATTCGCATGGCCCAGGATGCGGGCTACCGGGCGGTGATCTCCCATCGCTCCGGGGAAACCGAAGACACCACCATTGCCGATCTGGCAGTGGCCACCTGCGCCGGGCAGATCAAGACTGGCTCCTTGTGCCGCTCCGACCGGGTGGGCAAGTACAACCAGTTGTTGCGCATCGAAGAGGCCCTGCAGGGGCGCGCTGCCTACTGCGCCGATGCCGTATCCCTTGAGAGGAGTGAACGCCATGACTGCGCCTAAACGTCTCGATACGCTATTCCCCACCCTGGCCGAGATTCCCGAGGCCTACCGCCCCGACGCGCCCATCGAGCAGCGCGAGTACCTGGTCGATGGCCAGTTGCGCAGCTGGGATGGCCCCTTGGCGGCGGTGCGCAGCCCGGTATTCCTGGCGAGCGAGGAGGGCGATAAGCAGGTGATTCTCGGCAGCACGCCGCGCCTGGATGCCGAGGCGGCGCTGGCGGCCCTGGATGCCGCGGTGCGCGCCTATGCCAATGGCCAGGGGCAGTGGCCGAATATGCGCGTGGCCGAGCGCATCCAGCATGTGGAGGCCTTTCTCGGGCGCATGCGCGAGCAGCGCGGCGCGGTGGTCAAGCTGCTGATGTGGGAGATTGGCAAGAACCTCAAGGACTCGGAGAAGGAGTTCGATCGCACCTGCGATTACATCGTCGACACCATCGAGGCGCTGAAGGAACTGGATCGCCGCAGCAGCCGCTTCGAGCTGGAGCAGGACTGCCTCGGCCAGATCCGCCGCGTGCCCCTGGGTGTGACCCTGTGCATGGGGCCGTACAACTACCCGCTGAACGAGACCTTCACCACCCTGATCCCGGCGTTGATCATGGGCAATACCGTGGTGTTCAAGCCGGCGAAATTCGGCGTGCTGCTGATCCGTCCGCTGCTGGAGGCATTCCGCGACAGCTTTCCGGTCGGGGTGATCAATGTGATCTACGGCAGCGGCCGCGAGACCGTCAGCGCCTTGATGGCCAGTGGCAAGGTCGACGTGTTCGCCTTTATAGGCACCCACAAGGGGGCCAGCGACCTGAAGAAGTTGCACCCGCGTCCGCACCGCCTGCGCGCAGCCCTGGGCCTGGATGCGAAGAACCCGGGCATCGTGCTGCCCCAGGTCGATCTGGATAACGCGGTGAGCGAAGCGGTCACTGGCGCACTGTCGTTCAACGGCCAGCGCTGCACGGCGCTGAAGATCCTCTTCGTGCATGAGGATGTGGTCGACAGCTTTCTCGACAAGTTCGCCGCCAAGGTCGCCGCGCTCAGGCCGGGCATGCCGTGGGAGCCGGGCGTGAGCCTGACGCCGCTGCCGGAGCCGGGCAAGAGTGAGTTCCTCGGCGGCCTGCTGGCCGATGCGGTGGCCAAGGGCGCGCGGGTGGTCAATGCCGGCGGCGGCGAGTCGCGTGAGTCGTTCTTCTACCCGGCGCTGCTCTATCCGGTGAATGCGCAGATGCGCGTCTATCAGGAGGAGCAGTTCGGTCCGCTGGTGCCGGTGGTGCCTTACCGCGACCTGCAGACGGTGATCGACTATGTGCTCGACTCCGACTTCGGTCAGCAGCTGAGCATCTTCGGTAACGATTCGGCCCAGGTCGGTCGGCTGGTGGATGCCTTCGCCAATCAGGTGGGGCGGATCAATATCAACAGTCAGTGCCAGCGCGGCCCGGACAGCTTTCCCTTCAACGGGCGCAAGAACTCGGCCGAGGGCACCCTGTCGGTGCATGACGCGCTGCGGGTATTTTCCATCCGCACCCTGGTGGCGACCAAGTTCCAGGAAAGCAACAAGGCATTGGTCAGCGAGATCATCCGCAACCGCGAATCGAGCTTTCTGACCACCGATTACATCTTCTAACCTGTTGCGCCAAACCGGCCCGTAGGGTGTGCCGTGCGCACCAGGCAGGCCGGTTTTCGGTGGTGCGTGCGGGCGCTTAGAGCGTGTTTACGATCTCGCGAGCTAGAGCCATACAAGGCGCTACGTTAGTAACAGCCTCCGGCTGGTCAAGCAGGCGAGGAAGCGGAGTTTACTGGTGTAAATGAGCATTACTCGTTTCACTCGCCCTTCGGGCCGCGCTGAAGCGCGTTAGCCGCAAGCGGCTTACCGAGCCTGTTTTTAACGCAGTAGGGCCGACGCGCAGCAGATCGTAAGCAGGTCCTTAGATAGGCTCTTCGTCGGCCGGATAGCGGCTGGCGTTGAGGCTTTCCTTGATCTTGCGCAGATGCGGCTGGAAGTCCACGCCGCGGCGCAGGGTCATGCCGGTGGCCAGCACGTCGAGCACGGTGAGCTGGATGATCCGCGAGGTCATCGGCATATAGATGTCGGTGTCCTCCGGCAGCGGGATGTCCAGGCTCAGAGTGCTGGCCTGGGCCAGGGGCGAGCCGGCGGCCGTGAGGCCGAGCACCGATGCGCCGTTTTCCCGGGCCAGGCGCGCCACTTCGACCAGCTCGCGGGTGCGTCCGGTGTAGGAGATGATCACGAACAGGTCGCCGGTGTGGGCCACCGAGGCCAGCATGCGCTGCATCAGCACGTCGGAATGGGCGGTGACCGCGAGGTTGAAGCGGAAGAACTTGTGCTGCGCATCCAGGGCTACCGAGGCCGAGGCACCGAGGCCGAAGAAGTGGATCTGCCGGGCCTGGATCAGCAGGTCGACGGCACGGCTGATCAGCTGCGGGTCGATGGTCTGGCAGGCGCTGTCAAGGGAGGCGATGGCGCTGCCGAAGATCTTGCGGGTATAGGCTTCCGGGGCGTCGTCGGCTTCCACCGCGCGGCTGACATAGGCCGCACCGCTGGCCAGGCTCTGCGCCAGTTGCATCTTCAGTTCCGGGTAGCCGCTGACGCCGAAGGAGCGGCAGAAGCGGTTGACCGTGGGTTCGCTGACCAGGGCGGCCTGGGCCAGCGCGGCAATGCTCAGGCGGGTGGCCTGTTGCGGGTTGAGCAGGATCACCTCGGCGACCTTGCGTTCGGCCTTGTTCAGGCTGTCGAGTCGGCCCTGGATCTGCTCCAGTAGATTGCGCACGCGATCCATGTTGATTCCTTAACCTGCACTGAATTTGCTGGCCTATCGTACTGATGGGGCCAGGCGACGACCACTGCAAAGTGGATTTTGTGAAAATGTTGTTTTTATTACTACATTCAGCCTTGATTAATCCGGTGCAACCGAGTATTTCTAGCCGTACTTCATAGAAGATTGATAAAAGAACATACATCATGCCTTCGATAATCGTTGAACCCTGTACTTTTGCCTTATTCGGTGCGCTCGGTGACCTGGCCCTGCGCAAGTTGTTTCCGGCGCTCTATCAGCTCGATCGGGCCGGGCTGCTGCACGCCGATACGCAGATTCTCGCCCTGGCCCGCGACGCCGGCGATGCGCAGCTGTATCTGCAGCAGATCGAGCAGCACCTGCGCCGCCATGTGCCGGCCGCCGAGGTGGACGCCGCCGTGCTGCAACGCTTCCAGGCGCGCCTGAGCTACCTGAGCATGGATTTCCTCGAGGCCGATGACTACCTGCTGCTGGCCGAACAGGTCGGCAGCAGCGAGCGGCTGATCGCCTATTTCGCCACTCCGGCCTCGGTCTACGGCGGCATCTGCGCCAACCTGGCGGCGGTCGGCCTGGCCGAGCGCACCCGCGCCGTGCTGGAAAAGCCCATCGGTCACGACCTGGAGTCCTCGCGGGCGGTCAACGATGCGGTGGCGCAGTATTTCCCGGAAACCCGCATCTATCGCATCGACCATTACCTGGGCAAGGAGACGGTGCAGAACCTGATCGCCCTGCGTTTCGCCAACAGCCTGTTCGAAACCCAGTGGAACCAGAACCACATCTCCCACGTGGAAATCACCGTGGCGGAGAAGGTCGGTATCGAAGGCCGCTGGGGTTACTTCGACCAGGCCGGGCAGCTGCGCGACATGATCCAGAATCACCTGCTGCAGCTGCTCTGCCTGATAGCCATGGACCCGCCCAGCGACCTCTCCGCCGACAGCATTCGCGACGAGAAGGTCAAGGTGCTCAGGGCCCTGGCCCCGATCACCGGCGAACAGCTCAGCCAGCAGGTGGTGCGCGGCCAGTACGTGGCCGGCAGCAGCGATGGCAAGGCGGTACCGGGCTATCTGGAAGAAGAGAATTCCAACACCCGCAGCGACACCGAGACCTTCGTCGCCCTGCGTGCCGATATCCGCAACTGGCGCTGGGCCGGCGTGCCGTTCTACCTGCGCACCGGCAAGCGCATGGCGGAAAAGATGTCGCAGATCGTTATCCATTTCAAAGTGCCGCCGCACTACATCTTCGATCCGGAGCAGCGCCAGCTGATCGGCAACAAGCTGATCATCCGCCTGCAGCCGGACGAGGGCATCGCCCTGCAGGTGATGACCAAGGACCAGGGGCTGGACAAGGGCATGCAGTTGCGCAGCGGCCCGCTGCAACTGAATTTCTCCGACACCTACCGCAGCGCCCGGGTACCCGACGCCTACGAGCGGCTGCTGCTGGAAGTGATGCGCGGCAACCAGAACCTGTTCGTGCGCAAGGATGAAATCGAGCACGCCTGGCAGTGGTGCGACCAGCTGATCGCCGGCTGGAAGCGCCAGGGCGATGCGCCCAAACCCTATGCCGCCGGCACCTGGGGCCCCATGGGCTCGATTGCCCTGATCACCCGCGATGGTAGGAGCTGGTATGGCGATCTCTGATCTCGAACTGCCGCCGGGGGTGGTTGCCCACCGCCATGCCGATCCCCGGGCCCTGGCCGAGGCGCAGGCCGTGGCCGTGGCCGCGGCATTGCGGCTAGCCATTGAACAGCGCGGCCAGGCGACCCTGGTGGTGTCCGGCGGGCGCAGCCCGATTGCCTTTTTCGAGGCCCTGGCGCAGCAGCCGCTGCACTGGCAGCAGGTGCTGATCAGCCTGGCGGACGAACGCTGGGTGCCGATCAATCACGCCAGCAGCAACGAGGCGCTGGTGCGCCGTCATCTGCTCCGCGGCGCGGCCGCCGAAGCGCGTTTTCTCAGCCTGTACCGGGTGGCGAGCAGCCTGGAGCAGGCCGCCGAACTGGCCGATGCGGCCTTGGCCGAGCTGCCGCCGATCGATGTGCTGGTGCTCGGCATGGGCGACGACGGCCATACCGCCTCGCTGTTCCCGGCCAGCCCCAATCTGGACCTGGCGCTGCAGGCCGATTGCCCGCGCCGGGTGTTGCCGATGCAGGCCCCCAGTGCGCCGGCCCAGCGCCTGAGCCTGACCCTGCCGCTGCTGGCGGCGGCGCGTCTGCCGCTGCTGGCAATTCAGGGCCCGGACAAGCTGGCCACGCTGCGTGCGGCCCTGGCCGGAGACGATGTGGCAGATATGCCGATCCGCGCCTTGCTGCATTCCCCCCTTGAGATTTACTGGTGCCCCTAGGGCCGAAGGACCAGCCGATATGACTAACAACGAAAATACCCCGCAGGCCCGCATGGCCGAGAAGATCGCTCAGATCGACAGCATCTGCGCCCGGGCGCGGATCATGCCGGTGATCACCATCGCCCGCGAGGCGGATATCCTGCCGCTGGCCGATGCCCTGGCTGCCGGTGGCCTGACGGTACTGGAAGTGACCCTGCGCTCCGAGCACGGCCTCAACGCCATCCGCCTGCTGCGCGAGCAGCGCCCCGAGCTGTGCGTCGGTGCCGGCACCGTGCTGGATCTGTCGATGCTGGATGCGGCGCTCGAGGCCGGTGCGCAGTTTATCGTCACCCCGGGTTCGACCCGGGAACTGCTCCAGGCCAGCCTGGAAAGCCCGGTGCCGCTGCTGCCCGGCGTCAGCAGTGCCTCCGACATCATGCTCGGTTATGCCCTGGGCTACCGCCGCTTCAAGCTGTTCCCCGCGGAAGTCTGCGGCGGCAGCGCGGCGCTCAAGGCCCTGGGCGGTCCCTTTGCCGGGGTGAAGTTCTGTCCCACCGGCGGCATCAACCCGGGCAATGTGCAGCGCTATATGGCCCTGGCCAACGTGATGTGCGTCGGCGGTACCTGGATGTTCGACAGCGAGTGGGTGAAGAACGGCGACTGGGCGCGCATTCAGCAATGCAGCAGCGACGCCCTGCAGTTGCTGGAAAGCCTGTGACCCAGGCACTGCGGCAACCCTTGCTGCTGGGCATGATGCGCCTGCTCGACTACCCCGAGCTGGCCGCGCCCCAGGCCTTGCTGGGGTTTGTCGAACGCTGCGTGGAGCGTGGCCTGAACGGCTTCGATCACGCCAATATCTACGGCCTGGGCGAGTGCGAAACGCGTTTCGGCGCGGCCCTGAGGCTGCGCCCGCAGCTGCGCCAGGGCCTCGAACTGATCAGCAAGGCCGATATCGTGCCGGCCAGCCAGGACCTGTCGTGTTGGCGGGTCAAGCACTACAACAGCGCGGCGAGCTATCTGACCCAAGCGGTGGAGGCCTCGATGCAACGCCTGGGCGTCGAGCGTCTGGACGGCTTTCTGCTGCATCGACCCGACCCGCTGTTGCAGGTCGAGGAGGTGACGCGCGCGCTGCAGGGCATGCTGGCCAGCGGCAAGGTGGGCTGGATCGGCCTGTCCAATGCCGAGCCCCTGCACTGGCAGGTGCTGGCCAGGGAACTGCCGCTGCGCTGCAACCAGATCGAGCTATCGCTGCTGGCCCAGCAGCCGGCCTGGGATGGCCAGTTGCAGGCCATGCAGGCCGCCGGATTGCAGGTGCTGGCCTGGTCGCCGCTGGCCGGCGGGCAGTTTGCGCCGGCCTTGCAGCAGGCCCTGGGCGAAGTCGCCACGGCCCTGCAGGCGACCCCGACCCAGGTCGCCCTGGCCTGGTTGCGCCGTCTGCCCGGCAGCCCGCTACCGATTCTCGGCAGCCTGCGCCAAACGCGTATCGACGAGGCATTGGCCGGTATAGGGCTGCAGCTGGATGCGCCGACCTGGTTCTACCTGGCCGAAGCTGCACGGGGCATCAAGGCTCCCTGAGTTCGCAAGCGATAGGGTCTCCATCTGTGCGCGCAGCGCACCCTACGAACGGCGGATCGCCGCGCGTACCACCGGCTGCAATGCATATTCAACTCCCTCTCCCCTCAGGGGGAGAGGGACGGGGTGAGGGGAAAAGTCGGCAGCCGATATCTGTAGGGTGCGCCGTGCGCACCGCGGGTAACGGTTTTCTTATGGATGAACGGGCTTTCGCCTCCCGCATTGAAGTCCCTGCCACCGCTTTCAACCCCCACTTACCTCAGAAACCGTCCGCGGACGGGTAGTGCAGGCGGCGTTGGCCCTGCATACGTCCGGCGGCGTGCAGGCGACGGGCGATTTCCGCGAGGGTCTCGGGGATCGGCCGTTGCCCCAGCAGCATGGGTTCCAGGCGCGCCTCGAACAGGCTCCAGAAGCGTTTCATCTCCGGGATGTCCGGCATGATCTCGCCGCGCTCGGCCGCCTGGTAGGTGGCGGCGATCAGCGGGTCGCCCTGCATCTGCGCCATCAGCTCGAGGTTGGCCGGTGCGCCCAGGGGTTTGTCCGCGTCGATCGTACGGAGCCCTTCGGCGCTGCTCAGGTAGTCCTCGAGAAAGCGCTGGGCCTGCGCCTTGTGCCGGCTGTGGCGGTTCAGCGCGGCGGCCTGCACGCCGATAAAGGGCCGTCCCGGCTGTTCGGCGCTGGGGCCGGGAACCGCGGCCAGGGCGATGGGGATCCTGGCGTCGCGCAACTCGTTCCAGGCCCAGGGGCCGTTGACGATCATCGCCACCTCGCCGCGCTTGAAGTCTTCCATCATCGAGCCGTAATCGCTGTCGCGGACCAGCACGCCGCTGTCGAGCAGGGCCTTTATGCGCTGCACGCCGGCAATCGCCGCGGGCCCGGCGATGCCCAGGTCGCCGAGGTCGTAGAGGCCGCGATGCTTGCCGATGCTGTAGGCACCGCCGGCGTTGATAAAGGGCCAGGAGAAATACAGGTTGCGGTAGTCCCAGGCGATGGCGCGCTTGCCTTGGGCGCGCAGCTGGCGATCCAGCGCCGCCAGTTGTTCCAGGTCGCGCGGCGGCTGCGTGACCAGTTGCTGGTTGTAGATCAGGCTGATGGTCTCGACGGCCAGGGGGTAGCCATAGAAGTCGGCACCGACCCGTAGCGCCTCCCAGGCGAAGGCCGGTGCCCGCTGCAGGGCGGCGGCAGTGGGGGCGAGGGGCTGCAGCAGGCCGGCGTTGATCCAGGAACCGAGGCGGTCATGGGCGAAGATCACGATGTCCGGCCCCTGGGCGGTAGCACCGAGGCGGTCGAAGCGGCTGGCCAGGTCGTCCGGGGCCAGCACCTTGACCGGCATGCCGGTGTCGCGGGTGAAGCGTTCGCCGACCCGGCGCAGGCCGTCGTGGCCCTTGTCCGGATTGATCCAGATGGTCAGCGTGCCTTTCTCGAAGCCATGGACGCCGGGGGGCAGGGCGGGCAGAAGCAGCAGGAGTGCGAGGATTATTGTTGTTTTCATCCTGAGGGTCTCGTGTGGGGGATGGGGTGTCTCGTGTGGCAGGTGAAAGATTTTTAACGTCGCCTAGCGGCGGTTAGCAGGGTGGCCGCCAGGGGTGGCAGGCCATAAAAAATTGCCTGGAGCAATTTTTAACGTCGCGCAGCGACGGCCCGAAGGGTGGCCGCCAGGGATGGCAGGCCATAAAAAAAGCGGCCAGAGGCCGCCCGAAAACATCCCTGGAGGGATTGATGTCACTTGATCTGGATACGCTCGAGCAGGTGGGCCTTGGCGCTGTCGTCGCCGACCCGGGCGGCTTCATCGGCCAGGCGCAGGGCGCGTTCCAGGTCCTGGCCGGCCAGGGCGGCGTCGATGCCCTGGCGATAGTAAGCCTGGGTCTCCGGCAGCACCGCAGGCGCTGGGGTGCTGGGCAGGCGGTTGCCCATTTCCATGCCGATGCTGCGCGGCGGCACATAGCTGTTGGCCTGCTGGCTGGCGCTGCCGTCTTCGATCAGGACCATCTTGATCACCCCCACCGGGGCATGCCGGGCGACCGGATCGGGAATATTTGGCGGCTCATTGCCGTGGGCCTTGGCATGGGCCTTGGCCGGGTGTTGCAGAACGGTCTGACCGGCCAGCTGACGCTCGCTGGTGAACAGGATCAGGTACTGCTCGTTGCCGGGGTTGTCGTGATAGAGGCGGTCGATACGCAGGCGCGCATCCAGGCTGTCGCCCTTGAGGCCGGCGGCCGGTTCGTAGACGAAATCCTCGCTGCCGAGCAGGCGGGTCAGGCGGAACTGGCTGTCGAGCAGCATGGCGCTGGGGGCCAGCACGGTGTTGCCGGCCTGGCTGTACAGGCGGATTTCGAACGAGCGGCTGTCGCTCGGCAGGGCGAAGGCACGCAGAAAGCTCTTGCCGCTCTGGAATTCGAAGGCCGGGGCGCTGGGGTCGATGACCACGTCGTCGGAAAAATTGGCCGGGATCGGCATATAGGGCAGTTGTTGCAGGCTGCTGCAGCAGGGTTTGGCAGCGGCCAGCGCACGCTGGCCATCCTGCTGGGAGGTCTGCAGCGGTGCGGGCGTCTGGGTCAGTACGTCGATGCGGCGCAGCGGTTCGCCAGCGCAGCCGGTCAGCAGCAGGCCGAGCAGGGCAAGGCCGGTGAGTCGATGATACGGCATGTGTTATTCCTCTTATTGTTCACGCCTGTAAAAGGGCCCCGGCCTGTTGCAGGTCCGGGGCAAATAACCACAGGAGCAGCGTTACAACTTCGTTCGGGGCCCGGATGCAACGGGCCCCGATTGGCTTACCACCAGGCTTCGGCCTGTACGCCAAAGGTCAGGCCGTTGTCGTCGCCGGGCTCGATGGATTCGCTGGCGGCGTTGTAGCGGCCACCGTCCCACATGGCGTAGGTGGCGAAGGCGCGGATTTGCGGACGGGCCCAGAAGCTGCGGCCGGCGGACCATTGCTGGGCCAGGGTGATCTTCTTCAGGTCGCGGGATTTTTCACCATCGGCCTGGGGGTCGACGTAGTCGTAGCCGAACTCCAGGGCGGTGCTCATGGTGTCGTTCCACTTGTACACCGGGCGCACGCCGAAGGAGCTCCAGGCCTGCCCGGAGTCGTTGTCGAAGTCTTTGTCTTCGTGGATCTGCACGTACATCATTTCGATGTTGTCGGAGAGGCTGACCACACCCTGGTTGACCAGGCGGATCATGCTGCCGTCGCTGTTGCCGGTGCTATTGCGCCCGGTGCTGCCGACGATGCCGTCGGTGCCGTACTGCAGGGCCAGCTTGTTGAAGCCGCCGAACCAGTTGCCCTGGACATGCTCGACGGTGACCAGGTGGCCTTTCTGGTCGGTATAGCCAGGGTCTTTTTCCTGGATATCGGAGAGGTTGGCCTTGCCGTAGTTGTAACCGAACTCCAGCTTGCCGTCGGTATTGAACTCGATGTCGTTGAGGCGAAAGTCCAGGGTGTCGTTGGCCACGTTGGTGCCGGTGCCCGCGCCGTTATAGGTCCAGTCGCCGTCGGTGTTGCGCATCCAGGCCACGTGCGCCTTGGCGAAGCCCAGGTCGATGTCCTCTATGCCGGCACCCGGCCCGGAAACGTCCCAGTAGTAGTAATCGTTGATATGCACGTCATGGCGCTTGTAGTAGCGCTTGCCGGCCCACAGGGTGGCACCTGGCAGGGTGTCGGGCAGGAAGTTCTTGGCCTGCACGTTGAACTGGCGTATCGAGCTGGTGCCGTTGGCGTAGGGGTTGCTGTCGCTGTCGGTGGCTTCCCAGTCGTTGGCCTGGTCGGACTTGTAGGCAATCATGCTGTCGACGTAGAAGCTCTGCTCGCCTTCCTTCCACACTTCCTTGCCCAGGCCGATCTCGGCGTAGGTTTCGCATTCGTTGCCCAGACGGTACTTGGCCGATGCGCCGGCCGCCTGGAAGCAGGCCTGGTCGCCGCCGCCGGCAGTCGCGCCGATGCCGGAACGCAGGTAGCCATGAAAGTCCACGGCCAGGGCCGGGCTGGCCAGCAGCATGGCGGCGAGCAGGGCGCTGGGACGAAACAGCTGTGCAGGTTGGATCTTGTTCATCGTGGGACCTTTTTTTGTTTTTGGATTCAGGGCTGCCGGAGCCTTGCGCACTGCCCGTTCGGGCATTTGCCAGCGGGGCAGGCGAGCTCGTTGGCGTGCCGACACTCGCCCCGCAGGCTCGACCGCACCGGGAAAATACCGAGGGCGGCGGCTGGGCTAAGCGTCATGGATCGGCTACTGCGCCACATCCTCCCCGGCAGTTTTTTTCAAGGCTGAGTGCCCGGGGCGTAGCGCCGGGCAGGCGGGTAGGGGTGGATGAGGTGGCGGCTACGCCTGCCAGCTACGCCGTAAAAAAATCCCCAGGGGAGGTATGGCGCTGGCGCGCCCCCCGCCAAGCTGGCGCGGCGGAGAGGTTGTGAAAAAACTCCCGCCTACTGCGAACGTCCCCAGGCGTCCGCCCGCGCAACACATCCCCTGTAGTCGGATGCTCTCTACAACAACAAAATGGAGCTCTACGATGAAACGATACCTGCGACTTGCCGGGCTGGTCCTGGCATTGACGCCCCTGGCGTACCCCTACGGCAGCCTGCTCGAGGCGGCCGAAGCCGCGGGCAAATCGCCCAATGGCGTGCGCTACCACGGCGGCGACGAAATCATCCTGCAAGGCTTTCACTGGAACGTCGTGCGCACCGCCCCCAACAACTGGTACAGCACCCTCGCCGGCATGGCACCGAGCATCGCCGCGGACGGCTTCAGCGCCATCTGGATGCCGGTACCCTGGCGCGACTTCTCCAGCTGGAGCGATTCCAGCAACGGCACCTCGGGCGGTGGCGAGGGCTACTTCTGGCACGACTTCAACAAGAACGGCCGCTACGGCAGCGACAGCCAGCTCAAGCAGGCCGCCAATGCGCTGAACGGTGCCGGGGTCAAACCGATCTACGACGTGGTGCCCAACCACATGAACCGCGGCTATCCGAACAAGGAAATCAACCTGCCGGCGGGCCAGGGCCTGTGGCGCAACGATTGCTCTGATCCCGGCAACTACGCCAACGACTGCGACGACGGCGACCGCTTTGTCGGCGGCGATGCCGACCTCAACACCGGCCACCCGCAGAACCTGGCGATGTTCCAGCAGGAGTTCGCCAACTTGCGCAACAACTACGGCGGCGCGGGGCTGCGCTTCGATTTCGTTCGCGGCTACGCTGGCGAACGGGTCGACAGCTGGATGGACCAGGCCCACGACGACGGCTTCTGCGTCGGCGAGCTGTGGAAGGCTCCGGGCGAGTACCCGAGCTGGGACTGGCGCAACGGCGCGAGCTGGCAGCAGATCCTCAAGGACTGGTCGGACCGGGCCCAGTGCACCATCTTCGACTTCGCCCTCAAGGAGCGCATGCAGAACGGCAGCGTCAGCGACTGGCGCAATGGCCTGAACGGCAACCCCGACCCGCGCTGGCGCGAGGTGGCGGTGACCTTCGTCGACAACCATGACACCGGCTATTCGCCTGGCCAGAACGGCGGCCAGCACCACTGGCCGTTGCCCGATCACCTGCTCAAGCGGGCCTATGCCTATATCCTCTCCAGCCCCGGCACACCGGTGGTCTACTGGTCGCACATGTACGACTGGGGCTACGGCGACTTTATCCGCCAGCTGATCCAGATCCGCCGTACGGCGGGGATCAAGGCCGACTCGGCGATCGAGTTCCACACGGGTTTCAGCGGCCTGGTGGCGACCGTCAGCGGCAGTGATCAGCAGTTGCTGATCGCCCTCGACTCCAACCTGGGTTCCCCCGGCCAGGTGGCCAGCGGCAACTTCACCCAGGCGCTGACCAGCGACAACGGTCAGGTGCGCATCTGGCGCACGGACAGCGCTGGCGATGGCGGTGGCGATCTGGTCAGCGTGAATTTTCGCTGCGACAACGGCACCACCCAGTGGGGCGACAGCGTCTACGCGGTGGGCAATGTCAGCCAGCTGGGCAACTGGAGCGCGGCAGCGGCCGTGCGCCTGACCGATACCAGCGCCTACCCGACCTGGAAGGGCAGCATCAGCCTGCCGGCCCAGCAACAGGTGGAGTGGAAGTGCATCATCCGCAACGAGAGCAATCCGACCCAGGTCAAGACCTGGCAAGCCGGTGCCAACAACAGCCTGACCGTCAGCGCTGGAGCCAGCACCTCGGGCAGCTTCTGAGCCTGCCGGGCCGCCGGGGTAACCCGCCGGCCCGGCCTTTATCGATTGGAGAGAAGGATGTTGTCCTCCATTACCAACAGGTTCGCCGCGCCCGAGTTCGGCTTCCTGTCCCGGCTCTACCTACTTATCGCGGCACTGGCGCTGTTGCTGGTGTTGTTGGGCGGCAGCAGCCTGGCCGCCATCGCCGACCTGCAGGGCAACAGTGAGCGCCTCGCGCACACCGCTGCGCGGCTGCAGGCCAGCCAGAACTTTTTCAGCGCCCTGCAGGGCCTGACCCAGAATATTTCCAATGCCCTCGGTGCCGAGCGCGCCGAGGATCTCGAGGCGTTCGCCGCCGAGCACCGGCAGCGCGCCGAGCAGGTCGCCACGCGCCTAGAGCGCATGCACGACAGTGACAGCAGCCCGGACCAGCCGGCCCTGGCGCTGCTGGTGCAGCTGCTGCCGCAGCTGGATGCGCAGAGCCTGGCGCTGCTGCAGGCGCAGCGCCAGTTGCTGGAGCGGGTCGACAAGACTGCGGTGGCGCTGCGCGACCTGCAGTTGCAGCTGTCGCGCTTCAAGCAGGACCTGCTCCGGGTGCAGGCCGACACCAAGGACGACTACGTTGCCTACTCGCTCAAGCAGTTCATCATTCCCCTGGAACAGGTCGAGGCCCTGGTCTTCGATGCCGTCGGCAGCGCATCGTCGCAGCGCCTGGCGCAGGCCGAGGTCAAGGTCCGGGAGCGCCTGCCGAACCTGCACAAGAAGTTGGCCAGCGTGCTCGACGACCTCAAGCCGCATCAGGACAGCCGCACCGACTACGCCCACACCTACCTGGGCGAATTTGCCGAGATCGAGCGCAACATCCTCCTCGACGGCCAGGGCACCCTGGCCCAATACGCCGGCTGGCTCGCCGACAAGCAGCGCAACCTCGAGCGCAAGGGCCTACTGCAGGGGTTGCAGGGGCAGATGGGCGAGCAGGTCGAGCGGCTGATCGAGGCGGGCGAGGGGGACGCCCAGGCCCAGCTTGAGCAGGCGCGGGCGACCTATCGCAGCGGTTTCGACCGCCTGCTGTGGCTGGCCGCGCTGTCGCTCGGCATCGCCCTGAGCATGGGCCTGTGGCTCAGCCGCACCATGCGTCGGGCTTTGGGTGCGGTTTCCGGTGCGTTGAACCGGCTGGCCGAGGGTGACCTGCGCGGCCAGTGCGATTATCGCCGCGCGGATGAGTTCGGCCGGGTCGCGGCGGACGTCAACCGGGTCGCCGGCAACCTGCGTGATGCCCTGGCCCGGTTGGGCCGTGCTGCCAACCAACAGGACGCCATCGCCCGCAGCAATACCGGTTCCTGCGCCGAGGCGCGTCAGGGCCTGGAGCAGCAGCGCTCGAGCATCGGTGCGCTGGCGACCAGCCTGACCCAGCTGGAGTCAAGCTTCGCCGAGGTCGCCCGGCATGCCGAAGACACGGCCGAACGGGTTGGCAACGTCGAGGATCGTGTCAGCGACGGCAGCCGCATCATGACCGGCACCATCGGCAGCACCCGCGAACTGGCCGAGCAGCTGCAGGGCAGCGTGGACGAAATCGCCAAGGTCGAAGCCTTCAGTGCCCAGATCGGGCAGATCCTCGAGGTGATTCGCGGCATCGCCGAGCAGACCAACCTGCTCGCCCTGAACGCCGCGATCGAGGCCGCCCGCGCCGGCGAACAGGGCCGAGGCTTTGCCGTGGTCGCCGATGAGGTGCGCAACTTGGCCCTGCGCACGGCCAGCTCGACCGGGGAGATCCAGTCGCGTATCGAGCGTCTGGTCCAGGGTATCCAGCTGGCGGTGCAGTCGGTGGAGCTGAGCCGCCAGCGCATGCAGGCCAACCTCGTCCAGGTCGGTCAGGCCGACGGCGTGATGCAACAGATTCGCGAGCAGGTCGGTGATATCGCCGGCATGTCGCGACAGATCAGCCAGGCCACCGCCCAGCAGCAACAGGCGGCCGAGGAGGTGACGCGCAGCATGCATGCCATTCACTCGGTGGCCGAGTGCAATATGCAGCGCCTCGTCGGCATCAGCGAAACCAGCGTGCGCCAGGCGGCAATGGTCGCCGAACAGCAGGCGCTGTGCGGCCGTTACCTGACCTGAGGTGCAACGCCCGGTGCGCACGGCGCACCCTACGGCATCCGGCGCGATCCATATGGAGGGTGCGCCGTGCGCACCATGGCCTATCCTTGCGGGGCGATCAACGTCGAGGAGACAGGGAATGTCCGACTACCGCCGTGCCCGGGATCCGGGTGCCTGCTATTTCTTTACCCTGACGACCGAGCAGCGCCAGCCCGTGCTGACCCAGCCGAGGCTGCGCGAAGCCCTGCACCTGGCCATCGTCCAGGTGCGTCAGCGTTATCCCTTCACTATTGCCGGCTGGGTGTTATTGCCCGATCACCTGCATTGCCTGTGGCAGCTGCCCGCGGGCGATGCCGACTTCGGCCTGCGCTGGTCGCTGATCAAACGCCTTACCAGCCCGGCGCTGCCCCGCGCGCCGGGGGCGATCAGCCTGAGCCGCTGCCTGCGCCGCGAGTCCAGGCTATGGCAACGGCGCTTCTGGGAGCACCGTATTCGCGACGAGGAGGATTGCCGCCGGCACCTGGATTACCTGCACTGGAACCCGGTGCGCCATGGCCTGGTCGAGCGGGTGGCCGACTGGCCCTGGTCGAGCTATCACCGTCTGGTGCGCGAAGGCGTTTACCCGGCGGATTGGGGCGGAACCGGGGACGCGGAGGGCGCGTTCGGCGAATGACCGCGCAAGTCGCGGTGCGCGACGCGCACCCTACGCAATGCGCTGTCGGGGTGGCTTCCGTAGGGTGCGCTGCGCGCACCGGGGTTAACCGCCGACCTGCCAGGCCATGGCCTGTTGCCGTGCCTGTTCAAGTTGTTGTCGCCAGGCCGCCACAGGCCTGCCTTGCAGCAGGTCCAGGCGTTGCAAGTCCCTAGCCTGAGCGTCGAGGCAATCGGTCAGCCAATCCAGGCGTTGCAGGGTCAGGGGCGTGCAGGTCTGGCCTTGCAGGTCGTCGTCCAGGTCGCTCCAGTGTGAGCGCCAGGCTTCGCGCAGGTAGAGGCGGGCGAGGTCGTGGCGCAGGGCCTGCTGCCAGTCGCCGATAATGCCATCCAGCCAGGTCAATACGTCGCTGCTTGCCCCGCGCCGGGCCAGGGTCTGGCGCAGGTGTTGGTAGCACTCCAGGGCGATGCGTTTTTCCAGCGCCAGGGCGCTGAGGGCGGCGGCGCTACCCTGGCGCTGTTCCAGGTCGAGCAGGTAGGCGTAGTAGCTGCGGGTTTCGAAGCGTTCGGCAGCGTGGCATTGCGGGGTCAGCAGGCCGTTGCTGTTGCAGGCGCGCAAGGGGTCGAAGCGGTACATATAGCCGAAATCGAACAGGCGGATCCGGCCGTCGTCGAGCAGGTTGCCCGGGCACAGGTCCCAGTCGAAGAAGCCCAGTTGCAGCAGCGCCGAGAGGCTGGCGAACAGCTGCAGCAGACGGCGCTCGTCCCACTCCTGAACGGCCTCGCCGGCGATCCAGGGCGACAGCAGCAGGCCCTGGCGGTAGCTGGCGTACTGGGTGGCGACTATCCCGCTCAATGCTGCGCCCCAGGCCGGCTGCTGTTTCAGGGCCTGTAGCTCGGCGCGGCGCTGCACCTCGTTGAGAAAGGAGGTCTGGCCGTTGAGGTTCTGCACCTTGCATTGCGCCCGCGCGCGCTTGAGGGTCCAGAGCCTGCCGCCAGCCTCGATCTGGTAGACCTCGGCGGTCAGGCCGCTGGCGAAGTGGCGACGCACCCAGGGGCTGGCGGCGGTGGTGGCCAGCAGTTGTTCGATGGGCAGCGGACAGTCGGCGGCCTGGCCGACCTGGATGTCGGCGTGGCTGTTGGCGAAGGTCAGTTGGGCTTGTTGGCGTTGTTGTTCCGGGGTCATGGTAATACCGAGTAGAAAGTGGTGCGCACGGCGCACCCTACGGGTTGTGGTGCATCACGGGCCTTGGACGATCACCACCTTGTCCTCGCCGAGGCGACGGACGAAGGCGTAGGGCTGGCTGGACAGCCGTTGGTGGCTGCCGGCCCCGATGGCCGGGTGGCGCGCGCGGAACTGGCCGAGGATGCGCCAGTGCTCGAGCAGGGCAGCGATGGGCGGCTGCTGGTGCGCCGCCCAGTTCATCGGCGAGCGGGTGCCCTGCTGTGGGTCGGAGCCGCTGGGGCCGAGGGGGCGGGCGCTTTCGTCGCCGTAGTAGATCTGCACCGCGCCGGGGCTGAGCAGCAGGGCCGCGGCCAGACCCTGCTGGCGCGCCAGGTCGTTGTTCTGTTCGGCGAAGAACAGCGAGGTGTCGTGGGAGGAGGCGTAGCTCATAAAATTGTGCCCGGGATCGTTCTGCAGCAGTCCGGCGTATTCGTCGTAGCCGCGATCGGCCTGGCTCAGGCAGTCGCTGGCCTTGGCCGCCAGCTCGCCCTGGAAGGCGAAGTTGATCAGGGCGTCGAAGCCGTTGTTCTGGTAGACGTTGCTCTGCGGGCCGTGGCCGAACACTTCGCCGACCATCCAGAACGGGCTGCCGCTCATGGGATCAAGGGGGTTGGCGGCCGACCACTCGGCACGGGCCTGGTCGGCCGCCCGGCGCAGCGCCGCCCAGGTGTCCAGCTCGACATGCTTGACGGTGTCGGCGCGAAAGCCGTCGACGCCGAATTCGCGCACCCAGAAGGTCAGCCATTCCACCAGGTAGTCGCGCACCCGATAGCCCTCACGCGGCACCGCGCGGGTGTCGGCCTTGCGCAGCAGAAAGGGCGGCAGTGCCACGGCCTGTTCGCTCTCGGTCTTGAAGTCGGGCAGAAACGCCAGCGAGCCCTTGAGCGGATCGACCAGCACGCTGGGCGGCTGATCGTAGTCGGCGATGCCGGCGCGCAGCCAGTCCTTGCCCCACCACTGGTTCCAGTCCGGATGCTGGTAGTCGAGCAGGTTGTGGTAGGCGTGCAGGTTCTCGTAGCTCGAAGGTTGCCAGTCGCTCCAGCGCGGCGGCAGGTATTGGCTCATGCCGCCCCGCAGGGCACCGAGGCCGAATTCCTGCATATCGGCCAGGGTCGAGTAGCCGGGGTGGTTGAGCACCACATCGAACAGCACGCGGATGCCGCGGGCGTGGGCTTGGGCGATCAGTTCGCGCAGCTCGTTCTCGCTGCCCATATTGGCGTCCAGGCGGGTGAAATCCAGGGCGTAGTAGCCGTGATAGGCGTAGTGACGAAAGTCGCCCTGGTCGCCGCCGCCGACCCAACCGTGGATCTGCTCATAGGGCGCGCTGAGCCACAGGGCGTTGACGCCCAGCTGCTGCAGGTAGTCGAGCTGGCCGGTGAGGCCCTTGAGGTCGCCGCCGTGGAAGGTGCCGATTTCCTGCTCGCCGTCGGGCTGGCGACCGTAGCTGCGGTCGTTGCTCGGGTCGCCGTTGGCGAAGCGGTCGGTGAGGGCGAAATACACCGTGGCGTTGCGCCAGTCGTGGGCCGGCTTGGTTTGCGCCGCGGCGGCTTCGAGCAACAGCAGGCCGCCGCTGTGGGGAGCCGGAGTCATCCGCACCTGGCCGTCTTCGACCGTCGCCAGTTGCCCGCTATAGGCATCGCGCAGCTGCTGGCCGTCGGCAAATACCCGGCTGACGTCGACGCCCAGGGCCTGGCCCTGCCAAGCTGTACAGGCCACCTGGCGGGTGGCCTGCGCTTTGACCGGGAGCAGGCGCAGGTGGGCGTCGTCGCCGTCCTGGAACAGCAGGCGATAGCGTCCGGCCGTCGGCACCTGCAAGCTCAGGTGGCTGTCGGCCTGCCAGGCCTGACGCTGATAGAGCGCCAGGGCCTGCGCCGGCTCGGCACTGGCGGGGCCACGCAAAGCCAACAGGCCTGGCTGCAGTTCCAGTTCGCTGCTGTAACGCTGTCCGGCCTCGCTTTGCCAGCGCAGTGGCAGGGGCTGTTGCTCGAGCCAGGCCTGCAGCTGCGGGGCAGCCAGGGCGAGAGGACTGAGCAGGGCGATAAGCAGGCTGGCGAGCAGCAGTGACGAGCGGCGCATAAACTTCTCCCGGTGCGGTTGAGCCGCCATTGGAGTCGCTTTTTGCCGCCTGCGGCAGGCGGGGACAGGGCCGGCGCGCATACTTTTTTTCGCCTGCGGCTGGCAGACTACGCCCCCGTCTCTACGCCCTCGCGAGCTGCACCGGGGGAGGATGTGGCGCCTGTGTTTCTGCCCGAGGATGCAAGGGCTGCGCGACTATCCACCGGCCTGCAGCGGTTGTGGATCAACAATAAGAAGCCACGAGGACTCTCACCTATGAAGAAGAAATTGCTTACTGCTGCCATCGGCCTGGCCGTCACCCTGGGCCTGCCGCTAGCGGCCCAGGCGGCCATCGAAGAAGGCAAGCTGGTTATCTGGATCAACGGCGACAAGGGCTACAAGGGCCTGGCCCAGGTTGGCGAGAAGTTCACCGCCGACACCGGGATCAAGGTCGAGGTGGCGCATCCCGACAGCGCCACCGACAAGTTCCAGCAGGCCGCCGCCACCGGCAACGGCCCGGATATCTTTATCTGGGCCCACGATCGCCTCGGCGAGTGGGCGCAGAGCGGGCTGATCGCACCGATCAACCCGAGTGCCAAGAACAAGGCCGAGATCGAGGACTTCGCCTGGGACGCGGTGACCTACCAGGGCAAGCTGTGGGGCTACCCCATGGCGGTCGAAGCCACCGGCCTGATCTACAACAAGGCGCTGGTGCCGACCCCGCCGAAAACCTTCGACGAGGTGCTGGCGCTCAACGTCGAGCTGGCCAAAGACGGCAAGCGCGCAATTCTCTGGGACTACAACAACACCTACTTCACCTGGCCACTGCTGGCGGCCAACGGCGGTTATGCCTTCGCCGAAGTGGACGGCGGTTACGACGTCAGCCAGACCGGGGTCAATAGCGCCGGAGCCAAGCAGGGTGCGGCCGTGCTCAAGCAACTGATCGATGCCGGAGTGATGCCCAAGGGCGCGGATTACAGTGCGGCCGAGGCAGCCTTCAACAAAGGCGAGTCGGCGATGTTTATCAGCGGGCCCTGGGCCTGGTCGAATATCCAGAAGAGCGGTATCGACTTCGGCGTCGCGCCGATCCCCGCCGTGGGCGAGGCCGCCAGCCGGCCGTTCACCGGCGTGATGGCCGCGACCCTGAACGCCGCCAGCCCCAACCAGGCCCTGGCCGTGGAGTTCCTCGAGAGCTACCTGCTACAGGTCGAGGGGCTGAAGACGGTCAATGCCGATGTGCCCCTGGGCGCGGTGCCGAACAAGGCCTATATGGCCGAGCTGGCCAAGGATCCGTTGATCAAGGCCACCTTCGACAACGCCGCCATGGGCCGGCCGATGCCCAATGTCCCGGAAATGGGCAGCTTCTGGTCGGCCATGGCCCCGGCGCTGACCAATATCACCTCCGGTCGCCAGACCGTGGACGCTGCGCTGGATGACGCTGCCAAGCGTATCGCCAAGTGACAACCGGCGGTTGCCGACGTGGAACGTCGGCAACCGCCTTGCTTGAGGCTATAACAAGATGTCAGCCCTGGAATTTCCAATCGCACCGGTCAGCCCTGCCATGACCCGACCCTCCGCTTTTGCCCGCCTGCGTCAGCCCCTGCGCTGGTCTGTCTGGGGGCTGTTCAACGCCCTGGCGCTGTACCTGGTGGTGGCGCTCTACGCCCAGCAGCAGGTCGCCTTCGCCCTGCTCGGGTTGGTGGTCACCGGTATCGCCAGTTACGTGTTTATCAGCAAGAAAGCCTATGCCCACCGCTATATCTACCCGGCGGTGGCGGGCATGCTGGTGTTCGTGATCTTTCCGCTGCTGTACACGGTGGGCATCGGCTTTACCAATTACAGCGCGACCAACCTGCTGAGTTTCGAGCAGGTGCAGCGCTATCACCTCAATCAGACCTACCTGGCCGGCGAGCGCTTCGCCTTCAGCCTGCATCCCGATGAGACCGGCGCGCTGCGCCTGCGGGTGGACCAGGGCGAGCAGGGCGTATTCGTCTCGCCGCCGCTGCAGGGCGATCCGCTGCTCAGCGAACCGCTGGAGCTGCTGCCGGAAAGTGCCGTGAGCCTGGCCGAAGCCTTGCCGTTGCGCGAGGTGATCCAGCGCCGTGGCGAACTGGAACAGTGGGTGTTGCGCGGTACCGAGGGCGAGCTGCTGCGCCTCTATGGCCTGCGCGAGGTGGCGGCGGTCAAGCCGCTGTACCGCCTGCTGGAAAACGGCGACCTGCTCAATACCCGCAGCAGTGAACGCCTGGAAGTGGATCGCAGCAGCGGTTTCTATGTCGACAGCCACGGCAGCAAGGTAGCCCCCGGTTTCACCGTGTACGCCGGCTGGAGCAACTTCGCCCGGGTGCTGAGCGAGCCGAGCATCCGCGACCCCTTCCTCGAGATCTTCGTCTGGACCGTGGCCTTCGCCGGCCTCACCGTGCTCTTCACCCTGGCCCTGGGTCTGGTCCTGGCCAGCCTGCTGCAGTGGGACCTGGTGCGTGGCAAGGCGTTCTACCGGGTCATGCTGATCCTGCCCTATGCGGTGCCGGCCTTTATCTCGATCCTGGTGTTTCGCGGCCTGTTCAACCAGAACTTCGGCGAGATCAACCTGATGCTCGACAGCCTGTTCGGCGTGCGCCCGGACTGGTTCAGCGACCCGACCCTGGCGCGCAGCATGATCCTGCTGGTCAACACCTGGCTCGGCTACCCCTACATGCTGCTGCTGTGCATGGGCCTGCTGCAGGCCATTCCGCGCGACCTCTACGAGGCCTCCGCGATGGACGGCGCGACGCCCCTGGACAACCTGCTGAAGATCACCCTGCCGCTGCTGATCAAGCCGCTGGCACCGCTGCTGATCGCCAGCTTCGCCTTCAACTTCAACAACTTCGTGCTGATTACCCTGCTGACCCGCGGCGGTCCGGACATCATCGGCGCGACCACCCCGGCCGGCACCACCGACCTGCTGGTGAGCTACACCTACCGCATCGCCTTCCAGGATTCCGGGCAGAACTTCGCCCTGGCGGCGGCCATCGCCACCCTGATCTTCCTGGTGGTCGGCGGCATGGCCTGGCTCAACCTGAAACTGTCGAAAGTCAAAGTCTGAGGAATCCGTCCATGGCAATGGTGCAACCCAAATCCGTGAAATACCGCCTGTGGCTGACCCACGCCGGGCTGCTCGGGTTTATCGCCCTGATCGTGTTTCCGCTGCTGATGGTGGTGTCGATCAGTTTCCGCGAGGGCAATTTCGCCACCGGCAGCCTGCTGCCGGACCAGCCGACCCTGGAGCACTGGTCCCTGGCCCTGGGCATTCCCTACACCCTGGACAACGGCACGGTGCTCAACCCGCCGTTCCCGGTGCTGACCTGGCTGTGGAACTCGCTGAAGATCGCCCTGATCAGCTCGCTGCTGATCCTTATGCTGTCGACCACCAGCGCCTACGCCTTCGCGCGCATGCGCTTCGCCGGCAAGGGACCGATCCTCAAGGGCATGCTGATCTTCCAGATGTTCCCGCCGGTGCTGTCGCTGGTGGCCATCTATGCCCTGTTCGACCAGCTCGGCAAGCATGCCGGCTGGCTCGGGGTGAACAGCCACGGCGCGGTAATCGTCGCCTCGCTGGGCGGCATGGCCCTGCATATCTGGACCATCAAGGGCTACTTCGAGAGCATCGACGCCTCCCTGGAGGAGGCCGCCATCGTCGACGGCGCGACCACCTGGCAGGCCTTCGTGCATATCCTCCTGCCGATGAGCGTGCCGATTCTCGCCGTGGTGTTTATCCTCGCCTTTATCACCAGCATCACCGAATACCCGATCGCCTCGGTGCTGCTGATGGACGTGGACAAGCTGACCCTGTCGGTCGGTGCCCAGCAGTACCTCTACGAGCAGAACTACCTGTGGGGCGACTTCGCCGCCGCCGCGGTGCTCTCCGGCCTGCCGATCACCGCGGTATTCCTCTACTGCCAGAAGTGGATAGTCGGTGGCCTGACCGCGGGTGGGGTGAAAGGGTAGGGTGCGCACGGTGTACGGTTTGAACCTGTTTCGTAGGGTGCGCCGTGCGCACCATCGGGATTGGCATCGTGGCCATGCTTGCACTCGGATTATGGTGTCGCGGCTCTAATTGGTGCGCACGGCGCACCCTACGGGTTGTGGCCTCACGGTCATTGGTGCGCACGGTGTACGGGCTTGACCCACCGGCATGGCTTCTATCTGGGCATGCCGTTTTTTGCCGTTTATAACGCAGGCTTGAGCCTGCAATTTGCGTAAGATTCGCACTACCCGATACAAAGACAATTAACGGGAGTGATTGTATGAATGCTGTATCAGCTCAACCACTGCCGCTGATTCCGGCCAAGCTCTGTGCGCCGGCCCTGCATCCCGGGCTGCTCGCCCGACCGCGTTTCGACGAGTGGCTGCAACGCCTGCCCCAGGTGCGCCTGGCCGTGCTGCAGGCCCCCAGCGGTTTCGGCAAGACGGTACTGGCCAGCCAGTGGGCGGCGGCCTTCGCCGGCGCGGTGGCCTGGGTCAACCTGGATGACAAGGACAATAACCCGCGGCAGTTCGGCCGCTACCTGCTCAATGCCCTGCATGCCCGCCTCGACGGTGGCTGTGCGCAAAGCCTGGCCCGCGCCGAGCGGGGCGAGGAAGACCTCGACGGTCTGCTCACCCGCCTGCTCGCCGAGTTGCCGGCCGAACACCCATCGCTGCTGCTGGTACTCGACGAGTTCGAGGTGCTGCGCAACCCTGAGCTGATCGCCGCGCTGCGCTTCTTTCTGCGCAACAGCCCGGCGTGGCTGACCCTGCTGGTGTGCAGCCGCGGTCTGCCGGAGCTTGGTGTCGCCGAGCTGCGGGTCAAGCGCCAGCTGCTGGCGCTGGATGCCGGCCTGCTGGCCTTCGAGCACGACGAAGTGCAGCAACTGCTGGCGCTGGGCCTGCCGATCGCGATCAACCGCGAGCAGGTCGAGCGCCTCAACCGGCGTATCGGCGGCTGGCCCTGCGCCCTGCAACTGGCCCAGCAGGAGGTGCAGACCGGGCGCGGCATGGACCTGTTTCTCGAGAGCCTGCAGCTCGGCCATCCCTATATCCGCGATTACCTGCGCGAGCAGGTGCTCGATGGGCTGGACGCGCCGACCCAGGAATTCCTCCAGGCCACCTGCCTGCTCGAGCGCTTCAGCGCGGCCCTGGCCGACCGTCTGACCGAGAGCTGCAACGGCCGTGAGATGCTCGAGGCGCTGGAGCGTGCGGGCCTGTTTATCCAGCCCGTCGACAGCCTGCGCCAGTGGTTCGCCTACCACCCGCTGTTCGCCTGCTTTCTGCAGAACGAGCTGAGCACCCATCAGCCGCAGCGCGTCGCCGAACTGCACCTGCGCGCCGCCGAGGCGCTGCTGGAGGAGAAGATGCCGGAGGAGGCGGCGCGCCACGCGGTACTGGCCCGTGACCCGCAGCGCATCACCCAGGTGCTGCAGAGTCACGGCCGCCAGTTCTATCGCCAGGGCCGCCTGGCCCTGCTGCAGCGTTGCCTGGCGGTGTTGCCGGAAAGCGCCATCGCCGAGTCGCCGCTGTTCACCCTGCTGCAGGCCTGGGCCTCGCAGAACCAGTATCAGAGCGATCAGGTCGAGCGCTGGCTGCAGGCCGGCGAAGCGGCGCAGAAGGACCTGCATACCCCGGAGCAGTGGCAGCGCATCGAGGCCGATTTCAAGGCGGTGCGGGCCCAGGTGGCGATCAACCAGGGCGATCTGCAGCAGGCCGTGGTCTTCGCCCGCGAGGCCCTGGCCTTCGAACCGCTGACCATGCGCACCTCGCGGGTGGCGGCGATGTCGGTGCTGGCCGAGGTGCACTTCGTCCAGGGCGAGCTGCAACAGGCCCAGCAGCAGCATGAGGAAACCGTGCGCCGCGCCCAGCAGATCGATGCCACCCACCCGGTGCTGTGGAGCCTCGGCCAGTTGTCGGAGATCGCCATCGCCCAGGGCCATCTGCAGAAGGCCTACAACCTGCAGGAGCGGGCGCTGCAGTACATCGAGCAGGAACAGCTGCCGGTGACCCCGATCATGGAATTTATCCACCGCGTGCGCGGCCAGGTGCTGCTCGAATGGCACCACCTGGACGCGGTGGAACAGTGCGCCCTGCAGGGCCTGGAGATCCTCGATGCGGTGGGCGACCACTGGTTTCTGCAGTGCTATGTGCTGCTCGCCCGGGTTGCCCACGCCCGCGGCCAGCAGAGCGTGTGCGCCGACTATATCGGCAAGATCCAGAGCCTGCTGGCCGGCGACAACTACCATATCGACTGGCTGGCCAATGCCCATGCGGTGATGCTCACCTACTGGGACTCGACCCAGGACAAGGACAGCATCCAGCAGTGGCTGAGTACCGCACCGCCGCTCAAACCCGGGGCCAACCACTTCGCCCAGGGCAATGCGCGCAACCATGTGCGCGCCTACCTGGCGTTGAATCAGGGCGAGCGTGCGCTGCCGATCCTGCGCCAGCTGCAGGTCGACGCCGAGCGCCACCAGCTGGTGATGGACCAGAACCGCAACCATATTCTCCAGGCCCAGCTGTTCTGGCAGCGCGAGGAGCGTCAGGCGGCCCTCGACCACCTGCACCAGGCCCTGCGCCTGGCCAGCAGCACCGGGGTGATCGGCAGCTTCCTGCGCCTGGGCAAGCCGCTGATCGGCATGCTCAAGGCGCTGCAGCACGAACGCCAGCTCGACGAGCTGGAAAGCCAGCGCGCCGACCGCCTGATCCAGCTGGCCCAGCAGCAGCGCGACTTCAGCCGGGCGATCCGCATCACCCTCGACGAGGCGGTGATCCAGGACATCATCAACCGCCCCGACGTGCCCGAGCTGATCCGCCATTCGCCGCTGACCCGGCGCGAATGGCAGGTGCTCAGCCTGATCCACGCCGGGCTGTCCAACGAGCAGATCTCCGAGCACCTGAATGTCGCCCCGACCACCATCAAGACCCATATCCGCAGCCTCTACCAGAAGCTCAATATCACCCAGCGCAGCGAGGCGGTGCAGCTGGCACGCAGTTTGTTGAGCAAGATTCAGGGCGAGTAGGGCGGGGTACGCCTGCGCGATTTCCCCCGCCCCCGGTGCGCGTGGCCTGGGCGGCCCCGCGCACCCTACGCGGTCCGCTGTGTAGGGTGCGCCGCGCGCACCAGGGCCCACCGCGCATGATCGTTGGCAAAAACTCCTCCCCCTAGGCGCATGCAAGCTACGCCCGCGAAAAGCCCGGCGGGGAGGATGTTACGGATGCCGCCCTTGCCTAGAGTGAAGCCGTCATTACGAACTTATAAGGCTTTGATGTATGGCTGTTATCCGCAAGGACTGGTGGCGCGGTGGCGTCATCTATCAGGTTTACCCGCGCAGTTTCTTCGACAGCAACGACGACGGTGTCGGCGATCTGCCCGGCGTGCTGCTCAAGCTCGACTACATCGCCAGCCTGAATGTCGATGCCATCTGGCTGTCGCCGTTCTTCACCTCGCCGATGAAGGATTTCGGTTACGACGTCAGCGACTACCGCGGGGTCGATCCGCTGTTCGGTACCCTGGAGGACTTCCAGACGCTGGTCGCCGCCGCCCACGAGCGCGGCCTGCGCGTCATCATCGATCAGGTGCTCAACCACTGCTCGGATCAGCATGAGTGGTTCAAGGAGAGCCGCAGCAGCCGTAACAACGCCAAGGCCGACTGGTTCGTCTGGGCCGAACCCAACCCGGACGGCACGCCGCCGAACAACTGGCTGTCGGTGTTCGGCGGTTCCGCCTGGAGCTGGGACGGCCGGCGCAAGCAGTATTACCTGCACAACTTCCTGGCCAGCCAGCCGGACCTGAACTTCCATTGCGAGGCGGTGCAGCAGCAGTTGCTCGAGGACATGCGCTTCTGGCTCGAACTGGGGGTCGACGGCTTCCGCCTGGATGCCGCCAACTTCTACTTCCATGACCTGCAGCTGCGTAACAATCCGCCGAACCCGGATATCCGCGAAGGCGGCATCGGCGTGCGCGCCGACAACCCTTACGCCTACCAGCGCCACCTGTACGACAAGACCCAGCCGGAAAACCTCGCCTTCCTGCGCCGCCTGCGCGCGCTGATGGATGCTTTTCCAGGCACGGCCACGGTGGCGGAGATCGGCTGCGACAACTCCCTGCGCACCATGGCCGCCTACACTGGCGGCGGCAACACCCTGCACATGGCCTATTCCTTCGACCTGCTGACCGCGCAGTGCAGCCCGGCCTTTATCCGCCACACGGTGGAGAATATCGAGCGTGAACTGGGTGACGGCTGGCCCTGCTGGTCGGTGGGCAACCACGACGTGGTGCGGGTGATCAGCCGCTGGGCGCTGGCCGGCGAGGAAAGCCCGGCGCGCGCGCGCATGCTGATGGCCCTGCTGTTGTCGTTGCGCGGCAGCGTCTGCCTGTACCAGGGCGAGGAGCTGGGCCTGGGCGAAGCCGAGCTGGCCTATGAAGACCTGGTCGATCCCTATGGCATCCGCTTCTGGCCGGACTTCAAGGGCCGCGACGGCTGCCGCACGCCAATGCCCTGGACCCGCGAGGGCGATTATGCCGGCTTCTCCGCGCAGCAGCCCTGGCTGCCGCTGGCCGAGCGCCATCGAGCGCTGGCGGTGGATGTGCAGGAGCAGGATGCGCAGTCGATGCTCAACAGCTACCGGCAGTTTCTTGCCTGGCGTCAGCAGCAGCCGTTGTTGATCGAAGGCGAGATCGCCATGCGCTATCACGACGACGGCCTGCTGGTGTTCGAGCGACGCCTGGGCGAGCAAGCCTGGCTGTGCCTGTTCAATATGAGTGCCGCGCCGCGCCGTTACGACCTGCCGCTGATGGTCGAGCCGCTCGACGGCGTACCGGCCAGCACTGCCGAGTTCCTCGGCAGCTGGGTAAACTTGCCGGCCCACGGTTTCGGTTTCGCCCGCCTGCTGGGGTGACGGCGATTGCTTTTGTAGGAGCCAGGGGGACGCCTAGTCCTGGCTGGCGATGTTTTTGATCTGCAAGGATCGCCAGCAAGCTGGCTCCTACGAGTTCCGGCTTGGTCGATTCTATTCGGCCCGGCCCTGTTGGAGAGAAATCATATGGCTAGTCTCACCCTGCGCAATATCTGCAAGAGCTACGACGGCACCGCGATTACCCGCGATATCAACCTGGACATCGAGGACGGCGAGTTCGTGGTCTTCGTCGGTCCGTCCGGTTGCGGCAAGTCGACCCTGCTGCGGCTGATCGCCGGACTCGAGGACATCAGCTCCGGCGATCTGCTGATCGACGGCCAGCGGGTCAACGAGCTGCCGCCGATGGACAGGTCGGTGGGCATGGTGTTCCAGTCCTACGCGCTTTATCCGCATATGACGGTCGCCGAGAACATGGCCTTCGGCCTCAAGCTGGCCAAGGTCGACAAGGGCGCGATCCAGCGCAAGGTCGAGGAAGTATCGCGCATTCTGCAGCTCGACCAGTTGCTCGAGCGCCGGCCCAAGGACCTCTCCGGTGGCCAGCGTCAGCGCGTGGCCATCGGCCGCACCCTGGTGCGCGAGCCCAAGGTGTTCCTGTTCGACGAGCCGCTGTCGAACCTCGACGCCTCCCTGCGGGTGCAGATGCGCATCGAGATCTCGCGCCTGCACCAGCGCCTCAAGGCCACCATGGTCTACGTCACCCACGACCAGGTCGAAGCCATGACCATGGCCGACAAGATCGTGGTGCTCAACGCCGGGGAGATCGTCCAGATCGGCCAACCGCTGCAGCTCTACCATTATCCGCAGAGCCAGTTCGTCGCCGGCTTCCTCGGCTCGCCGCAGATGAACTTCCTCAAGGTCAGGGCGCTCAGGGCCAGCAGCGAGGCGGTGGAGATCGAGATGCCCGGCGGCTACCGCATGCCGGTGCTGGTCGACGGCAGCGCCGTGGAAATCGGCGAGGAGCTGACCTTGGGCGTGCGTCCGGAGCACTTCGTGGCTCCCGAACAGGCCGATTTTGCCTTCCACGGCGAGGTCGCCGTGGCCGAGCGTCTGGGCGACCACAACCTGATCTACCTGACCCTGGAGGGGGTCGGTGAGATGGTTACGGTGCGCGGCGACGGCAACCTGCGGGTCGCGGTCGGGCAGACCTTCGCCGCCGGCCTGATGGCCAGCAAATGCCACCTGTTCCGCGCCAACGGCCAGGCCTGCCCACGGCATTACCGCGAGCCGGCGATCTACGGCTGAGAGGGGAGCTGCAGCAGAACCCAGCACTTTCTGTCGGCAGTACAACGCAGCCTGTCGGAGTCGTTGGACAGGCTGCGCTAAGACCGCAATCTCTTACTTGAACAGTGCAGCGTTGGCGGCCAGAACTTCGTCGGCGCACTGTGCGTCCAGGTGGCCGCCAGGGGCACCGGCCACGCCGATCGCGCCGATCACGCTATCGCCGGCCTTGACGGGTACGCCACCGCCCAGCAGTAGGAAGCCCGGGATATCGGTCAGGTTGGCAGCCCCTGGGTTCTTCTGCGCGTTTTCCATGATGGTCAGGGTCGGCGTCTTGGCAGAGGCGGCGGTGAAGGCCTTGGCGCGGCTGGCTTCGATGCTGTGCGGGCCTGCGTTGTCAGCGCGTGCGAAGGCTTTGAGCAGGCCGGCGCGGTCCACCACTGCGGCACTGACGTTGTAGCCCTTGGCCTGGCAGGCCGCGACTGTGGCGACCGCCAGTTTCTGGGCGTCGGCGCTGGAGAGGTTGTTTTCTTGCAGTACGGCGGCATTGGCGGCACCGGCGCAAGTCAGGGCGCAGAACAGGGCGGCGAGCGAGTAACGAGGCATGGCTATGTCCTTTTCGTGAATCGAGTTGAGGAGTAGCCAGTGTGAGCAGTGCGCATCTTTCAGGGTATTCGCCCGACTACGCCCGGGACTCCGTAGTACTACGGAGGTGGCGCGTCCAGCAGGCCGGCGTACTGGCGGATAAGCTGCGCCAGCGAGTCGGCTGCGAGTTTGTCGAAGACGTTGGCCCGATAGGTCTCCACGGTGCGCGGCGATAGATTGAGTTCGCGGGCAATTTCCTTATTGCTCATGCCCTGGACGATACGCACCAGGACCTCGTGCTCGCGCCCGGAGAGTCGCGCCAACCGCTCGGCGGCGGCCTGGGTCACTGCCTGGCGTTCACGGCTGGCGACATGGCTGCGCACGGCTGCCTGAACGGCATCCAAGAAGACGTCAGCGTCTACTGGCTTCTGCAGGAACTCCATGGCCCCGCCCTTGAAGGCGCGGCGGCACAGGTCGACGTTGGCGTGACCGGTGAGCATCACCACCGGCAGGTCGGAAATCTCCGCCAGTCTGGCCAGCACGTCCAGCCCGCCGATACCCGGCATGCGGATGTCCAGCACCACGCAGCCGATCGAGTGTGGCGACAACGACGCGAGGAAGGCTTGGGGATCGCCATGCCCCTCGCTGAGCAACCCGACGCTGCGCAGCAACAGCGCAAGGCCATCGCGTACGGCTTCATCATCATCGACCAGGTAAACCAGCGGGGAGTGTGCGGGCAGGCTCATACGTCGGCTCCGGCGAGGGGCAGGTGCAGCGTGAAGCAGGCACCCACAGGGTCGAGATTGTCCGCCGTGAGGCGGCCGTCCATGGCACCGGCAAGGGTTTCGCACAGCGCCAGGCCCAGTCCCATGCCTTGCGCGCGGGTGGTGTAGAAGGGTTCGAACAGCCGCGGCAAGGCCTCGCCAGGGATGCCGGGGCCGTTGTCGCTGACGCTGAATTGATAGCCCGCGCCGTCGCAGCCGCCGCTCAGGGCGATGCTGCGGGGCGGCGGCACATCGGCCAGCGCGTCGGCTGCGTTCTGTACCAGGTTATGCAGGATCTGCTCGAGCGCCACCCGATCTCCCAGCGGGCTGGCACCGGGGCTTGCATTGCGCCAGCTCAGGCGGATGCCGCGGCGTGTCAGCTCCCTTTCACGCAGGAACAACAACGAAGCCGCCAAGGCATCCGGATCCACCGCCACGCGTGGCGAGGGCGCGCTGGGCTGCACCAGCTCGCGCATGCGGCTGATGATGTCCGCCGCCCGGCGGGCCTGGCCGGCGCTGGCGAGCAATGCCTGGCGCACTGCGGGCCGCTCCTCCTCGTCATCCAACAGGCGTTCGGCGGCACGCACCTGCGCGAGGATGGCCGTCAGCGGCTGGTTCAATTCGTGGGCGATGCCTGCGGCCATTTCTCCCAGGGTGTTCAGACGTGTCATCGCCGCCAGACGCATCTCTTCCTGGCGTCGTCGCGCCTCGGCGCGCGAGTGCCGCCAGGCCGCGCTGCTGGCGGCCAGCAGATAGCTGGCTAACGCCCAGGCCAGCCACTCGGTCCAGGGCCAGTCGCTGGGCGTGAGTCGGTACCAGCTGTGCACGGGGAACGGTTGGCTGAGCGCCCCCAAGGTTTTTTGCAGGCTCATGTCCCAGCCCATTGAGCCAACCGCGGACTGGCGCGCCAGCAGCGTCAATGGTTCGGCCCCCACATCCAATGTCAGGGTGCCAAGTGTGGGGGGGAAGTCGGCAGCGGCTATCAATAGCCGGGCGTCCAGCAACAGGCTCCAGTTCGATGGGGAGACCAGCCAGTAGCGTGACTGGTCCAGTGCGAGGGTGACGGGCCGCCCCACCTGGCGGGCCTGTTCGACCGCGGCCAGCATGCCGGGTGGCGAGGCGCTGCTGCCCACCCAAGTCCCATCGCGCAGGTAGCCAAGGCCCTGCAGCTGCGGCATGGCCGGCTGCAGGCTGAGCAGCAGCTGTTCGGGACTGGGCGGATGCTCTAGCGCGGCCAGCGTGGCCAGCACCGCCTCGTGCTGCACGACCTTCTGGCTGAGCATGCGCTGCGCGATGCTGGTGCTCTGGAAGAAGCGCTCGTAGCGCTCGGCATGCTCCTGCCAGCCGATCCAGGTCGCAACGGGGCAGAACAGAACCAACCAGAGAGTCAGGGTGCGGATGTTCGTCAGGGGCTTCACGGCGAATATCATGCCTGCCACCTCGGACTCCAGCCATCCGTAGGGCTACGGAGGGCTGGAGCAGTCAGCTGGCGGAACAGGTGTGAGGGAGAAAGAGCATGCATCCGTTCGGCCTGATCGCGGGAGGTGGGGCGGTACGGTCAGCTTCAGTTCAGCGGGTATGCGAGTCAAGCTGATGCGGCCTTTGTCCGCACGGACGCCAGGTTTGCTTGCAGCCGTCCTGCTGTCAGGCCGTGCATGGGCGCGGCGTAGCCTACGGATTTCGGTTTGGTGCTTGGTTTCGATGATCCGCAAGGGACTTCTCTATGCCTACCCCGTCGTCTTTATCCAGGGTCTGATCGGTACCCTGCGCCGGGTGTTGTCGCCGCACCGGCTGGCACGTGCTGGCCTGGGGCAGGGACGTCTACCCATGGGCGTACCCCGCTCGGCGCACGGCCTTGCTCAAGGCTTGTCGAGTGTCGCCTGCTTGTGCTGGTTGCTCTGCCGCATGCGTTTGGCCTGTATTTCGAGCAGCGCATAGCCAAGCCCGGCCAGCGCCAGCGGCAGCAGGTAATAGACCACCCGGTAACCGATCAACCCCGCCAGTAGCACGCCGATCGAGGCCTGCTGCTGCAGCAGGGCGATAAACACCACCTCCATTACGCCGAGCCCGGCCGGGATATGGGTGATTACCCCGGCGAAGGCGCTGACCAGCAGGGCACCCAGCACGGCCGGGTAGCCGAGTTGGGCCGGCAGCAGGATGTTCAGCACCAGGGCCATCAGCGCCCAGTTGCTGGCACCGAGGGCGACCTGCAGCAGGCCCATGCCCAGCGAGGGCAGATAGATTTCGTGGCCGCGGATCGTCCAGTAGCGCCGGCGCGAGAAGGCACAGAGCAGCAGATAGCCCAGCAGCAGGACCAGCAGCCCGCCACCGAGCAGGCGCAAGCCGGGGATGCCGAGCTCCCAGCCCGCCGGCGGCACGATCAGGCCGAAGGCCAGGACCACCCCGAGCAGGCCGCTGTAACCCAGCCAGTTGGTCATCAGGCTGAGGGTGAGGACCTTGGTGATCTCGGACGGACGCAGGCCAAGCTGCGAGTAGAGGCGAAAGCGCAGGCCGATACTGCCGATCCAGGCACCGAGATTGAGGCCGAACGCGTAACAGACGAAGGTGACCGGCAGGACCTGCCGGAGCGGCAGGTGATGGCGGGTATAGGCGCGGCCGATCAGGTCGAAGCCGCTGTACAGCGCGTAGCTGGCGAAGGCGGTGGCCGCGGCCAGGAGCAAGGTGCTGGTGCGGTAGCCGCGCAGCGCCGCGAGCAGTTCCTGCCAGTCCAGGCGGCGGGTGAGGGCGACCAACAGGCCCAGCACCAGGATAAAGAACCCCAGGCCCAGCAGGCGTTTGCCGAGCGCCCGCCAGTCGCGTCTGGCGCTAGATACGGGGGCCTGGCGGCGTTGCTTGCTCATTGGCGTTCGCGCCGCAGGGTGTCGTTGCGCGCCGCCTTGGCCGGCCCATGGGGCTGCAGCAGGGCGAGCTTCGGGGTGTGCGCCGGCAGCCAGCCGATCCAGGCCGGAAAGTGGCGCAGCAAGTGGAAACCGAGGAACACCAGCGGCATCCGCCAGAAGGTCCAGCGCGCCAACTGCGCCTGACTGATCGCCTGGCAATGCTCGCTGGCCAATGCCTGCAGGTGCTCGAACAACTGCCGATTGAAGGTGCGGTCGCGGATGATCAGGTTGGCCTCCAGGTTCAGCGACAGGCTCAGCGGATCTAGATTGCTGGAACCGACGGTGGCCCACTGGTCATCGACCAGAGCCACCTTGCCGTGCAGCGGCCGGCTGTCGTACTCGAGGATGCGTACGCCGCCGCGCAGCAGGTAGTCGTAGAGGATCCGGGCACTGAAGCGGGCGATTGGCATGTCCGGCTGGCCCTGCAGGATCAGCTCGACCCTGACCCCGCGCAGCGCCGCGCGGCGAATCTCGCGCAGCAGCCGGTAGCCGGGAAAGAAGTAAGCGTTGGCGATCAGCAGGCGCTGGCGCGCGCTGCGGATGGCCAGCAGATACTGCCGCTCGATGTCGTTGCGGTGTTTGCGGTTGTCGCGGATGGTCAACTGCGCCTGGCCCGCGGCCTGGCTATCTGGCTTGGTTCTGGCCCAGCGCGGCCCGCCGCGGCGCAGGCGCTCGGGCGGCACCAGCATGGCCTGGACGTATTGCTGGATATCCTGCACCACCGGGCCTTCGACCTCGACGGCGTAATCCTGTTTGGCCTCTGGGCCGTAATCGGCCAGGTGATCGGCGGAAAAGTTGATCCCGCCGACGAAGGCCTGGCGGCCATCGATCACTACCAGTTTGCGGTGCATGCGGCGGAACAGGTTGGTGCGCATGCCCAGCAGGCGCGGTTGTGGGTCGAACATGTGCACGCGCACGCCGACCTCGCACAGGGCCGTGACGAACGCGCCGCTGAGGTCGGCGGAGCCATAGCCATCCACCGTCAATTCGACGCTGACCCCGCGTTCGGCGGCGGCAATCAGTTCGGCCTGCAGCTGGCTGCCGACCTTGTCCTCGAAGAGGATAAAGGTCTCGATCAGCACCTCCCGTTCGGCCGTGCGGATGGCCGCGAACACCCGCGGAAAAAACGCCTCGCCGTTGATCAGCAGGTTCAGGCGGTTGCCTGCGCGCCAGGGAAACCTCATAGGCGGATCTCCACCGCCAGCGGCAGGTGGTCGGACAGGTGCGACCAGGGCCGGGTCGAGAGTATCCGCGGCTCATGGCTGCTGGCGTTGCGCACGTAGATGCGGTCCAGGCGCAGCAACGGCCAGCGTGCCGGAAAACTCCGGGCGAACCTGCCATGGGCCCGCTCGAATACTTCGTGCAACCCAACCTCGCTCGCCAGCAGGCGCGTGGCGCGCAGCCGCCAGTCGTTGAAGTCCCCGGCCACCACCACCGGCACCTTGGCTGGCAAGCTGTCGAGCAACTCGCAGAGCAGCTGCAGCTGCTGCTGGCGGTGCTGCTCGCGCAGCCCCAGGTGCACGCAGATGGCATGCAGCTGGCGTTGCGCGGGCAACTGCAGGACGCAGTGGAGCAGGCCGCGGCACTCCGGCCCGGCGATCGAGATGTCGATGTTGCGCTCGCTGACGATGGGGAACTTCGACAGCAGGGCGTTGCCGTGGTCGCCGTCCGGGTAGACCGCATTGCGGCCATAGGCGAAGTCGTTCCACATGCTGTCGGCGAGAAACTCGTACTGCGGCGTCGGCGGCCAGTTGTGCAAGCGCCGCGAGTGGCGTGCATGGGCCCCCTGCACCTCTTGCAGGAACACCACTTCCGCCGAGACCTTGCGCACCGCATCGCGCAGCTCATGGAGGATGAAGCGGCGGTTGAACAGGGCGAAGCCCTTGTGCGTGTTCACCGTCAGGATCCGCAGGCTGTGCACCGGCTCGGCGTGTTCCAGGGGTTGTCCGCCACTGCTTGGCCTTGCGCTATCGGTTTTCACATCTCTGCTCCTGGTTGCGCGTCCGGCGGGCGCTCCGTTCGAACAGCAACAGCGTCCGCTCGCCGGCCTGGCCATCGCGCCACTGCTCGATGCTCATCTGCTCGCCGCTGGGCACCTGTCAGGCCACGTCCTTGCCCCCAGTGCTTCATTGTAGGTGCCGGTCGGCCAGCCCGCTCGGCTCATCAGACCTTGGACGTGTTGTACCCGCGTCAGCGGCCAGGCCGGCCCACGGCATTACCGCGAGCCGGCGATCTACGGCCGAGACCAGCGGGCCTGCAGACCGCGTGTGCCAGGGCAAAGCGCAGTGGTGCGCAAGGCATACCTTGCGCGCTAAGCTGCGGCGCTAGCGTAATTGTGCGCAAGGAGCCGCCATGCAATTGATCGGAATGCTCGACTCGCCCTACGTCCGCCGTGTGGCGATCTCCCTGCAGTTGCTTGAGCTGCGCTTCGAACACCGGGCTCTCTCGGTGTTCAGTACCTTCGCTGAGTTCCAGCGGATCAACCCGCTGGTCAAGGCACCGACGCTGATCTGCGACGACAGCACCGTGCTGATGGAATCCGGGTTGATTCTCGACTACGCCGAAACCCTGGCCGCGCCCCGAAGCCTGATGCCAAGTGGGCTGGCGGAAAGAGTGCGGGCGCTGCGCATCATCGGCCTGGCGCTGGCTGCCTGCGAGAAAAGCGTGCAGGTGGTCTACGAGCACAATTTGCGACCGCAGGAGAAACGCCACCAGCCCTGGCTGGACAGGGTGGTCGGCCAGCTGCGAGCGGCCTGCCAGGCGCTGCAGGATGAGTGGGCGGGGCGGGTGCCCGAGCTGAGCGAGGCGACTATCGACCAGGCCGCAGTGACCACGGCGGTGGCCTGGCAGTTCGCCGTGCAGATGCTGCCCGAGCTGATCGAGCCGGCGCAGTATCCGGCGTTGGCCGAGCTCTCGGCCCGCGCCGAGCGCCTGCCGTCCTTTCGCGCCGCCCCCCATGGCCTCGGCACCTGCAGCGCCTCGGTCTGATCGGCGCGATGGACGAGGTGCTGCTTAGATACGGTGCTGCTTGCTGTTCGGGGTGGCAGCCACCGTGTATCGATCTGGCCGAGCGCTGAACATTGCGCTCAGCGCAGACAGGCAGAATCGGCCAAAAGCAGTCACTCGCTAGAGCTGGATCGTATTCATCATGAATATGCAAACCCCGCATATTTTAAGGGTGCAATAAGCGTCGTAGCAGTAGAGCACCAATTTTGATTAATCAATCAGGCGCATAGAAGCATCCGATTACCCCACCTTACTGCATGCGGCGGGCTGTCATAAATTAACTGCATATCCCTTCTCTGGGACATGGCGCATTTATGAACAGGAGCACCACATGACTGTAAAAGCCTACGGCACCCTCGCCGGCGACAAGCTCCTTGAACCGATAGAGATCAGTCGTCGTGCAACGGGCGCTCACGATGTGCAAATCGACATTGCCTATTGCGGCATCTGCCACTCAGATCTGCACCAGGCTCGCGGAGAATGGGCGGGCACCCAGTTCCCCTGCGTTCCCGGCCACGAAATCGTCGGCCGGGTGGCGGCCGTTGGTGCACACGTCTCTAGCTTTAAGCCAGGCGATCTTGTCGGGATTGGCTGTATCGTCGACAGCTGCAAGCACTGCGAGGAGTGCGAAGTCGGCCTGGAAAACTACTGTGACGATATGGTCGGCACCTACAACTTCCCGACTGCAGATGAGCCGGGCTACACCCTTGGCGGTTATTCGCAGCAGATCGTCGTGCATGAACGTTACGTGCTACGCATCCGCCACTCCGAAGAGCAGCTAGCCGCAGTGGCCCCGCTACTGTGCGCGGGAATCACAACGTATTCACCGCTGCGCCACTGGCAGGCAGGCCCGGGCAAGAAGGTGGGTATCGTCGGAATCGGGGGCTTGGGTCACATGGGCATCAAGCTGGCCCATGCGATGGGTGCCCATGTGGTTGCGTTCACGACATCCGAGTCCAAGCGCGAAGCCGCCAAGGCTCTGGGTGCCGACGAGGTCGTGGTGTCACGCAACATCGATGAGATGGCGGCTCATATCAAGAGCTTCGACCTGATCGTCAATACCGTGGCGGCTCCACACAACCTGGACGCTTTCTTAACCCTGCTTAAGCGCGACGCCACCATGACTATGGTCGGTGCGCCAGCCTCGCCGCACTCATCACCAAACGTGCTGAACATGATCATGAAGCGTCGCTCAATTGCCGGCTCCATGATCGGCGGCATTGCCGAGACCCAGGAAATGCTGGATTTCTGCGCCGAGCACAACATCGTCTCGGATATTGAGTTGATCCGGGCAGAACAAATCAACGCGTCCTATGAGCGGATGCTCAACAGCGACGTCAAGTACCGCTTCGTAATCGACATTGCCACTCTGGCGACCTGATCCCATAGGGTGTCCCAGAATCTATGGGCCGCCTGCCACGCAAATACGTGAATAAGGAATAACCAATGAAAAAGCTCTTTTTGTTACTCGGATTTTTAGTCAGCTCATTCTCAGTAGTAGGTGCAGATATGTCTAATGGCGCTAATAATTTTTATACCAGCGATAAGGTGGCCGTGCAGAAGGTCACCTTTAAAAATCAATATAAAATGACCGTCGCAGGGAATCTTTTCATTCCCAATGACCTGGATCGCAGTGCGAAAAACCCTGCGATAGTTGTCGGCCACCCGATGGGGGCGGTGAAGGAGCAAAGTGCGAACCTGTATGCCACGAAAATGGCTGAACAGGGCTTCGTGACCCTGTCTATCGATTTACCCTTCTGGGGTGAGAGCGAAGGCCAGCCGCGCAACGCAGTGCTGCCCGACCTCTATGCAGAGAGCTTTAGCGCTGGGGTAGATTTCCTGCGTACTCAGTCTTTTGTCGACAGAGAGCGGATTGGTGCATTAGGTATCTGTGGTAGTGGCAGCTTCGTGATCAGCGCGGCCAAAATTGACCCTCGAATGAAGGCAATTGCTACCGTCAGCATGTACGACATGGGCGCAGCCAACCGCAATGCGTTGAATCACTCGCAGACACTCGAACAGCGCAAGCAGATCATTGCCGCGGCAGCCGAGCAGCGTGACGTGGAGTTCGCCGGCGGTGCTGTCCAATACACGGGCGGCACCGTGCATGAACTGACTGCAGACACTCACCCCATTCAGCGTGAGTTCTATGATTTCTACCGCACCGCGCGTGGCGAGTACACCCCTGAGGGCGGCTCGGCGCAGACCACCACCCAGCCGACGCTGACCAGCAACGTCAAGTTCATGAATTTCTATCCATTCAACGATATCGAGACAATCTCTCCTCGTCCCATGCTGTTCATCACCGGCGAAAACGCCCACTCCAGAGAGTTCAGCGAGGAGGCCTTCAAGCTTGCCGGTCAACCCAAGGAGTTAGTGGTCGTTCCTAACGCCGGCCACGTGGATCTTTATGATCGCGTCAACCTGATCCCGTTTGACAAGCTGACTGCATTCTTTCGTGCAGGGCTGAAGTAACTCCCAGCCACGCAGAACAGGCTGATATACAAAAACCGGTCTGAGCGCGCGACGCTCAGACCGGTTTTTTATTTTCAGTGTCTTTATTCAACAAACCCAGGGGTATCAATGTCTCGCAGGATGCCGAGGTCATTCAGCTGCAAGCGGCGAATCGCCTGCGGATACGCTTGAAGCACGGGTTTGGCCCCCACGTCTCCACTCAGCCCCTGCAAGTCAGGCCAGAATCTACGACCGAATATCACCGGGTGTCCTGGCTGCCCTTGGAAGGTTGGTACGACGATATGGTCTGGCGATGCCAGAGCGAGCAGATAACCCAGGCTATCTGCGCTGATCCATGGCATATCGCCAAGGATGATAGCCACTGCATCCGCCCTCGACCGTTCACTGATGGCCCGCATAGCGCTGGCCAAACTGTGGCCCATGCCGAGTGCGGCGGACTCGCTGCGCACCACCCTCACACGCTCAGCCACACCCAGTGCGGCGCTATCGTCTTCAGGGCGCAGCACCACCCAGACGTCTTCAAGCTGCGAGCAGGGCAAGACCAGGCTCGCGCCGAGCAATGTCTGCCCGGAACGGAGTCGAGCGCAGCGCTTGTCGCTGCCGAAGCGGCGCGAAAACCCTGCCGCGAGCACCAGCCCGGCAACCACCTGGCTCCTATCCACCGATTACCCTCATGATCATCACGTCGCCGGAAAAGCGCTCCGCCTGTTTGTCTGCCAGCGCACGCCGGGACAGTTCACCAATGGCTGCCAGCGCCTCTTCTCTGGGCAGTTCAAGTACATCGCCCAAATAGTGGCTGCGGCTGGACGACAGGCAGCCATGCAGCCAGCCCGTTGAGCTAAGGCGTGCGCGCGTGCAGCCGCCGCAGAACGGTGCGCTCTCGTTGGCGATGATGCCGAAGCTGCCAAGGCCGGCAATCTCGAAGCGCTGCGCGGTGGCATCCGCCGCACTGGGCGCAGCCTTGAACGCGTAGCGCTCGGCAATATTTTCAAGGATCTCGCGCATACCGAAGAACTGCTGCGTAAACATCTGGCCGTCACGAGCTAAGTGACCCATGCGCATCAATTCGATAAAGCGCAACTGCATACCGCGCCCCAGGCAGTAGTCGAGCATCGGCAGGATCTGTTCGTGGTTATGCCCACGCAGGGGCACCATGTTGATCTTCACCTGTAATCCGGCTTCGAGGGCCTGGTCAATGCCCCTGAGCACCTCGGTCAACTCACCGCCGCGGGCAATACGGCGGAATGCCAGGGCATCCAGAGAGTCCAGCGAGATATTGATGCGCTTGATCCCAGCATCCAGCAGTACCGGTAGCTTGCGCGACAACAGCTGACCATTGCTGGTGAGCGACACATCCTCGAACTCGAAACGCCCAAGCGCCGCCATGAAGTCATCGAACTGCGGGCTGATCAGCGGCTCGCCGCCGGTAACCCGCAAGGTGCGCAGGTCGTTGACTTGTTTGAGGTACTCCACCGCCAGCAGCAGCTTGGCCAGCGGCAGAGCATTTTTATCCGGATGCAGACGATTGCCATCAGGCACGCAATAGACACAGGCGTAGTTGCAGGCACTGGTCAGACTTACGCGCAGGTTGCGCAGACGACGCCCTTGAGAGTCGACGATCTGGCTGCGTTCGAGGCTCTGCGCTACAGGCTCAGAGTTCATCGCGCGGCCGAGCCCGGTATACACGGACAATATCGGCCATTGCTGCCAACGCGATTTCGGCCGGTGTCTTGCTACCCAAAGCCAAGCCGATGGGCATGTGCAAACGAGCAATGTCAGCCTCGCTCAAACCGCCGGAACGGCGCAGGCGTTCGGCCCTCACTGCAGAGGTGCGTTGCGAGCCCATGACGCCGATATAAAAAGCTGGCGTACGTACGGCCTCGATCATGGCGAGGTCATCGATACGCGGATCGTGAGTCAGTGCCACCACTGCCGTGGCCCGATGGCAACCATCGGCAGCGATGAATTGCGAAGGCAGCTCCTTGCGCACCTCGACGCCGGACACGTCGAAACGGCTATGCGCCTCCTCGCGCGGATCACAGACGATGACCTCGAAACCCAGAGTGCGGGCGAACTGTGCGCAAATCACAGAAACCGGGGAGATGCCGGCAATGATCAAGCGTGCGGCCGGACCGACGCGAATCTGCAGTGAATACCCATCCGCCGCCTCGCTCACGCGCGGCCCCAGGCCATCGTCCGCGTGCAACTGTGTTTGGCCGTCGCGCAAATCGACGTGACGGATCAGGTGGCGCTGCCCCAAGAGCGTGGCGCGCAGGCTTTCCAACTGATCCCAGGTGGCCGCTGCCGCAGGTAGGCACTCGATCAGAACCTTGAGTATGCCGCCACAGGGCAGTGCAATTCGTGAGCCCTGTGGCCCAGTGGGATCGCCATAGCGCAGCGTAGTAACCGTACAGTCGAACTCACCAGCCTGCAGCCGTTCGAGAAAGTCTTCCTCGACACAGCCGCCCGACAGCGAGCCAACATGCAGTCCATCACGGCGTGCAGCTAATAGCGAGCCGGGTTCACGCGGCGAGGAGCCGAACGTGCCCAGTACCGTACACAGCCATACCGTTTGCCCTGCGCGAGACCAGGCCAACGCCTGCTCGATAACCTGTAAATCCAGATGCTGCATAGTCAAGCGATCCAATTCTGCTCAATGAGCATCTGCTAAAAAACTGGTGGTTTGATGCACACGCAGCGCAATAACGCAGTGCGTCGCTCACCAGACCAAAACAGCTGAAACAACAGCCATTGCTAAGCAAACTTGTATCGAGGCTAACACCCTGATCACTGAGCGAATAAGTGGTCAGCAGTGCATGGGTGTATGAGCCAAATTGATTAATCCTTTGACGCCACGCCAAACACCGGGTCTACCGTTCCGAGTATCTCGGATAGGCATCGCATCTACAGATTTTGAAACACTCTGCGCCGGCCACCAGTTGCCCATGAATGCGTGGTTGCTCGCGCAAACATTGACCGCCACGGTAATCACCACCTCGATCCTATGTGCGCGCGACACACCATCAATACGGGCGCCGACCATGCTTGGCACTGTTCAGATAAGCCACCCGGAGCTAACTCTGGACAGAGCGATTCATCGATTAATTAATACAGTGCATAAGTCCATGCAGTTTTCTACCTACCTAGGTCGGCATTTGCTCGTCTAGGTTGGGAACTAATACACACGAACATCACATTGCTTGGCGCGTACGCCAAGAAACCCAAACCATTCGAGGAGTAGACCCATGGAGCTGATGATTAATGGGACAAAGCGCCAGATAGATTCCGCCCCAGATACGCCATTACTCTGGGTCATTCGCGAAGAGCTGGGCCTGACCGGCACCAAGTACGGCTGCGGCGCAGCCCAATGCGGAGCCTGCACCGTTCTGGCAGACGGGCGCCCCTTGCGCTCCTGCATCATGCCGGTCAGCGCCGTGCTCAATCAGGCCATCACAACCATCGAGGTTATCGAAGAAGACCCTGTGGGAAAGCGCGTGGTTGATGCCTGGGTCAAGCTTCAGGTGCCGCAGTGCGGTTACTGTCAGTCCGGCCAAGTGCTCACTGCCACGGCACTGCTGAAACAGAACGCCAAGCCTAGCGAAGCAGAAGTCGCATCCTCGATGCTCAACCTTTGTCGTTGCGGAACCTACAACGCGATCGCCGATGCGATGCAGCAACTGGCCAAAGGTTAAGGAGATGACACCCATGCACATGTCCTCGATGACCGACAGTCTGCCTACAGACGGCAAACCGCTGAACTTGTCCCGCCGCCGCTTCCTGGGTGGCTCAATGGGCGCGCTGGTACTGGGCGTACTACTGCCGGGTGAGGTACTGCGGGCTGCTCAGAGCGCGACTGCCGAGAACAAACCCGGCACCCGCATTCCCGCCTTTCTGGAAATCCGCCCTGACGGCACAGCACTGCTGCGCTGCCCTTTCGTTGAAGGCGGCCAAGGTATCTACACGGCATTCGCACAGATTGTCGGCGAAGAGCTGGATATCGCCCCCGAGCGTTTTTCTGTGGAATGCGCACCACCTGGTGCTGACTACCTGATGGTCAATGGCAACCGCTTCACAGGCGGAAGTTTTTCGGTGCGCTCCAGCTATGACGCGATGCGCCGCCTCGGTGCATCGGCACGCCATATGTTGCTGCAGGTCGCCGCCGCCAAGCTAAACGTGCCAATTGACAGCCTCAGCACACAGCCGGGGAGCGTGTTGCATTCGGCCTCAGGTCGCAGCTTTGGCTATGGCGAACTGGCCGCAGTCGCCGCGGCACTGCCGGCTCCTGAAAATGTATCACTGCGTGCCAAGGAAGATTTTCGCTGGATTGGTAAGTCCGTACCTCGCCTCGATGCTCACGACAAAGCTACCGGCAGGGTGCAGTACAACATCGATACCCAGGTCGAAGGCATGCTGCTAGCAGCTGTGCAACACGCCCCTCGCATGGGTGGCGAGCCAGGCGCTATCGCCAACGAGGCGGAGGTCAAAGCCATGCCCGGCGTGCACTCGATCCACCGGCTTCCTGGCGCAGTGGCGGTGGTCGCCCAGCGCTGGTGGCAAGCCCGCAGGGCCGTGGAGTCGTTGAAGGTAAGCTGGAGCGAAGCAGCCCCGGGTACCCCGCATGCTATGCCGGCAGATTTTTCCTCTGCTGGTATGCGCGATGCGCTCGCTGCCAAGCCCGGTCCAGGCGTTGCTGCCGAAGACATCGGCGACACGGCTAAAGCCCTTGAGAATGCCAGCCAGGTCATCGAGGCGACCTACGATGCGCCCTACCTGGCCCACGGCCAACTGGAGCCACCATCGGCCATTGCCCGCTGGAATGCAGATGGCACTCTAGAGCTGTGGCTGCCTAACCAAGCGCCGGAGCTGTTCCAACAGAGCGCAGCTAAAGCCGCCGGTATGGCTCCAGAGAAAGTCATTATTCACTCTCCGCCGCTAGGTGGTTTCTTCGGCAGACACTTCTTGTACGGCACGGCGAATCCCTTCCCTCAGGCCATTCAATTGGCCAAGGCGGTTGGTCGTCCGGTGAAGCTGATTTGGAGCCGCGAAGAGGAGTTTCTCCGCGATGCGTTTCGTCCCATGGGCCTGGCACGCTTGCGTGCGGGAATCGATGCAAATGGTCTGCCGGTTGCTTTGTATGCCGAGGCTGTAGGGGAAAGCCCTACCGAGCGCTGGTTCGGTCATCAGCCCGACAAAGCCAACGGCGCGGCGGTTGAAGGTATTGCCGACAAGCACTATGCGATCCCCAATCGACGGGTCGCACAGGTCTATCTTGAGCATCCGCCGACCATCGGTTTCTGGCGCTCGGTCGGGCACTCAATGAACGACTTCTTCTATGAGTCGTTCTTCGATGAAGTGGCCGATGCTGGCAAGCAAGACCCGTACGAGCTGCGCCTGCGTCTGCTGGCTGACAAACCACGGCACAAGGCCCTGCTGCAAGCAGTCGCTGAGCTATCGGGCGGTTGGAAGCGCGGCCCCTTCACGGCGAGCGACGGCAGCAAGCGCGCCCGTGGTGTGGCTATGGCCTCGCCCTTTGGCAGCGAAGTGGCCACCATCGCCGAGGTTTCTATCCAGGGCGGCTCAGTCGTAGTGCATGACGTCTGGGTGGCCTTTGATCCCGGCAGCGTCGTCAACCCGGCGATTGTCGAGGCTCAAGTGGCATCCGCCGTAGCCCTGGGGCTTTCCTCCACCTTGCTGGAAGAAGTCGTGTACGAGAACGGCATGCCCCAAGCGCGCAACTTCGGTGCCTACGCGATCCTGCCGCCTAACCGTATGCCTCGTGTACATGTGCGCATAGTCGAGAGTGGTGCTCCAATGGGTGGCGTTGGCGAACCGGGCTTACCGGGCGTTCCACCAGCGGTAGTCAATGCGGTAGCGGTACTCACCGGGCAACGCGTGCGCAGCCTGCCGCTGTCCAAGACGCGCTTTGCCGATGCCTGATCGCGCCCCCGACATCGCCTTATTGACCCACTGCATGAGAGAAAAATTGATGCCTCTAAAAAAGCCTATTCAGAGCACTCTGCTGCTCGCAATGCTTTGCACTGGTAACGCTTTTGCCGATGGAATCAAGGTAATCGCCAATGGCGCTCAACCCAGTGTAACGGGCTCCAGCGACTACTTCTCCGGTGCGGTAGTGGTCGACCCGTTAATGGCTCCTGCTGGTGACTACAGTGGGGTCACTGGCGCTAATGTCATGTTCGCCCCCGGCGCACGCTCAGCCTGGCATACCCACCCACGCGGGCAGACGCTGATCGTCACCTCCGGCACCGGCTGGATACAGGAGTGGGGTAAGGACAAGCACGTGATCAAACCTGGCGATGTCATTCAAATCGTGCCTGGTGTCAAACACTGGCATGGCGCAACCAGCACCCAGAGCATGCGTCATATCGCCATTCAGGAGTTGCTCGACGGCAAGAACGTCGAATGGCTGGAGCAGGTCAGCGACGCTCAGTACGCGAAATGACCGCAAACATAGATGGAGTTTGATATGCGGATTCTGCAACAGCCACTGCGATCAGCTGCCGTAGCGACGCTGTCGCTATTGGCATCGGTTTGCGCTCAGGCCGCAGACCTGGCTCAGCCGCAAGCCGGGTTCGCCAATCCTGGCGCGCCTACACTGGCGCAAGTACGAGCCGTAGCACCAGCGCTTGAGCACTACACAGGCAATACCCTGCTGGGCGACCTCTGGCACCGCCCGCAGCTTTCGCCGCGCGACCGCAGTATTGTCACCCTGGCGGCCCTGATTGCGCGGAATCAACAGGCGGAAATGGCCTATCACTTCGACCTAGCACTCAACAATGGCGTTATGCCGAGCGAGATTTCCGAGCTCATCACTCACCTGGCGTTCTACTCGGGCTGGGGTAATGCCATGGCAGCCGTGGCAATCGCCAGCGGCGTGTTCGAGCGGCATGGCGTGAAGGCCGAGCAGTTACCCCAGGTCGAGGTCGAGCCACTGCCTCTTGATGAAGAGGCCGAAGCACGGCGCGAGACCCTGGTCAGGGAAAACTTCGGCGAGACCGCCCCCGGCGTCGTTCAGTTCACCACCGATACCCTGTTCCACGACCTCTGGCTAAGGCCGGGTCTGGCACCGCGCGATCGCAGCCTGGTGACGGTAAGCGCGCTGATCGCTTCCGGTCAGGTGGCGCAGATTCCCTTTCACCTGAACAAGGCTATGGATAATGGCATGACCCAGACCCAGGCCTCGGAAGTGCTCACCCACCTGGCGTTCTATGCCGGCTGGCCGAACGTGTTTTCGGCGTTGCCGGTAGCCAAGGAAGTGTTCGCAAAACGGGCAGCAGATTAACTGCTGTTAAGCCGATGTCGACGAATACTCGGCAGCCTTGGCGCAGTGCCTGGCTGCTGCATATAAGGAGAACCGATATGCTCCGTGCTTTTTTAACCGTCAGTACGCTGGCTCTTACAGTTACAGCAGGAGCCGCCTTGGCTCAGGAGAAGATTTCGATCAGCTCAGAATGGGGCAATGTGACAGCCACGTTGGACGACAACAAAACCACACGGGCGCTTTTAAAGCAGCTGCCAGTCACGATAGAGATGCGTGACCACCTGCGACAAGAGAAGACGGGGGATCTTCCGGCTGGCCTGCCGCAGTCCTCTCGCCAGCAGGATTTCTCCGTAGGCACCTTGGGGCTATGGGGGCCAGACCACTTTGTCATCTACTACCGTAGCGGTCGCGTCCCCCTGCCTGGAATCGTGATACTTGGAAAGGTCGAGGGCGATGTGTCGATATTCGACAGGCCTGGCCCGATTAAGGTGCTGGTAGAGCGAGCGAAGTAAGGCGTGGGGTGTCTTATTGATGCGAAACCGTTACGGTCATCACAACCTTTCTTATGCCGATTTCACACGTCGGCTTCGCTATTTTTTCTATGACGGGGGCGATGTTTACTGCGGTATCGCAGTCGGTGGGCGCTAGGGCATTCGGCCGCAGTTGACGAACACCCCGTTTACTCTTGCGCAGCATCTACCCTACGCCCGCGATCAGGCAGAGACAGCCCGCTGCAGCCGCGTTCCGTTACCCACCACCATTGCCGACAGCATCAACAACCCCGCACCGCCAACCAAGGGTGCCGCAACGCTCAGATGATCCAGCAAGCTGCCGCCCAATGCACCGCCGAGCATGATCGCCAGCTGGATAGCAGCCACCATCAAGCCTCCGCCACTTTCAGGTTCATCGCTGATTTCCTGCGCCAGCCAGGTAGACCAACAGACCGGTATCGCGGCGTTCAAGGCCCCCCAGCCTGCCATCATGGCAGCAGCAGCCCAGAACGCATGGCCCAGTTCCATTAGTCCAAGGGTCACGGCAGCCAGAGCCAGTGGCAACCAGCGCAGCAACGGATAGAGGTAGCGCCTTTGCAGCATCGCACTGGCGCTGTAGGTACCCAGGAAACTGGCCAATCCCAGGCCCAAGAGCAAAACCGACAACTGACTTGCACCAACGCCTGTTTCCGCCTCAAGAAAAGGCCGCAAGTAGGTGAAGGTCGCAAAAGCACCCGCAAACGTCAGCATCACCGCCGCCATACCAAAGGCGACACTCCGGCGCTTGAGCAAGCCGAATAATCTGGTAAGTGGGATCGCCGCCTGAGCGGGCATGGAAGGTAGGCTCTTGGCTTGCCACAGCAGATTGATCAGTACGAACGGCACCAAGCCAAAAAACACCACTCGCCAGCCAAACAAGCCCCCAAGATAGGCCCCCATTGGAGCAGCGAAGGCGGTCGCCACTGCATTACCCATATAGATCATGCCCAACGCCTTTGGAACATCCTCTGCAGGCACCAAACGAATCACCGTCGCCGTGGACAAGGCCCAAAAGCCGCCAATTGCCAAGCCCAGTAGCGCGCGTGCAATCATCAGCCAGACAAAGCTCGGTGCCAGGGCGATCAATACCAGCGACACCAACATCAACAACGTCATCGACAGCAGCACATTACGCCGATCAAAACGGCTGGCGATGGGGGCGATACACAGACTGGCAATAACGGCGAACAGACCAGAAATGGAAATCGCCTGACCAGCCATGCCTTGCGTGGACTGCAGGTCGCTGGCAATCGGCGTCAGCAGGCTCACCGGCATAAACTCGGAGGCGATCAGCATCGCCACACAGAGTGCCATGGAGCCTACTGCGCTCCACATCTGCAACCTAGCCGAAGCAGGCATGACATCTGAAATCGACATGGGAGTTCCTCTGAAAATCGAAGCGCAGCGCCGCTTGCCCGGACAAAAGGGCAAACGCCAGGTTGTGGCGCAAGGAGAGTGGGTAAAGAGAATCCTGGCATGGCGAAGAGCGAGGCGACCTGCCTCAACACCATGGCCTTGGTGCATATGATAAAAGCTAGAGACTTGCTAAAAACGCAACAAACCTAAAAGGTAGCATGAGCCCAATTAATCAATAGGACCCACAGAAAACTACCTGAGGACTCAGGCTAGGAGGGCAAAGAGAAGTAGCCAGCCCCGGCGTAGGCTGGCTTAACGGCTAATGCGTGGCGATGAAAAAGCACTTACTCAGTATGCCGCAGCGCCTCTATAAGTACCGTCATCGCACGCGATGCTTCTCGCTCGCTCGAATAGATCAGGTGGTAGCCGGGAAAGGTTTGCCACCAATCTTGTAACACCGGCAACAGCCGGCCAGCATCCAAATGTGCCCGGGCCAGATTCTCCGGCACATAGGCCAGACCGAAGCCAGAGACTGCTGCCTGCACGATTTGATTGATGCCGTTGAACACCAGTGTTCCACCCACCTTGGCGTTCACTTCCCGCTTACCTTTCTTCAACTCCCAGGCATAAAGCCCGCCGCGAGTGGGTAGGCGCAGGTTGATGCAATCGTGATCAACTAAATCCTGCGGCTTGCTTGGCATTTCGCGAGATGCGAGGTACTCGGGAGCGCCAACAACGGCAAAGCCCAGATCCGCTCCGATGCAGATTGCTTCGGTATCCTTCGCCAGTACGTCACCAAGACGCACGCCGAAGTCATAGCGCTCGGTCACAATGTCGGTCAGCCCGTAGTCGACGATAATTTCGACCTTGATCTGTGGGTAGGCCGGCAGAATCTTGGCAAGTTTTGGCCATAGCAGGGTATCGATAGCATGATCCGTGGCAGTAATGCGGATGGTTCCGGCCGGCATGTCGCTCAACTCGACCACCGCTGCCAGCTCCGACTCGATCTCCATGAGCCTTGGTTCCACCGCACGCAGCAGGCGTTCGCCTGCCTCGGTGACCGATACACTGCGCGTCGTACGCGTTAGCAGGCGCAGCCCGACTCGTGCTTCAAGCCCGCGGATGGTGTGGCTGAGCATCGATTGCGACATACCTAGCTGAGCGGCAGCTCGGGTAAAACTACGCTCTCGTGCAACGGCAATCAGCGCCACTAGGTCGCTGTAATTTTCTTTCGGCACTTATGAGCTTCCTGCATCGGTCAGACAGCACTTTAGCAACCCACGCTAACGGCCGCAGCATTGGTTCTACCAGCCTTACGCATTCGTCCTGTGGACACGCAGGCCAACAGTCAGCGACCGGAGAGACTGATGGTGGCCTTGAGCTGCCCAGGAAGACGCAGCAGCTCAACGCCCGAATCAAGCATGCCTAGCTTCACCAGACCACTGGAGTAGCGAAAGTCCTTATGGAAGATGGCGAGATTTCCCCATGGCGCGTAATAAGCCAGATAGCCAACTTTTGGGGTAATACCGGCAGGCGCGCCTTGCGTCGACAAGCGCCGTGGTAGATCGCTGATCTTCTCCGTCGAAGCGTAATCCTCAAGAGTCAACGAGAGTGGCAGCAGAGCAGCGAAATCCCGAGCAGTCTCAGTGTCCTCAAGGGTTGCTGTGAGCGTGGTACCTTCAACTTCAATTGTGATCTGCATTGGAAACTCACGATGATCTGTCGGTCGAACGGAGGGGGCCATTCAGCAAGCACTGCTGGGGCGATTCATTCATCACCGACATGAGAAGTGTAATCGCCCCCACGACTTGAGTAATTTGGCCTGCTGGGTTGCACCTGACATCCTTCGCTAACCATTCGCTAGCAGAACGCAAGCCAAGGTTTCATGCATCCAGTTTCAGCGAATCGAGCTATGCAACAGATTCATTAAACAACGCACAGCATTACCACCCCCAGCAGCAGAAACGCACGTCAGCAGCCTATTATCGATACAGCGAATAGCCGGATGCGTACTCAGGTACATCACTCCGCCTTTGTTAAAAATAGTTAGGCTGGCTGATCTGAATCTACATTCCGTCTCAGCTCGTATGATCAACCCAGATCTGACCGCGGAGCGGCCAACAACACAAAAGGAATCAGTTGATGAAGATAGGCATCCTCGGCTCAGGACGCATGGGTGGCAATCTGGGCACCTTGTTTGCCCGGCTCGGTCATGACGTCACCTTCAGCTATTCGCGCAGTACCCAGCGTCTCGATCAGCTTGCGCAGAATGCCGGCGCAGGCGCACGAGCAGCTACACCGAGCGAAGCTGTTACGGACGCAGATGTGATACTGCTCGCCGTGCATTGGACGCAGGTGGAACACGTGCTTGGCCAGAGCGGCACCTTGGCGGGGAAAGTCGTAATCAGCTGTTGTAACCCACTCAATGCGGAAGACACCGAGCTGGTGATCGGCCACACCATTTCGGGGGCGGAAACGCTCGCCGCCAGACTACCCGATGCGCACATCGTGGCGGCGTTTCAGGCCACGCCAAGTGAAGTGATGTTCGACGTCTTCGCCGCAAGAGATAGCGCTCTGCGCCCGAGCCTGATCTTCTGTGGCGACGATGCCGCCAGTAAGACCATCGCTGCCGACCTGATCAGTGCTATCGGTTTCGATCCGGTAGATGTGGGTGCTTTGCGCATTGCACGCTACATCGAACCGTTCGCTATGCTCTCTGGCGTTCTGGCCTACGAAACCGACCAGGGGCCGGAGTGGGCCTATCGCTTTGCCAGGTTTGATCGGCTGTTCGGCTTGTCGTCGAGTTCGCGCTAGACCCTCCTACTGCTCGTGGCGCAAGGCAGCGATCAGCAGAGCCATTGCTCCCGAAGGTTGGCGGCGGCTGGGGTAATACAGATGAAAACCCGACCACAATGGACATGACTCTTGCAGGCACTGAACAAAGTGCCCGGTACGGATATAAGGCTCCGCCATTTCCTCGGGCACGTAGGCCAGTCCCAGGCCCGCCACAGCGGCATCAAGAACCTCGAAGATGCTGCTGTAAACCAGCTGACCGTCGACACGCACATTGATCTCGCGGCCATCCTGCTCAAACTCCCAGGCCCAGAGGCCACCATGAGTCGGCAAGCGGATATTGATGCAGTTATGCTGCACCAGATCTCCCGGTGTCTTAGGCACCTCACGCCCGGCAAAATAGCGTTTGGTGCCTACCACTGCGAAGCGAATATCTGGACTGATGCGTACTGCGATCATGTCCTGGGCAACCAGCTCCCCTAACCTCACACCCGCGTCATAGCGCTGCGCAGCCAGATCGACAAGTTGATTGTCGGCGACCAACTCGACCTTGATAGCCGGGTATTTGGGGAGAAATTTCTTCAACTTGGGGGAGAGAACTGTACGGATGGCGTGATCCGACGCGGTGATCCGCACCGTACCGGACGGGCTGTCACGCAGTTCCATGAGTGCTGCCAATTCGGCGTCAATCCCATCGAACTGCGGAGCGATATTACGCAGCAGCCGCTCCCCGGCAACCGTAGGACTGACCGTGCGAGAGTTACGCGCTAGCAGGCGCACCCCAAGGCTGGCTTCGAGTGACCTCACGGCGTGGCTTACCGCTGACTGGGACAAGCCCAGGCGGGCAGCGCCACGGGTGAAGCTACGCTCGCGCGCAACTGCGATGAACACCACCAGCCCGCTGAAATGGTCACGCAGATCATAATCCTGAATCATCTATGAACACCCTGCATATGTAGCCGAGAACCATACCACTGACTGCCGGGTTGCACAGTACAGCAGCCCGGCTGGATGGATGGAAGTTCGCGGCAATCATCTATCAAGCTGATGCATAGACCCATTCGAATTACCCACCTTACCTGCCATTGAGCGGATGGCCAGAATGGACAGCTCTTCGCTGCCACAGGTAAATGCCCCGCGCATGTTCTGGCTGCCGTACACCCTAAATATCACGCAGGTCATTAATGAAAACTCGCTGGTCTCGTATACCGTTGATGTTCGCTGCAGCAGCCATAAGTCTCGCAATCAGCGGCTATGCCTTTTTTCAGCATCCGCTTTTCGGCCAGCACCCCGAAGGGAATCGCCTTTCCCTGGTCGAGCAGTCAACGAATTATCGAAATGGCATTTTCCACAACCAGACCGATAGCCCGCTGCACACGTCAGATAGCTCGGAGCTTTCCATCCTCATAGATAGCCTTGTCAGCGAGCGAGGGCAGCCGAGACCGGAGGGCGTGATTCCAAGCACAAAGACCGACCTCAAGGCGCTGGATGTAAATGAGGATATGGTGATTTGGCTCGGCCATTCATCCTACTTCGTGCAACTGGACGGCAAGCGAATCCTACTCGACCCTGTGTTCAGCGCAAATGCTGCCCCCATACCGATGGCCAATCGGGCTTTCGCAGGCACCAGTATCTACACTGCGGAGGACATGCCGGACATAGATTTTCTGCTGATTACGCACGACCACTACGATCACTTGGACTACCCGACCATCACCGCGTTGCAGTCAAAAGTCGGGCAGGTTGTGACCGGACTCGGCGTCGGAACTCACTTCGAAGCCTGGGGCTATCCTACGGATCGCATTAGTGAGCTCGACTGGTATGACGCCGTTTCTCTGGAAGGGCTGAGTATCTACGCAACCCCGGCCCGTCACTTTTCCGGACGCACGTTTGATCGCAATCGCTCGCTCTGGGTAGGCTTTGCGCTAACCACTGTTTCAAGCCGAATCTTTTTCAGCGGCGATTCAGGGTATGCCCAGCATTTCACAGAGGTGGGTAATCGCTACGGTCCGTTCAATTGGGTAGCGTTGGACGCAGGGCAATATGACCCCCGCTGGGCAAACGTGCATATGAATCCCGAGGAGGCTGCACAGGCAGCTGAAGATCTTCGCGCCGCAGCATTCACCCCAGGGCACGTTGGCAGATTCTCGCTAGCCCCCCATGACTGGAACGATCCGTTCATTCGTATAACTACCGCTAGCAAAGGACGTAGCTACGAGCTGTGGACGCCCACCATCGGTAGCCCAATCCATCTCGATGGTCGCGGCCAGAAATATGCCCCTTGGTGGGAGACAACCAACTGACGTTATCCGATTTCAATCGGAAACGACTATCACCACTGCACTCGCCCTTAATGGAAAGTCGTGACTCATTCCAAGATGGAACCGAGTCCTGTCAAACACCTAATCGCACCCAGCTGATGCAAGCTCAACAAAGGGCCGCTTTTGGCCGACTCCGGCCCGTCACGATGGGCCACAACGGCTCCCAATCCACCGATCTGCAAGCACCCGGAGCGCGCCCGGGCAGCCTTTCGGCGTACCCGAACATATGGCTCCAAGCATCGGCGTTCAGGGCTTTAGCGCCGCCTCGATCTTTGCAATGTCGATCTTCGTCATGTCCATCATGGCTTCGAACGCACGCTTGGCTGCCGCTCGATCTGGGCTGCTTATGGCGGCGGTCAGGATACGTGGGGTGATCTGCCAGGAGACGCCCCATTTGTCCTTGCACCAGCCACATGCGCTTGCCTGGCCGCCATTGTCGATGATCGCGTGCCACAGGCGGTCCGTTTCGGCCTGATCATCGGTCGCGACCTGGAACGAGAACGCCTCGTTGTGTTGGAACGCAGGACCTCCATTCAACCCGAGGCAGGGGATACCCATTAGCCTGAATTCGACCGTCAGTACATCGCCCAGCTTGCCGGCGGGGTAGTCGCCAGGGGCGTGGTGGACGGCCACCACTGTGCTGTCCGGGAAGGTCTCTGCATAGAAGGTCGCCGCCTCCAGTGCGGTGCTGTCATACCAGAGGCAGATCGTGTTTTTGCCAGTCATCCTGAGTCTCCACGAGTGGGGCTGACTTCGGAGTTTAGCCCTGGGTAGAGTGGAGCGGAGGCGGATCTCCGCAGTCGGGCCCTAATGCCGCTTATGCCAGTGTGCGCGGCTGAGCTACGGCAGCCGGTGCGCTAAACCGCCCCGGCGATATGCTCGCGTAGCCAGCGGTGGGCAGGGTCGCGATGGCAGCGCTCGTGCCAGAGCATGACCATCTCGTAGCCCGGTACCTGAATGGGCGGCTCGTTCACCTGCAGTGCCGTGTTTGCGCGCACCAGGCGCTCCGGCAGCATTGCCACCAAATCCGTGCTCAGCAGGGTCGAGATGACGAACAGAAAGTGCGGCACGGAGAGCGCCACCCGGCGCGACAGGCCTGCCGCCGCCAGCGTCTCGTCGGTCACGCCGCGAAAGCCGCCGCCATTCGGCGACACGATCACCTGGTCGAGCCGGCAGAACTGCTCCAGGGTGAGCGGCCTCTGCAGTGCGGGATGGCCCGCGCGGCCCACCAGCACGTAGCGCTCGGTGAACAGGCTGCGGGCGTGCAGCCCAGGCGGTGCGTCGTCGAGGGTATGCAGGGCTAGGTCGATTTCGCCCCGTTCCGCCTGCCGGGCAATGCGCGACGGTGTCAGTTCCAGTACCGCCAGGCGGGTGTGTGGTGCCGCCGCGCGCAACCCGGCCAGCGCCGGCAGTACGATGGTCGACTCGCCATAGTCGGAGGCCATCACACTCCAGGTGTGGCGGGCCTCGGCGGGGTCGAAGGGCTGCGCGGGCGATACGACGTAGCCCAGAGCCTCCAATGCCTGGCGCAAGGGTTCACGCAGTTCCTCCGCCCGCACGGTCGGCAGCATGCCGCGCGGGCCCGGGAGCAGCAAGGGATCGCCGAAGAACTCGCGCAGCTTGGCGAGGTGCACGCTCACTGCGGGCTGCGACAGGTTCAGCCGCTGCGCCGCACGGGTGACGTTGTGCTCGGCCAGCAGCACATCCAGGGTGATCAGCAGGTTGAGGTCCAGTCTTCCGAAATTAGCCATCGTAATACCTGGGATATTAGATATTCATTTCAACTATACCGGCCGGGCCGCCATCCTGCTTGCACGCAACCTTTGGAGGCTCAAGCCCATGAATATCCTGCTGGTCCATGCCCACCCCGAACCCCGTTCCCTCAATGGCTCGCTCAGGGATTTCACCATCCAGCGCCTGCAAGCCGCAGGGCACAGCATCCAGGTCTCGGACCTGTACGCGATGAACTGGAAGGCACCGCTCGATGCCGACGACAGCATCGAACGCCGCTCCGGCGAGCGCTTCGATCCCTCCCTCGATTCCAAGAATGCCTACGAGCATGGCCTGCAGAGCCTGGATATCGTGCGCGAGCAGGAGAAGCTGCTGTGGGCGGATGCGGTGATCCTGCAGTTCCCGCTCTGGTGGTTCTCCATGCCGGCCATCCTCAAGGGCTGGGTGGAGCGCGTCTACGCCTATGGTTTCGCCTACGGCGTGGGCGAGCATTCCGACGCCCGCTGGGGCGACCGCTATGGCGAGGGTACGCTGGCCGGCAAGCGCGCCATGCTGATCGTCACCGCGGGTGGCTGGGAGTCGCACTACGGCCCGCGCGGCATCAACGGCCCGATCGACGAGCTGCTGTTTCCCATCCATCACGGCATATTCTATTACCCCGGCTTCGACGTGCTGCCGCCGTTCGTGGTCTACCGCACCGGCAGGATCGACCAAGCCCGTTACGCCGAGATCTGTAGTCGGCTCGGGGAGCGTCTGGACGAGCTGTTCAGCACTGCGCCGATTCCCTATCGCCCGCAGAATGCCGGGGCCTATGAAATCCCGGACCTCACCCTGCGCGCGGAGATCGCGCCAGGGCAAACGGGGGGCGGCGTGCATGTCGAGTCGGCAGGAGAGGGCGCGGGGCCGGCGGGGAGCCGTTGACCCGGGCTTGCTTGCCGCCGTTTCCGCTGACCAGACGCCACGGGGCGTTCTGGGGAGTAGGGGATTATCCTGTGCAGGGTGCGCGTCTGTGTCCTGCTGGCAGGCTGCGGATGTAAGCTCGCTGTTTCGTCTGCTGGCCCTGAAAGGATTTCGCCATGCTAAGGAGCCTGTCGGACTTGACGCTGTTCTACTGCGGAAAAGCCGGACTCGGCCATTTTTGCTGCTATTTCTCGTTAAATAGCCAGCTATTCGCCTCGAAAGACCAACAAAAATGACTCGATCCGGACTTTCCCTCGCTACGAACGGTCAAGCCCGACAGGCTCCTAGCCCCGTCGTCTTTATCCACGGTCTGATCGGCACGCTACAGCTGCCCGATATGACCGCCGCCTTTGCTCCTGGGCGAGCGCTGGCACCCGATCTGCTCGGTTATGGCACGCAGCGCGAGGTGCCGCCTGAGGCTATCGATCTGCCGGCGCAGGTGGAGCATTTGCAGCGGTTGATCGAGCGGCATTTCCCTGGCGAGGCGGTGCACCTGGTTGGCCACTCGGTGGGTGGGGTGGTTGCCATGCTGTTCGCCCAGACCCATGGCCAGCAGGTGCTCAGCCTGGTTAGCGTGGAGGGTAATTTCAGTCTCGACGATGCCTTCTGGTCGGCGACACTGGCGCGTATGCCGGCGGCCGAAGCCTGCGCCATGCTCGGCGGTTTTCGCGCCGATCCGGCCGCCTGGCTGGCGCGCGCCGAGCGTCTGCCATCCTTCCGCGCCGCGCCCCATGGCCTCGGCACCTGCAGCGCCTCGGTCTGAGCCGAGGCGCGAAAAGGGCTCCGCCATGGGACAGGAGTGCCGGAAGGCGGTTGGGAGTATGAGAGTGCCTGTTCTCGACCCGGAGCTGGCTGTGAGAACCGGTAGAAATCAGCCAGGAGCAGCCTTTCGAAATTTTTGGCCGATGCCGGGAAGGCACTACCGGAACCGGCACATCTCGCCAAAGTTGCGGATACTTGTTCGAATGATGTCACTACAAACTTAGCTTGCCGCTGTCTGTCGTGCGACCGGGCCGCCCCGCCAATGGCTGCGTAGCCCGGCATTCTGGATGTCCTCAATCCACGCCTGCGGAGCGGCAGTTCGACCAAGCAGTATTGCCCCGACCAACCAGCAAACAGGAGCAGCATATGGACACTGGGTGGGCTGGGAGCGGGTCGATTCAGCTTGCCTTATTGGGCTGCCACCACCTGAGGGGCGTTCCAGCCCCCACCCAGGGCCTTGAAGGCGGCGACCGCTGCGCGAGCCGATTCCGTCTGCGCCTGTGCGCGGGTATCGGCGGCTCGCAGCAAGGTTTCGTCGGCATTCAAGACCTCGATCAGGCTGACAGCACCTTTCTGATAGGCCGTAAACGAAGCGTCGCGCGCTTGGTCGAGCGAATCGACTCCCCTGGCAAGTAGGGTCGCCTGCTCCTCGCGTTTGACCAGGGCCGAGAGGGCATTTTCCACATCCTCAGTGGCATGCAGCACGGCCAGCCGATAGGCCGCGAGCCGCTCGGCCTCCTGACCCTTGGCCAGGTCGATCTGTGCGTTGATGCGGGCGAAATCGAACAGGCGCCAGCGCAGGCCCAGCACGCCGGCGGCCTGGCTGGCAGCGTTGCCGAACAGGTTGCCGCTGGACACCGAGGTCGCGCTGCCAATCAGCCCACTCAGGGAGAGCTTGGGGTAGTACTCGGCGAGGGCGACGCCGATGCGTGCGTTGGATGCGGCCAACTGGCGTTCGGCCGCAATCAAATCGGGGCGGCGTCTGAGCAGCTCACTCGGCGATCCCATAGCCGCAATCTGCGGAGCGGCCGGCATGGCGACCACCTCGCTCAGTTCCGTGCGGTGTGTGCCGGGCGACGAGCCCAGCATCACATCCAGCGCGTTCATGGCCGTAGTCAGGGCCGTATCGAGGACGGGGACGGATGCCTGAACCTGGGCGAGCGCCCCTTCGGCCTGATGGACCTGGAGTTCGGCAGCCAACCCCTTGCTATGAAGAAGATTGACCCTCGTCAGTAGTTCCTGCTGGGTTTGTACCTGCTTGTGTGCAATGTCGAGGCGGGCTTGCAGACCTCGGATGCTGATGTAAATGTCCGCGGTCTGCGCCGCCACGGCCAATCGTGTTGCGCTCGCACCTGCGTCGGTCGCCTGGTACTCGGCCAACGCCGCTTCGCGTCCTCGGCGCAGGCCACCGAACAGGTCCAGCTCCCAGCTCGCGCCAAGATTGGCCTCATAGGCGTTACCGTAACGGTCGAAATCGGCTGCCTGGTTCAGCACTTGTCCCAGCTGCGTCTCAACCGACTGGTAGGCCCTGGCGGTTTGAGCGCTGATGTTGCCAGAGGGCAACAAGGCGGCATTGGCCGTCCCGAGTCTCGCACGGGCCTGGGCGACGCGAGCGGCGGCCTGGGCGAGATCGAGGTTCTGCTCCAGCGCCAGGGCTACGAAGCGCGTCAGTTGCGGGTCGCCAAATCCCGGCCACCAGGTGGTGAGGTCAGCATTGTGGCGAGCATGCCGCTGCTCCACTGCTGCCTGGCCCAGGTAGTTCTCAGGCATGGAGAGCTCGGGGCGGGTGTAGTTGGAGCCGACCACGCAGCCTGCCGAGAGACTGGCGCTGATCAGTACGGCGAGGGTGCGCTTGGATGGCATGGGCATCTTCTTCCTGGGCGGGTTGGAATTCAACAGGTTGTGACCATAATACATTTTGGTCACTTGTTGTCCATATGCCGGCTGCTCTGTAGGCTATGCCCATGAACAAGATACCCTCTCCCAAAGTTACAGCTCGTGGTCCGGTGGATCATGAGGTGCGTGACCAGATCGTGGCCGCGGCTACCGAGCACTTCAGCCGGTATGGCTACGAAAAGACCACGGTCTCCGATCTGGCCAAGGCCATCGGCTTTTCCAAGGCCTATATCTACAAATTCTTCGAGTCCAAACAGGCCATCGGCGAGGCGATCTGCGCCAATTGTCTGCGCCAGATCGAGACCGAGGTCAGGGCTTCCGTCGATGAGGTCGAGCGCCCGCCGGAGAAGCTGCGGCGGATGTTCAAGGCGCTGGTCGAGTCGAGCCTGCGCCTGTTCTTTCAGGACCGTAAACTCTTCGAAATCGCCGCTTCGGCGGCGACCGAGAACTGGCAGGCGGCGCGCGCCTATGACGGGCGCATCCAGGAACTACTCCAGGATATCTTGCAGCAAGGCCGGCAAAGCGGAGACTTTGAACGCAAGACGCCCCTCGATGAAGCAGTGAAGGCGATCCACCTGGTTATGCGTCCCTACCTCAACCCCCTGCTCCTGCAGCACGGCCTCGATTACACCGACGAGGCACCGCTCCTGCTATCCAGTCTGATACTGCGCAGTTTGTCGCCATAGCGATAGTGACTATTGACTAAATTGGTCACTGGAATCAAAGTGAGAGCCCCGATCATTTCGCATATGGGACTCTCATGCTCCGGCGTCGCTTCGTTTTACCTACCCTTATCTGCGTATTGCCGTTTGCGTTGGTCGCGTGCGGCGAGAAAGCGCAGACCGATCCGCGCACTGAAGCGCCGCTGGTGCGGGCCGCTATCGTGCAAGAGGCAACCCCTGCATCACGTTCCTTTAGCGGGACCGTAGCGGCCCGGGTCCAGAGTGGCCTGGGCTTTCGCGTCGCCGGCAAGGTACTGGAGCGACTTGTGGATACAGGGCAGACCGTCAAGCGCGGTCAGCCGCTGATGCGCATCGACCCCGTCGATCTGAAACTTGCCGCCCATGCCCAGCGCGAAGCGGTGGCCGCTGCGCGAGCGCGGGCGCAGCAAGCGGGCGATGATGAGGCGCGCTACCGCGATCTACGCGGAACCGGCTCGATATCGGCGTCGGCCTATGATCAGTTCAAGGCTGCGGCGGATGCGGCCAAAGCCCAGCTCCGTGCGGCCCAGGCCCAGGCCGAAGTGGCCCTCAACGCGACCCGCTATGCCGAACTGCTGGCGGATGCCGACGGCATCGTCATGGACACGCTGGTCGAGCCCGGCCAGGTCGTCAGTGCCGGCCAAGTCGTGGTGCGCCTGGCCCATGCCGGCCCCCGTGAAGCGCTTATCCAGTTGCCGGAAACCCTGCGCCCGGCGATCGGCTCTGCCGCCGAGGCCATGCTCTTTGGTAATGGCGTCGTGGCCGTCCCGGCCAAACTGCGGCAGCTGTCGGATGTCGCGGATAGCCAGACTCGCACCTTCGAGGCGCGCTATGTGCTGGAAGGGGCGTTGGCCAATGCGCCCTTGGGTAGCACGGTCACCCTGCAGATCCCAGACGGGCATGTTCCAGACGGGCATGCTTCCGCGCAAGGCGGTTTGCAGGTGCCGATCGGCGCGCTCTACGACGCTGGCAAGGGCCCCGGCGTATGGCTTATCCAGGGCGAGCCGGCGCAGGTTCACTGGCAGCCGGTGGTGGTTCAGGACCTCGATGATGAACATGCACGCATCAGCGCTCAGTTCAAGCAAGGCGCGCGCATAGTTGCGCTCGGCGTGCACCTGCTGCGCGAAGGTCAGCAGGTGCGGGTGACCGGTCAGCCTGCCGTCGCAGTGGCCGATGGAGGCCGCCCATGAGCGAAGGTCGTTTCAACCTGTCGGCGCTCGCCGTACGCGAGCGCTCCATCACCCTGTTCATGGTCTGCCTGATCACCCTGGCGGGGCTCGTTGCATTCTTCAAGCTGGGACGGGCGGAGGATCCGGCGTTCACGGTCAAGGTGATGACCATCGTAACCGCCTGGCCCGGTGCCACCGCCCAGGAGATGCAGGACCAGGTCGCGGAGAAGATCGAAAAACGCCTGCAGGAGCTGCGCTGGTATGACCGCAGCGAGACCTACACCCGTCCCGGGCTGGCTTTCACGACCTTGAGCCTGCTCGACACCACGCCGCCTGCGCAGGTGCCGGAGCAGTTCTACCAGGCGCGCAAGAAAATCGGCGATGAGGCGAAGACGCTGCCGGTCGGCGTGATCGGACCGCTAGTCAACGACGAATACTCGGACGTCACCTTCGCCCTGTTTGCGCTCAAGGCCAAGGGCGAGCCGCAGCGTTTGCTGGTGCGCGACGCGGATACGCTGCGTCAGCGACTGCTGCATGTGCCGGGGGTGAAGAAGGTCAACATCATCGGCGAGCAGGCCGAGCGCATCTTTATCGAGTTCTCCCACGAACGTCTGGCTACCCTGGGCATTGGCCCGCAGGAGGTGTTCGCCGCGCTCAATGGCCAGAACGCCCTGACGCCGGCGGGCTCCGTGGAAACCAACGGGCCAGAGGTGTTTCTGCGCCTGGACGGTGCCTTCGATGAGCTGCAGAAGATCCGCGACACGCCTGTTATAGCGCAAGGCCGTACGCTGAAGCTGTCGGATGTCGCCACGGTCAAGCGTGGCTATGAAGACCCGGCGACCTTCCTGATTCGCAATGGCGGTGAGCCGGCCTTGTTGCTGGGCATCATCATGCGCGAAGGTTGGAATGGTCTCGATCTGGGCAAGGCGCTGAACGACGAGGTGAGTACGATTAACGCCGAGTTGCCGCTGGGCATGAGCCTGACCAAGGTCACCGATCAGGCTGTCAATATCAGCGCCTCGGTCGATGAATTTATGGTCAAGTTCTTCGTCGCGCTGCTGGTGGTCATGCTGGTGAGCTTTATCAGCATGGGCTGGCGGGTGGGCGTGGTGGTCGCGGTGGCCGTGCCGTTGACCCTGGCGATGGTCTTCGTGGTCATGGCGGCGACCGGCAAGAACTTCGACCGCATTACCCTGGGCTCGCTGATCCTGGCGCTGGGGCTGCTGGTGGACGACGCCATTATCGCCATCGAGATGATGGTGGTGAAGATGGAGGAGGGCTACAGCCGCGTCCAAGCCTCCGCCTATGCCTGGAGTCACACCGCCGCGCCGATGCTGTCCGGCACTCTGGTCACCGCCGTGGGCTTTATGCCCAATGGCTTCGCCCGTTCCACTGCGGGTGAATACACCAGCAATATGTTCTGGATCGTCGGCATCGCGCTGATCGCTTCGTGGCTGGTCGCCGTGCTGTTCACCCCCTACTTCGGGGTCAAGTTGCTGCCCGAGATCAAGAAGGTCGAGGGCGGCCATGCTGCGATCTACGATACTCCGCGTTACAACCGCTTTCGCCAACTGCTGGGCCGCGTCATCGCGCACAAGTGGCTGGTCGCCGGCTCGGTGGTTGGGTTGTTCGTTGCGGCTGTGCTCGGTATGGGCCTGGTCAAGAAGCAGTTCTTTCCGATCTCCGACCGCCCCGAAGTGCTGGTCGAGGTGCAGATGCCCTATGGCACCTCCATCACCCAGACCAGCGCCGCCACGGAGAAGGTAGAGGCCTGGCTGGCCAAGCAGGAAGAAGCGCGGATCGTCACGGCTTACATCGGCCAGGGCGCGCCGCGCTTCTTTATGGCCATGGGGCCGGAGCTGCCCGACCCTTCGTTTGCCAAGATAGTTATCCGTACCGACAACCAGGACGAGCGCGAGGCGTTGAAACATCGGCTGCGTCAGGCGATTGCCGAGGGCCTGGCCAATGAGGCGCGGGTGCGCGTCACCCAACTGGTGTTCGGCCCTTACTCGCCGTTCCCGGTTGCCTACCGGGTCACCGGCCCGAATCCGGACAAGTTGCGTGAAATCGCCGCCGAGGTACAGCAGGTGATGGATGCCAGCCCGATGATGCGCACGGTCAATACCGACTGGGGTACGCGCGTGCCGACGCTGCACTTCACCCTGCAGCAGGATCGGCTACAAGCGGTGGGGCTGTCCTCCAGCGCCGTGGCGCAGCAACTGCAGTTTCTGCTCAGCGGCGTGCCGGTCACCGCCGTGCGTGAGGACATCCGCACGGTGCAGGTCATGGCCCGTGCGGCCGGGGATATTCGCTTCGATCCGGCCAGGGTCATGGACTTCACCCTGGCCGGTGCCAACGGCCAGCGTATTCCGCTGTCGCAGGTCGGCGAGGTCGACGTGCGCATGGAAGAGCCGATCATGCGCTGGCGCGACCGCGTACCGACCATCACCGTGCGCGGCGACATCGCCGAGGGCCTGCAGCCGCCGGATGTATCGACGGCCATCACCCAGCAGCTGCAACCGATCATGGAGCAACTGCCGAGCGGCTATCGCATCGAGCAGGCAGGTTCCATCGAGGAGTCGGGTAAGGCGATGGTGGCGATGTTGCCGCTGTTCCCGATCATGCTGGCAATCACCCTGATCATCCTTATTTTGCAGGTGCGCTCGATCTCGGCGATGGTCATGGTCTTCCTCACCAGCCCGCTGGGGCTGATCGGTGTGGTGCCCACGCTGATCCTGTTTCAGCAGCCGTTCGGCATCAATGCATTGGTTGGCCTGATCGCGCTCTCCGGCATCCTGATGCGCAACACGCTGATCCTGATCGGGCAAATCCGCCACAACGAAGAGGTCGGGCTGGATCCGTTTAGCGCGGTGGTCGAGGCCACCGTACAGCGCGCCCGGCCGGTGATCCTCACCGCACTGGCGGCGATCCTGGCCTTTATTCCGCTGACCCACTCGGTGTTCTGGGGAACCCTCGCCTACACCCTGATCGGCGGCACCCTGGCCGGCACCGTGCTGACTCTGGTGTTCCTGCCGGCCATGTATGCCATCTGGTTCGGCATCCGGTCTGCCAGCCATAGCCCACTTATGCAGGCGCAGCCTGCATGAAACCCACGTCCAATTTATCGAGAGGAACTGCCATGTCGAACTCCACCGTCGTCGTTGTTACCGGCGTGTCATCGGGCATTGGCCGCGCCGCCGCGCAGCGCTTTGCCAATCGCGGTTGCCGGGTATTCGGCACCGTGCGCAACACGGCAAAAGCGCAGCCCATTCCTGGCGTCGAACTGATCGAGATGGATATCCGTGACCAAGCGTCGGTTCGCCAGGGAATCCAGACGATCATCACCCAGGCCAAGCACATCGACGTGCTGGTCAACAGTGCGGGCGTGACCCTGCTCGGCGCGACGGAGGAAACCTCGATCGCCGAGGCGCAGTCGCTGTTCGACACCAATGTTCTGGGCATCCTGCGCACGACACAGGCGGTACTGCCGCACATGCGTGAGCAAGGTTCTGGGCGCATCGTCAACGTCAGCTCGGTGCTGGGTTTCCTGCCAGCGCCGTACATGGGGCTCTATTCGGCCTCCAAGCATGCCGTGGAAGGGCTGTCCGAGACTCTGGACCACGAGGTGCGCAAGTTCGGCATTCGCGTTGCGCTGGTCGAGCCTTCCTTCACCAAGACCAACCTGGACATCAACGCACCCCAGGTGGCCTCCAGGATCCCGGCCTACGACAGCGAGCGCAGCGTCGTTTCTCAGGCCATTCAAAAGAATGTGCAGAAAGCGCCGCAGCCCGACGAGGTCGCCTCGACCATTGTCGAGGCCGCCCTGGGGGCCTGGAAAATGCGACGTACGCCCAAGGGCGAGGCCTCTTTGCTGAGAAAACTTCGCCGCTTTATGCCGGCTGGCCCCGTTGATTCGGGCTTACGCAAGACCTTCGGCCTCGGCTGAGAGCGTTTTGGCTTTTCCTCCCCAAGCTTTTCCTGGAGCGAGATATGGCAATCCATAGAACAAACCCCGTTCGAATCGTGGTCACGGGAACCGGCGTGGTCAGCCCGTTGGGCTGCGGCAGCGAGACGGTCTGGTCGCGTCTGGTGGCGGGGCAGTCGGGCATTCGAGCGTTGCCAGCCGAGCTTGCCGATGGCACTGGCTGCGCTGTAGGCGGGCGGGTCCCCAACTTGGAGGAAGATCCGCAGGCGGGCTACGACCCGGAGCGATTCGTCGCCGCCAAGGAACGCAAGAAGATGGATCGCTTTATCGAGTTTGCCCTCGCGGCCGCTCAGGAAGCCCTGGCGCAGGCGGCCTGGCAGCCGACAGACGAGCAGCAGCGGCAGCGCACCGCGACCATCATCGCCTCCGGTGTCGGTGGTTTCGGTGCTATCGCCGAGGCCGTGCGCACCACGGACGAACGCGGGCCGCGTCGGCTCTCGCCATTCACCGCGCCTTCGTTTCTCGCCAATATGGCGGCCGGGCACGTGTCGATCCGGCACGGCTTCAAGGGGCCGCTCGGCGCACCGCTGACCGCCTGCGCGGCGGGGGCGCAAGCCATAGGTGATGCGGCCCGACTGATTCGCGGCGGCGAAGCGGACATTGCCCTGTGCGGCGGAACCGAGGCGGCGATTCATCGCGTCACCCTCGGCAGCTTCGCCGCGGCGCGAGCCTTGTCCACTGGCTTCAACGATCACCCTCAGCAAGCCTCGCGCCCGTTTGACCGCGACCGCGATGGCTTTGTCATGGCCGAGGGTGCCGGCCTGCTGGTGATCGAATCGCTGGAGCATGCATTGGCCCGCGGTGCTCAGCCATTGGCCGAACTGGTCGGTTATGGCACCAGCGCCGATGCCTATCACCTGACCGCCGGCCCGGAGGATGGCAGCGGCGCTCGTCGGGCAATGGAGCTGGCGTTGCGACAAGCCGGCATCGAAGCCAGTGAGGTGCAGCATATCAACGCCCATGCGACCTCCACGCCAGTGGGCGACCGGGGCGAACTGGCCGCCATTCGCGCCGTCTTCGGGACAGGCTCGGGCGTGGCGATCAGCTCAAGCAAATCCAGCACTGGCCACCTACTGGGGGCCGCAGGCGGTATCGAAGCGATCTTCACCGTCCTGGCGCTACGCGATCAGGTCGTTCCGCCCACACTGAACCTCATTAATCTCGACGAGGCGGCAGACGGCCTCGACCTCGTCGCCCTGAACGCCCGGCACATGCCGGTTCATTACGCCCTGTCGAACGGTTTCGGCTTTGGCGGCGTCAATGCCAGCCTGCTGTTTCGCCGTTGGCAGTCTCTGCCATGAACCTGCAGCTACGGGAAGACTGCCGTCGCGGCAAACGCCAGAGGGAGATGTTGTGGGCGGCGAGCGATGTATTCGCGGCGCTCGGCCACGACCTTGCCAGCATGCAGTTGATCGCAGAGTCCGCGGGTGTGACCAAGGCGACCCTCTATGCGCATTTCGGCGACAAGGCCCAGCTGTTTCGGGTCGTTATCGAGTACTGGATGGAGGAGCTGCCAGAGCCTGCGCTGGCATGCGAGGTGACGGGCAAGTTGCGCGACTGTTTGGAAGCAGTCGCCCGGGAGCTGCTGCAGCAAAGCATGCATCCGGCATTTCTTGCGCTCACGAATATTCTGCTGCGCTCCAACTGGGTGCCACAGAAGCGCTGGCGACAGCGCTATCGTCCGTATCAGGCCTACCTGGAAAAAGCGCTCGGCCAGTCTGCCCGCTGCAACGACCCTGTGCGCGCAGCCAGTCAATTCCTGCTGCTCGCGGTGGGAAGTATCGATTGCAGCAATCTCATACCGGTGAACGAGTCCCGCATCAGCGCTGCTGTGGAGCTGTTCGTCCAAGCCTATACGTGAGATTCAATCGGTGCAGTTTTAGCCCTTTCTCGACGCTTGAATACCGTCAGATCATCGGGCAGCCACATCAACTCAACGTTGCGCTGAGCCTCGCGCTCGAGACGGCGACTGGACGGGATGCGACTGAGGTAGCCGTAGATGTAGATTTTCAGCAGGTTGGCAGGATGGTAGGCCGGCCTGTTGGTTTCCGCTGGGACGACACCTTCAAAGCCCTGCGCGCCAAGGTCGAGTTCATCGACGAAAACATCGACGATGCTCTCCCTGGATAAAACGCTTCATTGGCGTCCCCCACTAATTTCAAATCCATGAAATCACGGCAGGTTGATGCCAACGGTTTACACAGTCTGGGCCATTTGATGCCTGGTGCAATCGGCTGGTTTGGGGCGACAGCGGCCTGACGTGAGGGGCCGCTTCTCGCCGCGTGTTGCCCGTCATCATCATGCGCCAGGTTCGTCTTCAATCGTCCTGCTGTCAGGCAACGCATTGGTGCACGCGGTGCACCATACGGGGTTATGCTCGGCGCTTCGTCTGATGGTCCGGAAAGGATTTCGCCATGCATGCCCCCGTCGTCTTTATCCACGGTCTGATCGGCACGCTACAGCTGCCCGATATGACCGCCGCCTTTGCTCCTGGGCGGGCGCTGGCACCCGATCTGCTCGGTTATGGCACGCAGCGCGAGGTGCCGCCTGAGGCTATCGATCTGCCGGCGCAGGTGGAGCATTTGCAGCGGTTGATCGAGCGGCATTTCCCTGGCGAGGCGGTGCACCTGGTTGGCCACTCGGTGGGTGGGGTGGTCGCGATGCTGTTCGCCCAGACCCATGGCCAGCAGGTGCTCAGCCTGGTTAGCGTGGAGGGTAATTTCAGTCTCGACGATGCCTTCTGGTCGGCGACACTGGCGCGTATGCCGGCGGCCGAAGCCTGCGCCATGCTCGACGGTTTTCGCGCCGATCCGGCCGCCTGGCTGGCGCGCGCCGGGGTCGACGCCGATGCTCGCAGCCTGGCGATTGCCGAGCGCTGGCTGGCCCAGCAGCCGGCCAGCACGTTGCAGGCCATGGCACGCTCGGTGGTCGAGCTGACCGCGCCGGCACGTTATCAGGACGGCCTGCGTCGGGTCTTTGCCAGTCATCCTGTGCACTTGCTGGCCGGTGCCCGTTCGCGCGCCGGCTGGCATGTACCGGGTTGGGCCGAGCAGGCCGCCGCCAGCCAGACGCTGATCGCCGACGCCGGCCACCTGATGATGCTGGAGCAGCCGCCGTCTTTTCTCTCTGCGCTGAAAGCCGCGCTGCAACTGGCCTGAAATATTTTTTCCGACGATTGTCGATTCGCCGGTCGCTCGCTCGACTATGGTTTAGAACCCTGTCATGGGTTTGCTGTCTGCAGTAGGGCGCGCACAGCGCATCCTGCGTGCGGTTTATCGAGCCGAACAAGGAGAAAGGCGATGCGTTTTATGGTGATAGTCAAGGCCACTGCGGATTCAGAAGCCGGGGTAATGCCCAGCGAGGAGCTGCTGGCGGCCATGGGCCGTTACAACGAGGAACTGGTGGAGGCCGGCGTGATGCTCGCCGGCGAAGGTCTGCAGCCCAGCGCCAAGGGCGCGCGAGTGAAGTTCTCCGGCGACCAGCGCACGGTGGTCGATGGTCCTTTTATCGAGACCAAGGAGCTGATCGCCGGCTTCTGGATCTTCCAGGTGGCGTCGCTCGAGGCCTGCATCGAGTGGGTCAGGCGCTGCCCCAATCCCATGCCCGGCGACTCGGAAATCGAGATCCGGCAGATCTTCGAGGCCGAGGATTTCGGCACCGAGTTCACCCCCGAATTGCGCGAGCAGGAAGAACGTATTCGTGCGCGCATTAGCAGCGAAAACTAAGGAGAGTTGCGATGAAGATTCATGCCTATCTGATGTTCGACGGCCAGTGTGAGGCCGCTTTCAACTACTACGCCGAGTGCCTGGGCGGCACCCTGGAAATGATGCGATTCGCCGATAGCCCGGAGGATATGGAGGTTCCAGCCGAGTACCAGCAGCGCATCATGCATGCCTGTCTGAAGGTGGACGACCAGTTGCTGATGGCTTCCGACACCCTGCCGATGCACCCCCATGAAGGGATCAAGGGCTGCTCGATTTCCCTGCAGGTGGGCAACGTCCCCGAGGCCGAGCGGTTGTATGCCGCGCTGTCGGCTGGCGGCTCGGTGCAGATGGAGCTGCAGCAGACCTTCTGGGCCACGCTTTTCGCCATGTTCACCGACCGTTTCGGCGTGTCCTGGATGATCAACTGCGAAGTGGACAGCCAGATGGGGTAATACCCCCTGGCTGCGTCTGGGCTGCGGTGTCTGCCGCTGTCCCGGGCGGGCACAGCGCGGCTGCTGTTGGACTGTAGGTCCGCAGCGGCTGCGGCAGCTGTCTCAAGGTGCTGAAACTGCCGGCAGTCGTCCGGGTCTAACCTCACAGGTATAAGCCTGCAGGAGGGTTCGGCCATGAAGCTGCGCTATCTGTTGTGCCTTGTTCTGCTGCTGCCGTTGGCAGCCTGTACCGTGCAGGTCGGCGGGCATCACCCTAATCCGTACTATGCGCCTCCAGCCCACGTCGAGTGGCGCTGGGACCCCGGTATTGATGCCTATGTGGTGCTCGGCTGGCCGCACTTGTACTACCGGGACCGCACCTATTACCGCTGGCATGATAACCATTGGTACTCCTCCAGCCGGCACGACGGCCCCTGGGCCAAGGGCCCCAAACGCATGCCGCCCGGCCTGAGCAAGAAGTACGGCAAGCCGGGGCGCGGCCACGGCGGAGGGGGGTATTGAGCCGAGGTGGGCGTGCATGACCCGATCGGGTTTTACCCACGCCAGATCAGATACGCACGACCAAGGCGGCCCGGCGCACCCTGCGCGCAGGGTGCGCCGAGCGCAGTAACAGCCCTAACCGGTCAGGCCCAGCGCCTGTTGCAGCTGGTCCTCGGCCAGTTCGCTGACCCCGGCGAGGAACTCGTCGCCCCAGCGGCGGATATCGTTGTAACTGACAATATCGAACAGCTCGCGCAGGCGCGCCTGGGCCTCGTCCCTGGGCATGTTCAGGGCCAGGTAGCAGGTCTGGGCCATGTCCATGGGGTCATGGGGGTTGGTTAGCAGGGCCCCCTTGAGTTCGGCGGCGGCCCCGGCGAATTCCGACAGTACCAGCACGCCGCTGCCGCCGAGCAGGCCCTGGGCGGCGACGAATTCCTTGGCCACCAGGTTGAGGCCGTCGCGCAGCGGGGTGATCCACATCACGTCAGCCATGGCGTACCAGGCACTGACTTCCTCGAACGGCAGGCTGCGGAAGAAGAACTGCAGGGGTGTCCAGCCGATGCGGGCGAAACGGCCGTTGATACGGCCCACGGCCTGCTCGATCTGCCCCTGCAGCTCGTCATAGATGGTCATTTCCTTGGCGGCCGGCACGCAGACGGTGACCAGGGTGACCTTGCCCAATAGCTCCGGGTTTTCCTCGAGGAGGCGCTCGTAGGCGTTGAGTTTTTCCAGGATACCCTTGGTGTAGTCGAGGCGCTCCACCGAGAGAATCAGCCTGACTCCGCTCAGTTCGGCACGCAGGCGCTCCATCATTTCCTTGATCTTCGGCGCGGCCAGGGCGTTGCGTACCCGCTCGATATCCAGGCCCACGGGATGGGCACCGAGCTTGACCACGCGGCTGCCGGTGTCCACCGCGGTGGTCATGCGCTCCAGGCCCACGGCGCAGCCATAGGTGATAAAGCGCGGCGCGCAGTTCTGCCGGCTGATGGTCTGCAATGGCATCACGCCGCGGGCGGCATCGACGAAGTTTTCCACCTGGCGCGGGATATGGAAGCCGATGTAGTCGCACTGCAACAGGCTGCCGATGATCTGCCGACGCCAGGGCAGTACGTTGAATACATCCGCCGAGGGGAAGTAGGTGTGGTGGAAGAAGGCAATGCGCAGGTCCGGGCGCAGTTCGCGCAGGTAACCGGGCACCATCCACAGGTTGTAGTCGTGCAGCCAGACGATGGCCCCTTCGGCGGCTTCCAGGGCGGTGCGCTCGGCAAAGGCACGGTTGACCTTGAGGAATACCTGCCAGTCGTCCTCGCGGAACTGCGCGCGCTCCCAGAAGGTGTGCAGGGTTGGCCAGAAGGCCTCCTTGGAGAAGCGCTTGTAGAAGATATCGACTTCTTCCTTGCTCAGCGCCACCCGCGCGGCAGTCAGCTTGGGATAGCGTTCGGCATCCACCGTGGTGTGGGTCTCGAAGGCTTCACCGCTGTTTTCGTCATGTTCGGCCCAGGCGATCCAGGAGCCGGCACGACCGTCGCCGAAAAAGCTCAGCAGGGTCGGGATGATCCCGTTGGGCGAGGTCGGGCGGCGGCGTTGCAGCTTGCCGTCGGCGGCGCGGTACTCTTCGTAGGGCAGACGGTGATAAACCATCACCAGGTCGGCCTTGCCCGGCTCGGCGACTTGCTTGCCTTCGGCGGCGATGCCCTGCTTGCCGAGAAAACCGAAGTGCACGAAGGCTTCGAGAATGCCGCCGCAACCGGCGCGCTCGGCATGGAATACTCGCGAGTGGTGACGGGTGGCTTGCAGCAGGCCCTCTTCCGAGGCCCCCACGCAGACGCCCTTGAACTGGCCGCTGAGCATGGAGAGGTCATTCAGGGTGTCGCCGGCGGTCAGCACCTGATCGTTGTCCAGCTCCAGCCAGTCAATCAGCGCCTGCAGGCTGCTGCCCTTGTTGACCCCCTTGGGCAGGAAGTCCAGGTAACGCTCGGCCGAGTAGAGCAGGTCGCAGCCCAGGGCGTCTGCCGCTTCCAGCAGGGCCGGGTTGGCCGCCTCCTCGGGGCTGCAGAAATACGAGCAACGACGTACCTGCGGTACGTCCTGGCGTTCCAGGGCAAAGAGCTCGATGGCGCTGGCCACCTGGCTGTCGCCGGGCCAGAGGGCGTCCACCGCGCTTTGCAGCGGCTGGATCGGTTGCAGGCTGTCGCCGTGCACCAGGCTGGCCCCTACGTCGGAGATGATGAAGTCCGGTTGCGGCAGGGTCGGGTCCGCCAGCAATGGCAGAACCGACTCCAGGCTGCGGCCGGTGACATAGGCCAGGCGGATTTCCGGGTGGGCGGCAATGGTCTGGTAGAGACTCAGGCGATCCTTGGGATCGCCGCCGAGAAAGGTTCCATCGAGATCGGTGGCAAGTAACATGCGCTGTCTTCCTGTCCAGTTGAGTGGGTGCAGTGACGCGCCGACATGGGCCGACGTGCTAGTGAAGGGCAGGCATGTGCTGTACTCACAGCCGGGGCGTGAGTACAGCGCATGGCTACGGGGTGGTGGCGTCTGGTTCCTCTTCGGTTGACGTGGTGGGTTGCTGTTCGGGGTCGCTGGGCGGTGTGTCGGGCATCAGCTCCAGCACCGTATGGCTGGTGCGCAGCATGGGCATAAAGTGTCCGGCCGGCGCGCTGACCAGGTCGCTGACGTGGCGCAGGCGGTAGAGCGTATACGCCGCGAGCAGGCCCAGGGTCGCGGCGAAGTACAGTGGCAGCGCCTGGGCCCCGAGATGCTGCATCAACAGGCCGGCGAGCAACGGGCCGCATACCGAGCCGATACCGTTGACCATCAGCAGGCTGCTGGAGCCGGCGAGGATTTCATCGCTGTGCAATTGATCGATCAGCTGCGCCACGGCGATGGGGTAGATGGCGAACGCCAGGCCGCCCCAGATAAACATCAGCCCCAGCAGCGGGCGGCCGGCGGGCAGCAGGCTCATCAGCACGGCGACCAGCACCGCCAGCGCTACTACCCAGAACAGCACCTGGCGGCGGTCATGCTTGTCCGAATAGATGCCGATCGGCCATTGCAGCAACGCGCCGCCGAGAATCGCGCTGCTCATCAGCAAACCCACCCCGGTGGCGTCGAAGCCGTTCAGGCTGGCATACACCGGGGCCATGCCCCAGAACGCGCCCAGGGCCAGGCCGGATAAACCGGCGGCGGCCAGCGCCAGCGGCGCGATACCAGCGATCTGGCGCAGGTTGGTGTGCAGGGTGTCCGGCACGCTGGGCTGCACCTGGCGGGTCAGGGTGATGGGCATCAAGGCCGCACTGATCAGCATGGCGGCGAGCACGAACAACACGAAGTCGCTCGGGGACGCCAGATTGAGCAGTTGCTGCGCGGCGGCCAGTGCGCCGAGGTTGACCGCCATATACACGGCGAACACCTGGCCGCGTTTGTCGTTGGGTACCTGGGCGTTGAGCCAGCTCTCGATCACCATATACAGGCTGACCAGCGCCAGGCCGTAGAGCACACGCAGGCCAAGCCAGACCCAGGGGTCGATGATCAGCACATGGAGCAGGGCGGTGATGGCGGCCAGGGCGGCGCAAAAGGCAAACGCACGGATATGCCCAACGCGGCGGACCAGCGGAATCGCCAGCCAGGTGCCAAGGAGAAAACCGACGAAGTACCCGGACATGATCAGTCCGAGCATCCCGGTGGAGTAGCCTTCGGCGACGCCACGCAGGGTCAGTAGGGTGTTGAGCAGACCATTGCCGAGGAGGAGTAAAGCAACCCCACCGAGCAATGAGCTGATAGGGGCAATCAGGGACCACATGGCGACCTACCCTAGGGGACTATGCCCTCGAACGCAAGCATGAAAGGTGCCAGTGCTTAGCTAGGTAACTAATTAACCTGTTGTTTTTAAAGGATTAATTTTATTGATAAACGGTCTTTGGATTTTTCGCGATTGCCTGGAGGTGCGTCGAGGGCGCTGAAAAAACTGTATTGCACCAATACTGATCACGGCACAGGCGCTACTGATTCGGCGCTGGTGGTGCCCGGTACTGCCAACAGTGCGATAGGTTGCAGGGGCGCACTGCTCTGGTTGATGCGATCGAGCAGTTGATTGATGGCTTGACGATCTCGGCTGTTGTTCAGGTGCTGATTGGCGGTTTCCTGCACGCTGTTTACATGGCGCAGCAGGTCGGTTTTCTGCTGCGCGCGTAACGGTTGGTAGAGCAGGTTCTTGAGCGCTTGCAGCAAGCTGATCAGCACGCTCACATCGGCGCAACCGTAGTGGCGAATAGGGCCGAAGACCAGCAGTAATAACTCATCGAGTGAGAACTCGTAATGCAGCAGACGTGGCGGGCCGTCGTCCAGCGGGGAGGCATCCAGATCCGGCAGGTTCAGGCGCCTGCAAAGCAACACGCTAAGCAGGTCGATGGCGGTAATCGCCGTGCCGGGGTCGTTGATGCCTGGGCTGAGCGCCTTGACGGCAATTTCTGATATCTGCGTACAGCCAAACAGGTAGTGCGCGTGAGCGTACTCTTCGATAAAGAAATCGAAGCAGTCGAGCAGGGCCTCGGCAATTTCCGGATCAACCTCGCGGTCGAGTTTGAATAGCGGCCGACCACTCATCACGAAGAATCCACGGTGGATCATCACGGTCATGCGCAGGTCGTGCTTGCACAAAATGCTGTTGATCGTGTTGACGTTCAACTCTTTGAAATAACCGCTGCGCTGCGCGCAGATCTGCTGCCAGTGCTGGTCATCTGGCCAACTGGGCAGGTTGTCGATAGAGGCCAGCTTGGCTTCGCGCACGGCAAGTTTCGCCAGGGTGGTGTGATACAGGTTGTTGAGGATGTACTCGACCTGAATAGAGCGGGAAATCGAGTGGATAAAATGCACAAACAGACCCAGGCAGGCGATGCCCATCGTCAATGCGATCAGCACACCGAGGCTGGGTACCTGGGCCGAGTTGTTCTGTTCAATCGTGGTGATCAGCAGCAGCGAAAAGAAAATGGTGCCGAGGTAGAAGCCCAGCGTTTTCTGATGACTCTTCTCGCTGATCAAACCAGGCACTACGCGCGGTGACAGCGCCGCAGCGGCATTGTTGAGTACCACCATGACCATGGAGAAGCTGAATACCATCAGCGAGAGGATGCCGCCGACCAGCGTGCCGAGAATCAAGCGGGCATTGTCGGCATTGCGCACCAGGCCGATATCAATGTCGCGTTTGAGCGACATCATCCAGGGTTGATATTCGATGCTCATGCTCAACAGGCACAGGCCGAAGAAGCCCAGGGCGATCAGCGTCGGATACAGGGCCAGGCTGTGCAGTGCGCGCTGGTACAGGCGGAAGGTGAAATTCAGCAGGCGGGACACGGGCGTCTCTGAACGATGGGCTTGTAGCGACTATAGCAAGCTTGCCGGCACATGCTGCTACCTGAGCCCGGCGCTGTGCGGGCCGTTGCGGGGCTCAGGCGCGCTTCAGTCGCTGCAGACGCGCGAAATGGCGCTGGCCAGCTGCTCCAGGCGCTCGGCGTCCACCCCGGCCATATTGGCCCGGCCTGAGCCGACCATATACACGCTGAATTCATTGCGCAGGCGTTGCACCTGGGTTGGGCTCAGGCCGGTGTAGGAGAACATCCCGCGCTGCAGCGCGATATGCGCAAAGCGCTCACTCAGGCCGTAAGGCTGCAGGGCTTCGACCAGGCCGGCACGCAGGCTGACGACGCGCTGGCGCATGCTCTCCAGTTCTTCGCTCCACAGGGCTTTCAGCTCTGCATTGTCGAGAATGCTGGCGACCACCGCCGCGCCGTGGGCCGGCGGAGTGGACCACAGGTTGCGGGCGATAAAGGCCAGCTGGCTGCGCACATCCTGCAGTTTGTCCGCGCTCTCGGCGCAGACGATCAGTGCGCCGGTACGCTCGCGGTACAGGCCGAAGTTTTTCGAGCAGGAACTGGTGATCAACAGCTCTGGCAGCTCGGCTGCGAACAGGCGCACGGCGAAGGTGTCCTGCTCCAGGCCATCGCCAAAGCCCTGGTAGGCGAAGTCGATCAAGGGCAACAGCTCGCGGGCCTTGACTACCTCCAGCACGCGTTTCCAGTCGCGCGGGGTGAGGTCGAAGCCGGTGGGGTTGTGGCAGCAGGCGTGCAGCAGCACCACGTCGCCCTTGGGCACATGGGCGAGGGCGGCGATCATCGCCTCGACATTCAGCTGGTTGTCCGCGCCGACATAGGGGTAATGCCCGACGCGCAGGTCGGCGGCAGCAAAGATGCTCTCGTGGATCGGCCAGGTCGGGTCGCTCAGCCAGATGCCACGGCCCGGCAGGCAGTGGGCGATAAAGTCCGCACACAGGCGCAATGCCCCGGTACCGCCAGGCGTCTGGGTGGTGCCTGCGCGCTCAGCCAGCAAGGTGTTGTCGGCACCCAATACCAGCTGACTGAGCAGGCTGCCAAACAGTGGGTCGCCATGACCGCCGATATAGCTCTTGGTGGTTTCGCTTTCCACCAGCCGCTGTTCGGCCAGTTTGACCGCGCGGGGAATCGGCGTCAGGCCCTGGGCGTCCTTGTACACGCCCACGCCGAGGTCGAGCTTGGCCGGGTTGCGGTCGACGCGGTAGGCGTCCATCAGGCCGAGAATCGGGTCGCCCGGCACCCGCGCGATGCTGTGGAAATGGCTCACTTGCGACCCTCGGCACTGGCGGCCAGCACATCGGTACGCGCGGCCATGATGAAGTCGTTGCGGTGCAGGCCCCGCATCTCGTGGCTCCACCAGGTCACGGTGACCTTGCCCCACTCGGTGAGCAGGGCCGGGTGGTGACCGACTTCCTCGGCGATGGCCCCGACCGCATTGGTAAAGGCCAGGGCGTGGCGGAAATTCTTGAACAGGTAGACCCGCTCCAGTTCCATATGGTCGTCGCGTACCTCGATATTCCAGTCCGGGATCTCGCGGATCAGTTCGGCCAGCTCCTCATCGCTGACTTTCGGCGCGTCGGCGCGGCAGGCTTCGCATTGGGCTTGGGCAAGGGACATCAGATTTCTCCAGAATTCGGTGGTGAACAAAGTGTAGGTGGGGTTGAGCTGCGCAGCGGCGAAGCCCAACGTGGCGTTCGTTTGTGTTGGGCTTCGCAAGCTCAACCCAACCTACATCGGTTATTTATGCCGTTTTCAAGACGCAACTACGCCGCTTTCGGCGGAAATTTCGGTGCGTGCAGGCCCATCTGCATGGCCCGCTGGACCATGCCCATGATGTCCTGGTGCGCCAGTTCGAACAGGTGCTTGAGTTCCGGCAAGACGTAATACAGCGGCTGCAGGATGTCGATGCGGTAGGGCGTGCGCATGGCCTCTACCGGGTCGAAGGCCAGGTGCTCGGGTTCGTCCGAAAGACTGTAGAGGGTTTCCTTCGGCGAGGAGAGGATGCCACCGCCGTAGATGCGCCGGCCCTGGCTGGTGTCGACCAGGCCGAACTCGATGGTCAGCCAGTACAGCCGCGCCAGGTAGACGCGTTCTTCCTTGCTGGCAGCCAGGCCGAGCTTGCCGTATGTGTGGGTGAATTCGGCGAACCAGGGGTTGGTCAGCAGCGGGCAGTGGCCAAAAATCTCGTGGAAGATATCCGGCTCCTGCAGGTAGTCCAGTTCCTGCGGGGTGCGGATAAAGGTGGCTACCGGAAACTGCTTGCTGGCCAGCAGCTCGAAGAAGGTCTGGAAGGGGATCAGCGCCGGCACCCGGGCCACGCGCCAGCCGGTGCTGGCCTCGAGCACCCGGTTGATTTCGCCGAGCTGCGGGATGCGATCCAGGGGCAGGGCGAGCTGGTCGATACCGTCCAGATATTCCTGGCAGGCGCGCCCTTCGATCACCTTGAGCTGGCGGGTGATCAGGGTATTCCACACCTTATGCTCGGCTTCCGGGTAATGGATAAAGCCACTGTCATCCGGTTCGCGAGCCAGGTATTGCGTGCTCTTCATCACTGCCTCCTGCTGGGGCTTTGTTGTTGTGTTTGAGCTAGAGATACGCCAGCCATTGCGGTTATGCAGCCCTCGGTTGGGCTGGGTGCGGGTGAGCGGGGTGGTTATTTCGTAAAGAATTGATTACGTGTCCGGCAATACGGCCAAGTATCGTCTTGCTGCTGCGCTAATCTGTCACATATTCTTGACGAAAAATCCGCCGCAGCTGTCGAATTTTTCGCCAGGCGGCCCATGCAAAGCCTGTTTAGAGTCCTGCCATGCGTATCAAAGTCCACTGCCAGAACCGAATTGGCATCCTGCGCGACATCCTCAACCTGCTGGTCGACTACGGCATCAACGTCGCGCGCGGCGAAGTCGGCGGCGAGCAGGGCAATGCCATCTACCTGCACTGCCCGAACCTGATCAACTTGCAGTTCCAGTCTCTGCGGCCGAAGTTCGAGGCGATTCCCGGGGTTTTCGGGGTCAAACGCGTCGGACTGATGCCCAGCGAGCGCCGTCATCTGGAGCTGAATGCCTTGCTCGGCGCGCTGGATTTCCCTGTGCTGTCGATCGATATGGGCGGCAGCATCGTCGCCGCCAACCGCAGCGCGGCGCAGCTGCTCGGGGTTCGGGTGGACGAGGTGCCGGGCATTCCGTTGTCGCGCTACGCCGAGGACTTCGACCTGCCGGAGCTGGTGCGCGCCAACAAGTCGCGGATCAATGGCTTGCGGGTCAAGGTCAAGGGCGATGTGTTTCTCGCCGATATCGCCCCGCTGCAGACCGAACACGATGAGAGCGACGCCCTGGCCGGGGCGGTGCTGACCCTGCATCGCGCGGACCGGGTAGGCGAGCGTATCTACCACGTGCGCAAGCAGGAGCTGCGCGGATTCGACAGCATCTTCCAGAGTTCCAAGGTGATGGCGGCTGTGGTCAGGGAAGCACGACGCATGGCACCGCTGGATGCGCCGCTGCTGATCGAGGGCGAAACCGGCACCGGCAAGGAGCTGCTGGCCCGCGCCTGCCACCTGGCCAGCCCGCGCGGGCAGTCGCCATTCATGGCGCTCAACTGCGCCGGGCTGCCGGAGTCCATGGCCGAGACCGAGCTGTTCGGCTACGGCCCAGGTGCCTTCGAGGGTGCGCGCCCGGAGGGCAAGCTCGGCCTGCTGGAACTGACCGCAGGCGGCACGCTGTTTCTCGATGGCGTCGGCGAGATGAGCCCGCGTCTGCAGGCCAAGTTGCTGCGCTTTCTGCAGGACGGCTGTTTCCGCCGGGTCGGCAGCGATGAGGAGGTCTATCTGGACGTGCGGGTGATCTGCGCCACCCAGGTGGACCTGTCGGAGCTGTGCGCCAAGGGCGAGTTTCGCCAGGACCTGTATCACCGCCTCAATGTGTTGAGCCTGCATATCCCGCCGCTGCGCGAGTGTCTGGATGGCTTGGCTCCGCTGGTCGAGCACTTTCTCGACTCGGCCAGCCGGCAGATCGGTTGCCCGCTGCCCAGGCTGGCCCCCCAGGTGCTGGACAGGCTCAGCCACTATCACTGGCCAGGCAATGTGCGCCAGCTGGAGAATGTGCTGTTCCAGGCCGTTTCCCTGTGCGACGGCGGTACGGTCAAGGCCGAGCATGTCCGCCTGCCGGACTACGGCGCGCCGCAGCCTTTGGGCGAGTTTTCGGTGGAAGGCGGGCTGGACGAGATTCTCGGCCGCTTCGAAAAGGCCGTGCTCGAGCGCCTGTTCCACGACCACCCGAGCAGCCGTCAGCTGGGCAAGCGCCTCGGCGTGTCGCACACCACCATCGCCAACAAGCTGCGCCAGCATGGCTTGGGCAAGGAATAGCTAGAGGGGGTCAAGTCCGCGGCTCACCGCTCCAGGCTGCTACCACCCGCTCACGCAACGCCTGGCGATCCTGCAGCTGGTTGATCGCCTGTTCGGCCAGGTTGATCCAGTAGGGGGCTACATCGGCTTGGCGCACTGAAGTGCGAGTAGCCAGTTCAGCCCAGGCTGCTGGCAGATGCTTGCCGGTAAAGCCGCCTGGCTTGTCGCGGGCCAGGTAGCGCACACGGGTAATGCCGGCGAGCAGGATGCGGCCGTAGCACATCAGGCAAGGTTGCAGGCTGACGTAAAGGGTTAGGGCGCTGCGGTCCTGCTCCGGGTGCTCGCTCTCCAGCTGGTCAAGCAGCAGCATCTCGGCATGCGCGGCGCTGTGGTAATGGCCGGTAAATACCTGATTGCGGGCGCTGCACAGCAGTTCCTGGGCGTCGTTGACCAGTACGGCCCCTACGCCATAGCAGCCTTGCTCCACGGCCAGCAGTGCCTGCTCGCAGCACAGCCGGGCCCAGATATCCTCGGGGTGCTGGCTGGGCGGAGCGTGCTGCAGCAGATCTGCATAGTGGCTTTTCATCGGGCTTCCGTGAGCTGAATGCTGTGCCAGGCAGAGGCAGTTTAGTCATGGGCGTACTGTTTGTCGGACGGGGCTTAAGCCGCGAGCGTTATTCGCGCTTACCCACCTTCTACACAGGTCAGCCCACCGGCGAAACTTTAGCGCTAGAGTGTGCGGGTCCCCATGACCTCGATGGAGTCGCCGCAAGGATTGCCATGCCGAACATAAACCGCAGTGATGCCCAGCAACGTGCCGATGACATCGGCGTGTTCAACCGCGAACTGGCGCGCCTTGAGGCGGAGCAGGTGCTGAACCTGAGCGACAGCCAGCGCGCCAGTTTGCACGGCCACCAGCAGCAATTGCTCGATAGCTACCTGGCGGCCTTCGATATCGACCACGACATCCAGGCCCGGCAGCTGTCGCTGAGCATGCGCATCGCCTCGTTTCTCGGCGCGCTGGCGCTGGCGGCCAGTGTGTTTTTTCTGTTCTATCAGTTCTGGGGGCTGTTCGGCACCCTCAGCCAGGTGGCGATTCTGCTGGCCGCGAGCATCGCTTCATTCGGCTTGACGCTATGGGTGCAACGCCTCGACCGCTCGGGTTATTTCAGCAAGCTGGCGGCGCTGGTGGCCTTTACCTGTTTTGTCCTGAACATCGTCATGCTCGGGCAGATCTTCAATATCACTCCCTCGAACCAGGCCTTGCTGCCCTGGGCGCTCTACGCGCTGCTGCTGGCCTACGCCTGCGGTGCGCGCCTGTTGCTGGCTGCCGGGCTGAGCTGCCTGCTGGCCTTTGTCGCGGCGCGAATCGGTAGCTGGGATGGCATCTACTGGCTGGGTTTTGCCCAGCGGCCGGAGAATTTCATCCTGCCGGCGCTGCTGATCTTCATGGTGCCGCTGCTGATCGATCAGCGCCGTTTCGATGGCTTTGCCATGATCTATCGGGTGTTCGGCCTGCTCGGGGTGTTTTTGCCGGTACTGGTGCTGGCGCACTGGGGGGCCGGTAGTTACTTCGATTATCCCCTCGAGTACATCGAGAATGCCTACCAGATTGGTGGCTTTATCCTCGCGGCCCTGGTGATCTGGCTGGGCGTGCGCCGCGAGTGGACGGATGTGCTGAACACCGGGCTGAGCTTCTTTGTGATTTTCCTCTACAGCAAGCTGTTCGACTGGTGGTGGGAGAGCATGCCCAAGTACCTGTTCTTTCTGGTGCTGGGCCTCGGTGCGGTGTTGATTCTGCTGGTGCTGCGGCGCTTGCGCAGTCGCCATGGCCTGCTCGGAGGTGGGCAATGAACGGCGTGCGTCTGCGTTATCTGCTTGCCGGCCTGGCGCTGCTCGGCCTGGTCAACGCCATGGTCCTGGCGGGGGTGGCCTGGAACCGTCAGCAGCCGGTGGAAAGCCGCCTGCAACTGTCCGAGCGCGAGCTGGGCAATACCTACGCCTACTGGCGCAAGGACAACAGCAGCCTGGCGCTGCGCCTGGATTACCGCTGGCCCAGCCGCGCGGATGACGAGCCCTACGCCCTGTCGATCAGTGCCGAGAAGATGGCCGAGCTGGGTTTTAAGGTACCCGGTGAGCTGAACGAGCAGACGGTGCGGCGTTACCGCCGTCAATTGGATCGCGATGCGCTGCTGGTGCTGGAGCTCGATGGCCCGGCTTATCGGCGCGAGGTCGCCTTGTTGCGCGCAGCCCATGCCGAGGCCCTGCGTTTGCAGCAGGCCGTGCCGGACAGCAAGGAGCTGGGTGAGGCAGCCCGCCACGCCGGCAATGCGCTGGCATACGAGCAACAGCGCGCCAGCCGTCTGCTGGTGGTCGATGTCGGGGTGGATCGGCAGGCGCTGCGGGCGCGCTACCCGGACCGCACGCGTTACGCCATTGTGCGCGGCATCATCCAGGTGCAGGTCAGCAGCGTGGCGGCCGAGTGGACGGGGGAGGGTGATGATCCGCGCCCGGATCACCTGCGCTGGACCTGGCAGCTCGGCGGCTCGGCCGAAACCCCGGGGGTGCAGAGCCTCAATCTGTCGCGGCGCTGGCATGCGAGGTTCGCCAGCCTGCCGCAGCAGGGCGAGCAGTCAGGCGTCGACTACCCGGGTTATCACAAGCTGTTTAGCGCCGAAGTCGCTTTTGGCCGGCGTCTGGAGCCCTGGGTCGTCGCGTTGAGCGGCAGGCCGGCGAACTCGCCGCAAGCTACGACCAAGGTGCAATAGCTCGGTGCGGCGTATCGGGGGAAAGTGGCTGCGTTGCAATCCTGCGTGGTTTGGATGCAAGCGTTTCTCCATTCCTCCCTGGAATGATTTGGGTAGGCGGTCAGATGACCGCCTTTTTTTTCATTCGAAAAAAGTGCCCGCAACCATGGTCGTAGAGCGTTAAGACCATGGTCGAATGGCTCAAAGGCGGGGTTCTGGCTACAAAATGCACCATAGAACAACAACTACCCACCGAGGTATTTCCAATGAGTGCTGCGTCCCTGTATCCCGTGCGCCCCGAGGTGGCGGCCCAGTCGCTGACCGATGAAGCCACCTATAAAGCCATGTACCAGCAGTCGGTGATCAACCCCGATGGTTTCTGGCGTGAGCAGGCCAAGCGCCTGGACTGGATCAAACCCTTCACCAAGGTCAAGCAAACCTCCTTCGACGATCACCATGTCGATATCAAGTGGTTTGCCGATGGCACCCTCAACGTTTCCTATAACTGCCTGGACCGTCATCTGGAAGAGCGTGGCGATCAGGTGGCGATCATCTGGGAAGGCGATGACCCGTCCGAGCACGAGGAAATCACCTACCGCCAGCTGCATGAGCAGGTGTGCAAGTTCGCCAACGCTTTGCGTGGCCAGGACGTGCACCGTGGCGACGTGGTAACCATTTATATGCCGATGATTCCCCAGGCGGTGGTGGCCATGCTGGCCTGTACCCGTATCGGCGCGATCCACTCCGTGGTGTTCGGCGGCTTCTCCCCCGAAGCCCTGGCCGGCCGGATTATCGACTGCCAGTCCAAGGTGGTGATCACCGCCGATGAAGGCCTGCGCGGTGGCAAGAAAACCCCGCTGAAAGCCAACGTCGACGACGCTTTGACCAACCCGGAAACTGCCAGCGTGCAGAAGGTTATCGTGTGCAAGCGCACCGGCAGCCCGATCAAGTGGAACCAGCACCGCGACATCTGGTACGAAGATCTGATGGCGGTAGCCGGCAGCGTCTGCGCGCCGAAGGAAATGGGTGCCGAGGAAGCGCTGTTTATCCTCTACACCTCCGGCTCCACCGGCAAGCCCAAGGGCGTTCAGCACACCACTGCGGGCTACCTGCTGTATGCGGCGCTGACCCATGAGCGGGTATTCGACTACAAACCCGGCGATATCTACTGGTGCACCGCCGACGTCGGCTGGGTCACCGGCCACAGCTATATCGTCTACGGCCCGCTGGCCAATGGCGCGACCACGCTGCTGTTCGAGGGCGTGCCGAACTACCCGGATATCACCCGGGTGTCGAAGATCGTCGACAAGCACAAGGTCAATATCCTCTACACCGCACCGACCGCGATCCGCGCCATGATGGCCCAGGGCGATGCGGCAGTAGCCGGGGCCGATGGCTCCAGCCTGCGACTGCTCGGTTCGGTCGGCGAGCCGATCAACCCGGAAGCCTGGAACTGGTACTACAAGACGGTCGGCCAGGAACGCTGCCCGATCGTCGATACCTGGTGGCAGACCGAAACCGGCGGCATCCTGATCAGCCCGCTGCCGGGTGCCACGGCGCTCAAGCCGGGTTCGGCGACCCGTCCGTTCTTCGGCGTGCAGCCGGCCCTGGTGGATAACCTGGGTAACCTGATCGAGGGTGCCGCCGAAGGCAACCTGGTGGTCATCGATTCCTGGCCGGGTCAGGCCCGTACCCTGTACGGCGACCACGATCGTTTCGTCGACACCTACTTCAAGACCTTCAAGGGCATGTACTTCACCGGTGACGGCGCGCGCCGCGACGAAGACGGTTACTACTGGATCACCGGCCGGGTCGACGACGTGTTGAACGTGTCCGGCCACCGTATGGGTACCGCCGAAATCGAAAGCGCCATGGTCGCCCACCCGAAAGTCGCCGAGGCCGCCGTGGTCGGCGTGCCGCACGACATCAAGGGCCAGGGCATTTATGTCTATGTCACCCTGAATGGCGGTGAAGAGCCTTCCGAACAGTTGCGCCAGGAGTTGAAGAACTGGGTGCGCAAGGAAATCGGTCCGATTGCCTCGCCGGACGTGATTCAGTGGGCTCCCGGCCTGCCGAAAACCCGCTCGGGCAAGATCATGCGCCGCATCCTGCGCAAGATCGCCACCGCCGAATACGATGCACTCGGCGATATTTCCACGCTGGCCGATCCTGGCGTGGTGCAGCACCTTATCGACACCCACCGCGGTATGCAGGCCGCCTGACTCCGGTCGGCCCCTGCAGGCAACGCCCCAGCTCGGCCACAAGCCGGCTGGGGCGTTGTGCGTTATGGGGCGCAGCGCCTCTTGATCTTGGCAGTCGGACTGAAATCCGACTTTTCGACTGTCACTGGTCGGTAACGCCGGTGCGCCGGGGTGGGGCGCATGGAAACGTTATACCCAGTTTCGGGGCCGTTTCGGCGCGGCCAGACAAACCCGAAATCCCGCTCAAGGCCTTTGGATAGAGGGCCTGACCAGAATGGGCGCGTTAATTGCTTTATTTATTGGTTGATCATCTTTTCTGTCTGCTCATGTTTTGTGCTGGCTGTCAATATCCTCGCGTTGCCCGTCCGGGCCTTTTGTAATTACTTGTCGCATTGAAGAAATATCGACTTTCGAGCTGTCGCTAGAATGCCGCTCACCCGGCTGGAGCCGCTTGTGGTCTGCATATGACGCAGCTTTGCGGCGACTCACTACAATTTATCCATGGCTGGACACTTGCCCCACACTCACTGCCACCCGATGCCATTCCCATTCGAAGGAGTCACAAAATGAAGAAGATTGCACTTCTCGGCGCACTGGCGCTGTCCATGCTGTCGCCGTTGGCCATGGCTGAAGAGGTCAAACCGCTGCGTATCGGCATTGAAGCGGCCTACCCGCCGTTCGCCTTCAAGACGCCGGATGGTGCCATCAGTGGCTTCGACTACGACATCGGCGTCGCCCTGTGCGAAGAGATGAAAGTGGAATGCAAATGGATCGAGCAGGAGTTCGACGGCCTGATCCCCGCGCTGAAAGTACGCAAGTTCGACGCCGTGCTGTCGTCCATGAGCATCACCGAAGACCGCAAGAAGTCCGTGGACTTTACCGGCAAGTACTACGCCACCCCAGCCAAGCTGGCGATGAAGGCGGGTACCGAACTGAAGGATATCCAGACTGATCTCAAGGGCAAGAAGATCGGCGTGCAGCGTTCCTCTGTCTATGACCGTTACGCTACCGACGTGTTTGCGGCTGCTGGTGCCGAAATTGTTCGATACAGCTCGCAGAACGAGGTCTTCCTCGATCTATCCTCGGGTCGCCTGGACGCCACCCTGGCAGATTCGGTGAATATCGACGACGGCTTCCTCAAGACCGACGCGGGTAAAGGTTTTGCTTTCGTTGGGCCGGACTTCACCGATAGCAACTACTTCGGCGAAGGCCAGGGCATCGCCGTGCGCAAGGGCGACAAGGAGTTGGCCGACAAGATCAGCGCCGCCATCCTCGCCATCCGTGCCAACGGCAAGTACAAGGAAGTTCAGGACAAGTACTTCGACTTCAACGTCTACGGCGACTGATTTTCCTTACAACGTCGTCTTCACTTAAAGTGGCGCAGACTCACGGCCCGTAGGCCTGCGTCACTTTCTCGTTGTGCTTCCTGGCGCCGCCTGGCGCTTGCATGAGGTAACCAGAGCATGCTGAACGGCTACGGCTCGACCATTCTCGACGGTGCATGGCTCACCCTGATCCTGGCCCTGACCTCCATGGCGGTGGCGATCTTTCTCGGCCTGCTGGGCGCGGCCTTTCGCCTGTCGCCGATCAAGTGGCTGGCGCTGCTGGGGGAAACCTACGCCACGGTGATCCGCGGGGTGCCCGATCTGGTGCTGATCCTGCTGATCTTCTACGGCGGCCAGGACATCGTGAACCGTGTCGCGCCGATGCTCGGTTACGACGACTACATCGATATCAACCCCTTTGTCGCCGGGGTGTTCACCATGGGCTTTATCTTCGGTGCCTACCTCTCTGAGACCTTTCGCGGGGCCTTTATGGCCATCCCCAAGGGCCAGGCCGAGGCGGGCGCGGCCTATGGCATGAGTGGTGTGCAGGTGTTTTTCCGCATCCTGGTGCCGCAGATGATCCGCTTCGCCATTCCCGGTTTCACCAACAACTGGCTGGTGCTGACCAAGGCCACCGCGCTGATCTCGGTGGTGGGCCTGCAGGACATGATGTTCAAGGCGAAAAGCGCGGCCGATGCCACCCGCGAGCCGTTCACCTTCTATCTGGCGGTCGCGGCGCTGTATCTGGTGCTGACCAGCGTGTCGTTGCTGGCGCTGCGTTTCCTGGAAAAACGTTACTCGGTCGGCATCAAAGCCGCCGATCTCTGACAGGGGAATGCCACGATGATTTTTGATTTCTCGGTGATCTGGGACAACCTGCCGCTGTACTTCGGCGGCGTGCTGGTAACCCTGCAGATCCTCCTGATTGCCCTGGCCGGCGGCCTGGCCCTGGCCATACCACTGGGCCTGATGCGGGTGTCCAAGTCGCCCTGGGTGAACTTCCCGGCCTGGCTCTACACCTACGTGATTCGCGGCACGCCGATGCTGGTACAGCTGTTTCTGATCTATTACGGCCTGGCCCAGTTCGAGGCGGTGCGCGAAAGCTTTATGTGGCCCTACCTGTCCAGCGCCACCTTCTGCGCCTGCCTGGCCTTTGCCATCAACACCAGTGCCTACTCGGCGGAGATCCTCGCCGGCAGCCTCAAGGCCACGCCCCACGGCGAGATCGAGGCGGCCAAGGCCATGGGCATGTCGCGCTTCAAGCTGTACCGGCGCATCCTCCTGCCTTCGGCACTGCGCCGGGCGCTGCCGCAGTACAGCAACGAAGTGATCATGATGCTGCACACCACGTCGCTGGCATCGATCGTTACCCTGATCGACATCACCGGCGCGGCGCGCACGGTCAGTGCGCGGTTCTATATGCCGTTCGAAGCCTTTATCACCGCCGGCCTGTTCTACCTCTTCCTGACCTTTATCCTGGTGCGCCTGTTCAAGCTGGCCGAACGCCGCTGGCTGGCTTACCTGGCCCCACGCAAGGCCTGAGGAGACGCCCATGCAACGGATCGATCACCTACTGCCCTGGGGTTGTCCGGGCACCGAGCGACACTTGAGCGTATTCCGTTTCGGCAGCGGGCCGTGCAAGGCCTATATCCAGGCCGCCCTGCACGCCGATGAACTGCCGGGCATGCGCGTGGCGGTGGAGCTCAAGCGTCGCCTGGGCGAACTGGAAGCCCAGGGGCGTCTGACCGGGGTGATCGAACTGGTACCGCTGGCCAACCCCATCGGCCTCGGCCAGGTGCTCCAGGCCAGTCACCATGGGCGTTTCGAACTGGCCAGCGGGAAGAATTTCAACCGCGATTTCTTCGCCCTGGGCGAGGCCATCGCGCCGGCCCTCGAAGGTTGCCTGGGCCAGGACGGGCCGACCAATGTACGGCTGATTCGCACGGCCATGCTGGCCGCCCTGGATGCCATGCCGCCGGCCGCATCGGAGCTGCAGGGCCTGCAGCGTCTGCTACTCAGGCATGCCTGCGACGCCGACCTGGTGCTCGACCTGCACTGCGATTTCGATGCCGTGATGCACCTCTACCTGTTGCCGCAGCAGTGGTCACAACTGCGCTCTCTGGCTGCGCGCCTGCAGGCCGGCGCGGTGCTGACCATGGAGGATTCCGGCGGCGGCTCATTCGATGAGAACTGCGCGCTGCCCTGGTTGCACCTGAGCCGCCGTTTTCCCGAGGCGGCCATTCCCCTGGCCTGCCTGGCGGTGACGGTGGAGCTGGGCGGCATGGCCGACACCGAACGGCCGCGGGCCGAGGCCAGTGCCGAACAGATCCTGGCCTTTCTCGCCGAGCAGGGCCTGATCGCCGGCGACTGGCCGAGCGCGCCCGAGGCCTGCTGCGAGGCCACCCCCTTTGCGGGCACGCAGTACGCCTATGCGCCCCATGCCGGGGTGGTGAGTTTTCTGCAACCAGTGGGGGCGCAGGTCTTGGCCGGCGATCCGCTGTTCGAGGTAATCGATCCGCTGGATGATCGCCACAGCATCGTCTGTGCCGCCACCGACGGTGTGCTCTATGCCCGTGAACGGATGCGCTTTGCTCAGCCCGGTCTATGGCTGGCCAAGGTCGCCGGTCGTACCCCTATTCGCCAGGGTCGCTTGCTCAGCGACTGATTCAAGAGAGTGGAAACCATGTACAAACTCGAAGTTCAGGATCTGCACAAGCGCTACGGCACCCACGAAGTCCTCAAGGGCGTGTCCCTGGCGGCCAAGGCCGGCGATGTGATCAGCATCATCGGCTCCAGTGGCTCGGGCAAGAGCACCTTTCTGCGTTGCATCAACATGCTCGAGCAGCCCCATGGCGGCAAGATCCTGCTCAACGGCGAGGAGCTGAAGCTGGTGGCCAACAAGGACGGCGCGCTCAAGGCCGCCGAGCCCAAGCAGCTGCAGCGCATGCGCTCGCGCCTGGCCATGGTGTTTCAGCACTTCAACCTGTGGTCGCATATGAGCGCCCTGGAAAACGTCATGGAAGCGCCAGTGCACGTGCTCGGCATGAGCAAGAAGGAGGCCCTGGAAAAGGCCGAGCATTACCTGAGCAAGGTCGGCGTGGCCCACCGCAAGGACGCCTATCCCGCGCATATGAGCGGCGGCGAGCAGCAGCGTGTGGCGATCGCCCGGGCCCTGGCCATGGAACCCGAGGTGATGCTGTTCGACGAGCCGACCTCGGCGCTGGACCCGGAACTGGTCGGCGAGGTACTCAAGGTCATGCAGGACCTGGCCCAGGAAGGCCGCACCATGGTGGTGGTGACCCACGAAATGGGCTTTGCCCGCGAGGTGTCGAACCAGCTGGTGTTCCTCCACAAGGGCGTAGTGGAAGAGCGCGGCTGCCCACGCGAAGTGCTGGCCAATCCGCAATCCGAGCGTTTGCAGCAGTTTCTCTCTGGCAGTCTGAAATAACCAACGGCAACATCTGTACGCATCCACGCTATGCCCATAATCGCCAACAGAGCCTAAACTGCCCCCCATGAATGCCCACCGAATTGGCTTCTTGCTTTGGCCCTCGACCAAGCCTCTGACCCTGGCCTTGGCCGAAGAAGCGCTGCGCGTCGCCCAGCGCGTCCACCCCGAGGTGGTTTACGAACTGGTGTTCCTCCAGGCCGAAGCGCCGGGCGAGGGTGCCTGGCGGCTGCCGGGGGAATCCTGGGTGGGCAAGCTGGAAGGCTGCCAGAAGCTCTTTCTGCTCGCCGACGAGCCGCCCGCGGCCATGGTTCCGGCGCTGTCCGGCGCACTCAAGCAGCTGGTACGCGCCGGCTGCGTGATCGGCGGCATCTCCGCCGGGGTCTACCCGCTGGCGCAAATGGGCCTGCTCGACGGCTATCGCGCCTCGGTACATTGGCGCTGGCAGGACGACTTTGCCGAGCGCTTTCCCAAGGTGATCGCCACCAGTCATCTGTTCGACTGGGACCGTGATCGCCTGAGTGCCTGCGGCGGCCTGGCCGTGCTCGACCTGCTGCTGGCCTTGCTGGCTCGCGACCATGGGGCCGAACTGGCCGGCGCGGTCAGCGAGGAGCTAGTGGTCGAGCGTATCCGCGAAGGCGGCGAGCGCCAGCGCATCCCCCTGCAGAACCGTCTCGGCTCCAGCCATCCCAAGCTGACCCAGGCGGTGCTGCTGATGGAGGCCAATATCGAGGAGCCGCTGACCACCGACGAAATCGCCCAGCACGTGTGTGTATCGCGGCGTCAGCTGGAACGCATCTTCAAGCAGTACCTCAACCGCGTACCCAGCCAGTACTACCTGGAGCTGCGTCTGAACAAGGCGCGCCAGCTGTTGATGCAGACCAGCAAGTCGATCATCCAGATCGGCCTGTCCTGCGGCTTCTCCTCCGGTCCGCACTTCTCCAGCGCCTATCGCAACTTCTTCGGTGCCACGCCGCGGGAAGACCGCAACCAGCGGCGCAGTAACAGCCCCTTCGAGCTGACCTCGACGCCGCCGACCGAGCGCGCCTGAGCCGCGGGCGCGAGAAGTCGCCCGTCACCTTGAACTGCCCCGGTCCGGGCACTATGTTGCCGGCTGACGGCTGGTCCGCGCCAGCGGCAGCGAACAGGACTAAGCTTGGCGCTCACCATGGAAGATAGGCTGTATGGATACTGACTCGACGGGAACCCTGGCGCGCCTTCTGCTGGCCCTTGTTCTGGGCCTGGCGGCACCTGTGCTGCGGGCCGAAACCCTGATCGCCATCGACAATGCCAATCCGCCCTTTATGTATCAGCAGGACGGTCAGGCCAGGGGGCTGTATCCCCAGGTGCTGCGGGCCGTGTTCGCCCGTGCGGGGCAGCCGGTGGTTATCCTGGCGATGCCGTGGAAGCGCGCGCTAAGGCGTAGCGAGAACGCCGAAGTGGGTGTGGGCGGCATCTACAAGACCCGCCGGCGCCTGGCGCTGTATGACTATTCGCAGCCGATCTTCGAAGAAAAACTTATCGTCTATGTGCACCGGGACAAGGCGTTCCGCTTCACCCGGGTCAGTGACCTGCACGGCAAGCGAGTCGGCGTGATCCGCGGCTGGAGTTATACCGAGGCCCTCGACGAGGCGATCAGGGAGGGCCGCATCAAGGTGAGTGAAAGCAGCTCGGATGAGGCGAATTTCAAGATGCTCGCGTCCGGCAGGCTGGATGCGCTGATTGCCATCGAACTGGCCGGGCAGCGGATTATCCAGCAGTTTCGGCTGCACCAGGTACAGGCCCTGTCACCACCCCTGAGCATCAACCCGACCTATCTGGTGTTTGCCAAACAGGCTCGGCAGCAGGCGCTGTTGCAGCGCTTCGACCAGATCCTGCTGGAGATGCGCGCGGACGGTAGCCTGGACAGGCTGGTGCAGCAGGCCGTAGGCAATCGCTAGTGGCCTGTACGGCGAGTTGGTTAACTCAAGTTCGGATGACTGAGGCCCTGAGACAAGCCGCTACGACGAGCCATGGCGGGCTATGCCGAGGAGTAGCAACGCAGTATCAGGGCCTCGGGGGCCGAAATTGACTAATTGAACTTGCCACACAGGCCGCTGCCAGCCTGCTGTCTGCCGGGCCTCAATGACTCCAGATCAGCCTCACCAGCAGATAACTGACCAGGGCCTCCAGCACCACGCCGATCAGGTTGAGGGCGACGCCGGCCTTGCTCATCGATTGGATGTGCATATGCCCGCTACCGAAGCCGCTGGTATTCGGCGGGGTGGCCACGGGCATCATGAACGCGCCACTGGCGGTGATGGCAGCGGGCACGGGATCGCGCTGGGCGTGACAGTCGCGGCCTGGTGCCGTGCGCATTTTCCCGGCCCGGCAGTCAGCCCGCTTCGCCGTAATAGCACTTTGCTGTTTCTGTTGTTGTCAAACTCAGCAGGTACCATGACGGAGTCCCGTCCATGAAGTTTCGCTTGCTGCTCCCGTTTGTCCTGCTCCTGTCGCTCACTGCCTGCACCGTCTATTCAGGCGGGTATGGTGGCTATCGGCCGCCCTACGATCCACCTCCGTACGGCCAATGGCGCTGGGACCCGGGCCTGAGAGTCTACGTGAGCCTCGGTCACACCCACCTCTACTTCGGCGACCGCTACTACTACCGCTGGCACGACGGCGGCTGGCACAGGTCTAGCCGCCACGACGGGCCCTGGCAGGTGCGTGACTATCGCCATGTTCCGCCTGCTTTGTACAAGAAATACCCTGCGCCAAGAGGCGCTCCGGGGTATGGAAGTCGCCCCGGCGATCGCTACCAGGGTCAAGGCAACAGTCGAGGCCCGGGCGATCCCCGTTACCAGGGCCAGGACAGAGAGCGAGGCCAGGGCGATCCCCGCAGCCAGGGCCAGGGCCAGAGCCGGGAGCGAGGGCAGGGCGATCCCCGTTACCAGGGCCAGGACAGGGAGCGAGGCCAGGGTGATCCCCGCAGCCAGGGTCAGAGCCGGGAGCGAGGACAGGGTGATCCCCGCAGCCAGGGCCAGGGCCGGGAGCGTGGGCAGAGCAGCAGCCAGCAGCCAGGCACGAGGCCGATTAAGCCTGTCCCGCAAGGCCAGCCCAGCAACCGGGGTGGCGACAGCAAGGGTGGCCAATGGCAGCAGCAAAACCAGGGCCGGGAGCCGTATTGATCCGGACACAGACGGTAGCCCAGAGGCTGATCCGAGTTACGCTCCCCGCCACCTCGGGCGCTTATCAAACAGCGTGTATGTCATTGATTTAATGGGTTATGACGTTTTGTAGAAGCGGTCGGGCGGCGCTCCGTCGGGCGGCGTTCCGTCGGGCGGCCCCCCGCTTTAGCCGTGAATTTATCGGAGCACAATAAAAGTTTCGCGGCTAAAGCCACTTCTCCATAGAGGCTCCTCGCACACCAGGTTTGCTGCGCGATCGCGCGGCGTCGAAGGCGGCGAGAGGCTCTTTGGCTCAATGGCTCCAGATCAGCCCCACCAGCAGGTAGCTGACCAGGGTTACCAGCACCACGCCGATCAGGTTGAGGGCAAAACCCGCCTTGATCATCGACTGGATACGCATATGCCCGGTGCCGAACACGATGGCGTTCGGCGGGGTGGCGACCGGCATCATGAACGCGCAGCTGGCGGCAATGGCGGCGGGGATCGCCAGCATCTCTGCAGGCATCCCCTGGGCCACGGCCAGCGCGCCGAGCAGCGGCAGGAAGGCTGCCGCGGTGGCGGTGTTGGAGGTGACCTCGGTGAGAAAGATGATCACCAGTACCACCACGCCGATCATCGCCAGTACCGGCAGCGCGCTCAGGGCACCGAGGCTCTGGGCGATCCACTCGGCCAGCCCGGTGCTGCGGATCACCCCGGCCAGGGACAGGCCGCCGCCGAACAGCAGCAATACCCCCCAGGGCAGTTTGCCGGCGCTTTCCCAGTTCATCAGAAACACCCGCCGTTTGGCGTCCACCGGGATGATAAACAGCGCCAGGGCGGCGGCAATGGCGATGCTGGTGTCGTTGACCCCGGGTATCTGCTGGGCAATCAGTGGTTGCAGCACCCAGGCCGCTGCCGTCAGCACGAAGACCAGGGCCACCAGTTTCTCGCCGCGGCTCAGCGGGCCCAGTTCGGCCAGTTCGCTGCGGATCAGCTCGCCGCTGTCGTGACCACTGAGCCGGAAGCCGCCACGGGTCAGCCACCACCAGACAAAGGCCAGCATCAGAATCGACACCGGCAGGCCGATCAGCATCCATTGGCCGAAGCCGATCTGCACGTCGTAGTTTTCCGCCAGGAAGGCCGCCAGCAGGGCGTTGGGCGGCGTGCCGATGAGGGTGGCGATGCCGCCGACACTGGCGGCATAGGCGATGGCCAGCAGCAGGGCGGTGGCGAAACGTTCGCGCTCGCTATCGCCGGCGTCTCTCTCGCCGGCCAGCAGGCCGATCACCGACAGGCCGATGGGCAGCATCATGATGGTGGTGGCGGTGTTGCTCACCCACATGCTGAGAAAGGCGGTGGCCAGCATAAAACCGGCGATCTGCCGGCTCGGCTGGCTGCCCATGGCCAGCAGGGTCATCAGGGCGATGCGCTTGTGCAGGTTCCAGCGTTCCATGGCCAGGCCGAGGATAAAACCGCCGAGGAACAGGTAGATGGTCGGGTTGGCGTAGGGCGCGGTGGCGGCGTTGAGGCTGTCGATACCCAGGGCCGGGATCAGCAGAATCGGCAGCAGCGAGGTGGCGGGAATCGGAATGGCTTCGGTGGACCACCAGGTGGCCATCAGCAGGGTCAGGCCGACCGCCGCCCAGGCTGTGTCGGACAGGCCGGCGGGCGGCGCGCTGAGCAAGCAGGCCAGCAACAGCAGCGGGCCGAGCAGCAGTCCGATCCAGGCGGCCTTGGCGGGCGCGGGCGCGGCGGTGGTCGATTCGGCCATAGCGGGCTTCCTTTTGGGAAAAGGGCTGCGTTATAGCTTAGGAAATGACGAATTGGCCACCTGCTAGGTGGCCGGTTTTGCTTCAGTCTGTGTCGGTGTGTGGCTTTCTGGGCCGCGACGCGCGCGGGTAAAGGGCCTGACCGCAGCGGTTGCAGAAGGCCGCTGCCTGTTCGTGGTGGGCTTTCTGGCAGTTCGGGCAAGGGTGCTCGAACTGATTGTCGGCACGCATCGCCGTGGCCAGTTCCGCGGTGAAGATGCCGGTGGGCACGGCGATGATCGAATAGCCGGTGATCATCACCAGGGTCGCCATGGCTTGGCCGAGCGCGGTTTGCGGGGTGATGTCGCCGAAGCCTACGGTGGTCAGCGTCACCACGGCCCAGTAGATGCTGATCGGGATACTGGTGAAACCGTTCGCCGGGCCTTCGATCACGTACATCAGGGTGCCGAACACCGTGACCAGGGTGGCGATGCTGACGAAGAACACGGTGATCTTCTGCCGGCTGCCGCGCAGCGCGGTGAGCAGAAAGTTGGCCTGGCGCAGGTAGGGGCTGAGCTTGAGTACGCGGAACACCCGCAGCATGCGGATCACCCGGATGATCAGCAGATACTGGGCGTCCGGGTAGAACAGGGCAAGGATCGCCGGCAGCACCGCCAACAGATCGACCAGGCCGAAGAAGCTGAAGGCATAGCGCAGCGGCTTGGGCGCGCAGTACAGGCGCACGCCATATTCAAGCGCGAACAGCAGGGTAAAGCCCCATTCCAGGCCGGCCAACAGCGGTGCGTACTGGCTGTGGATGCTGTCGATACTGTCGAGCATCACCACCACCAGACTGGCCATGATGGTCAGCAGCAGGTAACGGTCGAAGCGTTGCCCGGCCGGGGTGTCGGTGTGGAAGATGATGATGTACAGGCGCTGACGCCAGCTTTGGCTGCTTTCCATGGATAACACCAGCGGAGTGGGAGCATGCAGCCTAAGCAGCCCGGAGGGGTGATGGCAAGGCGAACGTGGCGGTTAGCGTGCCGCAGACCGATGCGGTGAGCATGGTTCTTGGCCAGTGCCTGCGTACGCTCAAGCCGGATTCCGCGGCCGACGGAGGCTTCACGCCGTCTTAGCGCAGTTGCCCGCCTGGAGGCGGGCAACTGGTGGGCAGGTCAGGACGGCTGGGGCTTGGCTATGGCGGTATCCGGCGTCTTGGATTCTGCGGTTTGCCCTGGTGGGGTTGGCCAGGCCTGTGGGTCGATGTCCAGTTCGGGAAACATGCTTGGATCGAAACTGGGGCTGACGATGCCAGCAGCACGCTGGCGTTCGTAGTCGCGCATCAGGCGCAGCCCTACCTTGAGCAACAGAACAAGGGCGATAAGGTTGACCAGGGCGAGCAGGGCCATGGTCAGGTCGGCGAAGGCGAACACCGTGTTGAGCTCCTGCAGAGCCCCCCAGAGAATCAGAGCCAAGGTCAGCAGACGGAAGCCCGCAATCGCCACGGGGTTGTCCAGGCCCATGAAGCTCAGGCTGTTTTCGCCCAGGTAGTAGTTGTAGACCATCGACGTGAAGCAGAAGAAGAACAATGCCAGGCTGACGAAGACACGCCCCCACTCACCCACGTGCTCGGCCATGGCCGCCTGGGTCAGGGCGATACCCCCTAGGCTGCCGCCCGGCTGGTAGGCCTCCGAAAGCAGCACGATCATCGCGGTGCAGCTGCACAGCACCAGGGTATCGATGAACACGCTGAATGCCTGCACGATGCCCTGGTTGACCGGATGGGGGACTTCGGCCACGGCCGCCGCGTTGGGCGCACTGCCGAGGCCGGCTTCGTTGGAGAACAGGCCGCGCTTGATACCGTGCAGTATGGCCGCGCCGACACCGCCACCGACAGCCTGTTCCAGCCCGAAAGCACTGTTGAAAATCATCAGCAATGCCTCTGGAATGCGTTCGACATGGCTGCCCAGTACGTACAGGGTCATGACCAGATAACCGCAGGCCATGACCGGCACAAGGATCTCGGTGAATCTGGCGATGCGCTGGAGGCCGCCGAAGATGATTGCCGCCAGTAGGACAGCGATCAGCGCGGCGCAAGCATAGGCCGGCAGACCGAGGGTATCGTTGAGTGAGGTGGCGATGGTGTATGACTGCAGGGCGCTGAAGCCGAAACCAAAGGTCACCAGCAGCAGGACCGAGAAGACCACCGCCAGCCAGCGTGACTTCAAGCCGCGCTCGATATAGAAGGCCGGTCCGCCACGATACAGGCCGTTGCGGCCGCGAACCTTGAAGGCTTGTGCCAGGGTGCATTCGAAGAAGCTGGTGGCCATGCCGAGCAGGCCGATCATCCACATCCAGAACACCGCACCCGGGCCGCCCAGGGTAATGGCGACGGCGACACCGGCGATGTTGCCGGCACCGACCCGCCCGGCGACGCTCAGGGTCAGGGCCTGAAACGAGCTGATCTGTCCTTTCTGGTGCTTGAAGGCGCTGCGCAGGATGCCGAACATGGCGGCGAAGTGGCGCAGCTGGACGAAGCGGGAGCTGCAGGTGAATAGCAAGCCGATGGCCACGAGGGTGACGATCAGTACCTTGCCCCAGAGCAAGTCGTTGAGGAGATTAAGCATGGCGAAGCTCTCTGCGATTGGAATTGGGATTGTCGAGGCAGAACGATTCAGCTTACGGCTGGGCAGGTGCAGGGAACTGCAGGGCGCGGCCGGAGGCGTTGCGCTGGCGGGTTCTCGACGACCTGTCGATTCTTGTTATGAACGGGCGGCCCCCACGAAGGCCTGAAACAGGCGGCTTTCTTCCTGATTGATACGGTATTCGGGGTGCCATTGCAGCCCCAGGGCGAAGCGCCGATCGCGGCGTTCCACGGCCTCGATCAGGCCGTCCTCGGAGCGTGCTGTCGGCAGCAGGTTGTCCGGCAGTTGCCGGGCTCCCTGGTGGTGTACCGAGTTGACTCGCAGGCGGCTGCAGCCGAGCAGACGCTGCAACTGGCTGTCTGGGGCGATATCTACCGGGTGCCAGGGGTGGTCGTGAGCCGTCGTCTGCATGTGTTCGAGGGCTCCGGGCATGTCGCTGCCGAGGTCCTGGTAGAGGCTGCCGCCAGAGGCGACCACCAACAGTTGCATTCCGCCGCAGATACCCAGCACCGGCATGTCCCGATCCAGAGCACCGCGCAGCAGGGCCATCTCGAAGGCGGTGCGTGTCGCTTTGGTGCTCACACTCTGGTGCTGCGTGCTCTGGCTGTAGAGCTCTGGCGGGATGTCGAACATGCCGCCGCTGACGAGCAGGGCATCGATTCGCTCCAGGTAGTCCTGCACCGCCGACAGGTCATGTGGCAGGGCGATCGGCAGGCCGCCGGCGGCGCTCACCGCCTCGGCGTAATTGACGCGCAGGGCGTACCAGGGGTCGCTGGAGTAGCCACCGCCTTGCGGTTCGATATCCAGGGTGATTCCGATCAGGGGTTTGCGCATGGCGGTTCCTTTCATTGAGGGCGGGCGGCGATCACCATCATCTCCACCAGCACGTCGGCTGAGGCGAGGTCGGCCTGGGTCGTGGCGCGGGCCGGGGCGCTGCCAGCCGGCAGCCAGCGCCCCCAGGCTGCATTCATGGCGGTGAAATCCCTTTCGATGTCTTTCAGCCAGATCTGGACACTTAACAGGTTGGCGCGATGGCTACCGGCCTGTTGCAGAAGGCTGTCGATCTTTGCCAGGACCTGTTCGGTCTGGCTGGCGCAATCACCCTGACGGTCGTCCGGAACCTGGCCGGACAGGTAGATGAGATCGCCGTGGAGTACGGCACCACTGAGGCGCGGGGTGCTGGCGATACGCTCGATATGCATGGGAAGCTCCTGTCGATTAGCGAGAGTTGCAGTTGGGAAGACTCAGGCCTTCCAGCGAGATCGGGCTTTTTTGCCCGGAAATCAGGGATGAAAGAACCTGGCCACTGGCACAGGCCAGGGTGAAGCCCAGGCTTCCGTGGCCGCTGTTGAGCCAGAGGTTGGTAAACGCGGTGGCACCGAGTAGTGGCGTACCCTGTGGGGTGCAAGGGCGCAGGCCGGCCCAGGCCTCGGCCTGCTGGTAATTGCCGGCACCAGGAAAGGTGCGCTCGCCCAGGCGGCGCAGGGCGCTGAGACGTCGTGCGTTGGGGTGAGCGTCGCGTGCCCCGATATCGACCATGGCGGCGACCCGTAGCTGGTGACCGAGGCGGGCGTAGACCACCTTGTGCTCAAAGTCGGTAACGCTGACCTCCGGCGCGATGGCATCCGCCGCCAGCGGCAGGGTCAAGCTGTAGCCCTTGAGTGGGTAGATGGGCAGGTGCAGGCCCAGGGTACGGGCCAGGCGGGCGCTGTGATTGCCCGCGGCAAGGACGAAGGCATCGGCAGCGACGGATTCTTCACCCAGGCGTAACGCGCGAATGTTCCCAGCGCTATGCTCGAAGCCGGTTGCTGGCCGGCCGCTGAGGCGGCGATAGCGGCCACTGGCTTGCAGGCGGTGCTCGAGGACCTGGCAGAAGCGCAGGCAATCGGCAACTTCGTCGTCGGCGCTGTAGATGCCGCCAGCCAGTTGCCCGGCGATGCCTGCCAGGGCCGGCTCCAGTGCCAGGCATTGGGCCGCATCGAGCAGCTGCTGCCCAGCCGCTTCGCTCATTCTGCTTGCGGCCTGACGCAGGCCGTTGGCATTGCGGTAGACCACCAGCTTGCCATTGCTGCGCCAGGCGAAGCCGTCGAGGCCGTCCTGTGCCCGCCATTGCGCCAGGGTCTGCTGGCTGTGCAGGGCCAGGCGCAGCAGGTGGTCGGCATTGCGCTGGTTGACCGAACTGCGGCAGGCGGCGAGAAAGCTCAGGCACCAGCGCCATTGCCGCGGCTCCAGGCGCAGGCGGAATTTTAGTGGCGCGGCGTCGCCCTGCAGCATCCAGGCGAGGGCTTTGAACGGCACCCCGGCGTCGGCCAGGGGGGAAACATAGCGATAGCTGAGTTGACCGCCGTTGGCATGGCTGGTTTCCTGAGCGACCTGTGCGTGGCTTTCGCACAGGCTGACCTCATGACCCTCGCGGATCAGCGCATAGGCGGTAGCCAGACCGACGACCCCACCCCCGACTATCGCGACGTGCTTCCTCATTCGTGCCTCCATGACTGCTCAATGGGGCCAGCTTGCCGCCCTTGGCAGCGGAGATCGAATGAACAGATGCAGCGTCGCCATTACCTCAGGTTATGGGGCAAGGCGCTATGCTGTGGCCCGTAGCGCCATAGTTACGTCTTCGAATCTTCTACCCCGTGATAGGAAATCTTCGTGCGGCTGCGTCATATCGAAATCTTCCAGGCAATCCTACAGACCGGCTCGGTCACCGGTGCTGCCAAGCTGCTGAATATCACCCAGCCTGCAGCGACCAAGGCGCTACACCATGCCGAGGCGCAGCTCGGCTTCAGCCTGTTCACCCGAGTTCGCGGACAGTTGCACCCCACGGCGGAGGCGCGCCTGCTGGAGGAGGCCACCGGCAAGGTATTCGACGACCTGCGCGAGGTTCGCCGTCTGGCCGGCAATCTGCGCAGTCATAGTGACCGCCCCTTGCGCATTGTCACCACACCGACCCTGGCGCAGAGCCTGCTGCCGGCGAGCATCGCACAGTGGCGGCGACGCTACCCGAAGACGCCCTGTGCGCTGGCGACCCATCACACTCGGGAACTGGTCGAGAGCCTGTTGCTGCATGAGGCGGATATCGGCTTCAGTCTGCAGGAGCCCAAGCATCCAGCGCTGCGTAGCGAGACCCTGGCTCAGGGCTGCATGCGGGTGATCGCGGGCCGCGGTCAGTGGAGCGAGGTGCTGTCCGGCAAACCCATGGTCCTGCAGGAGCTGGCGGGCCAGCCGCTGATTGCCCTGGACACTCGCGACGGCCTGGGCAGTCTGCTGAGCAGTCAGCTGGATGAAATGGAGGATGCACCGGTGATTACCACCTACGTGCAGACCTATCAGGTGGCGCGCTCGTTGGTGGAGGCTGGGCTCGGCCTGGCGGTGGTGGATCCCTTCACCGCGCTTGTCCATACCTCCGAGGCTGTGCAAGTGCGCGAATTGCACCCATGCACCATGGTGACGCTGTATGCCGTCAGTCGCTGCAGTGATGGCAAACACCCTGCTGCCAGCGCCCTGATCCGGCAGATGGCGGAGCAGGCCAGACAGTTGCTAGAGCGCTGAGCACGGTTCAGTTCAGTATTTGTCCCCTGGCGCGCTGACCGCCACCTTCTGCTGCCAGCATTTGCGGCCGGCCTGGATTAGCCAGCAGGTAAGGATAAAGGGCATGGTCAGGGCGGGCAGGCCCAGGGCGCTGAAGCCAGGTTGTAGCAGCAGGGCCAGAGTGATACCGAGGGCCGGTAGCCAGGGCCGGCGATGCACCTGACTGAGGGCGATGGCCGCCAGGGCGGCGTTGTAGCCATACAGGCCGGTCAGCGCGCCCTGTTGTGGCAAGCCCTGGTGCAGCGCCAAAACCAGCCCGCCAGTGGAGCCCAGCAGGGCCCAGCAGGCAGCGCGGCGATCGGCTAGGAGCAGGCCGAGCAGCAGGCAGACGCCGGCCAATGGCTGTTCGAGAAAGATCACCTGGCCCAAACCCCGTGCCATGGCGAGCAGGCTAGCCAGCCAGTCCAGCTGCTGCGCCTGGCCCGGGGTTGCCTGTTGCAGTTCCAGTTGCAGCGAAGGGGCCAGCCACAGCAACAGCCAGCTCAAGGCAACGAAGGGGAAGGTGAAGGCGGGCAGCCACTGACGCTCGCGCATAAGCCGCATCCAGGGGGCGAGCCACATGCTGGAAAGCCCGGCGCTGACCATGATCAGCAATGGCAGCAGCACCGACCAGGCGAACTGCAGGCTGATCAGCATGCCCAGCAGAATGCCGTTGTAGCCATACAGGCCCAATGCGATATCGGCCTTGGCATAACCGCGCCGCTGCGCCGTCAGCGTGCTGCTGAGGCAACCGAGCAGGGCACCGCCGAGCAACTGCGGCGCGCCGATGGCAATCGCCAGGAGCACCAGCAAGCCGCAGCCGGGATGGGCCTGCAGAAAGATCTGGCTAAAGCCGTTGAGCAGTGCGCGAAAGCCTTGCACTGCGTGGGCGGGAAGCGGTAATGGCGACATATAGACGAACCTGAATAAAAAATTATTCACGTCGCATAGCGACGGCCCGAAGAGTGCCCGCCACAGATGGCAGGCCATAAAAAATGGCCGGGAGCCATTTTTAACGTTGCACCGCGACGGCCCGAAGGGTGGCTGCCACAGATGGCAGGCCATAAAAAATGGCCGGGAGCCATTTTTAACGTTGCACCGCGACGGCCCAAAGGGTGGCTGCCACAGATGGCAGACCATAAAAAATGGCCGGGAGCCATTTTTAACGTCGCATAGCGACGGCCCGAAGGGTGGCCGCCATGGATGGCAGGCCATAAAAAGAGGCACCGACTGCGCGAACAGTGGGTGCCTGCAAACTGGCAAAGCCAGCGTGGGAGCGCTGTTCTGCGGCGAGACTGGCGGCCCGCCGCAGAATGTGATCAGTGCAGAATTTCGATACGCAGGCTGTTGGTGCTGCCCGGTTGGCCAAACGGCTCACCTGCAGTAATCACCACGGTATCGCCGGTTTTTGCCAGCCCAGCCGAGCGGGCGGTTTCCAGGGCGGTGCGGGTGACTTCCTCAACCTTATGCAGGCGCTCGTTGACCATTGAGTACACGCCCCAGGCCACGCTCAGGCGGCGCGCTGTGTTCAGGCTCGGCGTCAGACTGAGGATCGGCGCTTTCGGCCGCTCGCGGGAGGCGCGCAGGCTGGAGTTGCCGGACTCGGTGTAATTGACCAGCGCCGCCACCGGCAGAATCGAGCTGATACGGCGGATCGCGCAGCTGATGGCGTCGGAGGAGGTGGCCTCGGCCTGCGGGCGGCTGACGTCGAGCTGGGCCTGGAAGTCCGGGCCGTTTTCCACCTGACGGATGATCTTGCTCATCATCTGCACGGCTTCCAGCGGGTAATCGCCGGAGGCGGTTTCCGCCGAGAGCATCACCGCATCGGCACCTTCGGCCACGGCGTTGGCCACGTCGGTGACCTCGGCGCGGGTTGGTGCCGGGGAGAAACGCATGGACTCGAGCATCTGCGTGGCCACCACCACCGGCTTACCGAGCTGGCGGCAGGTGCGGATGATGTCTTTCTGGATGCGCGGCACGTTCTCGGCCGGCACTTCCACACCCAGGTCGCCACGGGCAACCATGATCGCGTCGCACAGCTTGGCGATTTCTTCCAGGTGAATGACCGCAGACGGCTTCTCGATCTTGGCCATCAGCAAGGCCTTGTCACCAATCAACTCGCGGGCTTCGATGATGTCTTCCGGGCGCTGCACAAACGACAGAGCGACCCAATCCACACCCAGCTCCAGGCCGAAGCTCAGGTCGCGGCGGTCTTTCTCGGTCAGTGGGCTCAGTTGCAGCACGGCTTCCGGCACGTTGACGCCCTTGCGGTCGGACAGCTCGCCACCGGCGATCACTTCGGTAATTACCGCATCGCTGTGCTTGGCGGTGACTTGCAGGCGTAGGCGACCATCGTCGAGCAGCAGGCTCATGCCCGGCTGTAGTGCTTCGATGATTTCCGGGTGGGGCAGGTTGACCCGGTTGACGTCGCCCGGTGTGCTGTCCAGATCCAGGCGCAGGGTCTGGCCGCGTTGCAGATTGACCTTGCCCTCGGCAAAACGGCCGACGCGCAGCTTCGGCCCTTGCAGGTCCATGAGGATGCCGATCGGGGTGTTCAGCTGCTTTTCTACTTCACGCACCCAGTCGTAGCGCTGGGCGTGATCGGCGTGTTCGCCGTGGCTGAAGTTGAGGCGGAACAGGTTGACCCCGGCCTCCACTAGCTGACGGATGTCGTCGATGGTTTTGATCGCTGGGCCGAGGGTGGCGAGGATTTTTACTTTCTTGTCGGCGTTCATTTGGCAGGGGTCTCTAGGGTCTGTTGACGTTTCGGCGCGAGCCGCGTTACTGCGCCAAATGACGCCAGGCAAGGCGCGGGACGCAGGCAATGGTTGTTCCCTTGCCAAGTCTCGCAACGCCGCATGGCGTCATTTGCCGCGCAACCCGGAGGGCCGGGTCAGTTTTTGCGCGGTACTGCGTTATTCGTCGTTCATTTGGAATGGCCAAACTTCGCTCCTCATGCCTTGCCCCGCGCAAAAACTGGCTCCGGCGCGGCCGCGAGCGAAACGTCAACAGACCCTAAAATCAGAATGGCGCGAAAATCGTTGACATTGGTACGCGTCGGCCCGGTGACGATCAGTTGATCGAGGGCGGCGAAGTAGCCGTAGCCGTTGTTGTTATCCAGCTCATCGCTGCTGCTCAGGCCCAGAGCGTGGGCGCGGGCATAGCTGTCGGGGGTCATGATGGCCCCGGCGTTGTCTTCCGAGCCGTCGATGCCGTCGGTATCGCCAGCCAGGGCGTAGACCCCGGGCAGGCCCTTGAGGCTGTCGGTGAGGCTGAGGAGGAACTCGGCGTTGCGCCCGCCTCGACCGTTGCCGCGCACGGTCACGGTGGTTTCGCCGCCGGAGAGAATCACGCAGGGCGGCTCGATCGGCTGGCCATGCAGCCGCACCTGCCTGGCGATGCCGGCATGCACCTTGGCCACTTCCCGCGATTCGCCCTCCAGGTCGCCGAGGATCAGCACGCCGAGACCGGCTTCGCGCACCTTGGCGGCGGCAGCATCGAGGGACTGCTGGGGGCGGGCGATCAGCTGGAAGTGGCTGCGGGCCAGGCAGGGGTCACCGGGTTTGACGGTTTCCGAGGCCGGGCTCTGCAACCAGGCGCGTACATTGGCCGGGATATCTATTTGATAACGGGCCAGGATCGCCAGGGCCTCGGCGGAGGTGGTCGGGTCGGCCACGGTCGGGCCGGAGGCGATCACCGTGGCTTCATCGCCCGGTACATCGGAAATCGCGTAGGTGTAGACGCTGGCCGGCCAGCTGGCCTTGGCCAGGCGGCCGCCCTTGATCGCCGAGAGGTGTTTGCGCACGCAGTTCATCTCGCCGATGGTCGCGCCGGATTTGAGCAGGGCCTTGTTGATCGCCTGTTTGTCCTTGAGGCCGATGCCGTCGGCCGGCAGGGCCAGCAGGGACGAACCGCCACCGGACAGCAAGAAGATCACCCGGTCGGATTCGGCAAGGTTACTGACCAGCTCCAGCACGCGCCGCGCCACGCGCTCGCCGGCGTCATCCGGCACCGGGTGGGCGGCTTCCACCACCTCGATCTTCTTGCAGTTGGCCCCGTGTTCATAGCGAGTAACCACCAGGCCGGAGACTTCGCCTTGCCATTCCTGTTCGATCACCTCGGCCATGGCCGCAGCGGCCTTGCCGGCACCGATGACGATGACCCGGCCGCTGCGATCTTCCGGCAGGTAATCGGCCAGCACCTGGCGCGGGTGGGCGGCGTCGATGGCGCTGGCGAACAGTTCACGCAGCAGGCTTTGCGGGTCGTTGGACATGGCGATCTCTCTTGTTATGACTGGCGCAACTTCTTATGACTGACTTCGATTCTAGTGCGCAACGGCCTGGGTCAAGACGCTGCGCACTAGAATCGACCCACTCGGCAGGCAGGCCGTGACACCGCCTGCCGGGCAGATCGAAAGGGGTATTGCAGAACGGCTGACCCCGTTCTGCAACCTGTTGCTTACTCGCCGCGGATGTTGAAGTTGGCCATATGCTCCAGGCCTTTGATCAACGCCGAGTGGTCCCAGTTGCTGCCACCGATGGCCGCACAGGTGCTGAACACCTGCTGGGCGTTGGCGGTGTTGGGCAGGTTGAGGCCCAGCTCGCGCGCGCCGGCCAGGGCCAGGTTGAGGTCCTTCTGGTGCAGGCTGATGCGGAAGCCCGGGTCGAAGGTGCCCTTGATCATGCGCTCACCGTGCACTTCAAGGATCTTCGAACCGGCGAAACCGCCCATCAGTGCTTCACGCACCTTGGCCGGATCGGCACCGTTCTTGGCGGCGAACAGCAGGGCTTCGGCCACCGCCTGGATGTTCAGGGCAACGATGATCTGGTTGGCGACCTTGGCGGTCTGGCCGTCACCGTTACCACCGACGCGGGTGATGTTCTTGCCCATGGCCTGGAACAGCGGCAGGACGCGTTCGAAGGCATTCGGGCAGCCGCCGACCATGATCGACAGCGTCGCGGCCTTGGCACCGACTTCACCGCCGGACACCGGGGCGTCCAGGTAGGCGGCACCGGTGGCCTTGATCTTCTCGGCGAAAACTTTGGTGGCGGTGGGGGAGATCGAACTCATGTCGATCACCACCTTGCCGGCACCGACGCCTTCGACCACGCCGTCCTGGCGGAACAGTACGTCTTCAACCTGGGGGGTATCCGGCACCATGATGATGATGAACTCGGCTTCCTGCGCCACTTCGCGCGGGTTGGCCAGGCCGATGCCGTTGTCGCCCAGCAGGTCGGCCGGGGCCTTGTCGAAGTGCTCGGAGAAGAACAGGGTGTGGCCGGCCTTCTGCAGGTTCTGCGCCATAGGCTTGCCCATGATGCCGGTGCCGATAAATCCGATTTTTGCCATGAGAGTGCTCTCCTAAAGAGTGGGGCTCAGATTGCGTTGTTCGCTTTCATCCAGCCGAGGCCGGCAGCGGTGGTGGTGGCTGGCTTGTATTCACAGCCGATCCAGCCCTGGTAACCGATGCGGTCCAGGTGCTCGAAGAGGAAGCGATAGTTGATCTCGCCAGTGCCAGGCTCGTTACGGCCCGGGTTGTCGGCCAACTGCACATGGTTGATCACGGCAAGATTGGCCTCGACGGTACGCGCCAGGTCACCTTCCATGATTTGCATGTGGTAGATGTCGTATTGCAGGAACAGGTTGGGGCTGGCGACCTTGTCGCGAATGGCCAGGGCCTGCGCGGTGGTGTTCAGGTAGAACCCGGGGATGTCGCGGGTGTTGATCATTTCCATGACCAGCTTGATGCCGGCGGCTTGCAGCTTTTCGGCGGCAAACTTGAGGTTGTCGACGAAGGTCGCCTCGATGGTCGTGCAGTCATAGCCTTGCGGACGGATACCGGCCAGGCAGTTGATCTGGCTGTTGCCCAGCACCTTGGCGTAGGCGATGGCCTGGTCCACGCCGGCGCGAAACTCTTCAACGCGGTCGGGGTGGCAGGCGATACCGCGCTCGCCCTTGGCCCAGTCACCGGCTGGCAGGTTGAACAGCACCTGCTCAACCTGGTTGGTGTCCAGGCGGGCTTTGATCGCCTCGGCCGGAAAGTCGTAAGGGAACAGGTATTCGACACCACTGAAACCAGCGGCGGCGGCAGCGTCGATACGGTCCAGAAAGTCCACTTCAGTGAACAGCATGGACAGGTTGGCGGCAAAACGGGGCATAAAACATTCCTCGGTTGCGTAGGTGGATGGCCACCCCGGTGAAAACCGCGCAGCGTTTTCCACCGGGGAGTTGGTGGATGTGCTTCGCGACATCCACCCTACGGTTGCATCAATCCAGCAGCGAAATGGCAGTCGGGGCGTCGGCACCGCGCTCGGCGAGGTCTTCGAACTCGTTGACCGCGTTGATCTCCACACCCATGGAGATGTTGGTGACCCGCTCCAGGATGATTTCCACCACCACCGGCACGCGATGCTCTTCCATCAACGCCTTGGCCTTGGCCAGGGCAGCCTGGATGTCGTTCGGCTCGAATACGCGCACGGCCTTGCAGCCCAGGCCTTCTGCCACGGCCACGTGGTCGACGCCGTAACCGTTGATCTCCGGCGCGTTGATGTTCTCGAAGGCCAGCTGCACGCAGTAGTCCATCTCGAAACCGCGCTGCGCCTGACGGATCAGACCCAGGTAGGAGTTGTTCACCACCACGTGGATGTACGGCAGGTGGAACTGTGCGCCCACGGCCAGTTCTTCGATCATGAACTGGAAGTCATAGTCGCCAGACAGCGCCACGACGTTGCGGGTCGGATCGGCCTTGACCACACCCAGTGCCGCCGGAATGGTCCAGCCGAGCGGGCCGGCCTGGCCGCAGTTGATCCAGTGACGCGGCTTGTAGACGTGGAGGAACTGCGCGCCGGCGATCTGCGACAGACCGATGGTGCTGACGTAGCAGGTGTCCTTGCCGAAGAACTCGTTCATCTCTTCGTATACGCGCTGCGGTTTGACCGGCACGTTGTCGAAGTGGGTCTTGCGCTGCAGGGTGCGCTTGCGCTCCTGGCAGTCGGCGACCCAGGCGTTGCGATCTTTCAGCTTGCCGGCGGCTTTCCATTCCTTGGCCACGGCGATAAAGGCGTCCAGCGCGGCACCGGCGTCGGAAACGATGCCCAGGTCCGGGTTGAACACGCGGCCGATTTGCGTCGGCTCGATGTCGACGTGAATGAACTTGCGACCTTCGGTGTACACCTCGACGCTACCGGTGTGGCGGTTGGCCCAGCGGTTACCGATACCGAACACCAGGTCGGAAGCCAGCAGGGTGGCGTTGCCGTAACGGTGCGAGGTCTGCAGGCCGACCATGCCGACCATCAGCTTGTGGTCGTCGGGAATCGCGCCCCAGCCCATCAGGGTGGGAATAACCGGCACGCCGGTCAGTTCGGCGAACTCGACCAGCTTGTCCGCCGCGTCGGCGTTGAAGATACCGCCACCGGCGACCAGCAACGGACGCTCGGCATCGTTGAGCATGGCCAGGGCTTTCTCGGCCTGAACCCGGTTGGCGGCCGGCTTGGCCAGCGGCAGGGGTTCGTAGGCGTCGATGTCGAATTCGATTTCGGCCATCTGCACGTCGAACGGCAGGTCGATCAGCACCGGGCCTGGGCGGCCGCTGCGCATTTCGAAGAAGGCTTTCTGGAAGGCGCGCGGCACTTGGCCCGGCTCCATTACGGTGGTCGCCCACTTGGTCACCGGCTTGACGATGCTGGTGATATCGACGGCCTGGAAGTCTTCCTTGTGCATACGGGCACGCGGCGCCTGGCCGGTGATGCACAGAATCGGGATGGAGTCGGCGGATGCCGAGTACAGGCCGGTGACCATGTCGGTGCCGGCAGGACCCGAGGTGCCGATGCACACGCCGATATTGCCGGCGTTGGTGCGGGTGTAACCCTCAGCCATGTGCGAGGCACCTTCGACGTGGCGAGCCAGGACGTGGTCGATACCGCCGACTTTCTTCAGTGCTGCGTACAGCGGGTTGATGGCAGCGCCGGGAATGCCGAACGCAGTGTCAACGCCTTCGCGGCGCATCACCAGTACGGCGGCCTCGATTGCTCTCATTTTGGCCATTGTCTTGTGCCTCGTTTGTTATCAGATTGTATACAAAACAGCTGGCTTGGATTCTATTCATGGCCTGACCTGTTGGTCAACCGCTTTTCTCGTCTGAGCCATCCTCGGATAAAAATCTTTTAAAACGCCCGTTTCAGCTGGGGTGCCTGAGCTGGTGCGGAATGCGTAGGTCAATACTGTATACAAATAGCATTTCTATTGTGTCCGTCTATTGAGTTTTTTGTTTCTAGTGAGATAGTGATGTTGACCTTTTGATGGCCGTGCCGGCCCTCGCTCCCATTGCGGGGCGCTCGCCGGCCAGGCGTTTCGTACGATTTACCAACCTTGAGGAAGACCAGCATGAGTACGCTCAATCTGAATATCGCCAGCCGTATCAGCAGCCGCGCCCTGGCGGTGGGCCGGGAAATATCCGCTGCACCTCTGACCGTGGTGGTGCTGGATGCCGGCGGCCATATGATCAGCCTGCAGCGCGAGGATGGGGCCAGCTTGCTGCGCCCGCAGATCGCTATCGGCAAGGCCTGGGGGGCGTTGGCCCTGGGCAAGGGCTCGCGCCTGATTGCCGCCGACGCGCAGCAGCGTCCGGCGTTTATCGGCGCGGTGAACGCCCTGGCGGAAGGCAAGTTGGTGCCGGCACCGGGCGGCGTGCTGATCCGCGATGAGTGCGGCGAGGTTATCGGGGCCATCGGCATCACGGGCGATACCTCTGATATCGACGAGCAGTGTGCGGTCAGTGCCGTGGAGTCGGTGGGGCTGCAAGCGGATGCAGGCATAGTCGCCTGATCCAGAGGGGGCTTGCGGCTCTGGCATTCTGCTTCGTGATCCACAGGAATGTGCTGAATGCCGCAGGCCCGCTGGGAGCGGGCGCGGCCCTACCTCCTGGATTCATTCAGGCGGGTAAGTGGGGGAGGGGCTCTAGCTGCGATAACTGCGCTTAACAGCTCGCCGCTAAAGCGCCACCCAGAGATTTCGCCGGCCATAAAAAAACGGTGAATGCTTGCAGGCATTCACCGTTTTTTTATGGCTCTTTCTCGCCAAGGGCAGGGCACACAACCCGGCTTACGCGCTGGTGACCTGCTCGGAGGGGCTGGGCTGGCTTTCGTCGATCTCGCAACCCTTGATCACCAGACGGATGATGGTCTGTGCGGCGGCCTCGTAGTCGGCCTCGTCCAGGCTGGCCTTGCCGGTGACGGTGGAGATCTGCCAGTCGAAGTCGGCGTAGGTCTGGGTCGCGGCCCAGATGCTGAACAGCAGGTGGTGCGCATCGACCTTGGCCATCAGGCCCTGGTCGACCCAGCGCTGGATGCAGGAGATATTGTGTTTGGCCTGGGCGTTGAGCTGTTCGGTCTGCTCGCTGGAAAGATGCGGCGCGCCATGCATGATTTCGCTGGCAAACACCTTGGAGGCGAACGGCAGTTCGCGCGAGATGCGGATCTTCGAGCGGATATAGGCCTTGAGCACTTCGGCCGGCTGGCCGGGCTGGTTGAACGGGGCCGAGGCTTCCAGCAGAGGCTCGATAATGCTTTCCAGCACTTCGCGGTAGAGGTTCTCTTTCGACTTGAAGTAGTAATAGACGTTGGGCTTGGGCACACCGGCCTTGGCGGCGATGTCGCTGGTCTTGCTGGCGGCAAAACCCTTGTCGGCGAACTCTTCACTGGCTGCGCGCAGAATCAGCTCTTTGTTGCGCTCGCGAATACTGGTCATAAGCCCCTGTGTTTCCTTGTACCACCCGGCGCTGGGTGGCGGTCGGGCATGGTAGCACCGGCTTTGCGCGGGGCTCAAGCCGACGGGCGGCGGCCTGCAGCGATTGCTTGACCCGTAGGTCAAGTATTTGTATACAAGGTTTGGGTTTTCTGTTTTTATCTGAACTAATGCTTTTACAACAAAAAGTCTCGGCTCATTGAGCGCCAGAGCCTGTTCAAAGTCTCGCGAGCTAGAGCCATGCAAGGCGCTACGTTAGTAACAGCCTACGGCTGGTCAAGCAGGCGAGGAAGCGGAATGTACATTTGTACATGAGCATTTCGAGCCTGTTTTCAACGCAGCAGGGCCGACGCGCAGCAGACTTTGAATAGGTTCTCAGGAGATATGCTGTGCACGATACTCAGCTGGTCGACCCTTTCGGGCGACGCATCACCTACCTACGGCTGTCGGTTACCGACCGCTGCGATTTTCGCTGCACCTACTGCATGAGCGAGGACATGGTCTTCGCCCCACGTGAGCAGATCCTTACCCTCGAAGAGCTGTATGCGCTGGCCGATGCCTTTATCAGCCTGGGGGTCAAACGTATCCGCATTACCGGTGGCGAACCCCTGGTGCGCAAGAACCTGCTGAGCCTGCTGCAGCGTCTGGGCCAGCGCCCGGAACTCGAAGACCTGGCCATTACCAGCAACGGCTCGCAGCTTTACGAGATGGCCGGCGAACTGCGTGCCGCCGGCGTCAGACGCCTGAATATCAGCCTGGATTCGCTCCAGCGCGAACGCTTCGCCGCCTTTACCCGGCGCGACAAGCTCGAGCAGGTGCTGGCCGGTATCGAGGTGGCGCGGGCCGCCGGTTTCGCCAGAATCAAACTCAATACGGTGGTGCAGAAGGGCCGCAACGACGACGAAGTGCTCGACCTGGTCGAGTTCGCCATGGCCCGCGGTCTGGATATCAGCTTTATCGAGGAGATGCCCCTGGGCGCGATCTCCAGCCATCAGCGCGAGCAGACTTTCTGCTCCAGCGACGAGGTGCGTGCCCGCATCGAACAGCGCCATGCCCTGGTGCGCAGCAGCAAGCAGACTGGCGGCCCGTCGCGCTATTGGCAGGTGGTCGGCAGCGACACCCAGGTCGGCTTTATCTCGCCGCACAGTCACAATTTCTGTGGCGATTGCAACCGTGTTCGGGTCACCGCCGAGGGCAAGCTGGTGCTCTGCCTGGGGCACGAAAACGCCCTGGACCTCAAAGGTCTGATGCGTGCCCACCCCGGCGACAGCCAGCGCCTGCGCGAGGCGCTGTGCAATGCCCTGCAGCTCAAGCCGGAGCGCCACCATTTCGAGACCGATGAGCAGGTGCAGGTGATTCGCTTTATGAGCATGACCGGCGGTTAACGCCGAGCCGCTGCCTCACCGCCTTGGGCGGTTCCACTCGTCCCATTCTCACAATCAACAGGAGGTTTGCTGTGAAGCCCTCGCACGTCTGCAGTTTGTTCGCGCTTGTCTGTTCCACCGCGGTCAGCGCCGAAAGCTATGTAATCGGTGTAGAAAAACTCGCCTTTGCGCCGCACTACAGTATCGATGCGCAAGGTCAGTACCAAGGCTTTGCCCGCGAGCTGTTCGACCTGTTCGCGCAGACGAGCGGGGTGGAGCTGAGCTACAAGGTGCTGCCAGTCGAGCAGCTGCTGCCGGCCCTGCTCGATGGCCAGGTGGACCTCAAATATCCCGATAGTGAAACCTGGGCGCAGGCGCAAAAGGCCGGCAAGACCCTGAGCTACAGCCAGGGCGTTGTCGAGTATGTCGATGGCATGTTGGTCGCGCCGCAGCGCCAGGGCCAGCCCATCGAGCAGATCAAGCGTCTGGCCATGGTCAACGGCTGGACGCCCTGGGGCTATCAGGAACGCATCGCTGCCGGGCAGATCGAGCTGGCCTACAGCGACGATCTGCGCCAGATGATTCGCCAGGCCCTGCGCAAGGACACCGATGGGGCCTACTTCAATGTGGTGGTGGCCACCCATTATCTGGACAGCATTCGTGCACGGCCGGGGGCTCTGGTGTTCGACGCCAAACTGCCGCACACGCGGGGCAGCTTTCACCTGTCCACGGTCAAGCATTCCGCGCTGCTCAAGCGCTTCGATCGTTTCCTGAGCGAGCGCCAGGGCGAAGTCGCCGCACTCAAGAACAAGTACCGGGTCGAGGCCAACCTGGACTCGGAGTACATGGGCCTGGAACAGTGGAAGGTGGACTTTCTCGAGCGGCAGAAGGCCAAGGCCATCTCCGAGTAACTGGTCGCTTCACCCGCAGTGACCCGCTGGGCTCACCTATGCTTGCATTGACGGGGTCTCGTCAGTGATCGGTCGCCCCGACCAGTTGCAGGCATTGGCCGGTCGGTGGCCATGCCCCGTTCAGCGGGTCTGTAGTGGTACGGTTCGACAGGCCCTCGTGACAGTGCAGGGGAGGGTCCGAAATGATCGATTCCAGCTTGCAAGCCCAGATCGAGGGTGCCGCAACCTACCAGGCACTCTTCGTTCCGGCATTATTTCAGGAGTGGGCACCGTGGCTGGTCGCCGCCGCCGCTATCCAGCCGGGCGAACGGGTGCTGGATGTCGCCTGTGGTACCGGCGTACTGGCCCGGGCGGCGGCCGCTTGCGTCGGCCCGGACGGCGTGGTCGCCGGACTGGATGCCAACCCCGGTATGCTCGTGGTGGCGGTCGGGCTGGATCCGGGCATCGCCTGGCGTGAGGGGCAGGCCGAAGCCCTGCCGTATCCGGACCAGTCCTTCGATGCGGTGATCAGCCAATTCGGCCTGATGTTCTTCAGTGACCGCCAGCAAGCCTTGCGCGAGATGCTCCGCGTCTTGCGGCCAGGCGGGCACCTGGCACTAGCGGTCTGGGACAGGCTCGAACATACCCCGGCCTATGCGGCGGAGGCCGCGCTGCTGGCGCGGCTCGCCGGCGAGCCCGCCGCAGACGCGCTGCGCGCGCCCTTCGTGCTCGGCGACACCCGGGTACTGGAGGCGTTGTTGCGCGACGCCGGAATCGCCGCGCCGAATATCGTGACGCACACCGGCACCGCCCGCTTTCCCAGCATTCGCGTTATGGTCGAGGCCGATCTGCGCGGCTGGCTGCCGGTGATGGGCGTGCATCTGGATGAGGCGGTGATCGCCAGGGTGCTGGGCGAGGCGCAGTCGGTACTCGCCCCCTATGTGACGGCGCAGGGCGAAGTGCTGTTCGACTCGCCGGCGCATATAGTGCGGGCGACCAAGGCCAGGTCGGCCGAGCGTGAGGCATAAAAAAGGGCAAGCATGCCAGGCATGCTTGCCCTCTACTGTCCCGCTGCCGCCTACCCGGCAGCGGTCGAGTTCGCTTAGAAGTGGTACTTCACCAGCGCCTGCACGGCCGTCTGGTCGAAGCCACTGGTCGAGCCGTCGATGGGTTTGATGCCGTACTTGTTGTGCCACATGTTCAGCTCGGTGCCGACGTATAGTTTGCGCTCTTCGCCGAACAGCGACTTGCCGGCATCCCACTTGATCTGGATCGAGGAGCCTACCGAGGTCTGGGTACCGGCGTCCTTGGACGGCGCGCGCCAGTCGATATAGCCGTCGATCACGAAGTCCTGCTCGCCAATGGCAAACGGATAGGCACCGTTCACGGTCAGTTGGTAGGTGTGGCCGTTGCCCTTGTCCGATGCCTTGAAGTCATGGTCGAAGAAGATGTGGTTATTGACTTTCACCGCATACAGGTTGGCGTTCAGGTAGGCGAAGCCTGGCGCGTTCCAGGCCGTGCCGATGCCGTACAGGTAGTTCTCGGTACCTGGGCCGCCGTTGCCTTTTTCATAGGTAAAGGCCGCATACACATCCTTCAGTGGCCCGGCGGAGAGGTCCTGGCCGGTCAGCCAGCTGAGGCTGACGCGCGGCGAGAACTCCATGTAGTAGAAACTGCTCTTTTCGTCGATATCCAGGTTGCCGAAGTTGCTGCCACGGGCCTGGGCGTTGTCGGCATCGATGTAGTCGAGGAAGAAGAAGGTGTCGCCCCAGGTCCAGCCGCTGGCGTTTTCCAGGGTGAAGGTGCTCTGCGAGCGCTGTTCTTCGCCGTTGAAGTTCAGGCGCTGGAAGTTGCTCCCGTACAGGTAGGACAGGCTGGTGTCTTGCCAGAGGAAGGCCCCGTCGGCCACGGCGTGCTGGCCGCTAAGCAGGCCTGCGGAGAGGGCGATGCAGTGAGGCAGGTACTTCAGTTTCATTATATTTTCCTTATTTTTAGGACTTACAAGGTTGATCGACCCTGTGGCGAACCACAGGGCTGGACAGGGGAATACCTTGAGCGTGGCGGCCGGCTCAGCTCAGCCGGGTGTCCGCCTTGAACTCGTTGCCGAGCTGCTTGAGATTGGGGTCGTAGGCGTCGTCGTCCGGGCGGTTTTGCAGCACGGTATGCAGGTGCGCTTCCGGGTCGAACTCGCCTTCTTCCTGTTCCAGCTGTTCTTCCGGCAGGAACAGGTTGAGCAAAATGGCGCTGAAGGCCCCGATGGTGATGGGCGAGCCGAAGATGTTCTTCAGCGCATCTGGCATCTGCGACAGCACTTCTGGAACCGCGCCCACGCCCAGGCCCAGGCCCAGGGAGATGGCCACGATCAGCACATTGCGGCGGTGCAGGCCGGCCTCGGTAAGGATCTTGATCCCCGCCACGGCCACGGTGCCGAACATGATCAGGGTGGCTCCGCCGAGTACCGGCTTGGGCATCAGTTGCAGCACCGCGCCGACCGCCGGGAACAGGCCGAGCAGCACCAGCAGGCCGGCGATATAGAAGGCCACGTGGCGGCTTGCCACACCGGTGAGTTGGATCACCCCGTTGTTCTGGCTGAAGGTGGTCATCGGCAGGCTGTTGAACAGTGCCGCCATGGCCGAGTTGCAGCCGTCGGCGAGTACCCCGGATTTGATCCGGCGCATATACAGCGGACCTTTGACCGGCTGCTTGGAAATGATCGAGTTGGCGGTCAGGTCGCCCGCGGTTTCCAGCGGGGTGATCAGGAAGATCACGGCGATGGGCACGAAGGCCACCCAGTCGAAGTTGAAACCGAACTTGAAGGGCACCGGCACGCTAACCAGCGGCACCTGGGCCATATTGGCGAAGTCCACCTTGCCGGTGAACCAGGCCACGGTAAAGCCCAGGGCCAGGCCGATGATGACCGCCGACAGGCGCACCACCTGGGAGCTGAAGCGGTTGAGCAGCACGATGGTGCCCAGTACCAGGCCACCGAGGGCCAGGTGGTGCAGGGCACCCAGGTCAGGCGCGCCGTAGCCGCCGGCGATATCGGTCATGCCGACCTTGATCAGCGACAGGCCCATCAGGCAGATGATGGTGCCAGTGACCACGGGGGTGATCACCCGACGCAGCTTGTTGATGAACTGGCTGAAGGCGATCTCGACAAAGGCGGCGCAGAAGCACACGCCGAAGATGGTCGAGAGGATTTCTTCCTCGCTGCCGCCTCGGCCCTTGACGATAAAGCCGGCGCTGAGAATCACGCTGAGAAAGCCGAAGCTGGTGCCTTGCAGGCACAGCAGGCCGGAGCCGATCGGACCGATGCGCTTGGCCTGGATAAAGGTGCCGAGGCCGGAGACGAACAGCGCCATGCTGACCAGGTAGGGCACGTAGGCACCCAGGCCGAGCACATTGCCGATGATCAGGGTGGGGGTGATGATGCCGACGAAGCTGGCCAGTACATGCTGCAGCGCGGCGAAGATCGCCGGTGCGAAGGCCGGACAGTCATCCAGTTGGTAGATCAGGTCGTTGTTGGCCACAGGCGTAGCTGTGGTAGTGGTGCGGGTCGTGGTCATCTCATAGCCTGCCAGTTGTTTTTATACGGTCATGGGCTTGCACGAGGCTTCACGGCGCCTCTGTCTGACTGGAAAGAAATCTGTCTAACCGGTCAGAATGATCCGACTATAGCAATTTGTTTACAGCCTTAAAAACAATTTATTTGTGAATTGTGCACAATAATTTGACCGCTAGTCTGATAACCACTCGCCGGCTACCGGCTGGGTCAAGGCGCAGGCGGCGCGCGGCCGTTCAGGAGGGGATAGAGCCCGTGGCCCCGCCGGGAGAATGGCGGGGCGCTACGCTGAGCTGGGCTGTCAGTGATGGCTGGGCGAGCTGCTCAGGGCGGCACGTTCTGCACCCCCGAGGATATTGAACAGCAGATTCAGCGACACGGCGCTGAGGGTGGCCATGGCGATGCCGCTGTGGGTAATGGGTTCCAGCCAGTGCGGCAGTTGCGCGAAGAATTCCGGACGCACCACCGGGGCCAGGCCCATGCCGATACTGACCGCGACCAGCAACTGGTTGCGGCGGTCGGCGATATCGGCCTCCTGAAGGATCTTGATCCCGGTGGCTGCGACCATGCCGAACATGGCGATGCCGGCACCGCCGAGCACCGCGGGCGGAATCGAGGCGACCAGGTAGGCGGCCTTGGGCAGCAGGCTGAGGCCGACCAGGATCATCCCGGCCGCCGCCGTGACATAGCGGCTGCGTACCCCGGTCATCTGCACCAGGCCAATATTCTGGGCAAAGGAGGAGTGGGTGAAGGTGTTGAAGATGCCCGCGAAGAACGACGCGCCGGCATCACACAACAGGCCACGGCGCAGCATGCCGGGCGTGACCTCTTTCCCCGTGATCTTGCCTAGGGCGAGGAACATGCCGGTGGACTCGACGAAGATGATCACCACCACCAGGCACATGGAAAGGATCGGTGCTAGGTGAAACTCGGGCATGCCGAAATGCATGGGTTTGACCACGGCAAACCAGGCGCTCTGCTGCAGGCCGCTGAGGTCGACCATGCCCAGGCCGCCAGCCACTAAGTAGCCGACCAGCATACCGATCAGCACCGAGACATTGACCCAGAAACCCCGCATAAAGCGATTGATTAGCAAGATGGTCAACAGCACCAGGGCGGCGATAGCCAGGTATTGCAGGGCCCCGAACTGGCTTGCCGCACTGCCGCCGCCGGCCCAGTTGAGCGCCACCGGGAACAGCGACAGGCCGATGGCGGTGATCACGGTGCCGGTTACCAGGGGCGGGAAGAAATGCACGATGCGCGACATAAAGGGGGCGATCAGCATGCCGAAGAAGCCTGCGGCGATGGTGGCACCGAAGATTCCCGGCAGGCCGATCCCCGGCGCGCCGGCCATGGCCACCATGCTGCCGACGGCGGCAAAACTGGCCCCCATCATCACCGGCATGCGAATGCCCATGGGGCCGATGCCCAGCGATTGCACCAGGGTGGCGATACCGGCCACCAGCAGGTCGGCGGTGATCAGAAAGGCCACCTCTTCGCGGGACAGGCCCACGGCCTCGCCGATGATCAAGGGCACAGCGACGGCACCGCCATACATCAGCAGTACATGTTGGACGCTCACCAGAATCATCTGCAGCAGGGGCAGGCGTTGATCGACCGCGCAGGTCGAAGTTGAATTCAACTGAGTCATGCAATACCTCGGGCGCTTTTATTTTTTTAAGTCGCTGGTGCTCCGTGCGCCTGACGCTCGGCTCGAGCCGGCCCTACGGATCGCGGGTATGGCAGGGCACCTGGGTGCCGCTGCTGGTGCGTACTTGCAGCCTCGCGGGCGAGGAATGTTGCGGATAAAGAAATGCCGCGCCTAGGTATGGCGCGGCATTCGGGTGGATCAGTTGAGCTGTGCGCCCTGGTCGATCCAGGCTCCGATCAGGTCACGCTCGTCCTGGGTCATCTGGGTGATATTGCCCAGCGGCATGATCTGCGAGGCGACGCTTTGCGCGTGGATTTTCGCGGCCTGCGCCTTGATCTGCTCCGGCGTGTCGAGGATGAAGCCGGCAGGCGGTGCACTGAACATCGGGCTGCTTGGCGTGGCCGAGTGGCACACGCTGCAACGTTCCTTGATCACGCTGTTGACCTGGGTAAAGTCGCCTTCGCCAGTTGCAGCTACAGCAGCGGCGCTGGGCTCGGCAGGTGTGGCTTCTGCCGGCTCGACAGGCTTGGCCGCCTGCGGGGTGCCACTGACGCCAGTGGCCGGTACCGGGGCATATTTGATCACGGCGGCCTGGGGCGCGTCGGTCGCTATCGACTTCATTTGCGGACCGGTGACAAACGCCAGGCAGATCATGCCCAGGGCAGCGGCAGGCAGTGTCCAGACATATTTGCTGCTGTCATGGCGGGTGTTGAAGTAGTGACGTACCAGTACCGCCAGCATCGCGATGCCCGCCAGGATCAGCCAGTTGTACTGGCTGCCGTAGGTGCTCGGGAAGTGGTTGCTGATCATGATGAACAGCACCGGCAGGGTGAAGTAGTTGTTGTGGCGCGAACGCAGCAGACCCTTGGCCGGCAGCGCCGGGTCAGGGGTGGTGTTGTCTTCGATGGCCTTAACCAGCGCGCGCTGGGCCGGCATGATGGTGAAGAACACGTTGCCGACCATGATGGTGCCGATAATCGCGCCGACATGGATATAGGCGGCGCGGCCGCTGAAAATCAGGTTGAAGCCATAGGCGGCGGCGATCAGCAGCACGAACAGCACGGCACCGAGCAGGGCCGGGCGCTTACCCAGAGGCGAATCACAGAGGAAGTGGTAGGCCACGTAACCGGCAATCATCGAGCCGAAGCCGATGGCAATGGCCATTTCCGGGGCCAGGTCGACGCCAGGTTTGACCAGGTACAGGCTGGGGTTGAGGTAGTAGACCACTAGCATCAGGGCCACGCCCGACAGCCAGGTGGCATAGGCCTCCCATTTGAACCAGTGCAGGTTCTCCGGCATTTTCGGCGGGGCCAGTTTGTATTTTTCCAGGTGGTAGATACCGCCACCGTGGATCGCCCAGAGGTCGCCGGCCAGCCCTTCGCGCGGGTTGGAGCGGTTGAGGTTGTTTTCCAGCCAGACGAAATAGAAGGATGCGCCGATCCAGGCGATGCCGGTGATCATATGGATCCAGCGAATGCCCAGGTTCAGCCACTCAGTAAAATGCGCTTCCACAATCAGTACCTCTTTCCCAGTGCCGGCACGCCGGTGCTGGGCTTCTCTTATTGGTGGGGGGCGAGGAGCAGTTGCTCGTCGTCGGTAAAGAAATGCTCATCGCAGTTGTTGCCGGAACCACTGCGATCAACCACCAGGAAGTCATCCCGCTTTTCGATCGTCAGCACCGGATGGTGCCAGACGCCGCGATGGTAATTAATGCCCTGCCTGCCGTTGCTGCGGAAGGCGCGGACCAACTCCGACTCAGGTGCATCGCCAACTGGCGCGACCACAATCAGAAAGGGGTTGCCGAGCAGCGGAATAAACGCCTGACTGCCCTGCGGATGGCGCTCCAGCATGCGAATGGTCAGCGGCATATCCAGGGCCTCGGCACTGAAGATGCTGATGATCGCCTTATCCTCTGGCTGTGCGGTCTCGACCGTGGCCAGTTTGTGATAACGGCGAGTGGAGCCATTGTTGATCATGAAGAATTCGTTGCCTTCGGTTTCGATAACGTCACCAAAGGGGGCGAAGGCTTCTTTGCTCAGCGGCTCGATGATCAATTTGCGCATGTTGGTCTTCTTGTTCGTTCGTTTATGCCCCTCTCCCAATGGGAGAGGGGTTTATTGGCTTACTTGGCGACTTTGCCGAACAGGCGCAGGCGGCTGATACCGCCGTCTGGAAACACGTTCACCCGTACGTGGGTGATTGGGCCCAGGGCCTTGATCTGCTCGCTGAACTCGTGCTCGGCGTGCATCTGCAGTTTCTGGCTTGGCAGCAGTTCGCGCCAGAACAGGCTCTGGGTCTCGATCTGGCTGTCGGTGCCGCCCTTGACGAAGGCCGCCTGGATCGAGCAGCTGTCCGGGTAGTTGCCCTTGAAGTGCAGGGTGTCGACGACGACGCGTTCGATCTCGCCAGGATGGCCGAGGGCGACGATCACCCAGTCGTTACCCGGGGTACGCCGGCGGGCGGTTTCCCAGCCGTCGCCCATGTTGATGCCACGGCCCGGGTTGAGGATGTTGCTCATGCGGCCGAAGTGTTCGTCCGAGCAGGCCAGGGCGCGACCGCCATTCAGTGCAGCGGCCAGGTCGATCTGCTCATTGTCGCCGACGTTGCTCCAGTCGCGGAACGGCACGCCGTACACACGCAGACGGGCGACACCACCGTCTGGGTAGATGTTGAAGCGCAGGTGAGTGAACGCCTGGGCATTGGTGATTTCATGGTAGTGGTGGTTGTTGCCTTGCAGCTCTACTGCGCCCAGCACTTCGCTCCACTCGGTGGCGTCGCTCGGGTCGCCTTCGGCGACGAAGCAGCCTTCCAGGGACGCCGACGGCGGGAAGTTACCGGTGAAGAAGCTGGTGTCGATGTCCACACCCTTGATCGAGCCTGGCACGCCCAGGCGGATTACCGCGCTGTCGTAACCTTCGAAACGCTTGCGGCGCGATTCCCAACCATCCATCCACTTGCCGTTGTCATCGAACACGCCCTCCTTCCATACGGCCGGGGTCGGCTGGAACAGACGGTTAACGTCGGCGAACCAGTCGTCGGTGACCGAGATGGCCTGGGTGCCCAGGCGTGCGTCGGCGAGGTTGACGTATTTCTCAAAGGGTACGGCGTAAGCTTTCATGAATTGTCTGCCTTAGATGGTGGCGTTGGGGAGGGCGGAGGGCTTGCGGCCTAGAGCTGCAGCAAGCGAAACAGCGCGATCTTGTTGATCTCGGCCAGGGCGCAGGCGAACTCCTGCTCCGGGGAGTTGTGAATACGCTCCTCGAAGGCCGCCAGGATCTGGTGCCGATTGCTGCCTTTCACCGCCATGATGAAGGGGAAGCCGAACTTCGCCTTGTAGGCATCGTTCAGTTCGGTAAAGCGGGCGAACTCTTCTGCAGTACAGGCGTGAATGCCCGCACCGGCCTGCTCCGAGGTGGAGGAGGCTGTCAGCTCACCACGTACGGCTGCCTTGCCGGCCAGGTCCGGGTGAGCATTGATCAGCGCCAGCTGTGCGGCATGGCTGGCACTGAGCAACAGGTCGGCCATGCGCTGATGCAGGCCGTCGATCTGGTTGATGCTGTCGTCTTGACCGAGGTCAAAGGCCTTCTCGGCGACCCAGGGCGAGTGCTCGTAGATATCGGCGAAGACCTTGACGAAATCTTCACGGCTCAGGCTCGACGGGGTCAGGGTCTGAAAGCGGCTCATTTGCTGTTCTCGCTAAAAGGGTGGGTGGCGTGCCAGTGGCGGGCGATATCGACGCGGCGGGCGCACCAGACTTTTTCGTGGCCTTTGACGTACTCGATAAAGCGCGCCAGGGCGGCGATGCGCGCCGGGCGGCCGAGCAGGCGGCAGTGCATGCCAATCGAGAGCATCTTCGGCGCGCCGGCGACGCCTTCGGCGTAGAGCACATCGAAGGCGTCCTTGAGGTACTGATAGAAGTCGTCGCCGGTATTGAAACCCTGCACCTGGGTAAAGCGCATGTCGTTGGTGTCCAGGGTGTAGGGGATCACCAGGTGCGGCTTGGCCGCGGTGCTGGCGGCGTCCCAGTAGGGCAGGTCGTCGTCGTAGGTGTCGGAGTCGTAGAGGAAGCCGCCTTCCTCCATGACGATGCGCCGGGTATTCGGCCCGGTGCGGCCGGTGTACCAGCCCAGCGGGCGCTCGCCGGTGAGGTCGGTGAGGATGCGGATGGCTTCGAGCATATGCTCGCGCTCTTCGGCTTCACTCATGTATTGGTAGTCGATCCAGCGGTAGCCGTGGCTGCAGATCTCGTGGCCGGCAGCAGCCATGGCCCTGATTGCATCGGGATGGCGCTGGGCGGCCATGGCAACGGCGAAGATGGTCAGCGGGATATCGTGCTGCTGGAATAACTTGAGCAGGCGCCAGACGCCGGCACGGCTGCCATACTCGTAGATCGATTCCATGCTCATATTGCGCGCGCCTTGCAGCGGCTGGGCAGAGACCATCTCGGAAAGAAAGGCCTCGGATTCCTTGTCGCCGTGCAGCACGTTGCGTTCGCCGCCTTCTTCGTAATTGAGGACGAACGACAGGGCGATACGCGCATCATTCGGCCAGTGCGGATGGGGCGGGTTGTTGGCGTAACCGATCAGGTCGCGTGGGTAGTCAGCGCTCACTGCAGTCTTCCTTCTTGGTGTTGTGCGGTCACTGGGTTGGCCCTGGACAGGGTAGGTAACCGCGATGAGTCAATTGTATACAAAGTGTGCCGCATTTTGTAAATCGAAAATTTACCTATTTTGTAAAAAGACACGCCTCAGCAGAACCAAAAAGCTCTGAGCCCCAATCTGTAGTACGTGTGGCCCCTGCAACTCTGGCGAATTTATGCCCTGGTAAGCAGGTGGCGGCTGTGCGGGAACGGGGTTTAAGATATTGTGTACAATTATCTTGAAAAGTGTCTTATATTGTATTTGCGGCATGCTATGCTGCTAGCAGGTCAAGGCCGCCAAAGCCTGAGTAATCTGTCGAATTCACTACAAGTAGAGGAGGTGTGGTGCCTGCCTGGGTCTTTGCTCAGCGTAGACGCCCCTAACCGATGGGACGATTGACTACACATGTTCTAGATGCCGCGCACGGCTGCCCCGGCAGCGCCCTGAAGATCGAGCTATACCGCGTCGAAGGGGCTCAGCTGGAGTTGCTTAACAGCGTGCAGACCAACAGCGATGGCCGCTGCGATGCGCCGGTGCTGCAGGGCGATGACTACCGCACGGGCGTCTACCAGCTGCATTTCCATGCCGGCGACTATTACCGTGCGCGTGGCGTTGCCCTGCCTGATCCGGCCTTTCTCGATGTAGTGGTGCTGCGCTTCGGTATCGATGCCGGCCAGGAGCACTACCACGTGCCGCTGCTGATTTCCCCATACAGCTACTCCACCTACCGCGGTAGCTGATAGCGAATGCTTGTCACCCTCTGACTCATTCAAGAGTCCCTGGCCCGCCCACACTGCGGGCTTTTTTTTGCCTGCAATTTGAGGTGTTGGCCGGGGAGGGGGCTTGGGCTGCGCGAAGCCAAACAACGGGCTTCGCGGGTTCAGCAATAACGCTAGCGGCTAAGCAGCGAGGCAGCGCCCGCGCCGCCGAACAAGCCCGCGCTGATGCGGTTGAACCACACCTGGCCCTTGCCGGAACGCAGGTAGCGTGCCGCGCCCTGGGCACTGAGGCCGTAGAACAGCTTGCAGGCCAGATCGAGTACCGCCCAGGTGGCGATCATCACCAGCAGCTGGCTGATCATGGGCCGCTCGGCACTGATAAATTGCGGCAGAAACGCCGCGAAGAACAGGATGTCCTTGGGGTTGCTCGCGCCCAGGCCGAAGGCCTTCCAGAACATGCTGCGAAAGCCTGGGTTGACCGGTTGCTCCTCGGCCGTCACCGGCTTGGCGGCCTTGCGCGATTCTTGCCAGCTTTGCCAGGCGAGATAGAACAGGTACAGCGCGCCGACCATCTTCAGCAGGCCGAACAGCTGTTCCGAGGCCAGCAGCAGTGCCCCGAGCCCCAGGGCCGAAGCGCTGAGCAGGCAGATCGAGGCCGACACGCCGCCGATAAAGGCCGGCAGCGAGCGACGCAGGCCATAGTTCAGGCTGTTGCTGACCATCAAAAGCGACAGCGGCCCGGGGATCAGAATCACCACCAGTGCAGCGCTTGCGAACAACAGCCAGGTTTCCAGGCTCATTTCCTATTCTCCAGATGTGGAAAAGCCCCGACGCGCGCGCCGGGGCTGGTGACTACCAGGCTTTCCTTAAAGGAAGGCGAACTTGGCGATAAAGATAATGCACAGAACGTACAGGCTTAGCGATACCTTGTCGCGCTGACCGGTCAGCAGCTTCAGCGTCGCGTAGGTCAGGAAGCCCAGGGCAATGCCGTTGGCGATGGAGAAGGTCAGCGGCATCATCACCACGGTGACGATCGCCGGGATGGTGTCGGTGTGATCCTTCCAGTCGATATGCGCCATGCCGCTCATCATCAGCATCGCGACGTAGATCAACGCACCGGCGGTGGCGTAGGCGGGGATCATGCCGGCCAGCGGAGCGAAGAACATCGCTGCGAGGAACAGCAGGCCAACGGTGACGGCGGTCAGGCCGGTGCGACCACCTGCGGCGACGCCCGCAGCGCTTTCTACATAGCTGGTGACAGGCGGGCAGCCGACCAGGGAGCCGATAACGCTGGAGGTACTGTCTGCTTTCAGGGCTTGCGACAGGTTCTGAATCTTGCCGTCCGCATCGACCAGGTTGGCGCGGTGAGCGACGCCCATCAGGGTGCCGGCGGTGTCGAACATATTGACGAAGAGGAACGACAGAACCACGCTGATCATCGAGATCTGGAAGGCTCCGGCGATATCCATGGCCAGGAAGGTCGGGGCCAGGCTTGGTGGCATCGACACCAGGCCGCCGTATTCGACCAGGCCCATGGCCCAGCCGATGGCAGTTACGCCGAGCATGCTGAAGAGGATGGCACCGAACACATTGCGGTGGCTGAGTACGGCAATCATCAGGAAGCACACGGCCGCGAGGATGGCGTTGGGTTCACCGAACGAGCCCATGGTCAGCAGGGTAGCCGGGCTGTCGACGACGATGCCGGCGGTCTTCAGGCCGATCAGCCCGAGGAATAATCCAACCCCGGCACCCATGGCAAAGCGCAGGCTCATGGGGATACTGTTGAGCAGCCACTCGCGGATGCGTGACAGACTCATGATCATAAACAGGATGCCAGAGAGGAATACCGCGCCGAGGGCGGTCTCCCAGCTGTAGCCCATGTCTCCGACCACGGTAAAGGTGAAGAAAGCGTTCAGGCCCATGCCTGGTGCCAGGCCGACTGGCCAGTTGGCGTACAGGCCCATCAGGAAGCAGCCGAGGGCCGCACCTACGCAGGTCGCAACAAAGGCTGCGCCCTGGTCAACACCGGCTATCGCCATGATGCTGGGGTTGACGAAGATGATGTAAACCATGGTGAAGAAGGTGGTGATGCCTGCAATCAGCTCGGTCTTGATGCTGGTGCGGTGTTCGGTCAGCTTGAAGAATCGGTCGAGCAGACCGGTTTTCAGCAGCCCTTGGGCGTGCGTCGCATGTTGTTCTTGTTTAGCGCTTTCCACAGTGGGTACTCCTCATCTCTTGTTGTGTACCACCCAGAGCCTGTGCTGCGCACGGTTTCGGCTCTCTGAGGCAGATGGTGCGTTGCGGTGTGCTTGTCGGCTTGGTTGTTGACCTAGCAGTCAGGAAATCACACTGTCGCGATTATGCGTTTGTATACAAAAAAAGCAAATAATGTTTTTGCCGTGGTTTTGTATCTGGCGTTGAATTGTTGTGCTGTGCCGATACGGAAATTTCATGCTTATTCGCATGCCTAAATTTATATTAAGCTAATAAAATCAATGACATGTGTGTTTGTCATGGAATCGCCCAGGTATCTCGACTGGTCGCGCCAGGAATTTTTGAGGCGTTTCTGGTCGGGCGCTAAGGCGATTAATTGCTACAGAGTGAGGCTGCTTAGAAGAAATAAATTTACCGAATCTGCTCACTCGGGAGACGAGGGACATGAGCGCGACCGACACAGGTTCTAGGTGGGTTCGGGTTGTTGCGCCGACGGTGTACGAACTGGTCACATTGTGTACAATGCAAGGGCATTTTATCTGTAACTTTTCCGCTATGCGCTGCTGGCCCCGACCGGCAGGTAGCCAGCAGAAGGGTTGCCCGAGTAGAAACCGCCAGACTTTTTCACGCGAGTCAGAATGAACGAACAATTGCAGCCCCTAAAGAAGCAGTCGCGCGAAGGCAAAAGCACTCGCAGCGGGACTCAGGACGATGTCGTTTACGCGCATATTTTCGATGCCATTCTTGAGCAACGCCTGGCCCCCGGTACCAAACTCAGCGAAGAAGCCCTGGGTGAGATTTTCGGTGTCAGCCGCACCATTATTCGCCGTGCCCTGTCGCGCCTGGCCCACGAGGGCGTGGTGCTGCTGCGGCCTAACCGCGGCGCGGTGGTTGCCAGCCCAGGGGCGGAAGAGGCCAAGCAGATTTTCTATGTACGGCGCATGATCGAGCGCGCCATCACCGAGTTGGCCTGCAAGAACGCCACAGCCGAGCAGATCGCCTGCTTGCGTCAGATGGTGATCGACGAGCGCGAGTGCTTCGCCCGCGGTGATCGCGGCATGGGGATTCGCCTGTCCGGCGAGTTCCACCTGAAGCTGGCTGAGGCGGCGGGCAATCAGACCCTACTGGGGTTTCTGCGCAGCCTGATTTCGCAGACCTCGCTGATCATCGCCCTGTACGAGAGCAACAGCCGCACCCACTGCTCGGATGCCGAACACGACCAGGTGATCGATGCGATCGAGGCGGGCGATGTGGCGGTGGCCGTCGACCTGATGATGCGCCATATGGACAGCGTCGATGCCAAGCTCAATCTGGATGGCGAAACCGCCTCCGATGATCTGCATGCGGTGTTTTCCCACCTGTTGCCCAGCAGCAAGAAGAAACCGGGACGCAGCAGCGCCAATCGCTGATCGCCAGGCAGGCCGAGATAAAAAAGCCCCGCAACCTGAGTTGCGGGGCTTTTTTATGTCTGTGTTGCAGCGATGTGCGATGCGATTACAGAGTTCAGGGCTGATTAGTCCCTGCTCAGGCAGGAGAGAAGTTAGCCGGCCTCGATTTTCCTCTCCCCAGCGGCTCAGTCCCGGCGGTGTACCGACTGGCCGGCGGCGAAGGTTTCCTTGATCGCGCGATCGTCGCCGAGCATGGTCAGGGCGAACAGCTTCTCGTCCAGGCTCTTGGCCTGCTGCATGCGGTAGCTGATCAGCGGGGTGGCGTTGTAGTCGAGCACCACGAAGTCCGCATCCTTGCCGGGGGTGAAGTTGCCGATCTTGTCGTCCAGGTACAGCGCCTCGGCACCGCCCAAGGTGGCCAGGTACAGCGACTTGAACGGGTCGAGCTTCTTGCCCTGCAACTGCATGATCTTGTACGCCTCGTTCAGCGATTGCAGCTGGCTGAAGCTGGTGCCGGCACCGACATCGGTACCCAGGCCGACGCGCACGCCGTGGGCTTCGAGCTTGTTCAGGTCGAACAGGCCGCTGCCGAGAAACAGGTTGGAGGTCGGGCAGAAGGCCACAGCCGAGCCGGTTTCGGCCAGACGCTGGCATTCCGCATCGCATAGATGCACGCCGTGGGCGAACACCGCGCGCGGGCCGATCAGCTTGAAGTGGTCGTAGACGTCCAGGTAGCCCTTGCGCTCGGGGAACAGCGCCTTGACCCACTCGATCTCCTGGCGGTTCTCCGACAGGTGGGTGTGCATATACAGGTCCGGGTACTCGCCGAGCAGCTTGCCGGCCAGGCTCAGTTGCTCCGGCGTGCTGGTCGGGGCGAAGCGTGGGGTGACCGCGTAGTGCAGGCGGCCTTTGCCGTGCCAGCGCTCGATCAGCTCCTTGCTGTCGGCGTAGCCGGATTCCGGGGTGTCGGTCAGGTAATCCGGGGCGTTGCGGTCCATCAGCACCTTGCCGGCGATCATCCGCAGGTTCAGCGCGCAGGCCACCTCGAAGAAGGCGTCCACCGATTGCTTGTGCACGCTGCCGAACACCAGGGCGGTGGTGGTGCCATTGCGCAGCAGCTCCTTGAGGAAGATCCCGGCCACGTCTGCGGCGTGGGCCTTGTCTTCGAACTGGCGCTCGGTGGGGAAGGTGTAGGTGTTCAGCCAATCCAGCAACTGCTCGCCGTAGGAGGCGATCATCCCGGTTTGCGGGTAGTGGATATGGGTGTCGATAAAACCGGGGGTGATCAGCGCATCCTGATACTCGGTAACCTCGAGGCCCTTGAGCGTCGGCAGCAGCTCGGCGGCGGAGCCGACCTTGACCACCTGGCCGTCCTCGACCAGGAGGATGCCGTCCTCGAAGTATTGATAGGAGTGCTCGACGCCGACCACGGCAGGGTCGGCGAGGCTGTGCAGGATGGCGGCGCGGTAGGCTTTGACGGCGTTGGTCATCGGTTACATCTCGATCATGCGTAGGGTGCGCCGTGCGCACCGGGTTCAATGGGATATTGGTGCGCGCGGCCTAGGCGGCCCCGCACACCCTACGGAGTGGCGCGGCGCGAAGCGGGCAGCAGCTTGGCGACGCTGCTCTCGCCTTTTTTTACGTCCTGGCCGAAGGCGGCGTTGTAGGTGGCGATCACCTCGCCGGCGATGGACACGGCAATTTCGATCGGCAGCTTGCCTTTGACTTCCGCCAGGCCCATGGGGCAGCGCATGCGCGCCATCAGTGCTTCGTCGAAGCCGCGTTCACGCAGGCGATGCTCGAACTTGACGCGCTTGGTCTGCGAGCCGATCAGGCCGTAGTAAGCGAAGTCGCCACGCTTGAGAATGGCTGCGGTCAGCTCCAGGTCGAGCTGGTGATTGTGGGTCATAACGATGTAGTAGCTGCCGGGCGGCATATTCTCTACCTCATCGACCACTTCCTCGTTGACGATCTTTTCCGCACCGGCCGGAATCTGCTCGGGGAACTCGTTTTCCCGCGAGTCGATCCAGCGCACCTTGCACGGCAGGCTGGCGAGCAGCGGTACCAGGGCGCGACCGACATGGCCGGCACCGAACACGGCGATCTGCGCCTGGGGCTGACCCATGGGTTCGAACAGCAGCACGGTGGCACCGCCACAGCATTGGCCGAGGCTCGCACCCAGGCTGAAACGCTCCAGGCGGGTGTCCTGGCTGCGGCTTTGCAGCATCTCGCGGGCCAGCGCCATCGCCTTGTATTCCAGGTGACCGCCACCGATGGTCTCGAAGATGCGGTCGGTGGTGACCACCATTTTCGAGCCGGCGTTACGCGGGGTCGAGCCGCGTTCTTCGATGATGGTCACCAGCACGCAAGGTTGGCCTTGCTGCTGCAGGTCGGCGAGGGCGCTGATCCAGCTCATTTGCTCAGCCTCCAGGTTGGCGGCAGTTGTCCCGGGCGCGGCAGGCGCCAGTTGCTCGGCGACGGGTCCAGTATCGGAGCCGGCAGCGGCCGGGTCGGTTGGCTATTGGCTGCGGTGTGTTTTGTCATTGTTGTACACCTGTAGAGTGATTCGTCCACGGCCTTGGTGGAAAACGCTTCGCGGTTTTCCACCCTACGCGAGGTAGGGTGGATCGGGGCGCGTAACTGTCGCGCAGCACATCCACCAGATCGGCGGTTGGCGTTAGGCCGGTTCGGTCTCGGTCAGCAGGGCCTTGGCCGGTTGCTGCAGTTTCTTCATCTGTTCCACGCCCCAGAGCACGCGCTCCGGGGTGGCCGGGGCGTCGATCTGCGGTTGTACGCGGTAGTCGGCAAGGCTGGCCACGGCGTCTTTGATCGCGCACCACACGGCGATGCCGAGCATAAACGGCGGTTCGCCCACGGCCTTGGAGTGGAACACCGTGTCTTCCGGGTTCTTGCGGTTCTCCACCAGCTTGACCCGCAGGTCCAGCGGCATATCGGCGATGGCCGGTACCTTGTAGCTGGCCGGGCCGTTGGTCATCAGCTTGCCTTTGCCGTTCCACACCAGCTCTTCCATGGTCAGCCAGCCCATGCCCTGGACGAAGGCCCCTTCGACCTGGCCGATATCGATGGCCGGGTTCAGCGAAGCGCCGACGTCATGCAGGATGTCGGTGCGCAGCATCTTGTATTCGCCGGTCAGGGTGTCGACGATCACCTCGGCGCAGGCGGCACCATAGGCGAAGTAGTAGAACGGCCGGCCGGCGGCCTTGTCGCGGTCGTAATAGATCTTCGGCGTGCGATAGAAACCGGTGGAGGACAGCGACACCTGGGCGAAGTAGGCTTTCTGGATCACTTCCTCGAAACCGAGGAACAGATCGCGTACGCGCACCTGGCCGTTGCGGAATTCGACGTCTTCCGGAGTGACCTTGTACTCGCGCACGAGGAACTCGACCAGGCGCTGCTTGAGGGTCTCGGCGGCATTCTGCGCGGCCTTGCCGTTCAGGTCGGCACCGCTGCTTGCTGCGGTCGGCGAGGTGTTCGGCACCTTGTCGGTGTTGGTGGCGGTGATCTGGATGCGCGAGATATCGACCTGCAGCACCTCGGCGACGATCTGCGCGACCTTGGTGTTGAGGCCCTGGCCCATCTCGGTGCCGCCGTGGTTCAGGTGGATCGAACCGTCGGTGTAGATATGGATCAGCGCGCCGGCCTGGTTGAGGAAGGTGGCGGTGAAGCTGATGCCGAATTTCACCGGGGTCAGCGCCAGGCCTTTCTTCAGCACCGGGCTTTTGGCGTTGAACGCGCGGATTTCCTCGCGGCGCTTGGCGTACTCGCTACTTTCTTCCAGCTCGGCGGTCATCTCATGGATGACGTTGTGCTCGACCGTCTGGTGGTAGTGGGTGACGTTGCGCTCGGTCTTGCCGTAGTAGTTGGTCTTGCGCACTTCCAGCGGGTCTTTGCCCAGACTGCGGGCCACCGCGTCCATGATCTCCTCGATGGCGACCATCCCCTGCGGGCCGCCGAAGCCGCGGTAGGCAGTGTTCGAGGCGGTGTTGGTCTTGCAGCGGTGACCATTGATGGTGGCGTTGCCGAGGAAGTAGGCGTTGTCCGAGTGGAACATCGCGCGGTCGACGATGGAACCGGACAGGTCGGGCGAGTAGCCGCAGTTACCGGCAAGCTCGATTTCGATGCCATGCAACAAGCCGTCGTCGTCGAAGCCGACGTCGTATTCGACATAGAAGGGGTGACGTTTGCCGGTGATCTGCATGTCGTCGACGCGCGGCAGGCGCATCTTGGTCGGCCGCCCGGTCAGGTGAGCAATCACCGCACACAGGCACGCGGGGCCTGCTGCCTGGGTTTCCTTGCCGCCGAAACCGCCGCCCATGCGGCGCATGTCGATGACGATCTTGTGCATCGGCACGCCGAGCACTTCGGCCACCAACTTCTGCACCTCGGTGGCGTTCTGCGTCGAGGTGTAGACGATCATGCCGCCGTCTTCGCTGGGCATCACCGAGGAAATCTGGGTTTCCAGGTAGAAGTGTTCCTGGCCACCGATATGCAGGCTGCCTTGCAGGCGGCGCGGTGCAGTGGCCAATTTGGCGCTGGAGTTGCCGATCTTGTGTTGATGGCTGTCGAGGACGAAATGCTTCTTGCGCAGCGCATCGACCACGTCCAGCACAGGTTCCAGGTCTTCGTATTCGATAACCGCCGCCATCGCCGCCTTGCGCGCGGTTTCCAGGCTGTCGGCACCGACCGCGATCACCACCTGGCCGACATATTCGACCTTGCCGTCCGCCAGCAGCGGGTCACCAGCGACCACCGGGCCGATATCCAACTGGCCGGGTACGTCCTTGCTGGTGATGGCGATGGCCACGCCGGGAATCGCATAGCAGGGCGCGGTGTCGATGCTGACAATACGCGCGTGGGCGCGGTCGCTCATGCGGGCATAGACGTGCAGCTGGTTGGGGAATTCCAGGCGGTCGTCGACATACACAGCTTCGCCGGATACGTGCTTGTCCGCGCTCTCGTGCTTGACGCTGCGGCCGACGCCGGTGGTGATGTCGGCGCGGAACAGGGCGGCCAGTTCTTCCTGGGTTTTCAATACGTGATGGTTAGACATAGGCGGTCACCCGGGTTTCGACTTCGGGAGCTTGCAGCTCGAGGAAGAATTTACGCAGCAGGTTCTGCGCGGTGAGCAGGCGGTATTCCTTGCTGGCGCGGAAATCGCTCAGCGGCGTGAAATCCTCGGCCAGGGCGGCGCAGGCGCGTTCGATCTGCACCTGGTTGAACGGCGTACCCTTGAGTGCGGCTTCGCAGGCGGCGGCACGCTTGGGAGTCGCCGCCATGCCACCGAAGGCAATGCGCGCGTCCTGCACTACGCCGTCTTCGATACGCAGGTTGAAGGCGGCGCAGACCGCGGAAATGTCGTCGTCCAGGCGCTTGGACACTTTATAGGCGCTGAATGCCTGCTTGGGCTGCGCGCGCGGCACCATGATCTTCTCGATAAATTCGGCTTCCTGACGGGCAGTCACCTTGTAGTCGAGGAAGTACTCCTCGATCGGCAGGCTGCGCGTGTCGCTGCCTTTGCGCAGGACGATCTGCGCGCCCAGGGCGATCAGCAGCGGCGGGGCGTCGCCGATTGGCGAGGCGTTGCCGATGTTGCCGCCCAGGGTGCCCTGGTTGCGGATCTGCAAGGAGGCAAAACGGTGCAGCAGCTCGCCGAAGTCAGGGTATTCCTCGGCCAGCGCGGCATAGCAATCGGACAGCGAAGTCGCCGCGCCGATCTCGATATGTTCGGCGGTGACTTCCACGCGCTTCATCGCTTCGATATGGCCGACGTAGATCATCACCGGTAGTTCGCGGTGGAACTGGGTGACTTCCAGGGCCAGGTCGGTGCCGCCGGCGAGCAGGCGGGCCTCGGGATTGGCGGCGTAGAGGTCGGCCAGGTCGGCCACGGTCAGCGGCAGCAGGCAGCGCTTGTCGCCGCTATTGAGTTCGGCGGTATCGCGCGGGGCGATGGCCTTCAACTGCTCGACGGTCTGCGGCTCAAAGGCGTCGAACTGATCCGGTTGCTTCTGGCAGCAGGCCTGCTCGGCGGCATCGATAATCGGTCGGTAGCCGGTGCAGCGGCACAGGTTGCCGGCGAGGGCTTCCAGGGTGTCGGCCTTGTCGAAGCCGCTGCTGCCTGACGCGGCCCGGTTCTTCTGCAGGGCGAACAGCGACATGACGAAGCCCGGGGTGCAGAAGCCGCATTGCGAACCATGGCAGTCGACCATGGCCTGTTGCACGCTGTGCAGCCGGCCCTGGTGCTTGAGGTCTTCGACGCTGATCAGCTGTTTGCCGTGCAGGGACGAAACGAAGGTCAGGCAGGAGTTGAGCGTGCGATAACGCACGCGCTCGCCGTCCAGCTCGCCGACCACCACGGTGCAGGCACCGCAATCGCCGGAGGCGCAGCCTTCTTTGGTACCGGGTTTGCCGGCGTGCTCGCGCAAGTACTGGAGCACTGTGACGTTGGGGTCCAGGGCATGCTCGGTGCGCAGCTCCCGGTTGAGTAAAAACTGGATCAAGGACGACCTCCAGGCACTTTATTGTTCTCGTATCAGGCTCTGCTGAAACGGCTGGGCACGATGGCACAGCGTTTCCACACGGCTTGGCATGGGGCAAATCTAGAGTTTTCTGACTTTAGGGTCAACAAATATTTGACTCTGTGGTCAGGTGTTTGTCATGCGATTTGGTTATGAGCCTGCCGAGAGCAAGGAGATGACTTAAGGCTAGCCGGTTTTATGCCAACAACGCCCTGGCGCGGGGGGATTGCTGTCGGAGAGCCTGAGATACAAAAAAGCCCCAAGGGCGAATGCCGTTGGGGCTTTTAAGTGAAGGCCGGTTCTAGGAGCCTGTCAGACTTAACACTGTCCTACTGCGGAAAAGCCGGATTTGGCCATTTTTTCCGCTCTTTCTCGTTAAATAGCTCGCTATTCGCCTCGAAAGAGCAACAAAACTGACTCAAACCGGACTTTCCCTCGCTACGGACGGTCAAGCCCGACAGGCTCCTAGTGGCTGGCGAGTTGTGAGTCGGTCAGCTGGTGTTCTTCGCCGGCATAGTAGGCGCGTACGCGCGGGTCCATTACTGCCCGCCACAGTGGCGGGAACAGCGCCAGAACGATCATTCCGGCATAGCCATTGGGCAGTTGCGGGCTGTCGTCGAAGTGGCGCAGCACCTGGTAGCGCCGTTTGGCATAGGCGTGATGGTCGGAATGGCGCTGCAGGTGGAAGAGAAACAGGTTGGTCAGCAGGAAGTTGCTGTTCCAGGAGTGGGTCGGGTTGGTGCGTTCATAGCGGCCGTTGTCCAACTTGCGTCGATGCAGGCCGTAATGCTCCACGTAATTGACGATCTCCAGCAGGGTAAAGGCGACGATCGACTGGCCAATAAAGAACAGTGCGCCGAGCCAGCCGAAGGCCAGGGTGAAACCGAGCAGAAACAGGGCGCTGATGGCGTACCAGACGATCAGCTCGTTGCGCCAGTGCAGGGCGGGCAAGCCCTTGCGCTTGAGACGCTCGGCCTCGAGGGCGAAGGCATTGAGGAAATTGTGCTTATAGGCGTGGGGCAGGAAGGCATACAGGCTCTGGCCATAGCGCGAGGAACTGGCGTCTTCCGGGGTCGACACATGCACATGGTGGCCGCGCACATGTTCGATCTTGAAGCCGCCGTAGCACACCGCCGCCAGCAGCAGGCCACCGGCGTTCTGCTCGAGTTTCGGGTCCTTGTGGATCAACTCGTGGGCCACGGTAATGCCGATGGCACCCGTGACCGTGCCAACCGACAGCACCCAGCCCAGCTGGCCGAGCCAATTCCAGGCCTGGTAGTCGACGAAGACCCAGGTGGCCCAGCCGAGCATGCCCAGCAGGAAGGGCACTGTGGCCAGGCTGAGCAGGCGGTAGTAGGTCTGTTGCTCCATCTGCGGTACCTGCACCGCTTCGTCCGGGTTGGCCGGGTCACGGCCGACGATAAAGTCCAGCAGCGGGATAACGCCGAACACCACCAGGATCACCATCCAGGCCCAGGCGTTGGCATGGTCGCTGCCTTGCGACCAGTAATAGCTCAGGGGAATACCCAGTACCGGGATCAGCCAGAACCAGTAACCGATGCTCTTGATGGCCAGCATCCAGTTGGAGGGAAGTCGTTCGAACATGGGGGGCTCCGTATTCTTATTATTGGGCGATAGCGCTGGTAGGATTGTAGGACAATGTGTCCTCAGCAACAGTCGCAGGGAGCCTACCTTTTGGCCTGAAAGTGCCCCGCCTGTACCCTTGGCCCGGTAACACCCTGTGTTACACTCGCGCCCTGCGCATACCTGCCCACGCCAAGCCTGGCGGGGGTTTCAGTATCAATATCGCTTGCCCCAATAGGTCAGTAGAGCCTAAGGATCATCATGACGTTCAAGGCACCGGACAGCCTCGCCGAGCAGATCGCCCACCATCTGGCCGAACGCATCATTCGTGGTGAGTTGCAGGCCCGTGAACGGATTCAGGAACAGAAGGTCACCCAGGCGCTGAATGTCAGCCGTGGCTCGGTGCGCGAAGCGCTGCTGATTCTCGAGCGCCGCCACCTGGTGGTGATTCCGCCGCGGCGCGGTGCCCAGGTGGCCGAGTTGACCCCGCACAAGGTCAAGAGCCTGTATGCCCTGGTGATGGAACTGTACATCCTGCTGGGCAAGGCGGTGGCCGATGGCTGGCAGGTCGAGCGCGACCTGGCCCCCTTCCTGGCCATCCAGCAGCGCCTGCAGGACAGCCTGCAGCGCGAGGACATCAACGCCTTCGTGGAAAACAGCTTCGACATCATGCGCGCGGCCTTTCCCTTCGCCGACAACCCCTACCTGCAGGAAACCGTGGAGAATCTGCTGCCGGCGATCAGCCGCACCTATCACCTGGCGCTGGAACGGCGCAAAAGCGAAATGGGCCAGTTTCTCAATACCTTTGCCCTGTTGCTGCAGGCGATCATCGCCCGCGATCACCCGCGTATTCGCGAGGTACTGCTGGGCTATGGCGAACACAATTGTCAGCTGGTGCTGGCCGCTCTGGCCGAATCCTGAGGAAGACTGTCCATGCGGCTCAAGTGCATCAAGCTGGCGGGCTTCAAGTCGTTCGTCGATCCCACTACCGTGACCTTTCCGAGCAATATGGCGGCGGTGGTCGGGCCCAATGGCTGCGGCAAGTCGAATATCATCGATGCGGTGCGCTGGGTGATGGGCGAGAGTTCGGCGAAGAACCTGCGTGGCGAGTCGATGACCGACGTCATCTTCAACGGCTCCAACACCCGCAAGCCGGTGACTCAGGCCTCTATCGAGCTGATCTTCGACAACTCCGATGGCACCTTGACCGGCGAATACGCCGGCTATAACGAGATCTCCATTCGCCGCCGCGTCACCCGCGACAGCCAGAACACCTACTTCCTCAACGGCACCAAGTGTCGTCGCCGCGACATTACCGACATCTTCCTCGGTACCGGCCTGGGCCCGCGCAGCTACTCGATCATCGAGCAGGGCATGATCAGCAAGCTGATCGAGGCCAAGCCGGAGGACCTGCGCAACTTTATCGAGGAAGCCGCCGGCATCTCCAAGTACAAGGAGCGCCGCCGCGAAACCGAGAACCGCATCCGCCGCACGCACGAGAACCTGGCGCGCCTGACCGACTTGCGCGAAGAGTTGGAGCGCCAGCTCGATCGCCTGCACCGCCAGGCCCAAGCGGCGGAGAAATATCAGCAATACAAGGCCGAGGAGCGTCAGCTCAAGGCCCAGCTCACTGCCCTGCGCTGGCAGGCGCTGAACGAACAGGTGGGCAGCCGCGAGGCGGTGATCGGCAACCAGGAAATCAGCTTCGAGGCTCTGGTGGCCGAGCAGCGCAACGCCGATGCCAGCATCGAGCGCCTGCGCGACGGTCACCATGAACTGAGCGAGCGCTTCAACCTGGTGCAGGGTCGCTTCTATTCGGTTGGCGGCGATATCGCCCGCATCGAGCAGAGCATCCAGCACGGCCAGCAGCGCCTGCGCCAGTTGCAGGACGACCTCAACGAGGCCGAGCGCGCTCGTCTGGAAACCGAGTCGCACCTGGGCCACGACCGCACCCTGCTGGCGACCCTGGGCGAAGAGCTGGCCATGCTCGAGCCCGAGCAGGAGCTGACCGCCGCGGCTGCCGAAGAGTCTGCCGCCACCCTGGAAGAGTCCGAAAGCGCCATGCACGGCTGGCAGGAGCAGTGGGATGGCTTCAACCAGCGCAGCGCCGAGCCACGCCGCCAGGCCGAGGTGCAGCAATCCCGTATCGCCCAGCTGGAGCAGAGCCTGGAGCGCCTGGCCGAACGCCAGCGTCGCCTGACGGATGAACTGCAGCAGCTGGCCGCCGACCCGGAAGATGCCGCGATTATCGAGCTGGGCGAACAGATCGCCGCCAGCGAACTGAGCCTGGAAGACCTGCAGCTGGCCGAAGAACAGCAAGCCGAGCGCTTGCAGCAGCTGCGCCACGAACTGCAGCAGGCCGGTCAGGCCCAGCAGCAGGCCCAGGGCGAGCTGCAACGTCTGAACGGTCGCCTGGCTTCGCTGGAAGCCCTGCAGCAAGCCGCCCTCGACCCGGGCAAGGGGCCTGGCGACTGGTTGCGCGAGCACGCGTTGAGCGAGCGCCCGCGTCTGGCCGAAGGCCTGCGGGTCGAGGCCGGCTGGGAACTGGCGGTTGAAACCGTGCTGGGGGCCGATCTGCAGGCCGTGCTGCTGGACGATTTTCAGGGCCTGGATTTTTCCGGCCTGGCCCAGGGCGATCTGCGCCTGGTCAGCCCGGCCAGGGGCGGCGCGCGAGTCGCCGGCAGCCTGCTGGACAAGGTCGAGGCGGCTGTCGACCTGGCCCCCTGGCTGGCCAGGGTCAGGCCGGTGGACAGCCTCGATGAGGCCCTGGCCGCCCGTCTCAGCCTGGGTGAAGACGAAAGCCTGATCAGTCGCGACGGCTACTGGGTCGGTCGGCACTTCCTGCGGGTGCGCCGCGCCAGCGAAGCGGAAAGCGGCCTGCTGGCCCGCGGTCAGGAAATCGAGCAACTGGGGGTTGAGCGCGAGGAGCGCGAAGCGGCCCTGGCGCTGCTGGAGGAGCGCCTGCTGCAGTTGCGCGAAAGTCAGGGGCAGCAGGAAGAACAGCGCGAGCAGCAGCGCCGCCAGTTGCAGGAACAGGCCCGCCGCCTGGGCGAGCTGAAGGCGCAGCTATCTGCCGGGCAGGCCAAGGTCGAACAGTTGAGCCTGCGCCGCACCCGCCTGGATGCCGAGTTGCACGAGCTGGCCGAGCAGCGCGCCATCGAGCATGAGCAACTGGGCGAGTCGCGTCTGCAGCTGCAGGACGCCCTGGAGACCATGGCGACCGATAACGAGCAGCGCGAAAGCCTGCTGGCCAGTCGCGACAGCCTGCGCGAGCGGCTCGACCGGGTACGCCAGGAGGCCAGAGCGCACAAGGATCACGCCCATCAGCTGGCCGTGCGCCTGGGCTCGCTCAGGGCGCAGCACGACTCCACCCGCCAGGCCCTGGAACGCCTGGAGTTGCAGGCCGAGCGTCTGCACGAGAAGCGCGAGCAGCTCAACCTCAATCTGGAGGAGGGCGAAGCGCCGCTGGAAGAGCTGCGCATGAAGCTCGAAGAGCTGCTCGACAAGCGCATGGCGGTCGAAGACGAACTCAAACTGGCGCGCCTGGCCCTGGAAGACGCCGACCGCGAGTTGCGCGAGGCGGAAAAGCGCCGCAGCCAGGCCGAGCAGCAATCCCAGCTACTGCGTGGCCAGCTCGAGCAGCAGCGCATGGAGTGGCAATCCCTGACCGTGCGGCGCAAGGCCCTGGCCGATCAGCTGGCCGAGGACAACTTCGACCTGCACGGCGTGCTGGCGAGCCTGCCGGGCGATGCTGGCGAAACGGCCTGGGAGGAGGAGCTGGAGCGCCTGGGCGGGCGTATTCAGCGGCTCGGGCCGATCAACCTGGCGGCCATCGACGAATACCAGCAGCAATCCGAGCGCAAGCGCTACCTGGACGCGCAGAACGCCGACCTGGTGGAAGCCCTGGATACCCTGGAAAACGTCATTCGCAAGATCGACAAGGAAACCCGCAACCGCTTCAAGGAGACCTTCGACCAGATCAATGGCGGTCTGCAGGCCCTTTTTCCGAAAGTTTTCGGCGGCGGCAACGCTTATTTGGAACTCACCGGCGAAGATCTACTCGATACCGGGGTCACCATCATGGCGCGGCCTCCGGGCAAGAAGAACAGCACCATCCATCTGCTCTCGGGCGGCGAGAAGGCCCTGACCGCATTGGCCCTGGTGTTCGCCATCTTTCAGCTCAATCCGGCCCCCTTCTGCATGCTCGATGAGGTGGATGCGCCGCTGGACGATGCCAACGTTGGGCGTTATGCCCGACTGGTCAAGGAAATGTCGGAAAAAGTGCAATTTATCTATATCACCCACAACAAGATCGCCATGGAAATGGCCGACCAGTTGATGGGCGTGACCATGCATGAGCCGGGCTGTTCGCGTTTGGTTGCAGTTGATGTGGAGGAGGCACTGGCAATGGTCGAAGCATGATGCTTCTGCCTGTGTAAAGTTGCCTTTCGTCGTGCTAGCTTAACGCGCAATGTTATCGAGAGTGGCCATTGGCCCGGAGAAAGATCTGCCAGAACATGGAGTTGGCATCAGGTTACAGAATTAGCGAAACGGGGCGGGATGCTCCTTGGTTTATCAAATTTATTAGGGGTTAGGTTATTTCATGGAATTCGGTCTGCGCGAGTGGCTGATCGTCATCGGCATTATTGTGATCGCTGGCATCCTTTTCGACGGATGGCGGCGCATGCGCGGTGGCAAGGGCAAGCTCAAGTTCAAGCTTGATCGCAGCTTTGCCAATATCCCGGATGATGACAGCGACCCCAACCTGCTCAGCCCGCCGCGGGTGATCGATCGTAACCACGAGCCCTCGCTGGACGAAGATGACCTGCCGGCGATGAGCGCCCGCGAACTGAACCGCCGCCGTAGCGGCGAGCCACAGCAGGGTGACCTGAACCTGGGCCTGGACGAGCCGGTGCCGACCCTGCTCAATCCGGTCGGTCAGGCGGCTCAAGCGCCTGCCGACAAGGGGGCTTCCAGCAGCAAGGAACTGCCGCCGGTCGAAGAGGTGCTGGTGATCAACGTGATCGCCCGCGAAGACACCGGCTTTCAGGGCCCGGCGCTGTTGCAGAACATTCTCGAAAGTGGCCTGCGCTTCGGCGAGATGGATATTTTCCATCGCCATGAAAGCATGGCCGGCAATGGTGAAGTGCTGTTCTCCATGGCCAATGCCCTCAAGCCCGGTACTTTCGATCTGGACGATATCGAAGGTTTCAGCACCCGCGCCGTGAGTTTCTTTCTCGGTCTGCCGGGCCCGCGTCACCCCAAGCAGGCCTTCGATGTGATGGTCGCCGCCGCGCGCAAGCTGGCCCACGAACTCAATGGCGAGCTGAAAGATGACCAGCGCAGCGTAATGACCGCGCAAACCATCGAGCATTACCGCCAGCGTATCGTCGAATACGAGCGCAAGCAGCTGACCAGCAAGCGCTAGTCAGACGGCAAACCCAAAGCCTCAAGTTACAAGCCACGCGCTTGACTTGGGGCTTTGTTTTTTCGGCAGGTGCCAGCTGCCGCTGTCCGTGGTGCAAGCTGCGCGACCAGGCATATAGCGAAGGCAGGCCGTCCTGCAAACGGCTAGAATCCTGCGCCTGAACATCAACCAAGGGTTGAACTGGACGCCGGGCCGGAACACGGCTGAGGCTGCCTCCAGTTTTATGCCTGCTGCTACGGCTTGTGAACTATGTCCGCCACCCCAACTGCCGCCGAACGTATCGCTCACCTGCGCAGCGAACTCGACGCGCACAACTACCGCTACTACGTGCTCGATGAACCGAGCATTCCGGATGCCGAGTACGACCGTCTGTTCCGCGAGTTGCAGGCGCTGGAGCGTGAGCACCCGCATCTGGTGACGTCCGAGTCGCCGACCCAGCGGGTGGGCGGCGAGGCGCTCAGCGTGTTTGGCGAGGTGCGCCATGAAGTGCCCATGCTCAGCCTGGGCAATGCGTTCGAAGAAGAGGAACTGCTGGCCTTCGACCGCAGCGTGCAGGCTGGCCTTGGCCTGCAGGGCGGCGATCTGTTCGGCGGCGGGGCGTCGGTGGAATACAGCTGCGAACCCAAGCTCGATGGCCTGGCGGTCAGCCTGCGCTACGAGCATGGCCAGCTGGTGCGCGGTGCCACCCGCGGCGACGGCAGCACCGGTGAGGACATCAGCAGCAACGTGCGCACCATCCGCACTGTTCCGCTCAGGCTGCAGGGCGAAGGCTGGCCTCAGGTTCTGGAAGTGCGCGGCGAAGTCTATATGCCCAAGGCCGGCTTCGACGCGCTGAATGCCCGTCAGGCGCAAAGCGGTGGCAAGACCTTTGCCAACCCGCGCAATGCCGCCGCCGGCAGCCTGCGTCAGCTCGACCCGAAGATCACCGCCAGCCGCCCGCTGGAGTTCTGCTGCTATGGCGTCGGCCAGGTCAGCGGCGAGCTGCCGGCTACCCAGATCGGCATGCTCGAGCAGCTCAAGGCCTGGGGTATCCCCATCAGCCGCGAGTTGCGACTGGCCAGGGGCGTGGAGGCTTGTCTGGCCTACTACCGCGATATCGGCGAACGTCGCACGAGTCTGGCCTACGACATCGATGGCGTGGTGTTCAAGGTCAACACCATCGAGGACCAGCAGCAGCTGGGGTTTCGCGCGCGCACGCCACATTGGGCTATTGCCCACAAGTTCCCGGCCATGGAGGAGCTGACCGAGCTGCTGGATGTCGAGTTCCAGGTCGGCCGCACCGGCGCGGTGACCCCGGTGGCGCGGCTCAAACCGGTCAAGGTGGCGGGGGTCACGGTGTCCAACGCCTCCCTGCACAACATGGACGAAGTGGCGCGCCTGGGCCTGATGATCGGCGATACGGTGATTATCCGCCGCGCCGGCGATGTGATTCCCCAAGTGGTGCAGGTGGTCAGCGAGCGGCGTCCGGCGGATGCCCGGCCGGTGCTGACCCCCGCGCAGTGCCCGGTGTGCGGCTCCCATGTCGAGCGCACCCAGCTGGTCAAGCGCAGCAAGGGCAAGGAGTCGTTCAGCGAGGGCTCGATCTACCGCTGCGTTGGCCGCCTGAGCTGTCAGGCTCAGCTCAAGCAGGCGATCATTCATTTTGTCTCGCGCCGCGCCATGGATATCGAGGGCCTGGGCGAGAAGAGCGTCGAGCAGCTGGTGGATGAGGGCCTGGTGACGTCCCCGGCCGATCTCTACACCCTGACCTTCGAGCAGATAGTCGGGCTGGAGGGCTTTGCCGAACTGTCCACGCGCAATCTGCTGGCCGCCATCGCCGACAGCCGCCGGCCCAGCCTGGCGCGCTTTATCTATGCCCTGGGGATTCCCGATGTCGGCGAGGAGACCGCCAAGCTGCTGGCCCGCGCCCTGGGTTCGCTGGCGCGTATCCAGCAGGCTCTGCCGCAGGTGCTGACCTACCTGCCGGATGTGGGCCTGGAAGTAGCCCATGAAATCCACAGTTTCTTCGAGGACGGGCATAACCGTCAGGTTATCCAGCAGTTGCTGGCGCGCGGTCTGGTGCTGCAGGAGGAGGGCGAGTTGCATGCCGAGTTCGCCGCCTGTGCCACTCTGGCCGGCTTTATCGACAAGCTGAACATCGCCGGCATCGCCGCCACGGGGGCGAAGAATCTGGCGGAAAAGGCCGGCAGCCTCGAGGGACTGATCGCCCTCAGTCAGGACTGGCTGGACCTGAGCGTGATGAAGGGCCTTAACGAGAAGGCCAAGCAGGCGCTGCGCGAGTTCTTCGCGGAGCCGGCCAATGTCGCCCTGGCCACGGCCATCGACGCCCAGCTGCGTGCATTCGGCATGCATTGGCAGAGCGAGAAGAAAGTGCTCGAAGGCCTGCCCCTGGCCGGGCAGACCTGGGTCCTGACCGGCAGCCTGGAGGTGATGAGCCGTGACGTGGCCAAGGACCGCCTGGAAGCCTTAGGTGCCAAGGTGGCCGGTTCCGTATCGGCGAAAACCAGCTGCGTGGTGGCCGGCCCCGGGGCGGGCTCCAAGCTGGCCAAGGCCAGTGAGCTGGGGGTGCGGGTGATAGACGAGGAAAGCTTTCTGGCGGAGCTCGACCGCCTGGGCCAGTAGCCGATCGACTCGGCTGCGCCAGCCGCGGGTTATGCCCGCGGCATATGGCAGGTCCGCCCCCACACAGACTCGCTATGCCCATGGCGAGCAACATTCGGGTCGAGTTAGCGCCGTGCCGAATGAGTCGGCACAGGCTATCCCGCTTCGAATAACTGCCGCAGTGCGCTCGGCGACAGCCCGGTCCAGCGTTTGAATGAGCGGCGGAAGTTGGTCGCGTCGTGGATGCTCAGAAAGTCGGCGATCTCTTCGTTGCTGTAAGCCTTGATCCGATACAGATACAGCGCCACATGCTTGCGCACGCGGTCATGCTGTTCCTGATAGTGGGTGCCGTGTTTGCGCAGCTTGCGTTTGAAGGTCGCGGGGCTCATCTCGAAGGCTTGTGCGGCCTGTTCCAGGCTGGGTGACTGGCGCACGTTGGCTTGCAGCCAGGCATACAGCCGATCCAGCAGGCTGGCCTGGTAGCCAAGGTCACGCAGCTGCCGCGCGGCTTCCTGGCGGGCCACCGCCCCTGCGGTGTGCGCGGCGTTGGGCCAGGCTGCGGTCATAAATTCGCGGGGCAGGCGCAGCATGTCCAGCTGGCTGTCGAAGTGCAGGTCTTCGCCCAGGTGCACCCAGTATTGCTCGACATAGCGCGGCTGCGGGTGGGCGAAGTGAAAGCACCACGGCAACTGTTGTCCGGACAGCCAGCGGGCCATTGCCACCACTGCCGTCATGCAGGATTCGATCAGAAAACGCCAGTGCGGCCCGGCACCGCTGCCGTCGACCCAGTAGAGGTAGGCGTGCTGCTCGTCGAGCAACAGCCGTGGTGCCAGCAGCGGGCTGAACAGCGCGCGCATCTCGATCAGCAGTTCCAGTGCCTGTTGCAGGTTGCCGGCCTGCTGCAGCGCCTGGCTGGCCGCGCCATAGTGTCCAGGCAGCAGGCGCTGGCCGAAGAGAAAGCTGCTGTCGTCGGCGTCCAGCAGGCGTTGCGCGTTATCGATCAGCACAAGGAACTGCTGCGGGCTGATGCGTACCTGGCCGGCCAGGATGTCGTCATAGAACAAGCCGGTGCCGCGCAGCAGGCGATGGGTGTCGATATCCCGGCTGATGGCCAGGTCGATCAATGCCGCGGGCTGGTAATGGGCGGCAATAAAGCGGCTGTCGCATTCGTACCAGGGCGTTTTCAGGGTCATGGCATATGCCTCAGGCGCGCTTGATCTGCGGCGGCTGCTTGGCCCGCGCGAGAGCTTGATTGAGGCGTTGCAACAGGCTTTCCGAATTCTCCTGCATGGCCATCACCGCTGCCACGCTGGCCCCTAGCTGCAGGCGTTCACCCTGCTGGCTGCTCTTGTAGGCCAGGTGGTGCACGGCAGTCTGCAGCTCGTGGGCCAGCTGCCAGGCTTGGCGTTCGCCTGTGTGCGGCAGCAGCGCGACGAAGCGGTCGCCGGCCAAGCGGCAGAGCAGGTCCTGGCGGCGCAGGTTGAGCAGCAGTGCCTGGGTCAGTACCTGCAGAACCCGATCACCTTCGGCGTGGCCGTAGTGGCGATTGATCGCGCTGAAATCGTCGAGGTCGAGAATCACCAGCGACAGCGGCTGCTGCTCGCTGTGCGCCTCCTGCAAGGCCTGTTGCACTTGCAAACGCAGGTAGTCGGCCCCGCCGAGCGGGGTGACTTTGTCGAACAGGCGGTGCTCGCGAAACAACCGCTCGCGCTTTTCCATCTGTGCGCTGATCGCCAGCTGCTCGCGGTGCCAATGGTAGATACCCAGGGTCATCAAAATAAAACCCGCGGGCATCGGCCCGGACTCCAGCCATTTGTCCCAGACGATGCTCTCCGACAATTGCACGAACTCGTCGAGGGTATCCATCCACAGTGAGAAGAACAGGCAGGCCAGGCCGTAGAACAGCAGGGTGGTGACCCGTCCGGCCGGGCGACTTTTCAGCAGCAGGCCGATCCACACCAGTACCAGCAGTGCCGAGCCGCCCTCACCGCCGATATCGGTCCAGTTCCACTCGCTCAGCGGCTTGAGCGTGCCGACGCCGAGGTAGGCGAGCAAGCCGAAGTTGGCCGCCAGCAGCAGGCCGCAGAGTTTCCAGGCATGAAATTTAAGCAGTGGTGGCATGGCTGGAAAGGCTCCTTGATTGGCACATCGCGCCAGCAGAGCAGATGTCCGTGACGATTTGGTGACAGTGTGGGGAGGTCAATTCGGCTCAGGGCTTTTCGCCGGTTTATTACGTTTTATGGCGAACAAGCGGTTTCAGCCGGTGCGCATTGGAGCATTTCTGCCGCGCTATTAATGAAAGGCTGCGGCGAGCGGCGCGTCGGGTTGCTGGGCGCGCCCCACGAGTCTGCCCGCTCGACTGCGCAGTTACGGTCATTTCAGCTCAATTGCGCGGCAAAGCCTGGGTAAACCCGCTTGTTTAATAGGATGGCCGCGTGCGCTGTCACAGAAGCGTCATCAGTCCTGCCTAGCTTTCGCTCCCCAATAGCCCGGCCATTGCAGCCTGGCAGCGATCAATCTTGGGGGAGGGTAGGTGATGAAGGTGCGCAGTAGTTCTGCTCGCAATTCGGGTTTGCATATCAGCGTGCTGGCCATGGCGGTTGCCGCCAGCAGCCAGTTGATGGCGGCTGAGCCGGCCACCGAATACGTCGAAGTGGTCGGCCAGGCCGTCAGCATCGACAAGGCGCTGAGAGAACAGCGCAGCTCCGACAATGTAGAAAGCGTGGTGCACGCCGATGGCATCGGCCAGCTGCCGGACGACAATGCCGCCGAAGCATTGCAGCGTATTCCCGGTCTGTCGGTGGAGCGCGACCAGGGCGAGGGGCGCTTCGTCAGCGTGCGCGGTATCGGCCCGGATCTGAACAGCGTGACCATCAACGGCACCCTGGTGCCGTCGCCGGAAAGCGACCGCCGCGCGGTGGCCCTGGATGTGTTGCCCTCCGAGCTGGTGCAGTCGCTGACGGTGGTCAAGTCGCTGACCCCGGACATGGATGCCAACTCCCTCGGTGGCACGGTGGAAGTGGAGAGCCTGTCGGCCTTCGACCACGATGGCCTGTTCTACACCGGCAGCGCCGAAGGCAGCTACGACGACAATACCGATCAAACCAGCCCGAAATTTTCCGGCGCGATCAGCGAGCGTTTCAGCCTCGGCGATGGCGTCGACAATTTCGGCGTGGCTGCGGCAATGAGTTGGCAGGAGCGCGATTTCGGCTCGGACAACGTCGAGACCGGCGGTGCCTGGGATTTCGACAACGGCGCACGGCTCGAAGAGCTGGAGCAGCGTAACTACGCGATCACCCGTGAGCGTACCGGCTTTGGCCTGAACTTCGACTACAAGCCCGATGACCTCTCCAGCTATTACCTGCGCACCTTGTATAGCCGCTACAAGGACACGGAAACCCGCAACGCCACAGGCATCGAATTTGCCGATGCGCAATCGCCGGGCGAGCGCGGCGATGCCGAAGGCTACCGTGAGCTGAAGAGCCGCGAGGAAACCCAGGAAGTGCAGTCCTATGTGTTGGGTGGTGAGCGCATGCAGGGGCTGTGGACCATCGGAGCCCAGGCCGGCTACAGCCGCTCCAGCGAAGACAGCCCAGGAGGCATTGCCGGGGCTGCCTTCGAAGGCAATGACGACTTCGCCGATGCCGGCTTTGGCGACAGCCAGAAGCCGCGCCTGAGCATCGATCCGGGGTTCTACGACCCGAGTAACTTCACCCTTAGCGAGGTCGAGTGGGAAAAGCAGAAGACCACCGACACCGAGCAGAACATCAAGCTCGACCTGGCGCGCGACTATGACCTCAGCGGCTATGCGGCGCAGGTCAAGTTCGGCGGCAAGCTCAGTCGGCGGGAAAAAGACAACGACCTGGAAGCCTGGAAATATGAGGACTTCGGCGATGTCGGCCTGACCGATGCCGACCTCAACCTCGGCCAGTTCACCAAGGGCAACGTGGATTACGGCCTGGGCCGCTTCGGCCCCGGCATCAGCGCCAAGGCCATCAAGCGCCTGCTTGGTGGCCTGAACAAAGACGACTTCTACAACGCCGAAGAGTCGCGGGTGAATGACTTCCAGATGAGCGAAGACATCAACGCCGCCTACCTGATGAACAGCCTCGACCTCGACGACTGGCGCTTTATCGCCGGGGTGCGCTACGAGGGCACCAAATTCGAGGCCAAGGGCAGCGGTATCCGCGACGGGGTCTTCGAGAACACGCGCAGCGACACGCGCTACGAGCACTGGTTACCAGGCTTGCATGCGCGCTATCAGCTCAACGCCAGCACCCAGTTGCGCGCCGCCTGGACCAATACCGTGGTGCGGCCGACCTTTGGCCAACTGGCCCCCGGCTTCGTTATCGATGGCGACGAGGCCAGCTTCGGTAACCCGGATCTGGACCCGCTGGAGTCGATGAACCTCGACTTCGGCATCGAACACTACATGGGCCGTGCCGGCGTGGTGTCGGCCTTCGTGTTCTACAAGGACATCGACAGCTTCGTCTACAACACCGACCTGGGCGGCTCCGGGATCTGGGCCGACTTCGCCGAGGCCAGCACCTTCGCCAATGGCGACAGCGCCAAACTGTATGGCCTGGAGCTGGCCTACTCGCAGAAGCTCGACTGGCTGGCCGCGCCCTGGAACGGTCTGCTGGTGGGGGCCAACGCCACCTTCAGCCGCTCCGATGCAAGCATCCAAGGTCAGGGCCTGAGCCGTGACATCGACCTGCCGAACCAGTCGGATACGGTCGGCAACCTGATGCTCGGCTGGGAAGACGACACGCTCAGCCTGCGCCTGTCGGCCAACTACAAGTCCGCGTACCTGGCAGAGGTCGCCGCCATCGACGACAAGGCCCATGACCTCTATGCCGATGAGCAACTGTTCGTCGACTTCAGCGCCGGCTACTTCCTCACCCCGGCGCTGCAACTGACCTTCCAGGCGCAGAACCTGACGGATGAGTCCTTCTACGTCTACAGCGGCCGCCGCGACTTCAACGCCCAGTACGAAGAATACGGCCCGACTTACAAACTCGGCCTGACCTTCACCCATTTCTGATTTGTGTGCTGCCTGAGCACGCCGCCGGCGTGCCCGGTTGACGGTTAAGTTTTCAGTAAGGATTCGCCTGTATGCACCTTTCGTTTCTCAAGAAAAACCTCTTGCTCGCCAGCCTGATTGCCCTGAGCGCCTGCCAGAGCACTGTGGCCGATAAACCCGCTGCAAGCCTGAGCCTGCAGGGGCTTGCCAGCCTGGGTATGGACGCGGTCGAGGCGGCTCAATGGCTTGCCAGCGACAGCTTCTGGCCAGGGGCCGAGCGCCTGCAGAGCAGCGAGAAAAAGGGCCTGTTCCTGCTCGATGGCCAGGGCGCGGCCCTGACTCGGCTGCCCGGCACCTTCGCCAGCATCGATCACCGCGTCGGCCCGCGCGGCCTGCTGGTGGCGGCTCTGGACGTCGACCGCCAGCAAGCCATGCTGGTCAACCTGGCGAACCAGCGCTGGGGCGAGCCGCTCTATCTGCCGCGCCCGGCCTACAAGATCGATGGTCTATGCCTGTACCGCGATGGGGCGGATAACGCCTTCGTCTTTCTGGTTGGCGAGGAGGGCATCGGCGAGCAGTGGCTGGTGGCCCAGCACGAAGTGCCGCTGGCGGTGGCCAAGCGAGTGCGCGGCATAAGCCTGCCGCCGGCCAGCGAGCACTGCCAGGTCGACGATGTGGCCGAGCGCCTGTATGTCAATGAAGAGGGCGTCGGCCTGTGGGCCTACGCCGCCCACGCCGAGGCCGATCTGGTCCGCGAGCCGGTGGGCCTGGTACAGCCGTTTGGCGATATCGGCAAGGCGCTTGCCGGTATGGCGGTGGTGCCGGGCGGGGTGCTGGCGCTGGACCCGGAAAGCAACAGCCTGCACCGCTATGAGCACGGTCAGGCCGGATGGCAGGCTCAGCCCGTACTGCCCCTGGGCAAGCTGAACGAGCCGCAAGGCCTCAGCGTGCGTGCGGTTGCCGGCGGCCTGGAACTGCTGGTGCGCGACGACGACGGCCTGCAGCGTGGGCAGCTGATTTGGCAGGCGCAAGCCCCCGAACAGCAACCGGTCCTGCCGATTCTGCCGGTACAGGTGCAGACCGACCCGGTTCCGAGTCTGGGTGATGCTGCCGATGACCCAGCGATCTGGGTGCACCCTAGCGACCCACAAGAAAGCCGCGTGCTGGGCACCGACAAGCAGGGCGGCCTGCTGGCCTATGACCTGGCCGGCAAGCAGCTGCAGGACCTACGCATCGGGCGAATGAACAACGTCGATGTACGCGCCGGCTTCGACCTCAATGGCCAGCTGGTCGACCTGGCCGTGGCCAGCAATCGCGATCACAACAGCCTGCAGCTGTTCGCCATCGACCGCAGCAGCGGCGAGTTGCGCAACCTGGGTCAGCTGCCAACGCCGCTCAAGGACATCTACGGCCTGTGCATGCTCAAGGATGCCGCCGGGGCGATCCACGCCATCGCCAACGACAAGGACGGCACCTTCCTGCAATACCGCCTGAGTGCGGACGCTGGGCGTATCAAGGGTGAGCTGGTGCGCCAATTCAAGGTCGGCAGTCAGCCGGAAGGCTGCGTCGCCGATGACCGCAACCAGCGCCTGTTCGTGGGTGAAGAGGATGTCGCGATCTGGGCGCTGGATGCCCGCGCCGATGCGCCAACCCGGCTGGAGCAGGTGATTGCGGCGGGTGATGTGGTCCACGACGACATCGAAGGGCTGGCCATTTACCAGGGCGCGACCCGCAACTACCTGGTGATCTCCAGCCAGGGCAACGACAGCTATGTGGTGCTCGATGCCACTGCGCCCTATGCCATGCGCGGCGCGTTCCGTATCGGCCTGAACGCGCAGCTGGGTATCGACGGCACCTCGGAAACCGATGGCCTGGATGTTACCTCGGCCAACCTCGGCGGCATCTGGAACGCCGGCATGCTGGTGGTGCAGGACGGTCGCAAGCGCATGCCCGAAGACCGCCAGAACTACAAATACCTGCCCTGGAGCGCAGTGGCCGAAGCCCTGGGCCTGGAATAACCACGCCCCGAATAAGCGCTGCCGTCATCAATCGGCAACACAAACGTAATCGAATAGCGGCCGAGGGTTTTCCTCGGCGCGCGAAGCAAGGAGACACCCATGCACAACACCCTCGAACAGATGACCATCTGGAGCCTGATCAGCGATGCCAGCCTGTTGGTCCAGGCGGTCATGCTGATCCTGCTACTGGCGTCGTTGCTCAGCTGGTACCTGATCATCCAGCGCAGCGCGGTATTGCGCCGCAACGAGCGTCTGCTGAAAGACTTCCAGCTGCGTTTTCGCAGCGCTCACGACCTTGCCCAGCTGTACCGTGAAGGCGGCGACGGGGTCGATGAGGATGGCGGTTTGCAGCAGATCTTTCAGGCGGGCTACCACGAATTTGTGCAACTCAAGCGCGAGCCTGGGATTGCCGGCGAGCTGGTCATCGACGGCGTCGAGCGCTCCCTGCTGGTGGCTATCAGCGAGCAGGAAGAGCGTCTGGAGAAGGGCCTGCCATTTCTCGCCACGGTCGGTTCGGTCAGTCCCTATATCGGCCTGTTCGGCACCGTCTGGGGCATCATGAATTCCTTTATCGGCTTGTCCCAGGTGCAGCAGGCGACCCTCTCCACGGTCGCTCCGGGTATCGCCGAGGCACTGATCGCCACGGCCATCGGCCTGTTCGCGGCGATTCCCGCGGTGATCGCTTACAACCGCTTCAGTGCCCGCGTGGCGACCCTGAGCACGCGCTACTACGGCTTTGGCAACGAACTGCAGGCACGTCTGCACCGCAAGCTGCACGCCGCCAGCAGCCATGTCAGCGCCGCCGCCTGAGGAGTCCGCCATGCGCAAGCCGATAAACAAACACGCGCCCAAGGCCGAGATGAATGTGGTGCCTTATATCGACGTGATGCTGGTGCTGCTGGTGATCTTTATGGTGACCGCGCCGATGCTCACCCAGGGGGTGAAGGTCGAGCTGCCCAAGGTCGCCAGCGAAGCGCTGCCCACCGATACCCAGCAGCAAATCCTTACCCTCTCGGTACAGGCGGACGGTGGCTATTACTGGAACCTGGGCAGCGAACTGAACACCGAACAGCAGACCGATAGCACCGTGGGTCTGGAGGAAATGACTGCTCAGGTCACGCAGATCATCGCCGAGCGTGGCGATACCCAGGTGTATATCCGCGCCGACCAGGCTGCCGACTACGCCACGGTGGTCGCCGGTATCGCCGCCTTGCAGCAGGGCGGGGTGAGCAACCTCGGCCTGATTACCGAGGCCCCGCAGTGAGTAGCGCGCTGATGGACAGTCCCACCTCGATTGCCTGGCCCGCAGTGCCGATGTCACGTCTGCGCAATGCCCAGGCTGCGTTGCTGACCCTGGCCCTGCATGGGCTGGTGCTGGCCCTGCTACTGGCCAACTGGCCGGTGGAGAAGCCCGCTGCGCCGAGCATCAGCACCATCAGCATGCAGTTGCTCAGCTTGCCGCCCCCCGCGCCGGTGATGGTGGCCCCGCCACCCGTTCCGGTCGAGGCTCCGGTGCCGGAGGTCCGAGTGCCCGTGGAGCCGCAGATCGACCCGCGCATCGCCCAGCACAAGCTGGAACAGGCGGCTCTGGCGCACAAGCGTGTGCAGCAGGAGAAGCTGGAGCGGGAACGCCAACGGCTAGAACGAAAACGTGAGCAGCAGGCCCGCCTCGAACAGCAACAACGCGAGCAGGCGCATCAACGCCAACTCGCCGAACAGCTGGCAGCGCAGCAGCGTCAGCAGGCCGCCGCCGCTGCCGAGCAGGCACGTCAGGCAGAAGCCGCTGCGGCGGCCAGCCGTCAGTACCTGCCGATTGCCAAACAGGCACCGGCTTACCCGCAGCGCGCCCTGGACAAGGGTATCGAAGGCGAGTGCACCGTCAGCTACAGGGTCAACGCCCAGGGCCGGGTTGAACAGCCAGAGGTGGTCGGTGCCTGCCACCCCCTGTTCATCCGTCCCTCATTGGCCGCTGCGCAGAGCTTTCGCTACCAGCCGCGGGTGATCGATGGCCGCGCCGTCGCCGTGGCCAATGTGAAGAACACCTTTACCTACCGTATCGAATAACCCCAGCCCGTCGCCCAGGCCGCTCTTTGTCGAGCGGTGCGGGTCGCTGCGCGCCCACTTTTTGCGAGAGCCGTGATGAACCAGGATCACCAGCAGTTTCACGCCAGCCTTGAAGCCCACGACGATGTGGCGATCAATCCCAGTACCAACCCGGCGCTGAGCGATTTGCTCAGCCCGGCGCGGCGCAATGTGCTCAAGGGCGGCCTCACCCTTGCCGCCCTTGGCTTCTTCGCCGGCGGCATCAGTGCCTGTCGCAGTGCTGGGGCCAGCCCGCTGCTGGGCTTCAAGGGCGTGCCGGTGCAGATCGACCCGCAGTTCGACCGCGTGCTGGTCGCCGAAGGCTACCGCGCCACGCCGTTCTTCTCCTGGGGCGACCCGGTCGAGGCCGGCGCGCCGCAGTGGAGTCCGGATGCCAGCGACGATTGGCTGGCGCAGCTCAAGCAGGCCGGCGACAACCATGACGGCATGGACTTCTTCGCCTTCGACGGCGAGACAGACCGTGGTCTGCTGGTGATGAACCATGAGTACGTCAACCCGCCGCTGCACTCCGGCAACCGAATCGATCAGAGCAAACCACGACCGCTGAGCGAAGTGCGCAAGGAACAGGCGGCTCATGGCGTCTCGGTCATCGAAGTGAAAAAAGCTGCGGACGGCCAATGGCAGCGGGTCATGGACTCGCCCTACAACCGCCGCATCAGTGCCCTGACCGCCATGCGCATAGCGGGCCCGCTGGCCGGGCATGAACTGCTGCAAACGGTTGCCGACCCCAGTGGCCTTGAAGTTCTCGGCACGATCAACAACTGCGCCACCGGCATCACCCCCTGGGGCACCTTCCTCACCTGCGAGGAAAACTGGCACAACTACTTTATCAACCACGATCAGGCCGACTACGCCAGCCGCGTGTCGCACAAGCGCTATGGCCTAGCCAAAGAGGGCACCAGTAAGAACTACGCCTGGGAGACCGCCGACCCGCGCTTCGACGCCACCCCAGATCCACAGCAAGCTCACGGCGGTTACGTCAACGAGCCGCATCGCTTTGGCTGGGTGGTGGAAATCGACCCCTTTGACCCGCAGGCGCAGCCGGTAAAACGCACCGCCTTTGGTCGTTTTGGCCGCGAATGTGCGGCCCTGAGCCTGGGCGATGACGGGCGCATGGCCTTCTATTCCGGCGACGATGCCAGGGGTGAGTACGTCTACAAGTTCGTCCCCAGCGGGCGCTTCGACGCGGCCAACCCCAAGGCCAGCCGCGACCTGCTCGATCAAGGCACCCTGTATGTGGCGCGTTTCGATGCCGACGGCTCCGGTCAATGGCTGGCCCTGGTCCATGGGCAAAACGGTCTGACCGCCGCCAGTGGCTTTGCCAGCCAGGCTGAGGTGCTGCTTAACGCCCGCGCCGCGGCGGACCTGGTGGGCGCAACGCCGATGGACAGGCCCGAGTGGGCGGCCGTGCACCCCGCCAGCCGTGAGGTCTATGTGGCCCTGACCAATAACGATGGTCGCGGCGACAAACAGCCCACCGATAAAGCCAACCCGCGCCCGCAGAACCTGCATGGACAAATCCTGCGTTTCAAGGAGCAGGGTGCCGATCCCAGCGCCGAAACCTTCAGCTGGGAGCTGTTTCTCCTGGCCGGCGAGCAGAAAGGGGCCCGTGACGCCAACGGCAACGCGGTGCCCGCCAATCTCACCGGCACCATCAATGGCGATCTCTTTTCCTCGCCCGATGGCCTGGCCTTCGACAGCCATGGTCGTTTGTGGATTCAGACCGACTACGGCGACGATGAAGCGGCGATGCAGACCATGGGCTGCAATCAGCTGCTGTGCGCCGACCCGAGCACCCGCGAGGTAAGGCGCTTTCTGGTCGGCCCGCGTGGCTGCGAAATCACCGGCCTGGCCTGGAGCCCGGATGGCAAGGCGATGTGGGCGAATGTGCAGCATCCCGGCATCAGCTACCCGGCCGGCGACGGTCAGACCCGACCGCGCTCGACCACGGTGCTGATCACTAAAAACGATGGCGGGGTCATTGGCAGCTGAACAATTGCCCCGGCCATCATGCTGGCCACGTAGAAAACCCGGCCGAAGCCAGGTTCTCTACGTGGCTCAACCTCAACGGTAGTAGGGCGAATTCATCTCGATGCTGGCGGCCTCGGTGTCGCGGGCATCGAACACCCGGGTGTAGAACGCCGCATTCAGTTTTTTCGCTTCGGTCGGGAAATACTCCACGGCGAAGGCCTGGGCGTGCTCCAGGGTATCGAAGGCGTAGAGCCCGCCCGGCGTGCCGGTGTGCAGGCCGGACAGCCAGGTTTTCGACAAGAGCCCGGGCTGTTGCTTGAGCACCGGATTGAGTTCGCGCCAGGGGGCCGCCTGATCGAACGGCAGCGCCTGCAATTGCACCTCGGTGTAGACGAAGGCACCGGGTTTGACATCGAGCTTGCCGTCGTAGTGCACGGAGTTCATCGCGCGGCTGGCGACTTGCGTGGCCTCCGCATCGAACACCCGCGTGGTCTGCGCCACCCCAAAGCTGCGCGCCTCGGCGGGGAAATAGTCGGTCACGAATTTTTCCGCGTTTTCGATGGAGTCGAAGGTATAGAAGCCGCCTGCGGACTGGTTTCCCGCTCCAGACAGCCAGGTCTTGTCGATAAAGCCGGGCTGCGCCTTGATGGCGGTATTGATCCGCGCCCAGGGCACGTTCGCGAAGGGGACGCTGATCTGCAGTTCGGTATAGACATAGGCTTTGTGGGGCATGCTGGACTCCTTGCGGGGGGTGGACGGTTCTTCGGCGGTGACTGTGAAGGTCGCCAGAACGGCGCTGGCCAGGGCAACAACCCTGAATGTGCGTGCGGCCTGTGCGAAGCGGGTAGCGGTTTTTTTGCGCATTGTGTCTCTCCATGACGCCGGGTAACGATCGCTAAATAACGATCGTTATTTATAGTCGGGTGGCGGTGAAGGTCTGTCAATGCTTAAATAACGATCGTGATTAAAGGGGGCTGGCATGCGACACAAGGGCGTGGACAAAGACGAGACGCGACGCAGGGTGAGCGAGGCCGCCAGCCGCGGGTTTCGCCGGTACGGCTATGCCGGTGTGGGGGTCGACAAACTGGCGCAGGATGCCGGGGTGACCTCGGGGGCCTTCTATGCCAATTTCGGCTCGAAGAGCGGGGCGTTCGCCGTGGCCCTGAGCCTGGGGCTGGATGAAGTCATCGAAGGTGTGCCCAGGTTTCAGGCCGAGCACGGGGCGAGCTGGGTGCAGGCTTTCGTCGAGTACTACCTCGGTGCCGCGCACCGCGAAGACCTGGCATGTGGCTGCGCCATGACCACCCTGACCCCTGAGGTGGTGCGCGCCGACGAGGCTGTACATACGCTGTTCGAGAAGCAGATGACGCTGATCGTCCAGCTTGTCGCTCGCGGACTGGACGCCGCGGATGCCGAACAGGCCAGCGGGCGGGCGTGGGCCCTGCTCGGCGTGCTGACCGGGGGCCTGACCCTGGCACGGGCCATGGCCAGCCAGGCAGTGGGCGAGGAGGTGGCCGCTGCGATCAGGGCCGCCGCCCTCCAGGCGGCGGGGCCGGCACGGGCAGTCGCGCCAGCTGAATCGCCCTGATCTTCCTGATTTCCACTCCTGCCGACAGTAACTGCCGTTTTCCAGGTAGGCACCGGCTTAGAGGGAAAGAGTGTTGTCAGTTACAGGGGCGAGTTGAACAGCCTGAGGTAGCCGGTGCCTGTATCGGACGCTGCTGACTGGTCGTGCGTAGGGCAAGACCGTTATGCGCCAGGGCTGCCCGACGGAGCACATGCCATTTCAGGCGCGCTTTAATTCCTGGCCGGCCATGTCTTCGCGGGCAGAGCGCAGCTGAGCGGCATCCAGGTTTATCCGATGGATCACGTTGAACAGTTGCTGCCTGAGCACCTCGTCGCCAATTCTTTCCGCCGCGCGCATCACGGCAACTGCGGCAGCTTCATTGTTGCTGGCCACCTGGTCGAGCGTTTTGCAGATGTGTCGTATCGTGCGGCTCACAAGTGTGTCCTCCTGAATTTGTGTGTGCACTGTAGAGCCGGCATATTTCCTTTTGATTTCAGCTGGTCACTCTCAGCTTGCCGGCTTCTCGACCGCAGTGCGGCATGGCAGCCGAGGGTGTCGGCCGTCGGTCATCTGTCTAGGGCGATGGGCCATAAAATCCTCCTGGTCATGAGGATTTTCTTGATAAATCCCTTTTGATGGATAAAATCCGCACAGATGTGAGGATTTCCTGCTTCGCCGTGTATGTATGGCGATTATCCTTTCGATCGTGAGGATTTATGCAATGAAGTTTGCAATCGATACCCCTGAGCAGCTCGGCATGCTGATCCGCGCCAGCCGCAAAGCCCTGGATATGCGTCAGGACGATGCGGCCGGGACTATCGGTGTGAGTGAAAACTTCCTCGGCAAGGTCGAGCGCGGCGGCGAAACGGTGCAGTGGGGAAAACTCTTTCAGGTGATCAAAGAGCTGGGGCTGAGCGTAACGGTCGAGGTTCCGGAAGCCTTTGCCCCTGAAACCCTGGGGCATTACCAGAGCATCCAGCGCAAGCGCCAGCGCGCTGTGGATGCACAACCTGACACCTCGAAAAACCAGGTGCCCTGATGCAGCGGGCGCTGAATGTATGGATCAATAGCGTCATGGTGGGGGCGTTGCGCGAGTTCAACGGCCTCTGGGCATTTGCCTATAGCCAGGAGTGGTTGAGCAGGGAGGATGCCCATCCCCTGTGCCCAGGCCTGCCGCTGCAGAGCGAGGAGCATGTCGACGGTGCCAGTGTGCGGCCGGTGCAGTGGTACTTCGACAACCTGCTGCCAGAGGAAGGACAGCGGCTGCTGATTGCGCAAACGGTCGGTCGCGTCTTCGAGGATGCATTCGGCCTGCTGGAGTACTTCGGGGCCGAGTCGGCAGGCTCCCTGACCCTGCTGCCTCCCGGGAAAACACCAGAGGCGGGTGGCGTCAGGGCGCTGTCGCACGAGGAGCTGTCGACACGCATACAGGACATGCCGCGGGTACCGCTGGCCGAGCGTTCGGCCAAGAAAATGTCCCTGGCTGGCGCTCAGCACAAGGTGGCGGTGATCCTTCGCGATGGACAGATTCTGGAGCCCACCGGCAGCACGCCGTCCACCCATATCCTCAAGCCCGACCACCCCGATGTGGCCTGGGCTCATTCGGTGATCAACGAGTGGTTCGTCATGACCCTGGCCAAACGCCTGGGCCTGAATGTGCCGCAGGTGACTAGGCTCTATGTGCCTCAGCCGGTCTATCTGATCGAGCGCTTCGATCGCCTGCCCGACCAGCCGGACTGGCGACGCCTGCACTGCATCGATGCCTGTCAGTTGAGCGGGCTGTCGCGGGAATTCAAGTACAGCGCCGGCAGCGTACCCAGGCTGAACGCGATCACCAAGCTGTGTGTGCCGCCGGTAAAGGCCCGTGAGGCGTTGTTCAAGTGGCTGGTGTTCAACGTCCTGGTCGGCAACGAAGATGCCCACCTGAAGAACCTGAGTTTCCTGGTGGGCAGAAAGGGAGTGGCCCTGTCGCCGTTCTACGACCTGCTGTGCACGGCCGTCTACGGCACCCGAGCATTCGATCAGGACAAATGGCCGGGCCAAGCCGCACTGGCCTGGCCCCTCAACGGGGTGGCGAACTTGTCCGCAGTCAGCCGGGCGCTACTGGTTGAGGTCGGCGTCGACATGGGCATCAAACCCGCGACGGCGAACAAGCACATCGATCAGCTGGCGGATAATGCTTACGCCCAGGCCAAAGCGCTGCAGGAGGAGGTGGCGCAGCAGAACCAGGCGCTTATCCAGGCGCGCCCCGAGATCCGCGCAACGCTGAACGGTGAGATGCGCTTACTGCGGGCCCTGGTGGAAATCGTTATCCGCGAAATGGCCAGGCAAATCAGGCGGGGTGCCGATTAGGCCCACGGCGTACTTCCAAAGCACTATTGCGCGGCATAGGCTGGGGCGTCGATGCTTGCTTGCCGAACTCCGCCAGGGCCAATGCCAACCATGTCTGCTCGCGCCGCACCTTCTGAACACCCCGGGCCGCAGCCCGACTGCCGGCGGCTGGGCAATGGTTTGCGTCTGATCCTGCTGAGTCAGCCGGGTCTGACCAAGGCGGCGATCAGCCTGCGGGTTGCCGCCGGCAGCCATGACGAGCCGCTGGAGTATCCGGGGCTGGCGCATTTTCTCGAACACCTGCTGTTTTTAGGCGGTGCCGGTTTCGCCCGCGAGCAGCGGCTGATGCCGTTCGTGCAGGCCTGCGGCGGCCAGCTCAATGCTTCGACCCAGGCGCATCACACCGATTATTTCTGCGAGGTGCCGGCGCAGCGGCTCGAAGAGGCCCTGGCGCGACTGCTGGATATGCTCGCCAAGCCCTTGTTCGAGCTCGAGGCGCAGGTGCGCGAGCGCGAGGTGGTGCACGCCGAATTTATCGCCCGCGGTCAGGATGCCGGCACCCTGATCGGGGCGGCGCTGGGCCAGGCCCTGCCGGCAGGGCATCGCTTTGCCGCCTTTCAGGCGGGCAACCGGCAGACCCTGGCGGTCGAGCAGGCGGACTTCCAGCGGGCGCTGCGGGCCTTTCATCAGCGCTTCTACCAGGCTGAAAATCTGACCCTGGTGCTGCTGGGACCACAGCCGCCGGAGCAGTTGTATGCCCTGGCCGAGGCCTATGGTGCGGCCCTGAGCGAAGGCGACGTTCCGCTGCAGTCAGCGGCTGCGCCACTTTTACCGCTGAGGGCGCAGCACTTGCACCTGTGCCTACCCGCGGATGCCCCCAGCCTGCACCTGTGTTTCGCCCTGGAACTGCCGCGCCCGGCGCAACCGGGCGGGCTGAGCGAGGCGCTGGATTTTCTCCAGACCTGGCTGCTCGGCGAGTCGCCGGGCGGCCTGCTGGCCAACCTGCGGACCGCGCAGCTGTGCTGGGAGCTGGAGGTGCGCCGGCTGTATCAGCATGACGAACAGGCCTTGCTGCTGCTGAGCTTTGCCGGGGTAGATGGCGCGGAGCAGGCGCGCGCGGGCATTGCCGCGGCGCTGCAGGGTTGGCTGGAGTTCTTTGCCGAGGCCGACTGGACGACGCTGCAAGACAGTTATCGGGCGATCCGCCAGAGTCAGCGGCGCAGCCTGCAATCCCTGGCACTGGCGCGCTGCTGGCAGGAGGGCCTGGCCATTGGCGGCAATCCCCACACCGCGCTGACCGCCCAGGGCGAGCACAGCCTGCAGGCCGTGCTCGGGCAGATGCGCCAGCCCCAGCGGCTGATCGAGCTGCTGGCAAGCGAGGCAGAACAGCCGCTCTGGCCTACCGCGGGTTTTGCCTTGCGCATGGCCGCCTTGCCAAGCTGCCGAGGCGTGGCGGTCGACTGGCGCTGGCAACTGCCGGCGGCCAATCCCTTTTTCGCGGCCGCGCCGCAGCCGGCACCGCTGCTGAGTTGCAGCGCCCAGCTGCGCTGGCTGGCCGCGCCGGATAGCCAGGCGGACGGGCAGGGCGCGTTGTACTGGCGTTGCTGTTTTGCCGAGTCGCTGCCCCTGCAGATTGCCCTGGCCGTAGCCCAGGAGGCGCTGCGGGAAACCCAGGCCAGTGCCGCCCAGGCCGGCGTCAGCCTGCACCTGTCAGTCGAGTGCGCCGCTCTGCAGCTGGTCTTGCAAGGCTCGGCCGAGATGCTGGTCAGGGTGGCGCAGCAGGCCCTGCCGCGTCTGCTGCAGCCGGCAGAGGCGGCCTGGCAGCTGGGGATGCGCCAGGCCCAGGGCAATACGCAGCAGGGGCAGATGCCGATTCGTCAGTTGTTGCAGCGTTTGCCCAGGTTGCTGCAGGCCCCTGACGGGGTGGCCGCCTCGTCCAGCCTGGAGCAGTTGCAGGGGCGCTACCGTGAGGTACGCCTGGAGGGGCTGGGGGTGGGATTGCCGCCGTCCGGGCAGCGCGCGCTCGAGGCGCTGTTCGCTAGCTTTGTACCCCTGGTTCCGGCGGCATCAGGGCGCGCCGTCGAGGCCGGGCGTTACTGGCTGCACGAGAGTTGCGACAGCAGCGAGGCGACGCTGCTGCTGTTCTGCCCGCAACCGGCCGCGGATGCCGCCAGCGAGGCCGGCTGGCGGCTGCTGGCGCATTTCTATCAGGGGGCGTTCTTTCAGCGCCTGCGTGGCGAACTGCAACTGGGCTACGCGGTGTTTTGCGGCTTTCGTCAGGTCCAGGGGCAGGCGGGCATCCTCTTTGCCGTGCAGTCGCCCCATGCCTCGACCGAGCAGATCCTCGGCCATATCGAAGACTTCGTGCAGGCCCAGGGTGAGCGCCTGGCGTCCCAGGACGAGGGCGCAATCACCCTGGCCGCCGCGCAGGTACAGGCCCAGCTGCACAGTGCCGCCGACAACCCGGCCGATTTCGCCGAGCAGCACTGGCTGCTGCATCTGGCCGGGCTGCCAGCCAGCCATGTTGCGGCCGTGGTACCGGCCCTGGAAGGCTGCGACCGCCCGGCATTGCTGCACAGCCAGGCGCTGCTGAGTCAGGGCCGCGGCGGCTGGTACGTGCTGGCCAATAGCGCGCCGCCTGCCAGTGGCTGGGTCGCCTTGGACTGAGTCCTGCCCCCAAACCTATGCCTCTGTACTGTGTTGCGTCAGGCGTCGACAGCCAAGTGTGCCGGGGGCGGACTTCGTAGGGGGGCCGTCTGCAGATGTTTGCTGTCACCTGTTGCGGCTTCTGCAAGCAGGACCACTCCTCTCCAAGCGGCCCACGCGACAGGTAGTTGCTACATAGCCTTCCCCAAACCTAAACCTGCGGCCAGCCTTGCCCGCGTCTTGCCTGCGCGCGGCCTTGAGAGGCGTGCGCCTGTCGGTGTATTGCCCTTGTCCCTGACTGCCCCGGGTATTACGACCTTGGGCTCGCTTCTTTCTGCTCAGAGCCTATGGTCGCGGCAGTCGTACACCTTTGCGCCTGCGCCGGCGCGCCAGGCCAAGGCAGCAGCCAAGCAGTGCCATAGCAGCATATGGCCATTGCCAGGGCTTTTCGATAATCGCCTCCGACCCGACTGACTGATTAGTCGTTCCTCAAGCGGAGAGCGTTATGAACAACAAGAAGATCGCCAGCACCCGATTCCTGCCTTTGGCCCTGACGGCCGCCGTGGCCCTGGCCACGGCCCAGCAGGCCGCCGCGGAAATCGTTCTGTATGACCAGGACGACACCACGTTTTCCACCGACGGCTATATCAACGCCTTCTATGTGAACAGCGATATCGATCGCGAAGGCGATCTGAACGACCGTCGTCAGTCGCGGGTGAAAATGGGTTTTCTGCCCAACTGGATCGGCTTCAACTTCGGCAAGCAGATCGACGACCTCAAACTCGGCGGCCGCTCCTCGTTCTGGGTCACCATCAACGACAGCGAGCAGAACGGCACCAGCACCGCCATCGACGTGCGTCAGTTCTACGGCACCGTCGGCAGCGAGTGGGGCGAAGTGCTGGTGGGTAAGGACTTCGGCCTGTTCGCCCGCTCCAACATCTTCCTCGACGAACTGCTGTCCGGTTATGGCCAGGTCAGCGATACCCTGGGTCTGGTCGACTTCGGCGGCGTGTCCTTCGGCAATATCGGCAGCGGCTACCCGTACCCGTTCCCCACCGCGCAGATCACCTACCGCAGCCCGAAAATGAGCGGTTTGCGGGTGGCCGCCGGGATCATGGACCCCTACGACTCCAACCAGATCGACGGTAACGGCAAGGCCTACCAGGAGAGCCCGCGTTTCGAAACCGAGATCACCTACGAGTTCGAAGTGGCCGGCGCGAAGATCTATTCCTGGATCAACGGTGCCCACCAGACCTCGGACAACACCGACTCCGACGTCGATTCTGTCACCTCGCAAGGGCTTGGCTATGGCGTGCAGGCCAAGATGGGCGGCTTCTCGGTAACCGGCTCGGGCTTCCAGGCCGAGGGCATGAACCCCTTCTATACCAACAACGCCGGTGAGGCCACGCTGCGCGAAGTGGACAGCGACGGCTACCTGCTGCAGACCTCCTACACCTTCGGCAAGAACCGCGTGGCGCTGTCCTACGGCAAGACCGAGGACGACGGCAACGGTCTGGGTACTGCAGCCGACTACGAGACCCGCGGCATCGCCTACTTCCGCACCATCAACGACAACCTCAAGCTGGTGGCCGAATACAACCAGTTCGAGATCGATGCCGCCACCGGCAGCGGCCTCAACGAGGACACCAACACCTTCGCCGTGGGTGCCGTGCTGAACTGGTAAACACGCAGAGCAGGCCGGGCCGGGGTGACCTTGCCCGGCCTTTGCCTGGAGATCGCCATGCACCTGGATTTACTGCTGATCCTGCTGCCATGCAGCAGCGTGATTCTCGCGCTGCCCATTGTGCTGATGCGCTGCCTGTTAAACGGACGTACCTGAACTCAAGGAGGCGACATGTTCGGCTTATGGAGTGAGCTTGCCCCGCAATACCTGTTGATTCTGACGCTATCGACCACCCTGGTATTTGCCCTGCCGATTTTCTGCATTCCGCTGGTCTGGGCCCGCCTGATGGGCTGGACGCTTCCCGCGCATACCGACCTGGCGGTCTACTTCGGCCGCTGTCTGGGTGCGTTTATCCTGATTCTCGAAGCCATGATGCTGCGCGCCGCACTGACGGGGGAGGCGATCCACGCCGTCTTCGAAATGCTCCTGGCGGTGGCCGTGATGATGATCGTGGTGCATGTCTACGGGGCCCTGCGGCGTATCCAGCCGCTCAGCGAAACCCTGGAGATCGGCTTCTATGTCGGCCTGCTGGTGCTGACGCTGTTGTTCTGGCCTGCTACTTAGGGAGTAGGCCGGCGCTACTCAAGTGGCATGGGGTGCAGGGGCCGAGCTTCGTAGAATGACCCCAGGATATCTAGGTTTATACGCGGGGCAGGCTATGCAGCAGGAAATGACCGACGGCGTCGTCACCGCCATGTCCTGCGCCAGCGATGTCGAACTGGTGGCGCAGGAGCTGGCACGGCAACTGATCCATCCCCACCTGGGCTTCGTGCTGTTCTTCTGCTCCGCCGAATACGACCTGCAGGGCCTCGGCGCGGCGCTGGAGTCGCATTTCGGCGGGATCAACCTGGTCGGTTGCACCACGGCCGGCGAGATCACTCCCCAGGGCTATGGCCGTGGCTGCGTCAGCGCGGTGGGCTTCGATCACCGCAGTTTCTCCATCGCCGGCGGTCTGATCGACGAGATGGAGCGCTTCAGCCTGATCGATGCCCAGCAACTGGTCGAGCGCCTGGTCAAGGACTGCCGCACCAACGAACTGGCCTCGATCAAGGGCCACAGCTTCGCCCTGACCCTGCTCGACGGCCTGTCCAGCCGCGAGGAAGTGGTGCTCGGCGCGCTCAGTGCGGCCCTGGGCAGCATTCCGCATTTCGGCGGCTCGGCCGGCGACGACAACCACCTGACCCACACCCACGTCTACTACGGCGGCCAGTTCCACACCGGCGCGGCGGTGGTGGTGCTGTTCAACACCTGGCTGGATTTCGAGGTATTCAGCACCCATCACATCGAGCCCAGCAGCGACAAGCTGGTGGTCACCCGGGCCGACAGCGCCAGCCGTAGGGTCTATGAACTCAACGCCGCGCCGGCCGCCCAGGAATATGCCGAGCTGATCGGCGTGCCGCTGGCCGAACTGGATCATCGGGTGTTCGCCGCCAACCCCCTGGCCGTGCGCATCAGCGAGCAGTACTACGTGCGCTCGATCCAGCGGGTCAACGAAGACCTCAGCCTGACCTTCTACTGCGCGGTTGAGAACGGCATCGTCCTCACCGCCATGCAGCCCGGGCCCTTGCTGCCCAACCTGGAAGGGGTGTTCGACGGCTTGCGCGAGCGCCTCGGCCCCTTGCTCCTGACCATCGGTTGCGACTGTTTCCTGCGCCGCCTGGAAATCGAAGACCAGGGCGGCGTCGAGCCGGTCTCGGCCTTTCTGCGCAGCCAGCCGGTCATAGGCTTCAATACCTACGGAGAGCAGTTCAATGGTATGCACATCAACCAGACCTTCACCGGAGTCGCCATTGGCCGCCCCGGCCGAGGCTGATGTCGCCGAGCTGCAGGCCCGCTGTCAGGCCCTGGAAAAGGAAAACCACAAGCTCAAGCGGATCAACGCGGCCCTGATCGAACGGGTCGAGTCGGTGCACTCGCGCGGCGACGACGCCTACGCCGCCTTCCAGCATTCGGTGGTGCTGGCCGAGCAGGTGCGCGAGCGCACCGATGCGCTGAACCAGGCCATGGCCGAGCTGAAATCCAGCAACCAGCTGCTCAGCGACGCGCGGATGCGCGCCGAGACCGCCCACCAGCACCTGATCGACGCCATCGAGAGCATCTCCGACGGTTTCGTGCTGTTCGACCGCGAGCAGCGCATCGTCCTGTTCAACAGCCGCTTCAAGTCCTTCTGGGCCCACAGCCGCGCGCGGATCAACGCCGGCACCCGCCTGGCGGAGATCAAACGCCTGAGCAAGAGCACCGGCCTGGTGGTCGAAGAGCAGCGCGGCAAGGACGGCGAACATATGCTCTACCGCCTGCGCGACGGGCGCTGGGTGCAGGTCAGCGAACGGCCGACCCGCGAGGGCGGCCTGGTGATCCTCTACACCGATATCACCGAGGTCAAACAGAACGAAACCCTGCGCCGCGAACAGGCCCTGGCGCAGAAGTCGCGGCTGCTGCAGCGCGCCGTCGACAACCTGTCCCAGGGCATGGCCATGGTCAATGCCGAGGGCGCGCTTGAGCTGTGGAACCACCGTTTCCTCGACCTCTGCGGCCTGGCCCCGATCAACGCCCACCGGCCCTTCGCCGAGGTGATGGCCGACAGCGAGCTGGCCCTGCTGACCCCGGACAGCCGCGACGCCAATGGCAAGCCCATCGAGGAGCTGGAGCTGCACCTGTTCGACGGACGCATGCTCGAGGTGCGCACCCATGCCTTGCCCACCGGCGGTTTCGTCAACACCTTCACCGATATCACCGAGCGCCACCGGCATGCCGAGGCCTTGAGCGAGAGCGAGCGCTGGATTCGCCTGATCACCGACCATGTGCCGGCGCTGATCGCCTACCTGACCGCCGACCTGGTCTACGAATTCACCAACAAGGTCTACGAGGAATGGTACTGCTGGCCCCGCGGCGCGATGCTCGGCCAGAGCCTGCGGGCGGTGCACAGCGAGGAACATTGCCGGCGCCTGGAGCCCTATATCGAACGGGCGCTGTCCGGCGAAAGCGTGACCTTCGAGTTCGCCGAAACCAACCACAGCGGCCAGGAGCGCTACATGCTGCGTTCCTATGTGCCCAATCGCCAGGCCAATGGCGAGGTGACCGGGATCTTCGTGCTGATCCGCGACATCACCGAGCGCCGGCGCACCGCCGAGGCCCTGCACCAGGCCTATCAGCACCTGGAACAGCGGGTGCGCGAACGCACCGCCGAGCTGACCACGGTCAACCAGCAGCTGCGCCGCGAGATCGACGAGCGTACGCAGATGGAGTCGCGCCTGCGCGAGGCCAAGGGCGAGGCGGAACAGGCCAACCTGTCGAAGACCAAGTTTCTCGCCGCGGTCAGCCACGACCTGCTGCAGCCGCTCAACGCCGCCCGGCTGTTCACCAGCGCGCTGCTGGAGAAGGGCGAACTGGCCGGCCACGCGCCCCTGGTGCGCAACGTCAGCAACTCCCTGGAAGACGTGGAAAGCCTGCTCGGCACCCTGGTGGATATTTCCAAACTGGACGCCGGGGTGATCAAGCCGGATATCGCCCCCTTCGCGGTCAGCGAACTGCTGGAAAACCTCGCCGCCGAATACCACCAGATCGCCGGCAGCGAAGGCCTGCGCCTGGACTTTATTCCCAGCTCGGCGCTGGTGCGCAGCGATATTCAGCTGCTCGCACGGATTCTGCGCAACCTGCTCAGCAACGCCATCCGCTACACCAGCAGTGGGCGCATCCTGCTCGGCTGCCGCAGACGTCGGCAGAGCCTGTCGATCGAGGTCTGGGACACTGGCATCGGCATCGCCGAGGACAAGCTCGGCGAGATCTTCCAGGAGTTCAAGCGCGGCGATGTCAGCCACCGCAAGCAGGATCGCGGCCTCGGCCTGGGCCTGGCCATCGTCGACAAGATCGCGCGCATGCTCGGCCACCGCATCCGCGTCAGCTCGCGGCTGGGCAAGGGCTCGATGTTCGCCATCGAGGTGCCGCTGACCACCCGCGCGCCCCGGCCGCGGGTGGTGCAGGACGCCCCCGATCTACTGCTCGAACGCCTCAGTGGCTCGCGTATCTGGGTGCTGGATAACGACGCGGCGATTTGCGCCGGCATGCGCACTCTGCTTGAAACCTGGGGCTGTCAGGTGGTCACTGCGCTCTCCGAGGAGGATTTGGCGCGCCAGGTCGACAACTACCATGCCGAAGCCGACTTGCTGATCGCCGACTATCACCTCGACGATGAGCGTAACGGCGTCGACGCCGTGGCCCTGATCAACTCCAGGCGCAGCACGCCGCTACCGGCGCTGATGATCACCGCCAACTACAGCAACGAACTCAAGCAGCAGATGCGCGAACTCGGCCACACCCTGATGCACAAGCCGGTGCGGCCGATGAAGCTGAAGACGGCGATCAGTCACCTGCTGGATCGCAACGCTGGCTGAGGCGTGCGGCGGGCCCTATATCGGCCGTGACCGCAGCAAGCCGTACAGGGTCAGCAGCAGCGCCAGGATGATGGTCAGGCCGCACAGTTGCAGCAGGCCACTGACCAGCAGGCTGTCGGTGCCCAGGGGCGGCGGGAACTTCTCGTTGAGGGTCGGCATCAGCGGCGAGGAGCGGCCGATAAAGGCGGCGACCAGACCGGCCGCGCCATTGCTCCAGGTGCCGAGCTGCAGGGTCACGAACCAGCAGCGCAGGGCGATTGGCTTGAGCGTCATCTCCTTGATCAGGAAGGCGAACACCACCATCAGTACGCCATTGGCGGTGAATTCGATGTGCGCCATGACGATGCCGCGAAACCATTCCACCGCGGCAGGCGGGATAAAGCCAATCAGGCAGCCGACGCTGATCTGCAGCACCCCGAGCAGCAGGGTCCAGCGCTTGAGCTGCATCTGCAAGCGCGTGGCTGGGCGAGTCATGCTGAGCTCCTGGCCATCGATGAGCGCCGGTTAGCGGCGTCTGGGGAGGCGCATTCGGCTGCGCCTGCCGTCGGTGGCGGATTCAGCGGCGCAGGTAGGCGGCGAAGTCGATGTCGCCTGCAGAAAGAATAGCCTGCACGCGGTTATGCACATTGAGTTTGCGCAGGATGGCGGAGACATGGGCTTTGACCGTGGTTTCGGCGATATCCAGGCTGTAGGCGATCTGCTTGTTGGATTCGCCCTTGGTCATGCGCTCGAGCACCAGTAGCTGCTTACGGGTCAGGGCCTGCAGCAGCTCCGGCGGAAAACTGGGGTGCTCGGAGTGGCTGCGATGCGAGCTGCTTTTCTGCGAGCGGATGATATCCGGCGGCAGGTAGACGTTGCCGTCGAGGATCTGCTGGATCGCCTCGGTCATCTGCGCTCGCGGTGAGGACTTGGTGATAAAGCCCACCGCGCCGTAGGTGATGGCCTGCAGCACGATCTGCTTGTCCTGCTCGGCGGAGACGATCACCACCGGGATGGTCGGGGCTTCGTTGCGCAGGTTGATCAGGCCGTTGAGGCCGTGCATGCCGGGCATATTGAGGTCGAGCAGGATCAGGTCGAGGTCGTCGTTCTCCAGGGTCAGGGCCAGGGCGCTGTCCAGGTCGGCTGTTTCCATGATCTCGCTGCCGGGGAAGCCGTCGCTGATGACGTTGTGGATGGCTTCGCGAAACAGCGGGTGGTCGTCGGCAATCAGAATTTTGTACATGGCCTTTCACCTCATTGTTTTGATTATGGTGTGGCTATAGCCGCAGGGAAATCTTTGCACGGTCACGGCATGACGAGCGGTTGCGCGGGGATCATGGGCAGGCCGGCCTGTTGCCAGCCGTCGATGCCGTCGCGGTACCAGTAGAGGTTGCGGTAACCCAGGTGATGGGCGCGTTTGCTGGCATTCCAGCCGAGCCAGCAGTCCGAGCGGCAGTAGAACACCAGCGGCCAGGCTTTGTCGCCCTGGCTGGCCTGCTCCAGGTAATGGCTGAAGTAGGCCTGCCATTGCGGGCTCAGCTCGCCGTCGCCGGTATTGGCCAACCATAGGCTGCCGGGCAGGTTGGCGTGTACTTCGTCTTCGATAAATTGGCCGTGCCGCCATGGCCGGCGGTACACGTCGATCAGCCGGGTGCGCGGCTGATCGCGCAGCAGCTGCTGCAGGGCCGGGGTGTCGAGGGTCTGGCCATGCTCGGTCTGGGCCGGCGTGGGGCTGCGGTAATGGCTCAGGCGGTAGCCATCGGCGGAAAACAGCGGAGCCTCGGCCTGGGCCAGCCAGGGCAGGCTGCTGCCCAACAGGCCGCAGAACAGCAGGAAAGCAGGTCGTGCCAGCAGGGAATGCTTCATCGCCTTTGGTCTCGGTTCTTTTTATAGGCGTATTACAGAGCAAAGCTGCTGCTTTGGAAATTCTCCATTGGAGAGGAAAAGCAGTACCAAAGTAGTAAAAACCACCCCCGGCAGAGCATGCGGCCTCTGTAGGAGCGGCAGGGACGCCTAGGCCATGCCCGCGAATGGCGCGGCGCGGTTTGGCGGCAGAGCACGGCTAGGTGGTGTTGGGTCGGCAGGGTGCGGCCTGGAGACAATCGTGGCTCAAGTCCCTGCCACGGGGTATGCGCTGTTTGTAGGAGCGGCCGGGCGGCGTTCCGCTTTAGCCGCGAATGGGTTTTAGCTGGCGCGGCGCAGGGCGGCGTGTTGCGGGTTGAAGGTGAGCACCGCGAGCACGGCGAACAGCGCGGTCAGGCCCAGGCAGATCAGTAGGGCGGACAGGCTCAGGCGCTGGTAGAGGGCGAAGCGCACCAGCTCCACCGCATGGCTGAAGGGGTTGAGGGCGCACAGCCAGTACAGCCACTCGCTGGCCTCGCGCATCTTCCACAGCGGGTAGAGCGCAGACGACAGAAAGAACAGCGGGAAGATCACGAAATTCATCACCCCGGCGAAGTTCTCCAGTTGGCGGATGCCGTTGCTCAGCAGCAGGCCCAGGGCGCTGAGCAGCAGGGCCACCAGCAGCAGCGCCGGCAGGGCGGCGAGCAGGCCCCAGAGTGGCGGCTGCACGCCATAGAACCAGGCGATGGCGAGAAAGGCGTAGACCTGCAGCAGCGAGATCAGGGCGATCGCCAACAGCTTGCTGGCCAGCAGGAAGGCCCGCGGCAACGGGCTGGTCAGCAGCACGCGCATGCTGCCCATCTCGCGGTCGTAGACCATCGACAGCGAGCCCTGCATGCCGTTGAACAACAGGATCATGCAGGCCAGGCCCGGGACTATGTAGGTCTCGTAGGTGATGTAGGTGTCGTAGGGGGCGATGATGGCGATGCCCAGCGCCGCGCGAAAGCCGGCGGCGAACACCACCAGCCACAGCAGCGGCCGCACCAGGGCGCTGAAGAAACGCGAGCGTTGCAGCACAAAGCGCAACCACTCGCGCTGCACGATGCCTTGCAGGCAATACCAATAGGCATTCATGGGCGAGTCTCCAACGGACGATGCGGGTGGGTAGGATTGCGTTCTACCCGTGGGAGCGGTTGGGCGGCGCGGCGCAGCGTAGGGTGCGCCGTGCGCACCAGGGTTGCAGATGCCGACTGGGGCTCCGCGTATAGGGCGACTGCTGCCACGCTGCGAGCTGTCTGTAGGAGCGGGCCATGCCCGCGAATGGGATTTGAATGCCCGCGAATGGGCGTCGAATGGTCAAGCGAATCGCGGCCATGGGCCGCTCCTACGGGATTGCGTTCTGCCTGTGAGAGCGGTTGGGTGGCGCTGCGCATCGTAGGGTGCGCTGTGCGCACCAGTGTTGGCCGCCAGGCGTTCATGCTCCCGCCTCGCTGGCGGTAAGGCGAGCGAAGGTGGCGGACAGGCTGGTGTCGTCGGCACCTATCTGGCTGGCCGGGCCCTGGGCCACCAGGCGACCGCGGTTGAGAATCAGCAGCTCGTCGCTGGCCTGCACTTCATCGAGCAGGTGGGTGGTCCACAGCACCGCCAGGTCATCATCGCGGCACAGCTGGCGCACGTGCTGGTTGAGCGCCAGGCGGCTGGCCGGGTCGAGGCCGACGCTGGCCTCGTCGAGCAGCAGCAGGCGCGGGCGGTGGAGCAGGGCGCGGGCGATTTCCACGCGGCGGCGGTGGCCGCCATTGAGGTCGCGAACCTTGTCGCCCCGGCGTTCGCCGAGTTGCTGGCGCGCCAGTTCCTCGTCGATCCGGGCCTGCGCCGCGCGCCGTGGCATGCCGTGCAGGGCGGCGTGGTAGCGCAGGTTCTGCTCCACGCTCAAGTCCAGGTCCAGGGTGCTCTGCTGGAACACCACGCCGAGCTGACGCAGGGCCTGGCGCGGCTGGCGGCGCAGGCTGCAGCCGAGCACCTGGATCTCGCCCTGCTGCAGGTCGTAGAGGCGGGTGAGCAGGGCGATCAGGGTCGACTTGCCGGCCCCGTTAGGCCCGAGCAGGGCGGTAAAGCGCCCGCACTCGAGCCTGAAACCGACGTCCTGCAGGGCCTGGCGCGGGCCATAGGCAAAGCCGACGGCGCTGACCTCGAGGGCATTCATGGGGTGACCACCACGCCCCAGGGGTAGCGACCGACCTTGATCGACTTGCTCACCTTGAGCGAGTCCACCTCGATCACCGAGACGTCGCCGCTGACCCCGTTGGTGGTCAGCAGGCGTTTCTGGTCCGGGGTAAAGGCCATGTGCCAGACGCGCCGGCCGACCAGCAGGTAATCCAATATCTCGTAGCTCTTGGCATCCACCACCGCCACATGGTTGGCCGGGCCGAGGGCGACAAAGGCCAGCTTGCCGTCGTCGCTGAGTTTGACCCCCACCGGCTGCACCTTGTCCGGGTGCACGCCCTTGATCTGGAAGGTCAGCACCTTGTCGATCTGCCGGCTGGCGACATCGACCACGCTGACCGTGCCGCCGATTTCCGCCGAGGCCCACAGGCGCTTGCCGTCCTTGTCGAACTCGACATGGCGCGGGCGCTGATCGACCAGGGTGTTGTCGACCAGGGTATTACTGCTGGTGTCGATCCAGTGCAGCATATTGGTGGTTTCGCTGGTATTGACCGCCCACTTGCCGTCCGGGCTGACCGCCATGCCTTCCGGCTCGACGCCGACATCGATCTGCGCCAGCACCTCGTCGCTCTGCACATCGACCACGGTGACCAGGGCATCGTCCTCGTTGGAGATATACAGCCAGCGGTCGTTGCGGTGCAGGGCGAACTGCTCGGGGTCGGCCCCGGAGGGCAGTTCCTTGATGATCTGGCGCGTGGCCAGGTCCATCACCTGGACCCGGTCCGAGTCGCTGGCGCAGATGTACAGCAGCTGGTTGTCGCTGGACAGCAGCAGGCCGCGCGGGCGCATGCCGACTTCCAGGGTGGCGGTCACTTCGAGGCTGTCCAGATCGATCACGCTGATGCTGTCGTCCTTCTCGTTGGACACGTAGGCGGTGGCGGCGACTGTGGCCCCGGTGCCGATCAGCAGCGTTGCGCCGATCAGGGTGGCGAGCAGGGTCTTGTGCATGGGGTGCCTCCTATTGTTCTTGGACGAGGATTGGTGCGCACGGCGCACCCTACGGGCGGGGCTGCGTAGGGTGCGCCGTGCGCACCATCAAGTACGGCTGCCAGCCAGATCACAGCTCACTTCCGGTTGATCGAAGCCGAGGCTGTCCAGCTCGCTGCTGGGGTGCAGAAAGCCGTCTTGCGGCGAATTGCTGACCAGGGCGCGGGGGTGCACCAGGGGGATGGGTTGGCGCAGCTGGCCGTTCCAGCTGCGGAAACTCAGCTTGCGCCCTTTGAAGCCATCCAGCGGCAGCCGGTCGCTGAGGGCCAGTTGCTGGATCGCCGCAGCGTCGCTGGCGCGCAGCTTGCTCACCGCGCTGGCGATGCTGCGCACGGCGATCCAGGCGGCGTAGTCGCGGTCGTTCATCCAGCGCCCGGCGTGGGCCTCGAAGCGCTTCTGCAGCTGCGCCGCGCCATAGGTTTCCACGGTCTTGTGCCAGCCGGTGGCGGTCAGGCCCTGGGTGCCGGCCACCGGGCGCGGGTACCAGGTCTGGTAGGGCAGGTATTCGCCGAAGTCGCCGCGCTCGTCGGCCACCAACACCACGTCGTATTCCTTGGTCTGGGTGAACAGCGGCATCTCCGCCTGGGCACTGCGGCGTTGGTCGTTGTCGAAACTCCAGGGCTTCTCGGCGACTATCTGCTGGCCGAAGCGCTTGGCCGCGCGCTTGAGCGCCGCGGCGTAGGCCTGGTCGTCCTCGGTGGGGCCGCTGATCAGCAGCCAGCGCGACCATTTGCGTACGCTGAGAAACTGCGCCAGGGCATCGGCGAGCATGGCGCGGCTGGGCAGGGTGTGCAGCACGTTGGGCAGGCATTCGCTCTGACGCAGGCTGTCGTCGCGGCTGCCGGCGTTGAGCAGCAGGCTGTCGTCCAGACGCCGGCTGAGCTGGCGCAGGGTGGCGGCGGGGGCGTTGACCACGAACAGGCGCAGGCCCTGGGCATGCAGTTCGTCGGCCGCCTCCAGCAGGCCGGCGCTGTCATCGTGCTGGGCGCTGCTCAGGCTATAGCTGTGCTTGAGGAAGCGCCCGGTGCTGTTGCTGTCGGTGATCGCCAGTTCGGCACCGCGCAGGCCGGCGTCGCCGGGCTCGGGGATGACGTTGGACAGCAGCGGCCCGGTGTCCGGGATATAGGCCAGGTAGCCGATGCGCACCTGCAACTCGGCGGCCGCGGTGGCGGCCAGGCAGGGCTGCGCGAGGCCGAGGCTGGCGACGGCGCAGAACAAGAGGTGGCGGCTGATCTGGCGCATGGACAACTCCTGAGGCGGTGTTGTCAGCATAGGAACAGCAGGCGGCGGGGGAAATATGCCCAAAGTAGCGATGGGCTCGTACCAAGGTCGTAGGCGCAAGGCGCGGGGTGCCCCTGCGGACCGCCGGTGCCGATGGCGGATAGCCCGGTGCAAGGCCCTCCAGCTCGGCTTGCCCGGCGCTCTGTGGCACCTGGCAACAGGGCTTGCAGGCCAGTCCAAAGTATCAGGCGGGCGCGACCAAGGTAGTAGGCCGGCGTGCGCCCGGCGGTTTTAGGATGGGGTCGCCAACTCCAACAATAAAAGGTACACCCCCATGTCTGTGTTCAAGACGACCGCCCTGGCCCTGATTCTGCTCAGCAGCCTGCTTGGTTTCGACCCCCTCTATGCCGCCGGCGATCTGACCCGCATGAGTACCGCGCTGCCGGAGCTGCGCCTGGGCAGCGAGGCGAGCGACTACAGCATGTCGCAGCACGAATATCAGCTGGAAACCGGCAAGGCCTACAACCTCAAGATCATCGCCAGCGGGCAGAAGGAATACGCCTTCCAGGCTCCGGAGTTCGCTCACTCGATCTTCCTGCGCAAGGTCGAAGCCGGCGGCGTGGAGATCAAGGCGATCACCCTGACCGAACTGGAATTCGAGGACGCCGGCGAGGCGGAGATCTTCTTCGTGCCAATCAAGCCGGGCAAGTTCCGCTTCTATGCCAAGGGCCTGGAAGGCAAGGGCATGCAAGGCCAGTTCGTGGTCAAGTAAGGCATGACGGCGCTGTGGCGGATCAACCTCTGGGTCACGCTGTTCTTTGCCCTGCTGGCATTGCTCGGCGCGGCCCTGCTGCTGCGCCAGGGCAGTGCCGATGTACAGCGTGAGATGCGCGCCGCCGAGACCATGATCGAATACCTGCAGGTGGCCGCCCTGCGCGACCCGGCCAGCCTGCACGGCGGCCTGGCCGGTAACCTGCGGCATGTGCGGGTGACCCCCGTGCCGGCGCAGGGCGTTGTGCCGCCTGCCGCCGAATCCGCCCTGCAGCAGTGGCTGGCAGCTCATCTGTTGCCAGACGCTGGGCCGGCGCTGCAGCTGCAACTGGACGACGGCCAGCGACTGCAGATTGCCCTGGACCCCGCCGATGAAATCGAAGAAGTCTGGGATTCGCTGCTGCAGCTGCTATTGCTCAGCCTGCTGGCCTGGCTGGTCAGCCTGCTCAGCATCGCCTGGGCCGTGCGCCGCGGCTTGCGCGTGCTGGATGAACTGCTTGCGGGTTTGGCGCAGGTGAGCCAGGGGCAGCTCGATGTGCGCCTGGTCGCCCACCGCATGCCCGAAGCGCGTAGCCTGGCCGGGCGCTTCAATGCCATGGCCACCACCCTGCAACAGGTGCAGGCCGACAACGCCGAACTGACCCAGGCGTTGATGGCCCTGCAGGAGCAGGAGCGCGCCCGGCTCGGCCAGACCCTGCACGACGACCTGGGGCAGTACCTCACCGGGATTCGCGCCCAGGCCAGCCTGCTGCAGATCGTGGCCGAACAGCCAGAGGCCGTACGCAGCACCGCGCACAGCCTGGAAGGCCACTGCGAACACCTGCAGAACGGCTTTCGCGCCTTGATCCGCGACCTCTACCCGGTGGTGCTGGAGCGCTTGGAGCTGGACGCCGCCCTGCAACTGCTGACCCAGGACTGGCAGAGCGCCCAGGGTATTCGTTGCCGTTTGCTGTTGGGCGAGGCCTTGCCCGACCTGCCGTTGCCGAGCAAGGCACACCTCTACCGCCTGGTACAGGAAGCGCTGACCAATGTGGCCCGCCACGCCCAGGCCAGCGAGGTGCGCATCCGTTTGCAGTACCAGGGTCGGCGCTTGCGCCTGCTGGTGCGCGATAACGGCCGTGGCGCGCAGATGCCGCAGCGCGCCGGTATCGGCCTGCGTTCGATCAGCGAGCGGGTGCGCAGCCTGGGTGGCGTGCTGCGCCTGCACAGCCGGCCGGGTGCCGGTTGGTTGCTGTGCCTGAGTATTCCGGTGGGGAGGGCGAGCCAATGAACATTGCCATGTCGTCAGCTGTTGTCGAGACAACCGAACCCTGTAGGAGCGGGCTTGCCCGCGAGTCGGAGCCAATGGAAAAACATCGCGGCCAGTGTCGCCTGTGTCCGCGCAGAGCCCTTCAGCATTGTTGATCAGGACATAGCCATGAAAATTCTACTGGTGGACGACCACGCCGTAGTGCGCCAAGGCTATGCCAGCCTGCTGCGAGCCATGTTGCCCGAGGTCGAGGTCAGCGAAGCCTGTGACGGCGAGCAGGCCCTGGCCCAGGTGCAGGCACAGATTCCCAGCCTGGTGATCATGGACCTCGGCCTGCCCGGCATCAGCGGCCTGGAAACCCTGCGCCGGCTGCGCCAGCGTTTGCCGCAGGTCCGCGTGCTGTTCTTCAGTATGCACGACGAACTGCCGCTGGTGCGCCAGGCCCTGGAGGCCGGAGCCCTGGGCTACCTGACCAAGACCTCATCGCCGCAGGTGCTGATCGAGGCGGTCAAACGCACCCTGGCCGGGCACGTGTATATCGAACAGGAGCTCGCCACCCACCTGGCCTGCAACCGCGGCCAGGACGGCAGCCACGACCCGCGCCTGCAGGGCCTGACCCAGCGCGAGCTGGAAATTTTCGTGATGCTGGCCAAGGGCATCCCCAACCGGCGGATCGCCGAGCAACTGTGCATCAGCAGCAAGACCGTCTCCAACAACCTGACCCTGCTCAAGAGCAAACTGCAGGTCGACTCCCATGCCGAACTGGTGCACCTGGCCATCGACACCGGCGTGATCCGGGTGGGGCTGGAAAGCGCCTGAAACGGCGAGGCCGCCAGGTTGCAATGACCTGAAGGCGATGCACGGGCTATACCGTTATAACCAGTGCGGCAAAAGCACCATTCCTTATCACGCTGGCCGCTGCCTGCGGGCTCGCCGCACGCCGTTGATTCGGTGTAGATTGATGGCACTGGGCCATGGCGGGCATACGGTGTTAGACCGAATTCTCGTGTAATGGATTAATGTGGAATTCCATCTAATTACTGTTGGTCATCAAGGGAAACGCGGTCATGGAATCGCAGCTTTATAGACTTGTCTTGTTCGTTATGTTGCTGCTCAGTCAGGTTGCTATGGCTGAGTCGACACCAGGGCCGACTGCTCCCACTTCTGTGGCCGCTGCAATTCAGCCGACTTCTGATTCTTCTCAAAAAGGAGAAATCCTTCTTCTGAAAGCTCAGCTGCAGACTATCCGTGAATATGAGCAGCAGTTCCTTTCAGTCGTCTTGTGGTCACTTGGAAGCATTATTGCTTTGGCTGTCGGGCTGGCGGCATTCAATTGGTATTCAAGCAAGATCTCCTATGAGAGGGATCTTGAAGCCCTGTCTAGAGAAAATCGAGGTTTTCAGTCGGAACTCAAAGCACTTCTTCAGCACGAAGTTGATGAAAAATCCTCAGCCTTGATCGAGCGGCTTGATAGCCGCCAAAGTGCTATTGAATCTACGGTAAAGAAAAGTATCGAGAAACAGCTCGGAGAATTGTCCTCGCGGGTTGGCTCTCTAAATAAGAGCCTTGTAGATTTGGAGTACAACGACACAGAGAGGCAAGCCGAAGCTGCGCTAACCGAGAAGCGTTATTCTTGGGCCATCTATAAGTATGCGGAACTCATTTTGGTTTCAATTCGTCAGGGTTCCGATCACTATCAGGCAACTGAAATAATCGACCGGATTCGGGACGTCTTGGATAAGAACAATCCGAGTCTTTCGGCCAACGATGTCTCTCACGCGATTGCGTCTCTCAATAAATTATCCGGCAGTCTGTCGGCTCCTGCTGAGGGTTTGATCGACGTGATCAATCGGCACTATCAGAGGCCATCGAGTTGATACCCAACAAACGCACCTGAGCTCAGGTGTTATACGCCTATCGAGAGTTGAGTGATTTATAGGTCAGGGATCATATGTCAATAAAAAATATTAAAAAACTAAAGCAGTTCGGTATCTTCCAGAGTTACACGAACGCCAATGTCAATGATTTTGGAAAATACAACCTGTTTTACGGCTGGAATGGCAGCGGTAAATCTACGTTGTCAGGCTTGTTCCGGTGCATCGAAAATAAAGTCATTTCAGAAAAATTTCCTTCCTCTGAATTCACCGTAAGCATAGACAGTGGTAAGGAAATCACACAGACGAACATTGCAGAATCTGATCTAAACGTCTACACCTTCAATCATGACTTCATTGACGAAAACATTTCATGGGACAGCGTTGTCAAAAGCATTTTGCTTGTAGACAAAGCCAAAATTGAAGAGCGCGAAAAGCTGGAAGAACTGAAGAAGGCACAACACGCCGATTCCGAAGTGTTTAGCAAAGAAGCCGAGAAAATTAAAAATCTTGAAGATACAGTTTCAAAATTTGGAACTGATAGCGCAAGATACATAAAAACAAGCCTTCAGTCGATTGATACGACTGACCGCTATTATCTTAATTATGATAAACGTAAGTTTGAAGCGTTCATCGCTGTTAACCTTGAAGCCACAAAAACTGATATTCCGCTTCTTGGTGAAGATAAAATCATCGAGCTGACCAACGCTGCTAAACCAGATCAAAAGAATCCAATTGCCTTTACCCAGCAGAGCATAAGTCAGGGGGCTTTCGCCAAAGCGAAAGAGCGCCTTGATGATCTTCTAAAGACCAGCGTGGTCAGCAAAACAATTCAACGTCTTGTTGAGCATGGTGATATTAAGTCCTGGGTAGAAACTGGTCTTGATCTTCACAAGCACCACGATACAAATCAGTGTGAATTTTGTGGAAATACTATCACAGAAGAACGGACCAAACAGCTTGAAGCCCATTTCAATGACGATTACAAAGCCTTTCAAAACAGACTTGTTATGGCTGATGGCTGGCTTTCCGGTCAATACATGCAAGCACCTGCTCTACCAGCGGCAAGCGACTTTTACGAAGAGTTAAAAAAGGAATACAGTGATGCATGTATAGCCTTGGAAAAAGCTATAAAATACCTAAACGAAGAAATATCAGCTTGGCATACTACCTTGAAGGAGAAGACCGGAAACCCGCTTGAAACAGGCCTTATGGTCGAAGCGATCAACGAATCTTCAATAAAGGCTTTTAACGATGCTATGACCGCGATTAGCACAGCTGTAGGCAAGCACAATCACAAGTCAGGTAACTTCAAAGAGGAAACAGACAAAGCCAAGAAGCAGCTTGAAGTTCATTATGCTACAACAGAGGTTAAGGCTTTTGGCTATCACGACAAGAAAAAGGAAATTACTGATCGCACAAAGGAAAATAGCATCTTAAAAACGACCATAACCAATCGTAAGGTTGAAATTCAAGATCTTGAAGATTTACTATCAAATGAAGGCTTGGGGGCTGGCCAATTTAACGAATCACTTCATAAGTTCCTTGGTCGAAGTGAATTAACTCTTCACTTCAATCCAGTGGAAAAAGGTTATGAAATTCTTCGGAACAATTCTGATTTGGTTAAGGGGAATTTGAGCGAGGGTGAAAAAACAGCTATTGCGTTTGTTTATTTCATCACCAAGCTAAAGGAAAACGATAACAAAATGGAAAACACCATTGTTGTCGTAGATGATCCAGTATCAAGTTTTGATTCAAATCACCTATTTCATGCATATTCGTTTTTGCGTAGTAATTGTGATAAGGCAAAACAGTTGTTTGTGTTGACGCACAACTTTACTTACTTCAAATTGGTTCGTGATTGGTTCGAAGGTGCAAACCGAAATAGGAGAAGAAAGAGTCCCCCTAAAGACCCGAATGCGTTTTTTTACACAATTGAATCGTCAACAGCTATTCCCCGTCATTCCACATTTAAAAATGCTGACTCCAGCTTGGTGAATTACAATTCAGAATATCATTACATATTTTCAAGGCTGCATGCATACAAAGACAGCCCTGAATTGTCGCGAGACGAAGCCTTCTTAACAGCGAATCTTGCGCGAAAGTTACTTGAGTCGTTTTTTAGTTTCAAGTATCCAAAGCATCGAAGTGATATTGCACAGCTTATGGCTTGTGGCTTGAGTGGTTGTGAGATCACAGATGAAGCCACAAAAGAAAAAATTTACCGTTTCATTAATAAATATTCTCACAGTGTCGTTATTGAAATTAACGAGGATTCTTCGGAAAATCTTGTCGGTGAAAGCCAAAATTTAATTGGTGATATTTTTACTTGGCTTCGGGAGGTTGACGAAGTTCATTACAACGAAATGCTTGAGGTTGTTGCATGATTGGTATAGGCGTATAACAAGCCACTGCACTCGGAAATTTTACTTGCTTCGCTCCCAAGATTTCGGTGAGTGGAGCGTTAGGTTCACAAAGGAGTACGCATGGAAGCCGAACAAGTAATTAATCTAGTCGAGATATTGGCGTGGCCTATAACTGTACTTGCAATTCTCTCCGCGTTAAGGGCTCCGCTTCTAAAGCTAATTGCACGAATTAATGCAGTTGAAGCGGGTGGGGTAAGAGCTGAATTCGGCATAGAAATTTTTGAGATGCGCCAGGTAGTCGAAGATAATGGCAATATAAACGAATTAAAGGTTTGCGACTCCAAAGGAAGCCAGCTACAAAGACTCGCTGAACTTTCGCCAAACGGTGCCGTGGTAGATGCTTGGCGTGAGGTTGAACTGGCAACAATATCTGCAGCATTACACAACAACCTAGAGGTTAGGGGGGCTAAAGGTCGAGTCTCTGGAAACGCAGCGGTAAGAAAGATGAGAGAGCAAGGGCTAATACCCCAGTCAACATATGAGTATTACATAAAGCTTAAAGATCTCAGAAATAAAGCTGCACACAGCTCTGAAACAATCGAATCTTCCGACGCCAAAGAGTATTCTTTAGTTGCTCTTGATCTGGCATCAAAATTCAGAGAGATACGTAGTAAGCCTAGTTAGTGGTTCGAGTTGTTCGCCTAGCTCACTGAGACGGGCTAAGTCCTGCTCTTAATCAAACGTTAGCAGAAAAATATGCGCGATCTTCGAGGAACCCAAGTAGTCGCAGAAGACTTAAGGCGGCTATATCTAGAAATCAATACCTCCAGAAGGTATCCATTTAAATTTCGGCAAGTTTTTGAACAATATATTTATAAAAGCCAGCAAGTAGCCCGAATATCGATGGTGGACAAGCTGCGCGTTGTCCACCCTACGCGGTAACCGGTTTTTGTAGGGTGGACAACGCGCAGCTTGTCCACCTATAGACGCAGCTACTCACCGATCAGGATTAGCCTGATCTCAGCCAATCGATCTGTCTCCGAACGTCCATAACAGTCTAATCCCAGGTCGGCGGGCAGGCTTTGCAGCCCTGCATATTGGCTCCCTGGAAGTTGCCGTAGTGGGTGCGGCTGCCGCTCAGGTCGGCGTTGGCCAGGTTGGAGCCCGAGAGTTTGACTTCCTGCAGGTTGGCATCGGTCAGGGATGCGCCCTTGAGGTCGGCCTTGCTTAGCCAGGTCATTTCCAGGTTGGCGGCGTGCAGTTGGACGTTGTGCATGCGGGCGGCGGACATGCGTGCGAACTCCAGGTCGGCGGCGCGCATATCGGCATTGTGAAATTGCGCGGCCTGGGCAAACAGGCCCCAGCCGCGAATGGCTACCAGGGTGCTGTCGGTGAAGTCGGCCTGGCGCAGGTTGCTCTGTTGCAGGCTGGCGCGGGTCAGGTTGGCCTTTATCAGCCGGGCCTTTTCCAGGTTGGCCAGGTTGAGGTTGGCGTGGCGCAGGTTGGCCCCGGAGAGGTCGGCCCCGGCCAGGTTCATCCGGCGCATGTCCTGGTGGCTCAGGTCGGCATTGCGCAGGTCGGCGTTGGGGCACTGGCTGTCGGCTTCGATGCGGCAGCCGTTGATCGTCAGCACCTGGTCGTCGGCCAGTACCTGGCAGCCGATCACCAGCAGGATCAGCGGCAGAAACAGGGTCAGGTAGTTCATGGTGATTCCTCGGGTAGGGTGCGCGGAGCCTTTCAGGCCACGCGCACCGAGGCATACGAAGTCGGGTGCCTGGCAGAGCACCCGGACGAGAGAATTGGTGCGCGCGGCGCACCCTACGGATAGGGCGCGCCGGCGACTCAGCGCTTGGCGGTGGTCTTGTCCCAGCTTGGCAGCTTGAACACCCAGAACGAGCCGCCCTGGGCGATCGGCTTGGTCAGCTCGGCCATGTCGCCGCCCCACAGTGGCACCGCGCCGCCGTAGCCGGAGGTGACGCCGATGTACTGTTCGCCATCCTGTTCCCAGGTGATGGGCGGGGAGATGATTCCGGTGCCGACCTGGAACTTCCACAGCTCCTTGCCGTTCCTGGCGTCGAAGGCCTTGAAGAAGCCGTCGCCGGTGCCGGTGAACACCAGGTTGCCCTTGGTGGCCAGTACCCCGGCCCACAGCGGCAGTTTTTCCTTGTGTTCCCATTCCACCTTGCCGGTGCTGGGGTTCATGGCACGCAGGATGCCGACGTGGTCGTCGAACAGGCGCTTGATCCGAAAGCCCATGCCCAGGTAGGCGGAGCCGGCCTTGTAGTTGGCTTCTTCGGCCCAGTAGTCCTCCTTCCAGTGGTTGGCCGGTACGTAGAACAGGCCGGTGTCCTGGCTGTAGGCCATGGGGTTCCAGTTTTTGCCGCCGAGGAAGGGCGGCGAGACTTCCACCGACTCGCCCTTGGACTCACCGGGCTTCGGCTTGGGTGGGCGCTGGCCTTGGTTTTCCACCGGGCGGCCGGTCTCCAGGTCGATATGGCTGGCCCAGGTGATCTTGTCGACGAAGGGGAAGGCGTTCTGCAGCTTGCCGTTGGCGCGGTCGACCACATAGAAGAAGCCGTTGCGGTCGGCGTGGGCGGTGGCCTTGACGGTCTTGCCGTCCTTGCCCTTGTAGTCGAACAGCACCAGTTCGTTGTTGCCGGAGAAGTCCCAGGCATCGTTAGGGGTGTGCTGGTAGAACCATTTCACTTCGCCGGTGCTGGGGTCGACGCCGACCTGGCCGGAGGTGTAGAGGCTGTCATAGTCCTTCGGCTCGCCGCCATCGCTGGTACGCGCCCAGCCGTTCCAGGGTGCGGGGTTGCCGGCACCGACGATGATGGTGTTGGTTTCCGCATCGAAGCTGGCGCTCTGCCACGGCGCACCGCCGCCCTGGCTCCAGGCGGCCTTCTTGCCGGTGGGGTGGGTGGGGTCATCCGGCCAGGACGGTGCCTTGACGTCGCCGGTCGGGGTGCTGTCCTTGCCGTTCAGGCGGCCCATATGACCTTCGACGAAGGGCCGCATCCAGACCTCTTCGCCGGTTTCCGGGTCGCGGGCGAACAGCTTGCCGACTACGCCGAACTCGTCGCCGGAGCTGCCGTGGATCAGCAGGCTCTTGCCGCTGACCTTGTCCTTCACGATGGTCGGTGCGCCAGTCATGGTGTAGCCGACGGCGTGGTCGCCGAACTTCTTGTTCCACACCACCTTGCCGGTGTCCTTGTTCAGCGCCACGACGCGGGCGTCGAGGGTGCCGAAGTAGACCTTGTCGCCGTAGATGGCCACGCCGCGGTTGACCACGTCGCAGCACGGCCGAATGTTGTCCGGCAGGCGGTGGCTGTAGGTCCACAGGCGCTGGCCGGTCTTGGCGTCGAGGGCGAAGACCCGCGAGTAGGAGCCGGTGACATAGACCACACCGTCATGCACCACCGCCTGGGATTCCTGGCCGCGCTGCTTCTCGTCGCCGAAGGAGTAGCTCCAGGCCGGGGTCAGCTTGAACACGTTCTGGTCGTTGACCTGGGCCAGCGGGCTCCAGCGCTGGGCGTTGGTGCCCATGCCGTACTGCAGCACGTTGTCGGTGCTCAGGTGGTCGCTGGCGATATCGTCCCAGGTAACGGGCTTGGCCAGCGCGCTGCCCGCCAGGGCCAGGCCGCCGGCCAGCAGCAGGCTGTGCAGGGCGAGTGCCACGGGGCGTGGCGAGCTGGGTAACGATCTTGTTGTCATGGTTGTGGTTCCCATCGTGATGAAGAAGGCAGCCAGTGCGCCCTGGTTGGCGAACCGGCGAGCCGATAGTGGAACCACGACCTGCGCGCAGAAACGGAAAAACTCCCGGATTTGCCGGGAAAATTGCCCATGGCCGTCATGACTTGGCCTTGGGTCTTAAGCCCTGCCGGCGCTCGCCATCGGCCCTACTACCAAGGGACTAGAGGTGAGCCACCAAAGCAGCATTCGTTGTTGTCCGGGGCCTTTCTAAGATGGAGATGACGAGCGATTTATTGATGTGCTCTGTGTGCATTCACAAGAAGAAGAGGTCCTGATCATGGCTATTAAAAACAACTGTGCCGGTGCGCTCCTGCTGTTGGCCTTCTCCGCCAATCTGTGGGCCCATGGTGATGTAGTGCCACAAGCGGTCAAGACCGATGGCCTGGAGCCCCTGGGCGAAGAGTGGCTGGAAGAGAACCCCTACCGAGGCAACCCCAAGGCCATCGAAATCGGTACCTCGGCCTACAACCAGAACTGCGCGGCCTGCCATGGCCTGGAAGCCATATCTGGCGGTATCGCCCCGGATCTACGTCTGCTTGAAGCCGGTGCCATGGGCGATGAGTGGTTCAAGGAGCGGGTGATCAACGGCGCGGTGCGCGACGGCCGGGTGTATATGCCGAAGATGGCCGACTACCTCAGTCAGGAAGCGCTGTGGGCCGTGCGCAGCTACCTGGAAAGCGTGGCCGTCGAGGAGTAACGGCCATGGGCCAGAATGCGCCGAGCCTGGTCGCCCTTGTGCGCCAGTGCGCTCTGTACCTGGCCCTGAGCCTGGCCATGCTGGTAGGGCAGGCCCAGGCGCAGAGTGTCGGCCGCGCGCCGGTGCGCAGCTTCGACTCGATCATCGAGTCGGGGGTGCTCAAGGTCGCCCTCTATGATGATTTCGCCCCCTACAGCTTCAGGCAGGACGGCCAGCCCCGGGGCGTCGATTACGAGGTCGCCGAGGCCCTGGCCAAAGGTCTGGGGCTGCGGCTGGAGCTGATCTGGGCACCGCCCGGGGAAAACCTCGACGCCGACCTGCGCGACTATATCTGGCGCGGCCACTACCTGCGCCCCGAGGTTCTGGCCGACGTGATGCTGCGTGTGCCCTACGACCGCGAATTCGCCTACAAGAGCAACGAATTCGGCGAGCTGGTCAACGAACTGGTGGTGATGTTCGGGGCCTATCAGCGCGAGCGCTGGCAGGTGGCCTACGATCAGCGCCGGCTCGAGGCGGTGCCGAGCATCGCGGTATTCCAGCGGCACCCGATCGGCGTCGAGGTCGACAGCGTGCCGTCGTTCTACCTGTCCTCGGTGTTCGACGGCATGCTCAGCGCCAAGACCCACCACTTCGCCACGCCCCAGGCGGCTTTTGCCGGGATGCGCAACGGCGAGGTGGACGCGGTGATGGCCATGCGCGGCGAGATCGACTGGCAGCTGCAGCAGGCCGCCGATACCAACCTGGCCCTGGCGGAAAACGCCTACCCGGATATGGGCAAGCAGGTCTGGGACATCGGCATGGCGGTGCATGAAAGCAACCGCCAGCTGGCCTATGCCCTGGAAGAAAAGCTCGAGGAACTGATCCTCGCCGGCGAACTGAAAACCCTCTACAGCCGCTACGGTCTGCGTTACGAGCTGCCGGGCCTGTATCAGGATATCGATTGACAGGTCGTTGAATAACTACCTGCGTTGGCAATACTGCGTTAAAAACGGCCTCGGAATGCTCATTTACAGCTCGTAAACTCCGCTTCCTCGGCCGTTTTTGCCTTGTCTTGCCTGCCTCGCCTACATTTTTCAACGGCCTGTTAGAAGTTGCTGCGGAGGTGGCGGATGGATCTGGACTGGCGTAGCTGTCTGTTACTGGCCCTGCTGGCCGTGCCCTGGGACAGTTGGGCGGCGCAGGATGACCCGGTCAGCTCGGTGATGTGGGAGTACCACCACGCGCGCCTGCTCGACGGCGCGCCCTATGTCTTCGACGAGCGCATCGTGGTGCAGGTGCCGCCCTTTGCCGAGGATGCCCGCCAGGTGCCGATCCAGGTCGACGCCAGCGCCTACGACGGTGAGGTGGTGCGCATCCTGGCCTGGGCCGAACTCAACCCGATTGCGCAGATCTTCGACTTCCGCCCCGGCGAGCAGGTGAGGGCGCGCCTGGCCATCCGCATTCGCGTCGAGCAGGCCACGCCGATCCGCGCCGCGGTGCTGACCCGCGATGGCCTCTGGCATATCGGCTCGGCCCAGGTCGAGGCGGCTGGCGGCGGCTGCACCGCGCCCAGTGTGGTGCGCGCCGAAGCCGGATGGGAAGAGCGCCTGGGCCAGGTACTCGGCAAGCGTTATCCCCTGGCCGACTCCAGCCGCCTGCGCCTGCAGGTCGCCCATCCGATGGATAACGGCCTGGTCGGCGGCATCCCCGAGTTCTTCCTCAACCAGGCCGAACTGCGCGACAGCGCCGGCAACAGCCTGGCGACCCTGGAGCTGTTTGCCGCCGTCAGTGAAAACCCCACCATCAGCCTGGAAGTGAAGGGCGAGGGCGAAACCACGCTGTGGCTGCGCGACAACAACGGCAATGAGTTCGAGGCGGCGTTTTGACGGGGGCGGGGTACCGCTTGGATGGCTGGTGCGCAAGGCGCACCCTACGGGGGGAGAATCCCATGCGCTGGATACTACTGCTGCTGAGCCTGACGCTTGGCCCGGCCCAGGCCGAGTTGAAGTATGAGTTGCAGCCCCGGCAGATCGCCGACGGTGTCTGGCTGCTGCAGGGCAGCACCGACAACTTCGCCCAGAGCAACGGCGGCAATATCGTCAATACCGGGTTTATCGTCAGCGAACAGGGCGTAGTGGTTATCGACAGCGGCCCCTCGAAACGCTACGGCGAAGCCATGCGCCAGGCAATCGCCCGGGTCACCGACAAACCGGTGCTGCAACTGCTGCTGACCCACCACCACCCCGATCATGCCCTCGGCAACCAGGCCTTCGCCGATGTGCCGATAGCCGCCCTGGCCGGCACCCGTAGCCTGCTCGACGAGCAGGGCGATGCCATGGCGGAAAACATGTACCGTCTGGTAGGCGACTGGATGCGCGGCACCGAAGTGCTGCTGCCCAACCAGACCCTGCAACCCGGGGTGCTGCAAGTCGGCGAGCGACGCCTGCATCTGCTGGCACTGAGCGGCCACAGCGGGGCCGACCTGGCGATACTCGACGAAAACAGCGGCGTGCTGTTTGCCGGCGACCTGCTGTTCTACCAGCGCGCCCTGACCACCCCCGGCACCCCGGGGCTGGATACCTGGCTGGCGGATCTCGACCAGCTGCAGCAACTGCCCTGGAAACAGATCGTCCCCGGTCACGGCCCGCTGACCCGCGACGCCGCCCCCTTTGTGCAGATGCGCGACTACCTCGGCTGGCTCGACGACGTGATGCGCAGCGGAGCCGAGCGCGGCGCGGAAATGAACGAACTGATCCGCACCCCCATCCCCGAACGCTTTGCCGGCATCAGCCTGAGCCGCTACGAACTGATTCGCAGCGTCAGCCACCTCTACCCGCGCTACGAGCAGGCGCAGATGCAGCGGGTGGATAGATAAGGCGCTGTCCCCGGTTTTGGTCGGTATACGCTTTTGTAGGAGCGGCGGGGGTGCCTAGCCATGCCCGCGATCACCTGCGCAGTTCGGCAAAGCCAAAGCTCGCGGCTAAAGCCCCTCCTACGGGGGGATTGGCTTCGGCTGGGGCTTGGATAGGTTCTTCCCGGATTGCGCGGGAGCTTATTCGAGCTACGGGCTGCACTTTGGCCTGCCAAGCGAAACCCGACGTCTTTTCAATGGCTATGTACCAATTACATGTTGTAAGCAGCTTTTGTAGGGTGGGTTAGCGACGCCGAATACTGCTCGATAATCCAAATGCGATAGTGGTGCGGCGCGTAACCCACCAGACGGTAGAACGCGTTGCGCCGATGGTGGGTTACGCCGCATGCCGGGTGAGGAGATGCTTGGCAATCCCCACACGCGGCTAACCCACCCTACGAATTACCGCGGCCTGGACATCGGGGCAGGCCCGCACGATGCAACACATAGATGGCGGCATAGCCTTTTCAATCCCGATCGGGCGCGCCCAGTGGAAATAGGTGGCGATAGGGGCGCGCCTCATCCACCGCTCTGACGAAGGAGGGGCGCGCCAGCAGGCGTTGGCGCAGGCCATGCACCCGGGCCAGGGTCGGGCTGATCGGCTGCACCCAGTCGGCATAGAACAGCGCGGGCGCGGCGGCGCAATCGGCGAGGCTGAAGCTGTCGCCTGCCGCCCACTGGCGACCGATCAGGCTGGTGTCGAGCCAGTGGTAGGCGCTGTCGAGCATCTGCCGGGCTTCGCTGACGCCCTGAGGATCGCGGCTATCGGCCGTGCGGAGGCTATCGAAGACGATTTTCTGCATCGGCGTGGAAATGTAGTTGTCGAAGAAGCGATCCATCGTCCGCACTTCCAGCGCCGCGCGTGGGTCCTCGGGGAGCAGGCGTAGCGGACCGGGATGATAGAGATCCAGGTACTCGATGATGATGCTCGACTCCAGCCCCCCACGCTCGTTATCCAGCAGCACGGGAAAGCGCTTGAGCGGCCAGAGCGCGGCGAGTTCGGCCGCCGTCTGCGGGTCATCCGGCGCGAGCAGGCGCATCTCGAACGCGGTGGCGTTTTCATAAAGCGCGATCAGCACCTTCTGGCAGTACGACGAGAAGGGGTGGGCATAGAGTTTCAGCGACATGGGCGATTCCTCGAGTCGACAGGTTGCAGATTAGGTCGTGGCGGCAGGACGCGCGTCCTTGCCAACAACCCCTAGTCGTTTGCCACGACGCGGAATCGACAAGCGCTGGGCAAAAAGCTGCTTCGCCTATTGCAGCGTCAGCTCCTCGCCGCGTTCCTGCTGCCAGGCGTCCAGGCTCTGGCTGCGCTCCATTGCTTGACCCGCGACTAGGCGCTGGTGCTCGCCGGAGCGGCACTTATGTCGCTCGCAGAAGCCGAGCGGCACAACTAATCCGGCGACGCGGAGCGGGGGCGGCCCGTGGTCGACGCCTGGTGTGGCGGTATCCGCAGGGCCGTGGTCGGCGGCGCGGCGAGTCTGTGCTGGGGTTCAGGCGGGGAGTATTGCTACCAAGGAACTAGGGAAATCGGTACTGCGTTCAATTGCTGGGCAACCCCCATAGGCCAAGAATCTGTCACACACCGGGAAAACTTCCCGGTAATAACAATGAACCCACAGAGGTAGCCGCAATGAAACACTCTGGTCTACGCAAGCCTTTCGTTCTCAGCACGCTGTGTGCCGCCATGTTGATGTCCGGCGCGAGCGCATGGGCCGTTACCGACAAGGAAATTCTCGGTGACGTGAATACCACCCATGAAATCGTCACCAACGGTATGGGCCTGCAAGGCCAGCGTTACAGCCCGCTGGATACTATCAACGTCGACAATATCAAGGATCTGCGCCCGGTCTGGGCGCTGTCCTTCGGCGGCGAGAAGCAGCGCGGTCAGCAGGCCCAGCCGATGATCAAGGACGGCGTGATGTACGTTACCGCCTCCTACTCGCGGGTGTTTGCGGTCGATGCGCGTACCGGCAAGGAGCTGTGGCAGTACGATGCGCGCCTGCCGGAAGATATCCGCCCGTGCTGCGACGTGATCAACCGCGGCGTGGCCCTGTACGGCGACCTGGTGATCTTCGGCACCCTGGACGCCAAGCTGGTAGCCCTGAACAAGGACACCGGCAAGGTGGTATGGCGCAAGAGCGTGGCCGACCACAAGGCCGGTTACTCGATCACCGCCGCGCCGCTGGTGATCAACGGCAAGCTGATCACCGGGGTGTCCGGTGGCGAGTTTGGCGTGGTCGGCAAGATCGAAGCCTATGACCCGAAAAACGGCGAGCTGCTGTGGACCCGTCCTACCGTGGAAGGCCATATGGGCTATGTCTACAAGGACGGCAAGGCGGTCGAGAACGGCATCAGCGGCGGCGAAGCCGGCAAGACCTGGCCGGGCGACCTGTGGAAGACCGGCGGCGCGGCCCCTTGGCTGGGCGGCCTGTACGACCCGGAAACCAACCTGCTGCTGTTCGGCACCGGTAACCCGGCCCCGTGGAACTCGCACCTGCGCCCTGGCGACAACCTCTATTCGTCCTCGCGTCTGGCCCTGAACCCGGATGACGGCACCATCAAGTGGCACTTCCAGACCACCCCGCACGACGGCTGGGACTACGACGGCGTCAACGAACTGGTGTCGTTCAACTACCAGGAAGGCGGCAAGACCATCCAGGCCGCAGCTACCGCCGACCGTAACGGCTTCTTCTACGTACTGGATCGCACCAACGGCAAGTTTATCCGCGGCTTCCCCTTCGTCGACAAGATCACCTGGGCCAAGGGCCTGGACAAGAACGGCCGGCCGATCTACGACGACAGCAACCGTCCGGGTGCGCCGGGCAGCGAAACCAAGGGCAAGAGTGTGTTCGCCGCGCCGGCCTTCCTCGGCGCGAAGAACTGGATGCCGATGGCCTACAGCCAGGACACCGGGCTGTTCTATGTGCCGAGCAACGAGTGGGGCATGGACATCTGGAACGAGGACATCGCCTACAAGAAGGGCGCGGCCTACTTGGGTTCGGGCTTCACCATCAAGCCGCTGAACGAGGACTATATCGGCGTGCTGCGCGCCATCGACCCGAAAACCGGCAAGGAAGTCTGGCGGCACAAGAACTTCGCGCCACTGTGGGGCGGGGTGATGACCACCAAGGGCAACCTGGTGTTCACCGGTACGCCTGAGGGCTTCCTGCAGGCCTTCAACGCCAAGACCGGCGACAAGGTCTGGGAATTCCAGACCGGTTCCGGCGTACTCGGCTCCCCGGTTACCTGGGAAATGGACGGCGAGCAGTATGTCTCCGTACTCTCCGGTTGGGGCGGCGCGGTGCCGCTGTGGGGCGGCGAAGTGGCCAAGCGGGTGAAGGACTTCAACCAGGGCGGTATGCTCTGGACCTTCAAACTGCCCAAGGACCTGGTGGCCAAGCGCTGATCCCTTAGCGCAGAAGCTGCAATGCTGCACAAGGCCGGCTCATTAGCCGGCTTTGTGCTTTCTGTCGTCTGGTGGATCTGCAGAGCTATCGATGGGCAAGCCTTACAGGAGGTAGGAACGGGCCATGCCTCGGGTCGCCGGATGGAGTCCGGGAGCGGTTTGGCCGGCGCAGACTTGTTCCGGATTGCATCCGGGCTCCGGATGCGCAGGCCTTTGTGGGCGGGGAAAGCGGCGAGTCGCGAACCTTTCGCGCTGCCGGTTGCCAACCCCTTACCGGACGTGCGCCGCGCTGTCGACGGCGCGGCTCGGCAGTAGCGCCTATGCTGAGCACTCCAGAGCCCTGCCGCGCGGCATAGGGCCGGGCTGTCTACTACCAAATGAGTAGCAGTCCCATGCCATGGACGCATACCGGCCGCGCCGGCAGCTTCCTAATATCGAACCATGACCTGCGCCTCGTTCCCGGCGGCAGGCTCCGACAACAAGAGAGGTCAGCATCATGATTTACGCTAAACCCGGTACTCCAGGCGCAGTCATCAATCTCAAGCCGCGCTATGGCAACTTTATCAACGGCGAATTCATCGCGCCGCTGGGCGGCAGCTATTTCACCAACACCAGCCCGGTCGATGCCTCGGTAATCGGCGAGTTCCCACGCTCCGATGCCGCCGATATCGAACTGGCCCTGGACGCCGCCCACGCCGCCGCCGATGCCTGGGGCAAGACCAGCGTGCAGGCCCGTTCGCTGGTATTGCTGAAAATCGCCGACCGCATCGAAGCCAATCTCGAACTGCTGGCCGTGGCCGAGACCTGGGACAACGGCAAGGCCGTGCGCGAAACCCTGAATGCCGACGTGCCCCTGGCCGCCGACCACTTCCGCTACTACGCCGGTTGCATCCGCGCTCAGGAAGGCAGCGCCGCCGAGATCGACGAGCACACCGCCGCCTATCACTTCCACGAGCCGCTGGGCGTGGTCGGGCAGATCATCCCGTGGAACTTCCCGCTGCTGATGGCCGCCTGGAAACTCGCCCCGGCCCTGGCCGCCGGCAACTGCGTAATCTTGAAGCCAGCCGAGCAGACGCCGCTGTCGATCACCGTACTGATGGAGCTTATCGGCGACCTGCTGCCGCCGGGCGTGCTCAACGTGGTGCAGGGCTTCGGTCGCGAAGCCGGTGAGGCCCTGGCCACCAGCAAGCGCATCGCCAAGATCGCCTTCACCGGTTCCACCCCGGTCGGTTCGCACATCCTCAAGTGCGCCGCCGAGAACATCATCCCTTCGACCGTGGAGCTGGGCGGCAAGTCGCCGAACATCTTCTTCGAAGACATCATGAACGCCGAGCCGGCCTTTATCGAAAAAGCCGCCGAAGGCCTGGTCCTGGCCTTCTTCAACCAGGGCGAAGTGTGCACCTGCCCATCTCGCGCCCTGGTGCAGGAGTCGATCTACGACGCCTTCATGGTCGAGGTGATGAAGAAGATCAAGGTGATCAAGCGCGGCGACCCGCTGGACACCGAGACCATGGTTGGTGCCCAGGCTTCCGAGCAGCAGTACGACAAGATCCTCAGCTACCTGGATATCGCCCAGCAGGAAGGTGCCGAGCTGCTCACCGGTGGCGCGGCCGAACGCCTGGAAGGCGACCTGGCCAGCGGTTACTACATCCAGCCGACCCTGCTCAAGGGCAACAACAAGATGCGTGTGTTCCAGGAAGAGATCTTCGGCCCGGTGGTGGGTATCACCACCTTCAAGGACGAAGCCGAAGCCCTGGCGATCGCCAACGACACCGAGTTCGGCCTGGGTGCCGGTCTGTGGACCCGCGACATCAACCGCGCCTACCGCATGGGCCGGGCGATCAAGGCCGGTCGCGTATGGACCAACTGCTACCACCTGTACCCGGCGCACGCCGCGTTCGGTGGCTACAAGAAGTCCGGCGTCGGCCGCGAAACCCACAAGATGATGCTCGACCACTACCAGCAGACCAAGAACCTGTTGATCAGCTATGACATCAACCCGCTGGGCTTCTTCTGAGAGCCAGCACACGATCTGCTGCGCGTTGGCCCTACTGCGTTAGAAACAGGCTCGGAATGCTCATTTACAAAAGTAAACTCCGCTTCCTCGCCTGTTTCTGCCTTGTAGGTCTTTAGCTCGCAAGATCGTGAGCAGGCTCTGCGTCAAACCCGGCACGTTCGCTCCAGCGTGCCGGCTCACCCTGCGAAAGGCCCTCAGGGCAGGATTTGCAGCAGGCTGCAGCGGCCTGAGCGTTACCCCGGCAAATCACTCTCGCAACGCGGCTTCGGCCGCGTTTTTTATTTTGGCTATGTACCCGTTATGTGCTGAAGCCTGTGAACCGCAAGATGATGTCTAGAGTGCGCTGATTCGTAGGGTGGGTTAGCGACGCCGTAACACCGTCCGAAAACCCATCCGCGAAAGTGGCGCGGCGCGTAACCCACCAGCCAATGGAACGCGTTGCGCCGTTGGTGGGTTACGCCGCGTGCCGGGTGATGTGATGCTTGGCAATCCCCACACTCGGCTAACCCACCCTACGAAAGCTGTATGCAACTTGGGACGTAGCCTTCTTATTGCGCTGCGTTCTGCCCCGCGCGGCGCGGCCGTGACGACGGCACTGCGACAACGGCCCGGGGTACACCTTTGGCTACATATTCCCGACTGTTGCCAGGCAGGGCAGGGGCTACAGTTCTTCTGGCTGCAAGGCTGCCGCGGGAGGTCGGTGCGGGTTCCTACCAATGCTCGGCCAACTTACTCCCAAAGTACCATTTAGTCGTGCGCCGCTCCGGTGCATAACTAGCACTACCGGAATTCGCCGGTTTTGATAAGAAGAGGACCGCGCCATGTGGACTAAACCCGCCTTCACCGATATGCGCATTGGTTTCGAAGTCACCATGTACTTCGCCAATCGTTGATCCGCCTGCCCCGGCCTTGTCGGGGCATCTCACCCGGAATTCGCCATGCATATCCAGATTCTCGGTTCCGCCGCCGGCGGTGGTTTCCCCCAGTGGAACTGCAATTGCCATAACTGCCGCGGCGTACGCGATGGCAGCCTGCGCGCTCAGCCGCGCACCCAGTCGTCCATTGCCCTGTCCGACGATGGGGTCAACTGGATACTGTGCAACGCCTCGCCCGATATCCGCGCCCAGATCGAAGCCTTCCCGGCCCTGCAGCCGGCCCGCAAGGTGCGTGATACGGCGATTGGCGCAATCATCCTGCTGGACAGCCAGATCGATCACTGCACCGGTCTGTTGACCCTGCGTGAAGGCTGTCCGCACAAGGTCTGGTGTACCGAGATGGTGCACCAGGATCTGACCAGCGGTTTTCCGCTGTTCACTATGCTCGACCATTGGAACGGTGGCCTGCAGCATCAACTGATCGAACTGGGCGGGGTGCCGTTCAGCATTCCGACCTGCCCGAACCTGTCGATCACCGCCATTGCCCTGCGCAGCAGCGCGCCGCCTTATTCGCCGCACCGCGGCAACCCGCACCCCGGCGACAATATCGGCCTGTTCGTCGAGGACCTGCGCACTGGCAGCACGCTGTTCTATGCCCCGGGCCTGGGCCAGGTGGACGAGGCGCTGCTGGCCTGGATGCGCCGCGCCGATTGCCTGCTGGTGGACGGCACGCTGTGGCGCGACGACGAAATGCGCCACTGCGGGGTGGGCGACAAGCTCGGCAGCGAGATGGGCCATCTGCCGCAGAGCGGCCCCGGCGGCATGCTCGAGGTGTTGGACGGCCTGCCGGCCAGCCGCAAGATCCTTATCCATATCAACAACACCAACCCGATTCTCAATGTCGACTCGCCCGAGCGCGCGCAACTCGCGGCCCATGGCGTCGACGTCGCCTGGGACGGTATGAGCATCAATTTGTAGGGTGCGCGCTGCGCACCGGAGAACCATGATGAGCCAGACCGCCATGAGCCCCGCCGAATTCGAGCAGGCGCTGCGCGCCAAGGGCGCTTACTACCATATCCATCACCCCTTCCACCGGGCCATGTACGCAGGCACGGCGAGCCGCGAACAGATCCAGGGCTGGGTGGCCAACCGCTTCTATTACCAGGTGTGCATCCCGCTCAAGGATGCCGCGATCATGGCCAACTGCCCGGACCGCGACACCCGCCGCGAATGGGTGCAGCGCATCCTCGACCACGACGGCGCACCCGGCGAGGAGGGCGGTATCGAAGCCTGGCTGCGCCTGGCCGAAGCGGTGGGCCTGGACCGCGAGCAGGTGTTGTCCCAGGAGCTGGTGCTGCCCGGGGTGCGCTTTGCCGTGGACGCCTACGTCAACTTCGCCCGCAGAGCGAGCTGGCAGGAAGCCGCCAGCAGCTCGCTGACCGAACTGTTCGCCCCGACCATCCATCAGTCGCGCCTGGACGCCTGGCCGCAGCACTATCCCTGGATCGACGCCGGCGGCTACGACTACTTCCGCAAGCGCCTGAAGGAGGCGCGCCGCGATGTCGAACACGGCCTGCGCATCACACTTGCCTATTACCGCACGGTCGAGGCCCAGCAGCGCATGCTGGAGATCCTGCAGTTCAAGCTGGACGTGCTGTGGAGCATGCTCGATGCCATGAGCATGGCCTATGAGCTGGAGCGCCCGCCGTACCATACGGTGACGGCCGAGCGGATCTGGCACCGGGGGATCGCGTTATGAGCCAGTCCCTTGTCGGTATGACCCCCAGGCTGCGCCGCGGCTTTCGCCTGCAGTTCGAGCCGGTGCAGAACTGCCATGTGCTGCTCTACCCGGAAGGCATGATTAAACTCAACGACAGCGCCGGGGAAATCCTCAAACAGGTCAACGGCAGCCATAGTGTCAGCCAGATCATCGCTGCGCTGAGTGAGCGCTTTCCCGATGTGCCAGGGCTCGATGAAGACATCCTGGCCTTTATGGAGGTAGCCAATGCACAGTTCTGGATCGAGCTTCAGTAAGCCGGGCCATGAAGCGGGGCCGCCGCTCTGGCTGCTGGCCGAGCTGACCTACCGCTGCCCGCTGCAGTGCCCCTACTGCTCCAACCCGCTGGATTTCAGCCAGCAGGGCGCGGAGCTGTCCACCGCCGAATGGCTTGAGGTGTTCCGCCAGGCCCGCGAACTGGGGGCGGCGCAGCTGGGTTTTTCCGGCGGCGAGCCGCTGGTGCGTCAGGACCTGGCCGAGCTGATCAAGGGCGCGCGCGACCTGGGCTACTACACCAACCTGATCACCTCCGGTATCGGCCTGACCGAGGCGCGTATCACCGAGTTCGCCGAGGCCGGACTGGACCATATCCAGATCAGCTTCCAGGCCGCCGACGAGGAGGTGAACAACCTGCTGGCCGGCTCCAAGAAGGCCTTCGCCCAGAAGCTGGCCATGGCCCGGGCGGTCAAGGCGGCCGGCTACCCCATGGTGCTGAACTTCGTCACCCACCGGCACAATATCGACAATATCGAACGCATCATCGAGCTGTGCCTGGAGCTGGAAGCGGACTTCGTCGAGCTGGCCACCTGTCAGTTCTACGGCTGGGCCGAACTCAACCGCGCCGGCCTGTTGCCGACCCGTGCCCAGCTCGAGCGCGCCGAGCGCATCACCAATGAGTGGCGGGCCAAGCTCGCGGCCGAAAACCACCCCTGCAAGCTGATCTTCGTCACCCCGGATTACTACGAGGAGCGGCCCAAGGCCTGCATGAACGGCTGGGGCAACCTGTTTCTCGATATCACCCCGGACGGCACCGCGCTGCCGTGCCACAGCGCACGCCAGTTGCCGGTGCAGTTTCCCAATGTGCGCGAACACAGCATCGAACATATCTGGCGGCATTCCTTCGGCTTCAACCGCTTTCGCGGTGACGACTGGATGCCCGAGCCTTGCCGTTCGTGTGATGAGAAGCACAAGGACTTCGGCGGCTGCCGCTGCCAGGCCTTTATGCTCACGGGAGATGCCAGCAACGCCGACCCGGTGTGCAGCAAGTCGGCCCACCATGACCTTATCCTCGCCGCGCGCCAGCAGGCCGAAGATGCGCCGCAAGGGTTGGATGAGTTGCAGTACCGCAACGACAAGGCCTCGCGGCTTATATGCAAGGCGTAGCCGACCCCGACAGAGTCTGGAGCGCCGCCCAGGCCGCGGCGGCCAGCGCCGATTTCGCCGAGTTGCACGCCGCTCATGGCGGCCTGCTGTGGGTGGCCTTCGACCCGCAGCCGGCCCGCTGCGGGCTGTTCTTCTGGCGTGAGGGTCAGCCCCGTGAGCTGACCCCGCCCGCTTATTCGGTGCGCAGCCGGGTCTATGAGTACGGCGGCGGTGCCTGTTGCGCCACCGCGCAGGGCGCGGCATTTGTCAACGAGGCCGATCAGCAGGTCTACCTGCTAACGTCCGTTGATGATACCCATGGCGCACCCTGCGCCCTTACCCAACGCCCGCAGTGCCGCTATGGCGAGCTGTCCTTCGTGCCGGCCTGGCAGGCGCTGCTGGCGGTGGAGGAAAGCCGCGAGGCAGAAAGCGTTGTGCATCGCCTGGTGCGCATCGGCCTGGACGCTGGTCGCCGGGTGCTGGTCGAGGGGGCCGATTTCTACGCCGGCGCGGTGGCCAGTGGCGATGGCCGCCAGCTGGCCTGGATCGAATGGGATCGGCCGAGCCTGCCCTGGGTCGCCACGCGGCTATGCCAGCGCGAAGAGGGCGGCACGGTCAGCGTGCTGGCCGGCGGGCAAGGCGATCAAGCGCTGCAGCAGCCGCGCTTCGATAAGGACGGCCGGCTCTGGGTGTTGTCCGACCAGGCGGGCTGGTGGCAGCCATGCTGTGTCGATGACGAGGACGGCGGTGCGCACGGCCTAGGCGGCCCCGCGTCACCCTACGATCATGCGGCTGCGCCCTGGCAACTGGGTGGTTGCAGTTATCTGCCGCTGGTCGACGGCGAGATGCTGCTGACTCGTTTCGAAGAAGGTAGTGGCGTCCTTGTAGGGTGCGCCGTGCGCACCAATGCACTCGGCGTCGAGGTCGATGGTGCGCACAGCCTAGGCGGCCCCGCGTCACCCTACGAGTGGGCAATCGGCGAACGGCGCTTGGCGCAGGATTACAGCCGCTTTCGCGCCTTGGCGGCGGATGCCGGGCATTACTACTGTATCGCCGCCTCACCGAGCCGGCTGCCGGCTGTGCTGGCGATTGCCCGAGATGACGGCGCGGTACGAATATTGGCCGGTGGCGAGAAACCCTTGAGCGAAACGCACCTTTCTCTGCCGCAGCCCTTTGACTGCGCGGTGGGCACGGGCGAGCGCTGCCATGGGTTTTTCTATCCGCCGATGGACAAGGCTGAGAAACCGCCGCTGCTGGTCTTTCTCCATGGCGGCCCGACGTCGGCCTGCTACCCGGTGTTCGATCCGCGTATCGCCTTCTGGACGCTGCGCGGCTACGCCGTGCTCGACCTCAATTACCGTGGCAGCAGCGGCTATGGCCGCGCCTATCGCCTGCGTTTAGCAGGACAGTGGGGCGCGCTGGAGGTGGAGGACATCCGCGCCGCCGTTGCCAAGCTGGCGGACGAGGGTGGTATCGACCCGGCACGGGTATTCGTGCGCGGTGCCAGTGCCGGCGGCTACAGCGCCCTGTGCGCTCTGGTCGGCGGCGGCTTTGCCGGTGGGGCCAGCCTCTATGGGGTCAGCGACCCGCTGGCGTTGCGCCGGGTCACCCACAAGTTCGAGGCCGATTACCTCGACTGGCTGATCGGCGATCCGCAGCGCGACGCCGCCCGCTACCAGGCGCGCACGCCGCTGCTGCATGCCGGGAAGATCGGCGTTCCGGTGATCTTCTTCCAGGGTGGCCTGGATGCGGTGGTGTTGCCGGCGCAGACCGAGGCCATGGTCGCCGCCCTGCGCGACCGCGGCGTGCCGGTGGAGTACCGGTTGTATGCCGACGAGCGCCATGGCTTTCGCCAGGCGGCCCACCTGGCCGATGCTCTGCAGGCCGAGCTGGCGTTCTATCAGCGCGTGCTGCAGGGCTGATTACGCCAGGGCTTATGCCTTGGTTGCATTGCATTCACTAGACAATGCAGTACGCTGGCCGGTGATACCCGCCAATCACAGGCCGTTGTATGAGCCAAACTCTGAGCCAGCTGCGTAAATTCGTTTCTCCGGAAATCATCTTCGGTGCCGGTTGCCGCCACCATGTCGGCAACTACGCCAGCACCTTCGGCGCGCGCAAGGTGCTGGTGGTGTCCGACCCGGGTGTGGTGGCCGCCGGTTGGCTGGCCGATGTCGAAGCCAGCCTGCAGGCCCAGGGCCTGGAGTACTGCCTGTATACCGGGGTGTCGCCCAACCCGCGGGTGGACGAGGTGATGCTCGGCGCGGAGATCTATCGCGCCAACCAGTGCAACCTGATCGTCGCCATCGGCGGCGGCAGCCCGATGGACTGTGCCAAGGGCATCGGCATCGTCGTCGCCCATGGCCGCAGCATTCTCGAATTCGAAGGGGTCGACACCATCCGCGTGCCCAGCCCGCCGCTGATCCTGATTCCCACCACCGCCGGCACCTCGGCGGATGTCTCGCAGTTCGTGATCATCTCCAACCCGCTGGAACGGATGAAGTTTTCCATCGTCAGCAAGGCGGTGGTGCCCGATGTGTCGCTGATCGACCCGGAAACCACCGCCAGCATGGATCCCTTCCTCTCCGCCTGTACCGGTATCGACGCCCTGGTGCATGCCATCGAGGCCTTCGTTTCCACCGGTAGCGGGCCGTTGACCGATCCCCATGCCCTGGAAGCCATGCGCCTGATCAACGGCAACCTGGTGCAGATGATCGCCAATCCGCAGGACATCCTGCTGCGCGAGAAGATCATGCTCGGCAGCATGCAGGCCGGCCTGGCCTTCTCCAACGCCATCCTCGGCGCAGTGCATGCCATGAGCCACAGCCTCGGCGGCTTTCTCGATCTGCCCCACGGCCTGTGCAATGCGGTGCTGATCGAGCATGTGGTGGCCTTCAACTACAGCGCTGCGCCGGACCGCTTCAAGGTGATTGCCGAAACCCTCGGCATCGACTGCCGCGGCCTGAACCACAAGCAAATCAGCCTGCGCCTGGTTGAGCACCTGATCGCCCTCAAACGCGCCGTGGGTTTCCATGAAACCCTCGGCCTGCACGGCGTCGGCAACTCGGATATCCCCTTCCTGTCGCGCCACGCCATGGGCGACCCTTGCATCCTCACCAATCCGCGTGAATCCAGCCAGCGTGACGTTGAGGTGGTGTATGCCGAGGCGCTCTGACCCCGAGCAAAGCCAGAGCGATGCGCTGACCGGGCTGCTCGGCCTGGGTAGCCACTCGACGCGCAAGAGCCATTACCCGGAGCTGACCGCCCGCCTGGAGGAGCTGGAGACCGAGCGCAACCGCTACAAGTGGCTGTTCGAACACGCGGTGCACGGTATCTTCCAGGCCAGCCTGCATGAAGGCTTTCGCGCGGCCAACCCGGCCCTGGCGCGCATGCTCGGTTATGACGACCCGCAGGAAGTGCTGTGGTCGCTGAGCGGTCTGGCCAACTACCTGTTCGTCGGCGGCGTCGAGGAATTGCAGCAGATCCGCCAGCGCCTCGGCAGCGGCCCGGGTCTGTTCGGTTACGAGACCCAGTTGCGGCGCAAGGACGGCAGCGTTATCGACGTGCTGATGAACCTGCTGCTCAAACCCGGCGAGGAGGGGCTGTTCGAGGGTTTCGTCGCCGATATCACCGAGCGCAAGCAGGCCCAGCAACGCCTGCAACTGCTCAACGACGAGTTGGAGCAGCGGGTAGGTGCGCGTACCGCCGAATTGCAGGAAGCCAATCGCAACCTGCAGCAACAGATAGTCGAGCGCGAACGCATCGAGCAGGCCTTGCGCGAGGCTCGCGATGCCGCCGAGGCGGCCAATCGCAGCAAGGACAAGTACCTGGCCGCGGCCAGCCACGACCTGCTGCAACCGCTCAACGCCGCGCGCCTGCTGATCTCGACCCTGCGCGAACGCAGCCTGCCGAGCGCGGAACACAATCTGGTCGAGCGCAGCCATCAGGCCCTGGAAGGGGCCGAGGACTTGCTGACCGACCTGCTGGATATCTCCAGATTGGACCAGGCGGCGATCAAGCCGGATATCGATGTGTACCGCCTGGAAGAACTGCTCGCGCCCCTGGCCTCGGAGTTTCAGCCGGTGGCCGAGGCCGAGGGGCTGGCATTCAAGGTGCGCATTACCGAGTGCAGCATCAGCACCGACTTTCGCCTACTGACCCGCATCCTGCGCAACTTCCTCAGCAATGCCTGTCGCTATACCGAGCAGGGGCGGATTTTTCTCGGGGCGCGCAAGCGCGGTGCATTCCTCGAGCTGCAGGTGTGGGACAGCGGTCGCGGCATTGCCGCAGACCAGCTGGAGAGCATCTTCCTCGAATTCAACCAGTTGCACGTCGACCGCGCCGCCGAACGCAAGGGGGTTGGCCTGGGCCTGGCGATTGTGGAGCGCATCGCGCGTATCCTCGGCTATCCGGTGCAGGTCCGTTCGCAGCCGGGGCGGGGCTCGATGTTCAGCATCCTGGTGCCCCTGGCCGAGCACCTGGCAGTGGCCGCTGTGACAACTGCGCCGCAACCGCTACTCGGCGATCCGCTGCCAGGGCGGCGTCTGCTGGTGGTGGATAACGAATTGAGCATCCTCCACAGCATGGCCGCGCTGCTCGGTCAGTGGGGCTGCGAGGTGGTGACCGCAACCGATCAGCAGGCCGCCTTGGCGGCCCTCGAACAGCGCGCGCCGGATCTGATCGTGGCCGATTACCATCTCGACCACGGGGTGCTCGGCTGCCAGGTCGTGGCCCAGCTACGCGAGCATTTCGCCGCCAGCATTCCGGCGCTGATCATCACCGCCGACCGCAGCGATCAATGCCGCCGTGACCTGCAACGCATGGGCGTGCCGTTGCTCAACAAACCGGTCAAACCTGGCAAGTTGCGTGCGGTACTGAGTCAGTTACTGCGCTAATCCCGGATATGTGCCGCCTGCGGGGCCTGTTTACGCGGCCTGAGGAACCACTTGAGCATTGGCCAGGTCATAACAACTAGGTCGATAAGGAGATAGAACAATGCTCAAAAAAACGTTCTTCCGTCGCTTGGCCGCCACCCTGGCGGTATTTCACGTGCTGGTGATTGTGCAGGTACCTATGGCCAATGCCGCAATGGTTGGGACTGCCGAAGTGCTGTACGAACAGCAGCAACAGGTCGATCGTCAGCAACTGCTCGGCATGCTCGAAGATCAGGGCGTGCAGGAAAAGCTACAGGGAATGGGTGTTGACCGTTCGCAGGTTGAAGAGCGCATCAACAGCCTGACCAATGCCGAACTGGCGCAGTTCAATCAGCAGTTGTCTGAAGCCCCCGCAGGTGCAGGTGTGGTCGGGGTTATCGTGTTGTTCTTGGTGATCTTCATCATCACCGATATGCTCTGCGCCACTAATATCTTCAGTTTCGTCAAATGCATAAATCGCTGACAGTCAGTCGTGTACTCCCACTTGCTCTGATGCTGTTGCTTACCGCTTGCGCGAAGTCTCCGGTGTTACCGCCGGAGACTTCGCGTTTGCCTGAGCGGGTCGAATTGAGCAGTACCCCCTTCTTTGCCCAGAGCGCCTACCAGTGCGGCCCGGCCGCGCTGGCGACCATGCTTAACCAGCGTGGCGTGACAACCAGCCCTGGCTTGCTTCAGGAACGGGTGTATATCCCCGGTCGTGAGGGCAGTCTGCAGGTCGAAATGGTCGCCACCGCACGGGCTCATGACCTGCTGGTGTATCCGTTGCCGCCGCGGCTGGACGCGGTGCTGGCCGAAGTGGCAGCCGGTAACCCGGTGCTGGTGCTGCAGAACCTGGCGTTCGATTGGTATCCGAGGTGGCATTTTGCCGTGGTGGTCGGCTATGACCAGCGCGAGCGCAGCCTGATTCTGCGCTCGGGTACCACGCGACGCCTGATTACCAGCTTCGCCAGCTTCGACAAGACCTGGGCCCGTGGCGGCCGCTGGGCAATGTTGACCCTGCCGGCGGATAAGCTGCCGGCCCAGGCCGAATTACGCCCCTGGCTCAAGGCGGCCAGCGACCTCGAGGAAACCGGGCGCGGTGCAGCGGCGCAGCGGGCCTATCGCACCGCGGTCCAGCGGTGGCCGGACGAATCGGTGGCCTGGTTCGCCCTGGCCAACAGCCGCTACGCCAGTGGCGACCTGGCCGGGGCCGAGGCGGCGCTGCGCAGAAGTCTGGCGCAGCAAGCGGATTTCGCCGCCGGCTGGTTCAACCTGGCCCAGCTGATGAGTGAGCGCGGTTGCCCGCAGGTCGCACAGCAGGCCAGGTCCTGCGCACAACGCCTGGCCCCTGAGGACAAGCGCTTTGCCGCTGGGCTGGCAGCGGCCGCGCTCAGTGCCCAGCAGTGTTCGGCGTTGCCGGCCTGCCCGGCGAACTGAACGTCCAGTGAATGTGGCCTTGGCCGCAGCCTGCAGCGCAGTCCAGAGCGGTACATAAACAAAAAAACGGCACCCTTGGGTGCCGTTTTTTATGCTTCGGAGGTGGGGTTAGACACCCAGCTTGTCACGCAGGGTGTAGTACCAGGCCCCCAGAGCACTGAACGGTACCTGGAACAGTTGGCCGCCGGGGAAGGGGTAGTGCGGCAGTTCGGCGAAGGCGTCGAAGCGCTCGGCCTGGCCGCGCAGGGCTTCGCCCAGGACCTTGCCGGCCAGGTGGGTGTAGGTCACGCCATGGCCGCTACAGCCTTGCGAGTAATAGATGTTGTCGCCGAGGCGGCCGACCTGGGGCAGGCGCGACAGGGTCAGCAGGAAGTTGCCGGTCCAGGCGTAGTCGATCTTCACGTCCTTCAGTTGCGGGAAGGCCTTGAGCATCTTCGGTCGGATGATTGCTTCGATGTTGGCCGGATCGCGCGCGCCGTAGACCACGCCGCCGCCGAAGATCAGGCGCTTGTCACCGCTTAGGCGGTAGTAGTCGAGCAGGTAGTTGCAGTCTTCGACGCAGTAATCCTGCGGCAGCAGGCTCTTCGCCAGCTCATCGGACAGCGGCTCGGTGGTGATCACCTGGGTGCCGCAGGGCATCGACTTGGCCGACAGCTCGGGAATCAGGTTGCCCAGGTAGGCGTTGCCGGCGATCACCACGAACTTGGCCTTGATCCGCCCGTTGGGGGTGTGCACCACGGGGTTAGCGCCACGGTCGATGCGGATGGCCGGCGATTGCTCGTAGATCACCCCGCCCAGGGATTCCACGGCCGCCGCTTCGCCCAGTGCCAGGTTGAGCGGGTGAATATGGCCGCCGCTCATATCGAGCAGGCCACCCTTGTAGATGTCGGTACCCACCACCTCGCGAATGCGCTCGGCATCCATCAGCTCCAGCTGGGTGTGGCCATAGCGCTCCCACAGCTTCTTCTGCGACTCGAGGTGCTTCATGTGCTTGGCGGTGTTGGCGGCGAAGACGCCACCGTCTTTGAGGTCGCACTGGATATCGTACTTCTTGATCCGCTCACGGATGATGCGGCCGCCTTCGAAGGCCATGTCGCCCAGCAGTTTCGCCTGCTTGGGGCCGACAGTGCGCTCGATCACGTCGATGTCACGGCTATAGCTGTTAACGATCTGGCCACCGTTGCGCCCGGAAGCACCAAAGCCGACCTTGGCCGCCTCGACGATGCTGACCTTGAAGCCGTTCTCCAGCAGGGCGATGGCGGTGGACAGACCGGTGTAGCCTGCGCCGACGATGCACACATCGGTTTCGCTCTCGCCGTTGAGTTCAGGGCGGGCCGGCACGGGATTGGCGGAAGCCGCGTAATAGGATTGTGGATAAGCTGTGTGCGCCATTTTGCAACCTCTGTTCTTTATTTTTTACGAATAGACGGATGCTACCTGAGTTGAAAATGCTCGGCTAGTGGGCTGTGCGAAATATTAAACGCACCACTGAACAGTAAAAAATTCATTTATTCAGGCAGTTAGCTAAAAAACCTGTTGACACTTTTGTGCGTGGCCGTAGAATGCGCACCCATCGGAGGCACATAGCTCAGTTGGTTAGAGCACCACCTTGACATGGTGGGGGTCGTTGGTTCGAATCCAATTGTGCCTACCAAATTCGATAAAAAGGGTCGCCCAGGCGACCCTTTTTTATTGGGCGGCTTGCCAGTAGGCCTGGCTTTCTGCAAGCATCCCAGCGCTTATTTCCATTTATAAAAACCTCCAGTGACCCCGGTCCGGTTTTGGTTGGCTTAACAGGCTCCTGCCACCGTATGGCAGGCATACCGCCGCATCGCTTACTGGCTCATCCCAACCCATGTGGCCTTTGGTAGAGGTCACCACTAGGAGAGGAGGCGCCATGCCCATCATTACTCTTCCCGACGGCAGTCAGCGTACGTTCGAGCATCCGGTGTCCGTACTCGAGGTGGCGCAATCCATTGGTGCGGGCCTGGCCAAGGCTACGTTGGCCGGCAAGGTCAACGGCAAGCTGGTCGATGCTTGTGATCTGATCGACGCTGACGCGACCCTGCAAATCATCACGCCGAAGGATCAGGAAGGTCTAGAGATCATCCGCCATTCCTGTGCGCATTTGATCGGTCATGCGGTCAAGCAGCTGTTTCCGACCGCTAAAATGGTGATCGGTCCGGTCATTGAAGAAGGTTTTTATTACGACATCGCCTCCGAGCGTCCTTTTACCCTGGAGGACGTGGCGGCGATCGAGCAGCGCATGCAGCAGCTGATCGAAAAAGACTACGACGTGATCAAGAAGGTCACCCCGCGCGCCGAGGTGATCGATGTGTTCGCCTCGCGTGGTGAAGACTACAAGCTGCGTCTGGTCGAAGACATGCCGGACGAGCAGGCCATGGGCCTGTACTACCACGAAGAATACGTCGACATGTGCCGCGGCCCGCATGTGCCGAATACGCGTTTCCTCAAGGCATTCAAACTGACCAAGTTGTCCGGTGCCTACTGGCGCGGCGATGCCAAGAACGAGCAGCTGCAGCGGGTCTATGGCACTGCCTGGGCCGACAAGAAGCAGTTGGCGGCCTATATCCAGCGTATCGAGGAGGCCGAGAAGCGCGATCACCGCAAGATCGGCAAGCGCCTGAACCTGTTCCATACCCAGGAAGAAGCGCCGGGCATGGTGTTCTGGCACCCCAATGGCTGGACCCTGTATCAGGTGCTCGAGCAGTACATGCGTAAAGTGCAGCAGGAGCATGGCTACCTGGAGATCAAGACTCCGCAGGTGGTTGATCGCTCGTTGTGGGAGAAATCCGGGCACTGGGCCAACTACGCCGAGAACATGTTCACCACCGAGTCGGAAAGCCGCGACTACGCGATCAAGCCGATGAACTGCCCGTGCCATGTGCAGGTGTTCAATCAGGGCCTGAAGAGCTACCGCGAGCTGCCGATGCGTCTGGCCGAGTTCGGTGCCTGTCACCGTAACGAGCCGTCCGGTGCGTTGCACGGCATCATGCGCGTGCGTGGCTTCACTCAGGACGATGCGCATATCTTCTGCACCGAAGAGCAGATGCAGGCTGAATCCGCTGATTTCATCAAGCTGACCCTGGCGGTGTATGCCGACTTCGGCTTTACCGATATCCAGCTCAAACTCTCGACCCGCCCGGACAAGCGTGTGGGCTCCGATGATCTGTGGGATCGCGCGGAGGCGGCCTTGGCTTCCGCGCTGGACAGTGCCGGGCTGGCTTATGACCTGCAGCCGGGGGAGGGCGCGTTCTACGGGCCGAAGATCGAATTCTCGTTGAAGGATTGCCTGGGACGGGTCTGGCAGTGTGGTACCCTGCAGCTCGATTTCAACCTGCCTGTGCGTTTGGGTGCCGAATACGTCAGTGAGGACAACAGCCGCAAGCATCCGGTGATGTTGCACCGGGCGATTCTCGGTTCCTTCGAGCGCTTTATCGGGATTCTGATTGAGCACTACGAAGGTGCATTCCCGGCCTGGTTGGCACCGACTCAGGCGGTGGTGATGAATATCACCGACAAGCAGGCCGATTTTGCCCTCGAAGTGGAAAAAACTCTCACTCAGAGCGGGTTTCGTGCCAAGTCTGACTTGAGAAACGAAAAAATTGGCTTTAAAATCCGCGAGCATACTTTGCTCAAGGTTCCCTATCTGCTGGTTATAGGCGATCGGGAAGTAGAGATGCGAACTGTCGCCGTGCGTACCCGTGAAGGTGCTGATCTGGGCTCTATGCCCATCACTCAATTCGCTGAATTCCTCGCGCAGGCGGTTTCCCGGCGTGGTCGCCAAGATTTGGAGTAAAGATTATTAAGCGTGAAATGAGACAAGATAAGCGAGCTGCACCGAAAGCCCCGATCAACGAGAATATCTCGGCGCGCGAGGTTCGGTTAATTGGCGCAGAGGGTGAGCAGCTCGGGATTGTGTCAATTGAAGACGCGCTTCTTAAGGCCGAAGAGGCCAAGCTGGATCTGGTGGAAATTTCCGCCGATGCAGTACCGCCTGTTTGCAAGCTGATGGACTACGGCAAGTCGATCTTCGAAAAGAAGAAGCAGATTGCTGCGGCCAAGAAAAACCAGAAGCAGATTCAGGTTAAAGAAATCAAGTTTCGTCCAGGGACGGAGGAAGGGGATTACCAGGTAAAACTACGCAACCTGGTACGTTTCCTTAGTGATGGGGACAGGGCCAAGGTATCGCTTCGATTCCGCGGCCGTGAGATGGCGCATCAGGAGCTGGGCATGGAGCTGTTGAAGCGGGTTGAAAATGACCTGCTTGAATACGGCACCGTTGAACAGCATCCAAAGATGGAAGGACGCCAGCTGATCATGGTCATCGCCCCCAAAAAGAAGAAGTAACCACCAGGGCACGGCAGGCCTTGCGGTTATGTTTATCAACTGAATGCGGAGTATCCGAACATGCCAAAGATGAAAACTAAGAGTGGTGCAGCCAAGCGTTTTCTCAAAACCGCTAACGGCTTCAAGCACAAGCACGCTTTCAAGAGCCACATCCTGACCAAGATGTCCACTAAGCGTAAGCGTCAACTGCGCGGTAGCACCATGGTGCATCCGTCCGACGTAGCAAAAGTGGCGCGCATGCTGCGCGTTCGATAATCCGGTCAAGATAGAGGAAATTACTCATGGCTCGTGTAAAGCGCGGCGTTATCGCTCGCAAGCGTCACAAAAAAATTCTGAAACTCGCTAAAGGCTACTACGGTGCGCGTTCGCGCGTATTCCGCGTTGCCAAGCAGGCTGTGATCAAGGCAGGCCAGTACGCCTACCGCGACCGCCGTCAAAGGAAGCGTCAGTTCCGCGCCCTGTGGATCGCTCGTATCAACGCTGGTGCTCGTGTTAACGGTCTGTCCTACAGCCGTTTCATTGCCGGCCTGAAAAAAGCGTCCATCGAGATCGACCGTAAGGTATTGGCTGATCTGGCAGTGAACGAAAAAGCGGCGTTTGCTGCGATTGTCGAGAAAGCGAAAGCCATTCTGGCTTAAGTCCCCGACAATCACCGGGCTCGCCCGGTGTTGAACGTCACCAATAGGGGAAGAGCCTTCAAGCTCTTCCCCTATTTCGTATCTGGAGTCTGTAAATGGAAAATCTGGATGTGCTGGTCTCGCAAGCGCTTGAGGCCGTTAGCCACACCGACGATGTGAATGCCCTCGAGCAGTTGCGGGTTCACTATCTGGGCAAGAAAGGCGAGTTGACTCAGGTGATGAAGACCCTGGGCAGCCTGTCGGCGGAAGAGCGTCCGCAAGCCGGGGCTCTGATCAATGCCGCCAAGGACAAGGTTCAGGACGCCCTGAACAGCCGTAAGGCGACCCTTGAGGGGGCTGCATTGAGTGCCAAGCTGGCAGCCGAGCGCATCGATGTGACGCTGCCTGGGCGTGGCCAGACTTCCGGTGGCCTGCATCCGGTTACCCGGACTCTGGAGCGCGTCGAGCAGTTTTTCACCCGGATCGGCTACGGCATCGCCGAAGGCCCCGAAGTGGAAAACGACTACCACAACTTCGAGGCGCTCAATATCCCCGGCCACCACCCGGCGCGGGCGATGCATGACACCTTCTATTTCAACGCGAATATGTTGCTGCGCACCCACACCTCGCCGGTTCAGGTGCGCACCATGGAATCGCAGCAGCCACCAATCCGCATCGTTTGCCCCGGCCGCGTCTATCGCTGCGACTCCGATATCACCCACTCGCCGATGTTCCACCAGGTCGAAGGCCTGCTGGTCGACGAGAACGTGAGTTTTGCCGATCTCAAGGGCACCATCGAAGAGTTCCTTCGAGTGTTCTTCGAGAAGCCCCTGGGCGTGCGCTTCCGTCCGTCCTTCTTCCCCTTCACCGAGCCCTCGGCCGAAGTCGATATGCAGTGCGTGATGTGCAGCGGCAAGGGTTGCCGCGTGTGCAAGCAGACCGGCTGGCTGGAAGTCATGGGTTGCGGCATGGTCCATCCGAACGTGCTGCGCATGTCTGGCATCGACCCCGAAAAATATTCCGGCTTTGCCTTCGGTATGGGCGTCGAGCGCCTGGCGATGCTGCGTTATGGCGTCAACGACTTGCGTCTGTTCTTCGATAACGACCTGCGATTCCTGGCGCAATTTCGCTAGAAGCGCACGACCGTAACCGAATTGTTTAGGAGAGCAGGATGAAATTCAGTGAACAATGGCTGCGTAGCTGGGTAAACCCGCAGGTTTCCCGTGACGAGCTGGTGGCGCGCCTGTCCATGGCGGGCCTGGAAGTGGATAGCGTGGCCCCGGCTGCCGGGATATTCAGTGGTGTAGTGGTCGGCGAGGTGCTCAGCACCGAACAGCACCCGGATGCCGACAAATTGCGCGTGTGCCAGGTCAGCAGCGGCGCGGAAACTTTTCAGGTGGTGTGCGGCGCGCCCAATGTGCGCCCCGGCCTGAAGATTCCCTTTGCCATGATTGGTGCCGAGCTGCCGGGCGACTTCAAGATCAAGAAGGCCAAGCTGCGCGGCGTCGAATCCAACGGCATGCTGTGCTCGGCCTCCGAGCTGCAGATCAGCGAAGAGAACGATGGCCTGATGGAGCTGCCGGCCGATGCGCCGGTGGGGCAGGATATCCGCGCCTATCTCGAGCTGAACGATGCCAGTATCGAAGTCGATCTGACCCCGAATCGCGGCGACTGCCTGTCCCTGGCCGGCCTGGCCCGTGAAGTCGGTGCCCTGTACGACGCGCCGGTGACCCGTCCGCAGATTGCGGCGGTTGCGCCGAGCCATGATGAGGTGCGTCCGGTCGAAATCCTGGCTCCCCAGGCTTGCCCGCGTTATCTCGGTCGTGTGCTGCGCAATGTCGATCTGTCCAAGCCGACGCCGTTGTGGATGGTCGAGCGTCTGCGTCGCGCCGATGTGCGTAGCATCGATGCCGCGGTGGATATCACCAACTATGTGATGCTCGAGCTGGGCCAGCCGATGCATGCCTTCGATCTCGCCGAGATCAACGGCGGCATCCGTGTGCGCATGGCCGAAGAGGGCGAGAAGCTGGTGCTGCTCGACGGCCAGGAAGTCAGCCTGCGTGCCGATACCCTGGTGATCGCCGACCATCAACGCGCCTTGGCGATTGCCGGCGTCATGGGTGGCGAGCACAGCGGCGTAAGTGCCAAGACCTGCGACCTGTTCCTCGAAAGCGCCTTCTTCGACACCATCGCGATTGCCGGCAAGGCCCGCTCCTATGGTCTGCACACCGATTCGTCGCACCGCTTCGAGCGTGGCGTGGACTGGCAATTGGCGCGTGAAGCAATGGAGCGCGCGACGGCGCTGCTGCTGGAAATCGTCGGCGGCGAGGCCGGTCCGATTATCGAGGCGGTCGATCAGGAGCAGTTGCCCAGTGTTGCGCCAGTCACCTTGCGTGCCGAGCGCATCGAACAGATGCTCGGCTTGCGGATGGATGATGACGAAGTCGTCCGTCTGCTGGCCGCGCTGGGTTTGGGCGTTAGTACTGTTAATGCCGGGCAGTGGCAGATCGAAGTACCAAGCCATCGTTTCGATATCAGCCTGGAAGTCGACCTGATCGAAGAGCTGGCGCGCTTGTACGGTTACAACCGCTTGCCTGTGCGTTATCCGCAAGCGCGCCTGGCACCGCAGGCCAAGGCCGAAGCCGCTGTCGAGTTGCCGACTCTGCGCCGTCTGCTGGTGGCGCGTGGCTATCAGGAGGCCATCACCTACAGCTTTATCGATCCCAAGCTGTTCGAGCTGTTCAATCCCGGAATCGAGCCGCTGATGCTGGCCAACCCGATCTCTGCCGATATGGCGGCCATGCGCACGTCACTCTGGCCGGGATTGGTCAAGGCGCTGGAACATAACCTCAATCGCCAGCAGCCGCGGGTGCGTCTATTCGAAAGCGGCCTGCGCTTTGTTGGCCAGTTAGAGGGTTTGCAGCAGGAGCCGATGCTGGCCGGTGTGCTGTGTGGCGCGCGTCTGCCGGAGAGCTGGGCCCATGGCCGCGATGGCGTCGATTTCTACGATCTGAAGGCCGATGTCGAGGCGCTTCTGGCCAGTGCTGGGGCGGCGGATAGCTTCAGCTTCATTCCGGGCGAGCACCCCGCATTGCATCCAGGGCAGACGGCGCGCATCGAGCGCGAGGGTCGCCTGGTCGGGTTTATGGGGGCCATGCATCCGGAGTTGGCCAAGGCGCTAGGTCTTGATCAGCCGGTGTATATGTTCGAGCTGGTTCTGGCTGAAATCGCTCAGGGTCGTATGCCGGCATTCAAGGAGTTGTCGCGCTTCCCTGAGGTGCGCCGCGACCTGGCTTTGCTGGCTGATCGGGATGTACCGGCCTCGGCATTGCTCGCGGCCATACGCGAGTCTGCGGGGGAGTGGCTGACCGACCTCAAGCTATTTGACGTATATCACGGTAAAGGTATTGATCCTCATAGAAAAAGCCTTGCCGTCGGCTTGACCTGGCAGCATCCATCGCGCACTCTTAATGACGATGAGGTGAGTAACACAACGCAAAATATTCTCACCTCCCTGGAACAAAGGTTCAACGCCACGTTAAGGAAGTAGCGTATGGGGGCTCTGACGAAAGCTGAAATGGCGGAACGTCTGTATGAAGAGCTGGGCCTGAATAAACGGGAAGCCAAGGAGTTGGTGGAACTGTTCTTCGAGGAGATCCGCCAAGCGCTGGAGCTCAACGAACAGGTCAAGCTCTCGGGGTTCGGCAACTTCGATCTGCGCGATAAGCGTCAGCGCCCCGGTCGTAATCCAAAAACGGGAGAGGAAATCCCTATCACGGCCCGCCGTGTAGTGACTTTCCGTCCAGGCCAGAAACTTAAAGCCAGGGTTGAAGCCTATGCTGGAACCAAGTCATAACGACGAATTACCGGCCATACCTGGCAAACGGTATTTCACGATAGGTGAGGTGAGTGAACTCTGTGCGGTCAAGCCGCATGTTCTGCGGTATTGGGAACAAGAGTTTCCTCAGCTCAACCCCGTCAAGCGGCGCGGCAACAGACGTTACTATCAGCGACAGGATGTGCTGATGATTCGTCAGATTCGTGCCTTGTTGTATGACCAGGGCTTTACCATAGGCGGCGCACGACAGCGTCTTTCCGGTGATGAAGCCAAGGATGACACGACCCAGTACAAGCAGTTGATCAGGCAGATGATTGCTGAACTGGAAGATGTCCTGGTAGTGCTCCGTAAATAACGTGACCAATCAAAAAGTTTCCATTTTTCAGAAGCTTAATGTATAGTTCGCGTCGTTTTCGGCAATACGAAAACAGATTCACGCCTAGTCGGGGCGTAGCGCAGTCCGGTAGCGCACTAGCATGGGGTGCTAGGGGTCGAGTGTTCGAATCACTCCGTCCCGACCATATAATTCAAGCATTAGAGCCTGGTCAGTGATGGCCAGGCTTTTTTGTGTCAGGGACTTTTGCGGGACTTTTTTCATCCTGCCTTCCTCCTCAGTATTGTCAGCGCCGGCCCACGTGAGTCGGTAGCCGATATCTTGTTGGCTTCATCAATCAGCTTACCCAGTTCTGCGCCTGAGTAGTGGCTGGTGATGCTACCGTTCTTGTGGCCTAACAGGGCCTTCCTATCTTCCTCAGTAACCCCGGCGGCCCTTAGTCTTCGACCGAAGGTGTGCTTCAGATCGTGGACGCGTATCGAGGAGAAGCCTGCGGGAGCGGGGCGCAGGAACTGCTCCTGAAACCGCTTAGCCGCTCGAACCCTGGCCTTCTTCCATGCCGAGTCGTTCATCCGATGAACTGGATTCGCCGTGCCGTCTCGCTCGGGCTTCCCATAAGGGAATACCTAGACAGGGTCCAGCCCCCGCTGCCCCTCGATGACAGATTTTGCCATGTTGTTCAGCGCACTAGCCGGTCATCACCATGAATCGCCCCTGGTTGCTAGACACACTCCAAGCTTGCTTGGCGTTGATTCTCGGACTTGAGTAGGCAACCCGCTTTGATTTTTCGGTTGGTTCGGTATACGTTACATTTCATATAACTTGTTGCGTATACGGAACATGGACTATTCCCTCATCACGCTGCGACTTGGCGAGCAGCTTCGGCAGCGCCGTCTGAATCGCGGGCTGACTCAGGCCGCGCTTGCCACCCTGGCCGGTATCACCCGGCAAAAGGTTATCGCCATCGAGAAGGGCGACCTCTCTGTGGGGATGGTGGCCTATGCACGAGTGCTGGCAGCCCTCGACTGTGAGCTCAACGTGGTGCCGGCAGCCATGCCCACGCTGGACGAAATCCACGGAGTATTCGACTGATGACGGCCGTGCTGCAGGTTGCAACGCCAGAGGGCGACAGCGGAAAGATCCTTACCAGCGCCGGGGACTTTCTGTTCCGTTACCACGAAGACGCAAAGGCGCAGGCGGCGATAAGTTTGCTAATGCCGGTGCGCTTGGACGAATACCGCCACCGGGAACTGCACCCGATCTTCCAGATGAACCTGCCGGAAGGTTACGTCCTGGAGCAGTTGCGCAACCGTCTGGCCAAGGTGGCGAACGTTGACCCGATGTTGCTGCTGGCTCTGTCTGGTAGCAGCTCGCCTATCGGACGGGTGGCGGTCAGTTCGCCAGAGGTCGATGCGCTGCTACGGCGGCAGCAGTTCCCTGGGGAGAAGCTGGAAGAAATCCTAGCCTGGGATGGCGCAGAAGATATTTTTGCCGGTCTGGTGGATCGCTACATCCTGCGCGCAGGTATATCAGGCGTGCAGCCCAAGGTACTGGTGCCAGAGCATCAGGAATCCGCGCCGCAGCGCTTCACTTCGAAAACCTCTGACCTGATCATCAAGAGTGGCCGGGATGAGTTTTCGGGGTTGGCGATCAATGAGTACCTCTGCATGTCTGTGGCCAGGGAGGCGGGGATAGCGGTGCCGGAGTTCTATCTTTCCGCCAACGCCAAGCTGTTCGTTATGCGCCGCTTCGACCGGGATGAGCAGCTCAACCCCATCGGCTTCGAAGACATGGCGGCATTGATGGGGCTGGCCGCGGAGCAAAAGTACAGCAAGAGCTATTCGGCCATCGCCAAGGCCATCCGCTTGTTCTGCCCTGCCGAGCAGGTGCAGAGCTCGCTGGCGCAGCTATTCGCCATAGTGTCCTTGAGCTGCATCGTCGGTAACGGCGACGCCCATCTGAAGAACTTCGGGTTGCTGTATTCCGACCCTACCCAGCGCGATGCACGGCTCGCACCGGCCTACGATATCGTCAACACCACGGCCTACATTCCGGAGGACGTGTTGGCGCTGGATCTTGTTGGCAACAAGTCGTTATTTGCGTCGCGGCAAGGGCTGCTGGACTTCGCACAGGTCTGTGGTGTGGCGCGGCCAGAAGAAGTGATCCGCGAGCAGTTGAGCGCGCTGGAGCGGGTACTGGCACGCTCAACTGAGCAGGGCGAGCAGGCACCGCACGTGGTCGCGGCAATCAAACTTTGTGCAGGCCCATTTGTGAAAACCTTTGGTTAGTGTGCTGGCGCTTTACCTGATTGTGAGTCCTACCGTCATATTGAAGAGTACGGCACTACATCAGGGCCGCAGAACCAAGGGCAAAGCGCATAGGACGGGTGTCCATCGGACTGCGGTCATCTCAACGTAAGTGGCCGCCTTGGAGCGACAGCTGCCTGTCACGAAGGGTAGGAATCGACCCTATGCAGCCGTTGACGTTCGGCAGAGATCGGCCAGAAGTGGGCACTCGCCTGGACGATAAAGTAGCCAGTTTGGCTGCTGCGAGCGGCATTGTCCGATGTACCGATTCGATAATGGATTCAGCGGTTTTGTTCTGGCGAAACGGATTGGCCGAGTGTTCGCTAGCCGGCCTATTTCCAGCCCAGGGACAGCTGTTCGCGCCAGTGCTGCGATGAGCAGGGCTGGTTATCGTCCTCGCTGCGATTGGACTGCGGCTGCATTGCGGCACCTTGGCGATAATCGCTGGGGCAGCAGCCAAAGTATTGCTTGAAGCTGCGGGCGAAATAGGAAGGGTCCTGAAAGCCCACGGCATAGGCGATGCTGGTGATAGGCATCTCGCTGTTGCTGAGCAACTCTTCGGCCTTGTCCATGCGTTTACGCTGGACGAATTCGAGAAAACCCACTCCGTAGGTCTGTTTGAACAGGCGGCTGAAGCGAAATGGCGTCATGCCGCAACGCTTGGCCAGGGTCTGCTGTTCGATATGTTCCTTGAAGTGCAGCTCGATATAGTGAATGGCGTCCTGCAGCGGGCGCTGTTTCTGATGCTCGTTGGTCAGGCGCACGCTTTCCGGTAGCTCGCTGATGCGCGCTAGCTGCTGCTTTGGCTTGGACAGGTCATGGGCGTTGCGCAGCTGGCACAGAGCGCGCAGGTCCTTGAGGTAGCGCTGGTGTTCGGCTGGCTGCAATGGCAAGGCCAGATAGTCCCAGACGCCGGAGCGGAATGCCCAGACGGCCAGCTCCTCGGAGTGCTGCAGCGTCAGCATGGTGATCGGGATGGAGGGCGCGGCGCGCTTGACCTCGAGAATCAGGTTGAGGCTCTGGGAATCCGGGCGATCATAGTGCATGCAGATCATGTCCGGACGCTGGCGTGCGCTCAGTCGGGACACATTCAGTTCCCGGACCAGAATGATCCTGCAACTGTCCGCGAAGGCGGCCGAGCAGTCGGTGGCCGACTGGTCGTGAGTAAGGTCGAACCACAGCAGCTGCGGAGCAGTGATTGCCTGTGTATTCATTGCGGTCATTAGAGTGGCCGTCTTGTACAGTGTTTGGCAGATGTCCTTTATGTGTTACATCCCGTTTTAAAGTGTAATACCTATTCAACACTTAGAAGCAATATGACATCGATTCAAAGACCAAGTCGGCATAAGGGCTAGAACGCTTCGTTCTATTTGCGTCATTTCGACGCTGGATCCTGGTCGCTGCCTATCGCCCGTCGCGTCAATCCCTTTCAAATCAATAGCGTTGCAGGTCTTTTCCTCCGGGGGAGGCCTGCGTCCACGCATGGGCCTGCAAAAATCTACCGGCGATGCGCAAGAAATCTCCTAACCGATTTTCGTCCTGGCACCTAGCGTTGAAGCAGGAGGGTGGAGTACGTGCCAGGAGCACAGACAGGGAGTACACACCACGCAGGGAGTACACGCAGGAAGCGCCGTCTTTCTTGGCTAGAACATTCGAGTGAGGTGAGCGAGATGATCTTTCAAGCAATCAAGACTTCGGTAATGAAATTCGTCAAAGACGAAGAGGGCCTGACCATTGTGGAGTACGCGGTGGCGGGTGGGTTAATCACCGTCGCGGTTGTTGCTGCTTTTGTAATTCTTGGGACAAATGTGAACACCAAGATTACAGCGCTTGGTACTGCCGTCGGTACTTAATGAAACTCCCGGTGAAATAACGGAGTAAGCAGCGATGTCCAAAGAGCAGATGTTCCCCGTCATTTTGCTACTAGGGCTGCTGGGTGTTGCGGTGGCGAGCGATCTGCGTCGCCACCGTATCCCCAACTTCCTGGTTGTGCTGGGCCTGGTTCTGGGCCTGGCCGGCCAGGCTTATACGGGCGGAATCGGCGGCCTGGCTATTGGTGGGCTGGGGGCGCTGATCGGTTTCGGGGTTTTTCTACCTCTCTACGCCATGGGTGGCATGGCCGCTGGCGACGTCAAGTTGATGGCCATGGCCGGCAGTTTTATGACGCCGCATTATGCGCTTTGGGCGGCGCTGTTCAGTCTGATGGCCGGCGGCCTGTGCGGTTTACTGCTGGTGCTGGCCAAGGGGCAGCTGCGGCAGACCCTGGGGCGTTACCGGCTAATGTTGATGGCACGGGCCTATCTGGCCCCGGCAGCCGATGAGGTGGCCAGCAAACCTTTTCCCTATTCGCTTGCGATTCTGCTGGGCAGTCTGGCCAGCGGTTATCTCATGTTTATCCGTGCGGGAGTCTAGCCATGTATGCGCTAAGCCCTATGGACAATGACCAAGACATTCTCGATCCGATTCAGCCATTGGCCCCGCAACCGCGCACTGTCGCGGAAACCGGCCTGGCCGACAATTTTCTTGGCGACCTGCTGTGCAAGCACCTGCTTGACGCCGGCGTACTAGATTTGGCGCAACTGGTGGAGCGCCTGGCATTGACCGGCTCGGTGCTGGAGGAGGTGCTCGGTTATCAGCGCAAGGATGGTCGTATCGAGGTGCTTGGCCAGAGCGGCGGGCAGGGCCTGCGTTATGGCCTGACCGAGCGTGGCCGTAGCGCGGCCAAGGATGCCCTGGCGCGCAGCGGCTATATAGGCCCTGCGCCCTATCCGGTGGAGCGTTACCGGCAACTGCTGCAGGCACAGTCGGTACATGCCAGCCGCGTCGATACCCTGGCTATGCGCGAGGCCTTCGCTGGCGTGGTGCTGCGCGAGTCGTTACTCGACCAGTTCGGCCCGGCGATGAACTCGGGTCGGGCGATCATGATTTACGGGCCGCCCGGTACCGGCAAGACCTATATCAGCCAGCGTCTGATCAGGTTGTTTCACGGTGCGATCTGGGTGCCCCATGCCATTGCCATCAACGAGGCGGTGGTGGAGATATTCGATCCTCAGGTGCACAAGCCGCTGCCCGTCGAGGGCGGAACGCGCAGCCTGCGTATGGACCAGGGCGTCGACCGGCGTCTGTTGCGCTGCCGGCGGCCGATCATCATCACCGGTGGCGAGCTGACCCTGGATATGCTGGATATCCGCTTCGACCCCTACACCCGTCTTTACCAGGCACCGCTGCAGCTCAAGGCCAGCAACGGCATCTTTATCATCGACGACCTTGGCCGCCAGCGGGTGGCACCGGTGGATCTGTTCAACCGCTGGATAGTGCCGATGGAAGAGAAGAAGGATTACCTCAACCTGGGCGGCGGTCGCCACTGCGAGATGCCCTTCGACTTGATACTGGTGTTTTCCACCAACCTCAATCCACTTGAGTTGGCCGACGAGGCCTTTCTCCGGCGGATCGGCTACAAGCTGCATTTCGGTTACCTGCAGCCCGATGAGTACGAACGCATCTGGCAGCAGGAATGCGAAAAACTGGGCATTCCTTACGACCCCGAGCTGGCGGCCTACGCCATCGAGCGCTTGCACCGGCCGGAGAACATGCCGCTATTGCCCTGCTACCCGCGTGATCTGCTGGGCATGGCGCTGGACTGCCAGCGCTACCAGGGCGGGGATGAATGGCAGGTCCTTTCACCGAAGACACTGATCTGGGCCTGGCGTAACTATTTCGTCAGCCTTGAACCCAGTTGAATCCAGGAGGCACCGTCATGAACTCACGCACGCTTATGTTGATCGGTCTTTCACTGCTGCTCGGCCTGGGCGCGGCCTTTCTGGCCAATAACTGGCTGAGTGCACGACTCAACGCCAGCCCGGACGACAACCTGCAAAACGTGGTGGTGGCCACGCAGGAGATCCCCTTCGGCCAGATGGTCGAGGCCCAGCAGGTGACTCTGGTGCGCATGCCCAAGGGCACGGTACCGGACGATGCCTTCGATAGCGCCGACAAGGTAGTGGGCAAGATCGCCACCTTCGCGATTCTGCGCGGCGATATCGTGCGCGGCGCGCGTCTGGCCGAGCACCTGGGCGGCAGCACTCTGGCATCACTGATCGAGCCGGAAAAACGTGCCATCTCGGTGCGGGTGGACGATGTGGTCGGGGTCGGTGGTTTCCTCTTGCCGGGTAATCGGGTCGATGTGCTGGTGGCCAAGAAGGTCGATGGCAGCGGTAACACTGCCAAGTCGGAAACCATTCTCGAGGACCTGCGCGTGCTGGCCGTTGATCAGACCGCCAGTACCGACAAGACCCAGCCGGTGGTGGTGCGGGCGGTAACCCTGGAGATGACGCCCGAGGAAACCGAGATTCTGGTCAAGGCGCAGACCGAAGGCAAGCTACAGCTGGCCCTGCGCAATCCGCTGGATAACCAGAAGAAGCCACTGCCACCGGTCGAGAAAACCGTGGCCGTGGTGCAAGCACCGGCCCCCGTTCCCGCAGCCAAGCCGGTGGTGCGCCGCAGCAGTGGTGGCAGTGGCGTGACCATTATTCGCGGTATCGAAGTGCAGTCGACTAAAGCTCAGCTTTAGATATTCGCCCCCCCCCAGTCCCCACCTAAATAGGGCGAGGGGACGAGCAGAGAGTAGGGCATCGAACAGGCGTCGCGGCGCGACGTTCAGACACATGGCATCGGCGGGTTCGGTGCTCCTGTAAGCAGGTAAAACGCATAACCACGCAAGGAGTAGGGCATGGATATCATCCGTAAACTGGGCGCATGCGCGCTGTCCTTACTAGGTGCTGGGTTGTTCTGCAGTGCGGCACTGCAGGCCGCCGAGCCAGTGCCAGCGGTCAGTGCCATGCCGGCAGCCAACGTCACCAATATTCAGGTGCCGATCTATAAGTCGCGGGTACTGACTACCCGCGCACCGGTGAAAAAGGTCTCGGTCGGCAATCCGGAAATCGCCGATATTCTGGTGACCAGCCCGACTCAGTTGTATTTACTCGGGCGTGCCCTGGGTAGCACCAACGTGCTGTTGTGGGATAGCCGCAACCGGCTGATCGACAGTCTCGATCTCGAGGTGGTGCACGACCTCGGTGGGCTGAAGAGCAAGCTGCATGAGCTGCTGCCCAATGAGCGGATCGAGGTGTATAGCGCCCAAGGCGCGCTGGTGCTGCGTGGCCAGGTCAGCAGTGCGGCGGCGATGGACAGCGCGGTCAAGCTGGCCAAAACCTATACGGCGCAAACCGCCAGCATTGTCCAGGGCGAGGGCGAAGCCGCGGTAGCGGCACCGACCCAATCGCTGGATGTGATCAACCTGCTCACAGTCGGTGGCAGCCAGCAGGTGATGCTCGAAGTCAAGGTGGCTGAGATGAAGCGCGATCTGGTCAAGCGCCTCGGCATACGCTTTCTGGCTATCGGCTCCGGCGGCAATTGGGAATTTGGCGGATTCAATAACAGCGGCTCACTGGCCAATAACCTGCTCAGCTCCAGTACGGGATTTCTGGCTCAGTTCGCTTCCGAGAGTTTCCTCTTCAGCGCCATTCTGGAAGCGTCCAAGGACAATGGCTCGGCCAAGGTACTGGCGGAGCCAACCCTGACCACCCTGACCGGGCAGCAGGCGGAGTTTATTTCCGGTGGCGAGTTTCCGATCCCGGTTGCCGATGATGATGGCATCACCATCGAGTTCAAGGAATTCGGTGTCGGGGTGAAATTCCTCCCGACGGTATTGGACTCGGGACGGATCAATCTCAACCTGAATGTGTCGGTCAGCGAGCTGGTGGCTGCCAATAGCCTGGTCGTGGAAACAGAGTCCACGCTAGGTTCGTCCTCGTTGCTGGTACCGGCGCTGACCAAGCGTAGCGCCCAGTCTACCGTCGAGTTGGGCAATGGCCAGACCATTGCCATCGCTGGTTTGATCAGTGAAAGCACTCGGGACTCTGTCAGCCGTTTCCCCGGCTTGGGTGATATCGCAGTGATCGGTCACCTGTTCCGTAGCCAGGAGTTCATCAGCGGTGAAACCGAATTGGTGATTCTGGTCACGCCGCACCTGGCCAAGCCAATAGATGCCAGGACCGTGCGCCTGCCCACCGAAAACTTTGTCGAGCCTAGCGACCTGGACTTCTATCTGCTCGGCAGGACCAAGGGCCGCGAAGTGGGCCGCCCGGTGCCGGTCAGCCTGGGGGTCAGTGAAGGCAGTTTTGGCCACGATCTGCAGTAGGTGTGGAGCGGTCTTGCAAAGGCCGCCCGGGTCAAAAGTTTGCAAGGGTGTCTCGCCGCGGCGGGCCGCACGGGATCAACCAGTGGAGGCAATCACCATGAAACGCACGATCATTCTGACACTTCTGTTATTGGGGCCAAGCGCGTGCATGACCTACGACGAAGGGCGAGTCGGATCGGTGGGCTACAGCGTGTACCAGACCCACTACCAGCAGATTGCCGATAAGGAGCGGGCGGCCAACCCGGGTACCGAAATCTCGCCCAGCGGTACCGACGGCCCGCTGACCGAAAGAGTCATGGACGGCTACCGGGGCGTAACCGGCGATGCGGCCCAGGTCGCCCAGCCGATCCAGATCAATATCGGTAATTGAGGGCTACGCCCATGAAATCCCGGATGCAAAGGCCGTTTACCGCAACGCTGGCACGCCAGCGGGGAGCGGTGATGGTGCTGATCGTGATTGCCCTGGCCGCCATGCTGTTGATGGGTGCTCTGGCCCTGGACGGCGGGCATATGTTGTTGAACAAGACCCGCCTGCAGAATGCCGTGGATGCCGCAGCCCTGAGTGGGGCCAAGACCCTGCAGCAGGTGAAGGACAGCGGCAATGCCTCCAGCCTGACGCGTGATGCGGCGCTCAACACCCTGCGCCTGAATGCCGATGCCGACGGCAATGGCGAACTGGACAGTGGCATCGGTGATGGCGGAGTAGGGGCTTTCGCCATAGTGGAACTATCCAGCAGCGTTTATGGGCCATTCTCCTTCCCAGGTCCGGCCGATGCCGCCTATGTGCGAGTGTCGGTACCGGATTACCCACTGGCCGGGTTCCTCTGGACTTTCGCCCAGTCCTTCTCCGCCGGCAACCTCGGTGACAAGGCGGTGGCCGCCATCGCCACAGCCGGGCCGAGTCCCTCGGCCAACCCGTGCAAGATCGAACCCATCATGGTCTGCGGCGACCCCGCTCAGTATGACCCCGAGAACGGTAATTTCTGGGGCTATGGTTTCGGCGATCTGGAGGTACTGAAGAGCGCCGCTGGCAGCGATCCGGCAATCGGCCCCGGGAACTTCCAGTTGCTACGCCTGGATGGTGCCACCGGGGCCAACGACCTGCGCAATGCTCTGGCTGGAGGTATAGACAAGTGCAACGCGGTGGGCGATGAGGCGGAAACCGAGCCGGGTAATCAGACCGGGCCAGTGGCCCAGGGGCTGAATACCCGCCTGGGGGTATACACCGGAAGCATGAGCGCCAACGACTATCCGCCAGACTGGGTCACCGACTTCACCAACCCGCGGACGACCTATAACGACAGCACCTCGGACGTGGAGCACGGAGGCGAGGTGGTCAATTCCAGCAGTGGCGATCTGTCCACCAGTAGCACCGATTTGTTCGACTACAACGACTGGTTGGCGGCCAGCGCCGCCTGCGCCGCGTCCGGCACCTGCCAGGGTGCCTACGAGCGGCGCATCCTCACCCTGGTCATGGGGGATTGCGACGGCGCATCCGGTGGCCAGACATCGGTGCCGGTGTTGGGCTTCGGCTGTTTCTATCTATTACAGACGGTCAAGCAGCAAGGTACCGAGGCGCAGGTATTCGGCCAGTTCATCAGCGAGTGCGAGGGCGATGGTTATGCCGGAGCGACACCAGCCGACGATGTCGGGCCGAACATCATTCAGCTGTACAAGACCTATATCGGCGGCGTTGCGACGCCAAGCCCCGATTCCTGACCGGTCGGTGTAGACCGGGTGTAACCCAGGGCGGTGCCAGCTCAAGGTCGGTCCCGCATTGCGCTGGAGCTTATCCGGGCTACGGGGCCGCAACAAGCTAGCCCGGATAAGGTCCGGGGGAGGCGTAAGCCTCATGCAACACCGGTCCCGGATTGTACCCGGGCGATGATCAGCCCAGTTACTGGGAGGTGTTTATGCACAGTCAGTCATTCAAGCCCAGGCAGGCCCAGCGTGGCGTGGCCATGGTCGAGTTCGCCATCACCCTGCCGCTTCTGCTGTTATTGCTGTTGGCCATCGGTGAGTTTGGACGCATGTTCTACCACTACAACAACCTGCTGCAGGCCAATCGCGACGCGGTGCGTTACCTGGCCGGAGAGGCCTGGAATGGCAACCTCGGCCAGGTCTCGATCGATCCGGTGTTAGAGGCCAGGACCAAGAATCTTGCGGTCTATGGCGTACCCGTACCCCAGCCCGGCAACGAGGTGGCACCGGGGCTGACCACTGCAGACGTAACAGTCGGGGCCGTGGGCAGTGACCATGTTCAAGTGCGCATCAGCTATGTGTTCCGCCCGGTGCTTGGCAACAGCCTGCCGGCGCTGATTGGCGATGCTATCCCGCTGAATATCCCGCTGGTGGCCACCACCGTGATGAGGGGGTTGTGATGAAATCGTTAGACAGACGGCGCATGGGCGGGGTGTATGTGGTGGAGTTCGCCATTATCGGTCTGCTGCTATTCACCTTGCTGTTCGGTGTGCTGGAAATGGGCCGCCTGTTATTTACCGTCAATGCTCTGGACGAGGTGGTGCGCCGCGGCGCGCGCCTGGCGGCGGTGTGTGATATCAGCGACCCGGTGATATTGCGTCGAGCGATCTTCAATGCGGCCGATGATGCCGGTGCCAGTTCGCTGATCGGCAGCCTGGAGACCGCCAACCTGACCCTGGTTTACCTGGACGAGAACGGCGTGGGTGTGCCCAGCCCGGGCGATCTTGTCGGTGCCGGCGGATTCAGCGCCATCCGCTATGTGCAGTTGCGGGTGGAAAATTTCCCCCATGAGTTGTTGATTCCAGGGTTTGGCGGGGTATTCACCCTGCCGGCCTTCAGGTCAACCATTCCCCGCGAAAGCCTCGGTCGACATGCCGAGGATGTAGCTCCGGAGATCACACCATGTTGAAGCTTAGAGAAGTCTCAGCACCGTCCAGCTCCCCCACCAAGCAGGGACTGCATCTGCTGATCAGCAGCCGCGATGCGGAAGCGCTGCAGCACCTGCACGGCATTTGCCGGCGTGCTCCCGGCATGCAGGTGAATACACGTCTGGTCAGCAATGGACATACCGACCCGCTGTACGGGCTGGAGCATAAACCGGATTTCCTGCTGCTACGGGTCAGCCACTTGTGGCGTGAGGAATTGGCGGCGCTGTTGCAACATCCGATCCAGGACCGCCCGCCGCTGTTGGTCTGCGGACCGCTGGACGAGCGTGAAGGCATACGTCTGGCGATGCAGGCCGGTGCGCGTGATTTTCTCCCGGAGCCGGTGGCCGCCGAAGAGTTGCTGGCGGCCCTTAGTCGCATGGTCATGGAAACCCGTTCCAGTAGCGGTACCACGGGCAAACTGGTGGCGGTGATGAACGCCAAGGGCGGTTCCGGTGCCACCCTGCTAGCCTGCAATCTGGCTCATCAACTCAGTGCCACGGGCGGTAGCACGCTGCTGCTGGATCTCGATCTGCAGTTCGGCAGCGTGGCCCATTACCTCGACGTGCAGCCTGGCCACAGCCATGTAGAGGTGCTGCAGCAGATCGAGGAGATGGACAGCGTGGCGCTACGCGGCTTCTGCAGTCATTTCAGCCCGAGCCTGCATGTGCTGGGTGGACGCGAGAACGAGCTGTGCCTGCCCCAGGACGTGCATATCGAAAACCTGGAGGCCCTGTTGCAGTTGGCACGCAGCACCTATGACTGGGTGGTGGTGGACTTGCCGCGGCAGATCGACCACCTAACCGGCATTACCCTGGAGCAGGCCGACCGGGTCTATATCGTGGTGCAGCAGAGTCTCAGCCATCTCAAGGATGCCAGCCGTCTGGCGCGCATCCTGCGTGATGAGCTGGGGGTGCGCGGCGAGAATCTGCAGGTGGTGGTCAACCGCTATAACAAGGCCGCCCCGGTGACCTTGCGCGATATCGCGACGGCGCTGCGCTGCAGTGAGCTGCAACAGGTGCCCAACGATTTTGCCGTGGTCAGCCAGAGCCAGAATACCGGCGTGCCCCTGGATCTGCACGCGCCGCGCGCGCCGATCACGCTTGCCATGCAGGCGTTGAGCAAGGAGTTGCTCGGTCAGCAGGCCAGTACCGAACCGGGTGTGTTCAAACGCGCCTTCAGCCGTTTTTTCGGGGGGTGAACCATGCTCAGCGAATTGCGTAATCGACTGCGTCAACAACCGCTCAAGACCGAAGCTTCGACTGCCGTAGAGGCTCCCGAGCAGGGTGCGGCGGCTCAGGAGATGATGGCCTGGGAGCACTCCACACCTGCCGAGCTGTATGCCACCAAGAGCCATCTCAGCTCAGTGGAAAGCGAGTGGCGGGAGAAGATTTATCAACAGCTGCTCAAGGTCATGGACCTGTCGCTGCTGGACTCCCTGGAGCCAGTCGATGCCGTGCGGCAGATACGCGAGATCTGCCTGCGCCTGTTGGATGAGCATAACGCGCCGGTCAGCGCGAGCAGCCGGCAACTGATCATCAAGCAGATCACCGATGAGGTGCTCGGCCTGGGGCCGCTGGAGCCATTGCTGGCCGACCACAGCGTGTCGGACATCCTGGTCAATGGTTATGCCTCGGTGTACGTCGAGCGGCATGGCAAATTGCAGCAGACCGATGTGCGTTTTCGCGACGACCAGCACCTGCTGAATATCATCGATCGCATCGTTTCCAGCCTGGGCCGGCGCATCGACGAATCCTCGCCGCTGGTGGATGCACGCCTGAAAGACGGCTCGAGGGTCAATGCGATCATCCCGCCGCTGGCCATCGATGGGCCGAGTGTGTCGATCCGCCGTTTTGCCGTGGATTTGCTCAGCTCCGCGAGCCTGGTAGAGATGGGTACCCTGACACCGGCCATTGCCCTGATGCTCAAGGCCATCGTCCGCGGGCGGCTGAATGTGTTGATCTCCGGGGGCACCGGCAGCGGCAAGACCACCATGCTCAATGTGCTGTCGAGCTTTATTCCGCATAACGAACGTATCGTCACCATCGAGGACTCCGCCGAACTGCAGTTGCAGCAGCCGCATGTGGTGCGCCTGGAAACCCGCCCATCCAATATCGAGGGCCGTGGCGAGGTCAACCAGCGTGAGCTGGTGCGCAACAGCCTGCGCATGCGCCCCGATCGCATCGTTATCGGCGAGGTGCGCGGAACCGAGGCGCTGGACATGCTGACGGCGATGAACACCGGTCACGATGGCTCGCTGACCACCATCCACGCCAATACCGCGCGCGATGCCCTGGGAAGGATCGAGAACATGGTATCGATGACCGGGGCCACCTTCCCGATCAAGGCCATGCGTCAGCAGATCGCCTCGGCCATCGATGTGGTGATCCAGCTGGAGCGCCAGGAGGACGGCAAACGGCGTTTGGTCAGCGTGCAGGAAATCAACGGCATGGAGGGTGAAATGATCACCATGACCGAGATTTTCTCCTTCGTCCGTCGCGGCATGGGCGAGCATGGCGAGGTACTCGGCGATTACCGGCCAACGGGCATGGTGCCGGCCTTCCGCGATGTAATGGGTAAACGCGGTATCGAGTTGCCGCTGAGCATGTTCCGGCCGGAATGGATGGAGGGGCAGTCATGAACCAGATTCCCAGCGAATTTATCCTCGCGTTCCTCGGTATGGTGTTTGCCGCGGTGTTTCTGCTCAGCCAGAGCCTGGTGATACCGGTATTTGGCGAGGCGAGCAGGGTGCGCAAGCGTATTCGCGGCCGCCTACATGTGCTGGAACGGGCCAGTGACCTACCGAATATGCAGACGGTGCTGCGGCAGAAATACCTCAAACGTCTGTCGCCGCTGGAGGCTCGCCTGGAGCAGCTACCCGCCATGGAAGCCCTGGCGCAGATGATCGAGCAATCCGGGCATGAGTACCGCGCCTACCGGGTGCTGTTGCTGGGCCTGATCCTGGGGGCGCTCGCGGGCATTGCGCTGTGGCTGTACAGCCAGGTCTGGTGGCTGGCCCTGGCGCTGGCTCTGCTGGTGTTCTGGCTGCCGGTCATGAAGATCGCCAGCGATCGCGGCAAGCGTTTCGCCGCGTTCGAGGAGGGCCTGCCGGATGCCCTGGATGCGATGTGCCGGGCATTACGTGCCGGCCACCCGTTCAACGAAACCCTGCAGCTGGTGGCCGAGGAACATAAGGGGCCGGTGGCCCATGAGTTCGGTCTGACCTTCGCCGATATCAACTACGGCAACGATGTGCGCCGGGCCATGCTCGGGCTGCTCGAACGCATGCCGAGCATGACGGTGATGATGCTGGTGACCTCGGTGCTGATCCACCGTGACACTGGCGGTAACCTGACCGAGGTGCTGACCCGCCTGAGCAGCCTGATTCGCGGGCGCTTTCGCTTTCAGCGCAAGGTCAAGACCTTGTCGGCGGAGGGACGCATGTCGGGCTGGATTCTTGTGGCGGTGCCCTTCGTACTGGCGGCGGCGATCGTGGTGTCGAGCCCGACCTATCTGCCGTTGCTGATCAAGGAACCCATGGGCCAGAAGCTGGTGATGGCAGCTTTCGTCGCCATGCTGCTGGGGATTCTGTGGATTCGTAGAATCATCCGTATCCAGGTGTAAGCGCAGGCAGAGGAGGTATGCGTCATGGACTATCTACTGGGTTTGCTCAACCGTGTGGTCGGCAATGAGGAGCTGGCGCGGTTGTTGTTCGTCGGTGCCATCGGCCTGAGCGCGGTGCTCGCCGTGGCGACCCTGGCCATGCTGGCGTCGGGCCTGCGCGACCCGGTACAGCGCCGCCTGACCCTGATCAAGCGCGGGCATGGCGGTCTGGCCGTCGGCCAGGAGGCACCGAGCAATCTGCAACTGATGCTGGAGCAGGTGGGGCAGCGGTTCAACTCCGGCGAGGAGGGGGCGGAGTCATCCACCCGCACGCTGCTCACCCATGCCGGTTATCGCTCCCCCGCGGCAGTGCAGGTTTACTGGGCCGTGCGTCTGCTGCTGCCGTTGGTGCTGGTGGTCCTTAGTCTGTTGGCGTTGCCGCTGATTCCCAATCTGTCGCTGGCCATGGGCATCCTGCTGGTGGTGGTGGCTCTCGGGGTGGGCTGGCTGGCACCGGCGATTTATGTAGACAAGCGCAAGCAGGCGCGCATGACCCGGCTGCTGGTGGCCTTCCCCGATGCCCTGGACCTGATGGTGGTGTGCGTCGAGTCGGGGCTGGCCTTGCCCCAGGCCATCGAACGGGTGGCCGACGAAATGGCGGTCAGTCAGCCCGAGCTGGCCCTGGAACTGGCCCTGGTCAATGCCGAGGTGCGTGCCGGCATCCCCAGCACCGAGGCGCTCAAGCATCTGGCCGAACGTACCGGGCTGGAGGAGATCCGCGGGCTGGTCAGCCTGCTGGCGCAGAGCATCCGTTTCGGTAGCAGCGTGGCCGACACCCTGCGCATCTATGCCGAGGAATTCCGTGATCGACGCACCCAGGCCGCCGAAGAAATGGCGGCAAAAATTGGCACCAAGTTGGTATTCCCCTTGATTCTGTGTTTGTGGCCGAGCTTCTTTCTGGTGGCCATAGGTCCGGCAATCATCGGGGTGCTCAACGTCTTCGGGAAGGTATGAAATGAAAAGGATCAGTCTGCTGTTGGTCCTGACGGCCGTGCTGTCAGGATGTCAGACCATGGGCCCGGAGCCGGTGCTCGACACCCACTCGGTGTATAGCGGTGACAATTCGCTGTTACACAAGGTACGCAAACAGGCCAGTTCGGCCGACCAGGCCATGCAAATGGCCGCGATGGCCTACCAGGCCGGCGACTTGGATCAGTCGCTGTACCAGTATCTGCGCGCCATCGAACTGGAACCGAAACGCTACGAGGCCCTGGTCGGGGTCGGGCGCATCCATCGCGAGCGCGGCAATATACAGCTCGCCGAAATGGCCTTCGGTGAGGTACTGGCGAACCAGCCAGACAACCTCGATGCCCTGGCCGAGATGGGCATGCTGCGTTTGGCCAAGCGTGACCAAAAGGGTGCGCAAGATCTGCTGTTCAAGGCGGTGGCGCTGGACCAGCAGCGCCTGGGCAATGACCAGGGCGAAGGCCTGCCCAGCGTGGCTGCGCTCAAGGTGGACGGCAAGTCGCCGCTCAAGGTCTACAACGCCCTTGGCGTGCTGGCCGATCTGCGCAACGACTTCCCCTCGTCCGAGGCCTATTACCGCCTGGCCATGCTGATCGAGCCGCGTTCGGTGCTGGTGCAGAATAGCTTGGGCTATTCCTATTACCTGGCCGGGCAATGGCCCCAGGCCGAGCGCACCTATCAGCGTGGCATCAGTTACGGCAGTGGCTATAAACCGCTGTGGCGCAACTATGGATTGCTGCTGGCGCGCATGGAGCGTTATGAAGAGGCGCTGTCCGCCTTCGAACAGATTGGCGGGCGTGCGCAGGCCAGCAATGACGTCGGCTATATCTGCCTGGTTGAGGGCAAACTGGATGTCGCCGAGCAGTTCTTCCGCAGCGCGATCGAACAGTCGCCCGCGCATTACGACATGGCCTGGGACAACCTCAATCGGGTGCAGCAGGTCAGGCGGATCCGGCAGATGGGCGGTCCCGGGTCGGTCGCCGTGGCTCCGCTGGAGGAGGCGGTGCAATAGGCCTTGCCCATAGACGTCACGGCAAGGCCGGTAGGATGGTGTTGAGCGCAGCGATACCCATCGGCGTGGTTGATGGGTTACGCGGCGCGCGGGGTTCCGCGTTGGGCTTGAATCTTGTGCTCCGCGCCGCTAACCCATCCTACGGGGCGTCGATCAGTTGATTGCGTCGCTCAGGGCCTTGGCCGGCACATACTTGACGACCTTCTTGGCGGCGATCTCGATGGCTTTGCCGGTCTGCGGGTTGCGGCCGGTGCGAGCCGGGCGCTCGCTGACCTTCAGTTTGCCAATACCTGGCAGGGTGATTTCATCGCCGTTCTCCAAGGCATCGCTGACAATCTCGCTGAGTTGCTCGAGTACCGCGCGGATGGTGCTTTTCGGTGTGTCGGTCGACTCGGCGATATCGCTGATCAGTTGGTCTTTGGTCATGGCCATGTTGTTGCTCCTTGGTAAACGCTTGGGTTTGGCAAAACGCACACAGGGTACTGCTAATTGGTATGCGGGGCACGGCCCTGAGGCTGTCGCGGTCTGCTTCCGACTCGTCCGCTCATCGATAATTCCCCCGCGCACACTCGCCACCTGACTCATTGCGCCCGTAGCGCGAGAGCTTTCCTGGGGATTGTCGTGCTTGGTCTAAGCTGATGCTACTTGGCTATTGCTCTGGAGTACCACTATGTTGCGCCTCTTCGCCGATCTGGGGTTTCGCTGGAAAATGGCATTGCCCATTGTGTTGCTGGCAACGCTGCTGGTCGCAATGGGCTTTCTCGGTATGCGTGGCATCGACCAGGTCGCCGATTCCAGTACGCGGTTGACCACGCGTTTCCTGCCAGGCATCAGCCTGCTGCTCAACGCCGACCGCGATCTCTATCAGGCCTTTGTGGCCGAGCGCAGCAGGCTCGGCGAGGGTGCAGGCGCGCATGCCAGTGCCCTGGAGGCGGCCCATACGGAGAATCTGCAGCAGGCTTATGATCGCGTACACAAATTTGCCGCCATGCAACCGGGTGCCGAGGCGATGCAGCTGGTGGCCCAGTTCGACCGTGGTTTTGCACGCTGGAAGGCGACCTCGCAGCAGGTGCTGCAGTTGGCGGGCAGCGATCCACAAGCCGCCAGCGCGCTGAGCTTCGCGGCCAGCGAAGAACAATTCGAGGTCATGCGTACCGCCATCGACAAGCTCGGCGAGATGGATGACCTGGCGGCCAACGATGAGGGCATGGCGGCCATTCGGCTGGGGGAAACACTGAGCTGGCAGCAGGGCCTGATCATTGCCGTCGGCCTGCTGGTCTGCCTGGTCTTGGTGGTTGGCTTTCCGCTCCTGATTACCCGGCCGCTGCACAGTCTGCTCAATCGCATCGAGCAGATTGCCGACGGCGACGGCGATTTGCGCGTACGCCTGGATGTGCTTTCCCGCGACGAACTGGGCAAGCTCAGCCATGCCTTCAATCGATTTCTCGACAAGCTGCAGCCCTTGATCAAGGAAGTCGGGCGCGTCACGGGGGAGGTGGAGCGTTCGGCGCAGAGCCTGGCCGGTATGGCGGCCGCCAATGACCGCCTGATCAGCAGCGAGCATGCGGCGGTGGATCAGGTCAGTACGGCGGCCACCGAGATGAGCAGTGCGGTGCACGAGGTGGCGCGCAATGCGCAGCACGCCGCCGATGCCGCCCGCAGCGCCCAGGTGCAGTCACGTGAAGGTGCTCTGGTGGTAGGGGCGACCATCGACTCGATTCGTCAATTGGCCCAGGAGGTTGAGAGTGCTTCGGCCAGTATTCAGACCCTCGAGCAGGAAGCTGCGAATATTGGCGCGGTATTGGCCGTGATCCGGGGTATCGCCGAACAGACCAATCTATTGGCGCTGAATGCGGCCATCGAGGCCGCCAGGGCCGGAGAGCAGGGCCGCGGGTTTGCCGTGGTGGCCGACGAGGTGCGTGCCCTGGCTGCCCGTACCCAGGAGTCGACCAAGGACATTCAGCTGATGATCGAGCGCCTGCAGATAGGGGTACAGAATGCGGTCAAGGCGACCCATTCGGGCAGTGCCAAGGCGCGGGAAAGTGTCGACCAGGCCGCCGGCGTGGATCAGGCGCTGACCGATACCAGCGACTCGGTGCAACGCATCAATGATATGACCGCGCAGATTGCCTGCGCCTGCGAGGAACAAAGCAGCGTTACCGAAGAAATTGCCCGCAATATCAGCGACATTCGCGATCTGTCCAACGAGGCGGCGCAGACCTCCGAGCAGAGCGCGCGGGCCAGTCAGCACCTGTCCGAACTGTCCCATGGCCTGACAGCCCTGGTCGGGCGCTTTCGGGTGTGAGTTCGAGCCTCTTGTCCGCCGCAGCGGTGGCGGCCATCTGCAGCCTTTATCCCCTGTGCGCGCTCGCACCAGCGGGGATAAAGGCTGGCGCAATAAGCAAGACAGCCCCGTGCAAGCGGCACCAGGCAGACCTTAAACCGGTTATAAGTGCTTGAAGCTGTTGTAAGTTTGGATCAAGCCAGTACAATGGCGCGGCTCGCTGCAAGGCGGGTAGCGTTATGGTGACCCTGCCGGTCCCCCCGCAACGATCAGCCGTGAACCCGGTCAGGCCTGGAAGGGAGCAGCCGCAGCGGTGACATTGTGTGCCGGGGTGTGGCTGGCAGGGTTGCCTCCATCTTCAAGCCCGTTCGGGCTGTGCGTTACCTCTATTATTCGCTCATCCGGTATTTTTCCTGCCTCGTTGCCGCTTGTCTGGCACCGGGCGTTGTGGGCTGTGCGAACTCAAATGAAGGCCAGGTTTTGCGTCCAGAGTGGATCGCGGCCATATCCCTTGGCTGGTGCGCTGGCGGCAGGCGCTTGGTGCGCGCGGCGCACCCTACGGGGCGACGTTATTCTGCAGGCCCGGGAAAACAACTTCGCTTTCAGCAGCCTCTGAGCAGGGGGTGGCCGCTATTGCGCGCAATAAAAAGCCCCGCGGTTGGCGGGGCTCTTGGCGGAGCGGGTTCAGGCCAGGTGGTAGCTGAGAACGCTGTCCTGTTCTTTCAGGGCTTTGCGCATATCGGCGGGAATGCTGCCGGAGCGCATGGCAAGTTCCAGGCGGATTTCTTCAAGGCTTTGCGCGAATGCCTGGGCGTCCGTGCGCTGGGCGGCGCTTAATACCCGGCTGTAGGCGGTGACGTCGGCGGCATCCACGAGGGAGAGGATAATGCCACCGTCCGGGCGCGGCGCGCTGAACGTGACGCGCAAGGGAGCGAACAATTGCTCGACGAGTTGCTGGTTGATGTTATCCATGACCTTGCTCCATCCTGAGGTTGACTGATTCAGACACCCGCACGGCTGGATAGTTCGCCGCGCGTCGGGTCAGGCCGTCAGGGACTGGCGGGCGCGATCGATCACTTGCTGCAGGTGTGCACCGCTGTACTGGCCCGGATACAGGCGCTGGCTGTGTTGGGCAATGCCCGCATGATTGACGATGGTGAAGCTGAAGCTGCCTTTGCGGGCGGCCATGATGCGGCAATCAAGTGGCGCAAATGCGCTGGCGAGGGTGCGAATGGCATCCTGAATTTGGTGTTGAGTATTCATTTATTGGGTGTTCCTAAAACTACGTGCGCATCATTGCGCTGAATAAAGCTCCAGGCTGTCGACCAGGTGTGTCGATGCATGTGTCAGATCGGAGCGGGACTGCGCGCAAAAGTTCCGGTTGGGAATCTTGTTGCGGGTCGGTACTTCGGAGGCGGGCTGAGTCGGCGCTTGCGCGGGACGGCCAGATCAGTCAGCAGGTTGGGTCATGGTCGAGAGCTGTACGGCATCGCTTGATGGGGCGGATGCGCTCTTTACCTGGATACCATCGAGGGGGCCTGAAAGGCCTGATTGACTTACAGCGTGGTACTAACGTCGCGGATACTAGGCGCTTGTGCGTTTTTTAGCCAGCTAAATTTTCAGCGGGCCGTGCGTCTGTCCATATAGAGGTGGCAGGTCGGATGCAATTTGCCCCATGCTCCGTTAGGATTAGCCCACTTTGGCTTTCCTCTCGTGACGGGTTTCGATGAGTTATCAGGTTCTTGCACGCAAATGGCGTCCGCGCTCGTTTAGCGAAATGGTTGGCCAGACCCATGTGCTCAGGGCGCTGATCAATGCGCTCGACAGTCAGCGGCTGCACCATGCCTACCTGTTTACCGGTACCCGCGGGGTGGGCAAGACCACCATCGCGCGGATTATCGCCAAGTGCCTGAACTGTGAGACCGGCATCAGCTCCACGCCCTGCGGTGTGTGCTCGGTGTGCCGGGAGATCGATGAGGGGCGCTTCGTCGATCTGATCGAAGTCGACGCCGCCAGCCGCACCAAGGTGGAAGACACCCGCGAACTGCTGGATAACGTGCAGTATTCGCCCAGCCGCGGGCGCTTCAAGGTCTACCTGATCGACGAAGTGCACATGCTCTCCACCAGCTCGTTCAATGCGCTGCTGAAAACCCTGGAAGAGCCACCGCCCCACGTCAAATTCCTGCTGGCCACCACCGACCCGCAGAAACTGCCGGTGACCGTGCTGTCGCGCTGCCTGCAGTTTTCCTTGAAGAATATGCCGCCGGAGCGGGTGGTCGATCACCTCAGTCATGTCTTGGCGGCGGAAAATATTCCGTTTGAAAATGATGCGCTCTGGCTGCTGGGTCGTGCCGCCGACGGATCCATGCGCGATGCCATGAGCCTGACCGACCAGGCGATTGCCTTTGGTGAGGGCAAGGTGCTGGCCGCCGACGTGCGCGCCATGCTCGGCACCCTCGACCACGGTCAGGTCTATGGGGTGCTGCATGCCCTGATCGAAGGCGATGCCCGCGGTTTGATCGAGGCCGTACGCCATCTGGCCGAGCAGGGCCCGGACTGGAATGGCGTGCTGTCGGAAATGCTCAATGTGCTGCATCGCGTGGCCATTGCCCAGGCCTTGCCCGAGGCGGTGGATAATGGCCAGGGCGATCGCGAGCGGGTGCTCGAACTGGCCAAGGTTCTGCCGGGCGAGGATGTGCAGTTCTATTACCAGATGGGCTTGATCGGTCGACGCGACCTGCCTCTGGCACCGGACCCGCGCAGTGGCTTTGAAATGGTGCTACTGCGCATGCTGGCGTTCCGCCCCGCGGGAAGCGACGATGTACCCAGGGTGGCGCTAAAGCCGCTGGGGATTAGTCAGGCCACTGCTGATCCCGCGCCGAATCCAGTGGCCGGCGCAGCTGTGGCTGCGCCGGCTGTTGTGGCTGAGGTAGCGGTTGTTGCAGCGGTCGCGCCAGTCGCGACGGCCTCGCCGTTGCCCGTGCCGGCAGTCGCCGAGCCGCCTGCGAGTCCCCGGATAGAGCCCGTGCCGCCGCTGGCCACGACACCTGTGCCTGCGCCGGTCCTGCAGCCTGAGCCGGTTCAGACTGTACCTGCGGTGGCGCTGCCCTGGGAAGAACAGGTCGCAAGTCCCGCCCCCGTTGCCGAAGCAGCGCCGAATCCGACCATTATTCCCGAGCCGCCAGCCGCCCAGCCGCAGCCCGCGCCAGCAGCGTTGCCTGCAGTCGAAATTGCGTCGCCAGTCGAAGCGGATGTGGATGACGATGAGCCGCCACCCGGTGACTACGACTATGTAGAGATGGACGCCGAGTCGATCGATTATGATTTCGATGCGGCCGAGATCGAGCAGTCGGCCGAGCCGCAAGTGCTGCCGGCTGCGCAGCCAGCCACGGGCCTGGCTGCCGATTGGCTGGAATTGTTTCCCAAGCTGGGGTTGTCGGGGATGACCGGCAGCATCGGGGCCAACTGCACCCTGATCGCGGTCGACGGCGATAACTGGCTGCTGCATCTGGATCCGGGCCATAGCGCCTTGTTCAACCCGACCCAGCAGCGCAGACTCAACGATGCCCTCAACCAGCACCTTGGGCGCGAGCTCAGCCTGCAGATCGAACTGCGCAAGCCCGAGCAGGAAACCCCGGCACAGGCCGCTGCCCGTCAGCGTGCCAATCGCCAGCGCGATGCCGAAGCCTCGATCCATAACGATCCGCTGGTGCAGCAAATGATTCAGCAATTCGCCGCGGTAATCCGCGCGGACAGCATCGAACCCCTGGATACCCCAGTCAAACCCCTGACTGCCTGATAATTACCGAGGACAACTACCATGATGAAAGGTGGCATGGCCGGCCTGATGAAGCAGGCCCAGCAGATGCAGGAAAAAATGCAGAAAATGCAGGAAGAGCTGGCAAACGCCGAAGTAACCGGTCAGTCCGGTGCCGGCCTGGTCAGCGTGGTGATGACCGGTCGTCATGACGTCAAGCGCGTCAGCCTGGACGACAGCCTGATGCAGGAAGACAAGGAAATCCTCGAGGACCTGATCGCCGCGGCAGTCAACGATGCGGTGCGCAAGGTTGAGGAAAACAGCCAGGACAAGATGTCCGGCATGACTGCGGGGATGCAGCTCCCCCCTGGCTTCAAAATGCCTTTTTGAGTAAGTGACGCCCAGTCGGCACACATTGCTGCGTTGCGAACGGCCCCGAGCATCCTCATTTACAGATGTAAATTCCGGTGCCCGTGGCCGTTCGCGCCTTGTACTGCATACCGTCTAGTCGCCCCCGAGCGATAGCAGTCGGGGCGATAAGCAAGCAATGAGCAGGGTGGATAGCCGCGCAGCGTTATCCACCATTGGCTGAAACATTTCGTGGACATGACCCACTGTCGTTTCCAACCGCCCAGAACCCATGTGATTCCTTGCCATGAGCTTTAGCCCGCTGATCCGTCAACTGATCGATTCTCTGCGCATTCTTCCCGGTGTGGGGCAGAAGACCGCCCAGCGTATGGCCTTGCAGATGCTCGAGCGTGACCGTTCGGGTGCCGTGCGGCTGGCCCAGGCGCTGACGCAGGCTATGGAGGGGGTGGGGCACTGCAAGCAGTGTCGCAGCTTGAGTGAGGATGAGGTGTGTCAGTTGTGTCTCGATCCACGCCGCGACGACAGCCTGCTTTGCGTGGTGGAAGGGCCGATGGACGTCTATGCGGTGGAGCACACCGGTTTTCGTGGGCGCTACTTCGTGCTCAAGGGCCATCTGTCGCCACTCGATGGCTTGGGGCCGGAAGCCATAGGCATTCCCGAGTTGCTGGCGCGCATCACCGCCGGCAGTTTCACCGAGGTGATACTGGCCACCAATCCCACGGTGGAAGGCGAGGCCACCGCCCATTACATCGCCCAGTTGCTGGCGGGCAAGGGCCTGATCGCTTCGCGTATCGCCCACGGCATGCCCCTGGGCGGTGAGCTGGAGCTGGTCGATGGCGGCACCCTGGCGCACTCGATTGCCGGGCGTCGACCGATTCAGCTGTAGCGCCGTTCCATCCCGGCATAAAGGCCGGATGTTCTCGAGTGTTGGGTTCTGCCCATAACGGCAGGTAGGTGCGTCAAGACACTTGGCCATAGGGCTGCGGTTGCGGATGACGACGGGAGAGGGGTTGCCTGTTTGCCCTGCAATGCAGCGCTGGCGATACCTAGTTTTACCGGGGAGATCGGGTGACCGCTACGGGCGTTGCACCCTGCGGGTCTAGTTGTGGGCCATCGTGTGCTGGCTTTGCAGTTGGCAGAAAAAAACAAGCCCCGCGTCTGCAGGGCTTATCTCGATCAGGTCAGAGGCTTAGGCCACCTGAACCTCTTCAGCTTGCATACCTTTCTGACCACGAGCGGCCACGTAGGTAACGGTTTGGCCTTCTTTCAGGCTTTTGAAACCGTCGCTCTGGATTGCTTTGAAGTGCACGAACAGATCATCGCCGCCGTTAGCCGGGGTAATGAAGCCGAAGCCCTTCTCATCGTTGAACCATTTGACGGTGCCAGTTTCGCGATTAGCCATGATGTTTCTCTTAAATCGATACGAATTGCGGTGCCAGAATATTCATAGCACCTATGCGGTTTTGCTGAGTACTGCTGGTCAGCTTGTGCATTCTAGGCCGTTTTTGCGTTGCGTGCTGGTATTGACGTTAATTCATTTAGTTTTTGTTGTGGCTCAGGCGCTATTTCGCAGTCTGGCCAGGTCCCTGAGCGGCGGTGCACCGAATAAACGGCTGTATTCGCGACTGAATTGCGAAGGGCTTTCATAGCCGACCCGGTAACTGGCCGAGGCCGCCTCCAGGCCTTCGCAGAGCATCAGACGGCGGGCTTCCTGCAAACGCAGCTGCTTCTGATACTGCAGCGGGCTGAGGGCGGTGACCATCTTGAAGCGGTGATGCAGGGTCGATGGGCTGAGGTTGACTTCGCGGGCCAGGTGTTCGATGCGCAGTGGCTGGTCATAGTGGCTGTTGAGCCAGTCGATCGCGCGGGCGATGCGCTGGCCCTGGCTGTCGGCAATGGCGATCTCGTGCAGATAGCGGCCCTGGGGGCTGTGCAGCAGGCGATAGAGGATCTCGCGCAGCACCAGGGGGGCGAGCATGGCGATATCCCGCGGGCTTTCCAGTAGGCGGGTCAGGCGGATCACGGCGTCGAGCAGGGCGTCGTCGATCTTGTCCAGGTACAGGCCGCGACCATCGCCCGCCGCGCTGGCCAAGCCGAGCGGCCCGGCATCGGCGATCAGGCTGCTGAGCTGCGTCGGATCGATATCCAGGCGCAGGCTCAGGTAAGGCAGCGCGGGGGAGGCCGCTATCACCTGGCCCGATACCGGCAGTGTCACCGAGGCGACCAGATAACTCAGCGGGTCGTAGCGATAGGGTTGATCGGCCAGACGTACTTCCTTGCTGCCTTGGGCGATGATGCACAGGCAGGGCCTGTAGAGCACCGGCATGGGCAGGGTGGGCTGGTCGGTACGAATCAGGTGCAGGCCGTCTATGGCAGTGGCGTGCAGGCCTTCGGCCGGAGTCAGGCGCTGAATCAGCGCCGCCAACTCGACCTGGCGCTGCTCAAGGTCATTGCCGGGGGCGCGTGGCGAGGCGGCGGGTGCGGGCATCGGGGCATCTCCTCAGGTATCGCCGAAGCTTAGCCTGGTCTTTCAGGCAAGTATTGCCCCCGGGAAGGGCAATGCAGGATCAGGCAAGTATTCGCCACAAATAGGCAAAGGGGCGGGCTGTGGCCGAACTGGTCTGAATGGCGAGTAACTGTTGCGAATAGGTGCTTCCAGGCATAAAGCAGTATCAGGCAAGAATTCTCCAGTAATCGTCTAACCCTCTGTTGGCCATTTCTCTAGCCTTTGTTGCTGTAGTCCGACTCAACAGCTTCTGGAGAATGCCCCCATGCTGAATATTCAAGACAAAGTCATTCTTATCACCGGTGCCAGCAGCGGCATAGGCGAGGCCTGTGCCCGCGTGCTGGCGCAGAAGGGTGCGCGCTTGCTGCTCGGTGCCCGGCGTAGCGACAGACTCGAGGTCCTGGTCGGCGAGATCCGTGAGGCCGGTGGTACGGCCGAGTTCCGCCGGCTGGATGTGACCAGCCGTGCGGACACTCAGGCCTTTGTCGATTCCGCCATCGAGCGCTTCGGTCGCGTCGATGTGTTGATCAACAACGCCGGTGTGATGCCGCTTTCGCCCCTCGAGGCGCTGAAGGTGGACGAGTGGGACCGAATGATCGACGTGAATATCCGCGGCGTTCTGCATGGCATCGCCGCCGTGCTGCCACTGATGCAGGCTCAGCGCAGTGGCCAGTTGGTCAATATCGCTTCGATCGGGGCTTACCGCGTGGTGCCGACCGGTGCGGTGTATTGCGCCACCAAGTATGCGGTGCGGGCCATTTCAGAAGGCCTGCGCCAGGAGGTCGGGGGTGATATTCGGGTGACCCTGGTGTCGCCGGGAGTGGTCGAGTCGGAACTGGCCGAGAGCATTTCCGATGGGCCGACCCGCGAACTGATGCAGGCGTTTCGCCAGGTCGCGATTACCCCGGATGCCATCGCCCGTGCCGTTGCCTATGCGGTCGAGCAGCCGGCGGTCGTCGACGTCAGCGAGTTGATCGTGCGGCCGACCGCCAGTGCTCATTGAGTCCAGCGGGCAAAGCTGCGCAAACCGCAGCAACGGGCTTGCGGCGATACGCCATGGGCTCTCTAACGTGGGGAAGGAGGACCTTATGCCGATTAGCCATACGACACGTGTCCGCGCCCAGGCTGGTCGCGCGGCCGAGTTGGGCCGCTGTCTGCAGCGCCTCGCCAGCCTGGCCGACACGGCTGACGATTGCCTGGGTCTGGAGGTTCGTCGCGCGGCGCAGGATGAACAGCTCTGGCTGCTGCGCGGCGACTGGTATTCGGTGCGGGCGATGCAGCGCTTCTTTGCCGCGCCTCTGGCGCAGCAGGTTTTTACCGACGCCCTGGGAGCCGGGCTGATCTCCAGTCTCAATTGCGGCTGCGCCGAACCGGCCGCATCGGTCTGAGGCCAGTGGCACAACGACCAAGCCCCGCCGCTGGTTGACCAGTAGCGGGGCTTCGTCGTGGCGGCCGGGGCAGGTTAATCGAGCAGGGTCAGAGTGACATCGATATTGCCGCGGGTGGCGTTGGAGTAGGGGCAGGCGATGTGCGCGCGTTCGATCAGTGTCTGCGCCTGCTCACGATCCATGTCCGGCAGGCTGATGCGCAACTCGACTTCGATGCCGAAGCCGTTGGGGATCGCCCCGATACCGACCACGCCTTCGATGGAAGCATCGGCCGGCATCGCCAGCTTGTCGCGGCCGGCGACGAATTTCATCGCCCCGATAAAGCAGGCCGAGTAACCGGCGGCGAACAGTTGCTCCGGGTTGCTACCCTGGCCGCCGGCACCGCCGAGTTCTTTCGGGGTGCTCAGGGCGACATCGAGTACGCCGTCGGAAGAGATGGCGCGGCCGTCACGGCCGCCGGTGGCTTCTGCGTAGGCGCGGTATGCAACGTTTTCGATCGACATGGCTATTGCTCTCTATAGAAGGTGGAGGTCTGGCTGGGAGTTGCCGGTAATTCGACCAGGCTGTGTCGCCTGGTTTCTATGTTGCGATAATTTTTTGCGTACAAGATAAGTTGTCGAGGCGAACTATAGTGCACAAATATTTAGTGCGCAATATATGTGGTGGAATCATTAGCGATAAGCGTCGTGTGTTCTGGAATAAGCCCGCTCGGCGGTCTGCCGCGGTTCCAGGCAAGGCGAGCAGGTGCAGCTTGAGCGCCGCCGGAGGTCAATCGATCCGCTGCCCCAAGACCCGCAGCCAGCCTGTCAGCAAGCGATGCCCATCCCGTGCGGTCGCTTATGCCCTGACATCTGGCGCTATCCATGGCTTGTAAACCAAGCAAGCGCTTGGTAATTTTCCTGAAACCTCAGCGGGAATCCCCTATGTCTGCTTGTCAGGAATACTTCGACGCCTCCCACCAACTGGTCCGCGAGTCGGTACGACGCTTTGTCGAGCGTGAGATCCTGCCGCATATCGACGACTGGGAGGAGGCCGAGGAATTTCCCCGTGAGCTGTACCTCAAGGCCGGTGCGGCGGGCATCCTCGGCATAGGTTATCCGGAGCGGTTCGGCGGCAGCCATGAAGGGGATGTATTTGCCAAGGTGGCTGCCAGCGAGGAGTTGATGCGCAGCGGCTCCGGCGGTCTGGTGGCGGGCCTGGGTTCCCTGGATATCGGCCTGCCGCCTATCGTCAAATGGGCTAAGCCACAGGTGCGCGACCGGGTGGTGCCCCAGGTGCTGACGGGCGAGAAGATCATGGCCCTGGCGGTGACCGAGCCTTCCGGCGGCTCCGATGTGGCCAACCTCAAGACCCGCGCGGTGCGCGACGGCGACTTCTATCGCGTCAGCGGCAGCAAGACCTTTATCACCAGTGGCGTGCGCGCCGACTACTACACGGTGGCGGTGCGCACCGGTGGCGACGGTTTCGGCGGTGTCAGCCTGCTGCTGATCGAGAAGGGTACGCCGGGCTTCAGCGTCGGGCGCAAGTTGAAGAAGATGGGCTGGTGGGCTTCGGACACCGCCGAGCTGTTCTTCGATGACTGCCGGGTGCCGGTGGAGAACCTGATCGGTGCGGAGAATATGGGCTTTGCCTGCATCATGGCCAACTTCCAGAGCGAGCGCCTGAGCCTGGCGATCATGGCCAATATGACCGCGCAACTGGCGCTGGAAGAGTCATTGGCCTGGGCCGGGGAGCGCCAGGCATTCGGCAAGCCCATCGGCAAGTTCCAGGTGCTCAAACATCGCCTGGCCGAGATGGCCACCCAGTTGGAGGCGTCCCGCGAGTTCACCTACCGCCAGGCGGCGAAGATGGCCGCCGGCAAGAGCGTGATCAAGGAAATCTCCATGGCCAAGAACTTCGCCACCGATATCGCCGACCGCCTGACCTACGATGCGGTGCAGATCATGGGCGGCATGGGCTATATGCGCGAGTCCCTGGTGGAGCGTCTGTACCGCGACAACCGCATCCTCTCCATTGGCGGCGGCTCGCGGGAGATCATGAACGAGATCATCAGCAAGCAGATGGGGCTGTAGAGCGGCCGAGGCGGGATCCCCCGCATAGGGCACGCTGTGCGCATCGGCTTGCCTTTGTGAAATTTAGCGTGTAACTTTTCATGAAATTATAAATAAATAATTTCATGAGGCGTTCATGTTCAAGCAGTCCGACCAGCACCCGGCTACCTACTACGCCCACAGTTGCCGTGACCAGCTGCGTGAATACGCGCCACTGGCCGGCGCGCAGCGCTATGACGTAGCGGTGGTTGGTGCTGGTTTCAGCGGTCTGCATACGGCGCTGCGCCTGGCCGAGGCCGGCAAGCGCGTGGTGCTGCTGGAAGCCAGTCGGGTGGCCTGGGCCGCGTCCGGGCGCAATGGCGGCCAGGCGATTCTCGGCTGGTCCTGCGATATGCCGCCGCTGGAGCGCACCCTCGGTCTGGAGCGCGCGCGCCGTCTGTGGGAGGGCATGCGCTGGGCCGCCGATGAGATTCGCGCGCTGCCGCAGCGCCACGGCTTCGACTGCGACTACCGCGCCGGGCACCTGTGGACCTCGGTGATGCCGCGGCGGGTGGCCATGCTGCATGAGTGGCAGGAACACGCCGCGCACAAGTGGGGCCATGACCAGCTGCAGTTTATCCCCCGCGAACAGCTCGGCGGCTGGGTGGCCAGCGAGCGCTATCAGGCCGGCCTGTTCGACCCTTTGGGCGGTCATCTCAACCCGCTGAAACTGGCCCTGGGCCTGGCTGCCGCCTTCGAGCGCGCCGGTGGAGTGATCCACGAGCAGAGCCGGGTGCTGAGTTATCACCGCGGCAGCGACGGCTACCAGCTGAGCACTGCCTCCGGCAGCGTGCAGGCCGAGGTGCTGGTGCTGGCCTGCAACGCCTATATCGACAAGCTCGACCCACAACTGGCCGGACGCATCCTGCCGGTGGGCAACTACCAGGTGGCCACCGCGCCCCTGGACCCGGCCCTGGCCGAGTCCCTGCTGCCGCGCAACAGCTGCGTTACCGACAACCAGTTCGTGCTGGATTACTTCCGCCGCACCCCGGATAACCGCCTGCTGTTCGGCGGCGGCTGCACCTACCTGGGCGGCCTGCCCAGGGATATCGCCGCGGCCACCCGGCCCTTTATCGAACGGGTGTTTCCGCAGCTGGCCGGGGTGCCCATCGAGTTTTCCTGGGGTGGCCACCTGGATATCAGCATGCACCGCACCCCGGATATCGGTGGTGCGGATAACCGTTACTGGCTGCAGGGCTATTCCGGCCACGGCGTATTGCCGACCCTCGCGGGTGCCCGGGCGGTGGCGGACGCCATTCTCGGTAACGGCGACGAACTGGCCCTCTATCAGGGCCTGCGCAACCCGCGCTTCCCCGGTGGCGAACGGCTGGCCGCGCCACTGGAGGCCGTGGGCAAGGCTTGGTATCGCCTACGTGACTTCATTTAGCAGGCTGCCGAAAACTACCTGCGTTGCCATCGCTGCGTTAAAAACAGGCTCAAAATGCTCATTTGCAACAGCAAACTCCGCTTTCTCGCCTCTTTTTGCCTTGCGCTGGCTGCCTCGCCAACGTTTTCAACAGCCTGCTAATGCTTAATTTTCCAACCGACTCGGGAGCCGTCATGGACAAGCAAGAAGAAATGGCCGCGCTGGCCATCCTTATCCACGACCTGCGCAAGCACAAGAAGGTGACCCTGAACGAGCTGGCTGAGCGCATTGGCCGTTCGGTAGGCTTCGTCTCCCAGGTCGAGCGCGGCCTGTCGCGGCCCACCGTGGCCGATCTGACCGCCATCAGTGAGGCGCTGGATGTGCCCACCACCTATTTCTACAGCCTGGCCAAGCCGCGGGCGCTGCGCTGGGTTACCCGCCCTGGCGAGCGGCGCACCCTGTATTTCGCCAATGGCATCACCGACATCCTCACCTCACCGAATATGCACGGGGCCTTCAACATGCTCGAAAGCCTGCTGGAGCCCGGTGCCAGCAGCGGCGAGCGGCAGATGAGCGACCGCTCGGAGCAGGGCGGCTATGTGCTCGAAGGCGAACTGACCCTGTGGCTCGGCGAAGAAGAGGAGTGCGCCATCCTGCAGGCCGGCGATGCCTTTCAGGTTTCCAGTTACGCCCGTTTCCGCTATGCCAACCAGAGCGACGCGCCCGCGCGGGTGCTCTGGGTCTACAACTGATTTGCCCTATCCCCTTACCAAGGACTTAGAACAATGACAGCCCTCAGTACCGACCTGCTCAATGAGGTCCGTGCCTTCCGCCAACACCATCCCGAGGTGCGTTTCGTCGACCTGATCTGCCTGGATATTCCCGGGCATTTCTATGGCAAGCGCTACCCCATCGAGATGCTGGAGAAGGTCGCCGCCGGTAGCGCCCTCAAGCTGCCGCAGAACTGCGTGCTGCTCGGTGCCCAGGGTGGCCTCTATGAGATCGGTGACTACTGCTTTCACGACGGCGACCCGGATGCGCCGCGGCGGCTGATCCCCGGCACGCTCAAGTACGTCAATTGGGAGAAGCAGCCCCTGGGGCAGATGCTGATCAGCTCCGACGGTACCGAGGCTCCCATCGAGTTCGAGCCGCGCGAGGTGCTGGCGCGGGTGGTCGAGCGCCTGGCGGGCAAGGGCATCCGCCCGGTGGTGGCCTTCGAACTGGAGTTCTACCTGTTCGACAAGGCGCTCAAGGACGGCCTGCCGAAGTTCCCCCGCGACGACCTGAGCGGCGATGCCGACGACCAGCCGAATATGCACATCGAGCGCCTGTCGCGCTTTAGCGAGGTGCTCGACGACATGACCGAGACCGCCTGCGAGCAGGGTGTCGAGGCCACGGTGATCACCGCAGAGTTAGGCCCTGGGCAGTTCGAGATCAACTTCGCCCACTGTGAAGACCCGCTGCAGGCCGCCGACTGGTCGGCGCTGTTCTGTCGCAGCACCCGCGGGGTGGCGCTCAAGCATGGACATCGCGCCAGCTTTATGGCCAAACCCTATCTGCAGTACCCGGGCAGCGGTATGCATATCCATGTCAGCCTGTACGACGCGGCCGGCAACAACCTGCTGGCGCAAGACCAGCAGCAGCTGCGCCATGCCGTGGCCGGTTGTCTGGAGCTGCTGCCGCAGCTGATGCCGATCTACGCGCCCAATCACAACAGCTATCGGCGCTTCGGGGCCATGGTCAACTCGGCGAGCAAGGCCAGCTGGGGCTATGAGGACCGCGACGCCTGCGTGCGTATCCCTGAGTCCGATGAGCGCAACCTGCGCCTGGAATTCCGCCTGCCCGGTGCCGACGCCAACCCCTACCTGGTGCTGGCCGCGCTGCTGTGCAGCATCGAACAGGGCCTGGAGGCGCGCCGTGAACCCATCGCGCCGCTGAATGACGACCGCGCAAGTGGCATCGACTTCCCCACGGACATGCTCGAAGCCGTGCGCCAGATGCGTGCCAGCCCGGCGGTGAATGCCGGCCTGGGCGAGGAGTTCGTCATGGTCTATTGCGAGAACAAACGCCAGGATCATCTGGCTTTTCTGCACGATATCAACCCGCGTGAATACCGCTGGTACTTGTAAGGAGGTGTTATGAACAACCCAAAAACCGCCCAATGGCAGGCCATGAGCCGCGACCATCACCTGGCACCGTTCAGCGATTTCAAGCAACTGGCCGAGCAGGGCCCGCGCATCATCACCAAGGGTGAGGGCGTGTACCTGTGGGACAGCGAAGGCCACAAGATCCTCGACGGCATGGCCGGTCTGTGGTGCATGGCCGTGGGCTATGGCCGCGAGGAGCTGGTGCAGGCCGCCAGCAACCAGATGCGCGAGCTGGCCTTCTACAACACCTTCTTTATGACCGCCCACCCACCGGTGCTGGAGTTGGCCAAGGCCATCTCGGATTTGGCCCCGGCCGGCATGAACCATGTGTTCTTTACCGGTTCCGGTTCGGAAGGCAACGACACCATGCTGCGCCTGGTACGTCATTACTGGGCATGCAAGGGCCAACCGAACAAGAAGGTGATCATCGGCAGGATCAACGGCTATCACGGCTCCACCGTGGCCGGCGCGAGCCTGGGCGGGATGAAGTTTATGCACGAGCAGGGCGATCTGCCGATCCCGGGCATCGTGCATATTCCGCAGCCCTACTGGTTTGGCGAAGGCGGCGAGATGAGCCCGGAAGCATTCGGCATCTGGGCCGCCGATCAGCTGGAAGCGAAGATTCTCGAAGTGGGCGAGGAGAACGTCGCCGCCTTTATCGCCGAGCCGATCCAGGGCGCGGGCGGGGTGATCATTCCGCCGGCCAGCTACTGGCCGCGGATCAAGGAAATCCTCGCCAAGTACGACATTCTGTTTGTCGCCGACGAGGTGATCTGCGGTTTCGGCCGTACCGGTGAGTGGTTCGGCAGCGACTACTACGACCTCGCGCCCGATATGATGACCATCGCCAAGGGCCTGACCAGTGGCTATGTGCCCATGGGCGGGTTGATCGTCAGCGACAAGGTGTTCGCGGTGATCAACGAAGGTGGCGACTTCAACCACGGCTTCACCTACTCCGGGCATCCGGTGGCGGCGGCGGTGGGCCTGGAGAACCTGCGCATCCTCAAGGAGGAGGGCATAGTCGAGGCGGTCAAGAACGACACCGGTCCCTATCTGCAGCAACGCCTGGGCGAGTTGGCCGCGCATCCGCTGGTGGGTGAAGTACGCGGCGTCGGTTTGCTCGGTGCGATCGAACTGGTGCAGGACAAGGCCAGCCGCAAGCGCTATCCAAGCGAGGCGGGCGTGGGCATGATCTGCCGCAGCCACTGCTTCAGCAACGGCCTGATCATGCGCGCCGTGGGCGACACCATGATCATTGCGCCGCCCCTGGTGATCAGCAAGGCCGAGATCGACGAGCTGGTGGAAAAGGCGCGGCAATGCCTGGACCTGACTCTGGAGCAGCTGCAAAGTCGCAAATAATGGCGCTTTAGCCGCGACAGCCCTGAGCCGAAAAGGCCCCGACACTGATTCCAGTGTCGGGGCCTTTTGCGTTGTCTATGTCCCAAGTTGCCAACCATGCTGAAGGGTTCTGCGCAGGCGGTAGGAGCTATCTTGGTGGCGATATTCCTCAATTGGCCTCGATTCGCGGGCAAGCCCGCTCCTACAAGGGGCGGATGTCGCGACAAGAGCTAACGACGACATGGCCTTGGCATTGGTTACTTGCTAGAGCGGTTGTTGCAGCTGACCGCGTAGCGCGACCAGTTCCTGCTTGAGCGTGCCGAGCTGTTCCAGCGACAAGCCGCTGGCCTTGAGGATGCAGGCGGGCAGGGCTTTGGCCTGTTCATGCAGGGCGCGGCCCTGGTCGCTCAGGTGCAGGTGCACCACGCGCTCGTCCTGGCTGCTGCGCACGCGATGCAGCAGGCCTTCGGCTTCCAGGCGTTTGAGCAGGGGGGTGAGCGAGCCGGGGTCGGTGAGCAGGCGCGCGCTGATTTCGCCGACGCTGATGCCGTCGCTTTCCCATAGCACCAGCATTGCCAGGTACTGCGGGTAGGTCAGCCCCAGGGCCTGCAGCAGCGGCTTGTAGGTCTTGGTCATCAGCAGCGAGGTGGAATAGAGGGCGAAACACAGCTGGTTATCCAGCAGCAGTTCGGCGCAGGGCTCCACTTGAGTGGTCATGGCAGTCGCCTGTAAGGGTCGGTGGTGCGCATAAAGCTATCGCGCAAACAGCTATTGCGCCAGTCGCTTGTCGAGGCGGGTGCAGGCCGCTGCCCGCACCCTTGCTGAATCAGCCGCATGTCACGCGGGTGATCAGCCCCTGGTCGTCGACGTTCAGGTTGAGGCGCTGGCTGTTGTACTCCAGGGTCACCACGCTGCTTGGGGTGAGTATCCGGGCGCTGCTGGCCGCGGCCTGCAGGCGGGCCTGCTCCAGCAATGCGGGGGTGGCCATCTGGCCCTTGAGGTGCGACACCGCCGCCGAGGTGCACCCCAGTGCCGGGTCGGCGGCAGGCGGTGGTGCTGGGGTGTCGGTGCTGCTGCAGCCGGCAGCAAACAGGGCGCTGGCGAGGACTAGGCTGAGCGAAAGGGTGTGGGTCGACATGAACTCTCCTTGATAAACAGAGTTGCCTACCATAGCAGCTCGGGGGCGGAATGCCTTTAGGGGGCGGGCGATCGCCAGGCACCAGGGGAATTTCAGCGATCGGGGCACCGGGAGGCCGTCGCCGGTGCGTCTGCACACGCGCTGGCGAGGCCCGCTCAGCGATTGCCCAGGTGCGTGCGCAAGAACGGTCCGCGCCTGGGCTGTTGCCGCGAAGTAACGCAGGGGGCGAGGCGAGGGTCTGTTGCCATTTCTCGCGGCAACGCGGCTCATGATGAAACGGTAACAGACCCTAGAACAGTGCGCGGCCGTGATCCAGCTTCTGGTCCACCAGCCATTTGCCGTGGGCCAGGGAAGCACGCTGGGCCTTCTCCAGTTCATCGAGGAAGGCGTAGTCCACCGGCAGGGTCAGGCGCTTGCTGGTGTGGCCCTGCGGATCGGTGATATGGCAGCCGCCGGCCCAGGGGGTGGGGATGCCGGGGTGTTCCAGGATATCGGTGCTGATGCGGTGGTCGCGGTGGACGCAGTGCACGACGGTCATGGGCTTGCCCTCTTGGTCGGGCTGTGACCATCGGCCTTGGCACGGGCACTGGTGGGTGCGAGGCGATGGCTCAGCCTGGTGGCGACAAAGCCAGTTGCGACTGGCTGCTAACACCATAACCCAGCTGGCAGAAGGGTGCGTCCGAACCGACAAACGCACAGGGCCGGCAATGCCCGGCCCTGTGTCTGGCAGCAGGCAGGTTACTCGGCAGCTTCCACTGCCCCGGCCTTGCCCTTGGGCGCAAAGCGCGCAGCCAGGCGCATGGAGGTGGTCACCAGGCGCTGGTAGAAGGCCGGCCATAGGCGCTGCATTCCATCCAGGGCATAGGCGTCCGGGCCGATCAGGATGCGCCGCTTGTTGCCCAGCACACCGTTGATAATCACCTGGGCGGCTTTCTCCGGGGTGGTGCGCAGCAACTGGTCGTTGAACTGCGTACGGGCCTGCTCGGCATTCTGGCCGGTAACCTTGCTCAGGCTGTCGTTCATCCGTGCGGTCTTGGCGATATTGGTCTTGATCCCGCCTGGGTGTACGCAGCTGGCCGACACCCCACAAGCGGCCATATCCAGTTCCTGGCGCAGCGACTCGGTAAAGCCGCGCACGGCGAACTTGGTGGCGTTGTAGGCGCTCATGCCCGGCTGGGCGAACAGGCCGAAGACGCTGGAAACGTTGACGATATGGCCGCTGCCCGACGCCTTGATATGCGGCAGGAAGGCCTTGGTGCCATGGACCACGCCCCAGAAGTTGATGTTCATGATCCACTCGTAGTCGGCGTATTCATTGCCTTCCACGGTGCCGCCCTGGGCTACGCCGGCGTTGTTGAAGATGGCGTTGACCCGGCCAAAGTCGGCCACTACCTGTTCCGCCCAGGCGTGCACGGCCTCGCGGTCGGCGACGTTGACCAGGGTTTCGCTGACCTGCACGCCGAGTTTGCGTGCCTGGGCGGCGGTCTCGGCGAGCCCTTCGCCATTCACATCTGAGAGTGCCAGCTGGCAACCCTGACGAGCCAGGCCGCAGGCCAGGGCGCGGCCGATACCCGAACCGGCCCCGGTGATGGCGGCTACCTTGTTTTCGAACGACTTCATGCGCTCACCTCCTGGGCGATCAATGGAATGGCACTGCTTTGCGCCGGATGAGCGGCCTGCTTGCGGCTGAAGTGATAGGCCGCCGGGTCGAAGGTGCGCGTCAGCAGGCGGAAACGCCAGGTGAAGCCGGGCCATACCGTGCAGTTGCGCCCGCTGACCGGGTGCAGGTACCAGCTCACGCAGCCGCCGGCGTTCCATACGGTATTGCCCAGGCTGCTCTGCAGCTTGCCGTTGAACTTGTCCTGTACCGCCTGCTTGACTTCCAGGCTCTGCAGCTGCTGCTGGCCGACCAGCTTGAGCGCGCCGAGTACGTAATGGATCTGCGACTCGATCATGTAAACCATCGAGTTATGCCCCAGGCCGGTGTTCGGGCCCATCAGGAAGAACAGGTTGGGGAAACCGGCGGTCAGGGTGCCCTTGTAGGCCTGTGGGCCTTCTGGCCAGGTGTCGAGCAGGTCGACGCCGCCGCGGCCGAACACTACGCCGCGCGGCAGTGGGTCGCTGGGGGTGAAGCCGGTGCCGAAGATGATGGCGTCGATCTCGCGCTCCTGGCCATTCTGGGTGCGAATGCTGCCCGCGCGGATTTCCTCGATACCGTCGGTGATCAGGTCGACATTGGGCTGGGTCAGCGCCGGGAAGTAGTCGTTGGAGATCAGCACGCGCTTGCAGCCCATCAGGTAATCCGGGGTGACCTTGGCGCGCAGCACCGGGTCCTTGATCTGCTTGTTGATGTACCACTTGCCGACTTTCTGGGCGATGGTCATCACCTTGGGCAGCATGGCGAAGCCGATCACCCGGCTTTCCAGCATGGCGTAGATCACCCCGCGCCAGAGTTTCTGCAGCAGCGGGAATTGCTTGAAGCGGTCGCGCTCGCGCTCGCTGATGGCGCGGTCCGGCTTGGGCATGATCCAGGGCGCGGTGCGCTGATAGAGGTCGAGCTGGGCCACCTGCTTCTGGATCTGTGGCACGAACTGGATGGACGAGGCACCGGTGCCGATCACCGCCACTTTTTTATCCGTCAGGTCGTAGTCGTGGTCCCACTGTTGGGAGTGGAACACCTTGCCCTTGAACGTGCTCAGGCCATTGAGGGCCGGGATCGACGGCGTGGACAGCGCGCCCATGCCGGATACCACGAACTGCGCGGTGTAGCTGTTACCGGCGCGGTCGCTGATGTGCCACAGCTCCTCCTGCTCGTCCCAGGCCAGACGGGCGATCTCGGTATTGAGCAGGGTGTGGTTGCTCAGGCGGTACTTTTCCCAGCAACCTTCCAGGTAGCCCTGGATCTCCGGCTGCTTGGCGAACATGCGCGTCCAGTTGGGGTTCTGCTCGAAGGAGAAGGAGTACAGGTGCGATTGCACATCGCAGCCACAGCCCGGGTAGTTGTTGACTCGCCAGGTACCGCCGACGCCGGCTTCTTTCTCGAACAGCAGGAAGTCGTGTTCGCCTTCCTGCTTGAGGCGGATGGCCATACCCAGGCCGGAAAAACCGCTGCCGATAATGGCAACCTTGCAGTGACGGGCAGAACCGGGGGGTGATACGGACGCATTCATGGCCAAGCTCCTGTTATGTTTATTGCTGGCGTATACAGCTGTATACCAAAGTAGACAGTTGTATACTCGCCAGCAAGTGCCTTTATCACCAACCAACTTTTAGCTAGGGTTTGCCATGTACGCCGATTCGGATGAGCGTCAGCAGGACTCGGAAAAGACCAGCGAAGCACCGGGTAAACGCCTGTTACTGGACGCAGCGTTACGTCTCACCTCAACCAGCCGCAGCCTGAGCAATCTGGGCCTGCGCGAGCTGGCGCGCGAGGCGGGGCTCAATCCCAACACCTTCTACCGGCATTTCAAGGATGTGGATGATCTTGGCCTGACGGTGATTCGGCAGATTTCCACCCAGTTGCGCCAGCCCTTGCGCGATCTGCGCCGGGAAGCGGCCGAGCGGGCGGTGCAGTCGATCCAGGCGAGCTCACCGATGCTGTTCGGCATCGACTTGCAGCGCGGGCGGCGGGTCTGCCATGAAACCGTGCAGCTGTTCTTCGATTTCGTCGCGCAGAACCCCGAGGCCTTTATTATCGGCGTGCGCGAGTTGCATGGCGCTTCGCCGGTGTTGCGCACGGCGCTGGAGGACGTCATGGATGAGTTCGCGAGCGATATGGCCGAGGACATCGTGGCCTTCAAGCTGCTGCCGAAAATGGTCGACGCCGCCGTGGTTCTGCAGGTCTCCAACCTGATCAGTCGTAACCTGTTTCAGTTATCCCTCGACTATATCGGCCAGCCTGAGCGCCGCACGGCGATCTGCGCCCTGGCCGAGGAGCAGATCGTCATGCTGTTTACCGGTGCCAGTGTGTTGCAGAGCCTGGGCCAGCTTAAATTGCCGGTCGAGTAGGCGCGCGGCCTCTGGCACACTGATATCAATCAAGCCGCCGTCACAGGCCTGGGCTTATCCTGGCTCTGCACTGGTGCGCGGCCGGACTGCAGGCCATTTTCAGTATTTTCGCTAGGGACCGCCCATGATCGAAGCCACCTGGATCGCTTTTGCCTTTGTCATGGGGTTGGCGGCACGCGCTATCGGCTTGCCACCGCTGGTCGGCTACCTGGCCGCCGGTTTTACCCTGGCCGGCTTTGGCGGCCATATTGGTGTCGGTCCGCGCGACAGCGTGGCGCTGGAACATATCGCCCACTTGGGTGTGCTGCTGTTGCTGTTTACCGTTGGCCTCAAACTCAAGCTGAGCAACCTGGTGCGCCGCGAGGTGATCGGTGGTGGCCTTCTGCACTTCGCCATCTCCAGCCTGATCTTCCTGCCGGCCATCATGCTGATTCTCGACCTGACCTGGCAGCAGGGCCTGCTGCTGGCGATTGCCCTGTCGTTCTCCAGTACCGTGCTGGCGGCCAAGGTGCTGGAAGGCAAGCGCGAGTTGCGCGCCTTTCACGGTCGGGTGGCGATCGGCGTGCTGATCATCCAGGACCTGATCGCCTTGGTGGTGATGAGCCTGGCCAGCGGTAAGGTGCCCTCTGCCTGGGCGTTGCTGCTGTTCGGCCTGCCGCTGTTGCGGCCCCTGCTGTTCCGTCTGCTCGATGCCAGTGGCCACGAGGAATTGATGGTGCTGCTCGGCCTGCTGCTGGCCCTGGTGGTGGGCGGGCATGGCTTCGAACAACTGGGCCTGAGTTCCGAGCTGGGCGCGCTGGCCTTCGGCGCGATGCTGGCCAAGCACAAGCGGGCCACCGAGCTGTCCAACTCGCTGTGGGGCATCAAGGAAGTGTTTCTGGTCGGCTTCTTTCTGCAGATCGGCATCGGTGGCCTGCCGGATGGCGAGGCCCTGCTGTTCGCCATCGCCATGGCCGTGCTGCTGCCGCTCAAGGGGATGCTGTTCTTCTTCCTGTTTATGCTGTTTCGCCTGCGCGCGCGTAGCGCCTTCCTCACCGGCGTGAGCCTGACCAACTACAGCGAATTCGGCCTGATCATGGCTAGCGTGGTGTTGCCGCAGTGGATGATCCCGCTGGCCATCACCGTGGCCCTGTCGTTTGTCATTTCCGCGCCGCTCAACCGTATTGCTCACCCGCTCTATGAGCGCCTGGCCAAGCGCCTGATCCCTCTGGAGCGCAATATCCGCCACCCCGATGAGCAGCCGGTGTCCCTCGGCGATGCCCAGGTGCTGGTAATGGGCATGGGCCGCACCGGGCGCGCCGCTTACGACTACCTGCGGGAGAAGGGCTACCGGGTGGTGGGGCTCGACTCCGACCCCGTGGTGATCGAGCAGAGCACCAAGGCCGGACGTCAGGTGCTGTTCGCCGACGGCGAGGATCAGATGCTCTGGCAGCAGCTCGAGATGCCGCATATCGATGCGGTGATTCTGGCCCTGAACGATGCCGAGGCGAAGATCATCGCCACCGAGAAGCTGCGTGAGCGCGGCTTTGCCGGCCTACTGGTGTCCCATGCGATGTACGAGGACATCGCCCGGCGCATCCAGCAGGCCGGGGCCGATCGTACCTACCTGACCATGAGCGAGGCCGGGGCCGGCCTCGCCGAACATGTCTACCGTGATCTCGAACAGCGCGGCCAAAGCCGCCGCGGTTGAGCGACGGGCCCTGCCGGGGCGGCTTAGTTAAAGCCCAGGCGCTGACGCCAGCGTTGTTCCAGCGCCTTGCTGTCGTGGTCCAGCGGATGGAAGCCGGGACGGTAGTAGTCCAGGTAGGGCAGCAGCAGTTTGGTCAGGAAGCCGTTGCGCGGGCCGAACAGCATCTTCAGGCCCTTGCCCCAGCTGCGCCAGTTGAACAGCTGGCCGTCCTTGCGCAGCAGGTGCACCTGAAACCAGCCGATCACGCCGAAGAAGATCAGCGAGGTGATGGCCATCATGATGGTGCGGGTGAAGTAGCCGCCGTAGACCTTCTGGTACACGTCGTAGCAGACCGCCTTGTGCTCGTTTTCCTCGATGGCGTGCCACATCCACAGCTGATACAGCTTGGGATCGTTCATCTGGGTGGTCAGGTCTTCGCGCTGCAATAGCTGCTCGGCCATGGTCGCGGTGAAATGCTCCAGGGCGCAGGTGGCGGCCAGGCGCTGTTTCTTGGTGGTGATCTTGGTCACCCACTCCAGCAGCACCTTGATTCGCAGCTCCAGACGCTCCAGGTCGATGCCGTGCTCGGCGGCGTAGTCGTTGTAGGCGGCGTGCTCCTTGGAGTGCATGGCCTCCTGGCCGATAAAGGCGCTGATGTCCTTCTTCAGCTGCGGCTCGCTGACCTGATCGCGCACGGCGCGCACGCTGTCGACGAAGAACTTCTCGCCATAGGGAAACAGCGACGACAGGTTGTTCATGAAGTGGCTCATAAAGGGGTCGCCGGCGAACCAGAATTTCTGGCTTTCGCTGAAGCTGAAATCCATGCGGCGAACCGGGAAACTGGCGCTGGGGGTGCTGCTTTTGGCTGTCATAAGGGCGACTCCTGGGCATATTGGTCGCTGTGCGACCGCTCTTGTTATCAGGCGGGATCGACAGCGCGATGGCTGTCTGTGGCCGTGATTTATCTTTAGCCCGGAGCGTTTCTGGCGCGAGGTCATTCCTGGCCAGGGCGGCCGTTTTAGCGCCAACTTATGGTTAGTTGTCCGACAGTTTGTCGCCGGCGGATAGCTCTCTGACGCAGCGGCCTGTGCTTATCTGTCAGGCCTGCGATCTCCTCGAGTGGATGCTACCCAGCCCGCTGCACGTAGGCGTGGATCGTGCCCGCGAATAGGCCATGCCCGGCAAACTCATCGCGGGCATGGCCCACCCCTACAAGTCGTAACCCGAATACGCCGCGGCACGCGGCGCAATCCGGGAACCCCCGAGCGGGGCTCACTCAGCGCTGCTGGCGCAGCTCGGCCACTTCCGTGCGCAGGGCGCGCAGTTCATCGAGCAGCAACTGTTCGGTTCGCGACGGCGGGGCTAGCAGGGCGTCCTGGTCGTGGGTGGCTTGCATGGCATTGACCACCACCGCGATAAACAGGTTGAGCATCATAAAGGTGGCGATCAGGATAAATGGCAGGAAGTACAGCCAGGCCAGAGGAAAGGTCTCCATGACCGGGCGCACGATGCCCATCGACCAGCTTTCCAGGGTCATCACCTGGAACAGCGTGTAGAGGCTGGCCCCCAGGCTGCCGAACCAGTCGGGGAAGGCCTCGCCGAACAGCTGGGTGGCCATCACCGCGGCCACGTAGAACACCAGGCCCAGCAGCATGGCGATGCTGCCCATCCCCGGCAGGGAGGACAGCAGCGCCTGGACCACCCGACGCATGTCCGGGTTGATCGAAATCAGCCGCAGTACACGCAACACCCGCAACGCGCGCAGCACGGCGAAGGGGCCGCTGGCCGGCACCAGGGCGATGCCTACCACCAGGCAGTCGAACACCGCCCAGGGATCGCGCAGCAGGCCGAGGCCGCGGGCAGCGAAGCGCAGGCCCAGTTCGAGGATAAACAGCACCAGGATCAGTTGATCCAGGCCCAGCAGCAGACCGCCCCATTGCGCCATCAGGGCGGGTGAGGTCTGCATGCCGAGGATCGCGGCGTTGAGGATGATCAGCGTGGTGACCAGGCGGGTGATGGTCTTGCTTTCCATCAGCGCAGTCAGGCGCAAGCGCCAAGTCGTGGAACTCGGGGTCAGGCTGTATTCGGGCATGGTTTATTGGTCGTTAAGGGCGAAGGCGGTGAGGGTAAAGGTCGGGATACCGATGTCTTGGAGTTTCTGCGAGCCGCCCAGTTCCGGCAGGTCGATAATCGCCGCGGCCTCGTAGATGCTCGCGCCCATGCGCCGGACAAGCTGTGCGGCGGCCAGCAGGGTTCCGCCGGTGGCGATCAGGTCATCGAACATGACGATCTTGTCGCCCTCGCAGAGGCTGTCGGCATGGACTTCGAGCAGGGCTTCGCCGTACTCGGTGTGATAGCGCTCGCTGAGCACCTCGGCGGGCAGCTTGCCCTGCTTGCGGAACAGGATCAGTGGCTTGTTCAACTCGTAGGCGATGATCGAACCGACCAGAAAGCCACGCGCGTCCATGGCCCCGATATGGCTGAATTCGGCCTCGACATAACGCTGGATAAAGCTGTCGGCCACCATGCGCAGGGCGCGCGGCGACTGGAACAGCGGGGTGATGTCACGGAAGATCACGCCGGGTTTGGGGAAGTCCTTAACCGGGCGGATCAGGGTTTTGATGCTGAACTCGTCGAAAATCATCCTGGGTGTCCTGGCCGTTGCAGGTCAATCAGCCCTCGAGATTACCGCCAGCCAGGGCGCACAGCTCGATGGGATCGAGAATATGCACTTCCTTGCCTTCGGCTTCGAGCAGCTTGTTCTGTTGGAAGCGAGTGAATACGCGAGACACGGTCTCCACCGCAAGGCCCAAATAGTTACCAATTTCGTTACGCGACATGGCCAGGCGGAACTGGTTGGCGGAGAAACCGCGGGCACGGAAACGCGCCGACAGGTTGACCAGGAAGGTGGCGATGCGTTCGTCGGCGGTTTTCTTCGAAAGCAGGAGCATCATCTGCTGATCGTCGCGGATCTCGCGGCTCATGATGCGCATCAGCTGGCGGCGCAGTTGCGGCAGCTTCACCGCCAGTTCGTCCAGGCGCTCGAAGGGGATCTCGCACACCGAGGTGGTTTCCAGGGCCATGGCCGATACCGGGTAGATTTCGCTGTCCATGCCGGACAGCCCGACCAGTTCGCTGGGCAGGTGAAAGCCGGTGATCTGCTCGTCGCCGCCGTCGCTCAGGCTGAAGGTCTTCAGCGCGCCGGAGCGCACCGCGAATACCGAGTTGAAGGCGTCACCCTGGCGGAACAGGAACTCGCCCTTCTTCAGGGGGCGGCCGCGTTTGACGATATTGTCCAGGGCGTCCATGTCTTCCATGTTCAGCGAAAGCGGCAGACACAGGCTGGCCAAGCTGCAGTCATTGCAATGAACGTGGTGGGGGCTGTGCAACTTGATGCTTTCGGACATCTGCAGCGCTTCCTTGGTTAAACACACAATGCCAGTAAGGTTACAGCAGGGCGAGGCATGCAGCCACTCAGACTGAAGTCTGACCGGGCGCTCAAGTTTGCCGGCCGATGGTCGACATTCCAAGGGATGTTCCCGGGTCTGCAAGGAGCGCCCGCATGCGAGTGGAATCGACTGTGCCGAGTAACCGTCTGAGCATAGCACTGCAGCGCCGGAACGCTGCGGCCGAGGGCAGCCATGAGGATGGCCAGGCGCTGCGTGATGGTTTGCGGGTGAGCCTGTCCGCGCTGGGCAAGGCGCGTTCCGCTGCGGCGCAGAAAAATCGTGATATCGATGAAAGCAGCCTGCCGGACGGGGTCAAGCAGACCCTCAAGATGATCCGTGCGCTCAAGGCGCAGATCGCGCAGAAGAAGGCCGAGTTGACGGCGTTGATGGCCGATCAGGGCCTCGATGCGGATACCCGGCGTTTGCGCATCGAGGCTCTGCAGGGTGAGCTGGCTTCGTTGCAGGGGGCGTTGAGCAGCGCCAGCGCGATGCTGCTCAAGGCGGTGCGGGAGCAGGGGTTGAGCGCCCAGCAGATGCAGGAAGTGGCCACGTTGAGCATCAACTAGGCGACCAAACCCTGCGTGTTATGCCAAGAGACCGCGGCCTGGCCTGGTGCGCACGGCGCACCCTACGGGGGCGTGGAACACTTGGCAGACCCTAGATCACCCGGGAAAAGCGCTGACGATTGTGTTCGGTGAGGTAGTGATCGAACAGCATGCACAGCGAGCGCACCAGCAGGCGGCCGGCCGGACGCACCTCTATTCCCTGCTGATCCAGCTGGATCAGGCCGTCCAGGGCCATCTGCTGCAGTTGCGGCCAAATTTCGCCGAAGTAGCTGCGAAAATCTATTGAGTAAGCCTGTTCGATCTCTGCGAAGCTCAGGTGGAAATGGCAGATCAGCTGCTGGATTACCGCTCGGCGCAGGCGGTCGTCGGCGTTGCAGTGCAGGCCGCGCACCGTGGCCAGTTCGCCCTGGGCCAGGCTGTCCTGATAGTGGCTCAGGTCGGTGTTGTTCTGGCAGTAGAGGTCGCCGATCTGGCTGATCGACGACACCCCGAGACCGATCAGGTCGCAGTGGCCATGGGTGGTGTAACCCTGGAAGTTGCGCTGCAGGCTGCCGTCTTCCTGGGCGCTGGCCAGTTCGTCGTCGGGCAGGGCGAAGTGATCCATGCCGACATAGCGGTAACCGGCGGCGCTCAGTTGCTCGATGCTGGCCTGTAGCATGGCCAGCTTGTCACCGGCGCTGGGCAGGTCGGCGCTATTGATCCGCCGTTGCGGCATAAAGCGCTCGGGCAAGTGGGCGTAGTTGAACAGCGACAGACGATCGGGCTGCAGGGTGATCACTTCGTCGACGGTTCGGGCGAAGCGCTCCGGGGTCTGTAGCGGCAGGCCGTAGATCAGGTCGATATTCACCGAGCGAAATTGCAGTGTGCGCGCCGCCTCGACGATGGCGCGGGTCTCTTCCAGGGTCTGCAGGCGGTTGACCGCACGCTGTACGGCCGGGTCGAGGTCCTGCACGCCGAGGCTGACGCGGTTGAAACCCAGCTCGCGGAGCAGGCCCATGGTCGACCAGTCGGCCTCGCGCGGGTCGATCTCGATGCTGTAGTCGCCGGAATCGTCATCCAGCAGGTGGAAATGCTGGCGCAGCTGCGCCATCAGCTGGCGCAGCTCGTCGTGGCTGAGAAAGGTCGGGGTGCCGCCACCGAAGTGCAGTTGTTCGACCACCTGATTACGGTCCAGGTGACGGCCGATGATCTCGATCTCCCGCTGCAGTTTTTCAAGATAGGGCAGGGCGCGACCGCGATCCTTGGTGATCACCTTGTTGCAGGCGCAGTAGTAGCAGATGTGCGCGCAGAACGGGATATGCACATACAGCGACAGCGGGCGCTGGGCTTTGCGGCTGTCGCGTAGGGCGTGCAGCATGTCGAACTGGCCGATCCCTTCATGGAACTGTACGGCGGTCGGGTAGGAGGTATAGCGGGGGCCGGCCTGATCGTAGCGACGGATCAGGTTGATGTCCCATTGGATGGCGTCGAGCATGCGGGCATTCCCGGTTTGGCTAGCAGTAGCGGGAAGTCTAAGAGTGCCGCGCCGGGGGTGTTTTGACCTGTATCAAACGGCAAGCCAGTAGGAGCCCGCTTGCTGGTGATGCAGGCGACAGGGGTGCCAGCAGCCTGCAGATGAGCGCTTCAATGGCCCATTAGCCAGTGCTGGTGCGGGCCGGGCAGGGTCCATAGGCCGAACAGCATGACCAGAATGCCGCCGGCCATGCGCACGCCCCGTTGGCGCAGTAGGGCGGTCAAGCGCTCGGCGGCCATGCCGGTGGCCAGCAGTACCGGTAGAGTGCCGAGACCGAAGGCCAGCATAAGGGCGGCGCTGTCGAGGGCATTGCCCTGGCTGGCGGCCCAAAGCAGGGTGCTGTAGACCAGGCCGCAGGGCAGCCAGCCCCACAGGCTGCCCAAGGCCAGGGCGCGGGGCAGGCTGGTGACCGGCATAAAGCGTCGGGTCAGTGGCTGGATATGCCGCCACAGGCCGCGGCCCAGGCCTTCGATGCGGGTCAGGCCGCTCCACCAGCCGGCCAGGTACAGGCCCATGGCGATCAGCAGCAGCGCGGCCACCACCCGCAGGCCCATCACCAGTGGGCTGGCCGCCACTGCCCAGCCGGCCAGGCCGAGCAGCAGGCCGGCCAGGCTGTAGCTGAGGATGCGCCCCAGGTTATAGCTCAGCAGCAGCTGAAAACGGCGTGAACGTTGCTCGGGGGGGATGGCCAGGGTCAGCGCACCCATCAGCCCGCCGCACATGCCCAGGCAATGGCCGCCACCGAGCAGGCCGAGGATCAGCGCGGAAACCAGCAGCGGGAGCAGATCAGGCACCGGGCTTGTCCTCGGGACGGGGCGGGGGGCTGTCCTGCTGGGCCTGGTTGACCGCCGCCTGGTGCTTGGGGTCTTCGTCGTCGAACAGGATGCTGTGGGCCGGGCCGTCGAGGTCATCGTACTGGCCGCTGTCCACTGCCCAGAAGAACAGCCAGATGGCAAAGCCCACCAGGGCAATGGCGACCGGGATCAGGATATAGAGGGCGGGCATAGAATCTCCGGATTCGGGCAATACGTAGGGTGATCGGGGCGCGTAGCCGTCGCTTTTTACATCCGCCATGGTGGCGCGCTGGTGGAGCAGTGACGCCTGATCCGGCCTACGGGCGCGTGAGCCGCAAGGCATTCAACACTACCAGCAATGAGCTGACTGACATGCCCAGCGCGGCCCAGATCGGGGTGATCCAGCCCATGGCGGCGAAGGGCAGCACCAGGCCATTGTACAGGCTGGCCCAGGTCAGGTTCTCGATGATGATGCGGCGGGTGCGTTGCGCCATGTGTAGCGCCTGCACCAGGCTGCTCAGGCGGTTGGACAGCAGTACCGCATCGGCGCTGGTCTTGGCCAGGTCGGTGGCGCTGCCCATGGCCACGCTGATATCGGCAGCGGCCAGCACCGGCACATCGTTGACTCCGTCGCCCAGCATCAGTACCCGCCGGCCCTCTGCATGCAGTTGCCTGAGCACCGCCAGCTTGGCATCCGGGGTCAGGCCGCCGCGGGCGTCCTCGATGCCCAGCTGGCGCGCCACTTCGCCGACCATCGGCGAGCTGTCGCCGGACAGCAGCATGATTCGCCAATGCCGAGCCTTGGCCGCGGCGATCAGTTGCGGCGCATCTTCGCGCAGGCGGTCATCCAGCACGAACCAGGCCAGCGGGCCCTGCTCGTCCCCCAGCAGCAGCCATTGGCCGTGCTCGCCACTGATCGCCGGGGTGGCCTGGCCACTCAATGCGCAGACGAAATCCGCCTGGCCGATACGCAGCAAACGCTTGCCAACCCGCCCTTGCAGGCCCAGGCCCGGGTGGCTGTCGACCTCGTCGGCCGCCGCGCTGGCCTGGCCAAAGGCCCGGGCAATCGGGTGTTCGGAGCGATTTTCCAGAGCCGCGGCCAGGGCCAGGCAGGCATCGCTGTCCAGTGCGCCGAGGGGGTGGATGGCGCTCAGGGTCAGGCGACCTTCGGTGAGGGTGCCAGTCTTGTCGAGAACCAGTGTGTCGATCTGCTTGAGGCCTTCCAGCACATGGCCACGGGTCAGCAGCAGGCCGAGCTTGTGCAGGGAACCGGTGGCGGCGGTCAGCGCCGTGGGGGTGGCCAGGGCCAGGGCGCAGGGGCAGGTGGCGACCAGCAGGGCCAGCACCACCCAGAAGGCGCGCGAGGGGTCGAGCTGCCACCAGACCAGGCCGACCACGGCGGCGACCACCAGGACGATCAGCAGGAACCATTGCGCCACCCGGTCGGCCAACACCGCCAGGCGCGGCTTGTCGCTCTGCGCCCGTTCCAGCAGGCGGACGATGGCCGACAACCGCGTTGCGTCGCCCAGGGCCTGCACTTCGACGCTCAATGGTCCTTCGACATTCAGGGTGCCTGCGGTGACGGCATCACCGACCTTACGCGGCTGCGGCAGGTACTCGCCGGTCAGCAGCGATTCATCGATGCTCGACTGGCCCTGAACAATGCGGCCGTCTGCCGGCAACAGGGCACCGGGCGGCACCAGCACCTGGTCACCGACGCGCAGTTCGCTGAGCAGAATGCGCAGGCTCCGGCCGTCGGCCTCCAGGCGCAGACAGGAGGCTGGCAGCAGTTTGACCAGCTGCGCGGTGGCGGCTGCCGTACGCTCGCGGGCGCGGCGTTCCAGGTAGCGGCCGGCCAGCAGGAACAGGGCAAACATGCCCACGGCATCGAAATACAGTTCGCCCTGGCCGGTGATGGTCGACCAGATGCCGGCGACGTAAGCGCCACCGATGGCCAGGGACACCGATACGTCCATGGTCAGGTGGCGGGTGCGCAGGTCGCGCAGCGCGCCACGGAAGAACTGGCCGCAGCAGTAGAAGACGATGGGGGTGGTGAGAAACAGGCTGACCCAGCGCAGGATCTGGTCCAACTCGGCAGACAGGTCGATATTGAATTCCGGCCAGGTGGCCATGGTCGCCATCATCACCTGCATCCACAGCATGCCGGCCACACCCAACTCGCGCATGGCCCGGCGGTTTTCCCGCTGCAGCTGCTCGGCGGCGGCGTCGGCCTGCCAGGGATGAGCGGCGTAGCCGATCTTGCGCAGGGCCTTGAGCAGGCTGCTGAGCGGCAACTGGCTATCGGCCCAGCGCACCTGCAGGCGGTGGTTGGACAGGTTGAGGTGCGCCTCGTTGACGCCGGGCAGCTCGCGCAGGTGTTTTTCGATCAGCCAGCCGCAGGCCGCGCAGCTGATGCCTTCGATCAGCAGGCAGGTTTCGCTGAGCTCGCCGTCATGCTCGACAAAGGGCTGCTGCACGTCGCGGCGGTCATACAGCGCCAGCTCATCGGGCAGGGCTTGGGGCAGGCTGTGCGGGTTGGCGGCGCTTTCGCTGCGGTGCTTGTAGTAGTGCTCCAGGCCGCCGCTGACGATGGCCTCGGCCACCGCCTGGCAGCCGGGGCAGCACAGTTCGCGGCGGCTGCCGAGAATCTCGGCCTGGAAGCGACTGCCGGCAGGCACCGGCAGGCCACAGTGGTAGCAGGGGGTTGGGCTGGCCATCGCTGCGCTTACTGCTCATCCCCGAGGCGGATGCTGTTGCCGCTGGCGACGTTTTCCTCTTCGAACAGACGCCAGTCCTTGCCGCCTTCCTGGCCAATCAGCTCGACGAAACGACGGCCTTCGACGGCGTCGATCATCTGTCCGCTGTAACTGCCATCGGCCTGGGGTTGCAGGACCACCCGACGGTCGCGTTCCGGCTGGGTTGGCGAGATCAGGTTGAGTACCAGCTGTTGTGGACGGCTATTGCCCTGCAGCTGCAGGCTGGCCACCCCGGTTTCATCGTCGAGCACCAGGGTGGCACTGAGCTTCAGGCGAACCGCATGGTTTTCCCGTTCCAGGGACTGATTGATGCCCTTGCCGACATCGTAATAGTCGTCGGAAATCAGCCCCGGCGGATTCTTTGTGGCGATGGTCAGCAGGGTCAGCCCCTGGATCACCGAGTAGGCCAGCAGGCCAATCAGGAACCAGGGCCAGAATTGCTTGTACCAGGGCTTGATGATGTCGGGGGTTTGTTCGGTCATGGTCTTCTCGGGTCAGCGCACGCTGGGGCCGATAAAGCGGCTGGCGGCGTCGGTCTTGATGCTGGGGTCATCCGCCGAGTGCAGGCGGAAGGTGATTTCATTGGTGCTCGAGGGCAGCTTTTCCGGGTCGATGGACAGCTCGATCGGCAGCGACAATACCTCACCGGCCAGGGCGGTGATCTCGCTCTTGCCTTCGTAGACCAGGCCGTCGAGGCCGTCGGCTGCGATCAGGTAGGTGACCTCGTGCTGGGCCTTGTTCATGATCTTCAGGGTGTAGACGTTCTCGATCCGGCCTTCCTCGTTCTCCCGGTAGAGTACGCGGTCCTTGAGTACATCCAGTTCCACCAGCGAACGGCTGGCGATGGCCCAGGCGAATACGCAGAACATCGCCAGCAGGGCCACGGCGTAACCGATCAGGCGTGGCCGTACCAGGTGGGTCTTCTGTCCGGACAGGTTGTGTTCGGTGGTGTAGCTGATCAGCCCCTTGGGGTAGTTCATCTTGTCCATGATGCTGTCGCAGGCGTCGATGCATGCAGCGCAGCCGATGCATTCGATCTGCAGGCCGTCGCGGATATCGATGCCGGTGGGACAGACGTGTACGCACATCTTGCAGTCGATGCAGTCGCCCAGGCCTTGGGCCTTGTAGTCGGCATCGCGCTTGCGCGGGCCACGGTGTTCGCCGCGGCGCGGGTCATAGGAGACGATCAGGGTGTCCTGGTCGAACATTACGCTCTGAAAGCGCGCATAGGGGCACATGTAGATGCACACCTGCTCGCGCAGATAGCCGGCGTTGCCATAGGTGGCGACGGTAAAGAAACCGACCCAGAACAGCGCCCAGCCACTGGCCTGCAGGGTGAAAAGCTCCGGGATCAGTTCGCGAATCGGTGTGAAGTAGCCGACAAAGGTGATCGCCGTGACCAGCGAGACGCCGACCCAGATGCCGTGCTTGGCCAGCTTGCGCAGGAACTTCGGCGCAGTCATCGGAGCCTTGTCGAGCTTCATGCGCTGGTTGCGATCACCCTCGGTGACCTTTTCCGCCCACATGAACACCCAGGTGAACACACTCTGCGGACAGGTGTAACCGCACCACACGCGACCGGCGAACACGGTGATAAAGAACAGGCCAAAGGCGGCGATGATCAGCAGCGCCGAGAGCAGGACGAAGTCCTGGGGCCAGTAGGTGGAGCCGAAGATATAGAACTTGCGCTCCGGCAGGTTCCACCAGACGGCCTGGCGACCATTCCAGTTCAACCACACGGTGCCGAAGTACAGCAGAAACAGGGCTGCGCCACCGAGCATCCGCAGGTTGCGGAAAATACCGGTGAAGGAGCGGGTGTAGATTTTTTCGCGGTTGGCATACAGGTCGACGGTTTCGACCTTGGCCGGGGCAGGGGTGACGTCTTTGACTGGAATCTGTGCGCTCATCAGTTCGTACCACGGCGGTTGATTGGCTGCCCCGGTCGATACGTGCCGATCGGGGTCATACGGGCTCTTGCGCTATGGTACGCCTGACATTGCCTGATCCGCTGCGACCGGAGGTCGCGCCTGCAGGGCTCCTGGCGGACTCGAAAGCGTCCCGCTAGGGACGCCCGGGTTCGACAGGCCTGCGCAGAATCACTTCTCGAGCTTTTCCTGGGACAGGCTGTACACGTAAGCCGCCAGCAGATGCACCTTGTCGTTGCCGAGGAAGTCTTCCTGGGCAGGCATCTTGCCGTTGCGGCCATAGCGCAAAGTTTGTTGCACCTGGGCGAAGCTGGACCCGTAGAGCCAGATCCGATCGGTCAGGTTCGGCGCGCCCATGGCCTGTTGGCCCTTGGCGTCAGCACCATGACAGACTGCACAAGTGGTGGCGAAGATGTCTTGACCTGCAGCAAGGTCAACCTCGATAGCTTCCGGATTTTTCAGGCCGGAGAGGCTGCGCACGTAACCCGCCACGTTGCGAATGCCTTCCTCACCCAGTGCATCCAGTTGCGCCGGCATCATCCCCTGGCGACCGGCCATGATGGTGGTCTTGATGGTTTCCGCCGCGCCGCCATACAGCCAGTCGTTGTCGGTCAGGTTGGGGAAGCCGTAGGCACCCTTGGCATCGGAGCCGTGGCAGACCGAGCAGTTGGAAGCAAACAGGCGGCCGCCCATTTTCAGCGCTTGCTCGTCCTGGGCCACTTGCTCGATGGGCATGGCGGCATATTTGGCGAAGATCGGCCCGTACTGGGCGTCGGCCTTGGCCATTTCCTTTTCCCACTGGTGCACGCCGGTCCAGCCGGCATTGCGCACGCCGTCACTGATCTGGATGTCGGTGGCGAAAGGCGTCTTGGCCTCGTTGTCGAGGTACTGGTAGCCCGGCAGCAAGCCTTTCCAGTTACCCAGGCCCGGGTAGAGCACCAGGTAGCCGAGGGCGAAGATGATGGTGGCGATGAACAGCATAAACCACCACTTGGGCAGCGGATTGTCGTATTCCTCGATGCCGTCAAACTCGTGGCCAACGGTTTCCTCGGTGGTTTCCTGGCGCTGCCCCCTGCGGGTGCCGAAGATCAGCCAGGTCAGGGCGAAGATGGTGCCTAGGGACAGAATTGTTACGTACCAACTCCAGAACGTGGTCATTGGTTAGTGCTCCTGGAAGATTGCGCGTCACGCTCTTGGGGTTTGGGATCATCGGCGAAGGGCAGGTTGGCGGCCTCGTCGAAGCTCGATTTGCGCTTGCTGCTGTAGGCCCAGAGCACCACGCCGATAAAGGCGATGAAGACGATGGCTGTGCCTAGGCCGCGAATAGTCCCGATATCCATTTGTGCGTTACCGTTTGTTCTTGATGGAAGTGCCGAGAACCTGCAGGTACGCGACCAGTGCGTCCATTTCGGTCTTGCCTTTCACCGCGTCTTTGGCCCCAGCGATGTCTTCATCGGTGTAGGGGATGCCAAAGCCGCGCATGACTTCCATCTTCTTCGCGGTGTCCTTGCCGTCGAGCTTGTGCTCGACCAGCCAGGGGTAGGCCGGCATCTTCGATTCCGGTACCACATTGCGCGGGTTGTACAGGTGAGCGCGCTGCCACTCGTCCGAGTAGCGGCCGCCGACGCGGGCCAGGTCCGGACCGGTACGCTTGGAGCCCCACAGGAAGGGGTGATCCCAGACGCTTTCGCCAGCGACCGAGTAGTGGCCGTAGCGTTCGGTTTCGGCACGGAACGGGCGGATCATCTGCGAATGGCAGCCGACACAGCCGTTGGCGATATACACGTCGCGGCCTTCCAGTTGCAGCGCGGTGTAAGGCTTGAGGCCTTCCACCGGCTCATTGGTGACGTCCTGGAAAAACAGTGGAACGATCTGGGTCAGACCGCCGATGCTGACGGCCAGAACCATCAGCAGCGCCATCAGGCCGATATTCTTCTCGATGATTTCGTGTTTCATCAGTGCGCTACTCCGGCAGGAATCTGTGCAGCTGCTTCGTATTCAGAAGCTTTGGCGGCACGCACGGTGCGGTAGGTGTTGTAAGCCATCAGCAGCATGCCGGCGACGAAGAACATACCGCCGATCATGCGCACCACGAAGCCGGGGTGGCTGGCTTCCAGGGCTTCGACGAAGGAGTAGGTGAGGGTGCCGTCTTCGTTGACCGCACGCCACATCAGGCCCTGGGTGATGCCGTTGACCCACATCGAGGCGATATAGAGCACGGTGCCGATGGTGGCCAGCCAGAAGTGCGCGTTGATCAGGCCGATGCTGTGCATCTGCGGACGACCGAACACCTTCGGAATCAGGTGGTAGAGCGCGCCGATGGAGATCATCGCCACCCAGCCGAGGGCACCGGCGTGCACGTGGCCGATGGTCCAGTCGGTGTAGTGGGACAGCGCGTTGACGGTCTTGATCGCCATCATCGGACCTTCGAAGGTCGACATGCCGTAGAACGCCAGGGACACCACCAAAAAGCGCAGGATTGGGTCGGTGCGCAGCTTATGCCAGGCACCGGACAGGCTCATCATGCCGTTGATCATGCCGCCCCAGCTCGGAGCCAGGAGGATGATCGACATCGCCATGCCGAGGGACTGGGCCCAATCCGGCAGTGCGGTGTAGTGCAGGTGGTGCGGGCCGGCCCAGATATACAGGGTGATCAGCGCCCAGAAGTGGACGATGGACAGGCGGTAGGAGTAGATCGGACGCTCGGCCTGCTTGGGCACGAAGTAGTACATCATGCCCAGGAAGCCGGTGGTCAGGAAGAAGCCCACGGCGTTGTGGCCGTACCACCACTGGATCATCGCATCGGTCGCCCCGGCGTACATGGAGTACGACTTGAACAGGCTGACCGGCATGGCGGCGCTGTTGACGATGTGCAGCATCGCGGTGACCAGGATAAAGGCACCGTAGAACCAGTTACCGACATAGATGTGCTTGGTCTGGCGCTTGACGATAGTGCCGAAGAACACCACCGCATAGGCGACCCAGACGATGCCCAGAAGGATATCGATCGGCCACTCGAGTTCGGCGTATTCCTTGGAACCGGTGAAACCCATTGGCAGGGTGATCACTGCGGCGACGATCACGGCTTGCCAACCCCAGAACACGAATGCCGCCAGCCCGTCGGAGATCAGGCGTGCCTGGCTGGTGCGTTGCACCACATAGAACGAGGTTGCCATCAGCGCGCAGCCGCCGAAAGCGAAGATCACCGCGTTGGTGTGCAGGGGGCGCAGACGGCCGAAGCTCGTCCATTCCAGACCCAGGTTGAGTTCGGGCCACACCAGCTGTGCGGCGATGAAAACACCCAAGGACATGCCAATGACTCCCCAAATCACCGTCATCACGGCGAATTGGCGAACCACCTTGTAGTTATAAGCAGTCGGACTGATTGCTGTGCTCATTATGGGTTCCACGGTTAATGGAGTTTCTAGGGGGCAAAAATCGGCGGCAAGTATGGAGAAAGCAGTTTCTCATTGCAACGACACAAGCCGGCGCGATAGGGCTTTCAGGGCCATTGGCAAGGGTGCAAATGGCGTTCTGCAGAGCAATGCCGCAAGCAAAAAGCGGCCTTATCGGTCACGCGCTAAAGATGGGAATCGCCTTGGAGTTATGACAGATGGCGACTGGCGACAAGATTAGCCCATGTCACGCAGTGTGCACGCAGGGGCTTGTCGGGGTGCGACCTTGGGTCGCATGAGATCGCCGGCTGGGCCGGGCGGGGAGGAGGGCTGCTGCGGGAGTATCGCTGTGGCCTGCTTGTGCCGAGCTGCTGCAGATGCGGGGGTGGCCCGCACCTGCAGGAGGCTGTTACGGCGCTTTGCCCTGGCTCAGGCTCAGCACATAGGCGGCCAGCAGGTGCACCTTGTCGTTGCCCAGATACTGTTCCTGGGCCGGCATCTGGCCGTTGCGGCCGTGGCGGATGGTCTGCTGCAACTGGGTCAGGCTGCTGCCGTAGATCCAGCCCGCCGGGCTGGTCAGGTCCGGTGCGCCGAGCAGGGCCATGCCTTTGCCTTCGGCACCGTGGCACGCCAGGCAGTTGGCGGCATAGATGGCCGCGCCTGGTTCCAGATCGACGCTCTTGTCGGCTGGCAGCGGTAGACCGGCGAGGCCGTTGCGCACATAGGCGGCGACCTGTTGCACGCCATCTTCACCAATTACCGCGACCCAGGCCGGCATCGCGCCAATTCGGCCATTGAGGATGCTGGTCTTGATCGCAGCAGGCTCGCCGCCCCAGCGCCAGTGCTGGTCGGCCAGGTTGGGGAAGCCCACTGCGCCCTTGGCATCCGAGCCGTGGCAAACCGAGCAGTAGGTGGCGAACAGGCGGCCGCCCATTTTCAGTGCCTGCGGGTCATTGGCCACTTCCTCCAGGGGCATGGCTGCGTATTTGGCGAAGATCGGCCCATACAGCTCGTCGGCCTTGTCCACTTCGCGCTGCCACTGGGCGACCTGGGTCCAGCCGTCTGCATAGCCCGGCAACAGACCCTTGAAGTTGCCCAGGCCCGGGTACAGGGCCAGGTAGCCGATGGAGAAAATCAGGGTGCCGAGAAACAACATAAACCACCACTTGGGCAGCGGGTTGTCGTACTCCTCGATGCCGTCGAAGGCATGGCCCATGGTCTGCTCGGTTTCGCTCTTGTGGGTTTCGCCCTTGCGGGTGGCGAAAATCAGCCAGAACAGGGCGAGCAGGGTGCCGACAGTCAGCACTGTGATGTACCAGCTCCAGAAAGTGCTCATGGGGTCTTGCTCCTCGGTGCAGCCAGCTTGGGTTCATCGGCAAAGGGCAGTCGGGCGGCCTCATCGAACGCCGTGCGGCGCTTGCCGCTGTAGGCCCACAGGGTGACGCAGACAAAGGACAGCAGAACCAGTGCCGTGCCGATGCCGCGCAGAGTGCCGATCTCAATAAGTTCGAATGACATGGCGCTACCTCTTGTTCTTCACGGCGGTGCCGAGCACCTGCAGGTAGGCGACCATGGCGTCCATCTCGCTCTTGCCCTTGACCGCCTCGCCTGCCGCAACGATGTCTTCATCGCTGTAGGGCACGCCGACGGTGCGCAGGGCCTTCATTTTGGCCGCGGTGTCCTGGCCATCCAGGGTGTTTTCCACCAGCCAGGGGTAGGACGGCATCTTCGACTCGGGCACCACGTTGCGCGGGTTGTACAGGTGGGCGCGGTGCCACTCGTCCGAGTAGCGGCCGCCAACCCGGGCCAAATCCGGACCGGTACGCTTGGAGCCCCAGAGGAAGGGGTGGTCATAGACGCTTTCGCCGGCTACCGAGTAGTGACCATAACGCTCGGTCTCGGCGCGGAACGGACGGATCATCTGCGAATGGCAACCGACACAGCCTTCCCTGATGTAGATGTCGCGGCCTTCCAGTTGCAGCGCGGTGTAGGGCTTGAGGCCGGCCACCGGTTCATTGGTGACATCCTGAAAGAACAGCGGGACGATCTGGGTCAGGCCGCCGACGCTCACGGCCAGGACCATCAGCAGGGCCATCAGGCCGATATTCTTTTCGAGTAGTTCGTGTCTCATCAGTGGGCTCCCTCAAGCGAAAACTGCGCAGCGGCTTCCAGCTCTGCCGCCTTGGTATGACGCACGGTCTGCCAGACGTTCCAGGCCATCACCAGCATGCCGCTGAAGAAGATCGCGCCGCCAAGCAGGCGAACGACAAAGCCGGGGTGGCTGGCTTCCAGGGCTTCGACAAAGGAGTAGGTGAGGGTGCCGTCTTCGTTGACCGCACGCCACATCAGGCCCTGGGCGATACCGTTGACCCACATCGAGGCGATATAGAGCACGGTGCCGATGGTGGCCAGCCAGAAGTGCACGTTGATCAGGCCGATGCTGTGCATCTCGGCACGGCCGAACACCCGGGGAATCAGGTGGTAGAGCGAGCCGATGGAGACCATGGCGACCCAGCCGAGGGCACCGGCATGGACGTGGCCGATGGTCCAGTCGGTGTAGTGGGACAGGGCGTTGACGGTCTTGATCGCCATCATCGGACCTTCGAAGGTCGACATGCCGTAGAACGCCAGGGAGACGACCAGGAAACGCAGGATCGGGTCGGTGCGCAGCTTATGCCAGGCCCCCGACAGGGTCATCATGCCGTTGATCATGCCGCCCCAGCTTGGTGCCAGCAGGATCAGCGACATCACCATGCCCAGGCTCTGCGCCCAGTCCGGCAGCGCGGTGTAGTGCAGGTGGTGCGGGCCGGCCCAGATATACACGGCGATCAGCGCCCAGAAGTGCACGATCGACAGGCGATAGGAATACACCGGACGCTCGGCCTGCTTGGGCACGAAGTAGTACATCATCCCCAGGAAACCGGCGGTGAGGAAGAAGCCCACCGCGTTGTGCCCGTACCACCACTGGATCATCGCGTCAGTCGCCCCGGCATAGGCCGAGTAGGACTTGGTAAAGGTCACCGGAATGGCCATGTTGTTGACCAGGTGGAGGATGGCCACGGTGAGGATAAAGCCACCGAAGAACCAGTTACCCACATAGATATGGCTGACCTTGCGCTTCATGATCGTGCCGAAGAACACGATGGCGTAGCTGACCCAGACCACGGTGATCAGGATATCGATCGGCCATTCCAGCTCGGCGTATTCCTTCGAACTGGTCCAGCCCATGGGCAGGCTGATGGCCGCCAGCAGGATCACGGCCTGCCAACCCCAGAAGGTGAAGGCCGCCAGTTTGGGTGCAAACAGGGTGGCCTGGGAGGTGCGTTGCACCGCGTAGTAGCTGGTGGCAAACAGTGCGCAGCCACCGAAGGCGAAAATCACCGCATTGGTGTGCAACGGGCGCAGGCGGCCGAAGCTCGTCCATGGCAGGTCGAAGTTGAGCGCGGGCCAGGCCAGTTGAGCGGCGATTAATACGCCAACGGCCATGCCGACTATGCCCCACACCACTGTCATGATGGCGAATTGACGGACCACCTTGTAGTTGTAGGCGGAACTGCTGGTTGTGTTCCTGGTTATGTTCATTTCAGGGGGGCTTCCATCCAGGTTATAGGCCGATCATCGAAAATCATTGGCTGCGCGCCTGTACCATCAGCGCCGCAGTCCGGCAGATTCTTTAAGCGAGGCAAGCATGAGCAAAGGGCAAAGTGCCGGTATTGACGGGGATCAATACGCGCGACCGCAAGGCGATGAAGCGTGGCTATGGGACAGCCCCCCTGGCGAGGTCCGCGCCACCCTGATTCTGGCCCACGGCGCAGGCGCGCCGATGGACAGCGAGTTCATGCAGAACATGGCGCAAAGCCTTGCCGTCCGTGGTATTGCGGTGCTGCGCTTCGAGTTCGCCTATATGGCCACACGCCGCCTGGACGGCAAGAAACGCCCGCCCAACCCGCAGTCGCAACTGCTGCAGCAATGGCGTGAGGTCTATAGCAAGGTGCGCCAACGGGTCGCAGGGCCATTGGCCATTGGCGGTAAGTCGATGGGCGGGCGTATGGCCAGTCTGCTGGCCGATGAACTGGGGGCCGATGCCTTGGTGTGCCTGGGGTATCCCTTCTATGCCGTGGGCAAGCCGGAAAAACCGCGCATCGCACACCTGGCCGAGCTGCGCACCCGGACGCTGATCCTCCAGGGCGAACGCGATGCCCTGGGCAACCGCGCGACCGTGGCGGCTTACCCCCTGTCTGCGGCCATCAGGCTGCACTGGCTGACGGCGGCGGACCACGACCTGAAACCCCTGAAAAGCTCAGGTTTCAGCCAGGCGCAGCACCTGCAGAGCGCCGCCGACGAAATCGCGGCCTTTTTAACCGGCGGTTAAAGCAGCAGGGCTTGTCGTAAGACTGTAAGGATCAGGCCGATCAGTTCGGGGAGAGGGTTCAGGGTGGAGACCGTTGATCATGCCGCGCCGGTGAGGCGTGCATGTGATCGGTAGGGTGCGCTGCGCGCACCAACTAAACCGCGGGGCCCAGGCGTGCACCTGTTACCCCACGTATTTTTGGTGCGCACGGCGCACCCTACGTGCCTTCCCTGGCCCGTCTCAGCAGTTGTCCTTGATGGTGCTGCTGGCCCCGTTGTTCTTGACGCTGCCGATACCGTTATCGCGCGAGGCTTCGGAGGCGTACATCTGACTGCTGCCGATGACCTGGTGATTGGCCGCTTTCAAGTTGAAGTAGGGTTTGCCGTTTGTCGACGTCTTGCGCTCGTAGCGTTCGTCCAGCGCGCAATTGCTCTGTACCGAGGCGATGCCGTTTTCCGCCGCGGCCCGACTCTTGTACAGCTCACTGGTCAGAATGGTTTCGGCATTACCGGCCTTGAGTACAAAGCGAAACTGTCCATCACTGCTTTTGCCCAGCTCGAACCAACCCGACATATCCATGCTCCTTGTCTATTCAGGGAAGCGTGGGTTGCCATGCACTGGCCGCCCCACCCAGGCAAGCGTAGACGCTGTCTGGAATTTTGTCGGGCGAGGCGGGGTGTTCAGCTGCGCGTTCTGTCAGCCGCTGCGCAGGCGTTCGAGAAATTTCGCGATGGCCTGATTGACCTGAGCCGGGTGGGTTACCGGGCCCATATGCCCAAGTTCGTCGAACGCCAGTGGTTCGACCCGCGGCAGTGCACCCAGGAGCAGACGCGCGACTCCGTGAGCCGAGACGGTGGAGCGCTTGCCCAGCATCAACAGCACCGGGATATCCAGGGTGCGTAGCGCCGCCAGCGGGGTCGGCTCGTTCATAAGCGCATGAGCCCAGCGACGTACATTGCCGACAGCGGCGGCAATGGCCGGTTTGCGCGACTCGGGCGTCATCGCCCAGCTACCGGGAGCCATCCAGTAATCGATAAAGTGTCGGGCGGCGCTATCCGTTAGGTCTTGATCGAGGGCCGCGCTGGCGGCCGCCACCGCGCCGCGAATACCGTCCGCCTCGTTCGGCGGCGCGCGTTCGGCGTCCAGCAAGGCGAACAGGGTGGGTTCATAGAGCACCAGGGCGGCGACGCGGCCCGGATTGGCCAGGGCCACGATCAGGGCCAGGGCCGCCCCGTAGGAATGCCCGACCAGCGTCAGTGGTGCGCCGGCACTGGCCAGCACGGGCTCGATCAGGGCGGCTTCGTCATTCAGGCTGATCACTTCCCTGGAGGGCCAGTCCGGGCTCTGCCCGCTGCCATACAGGTCGGGGGCCAATACGCGAAAGCGCGGGGCCAGGCAGTCCATCAGGCCGCGCCACTGACTCGATGTGTTGGCATTGGCGTGCAGGCAGACCACGCCAGGGCCGTTGCCGGCTTCGCGAAAAAAGGGGATGGGCTGGGCCATGCCGGGCTCCTGCGGGGTGTTGGCTATTACTTTTTCAGCATAGGCGGGTGCAGGCTCGTTGACCAAGCATCGGCCAGGTCACGCACAGATAAAACCTGTGGGAGGCGCTTTAGGGCGACGAGGGCGTCGCAGTCGGCGCGACCTTGCGTAACCCGCGCGGCTAACAGGCCGTTGAAAAACGTAGGCGAGGCAGCCGAGGCTAGGCAAAAACAGGCGAAAAAGCGGAGTGTACGAGCTGTATATGAGCATTTTGAGCTTGTTTTTAATGACGCATCGGCCACGCAGGTAGTTATCAACAGCCTGCTAAAGCCCCTCCCACAGCGCATGGCGGTTAGGGCCTTTATCTCGGCGGCTTGTCAGCGGTTTGGATGGCTCTTGCGATGCTTGAAGGCCGCCTCGCAGGCCGGCAGGTCATAGAATCTGGGGCTGCCGCCCAGCCTGTTGCCATTGACCTCCGCACTCTTGCGCGTGCAATCCGCGGCCGTATCGGTGCTGCGCTTGGCCGTCATGCACTCGTCAAAGGCCTGGGCACGCAGGGGCTGCAGCTTTACTTCCCGGGCGCTTTCACAGGCCTGATCGAGCTCGACCTGTTTTTGCCTGATGCGCTCCTGTTCCGATTCGAATGCGCCAGCCTGAGGGGCGGCGCACAGCAGCACGGCCAGTAGCGAGAGAGCGGGGGAGTTCATGGTCATCCTTGAAAGGTTGGGGCGTAAGGCCGGGCGCAGTCTAGGCGGGTGCCTGGGCGAACACATAGACGGCCGCCAGCAGCCAGAGCGCAATCAGCACCAGGTTGCTGGCGGCGAATGCCATCAGCCGGTGGTAGACATGGTTGTAGCTCAGGTGAATCAGGCTGTGCAGCACGCGCAGGGCCACATAGGCCCAGGCCAGGGCGACCAGCGCGATCGATGCGCCATCGGTGACATACAGCAGCAGGCAGGCGACATAGAACAGCACCGGCAGCTCGAGCAGGTTCATATAGTTACGGTTGGGGATGCAGACATAGGCGGGCACCGTCGCCGACTCGCCGTATTTGAAGTCGCAGGCCACCACCTCGCGGCGGGCCGCGGCGCGGAAGCGGGCAATGGGAATCTGCAGCAGAACCAGACAGGTCCACAGCGCCAGGGCGAATACCGGATAGAGAATTGCGACTTTGTGCATGCTGTTACCTCCGTGTAATAAGCAGAAGCAGAGACTGGAGTCGCGCCATGGAGACTGGCCGTCCTGTCGGGCAGCATTGTCGAGTTTCCTGCGTTGCCGTCAAGAGGGCTGGCCAACCCTGGATGCACAGCGCGTGCGCCGCCGGTTACTCCGCACCTCTACTTGACCGCGGACAAGGCCTCGCGCAGCGCCTGGGGCAGGGGGACAGGGCGCTTGCTTTGCGGCGATATGCACACCTGGGTCAGGGTGGCGCGAAACGTTATCTCGGCCGCGGCATTGCGGCCCTCGACCCGAAAACCGAAGGACGAGGTGCCCAGCTCCGTGCTGCTGACCCGAATCTCAATCACCTCGTCCCAGGCCATGGGGGCTAGAAACTCGATGGCCAGTGCCCGCGCCGGCGGCAGAATCCCCATGGCATAAATCTCGCGAATGCCCGACGCCCCAAGTACATGGGTTAGAAAATCGTGCACCGCTTCGATCACGAAATAGGCAATGCGCGGTGTATAGACAATACCCGCGGGGTCGCAGTCCCCGAACAGAATGGTTCGATGGGTGGTAAAGCTCATGGCGTAGATCCTTTATAGGGGCTGGCGTTGGCCGGTGGACTCTAGCCGCCCAACGGATACAGGCCGCCTACGATGAAAAGTGCTTGGCGGCCAGTTGCTTGGCTAACTGCATGCCTTCTTGCGTCAAGTAAACGGATTCGCTTTTACCCTTGGGGTCGCTGATATAGCCCTTTTCAAAAAGCTCATCCATAACGCCAAAATCAATTCGTTTCCATACGCGGCTATTCTCAAATTCAAAAACCCCAAGCAGTGCTAATACCGCCTCGGCTATTTTTTGATCATCGTATTCCATGTGAGTACTTCCGCTTACCAGAGGGGCGGCTAACGATCAGGAACGCCGCTCCTGCGACTGAAAGGGTCGACTCGACTGATTAGATACCGTAATCGCGCTCGACCTTGGAAATCCGTACTTTAAAGGATGAATACCATTTTTCTCGACCGAGCTTCTGCGCCTGCCTGTGTTCGGCATTGGCCTTCCAGTTCTTGATGGCATCGAGATCAGACCAGTAGGAAACGGTAATGCCCAGGTGTTCCCGCGCGGACTCGATACCCAGATAGCCGGGCTGCTGCGCCGCAAGCTCGACCATGGTATCTGCCATATCGTCATAGCCGTTATCACCCTCGGTACGCTGAGATGTAAAGATAACGGCGTAATAAGGAGGTTGTGGTGTGGCAGCGATTGTCGACACGGTTTTCTCCGTAGATGCCTGATAGTTGCGTGAGACCTGTGCCTTAGCCCGTTTCGGCTAAGCGTGAAAAACGACTTGGCGAGTTAGGGGCTCACTTGCGGTCGGGTTGCCATTCCCGGTATGCCGGCACACCTTCGTATTTAAGCCATGGCACATCATGCGATGTCCAGATATGCGCTTGTGGAGTGACACCCGGGTCTTCATCAAGCGTTGCTACGCGGACAATTACATGGGCCTGGCCAGGGCGTTCGGCTACCAGGTGGGAGCCACAAACGGAGCAGAAGTGGCGCAATTTACCCGGTGATGATGCAAAGGTAGAAAGCCTGTCCTGGCCGTTTAACCAGCGAAAGTTGACGCGCTGTACTCCAGCACTTGAACAGGCCAAGGCGGCATGCGCCTTTCTGCAGGTGCTGCAGTGGCAGTGCCCGATAGGCATATCGATTGAATCGATTTCGTACTTGATTGCACCGCATAAACAACTGCCTTTCATTGTTCTTCCTTGATGTGTGCTGTTGGTGTGTAATTAGCGGCGCTAGTAGTGGCAAGAGATGCGCCGAATATTGTCGATGGTTGACGGAAGTTATTGAGCGGCGAAGCAGCGGAAGCGTTCTTCGGCAGCCGCAGCCGGTTATATATCAGGCTCTTCCGGAATCAGTACTAATAGGTCTGTAACACCAATGTCGGCACCTGCCTGTGATAACAAGGCGGACACCTGGCCACGATGGTGAGTCTGGTGGTTAAAGAAATGTAAGAGCAGGCTTGAGTAACCCTTGCGGGTAAACACGCCTTTGCTGTTGTGGTAGCTGAGGGTGTAATCCAGGTCACCATCGGAGAGTTCGTCGATCCAGTCGATGATTTGTTTGTCGAGCCAGTCGCGGTGCTTATGTAAGTCGCTGAAGTCATCAAAAACAATCTGATTCAAACTGGTTGGCTCCGCAAGGGCTACAACTTCTCGCAAAGAGGTGATGCAAGACGGGTGTGTAGCAAATCGCTTGAGCCAGATGGTGTCGCCAACAATGAGGTGGTTTAGGGTGCCCAGGATAGAAGCAAAAAAGGCCCCGCGGTCTTTGGCTAAATCCATGGGGGCGAGGTCGCTCGCGGCCTTATAAACCTTGGTATTAATCCACCGGTTGTAGGCGGCCAGTAATTTAAATTGATGTTTCAGGCTCATTGAACTTCCTTGTCATGGCTGACGTTCGGTTAAGGGGCGTCCCAGTGAACGGGGCGAATCATCTGTGCGGGCATGGCAAGCCGCTTTGCCGGGCAGTTTAGTGCTGCCCGGCAGCTTTGCCAGACGCTATGCCATCCGCTGCAGGGCTGTCCATCTTCAATGCGGGTAAATGGTCGTCGCCGGGTGGCGAGGAGGGTGCTGGCGGGAGGGGCGAGGGTGCGCCGGCAGACCGGCGCACTTTGGGAGGGGTTAGCGGTTAAAGCGTTCCACCAGGGAATACTGGCCCTGGGCGGTGGTGGTGAGGGCTTCGCTGAGCAGCGCGGTGCTTTGGGCTTCGCTGGCGGTCTGGTCGGCCAGCTGGGCGATGGTGGTGATGCTGCGGTTGACCTCGTCGGCCACGGCGCTCTGTTCTTCGGCGGCGGCGGCGATCTGGTTGGCCATATCGGTGATATTGGCCACCGCTTCGCTGATGCCGGCGAGGGCGTCGTCGGCCTTCTGCACGCGCTCGACCCCTTCGTCGGCCTGTTTGCGGCCGATTTCCATGGTCATGACCGCTTCTTCGGCGGTGCGTTGCAGTTTGGCGATCAGTTGGTGGATCTGCCCGGTGGATTCGGCGGTGCGCTGCGCCAGGGAGCGTACTTCGTCGGCCACCACGGCAAAGCCGCGGCCCATTTCGCCGGCGCGGGCGGCTTCGATGGCGGCGTTGAGGGCCAGCAGGTTGGTCTGGTCGGCGATACCCTTGATCACGTCGACCACGCCGCCGATCTCGTTGCTGTCCTGGGCCAGGCGGGTGACGGTTTCTCCGGTTTCGCCCACGGAGACGGAGAGGCGCTGAATGGCTTCACGGGTTTCCGAGGCGATGGTGCGGCCGGCGCTGGTCAGGCGGTTGGCGTCCTGGGTGGCGATGGCGGTGCGCGCCACGTTGCTGGCCACTTCCAGGGTGGTGGCGGCCATTTCGTTGATGGCGGTGGCCACCTGGTCGGTTTCCAGGCGCTGGCGCTCCAGCCCGACGGAGCTGTTGTGGGCCAGGGCGTCGGCCTGCTTGGCCTGGCTGGTGAGGTGTTCGGCGGTGTCCTGCAGGCGGGTCAGGCAGGTGCGCAGGCGGGCGTCCTGGCTGAGCATGGCCATTTCCAGGCGGGCCTGGACGCCGCTGCTGTCGGTGTACATCTGCGCGATCAGCGGGTCGGAGGTGGCTTGTTCGGCCAGTTGCAGCAGGCGCTTGAGGCCGCGGTTCTGCCAGACCAGGCCGATCAGGCCGAGGGGGATGGACAGGCCGGCGGCGAGCAGAAAACCCCAGCTGCTGTCGAGCCAGGCACCGATCAGAAAGCCGATCTGGCTGATCAGGATAAAGGGCAGCCAGTTCTGCAGCACCGGCAGCCAGGTGTCGCGTTTGGGGATGGCCGACTTGCCGGCGTTGATGCGCTGGTACAGGGTTTCGGCACGGCGTACCTGTTCGGCGGTGGGTTTGACCCGCACGGACTCGTAGCCCACCACCTGGTTGTTTTCCAGCACCGGCGTGACGTAGGCGTTGACCCAGTAGTGGTCGCCGTTCTTGCTGCGGTTCTTGACGATACCCATCCACGGGCGGCCGCTTTTCAGGGTGTCCCACATATGCTGGAACACCGCGGGCGGTACATCGGGGTGGCGCACCAGGTTGTGCGGCGCACGCAGCAGCTCGTCACGGCTGAAGCCGCTGATCTCGACGAAGGCATCGTTGCAGTAGGTGATCTGGCCCTTGATGTCGGTGGTGGAGATCAGGCGTTGCTGGGCCGGAAAGGTGCGCTCGCGCTGGGTAACCGGTTGATTATTACGCATGGGTGTCTTGTCCCTAAGGGTTATGCCTTGTCATCGGCCAGAGGCGCCCGAAGTTGAGCGGGAAAACAGGCTGCGCAGTGTAACTGGATATTGAACGGCCTCACATTTTATGACCTGCCATCCCTGGCAGTCACCCTGTGGGCCGTCGCGTAGGCAAACGACGGGCGCAGCCTCGATGCGCGCCCGCCGTTTGCCTGGTCTCAGCCGTCGATCAGCTGGCGCAAGACGTAGTGCAAAATGCCGCCGGCCTTGAAGTACTCGACCTCGTTGAGGGTGTCGATGCGGCACAGCACTTCGAAGCTTTCCCGCGTGCCGTCCTCGCGGCTGATTTGCACGGTTAGCTTCATATGCGGATGCAGTTCGACGCCGTCCAGGCCGTAGAGGCTGAGGGTTTCGTGGCCGCTCAGGCGCAGGCTCTTGCGGTCCTGGCCGGGCATGAACTGCAAGGGCAGCACGCCCATGCCGACCAGGTTGGAGCGGTGGATGCGCTCGAAGCTTTCGGCGATCACCGCCTTGACCCCGAGCAGGTTGGTGCCCTTGGCCGCCCAGTCGCGGCTGGAACCGGTGCCGTATTCCTTGCCGGCGATCACCAGCAGCGGGGTGCCGGCGTCCTGGTAGCGCATCGCCGCCTCAAAGATCGCCAGCTTCTCGCCGCTGGGCAGGTGCAGGGTGTTGCCGCCTTCCTCGCCGTCGAGCATCTCGTTACGGATACGGATATTGGCGAAGGTGCCGCGCATCATCACCTCATGGTTGCCGCGCCGCGAGCCGTAGGAGTTGAAGTCCGCAGGTTCTACGCCCTGTTCGCGCAGGTAGCGCCCGGCCGGGCTGTCTGTCTTGATGTTGCCGGCCGGGGAGATGTGATCGGTGGTCACCGAGTCGCCGAGCAGGGCGAGGATGCGTGCCTGGTGGATGTCGCCGATATGCGGTGGCGCATCGGCGATGTCCTCGAAGAACGGTGGATGCTGGATATAGGTGGAGTCGTCCTGCCAGGCGTAGGTGGCGGCTTGCGGCACCTCGATGGCCTGCCACTGGGCGTCGCCGGCGAACACCTCGGCGTATTCCTTGTGGAACATGGCGGTGTCGACCTTGAGGATCGCCTCGGCGATTTCCGCCTGGCTCGGCCAGATATCGCGCAGGTACACCGGCTGGCCGTCCTTGCCCAGGCCCAGGGCTTCCTGGCTGATATCCAGGCGCACGCTGCCGGCCAGGGCGTAGGCCACCACCAGCGGCGGCGAGGCCAGCCAGTTGGTTTTTACCAGCGGGTGCACGCGGCCCTCGAAGTTGCGGTTGCCGGACAGCACCGAGGCCACGCTCAGGTCGTGCTGCTGGATGGCCTGCTCGATCGGTTCGAGCAGCGGGCCGGAGTTGCCGATGCAGGTGGTGCAGCCATAACCCACCAGGTCGAAGCCCAGTTCGTCCAGGTAGCGGGTCAGGCCGGCGGCCTTGAAGTAGTCGGTCACCACCTTGGAACCGGGGGCTAGGGAGCTTTTGACCCAGGGTTTGCGTTGCAGGCCCTTTTCGATGGCCTTCTTCGCCAGCAGACCGGCGGCCATCATCACGCTGGGGTTGGAGGTGTTGGTGCAGGAGGTGATGGCGGCGATCACCACCGCGCCGTTCTTCAGACGATGGGTCTGGCCCTGGTAGTGATAGTCCACTTCGCCGGTCTGTGTGGTGCTACCGACCGCAGTGCCGCCCCCGCCTTCGTTGAGCAGGCGCGCGTCTTCCCCGGCCGCGGGCTTGAGTTGCAGGCCGAGAAAGTCGTCGAAGGCCTGTTTGACCCGGGGCAGGGTGACCCGGTCCTGTGGGCGCTTGGGCCCGGCCAGGCAGGCTTCGACGCTATCCAGGTCCAGGGTCAGGCTGTCGCTGAACAGTGGCTCGGCACCCGGTTCGCGCCACAGGCCCTGGGCCTTGCAGTAGGCCTCGACCAGTTTGACGCTCTGCTCCGGTCGGCCGGACATGCGCAGGTAGCCCAGGGTGATCGCGTCGACCGGGAAGAAGCCGCAGGTCGCGCCGTACTCCGGGGCCATATTGGCAATGGTGGCGCGGTCCGCCAGGGGCAGGTCGGCGAGGCCGTCGCCATGGAACTCGACGAACTTGCCGACCACGCCCTTGCGGCGCAGCATCTGGGTGACGGTGAGTACCAGGTCGGTGGCGGTGATGCCTTCCTTGAGCTTGCCGCTCAGCTTGAAGCCGATCACCTCGGGGATCAGCATCGACACCGGCTGGCCGAGCATGGCCGCCTCCGCCTCGATGCCGCCGACGCCCCAGCCGAGGATGCCGAGGCCGTTGATCATGGTGGTGTGTGAGTCGGTTCCGACCAGGGTGTCGGGGAAGGCGAAGGTCTGGCCGTCTTCCTCCTTGGTCCACACGGTGCGGCCGAGGTACTCCAGGTTGACCTGGTGGCAGATGCCGGTGCCCGGCGGCACCACCCTGAAGTTGTCGAAGGCGTGTTGGCCCCAGCGCAGAAAGGCGTAGCGCTCGCCGTTGCGCTGCATTTCGATGGCGACGTTTTCGCCGAAGGCGGCGGCGCTGGCAAATTTATCCACCATTACCGAATGGTCGATCACCAGGTCCACCGGCGACAACGGGTTGATCTTCTGCGGGTCGCCGCCGGCCTTGGCCATGGCGGCGCGCATGGCGGCCAGGTCGACCACCGCCGGCACGCCGGTGAAGTCCTGCATCAGCACGCGCGCCGGGCGGTACTGGATCTCCCGTTCCGAGCTGCGGCTCTGCAGCCAGTCGGCCATGGCCTGCAGATCGGTGCCGCTGACGGTCTTGCCGTCTTCCCAGCGCAACAGGTTCTCCAGCAGAACTTTTAGCGACATCGGCAACTTGTCGATATTGCCGAGGGTCTTGGCCGCCTCCGGCAGGCTGAAATAGTGGTAGGTCTGGTCGCCGACTACGAGGCTGCGGCGACTGTTCAGGCTATCTAAGGAAGGCATTGCGCATCTCCTGAGGCTTGCCACGGTGCAAGCCGGATTTAATTGCTGCAGAGCCTTCACCCTAGCTCCGCTCGATGAGGCGCGCCATAAGCTGGCGTGCGGCAGGTCGGGTTCCAGTAATGGTTCGAAGCGGCGTAGCGCTGCGGGAAAAGCCGCGGCCGACAAACCATCGGGTCTTATCACTGGACAGGTTGCAAGCGCTTCGGGTTCCCGAGTCCGCTATGATGCGCGCCTTGAGGAGAGCCCCGATGAATACCCCGCCGATCACTACCTTGCTACTGCACTGCCGCCCCGGTTTCGAGAACGAGGTCTGTGCGGAAATCGCCGAACACGCCGCCCGCCTGGACGTGGCCGGCTATGCCAAGGCCAAGCCGAGCACCGCCTGCGCCGAATTTATCTGCACCGAGGCGGACGGTGCCGAGCGCCTGATGCACGGGGTGCGCTTCAATCAGCTGATTTTCCCAAGGCAGTGGGCCCGCGGGGTGTTTATCGACCTGCCGGAACTGGACCGCATCAGCGTGCTGCTGGCCCACCTGGCGGGTTCGCCGGTGTTCGGCAGCCTGTGGCTGGAGGTGCTGGATACCAACGATGGCAAGGAGCTGTCGAACTTCTGCAAGAAGTTCGAGGCCCCGCTGCGCAATGCCCTGAGCAAGGCCGGCAAACTGGTGGAGGATGCGCAGAAGCCGCGCCTGCTGCTGACTTTCAAGAGCGGCCGCGAGGTCTTCGTCGGCATGGCCGAGCCGCATAACTCGGCGATCTGGCCCATGGGCATCCCGCGCCTGAAGTTCCCCCGGGAAGCGCCGAGCCGCTCGACCCTCAAGCTGGAGGAGGCCTGGCACACCTTTATTCCCCGCGAGCAGTGGGATGAGCGCCTGTCGGACGAGATGACCGGGGTCGACCTCGGGGCCGCGCCAGGCGGCTGGACCTACCAGTTGGTCAAGCGCGGCATGCTGGTCACCGCCATCGACAACGGCCCCATGGCCGAAAGCCTGATGGACACCGGCCTGGTGACCCACCTGATGGTCGACGGCTTCACCTGGAAGCCCAAGCAGGCGGTGGACTGGATGGTCTGCGATATCGTCGAAAAGCCCGCACGCAGCGCCGCCTTGCTGGAAACCTGGATCGGCGAGGGTCATTGCCGCGAGGCGGTGGTCAACCTCAAGTTGCCGATGAAGCAGCGCTACGCCGAAGTGCGCCGCCTGCTGCAACGCCTCGAAGATGGCTTTGCCGAGCGCAAGATCAGGGTTTCGATCGCCTGCAAGCAGCTCTACCACGACCGCGAGGAAGTGACCTGCCATCTGCGCCGGCTGGGTAAGTAAGCCGGGGGCGTGGCCCCGGGCGGATGACGCTACCCATCCAGCAACATCGATGGTGGATGAAAAAGGCTATGCCCCAATAGCCTGTTGCATCCGGCTATTGTCACTGAGTGTGAGATGACCCAGGTCCGTAGGGTGCGCCGTGCGCACCAGTGTTCGCTGCCTGCGTTGGTGCGCATGGCGCACCCTGCTTATTGCGACCTCTACAAATAACGGTGCTCAGCTCCAGACACCCATGCAGCGCGTAATGGGACAGGGCTATGAAAAAGCCGTCATCCACTCTACACCGCTCCCGTAGCTGAACCCTCTGCTGGCTACTTTTCAACCAGCTGTTGCGCGAGTGGCAGCAGGCGCGGCAGTTCGAGCGCCCCTTGCAGGGTGCTGCTGGAGAGCTGCCAGGAACCGTTGAACAGGTACTGACCGCTAAAGCCGCTGATGCGCAAACCCAGGGTATCGCCCGCATGCAACTGCGTGCTGACCGCCGCCAGTTCGGTGCTGGCCCGGCCCTTGAGCGGGGTGACCTGCTCGCTCAGCACCTCGCTGCGGCCATTGGCGCGGCGGACCACCAGGGCGGCAAACAGGGTCGGCAGCCGCTCGGGGTTTTCCACAAGCAGGCGCGGCACGCCAATCAGGGCGCTGGGCTGCTGCACCTGCTGCAAGGGGATAAAGCGCGCCGGCTGCAGCAGGCCGCTGCTGAGCGGGCGAATGGCGGTGGCGGGCAGTTCGATGCGCTGGTTGCCCGGCAGTTGCTGCAGGGCCAGGCCCTGGTCCAGATCGAGGCTGACACAGAGCGCGGGGATGCTCGCGGCAACCCCGCTGCGGCCGCGCAGCTTGTCTTCGTACCAGGCGACTATGGCCTGGTAGAGGTTGATCGCGCGGCCATCGCAGTGCAGCACCGCTTCGTTGTTGAACGGCGGCAGGCCGCTCCAGCGCTGCAACGGCGGCGGCAGGATATGCCCGCCCTGCATGCCCAGCAGGCGCACATCGCGCTGGCCCTGTTGCAGGCACTCGCGGATCGCCAGGCCCTGGTTGAGCGGGAACAGGGTGTCGCGCATGCCCTGAATCAGCAGGGCATCGGCCTGCGGGCGTTGGCCACGTGCGCAGTAGCTGGCCAGGCTATGGGCCCTGAGCTCGGCGCGCACCGGCTCGCGCATGCGGCCATCGATGCTTTTCAGGTAGGGGGCCTGGACGAACTTGCCCAGGTCATAGCCGGTCGACAGGCCCAGGCCGAGCAGCACGCTGGTCCAGCCGACCTTCAGGTGGCTGTCCGGAGCCAGGGCCTCGCCCAGGTCGTACCAGGTGGCAATCGGCACTATGGCGTCGATGCGCGGGTCCTCGGCCGAGGCCAGCAGCTGCACCGCGCCGCCATAGCTTTCGCCGAGCATGCCGACCCTGGGGTCGTTCGGCCCGTCCATGCTCAGGCGCGGCAGGTGGGCGGCGGCCCAGTCGATCACCGCCAGGGCGTCCTGCACCTCGAACTCGGGGTTCATCATTTCGATGTCGCCTTCGCTGCCGCCCCAGCCGCGCTGGTCGTAGCTGATTACCCAGTAGCCGGCCCGCCAGGCCTTGAGGGCGGCGCGCCCGGACATCATCTGGGTGCCGTAGAAGCCGTTCGGTCGGGTGACCCGCCAGCCGCCCCAGCCGTGGGTATGGACGATCACCGGAGCCTGCTCGCCGACCTTGAGCGCCGGCTGGAACACCGTGGCCGACAGGCGGGTGCCGTCGCGGCCATGGATCACCGCGTCAAAGTGGCGGGCGGGCAGGTCCTGTCCGGCGCTGGTGCCGAAGTCGTGCAGTTGGTCGCGGGCGGCGCAGCCGCCGAGCAGCAGGGCGGCGAGTAGCAGGGCTAGGCGCATAAAGGGCTCTTATTGGAATGGTCGGCTGCTGCGCAGCCTGCCTTAAGTGGCCGCTTGCGGCTGCCCATCCAAGGTTGTGTCGAACTGCTAGATGACCTTTGGGTCAACTTTGCGCCAGAATAGCGGCCTGCAACTGGAGCCCGCCGATGTCTTTGCAAAACACTGCCATTCCCGATGACACCCTCGATGCCACCGGGCTGAACTGCCCCGAGCCGGTGATGATGCTGCACAACAAGGTGCGCGACCTGCCGGCCGGCGGCCTGCTCAAGGTGATCGCCACCGACCCCTCGACCCGCCGCGACATCCCCAAGTTCTGTGTGTTTCTCGGCCACGAACTGGTCGAGCAGGCCGAAGAGGGCGCGACCTACCTCTACCTGATTCGCAAGAAGTCTGACTGATGAATTGGTACTTCGCCTACGGCTCGAATATGAACCCGGCGCGCATGCAGGCTCGCGGCCTGAGCGTGGTCGAGGTGCTGCCCGGGCGTTTGCCCGGCTACGGCCTGTGTTTCAACAAGCGCGCCATGGACCGAGCGCCGGGGCGTGCCTACGCCAATATCCGCCATCAGCGCGACGGCGTGGTGGAGGGCGTGCTCTATCGCCTGCAGGATGCTGATGAGATCGCCAAGCTGGACCATTTCGAAGGCACGCCGATCTATTACAGCCGCGAGTGCATGCCGGTCATGACGAACCACGGCGTGCAGCCGGCCTGGGTGTATATCGCCAATCCGGTCTTTCGCGTCGAGGGCCTGTTGCCCAGCGCCGATTACCTGGCCCACCTGCTGGCTGGCCGCGAGCTGTTGTCCGAGCGCTACTGGTCGGCGCTGGCGGCGTTGCCCTTCCACCCCGACTGACCGGGAGCCAGGCCGCAGCTTTTCAGGGTGGCCTGCCAGCTGCGCACATGGCGCGCGGTGGCGCGTTCGAAGTCGGCCCAGAGCGAGGCCTCCTCGGCGCTCAGTTGCAGCAGATAGTCGCGGGCTGCCGCCGGGATCTGCGCCGTGCTGCCAATCCGGCGCAGGCTGGCGCTCCAGCTCTGTCCGCGGCGATGGACCTGCGCCAGATAGGGTTGCAGGCTGCCGGCGTAATACTTGACGAAGATATTCTGCACAACGCGGGCGCGGGCCGTGGCTTGCCCGGTGGGGCAGAGCGGCCGCCGCTGTTGCCGGCTCTCCAGCAGCTGGCTGCCTTGTTCGAGGCTGTGGGTCAGGCTGGCCAGGCTGGTGATCAGCTGACCGCCCTGGTCGCTGGCATGCAGGGCGAAGAACAGCGCGTCGAGCTGCGTCGCCGGCGGCGGCAGGCGCTCGGGCAGGGCGCTGCCGATCTCGGCCAGTTGCGCCAGGGCCTCCAGGGCGGCGTTGTCTTCGCCGGCCTCGGCCGGCAGCGCGGTCTCGGCAAAGCGCAGGTAGCGCTCGACTTCGGTGCTGCCATTGAGGGCATTCCAGTACACCGCAGGCAGTTGCTGGCGTTTGGCCGCGGCCAGGGCCTCGAGGGTCTGGCCCAGCGCCGGATCGTCGCTGCCGCGCATATGCGCGGCGCAGGCATCTATGGCGCGCAGCAGCTCGCCTTCATAGGCCAGGCGGCTGCTGGGCGTCAGCTGCTTGCCCAGGCTGCTGTTGCGCAGGCTGATCTGCTGTTGCAGGGTGGGGCAGCGGCGCACATCGATCAGCAGGTCGAGCAGGCTGATGCGCACCTCGGCAATCGCGATCAGCCGCTCGCGCCGCGCCGGCATCCGATACCGCGGCAGCTGGGCGCTGTCGAAGCCTTCGGGGCGGGGTTCGTCGAGGGCGTTGCTCAGGCGCTGCAGGTAGTCGTTCTGCAGCGCCAATCCGCTGTCCCCTGGGCTGCAGGCGCAGAGGCTGGCGAGGGCAACGAGGACGAGCAGGCGGGCGATCATCAGGCCATCTTAGCGGCCCGGATGCGTTTGCGCGCGCTGCCGGCCAGGCGCACCGCAAGCATGCCGCCGGCGCAGGTCAGGCCCACCACCAGGCCTTGCCAGAGCCCGCTCGGGCCGCTGGGCTCGCCGAGCCAATCGGACAGGCCCAGGGCGTAACCCACCGGCAGGCCGATACCCCAGTAGGCGAACAGGGTCAGGATCATGGTTACCCGAGTGTCCTGGTAGCCGCGCAGGGCTCCGGCGGCGGTGACCTGGATGGCGTCGGAAAACTGGAACAGCGCCGAGTAGATCAGCAGGGTGGTGGCCACCGCGATGACCGCAGGATCAGGGCTGTAGATCTGCGCGATCTGCTCGCGCAGCAGCAACATCAGGCTGGCCGACAGGCAGGCGTAGCCCAGGGCCGCCGCCATGCTCACGCCGGCGGCAAAGCGCGCCTCGCGGGGCTCGCCGCGGCCCAGGGCCTGACCGACGCGCACAGTGGCTGCCATGCCCAGGGAGTAGGGGATCATAAACACCATGGAGCTGAAATTGAGGGCGATCTGGTGGCCGGCCACCACGGTGGCCCCCAGGCCGCCGATCAGCAGGGCGATCACGGCGAAGATGCTCGACTCGGCGAATACCGCGATGCCGATCGGCAGGCCGACCGAAAGCAGACGCTTGAGCACCGGCCATTGCGGCCATTCGAAGTGGCTGAAGATTTTGCTCGGCTGGTAGAACGGGGCCCATTTCACCCACCAGAGCATGCTCAGGAACATAAAGCCCATCACCAGCGCGGTGGCCCAGCCGCAGCCGACGCCGCCCATGGCCGGCAGGCCGAGCTTGCCGTAGATAAAGATGTAATTGAGCGGGATATTCAGCGCCAGGCCGCACAGGCCGAGGATCATGCTCGGTCGGGTGTGGCCGAGGCCGTCGCTGAAGCAGCGCAGCACGTGGTACAGCGCCACCGCCGGGAAGCCGCAGGCCACGGCGCGCAGGTAGCCCATGGACGGCTCGATCAGGCCGGGGTCGACATTCATCAGGGTCAGGATGATTTCGGCATTCCACAGCAGGGTGGCGGCGGCCATTCCCACCGCCAGCGCCAGCCACAGGGCCTGGCGCACCAGCGGGCCGATTTCGCCCTGGGCACCGGCTCCGAAGCGTTGCGCAACCTTCGGTGTGGTGGCCAGCAGGATGCCGGTCATCAGCAGAAACACCGGCACCCAGATCGAGTTGCCCAGCGCCACCGCCGCCAGATCCTGCGGGCTGACGCGACCCGCCATCACGGTGTCGACGAAGCCCATGGCGGTGTGCGCCAGTTGGGCAATGATGATCGGCGTGGCCAGCTTCAGCAGGCTGCACATCTCGGTGCCGGCGCGTTGCAGGCGGGTTTGGGCAAGCATGGGGGGAGTATCCGGCAGGGTGTCGGGAAACCGCGCAGTCTACGCCTTGACGGCTCGGTCAGGAAAGCGCGGCGCGGATTGTTTTAAGGGCGGCGCAGGTGCAGGCGCATGCCGCTGCATACCGCGCGCCGAGCGCCGCGACGGCCTGTTAGAATGCCGGCCTGATTTGCGGAGTCCTACATGCTCATAGTCGCTGACGAAAACATCCCCCTGCTTGATGAATTCTTCGCCGGTTTCGGCGAGATCCGCCGCTTGCCCGGCCGCGGCATCGATGCGGCCGCAGTCGCCGCTGCCGACCTGCTGCTGGTGCGCTCGGTGACCCATGTCGACCGTGCGCTGCTGGAGGGCTCGGCAGTTAAGTTTGTTGGCACCTGCACCATCGGCACCGACCATCTGGATCTCGACTACTTCCAGCAGGCCGGCATCGCCTGGGCCAGTGCGCCGGGCTGCAATGCCCGCGGCGTGGTCGACTATGTGCTGGGCAGCCTGCTGGTACTGGCCGAGCAGCAGGGGGTCGACCTGGCTGGCCGCACCTATGGGGTGGTCGGGGCCGGCCAGGTCGGCAGTCGTCTGCTCAAGGTGCTGCGCGGCCTGGGCTGGCGCGTGCTGGTCTGTGACCCGCCACGCCAGGCGGCCGAGGGTGGCGATTTCGTCAGCCTGCAGCAGGTGCTGGCCGAGTGTGACGTGATCAGCCTGCATACGCCGCTGGAGCGGCTGGGCGAGCATCCCACCCATCATCTGTTCGACGCCGCGCGCCTGGCCGCACTCATGCCGGGCAGCTGGCTGATCAACGCCAGCCGCGGCGCGGTGGTGGATAACCGGGCATTGCGCGAGTTACTGGCGCAGCGCAGCGATCTGCAGGTGGTGCTGGACGTCTGGGAGGGCGAGCCGCAGGCGGATGTCGAGCTGGCCGCGCTGTGCCGCATCGCCACCCCGCATATCGCCGGCTACAGTCTGGACGGCAAGCTGCGCGGCACCGCGCAGATCTATCAGGCGCTGTGCCAGCACCTGGGCGTTGCGCCCAGCATCGAACTGGCGCAGCTGATGCCCGCGCCCTGGCTCAGCGCATTGACCCTCGATGCCAGCGCCGATCCGGCCTGGGCCCTGGCCAGCATCTGCCGCGCGGTGTACGACCCGCGTCGCGACGATGCGGATTTTCGCCGCAGCCTGCAGGGCGATGCTGCAACCCGCCGCGCGGCCTTCGACGGGCTGCGCAAGCACTACCCGATGCGTCGCGAGATCGACGGGCTGGAGGTGTACGTGAAGGGACATGCGCCGGCCTTGGCCAGCCTGGTGCAAGCGTTGGGTGCGCAGCTGAGAGGGTAGGGGGTGGCGCTGCATCTATCCACCCTCTGTGCCCTTAAGGGTGGATGAAAAACCTCATCCACCCCTGCAACACTGCCCTGCTGGGAAACTTACTTACGCTTGGCCGCCGGCTGCTGGGCTTTTTCCAGCGCGCTGCAGGCCTGCTGGATCATTTCTTCGGTGATCGGGATTTCGCGGCCCCGGGCATCGATGACAAAGCCGCCAATCGGCATGGCTGCGGGTTTGTGCGAGTTCTGTGGCGAGCGGTGCATGGCGGGTCTCCTTATCGATTGGCGCGAGTTTATGAATATTAGATGAAAACACTATGACAACTGCGACGGCAACAAAGCGGCGCAGGGCACAGGGACATCAGCTGTAGTGGGCACTGTGCCAGGGCGCTGGCAGGTATTGAACAAGAGGGTGTTATGGGGCTTTTTCATATTGGTCTGATCATTAATCCCGTGGCCGGGCTGGGTGGCCCGGCGGGGTTCAAGGGCAGTGACGGCATGGCGGAGCAGGCCTTGGCCCTGGGCGTCGAGGCGAAGTCGGCGCTGCGTACGCAAACCGCCCTTGAGGTGCTGTTGCCGCTGCGCGAACGCCTGGAATTTGTCACTTTCCCGGGTGCCATGGGGGCCGATCTGCTGGCCGAGATGGGCTTTACCCACCGTGTGGTCGGCGAGCTGGGCGCGGGCCCGAGCAGCGCCGCCGATACCCGCCAGGCCGCCGAACGGCTGCAGGATGCCGGGGTGGCCTTGATTCTGTTCGCCGGTGGCGACGGCACGGCGCGGGATATCTGCGCGGCGGTGCGCGAGGGTCAACCGGTGCTGGGGATTCCGGCCGGGGTGAAGATCCAGTCCGGGGTCTACGCCATAAGCCCGCGGGCGGCCGGCGAATTGACTGCGCGGCTGATCGAAGGCGGCCTGGTGCGCCTGAGCAATGGCGAGGTGCGCGATATCGATGAAAGCGCCCTGCGTGAAGGCAAGGTCACGGCGCGCTGGTACGGCGAGCTGACGGTGCCGCAGGAAGGCGGTTATGTGCAGCAGGTCAAGCAGGGCGGCGTGGAGTCCGAAGAGCTGGTGCTCAGCGATCTGGCCGACTGGCTGCAGGACAGCTGGGAAACCGATGTGCGCTACGTGTTCGGCCCCGGTTCGACCCTGCACGGCCTGGCGCAGAACCTGGGGGTGCAAACCACCTTGCTCGGCGTCGATGTGATCGAGAATGGCCAACTGCTGGCCGGCGATGTAACCGAGGCGCAGCTGTTCGAACTGGTGGACGGCCACCCGGCGCGCCTGCTGGTCACGGCCATCGGTGGCCAGGGCCATATCATCGGCCGCGGCAACCAGCAGATTAGTCCACGGGTGCTGCGCGCCATCGGCCTTGAGCACCTGCGCGTGGTCGCCACCAAGCGCAAACTCGGCACCCTGGAAGGCCGGCCGCTGCTGGTGGACAGCGGCGATACGGCGCTGGATGATGCCTTCCCCGATGTGGTGCGGGTGTGGGCCGGTTATAAGGAAGAGCTGCTGTATCCGGTGGGCAAGTAGTGCTGAACTGCTAAGGAGGCGTTATGCGGGCGATTCTGCTGTTTGCAGTGAGTATTCTGCTGAGCACCCAGGTCTGGGCGCTGCAACCCGATGCCCTGGTCACGGCTGCCCGCCAGCAGGTCGGCGTGACCCTGGGCTATGACCCGAGCTACCGCCGTTTGAGTTACCCCAATGGCGATGTACCGCCCAACACCGGCGTCTGTACCGATGTGCTGATTCGCGCGCTGCGCCAACAGGGCCTCGACTTGCAGCAGGCGGTGCACCAGGACATGCGCGCGAATTTTGCGCTGTACCCAAAGAACTGGGGACTCAGCCGGCCCGACCGCAATATCGATCATCGCCGCGTGCCCAACCTGATGACCTGGTTCAAGCGCCAGGGCTGGGCGCTGCTGCCTGGCCGGGATGCAGAGGGGCATCGCCCCGGCGATATCGTCACCTGGGATCTGGGCGGCGGCCTGGGCCATATCGGCATTATCAGCGACCGTCAGGCGGCTAGCGGCGTTCCCCTGGTGCTGCACAATATCGGCCGCGGCACCCAGGAAGAGGACATCCTCTTCGGCTTCAAGATTACCGGCCATTATCGTATTCCCGTTGGCTGATAAGGCGGGCAGACAGGAGTTGGGCATGCAGGCGCAAACACCTCCACCCTTTATCCAGCCCGGCGAGCGCGTGGTGCTGTTTGATGGGGTGTGCAAGCTGTGCAACGGTTGGGCCAGGTTTCTGATCCGTCATGACCACGCGTTGCACTTTCGCCTGGCCTCGGTGCAGTCGGCCGAAGGCCAGGCGCTATTGGCCTGGGGTGGTTTGCCGACGGATCATTTCGACAGCATGGCGCTGATCGAGAACGGGCAGATGCTGCTGCGTTCGGATGCCGTGCTGCGCATCGTCGCCCAGCTACCCGGAGCTTGGCGGCACCTGGCCTGGCTGCGGCTGGTGCCGCGGCCTGTGCGCGACTGGTGCTATGACCGTATTGCGCTCAATCGCTACCGGCTGTTCGGACGTTACGACAGCTGCCTGCTGCCAAGCGCCGACCATGCCCGGCGCTTCCTGCATGAATGATCCACGTCTAAGGCAGATCGCCTGGATCGCCCGCATCAGTTTGGCGCTGGTATTTATCTGGCACGGCCTGGTGCCGAAGATCCTCTGGTTAAGCCCGGATGAGCTGGCGATGATCCAGGCCCATAATCTGCCAGCCCCCGAGTGGGTGGCGGGCATCGCCGGTCTGGCGGAAATCATCCTGGGGCTGTCGCTGCTTTGGCGGCGTCGGCGCTGGCCCTTGCTGCTGGCCGGCGTGCTGTTGATTGGGCTGCTGCTTGATGTGGCGCTATTCAGCCCCCATCTACTGCTGCAGGCGTTCAATCCGCTGACCACCAATCTCGCCGCCCTGGCCCTGTGTTGGGTGGCCTGGCGGGCGGAAACGCCGCAATCGCCTCCTTATTAACGGGCGTCAGCGCCCCAGCGAGCCTCCATGCTTTCGATCCTGTCCTCCCGTCAGCGCAATGCCCTGCGCATGGCCTGGCGCTTTATCGCGCCGTATCGCGGGCGTGTGCTCGGGGCCTTGCTGGCGCTGATGTTTACCGCCGCCATTACCCTGTCCATGGGCCAGGGCATCAAACTGCTGGTCGATCAGGGCCTGGCGACCCAGTCGCCGGCGGCGCTGCAACAGTCGATCGGGCTGTTCTTCGTGCTGGTGCTGGCGCTGGCCATCGGCACCTTTACCCGGTTCTACCTGGTGTCGTGGATCGGCGAGCGCTTTGTCGCCGATATCCGCAAGCGGGTATTCAACCACCTGATCGAACTGCACCCGGGCTTCTATGAGAGCAACCGCAGCTCGGAGATCCAGTCGCGCCTGACCGCAGACACCACGCTGTTGCAATCGGTGATCGGCTCGTCGCTGTCGATGGCGCTGCGCAATGTGATCATGCTGATCGGCGGTAGCGTGCTGCTGGTGGTCACCAACCCCAAGCTCAGCGGCATCGTGCTGCTGGCCCTGCCATTGGTGGTCGCGCCGATCCTGATCTTCGGCCGCCGCGTGCGCGCGCTGTCGCGCCAGAGCCAGGACCGGGTGGCGGATGTCGGCAGCTATGTCGGCGAGGTGCTCGGGCAGATCAAGACGGTGCAGGCCTACAACCACCAGGCCGAGGACAAGCGCCGCTTCGGCCTGTCGGCCGAGGCGGCCTTCGATATCGCACGCAAACGTATCGCCCAGCGCGCCTGGCTGATTACCGTGGTCATCGTGCTGGTCCTCGGCGCGGTGGGGGTGATGCTCTGGGTCGGCGGCATGGACGTGATCGCCGGGCGTATTTCCGGCGGCGAGCTGGCGGCTTTTGTCTTCTACAGCCTGATCGTCGGCGGCTCGTTCGGCACCCTTAGTGAGGTGATCGGCGAACTGCAACGCGCCGCTGGTGCCGCCGAGCGCATCGCCGAGCTGTTGCAGGCGCGCAATGAAATCACCCCGCCGGCCGCGCCGTTGGCGCTGGCGCAGCCGCTGCAGGGCCGTATCGAGTTGCAGGGGCTGCGTTTCGCCTACCCCTCGCGCCCCGGCAGTTTTGCCGTGGATGGCATCGATCTACAGGTCGCGCCGGGGGAAACCCTGGCCCTGGTCGGGCCGTCTGGCGCGGGTAAATCGACCCTGTTCGATCTGCTGTTGCGCTTCTTCGACCCGCAGGCCGGAAGCATCCTGATCGATGGCGTGCCGATCCAGCAGCTCGACCCCCGCGAACTGCGCAGCAGCTTTGCCCTGGTGTCGCAGAACCCGGCGCTGTTCTTCGGCTCGGTCGAGGACAACATTCGCTACGGCCGAACCGATGCCAGCCATGCCGAGGTCGAAGCCGCCGCCAAGGCCGCCCATGCCCACGAGTTCATCATGAAACTGCCCGACGGCTACCAGACCCACCTGGGCGATGCCGGCCTGGGGCTGTCTGGCGGTCAGCGCCAGCGCCTGGCGATTGCCCGCGCGCTGCTGGTGGATGCGCCGATCCTGCTGCTCGATGAAGCCACCAGCGCGCTGGATGCCGAGAGCGAGCATCTGATTCAGCAGGCCCTGCCACGGCTGATGCAGGGCCGCACCACCCTGGTCATCGCGCACCGCCTGGCCACGGTAAAAAGCGCCGACCGCATCGCGGTGATCGAGCAGGGCAGGCTGGCGGCCATCGGCAGCCATACCGAGTTGGTCAGCAGCAGCCCGCTGTATGCGCGCCTGGCCGAGCTGCAGTTTAGCCATGAGGCCGAAGCGGTTAATTGACATTGTGGGAGGGGCAGGCTCCCACCTGCGCAGGCTGCGACTGCGCTGCTATTTCGCTAAGTTAAAACGGCTTGCCTTTCGGCCTGATGGTCGCCGCCGCGCCCGCCGAGGCGAGGATGATGGCGCTGATCGCCAGCCATTGGTTGAGCGTCAGTCGCTCGCTGAGGAACAGCAGGCCGGAAAGGGCGGCGATGGCCGGTTCCATGCTCATCAGGATGCTGAAGGTGCGCGCGGGCAGGCGGGTCAGGGCGACCATCTCCAGGCTGTAGGGCAGCGCCGAGGACAGCACCGCCACGCCCAGGGCAATGGGCAGCAAATCCAGTGAAAACAGGCCGCTACCGGCTTGCCACAGGCCAATCGGGAACACCAGCAGGGCCGCGACTATGGTGCCCAGGGCCACGGTCTGCTTGCCATGCTCGGCCCCGGCCTTCTGGCCGAAGACGATATACAGCGCCCAGCACAGCCCGGCGGCCAGGGCCAGGGCCATGCCCGCCGGGTCAAGCGCTACATCACTTTGCGTGGTGGGCAACAGCAGCCAGAGGCCGAAAACGGCCAGGGCGATCCAGAGAAAATCCAGCAAGCGCCGCGACGACAGCAGGGCCAGGCCCAGTGGACCGGTGAATTCCAGGGCCACGGCGATGCCCAGAGGAATGGTCTGCAGCGAGAGGTAAAACAGCAGGTTCATGCCGCCCAGGGCCAGCCCGTAGGCCAGCAGCGAGCGGCTGGACTTCAGCGTCAATTTGGCCTGCCAGGGGCGCATCAGTACGCAGAGGATCAGCGCGCCCAGGCTCAGGCGCAGGGCGGTGGTGCCGGCTGCGCCGATCTCCGGGAACAGCCCCTTGGCCAGGGATGCACCGCTCTGGATCGAGGTCATGGCGATCAGCAGCAATATGATCGGCAGAATCACCAGGGAGAATTGCGTTGAGCGCGGCATGGGCGGTTCCTTGAGCTTTATCTATCCGTTAATAAAAAAACCGGCCACTGAGGCCGGCTTTCAGGCACCAGGGCTAATGCTTAGCGGTACTCGCACAGGTAGGCGGTATCCACGGCCACCTTGAGCTGGAACTTGCTGTTGGCCGGTACGGTGAACTGGCTGCCGCTGGCGTAGGTGTCCCAGCTGTCGCTGCCCGGCAGCTTGACGGTGAGGGCTCCGGCCACCACATGCATGACTTCCAGTTGGTTGGTGCCGAACTCGTACTCGCCTGCGGCCATTACGCCAATGGTGGCCGGGCCTTCAGCCATGCCGAAGGCGATGGATTTGACGGTGCCGTCGAAGTATTCATTGACCTTGAACATCTGCAGTTCCTCGAAAGGGGGGAGTAAAAATTGTCTGGAGTTATTTTTAACGTCGCGCAGCGACGGCCCGAAGGGTGGCCGCCATGGATGGCGGGCCATAAAAAATGGCCCGCCAGTATGCCCAAGCGGTTTTTCTTCGTCATCTGCTTTGCGCGGGCAATACCAGTGGCAGCAGTCGGGCGGTATTGCGTGCATCGGTCAGGGCACGGTGCTGCTGGCCCTGGAACTGCAAACCCGCCAGGTTCAGGGCCATTTTCAGGCCAATCGGGCGGGGCAGCTGGCGGGCTTCGGCGAAGCGTTTCTTCAGGTTGGTATGGGGGATCTGGCTCAGGTAGCTGCTCAGTCCATGGCTGCGCCATTCCTGTTCGAGCTGACGGCGGTCATAGTCGCCCCAGCTGACCCAGCCCACCAGTTGCGGCTGATGGGCCAGCAGCCAGCGTTCGAATTGTACCCACACCGTGCTCAGCGGGGCGGCGGCGTCGACATCGGCCTGGCTGATCTGTGTGAGCTGACGGCAGAAGTGGGTCAGATGCGGGCGTCGAGTGGGCCGCACAAAACGCTGGAAATACTCGATTTCATGGCCGCCGGGGTTGACCAGGCTGGCACCGATTTCGATGATTTCCATATCTTTGACCGGCCAGCCGCCTTCTTCGGTGGTGGCCTCCAGGTCGATTACCAGCCAATGCTGCATAAGCTCTCCTTTGCGTGCCGCGAGTATGAAAGCAGTCTCGGCGTCGGGTAAAGCCTGCGCTGGGGCCTATTCATACAGTTTTGCCCTATGGCTGTACTGGCGTTGCTCCCATGTGGCGGGCATGCTTGCAGCCGGGGTCGTATCTGCCGTGCAGCGGGGATATGGGTTAAGTACAAACGCGCGCCGTTGATGGCGTTCGAATATCGAGGTGTGTATGGCGAAGGTAGCCTTTATCGGGCTGGGCGTGATGGGGTATCCGATGGCGGGGCATCTGGCGCATGCCGGTCATCAGGTGTGCGTGTACAACCGCACGGCGACCAGGGCCGAGCAATGGCTCAGCGAGTTTGCCGGGACCTCCGCGGCCACGCCGCGTGAGGCGGCTGCTGCGGCTGAGCTGGTAATGGTCTGCGTGGGCAACGATGCCGATCTGCGCGGCGTGGTGCTGGGCCCGGACGGTGCCTTTGCCGGCATGGCGGCCGGTGCGGTGCTGGTCGACCACACCACCGCCTCGGCCGATGTCGCCCGCGAACTGGCCGCCGAGGCTGGCGAACTGGGGCTGGGTTTTCTCGATGCGCCGGTATCCGGCGGTCAGGCCGGGGCGCAGAACGGCGTGCTGACCATCATGGTGGGCGGTGAGGCGACGACCTATGCCAGGGTCGAGCCCGTTATCCAGGCCTATGCGCGTATGGTTCGCTTGATGGGCGAGGCGGGCAGCGGCCAACTGACCAAAATGGTCAACCAGATCTGCATCGCCGGTCTGGTCCAGGGCTTGTCCGAGGCCCTGCATTTCGCCCAGTGCGCGGGGCTCGACGCACATGGCGCGATGGAGGTGATCGGCAAGGGCGCGGCGCAGTCCTGGCAGCTGGAAAACCGCCACAAGACCATGCTGGCCGGCGAGTTCGAGCATGGTTTCGCGGTGGACTGGATGCGCAAGGATCTGTCGATTCTGCTCGACGAGGCCCGCAGCAACGGCGCGCAGTTGCCGGTTACCGCCCTGGTCGATCAGTTCTATGCCGATGTGCAGGCCATGGGTGGCGGGCGCTGGGACACCTCCAGTCTGCTGACCCGCTTGAAGGGCCGCGACTAGCCGGGAGATTCACGGGCCTGTTGCCAGGTGTCGGGGCGGCCGATGCCCAATTGCTGGCAGGCGATGTTTCGCTGGCCAGGCGCTGGTCTGAATCGGTGGGGTACCGGCTGCTAAAACCCTCGCGGGCGACGTAGAATTGCCCGCTTGGATCTTTTGAGGTCGTCCTCCGATGAAATGCCGTGCCGGTTGCGGTGCCTGCTGCATTGCGCCTTCGATCAGTTCGCCGATTCCCGGCATGCCCGAGGGCAAGCCGGCGGGCGTGCGTTGCGTGCAGTTAACCGCGGAAAATTACTGTGCGGTCTTCGCTCAGCCCGGGCGGCCGGCAGTGTGTTCGGCATTCAGCGCCGATGCCGATGTCTGTGGTGCGAGTCGCGAGGATGCGATTCGTCTATTGGGCTGGCTGGAGCAAAGCACGGCTGTCGCGGTCTGATACTGTGCCGTATCGACGGCATGGCGGTGGAGAGAGGATGAGCAGATTGGCGCGGTGGTTGCTGGGTGCGCTGCTGATACTGGGCCTCGCCCAGGTGCAGGCCGCGGAATGGCGCTTGGTCAAGGATGAGGCGGGTATTCGGGTCTATCTGCAGCAGGTCCCCGGTTCGAGCTTTCAGGCATTTCGTGGCGTCACCCGCCTGCGTGCCGATATGTCCAGGCTCCTGGCTCTGCAGGAAGATGTTAGCGGGGCCTGCGCCTGGATTCATGCCTGCAGCGAGCAGAAGCTACTCGGGCAGCAGGGCGATTTGAGCTGGACCTATAGCCGTTTCCATAGCCCCTGGCCGGTACAGCCGCGCGACTCGGTGCTGCAGATCACCACCGAGCGCGCTGCCGATGGCAGTGTTACCCGCATTCTGCACGGAGTGGCCGATTACCTGCCGCCGCAGCCAGGCTTCGTGCGTATCAGCAAGGTCGAAGGCTACTGGACCCTGCGCCCGCACCCGGGCGGCGAGGTCGAGGTGATCTACCAGGTGCATTCGGAGCCCGGCGGCAGCGTGCCGGCCTGGCTGGCCCGCAGTTTTGTCGTGGATGCGCCTTTCAATACCTTACAGGCACTGCGTCAGCTGGCCGAACAACCATAAGGGCGGAGTCGGACGGAGAAATCGTCGGGAGCGATTTTTGACGTCGCGAAGCGACGGCCCGCAGGGATGGCCGCCAGGAATGCCAGGTCACAAAGAATCGCCGGCCACAAAAATGCCGGGAGTATTTTTGCGCGCAAGCCCTAAAGCGGTGAAGCACATGGACATGGTGGACACAAAAAAGGCTGCCCGAGGGCAGCCTTTTGCTTGCGGCGCAGTCTGAAGCTTATTTTTGCATGTCGCGCTGCGGGTAGCCGGTGTACAGCTGGCGCGGACGGCCAATCTTGTACGGGCTGGAGAGCATTTCCTTCCAGTGCGAGATCCAGCCGACGGTGCGCGCCAGGGCGAAGATCACGGTGAACATGCTGGTCGGGATGCCGATGGCCTTGAGGATGATGCCCGAGTAGAAGTCGACGTTCGGGTACAGCGAACGCTCGATAAAGTACGGGTCGGTCAGGGCGATCTCTTCCAGGCGCATGGCCAGTTCCAGCTGCGGATCGTTCTTGATCCCCAGTTCGGCCAGCACTTCGTCGCAGGTCTGTTTCATCACGGTGGCGCGCGGGTCGCGGTTCTTGTAGACCCGGTGACCGAAGCCCATCAGCTTGAACGGATCGTCCTTGTCCTTGGCCTTGGCGATATAGGCGTCGATGTTGTCCACGCTGCCGATCTCGTCAAGCATGCTCAGCACCGCTTCGTTGGCACCGCCATGCGCCGGGCCCCAGAGTGCAGCGATGCCGGCGGCGATACAGGCGAACGGGTTGGCACCCGAAGAACCGGCTAGGCGTACTGTGGAGGTGGAGGCGTTCTGCTCGTGGTCGGCATGCAGGATAAAGATCTTATCCATGGCCTTGGCCAGCACCGGGCTGATCGGTTTGATCTCGCACGGGGTGTTGAACATCATGTGCAGGAAGTTTTCCGCGTAGTTCAGGTCGTTACGCGGGTACATCATCGGCTGACCCATGGAGTACTTGTAGGTCATGGCGGCGAGGGTCGGCATCTTGGCCACCAGGCGCATGGCCGAAACTTCACGGTGATGCGGGTTCTTGATGTCCAGCGAGTCGTGGTAGAAAGCCGAAAGCGCGCCAACCACGCCGCACATGATGGCCATCGGGTGGGCATCGCGGCGGAAGCCGTTGAAGAAGGTCTTCAGCTGTTCGTGAACCATGGTGTGGTTCTTGATGGTGCTGACGAACTTGGCCTTTTCCTCTGCAGTCGGCAGTTCGCCGTTGAGCAGCAGGTAGCAGGTTTCCAGGTAATCCGATTGCTCGGCCAGCTGTTCGATGGGGTAGCCGCGGTGCAGCAAAATGCCCTGATCGCCGTCGATATAGGTGATCTTCGACTCGCACGAGGCGGTGGACATAAAGCCAGGATCAAAAGTGAAACGGCCCGTGGCGGTTAAGCCCCGTACGTCAATTACATCGGGACCAACGGTGCCGGTTAAAACGGGCAGCTCGACGGGGGCTGCGCCCTCGATGATCAACTGCGCTTTTTTGTCAGCCATGTGTGGCCTCCTAGTTATGCTTGAAATCATCTGACAGCCCCCCACGCAGGGCCCGCACCACTATAGTGGGATAAATTCTAATGTCAATTTGCGAAAACCCAGACGGCAGAAGGGTTTGCGGGTGGTTTTCGCGGTGAAAATTGGCCCCTTTACGTCATTTATAAAGGCTGCGCAATGCGCTTTTAGGTAGGGGGCTTTGCATTGTCATTAGTAACCTAACTGTCTATACTCTGCGCCCAACTACCAAGGGCTACACGCCCGTATTCTGGTGGTTGTCACTCCTTGGGTGATGGGTACCTGACCAGTGCACTTCCCGACAACTTTGCCCTGATAGTTAGGGGCTCTCAGTGTGATAAAAAAGCCGTGAATAGCCAAAGACCTGTAAATCTCGACCTTAGGACTATCAAACTTCCTATCACTGGCGTTACGTCATTCCTTCACCGGGTTTCTGGAATCATTCTGTTCTTCGGCATTGCCGTGCTGCTGTTTGGGCTCGACAAGTCGCTGACGTCTGCAGAAGGTTTTGCCGAGGTGAAAGAGTGCTTGACCAGCCCGCTGGCCAAGTTCGTGATCTGGGGATTGCTGTCCGCTCTGCTTTACCACTTGGTGGCCGGAGTACGCCACTTGATCATGGACATGGGTATCGGTGAGACGCTGGAAGGCGGCACGCTGGGCTCGCAAATCGTTCTCGTCGTTTCGGCGATCCTGATCGTATTGGTGGGGGTGTGGGTATGGTAACCAACGTCACGAATTTTTCGCGTTCGGGCCTCTATGACTGGATGGCGCAGCGTGTGTCTGCGGTCGTTCTCGCGGCCTATGTGGTGTTTCTGCTGGGTTACATTGTCGCCAACCCGGGTATGGGTTATGCCGAATGGCAGGCGCTGTTCTCCAATAATGCGATGCGTATTTTCAGTCTGTTGACCCTGGTGGCGCTCAGTGCTCACGCCTGGGTCGGTATGTGGACGATTTCCACCGACTACCTGACGCCGATGGCGCTGGGTAAGTGGGCGACTGTGGTGCGTTTTCTCTTCCAGGCGGCGTGTGGCATTGCCATGTTCACGTTCTTCGTCTGGGGCGTGCAGATTTTTTGGGGTAACTGATCCATGACTATTCGCACTCTTTCTTATGACGCCATCATCGTTGGTGGCGGCGGCGCGGGCATGCGTGCCGCGCTGCAACTGGCTCAAGGCGGCCACAAGACCGCTGTAGTCACCAAGGTGTTTCCGACTCGTTCGCACACCGTATCCGCTCAGGGCGGCATCACCTGCGCCATCGCTTCGGCCGATCCGAACGACGATTGGCGCTGGCACATGTACGACACCGTCAAGGGTTCCGACTATATCGGCGACCAGGACGCCATCGAATACATGTGCTCCGTGGGTCCGGAAGCCGTATTCGAGCTGGAGCACATGGGCCTGCCATTCTCCCGCACCGAGCAGGGCCGCATCTATCAGCGCCCGTTCGGCGGCCAGTCCAAAGGCCCGAACAATCCGACTCAGGCTGCGCGCACCTGCGCCGCTGCCGACCGTACCGGTCACGCCCTGCTGCACACCCTGTACCAGGCCAACCTGAAAGCCGGCACCTCGTTCCTTAACGAGTGGTACGCGGTCGATCTGGTGAAGAACCAGGATGGTGCCATCGTCGGCGTGATCGCGATCTGCCTGGAAAACGGCGAGACCGTGTATATCCGTTCCAAGGCCGTGGTTCTGGCCACTGGCGGTGCCGGTCGTATCTACGCCTCCACCACCAATGCCCTGATCAACACTGGTGACGGTGTGGGCATGGCCCTGCGTGCCGGCGTGCCGGTGCAGGACATCGAAATGTGGCAGTTCCACCCGACCGGCATCGCCGGGGCCGGTGTACTGGTGACCGAGGGTTGCCGCGGTGAAGGTGGCTACCTGATCAACAAGCACGGCGAGCGCTTCATGGAACGCTACGCGCCGAACGCCAAAGACCTGGCCGGCCGCGACGTGGTTGCGCGCTCCATGGTCAAGGAAATCATCGCCGGCAACGGCTGTGGTCCGGATGGCGATCACGTGATGCTCAAGCTCGATCACCTCGGTGAGGAAGTGCTGCACAGCCGTCTGCCGGGTATCTGCGAACTGTCGAAGACCTTTGCCCACGTCGACCCCGTGGTTGCGCCGGTTCCGGTCGTGCCGACCTGCCACTACATGATGGGCGGCGTGCCGACCAACATCCATGGTCAGGCCATCACCCAGGATGCCAACGGTAACGACAAGATCATCGACGGTCTGTTCGCCGTCGGCGAAGTGGCTTGCGTATCGGTCCACGGTGCCAACCGTCTGGGCGGCAACTCGCTGCTCGACCTGGTGGTATTCGGCCGCGCGGCGGGCATTCACTTGGAAAAATCGCTGAAAGAAGGCGTGGAAGTCCGTGGTGCCAGCGAAACCGACATCGAGCAGTCGCTGGGGCGTCTGGCCGGAGTCAACGAACGCACCACCGGCGAAGACGTCGCGCCGCTGCGTAAAGAACTGCAAAACTGCATGCAGAACTACTTCGGCGTGTTCCGCACCGGTGAGTACATGCAGAAGGGCATCACCCAACTGGCCGACCTGCGCGAGCGCATCGCTACCGTCAAGATCGCCGACAAGAGCCAGGCGTTCAACACCGCGCGTATCGAAGCACTGGAACTGCAAAACCTTCTCGAAGTGGCTGAAGCCACCGCGATCGCTGCCGAGGTTCGTAAAGAGTCCCGTGGCGCTCACGCTCGTGAAGACTTCGAAGATCGTGACGACGAAAACTGGCTGTGCCATTCCCTGTATATCCCGGGTGAAAAGCGCGTGAGCAAGCGTTCGGTCAACTTCTCGCCGAAGACAGTTCCAGCGTTTGAACCCAAGGTTCGGACTTATTAAGGGTGGCTGATATGTTGCAAGTAAGCGTTTATCGTTACAACCCGGAAAAAGATGCTGCGCCTTTTATGCAGGACTTCCAGGTCGATGCCGGCGGCAAGGACATCATGGTCCTCGACGTGCTGGCCTTGATCAAGGAACAGGACGAGGGCTTCTCCTACCGTCGTTCCTGCCGTGAAGGCGTCTGTGGTTCCGACGGCATGAACATCAACGGCAAGAACGGCCTGGCCTGTATCACGCCGATTTCGGCTGCCGGCCTCAAGGGCGGCAAGCTGGTGATCCGTCCGCTGCCAGGTTTGCCGGTTATCCGTGACCTGGTCGTCGATATGAGCATCTTCTACAAGCAATACGAGAAGGTGCAGCCGTACCTGCAGAACGATACGCCGGCTCCGGCCATCGAACGCCTGCAAACGCCGGAAGAGCGCGAGAAGCTGGATGGCCTCTACGAGTGCATCCTCTGTGCTTGCTGTTCGACCAGCTGCCCATCCTTCTGGTGGAATCCGGACAAGTTTCTCGGTCCCGCTGCGCTGCTGCAGGCCTATCGTTTCCTGGCCGACAGCCGCGATACCAGGACCGACGAGCGTCTGGCCGCGCTGGACGATCCGTTTAGCGTGTTCCGTTGCCGCGGCATCATGAACTGCGTGAACGTTTGCCCCAAGGGTCTCAATCCGACCAAGGCAATCGGCCACGTTCGCAACATGTTGCTGCAAAGCGGTACCTGATTCGCGTTTGTTTGCTAGACCTGTAATACCTGCGGCGCTGGCTTCAACCCCGCGCCGTAGTTTTAGCAAGGACCGCAGCTCACAAAGCGGCGGTTCTTAACTTTGAAAAATATGACGACCAGCAGGGGCATCCGGGCTGGTGCCCGGACTATCTGCGGGATCCGTAGTGGCTTACCAGTCGCTGCTCCAGGACTGGCAAACCATGCGGTTTCTTCGCCGGTGGTGTCCCCTTACCGAGGGTGACCAAGCATGCAAGAAAGCGTGATGCAGCGCATGTGGGACAGTGCCCACCTATCCGGTGGTAACGCTGCCTATGTGGAAGAGCTCTATGAGCTTTACCTGCACGATCCCAACGCTGTGCCAGAAGAGTGGCGCACTTACTTCCAGAAGTTGCCGACCGATGGCAGCGCCGCCACAGACGTATCGCATTCGACGATCCGCGATCATTTCGTCCTGCTCGCTAAAAACCAGCGTCGCGCCCAACCGGTGTCCGCCGGCAGCGTGAGCAGCGAGCACGAAAAGAAGCAAGTCGAAGTGCTACGGATGATTCAGGCCTATCGCATGCGTGGCCATCAGGCTGCCCAACTCGATCCGCTTGGTCTCTGGCAGCGTCCCGCACCGGCTGATCTGGCGATCAACCACTACGGGCTGACCAATGCCGATCTGGACACCACTTTCCGCACCGGTGGTCTGTTTATCGGCAAGGAAGAGGCTACTCTGCGCGAAATCCACGATTCGTTGCAGCAGACATATTGCCGCACCATCGGTGCCGAGTTCACCCATATCGTCGATTCCGAGCAGCGCAGCTGGTTCCAGCAGCGCCTGGAAAGCGTACGTGGCCGTCCGCAGTTCTCCACCGAAGTGCAGAGCCATCTGCTCGAACGTCTGACTGCGGCCGAGGGCCTGGAAAAATACCTGGGCACCAAATACCCGGGTACCAAGCGTTTCGGCCTGGAAGGCGGCGAGAGCCTGATTCCCCTGCTCGATGAGCTGATCCAGCGTTCCGGCTCCTACGGCACCAAGGAAATCGTCATCGGCATGGCCCACCGTGGTCGCCTCAACGTACTGGTCAACACCTTCGGCAAGAACCCGCGCGACCTGTTCGACGAGTTCGAAGGCAAGAAGACCGAGGGGCTGTCCTCCGGCGACGTCAAATACCACCAGGGCTTCTCCTCCAACGTGATGACTGCCGGTGGTGAAGTGCACCTGGCCATGGCGTTCAACCCCTCGCACCTGGAGATTGTCTCTCCGGTGGTCGAGGGCTCGGTGCGCGCCCGTCAGGATCGTCGTAGCGATGCCTCTGGCGAGAAGGTGCTGCCGGTTTCCCTGCACGGCGACGCGGCCTTTGCCGGTCAAGGCGTGGTCATGGAAACCTTCCAGATGTCGCAGACCCGTGGCTTCAAGACGGGCGGCACCATCCACATCGTGATCAACAACCAGGTCGGCTTCACCATCAGCAACCCGCTGGACTCGCGTTCCACCGAATACTGCACCGACGTGGCGAAGATGATCCAGGCCCCGATCCTGCACGTGAATGGTGATGACCCGGAAGCGGTGCTGTTCGTCACCCAGCTGGCCGTCGACTACCGCATGCAGTACAAGCGCGACGTGGTCATCGACCTGGTCTGCTACCGCCGTCGCGGCCACAACGAGGCCGACGAGCCGAGCGGCACCCAGCCGATCATGTACCAGAAGATCAGCAAGCAGCGCACCACCCGTGAGCTGTATGCCGAAGCCCTGACCAGCGCCGTGCGCCACTCGGTGGACGACGTGCAGGCCAAGATCGACGACTACCGCACCGCGCTGGATAACGGCCAGCATGTGGTCAAGAGTCTGGTCAAGGAGCCGAACAAGGAGCTGTTCGTCGACTGGCGTCCCTACCTGGGTCACGCCTGGACCGCGCGCCACGACACCCGTTTCGAGCTCAAGACCCTGCAGGAACTGTCGAACAAGCTGCTGGAAATTCCGGAAGGCTTCGTGGTTCAGCGCCAGGTCGCGAAGATTCTCGAAGATCGCCAGAAGATGGGAGCCGGTGCGCTGCCGATCAACTGGGGTTATGCCGAAACCATGGCCTACGCGACCCTGCTGTTCGAAGGCCATCCGATCCGCATGACCGGTCAGGACATCGGCCGCGGCACCTTCTCGCACCGCCATGCGGCGCTGCACAACCAGAAGGATGCCGGTACCTACCTGCCGCTGCAGAACCTCTACGCCGGTCAGCCGAAGTTCGACCTGTACGACTCCTTCCTCTCGGAAGAAGCCGTGCTGGCCTTCGAATACGGCTACGCCACCACCCAGCCGAATGCGCTGGTGATCTGGGAAGCCCAGTTCGGCGACTTCGCCAACGGTGCCCAGGTGGTGTTCGACCAGTTCATTTCCAGTGGCGAGCACAAGTGGGGCCGTCTCTGCGGCCTGACCATGCTGCTGCCGCACGGTTATGAAGGGCAGGGGCCTGAGCACAGTTCGGCGCGTCTGGAGCGTTACCTGCAGCTGTGCGCCGAGCACAACATGCAGGTCTGCGTGCCGACCACCCCGGCGCAGATCTATCACATGCTGCGTCGTCAGGTGATTCGTCCGCTGCGCAAACCCTTGGTGGTATTGACGCCGAAGTCGCTGCTGCGCCACAAACTGGCGATCTCGACTCTGGAAGATCTGGCCGAAGGTTCGTTCCAGACCGTGATTCCGGAAATCGATGCGATCGATCCGAAGAAGGTCGAGCGCCTGGTGCTGTGCAGCGGCAAGGTCTACTACGACCTGCTGGAAAAGCGCCGCAACGAAGGCCGCGAAGATATCGCCATCGTACGTATCGAGCAGCTCTATCCGTTCCCGGAAGACGATCTGACCGAGGCCCTGGCACCGTACAAGCACCTCAAACATATCGTCTGGTGTCAGGAAGAGCCGATGAACCAAGGGGCCTGGTATTGCAGCCAGCATCACATGCGTCGCGTCGCGACAGCGCACAAGAAAACGCTGTTCCTCGAGTACGCCGGTCGTGAAGGCTCTGCCGCTCCCGCCTGTGGTTATGCATCGATGCACGCCGAACAGCAGGAAAAACTCCTGCAGGACGCCTTTACCGTTTAACGCCTTCGCGCAACAGGCGGCCGACTGGGCCGCCTGCTAGAAGAAACCGAATTTAAGGAACCACTGATAATGGCTATCGAGATCAAAGCCCCTACTTTCCCGGAATCGGTCGCCGACGGCACCGTGGCCACCTGGCACAAGAAGCCGGGCGATGCGGTCAAGCGCGACGAGCTGATCGTCGACATCGAAACCGACAAGGTAGTGATCGAAGTGCTGGCCGAGGCCGACGGCGTCCTCGCGCAAATCATCAAGAATGAAGGCGATACCGTCCTTTCCAACGAAGTGCTGGGTTCCCTGGGTGAGGGCGGTGCTGCCGCTGCCGCCCCGGCTGCCGCTGCGCCTGCCGTTGCTGCCCAGGCCGCCGCGCCGGCCGCTGCAGCGGGTGATGACGCCATCCTGTCGCCGGCTGCACGCAAGATCGCCGAAGAGAACGGCATCGACCCGGGCAGCATTGCCGGCACCGGCAAGGGCGGTCGCGTGACCAAGGAAGACGTGGTCGCCGCCGTCGAAGCGAAGAAGAACGCGCCGGCTCCTGCGCCTGTCGCCAAGCCTGCCGCACCGGCCGCCGCCGCACCGATGTTCGCCGCCGGCGACCGCGTCGAGAAGCGTGTGCCGATGACCCGCCTGCGGGCCAAGGTCGCCGAGCGTCTGGTCGAAGCCCAGTCGAACATGGCCATGCTGACCACCTTCAACGAAGTCGACATGACCGAGGTCATGGCCCTGCGTTCGAAGTACAAGGATCTGTTCGAGAAGACCCACAACGGTGTACGCCTGGGCTTCATGTCGTTCTTCGTCAAGGCTGCCACCGAGGCGCTGAAGCGTTTCCCGGCGGTCAACGCCTCGATCGACGGCTCTGACATCGTCTACCACGGTTACGCCGACATCGGTGTTGCCGTGTCCAGCGACCGTGGCCTGGTGGTACCGGTACTGCGTAACGCCGAGCTGATGAGCCTGGCCGAGATCGAAAACGGCATCGCCACCTTCGGCAAGAAAGCCAAAGACGGCAAACTGGCGATCGACGACATGACCGGCGGCACGTTCACCATCACCAACGGTGGTACCTTCGGTTCGATGATGTCGACGCCGATCGTCAACCCGCCGCAGGCCGCCATCCTGGGTATGCACAACATCCTGCAGCGGCCGATGGCGATCAACGGTCAGGTGGTGATCCGTCCGATGATGTACCTGGCGCTGTCCTACGACCACCGCCTGATCGATGGTAAGGAAGCCGTGACCTTCCTGGTGACCATCAAGAACTTGCTGGAAGACCCTGCACGTCTGCTGCTGGACATCTAAAAGCCAGTTTCTCCCACGGCGGCCCTGGTGCAGGGCCGTCCGGTTTATTCGAGAAGGAATATGTTATGACCCAGAAATTCGACGTGGTAGTCATCGGTGCCGGCCCGGGTGGCTATGTAGCCGCCATCAAGGCAGCGCAACTCGGCCTGAAGACTGCCTGTATCGAACGGTACCAGGACAAGGACGGCAAGATCGCCCTCGGCGGTACTTGCCTGAACGTTGGCTGCATTCCGTCCAAGGCGCTGCTCGACAGCTCCTGGAAGTACCACGAAGCCAAAGAAGGCTTCGCCATTCACGGTATCGAAGCCAAGGGCGTGAGCATCGACGTGCCGGCCATGGTCGCGCGCAAGAGCAATATCGTTAAGAACCTTACCGGCGGCGTTGCCACCCTGTTCAAGGCCAACGGCGTGACCCTGCTGGAAGGTCACGGCAAGCTGCTGGCGAACAAGCAGGTCGAAGTGACCGCACAGGACGGCACCACCCAGGTGGTCGAGGCCGAGCATGTGATCCTCGCGTCCGGCTCCAAGCCCGTGGACATTCCGCCGGCCCCGGTCGACCAGGACGTGATCGTCGATTCCACCGGTGCCCTGGAGTTCCAGAGCGTGCCGAAGAAGCTCGGCGTGATCGGTGCCGGCGTTATCGGTCTGGAGCTGGGCTCGGTATGGTCGCGTCTGGGTGCCGAAGTGACCGTTCTGGAAGCGCTGGACAAGTTCCTCCCGGCCGCCGACGAGCAGATCGCCAAGGAAGCCATGAAGACCCTGACCAAGCAGGGCCTGAAGATTCGTCTGGGTGCTCGCGTCACCGGTTCCGACGTGAAGAAAAAGCAGGTCACGGTCAACTTCACCGACGCCGAAGGCGAGCAGCAGCTGACCTTCGACAAGCTGATCGTGGCCGTGGGCCGCCGTCCGGTGACCACCGATCTGCTGGCCGCCGACAGCGGTGTTGATCTGGATGAGCGCGGTTTTATCTACGTCGACGACCAGTGCGCCACCAGCGTGCCGGGCGTTTATGCCATCGGCGACGTGGTGCGCGGCGCGATGCTGGCACACAAGGCCTCGGAAGAGGGCGTGATGGTGGCCGAGCGTATCGCCGGGCACAAAGCCCAGATGAACTATGACCTGATTCCTTCGGTCATCTATACCCACCCGGAAATCGCCTGGGTCGGCAAGACCGAGCAGCAGCTCAAAGGCGAGGGCGTTGCCGTCAACGTCGGCACCTTCCCGTTCGCCGCCAGCGGCCGCGCCATGGCTGCCAACGACACCGGCGGCATGGTCAAGGTGATTGCCGATGCGGCAACCGACCGCGTTCTGGGTGTACACGTGATTGGCCCGAGCGCTGCCGAACTGGTCCAGCAGGGCGCGATCGGCATGGAATTCGGTACCAGTGCCGAGGACCTGGGGATGATGGTGTTCTCGCATCCGACCCTGTCCGAAGCGCTGCACGAAGCCGCTCTGGCGGTGAATGGCCACGCCATTCACATCGCCAACCGTAAAAAGCGTTAACAGCACGCGTTAAATAGTTGTTTGTTTGAGCGGATGCCTTCACCGGCATTGTGTACCGGTGAAGGTGCAGCTCGACAGGAAGAACCACGGCAGACCGCCCGCGTACAACCCAGGTTGCTGCGCGGAACGTCAGCCGGACTGCTGCAGAAGCAGTCACAGGTGGTGCGGCATCACAAGTGCAGCACCGTATGCGCAATACCTAAACGAAGACGGTAGACAAGCATGAATCTCCACGAGTATCAGGGTAAGCAGCTGTTCGCTGAATACGGCCTGCCCGTATCCAAGGGTTTCGCCGTAGACACCCCGGAAGACGCCGCAGCAGCCTGCGACAAAATCGGTGGCACCGAGTGGGTCGTCAAGGCTCAGGTTCACGCCGGTGGCCGCGGTAAAGCGGGCGGCGTAAAGCTGGTCAAGAGCAAGGAAGACGCCAAGGCCTTCGCCGCCAACTGGCTGGGCAAGCGTCTGGTGACTTACCAGACTGACGCCAACGGTCAGCCGGTCACCAAGATCCTGGTCGAGTCCTGCACCGACATCGCCAAGGAACTCTACCTGGGCGCGGTCGTTGACCGTTCCAGCCGTCGCATCGTGTTCATGGCTTCCACCGAAGGTGGCGTGGACATCGAGAAAGTGGCCCACGACACCCCTGAGAAAATCCTCAAGGCGACCATCGATCCGCTGGTCGGCGCACAGCCGTTCCAGGGCCGTGAGCTGGCATTCCAGCTGGGTCTGGAAGGCAAGCAGGTCACTCAGTTCGCCAAGATCTTCGTCGGCCTGGCCAAGCTGTTCCAGGACCACGATCTGGCCCTGCTGGAAGTGAACCCGCTGGTGATCAAGGCCGATGGCGATCTGCATTGCCTCGATGCCAAGATCAACATCGACGCCAACGCCATGTACCGTCAGCCCAAGCTGAAGACCTTCCACGATCCGTCCCAGGACGATCCGCGCGAAGCGCACGCGGCCAAGTTCGAACTGAACTACGTGGCCCTGGACGGCAACATCGGTTGCATGGTCAACGGTGCCGGCCTGGCCATGGGTACCATGGACATCGTCAACCTGCACGGCGGCAACCCTGCCAACTTCCTCGACGTGGGCGGCGGCGCAACCAAAGAGCGCGTGACCGAAGCCTTCAAGATCATCCTGTCCGATAGCAATGTCGCGGCCGTGCTGGTCAACATCTTCGGCGGCATCGTTCGTTGCGACATGATTGCCGAAGGCATCATCGGCGCAGTGAAAGAAGTCGGCGTGAAGATCCCGGTGGTTGTGCGTCTCGAAGGCAACAACGCCGAGCTGGGTGCCAAAGTACTGGCAGAAAGCGGTTTGAACATCATCGCGGCTACCAGCCTGACCGACGCTGCTCAACAAGTCGTCAAAGCTGCGGAGGGCAAATAATGAGCGTCCTGATCAACAAAGACACCAAGGTTATCTGCCAGGGCATCACCGGTTCGCAGGGTAGCTTCCACACCCAGCAAGCCATCGAGTACGGCACCCAGATGGTCGGTGGCGTAACCCCGGGCAAGGGCGGCACCACCCACCTCGACCTGCCGGTGTTCAACACCGTGAAAGACGCCGTAGCGGCCACTGGCGCTACCGCTAGCGTGATCTACGTTCCGGCTCCTTTCTGCAAAGACTCGATCCTGGAAGCAGCATTCGGCGGCATCAAGCTGATCGTTTGCATCACCGAAGGCATTCCTACCCTGGATATGCTGGATGCCAAGGTCAAGTGCGACGAACTGGGCGTAGTCCTGATCGGCCCGAACTGCCCAGGCGTTATCACCCCGGGCGAGTGCAAGATCGGCATCATGCCAGGCCACATCCACTTGCCAGGCAAAGTAGGCATCGTGTCGCGTTCCGGCACCCTGACTTACGAAGCCGTCAAGCAGACCACTGACGCCGGTTTCGGTCAGTCCACCTGCGTGGGTATCGGCGGTGACCCGATCCCAGGTTCCAACTTCATCGACATCCTGAAGCTGTTCCAGGAAGACCCGAAGACCGAGGCGATCGTAATGATCGGTGAGATCGGCGGTTCGGCTGAAGAAGAAGCGGCTGCTTACATCAAAGCCAATGTGACTAAGCCTGTTGTTTCCTACATCGCTGGTGTGACTGCTCCGGCAGGCAAGCGTATGGGTCACGCTGGTGCAATCATCTCTGGCGGCAAGGGCACTGCAGACGAGAAGTTTGCTGCTCTGCAGGACGCAGGCGTTAAAACCGTGCGTTCCCTGGCTGACATTGGCAAGGCCCTGGCCGAGCTGACCGGTTGGGAAGCCAAGAACGCCTAAGCGTTATTGGCTGATAAAGAGGCCACCTTCGGGTGGCCTTTTTTATAAGCGTTATAAAGCCTGTGCAGCCAGTCCCTGGCTTGAGTGCGAGATCGCCCCATGTAGGGTGCGCCGTGCGCACCACCCGCACAGGGTGTTTAGCGCTACCTGGTGCTGAGCTTTTAGACGCAAGAACTGTTGCCGATGCGACAGCGGTTTACGTCAGTTCGACAGCTTGACCGGTGTCAGTGCCGTTAAAACGGCAAATTAGATAGGCTTGCAACTATTCGCGTCTGGGCCGTCACAAGTGGCCTGCGGCGCATCAGTGGCTCAGCCCAGCCGGCTGGGTGACGTTTCCCCCGATCCTTCGGGAAACCCTCGGAACTCATGACTTTCTGCCTGTGGTATTCCCCTCTATGAATCGTTTGAAAGGCCCGGATCTCCTGGCCCTTGGCTTTATGACCTTTGCCCTGTTCCTCGGCGCAGGCAACATCATCTTTCCGCCCAGCGCCGGTATGGCGGCGGGCGAAAATATCGGCCCGGCGGCCCTGGGCTTTCTGCTCACCGGTGTCGGCTTGCCGCTGCTCACCATCGTGGCGCTGGCTCGGGTTGGCGGCGGCATGGCGCTGCTGACCGCACCGCTGGGCAAGCGCGCCGGGATGCTGTTTGCGGTGGCGGTGTACCTGGCCATAGGTCCGCTGTTCGCCACTCCGCGTACCGCCGTGGTCTCGTTCGAGATGGGCATTGCGCCCTTTGCAGGCAACCAGGCGACGCCGCTGCTGGTCTACACCCTGGCCTATTTCGCCGCCGTTTTGTTTCTGGCCCTCAATCCGGGGCAGCTGGTGGCGCGTATCGGCAAGTACATCACCCCGGTTCTGCTCGCCGCGCTTCTGGTGCTGGGGGCAGCGGCCCTGCTGGTACCGGCCGGGGAGATTGGCCCGGTTGCCGCGGACTATCAGGCCGCCCCGTTCGTGCAGGGCTTTCTGCAGGGTTACCTGACCATGGACACCCTCGGTGCCCTGGTGTTCGGCATCGTGATTGCCACCGCGATTCGCGATCAGGGCATCAGCGATGGGCGTTTGATCACACGCTATTCGGTGATTGCCGGCCTGATTGCCGCCGTCGGCCTGTCGCTGGTCTACCTGGCGCTGTTCTACCTCGGTGCGACCAGCCAGGGGATTGCCGGCGAAGCGCAGAACGGCGTGCAGATACTCACCGCCTATGTGCAGCACACCTTTGGCACGGCCGGTAGCCTGCTGCTGGCCGTGGTCATCACCCTGGCCTGTCTGACCACCGCTGTGGGGCTGTTGACAGCCTGCGGCGAGTTTTTCAGCAAGCTGTTGCCGGTGTCCTATCGCAGCGTGGTGATCGCGCTGGGGTTGTTCAGTCTGCTGGTCGCCAACCAGGGCCTGACGCAACTGATCAGTTTCTCGATACCCGTGCTGGTGGGGCTCTATCCCCTGGCCATCGTCCTGGTCGCCCTGAGCCTGCTCGATGGCTTCTGGCTCTCGGCGGCGCGGGTGTTCCGTCCGGTGATGGCGGTGGCCCTGGTCTTTGGCCTGGTCGACGGCCTGGTCGCGGCGGGCTGGGCGCAGTGGGTGCCCGGGTTCTTCAGCCAGTTGCCGCTGGCCGATCAGAGCCTGGGCTGGCTGTTGCCGGTGCTGGTCACCCTGGCTCTGGCCGCTGCCTGCGACCGCTTGCTGGGCCGAACGGTCGCTGCCGCCGCCTGATTGGTCGCCGGGTAACAGTTAAAGGCCGCTGGTTTGCTCCAGTGGCCTTTTTTGTTGGCCTGTTGAAAGGCTGGCCTGGCTATAATCGGCGCTGGCAATCAAGGAGCTCCCATGCCGATCAGTGACTATTACCTGCCGCATCTGCTTGCTGTTCTCTGGTTTGTCATCTGCTGGGCGGGCTACACCCGTTATGCCCAGGCCAAGGGGCGCACCACGCCCTGTCTGGCCAGCGTGCTGCACCTGTACCGCGAGGACTGGATGCGCCGCATGCTGCTGCGCGACAACCGTATCGCCGATGCCAACGTGATCGGCAACCTGGAGCGCAACGCCTCGTTCTTCGCCTCCAGCACCCTGATCATCCTCGCCGGTATTCTCACCGTGCTGGGGGCCTCCGATCGCGCGGTGTCCCTGCTGGCCGATCTGCCCTTCGTCCAGGCCGCCAGCCGCGAGATGTCCGAGGTCAAGCTGCTGTGTCTGGGGGTGGTCTTCGTCTATGCCTTCTTCACCTTCAGCTGGTGCATGCGTCAGTACAACTTCGCCGCGGTGCTGGTGGGCTCTGCGCCCATGATCGGCGAGCGGCATGTCACCGAGCAGGAGCGCAGGGCCTTTGCCGAACGCACCGCGCGGGTGATCTCCATGGCGGCCAACCAGTTCAACCAAGGCTTGCGGGCCTATTACTTCGGCATGGCGACCCTGGCCTGGTTTATCAACCCCTGGTTTTTCATGCTGGTCAGCACGGGCGTAGTGATAGTGTTGTACCGCCGCGAGTTTCACTCCGATGTCCTGGAGGTGATGGTCTACACCCAGACCCCGGCGTTCGAGACAGCCAAGGAGAAAAACGAATGAGTCTGCCGTTCTGGTGCATTTTTATCAGTGCCGTGCTGATCTTTGTTGCCAAAGCACCGGTGGCCAAGGCCATGGCCAAGGAGGGCGGAGGGCATTACGACAATCATCATCCGCGGGCTCAGCAGGCGCGTCTGAGCGGCTTCGGCGCGCGGGCACTGGCGGCCCATCTGAACAGCTTCGAGGCCTTTCCGTTGTTTGCCGTGGGGGTGCTGATGACCCACGTCACCAACAACCAGGGTGTACTGGTGGATGTGCTGGCCGTGACCTTCGTCGTTGCTAGGGTGTTGTACCTGGGCTTCTACTGGGCCGATATGCACTGGCAGCGCAGTCTGGTCTGGGTGCTGGGGTTGCTCTGCAGCCTGCTGCTGATGCTGGTACCGGTTCTGTAAGGGCGCAAACAACAGCAGGGGCCCGTAGCGCAAAAATGCCGTTCACTCCAGGCAAGTGAACGGCATTTTTTGTGGCGTGCGTGTTGGACGCTCGGCCCCCAGCCCGCTCCCGAGCGGCGCTGCGCTGGTTCGGGGCAGGCCCTGAGTGCGCCTGTATGCGGATAACCCGGAGTTACCGCATTGCGCGCTGTCCTTGGAGCATGCTGCTTACTGGCCGTCTACTGCGTTCTTGGCGTCTTCGCCGGCCTCTTCGATGGCCTCAGCCGTATCTTCGGCTGCGTTTTCGATCTTCTCGCCAGTGGTCGGCTCGTTACCCAGAACCTGATTGGCCTTGTCCTCCATGGCTTCGCCCATGGATTCGACGGCGTCGGCTGCGGACTCCTTGGCCGATTCCATTTTCTCTTCCGGGGTCTTTTCGCAGGCCGCGAGGGCCAGGGTGGCGGCGAGCAGCAGGGCATAGGTAAATGGTTTTTGCACGGTTTGGTACTCCTTGTGAATGTTCGTCGTTGCCGGGTTGCCCCGGTCATGGCCGTTTGAACCGCGATGGATCGACGAAGTTCCCTCCAATTTCCCCGAATCCGCATAAGCGGGCAGTGCCCAGGTGTCGGCGAGGCGCTATCATGCGTGCCCTTTGTACGCTTGTCCCAGGTTTGACGTTATGAATGACTCCCCCATGCTTGAGCGCGCGCAGCGTTTTCTCTCGGTTCTGCGCCATTGCCAGGTGCTTGGCATAAGCGTGTACAGCGCCGACGCGCAGGGCTTGGTCCTGCGCCTGCCTTACAGCACGCAGATTATCGGCAACCCGGAAACCGGGGTGATTCATGGCGGTGCCATCACCACCTTGATGGACACCACCTGCGGTATCTCCACGGTCTGCGTGCTGCCCGAGTTCGAGATCTGCCCGACCCTAGATCTGCGTATCGACTATATGCACCCGGCCGAGCCGAACAAGGATGTGTTCGCTTTCGCCGAATGTTACCGGGTTACGCCCAATATCATCTTTACCCGCGGCTATGCCTATCAGGATGATCCGGCGCAACCCATCGTCCACGTGGTGGGAGCCTTTATGCGCATGGGCAAGGGCGCGCAGGGCGACAGGCAGGTCAAACGCGAGATTCAAGGGGGTGGCGCATGAGCAGTCCCAAGCTCAATCAGCTGGTGCGCGAAGCCCACGAGCAGAACAACTACGACTCGCTGATCAGCCTGATTCCCTATGCCAAGCTGCTGGGTATCGAGTGCCTGCGCCTGGGCGATGACATGGTCTTCCGCCTGCCCGCCAGCCAGGACAATATCGGCAACCCGACCTTGCCGGCGCTGCACGGCGGGGTGATCGCCGGTTTTATGGAACATTCGGCGATGCTCCATCTGCTGATGTTTATGGGCATCCCACATTTGCCGAAAATCATCGACTTCTCGATAGATTACCTGCGCGCCGGCCATTATCGTGACACCTACGCCCAGTGCCAGGTGTGGCGTCAGGGTCGGCGTGTCGCCAACGTGGCGATCACGGCCTGGCAAACCAATCAAACCGAGCCTATCGCGACTGCCCGCGCCCACTTCAAGGTCGATGAGCCTTGAGCAGCGACAGGTGCCGGATAAAGTGCGGCTCGTAGACAAGGAATACTAGATGGATGCGCTGCTGATTCTGGGTGGCTTGCTGCTGATCCTCGCCGGCCTGGTCTGGCTGGTGATGCGCGCGTTTGCCACCAGCCTGCTGTGGGGCTGGGGCAGCCTGCTGCCCCCCTTGACGCTGCTCTATGTGCTGCGCCACTGGCGCTTTGCCCGCGCACCGTTGTCCCTAGCCGGCCTGGGTTTTATTCCCCTGATCGTCGGCATGACCCTGCTCGCCAGCCAGGACTCGCAGCGCCTGGAGGCCATCCTCAGCCTGCAATGGCTCAAACCCGCCGAGCAGCCCCCCGCAGAGCTGGCCATCGCCCTGAATGGCGAACTCTATGGGCGGCCCTTCGCCCCGCAGCAGGGCGAGCTGATCGATGGCGTCCTGAGTTTGCGCGAAGGTCAGGATTTCTTTGCCCAGAGCGAGCTGCTTATCCGTTTGCCGCAGACGGTCAAGGGGCCGCTGCGCCTGGATGTGCTGCCAGGCGACGAAGGCGTGTTGCCCGAGATCGAGATCAGCTGGCTGCTGCCGGAACAGGAACTGCCCGAGGCGCGGCGCTTGAGCCGCGGCTACACCCTGCACCTCGACCTGCAACCGCAGGCCCCGAACCGTCTGGCCGGTGATTTTCATCTGGTCCTGCCGCCGCAGTTCAAGACCAGCCTGAGCGGCAAGGTCGAGCTGTTCAGCGATGGGCTGCGCTACAAGGGCGGCAAGGTGAACCGGCAGATCGACTCGGTCGATACCCTGAGGTATGTGATCGAGGATTATCTGCAACGGCGTTTCGTCACGCGCCAGGTGCAGCTGCAACCCTTTGCTGCGGTGAGCTTCCCGGCCGAGCGCCTCGAACTGCGGGTGCAGGTCTTGATCGATGGGCAGCAACAGGCCGTGGATATGCAGCTGAAAAAATCCCTCAACCGTGGCTGGGCGGTGGAGGGCGATAGTTTCGCCAGTTTGCCGGAGTTGCCAGAGCCGGTGTTGGCCGCGTCTACGTCCAAGCCGGCGCGTGGCGAAGTCGTCGCAGCGCCGCCCGAGCGTGTCAGCCGGCCGCTGGATCGGCGCATTCGCTTTAGCCTGGACGCACTGCTGCGCAGTCCAAGCCGTTACCACAACCTGAGCATGCGGGTGGCGACCGAGCGTGGCAATACTGCCGCAGGTCGCTTCCAGGGGGTCGACCAGGACGGTCGGATCATGCTGCGCCAACGCTTGAGCGGACAGGGCGAGGTCAGTTACAGCCTGCGCCCCGAAGAAGTCGTGCGCATTGAGTTACTCGAACCCTGATCGCCAGCCCGGCCCTTGAAATCTCAGCGCATGCCCCCACCTGTAGGACATCCGTCGCACTGCGGCTTATGTCAACCACGTGGAGTTAGAGAGCATGAGTGTGGAAACTCAAAAAGAAACCCTGGGCTTCCAGACCGAGGTGAAGCAGCTGCTGCACCTGATGATCCATTCGCTGTATTCGAACAAGGAAATCTTTCTGCGCGAGCTGATTTCCAATGCCTCGGATGCCAGCGACAAGCTGCGTTTCGAGGCGCTGGCCAAGCCCGAACTGCTTGAAGGCGGTGCCGAGCTTAAGATCCGCGTCAGCTTCGACAAGGAGGCCAGGACCGTTACCCTGGAAGACAACGGCATTGGCATGTGCCGCGAGGATGCCATCACCCATCTGGGCACCATCGCCAAATCCGGCACCGCCGATTTCATGAAGCACCTGACCGGCGACCAGAAGAAGGACTCGCACCTGATCGGCCAGTTCGGCGTGGGTTTCTACTCGGCCTTTATCGTCGCCGACAAGGTCGACGTGTTCAGCCGCCGTGCCGGCAGCCCGGCCAGCGAAGGCGTGCACTGGTCGAGCAAGGGCGAGGGCGAGTTCGAAGTCGCTACCGTTGAGAAAGCCGAGCGCGGTACCCGCATCGTCCTGCACCTGAAGAGCGCTGAAGACGAGTTCGCCGATGGTTGGCGTCTGCGCAATATCATCAAGAAGTACTCCGACCATATCGCGCTGCCGATTGAGCTGCCTAAAGAGCAAGCCGTTGCCGAAGGCGAGACGGCACCTGCCGAGGTTGAATGGGAAACCGTTAACCGTGCCAGCGCCCTGTGGACCCGTCCGCGTACCGAGATCAAGGACGAGGAATACCAGGAGTTCTACAAGCACATCGGCCACGATTTCGAGAACCCGCTGAGCTGGAGCCACAACAAGGTCGAAGGCAAGCTGGAATACACCTCGCTGCTGTACACCCCGGCGCGTGCTCCGTTCGACCTGTATCAGCGCGAAGCGCCGCGTGGCCTGAAACTCTACGTGCAGCGTGTATTCGTCATGGATCAGGCCGAGTCCTTCCTGCCGCTGTACCTGCGCTTTATCAAGGGTGTGGTCGACTCCAACGACCTGTCGCTGAACGTCTCCCGCGAGATCCTGCAGAAAGACCCGATCATCGATTCGATGAAGTCGGCGCTGACCAAGCGCGTGCTGGATATGCTGGAAAAACTGGCGAAGAACGAGCCAGAGCAATACAAGGGCTTCTGGAAGAACTTCGGCCAGGTGCTCAAGGAAGGTCCGGCCGAAGACTTCGCCAACAAGGAGAAGATCGCCGGCCTGCTGCGCTTTGCCTCCACCAGCAGCGAAGACGGCGAACAGAGCGTCGGCCTGGGTGAGTACATCGCCCGTATGGCCGAAGGTCAGGACAAGGTCTACTACCTCACCGGCGAATCCTACGCCCAGGTGAAGAACAGCCCGCACCTGGAAGTGTTCCGCAAGAAAGGCATCGAAGTGCTGCTGCTCACCGACCGCATCGACGAGTGGCTGATGAGCTACCTGACCGAGTTCGATGGCAAGCAGTTTGTCGACGTCGCCCGTGGCGACCTGGACCTGGGCAAGCTGGACTCGGAAGAGGACAAGAAGGCCCAGGAAGAAGTGGCCAAGGCCAAAGAAGGCTTGGTTGAGCGGCTCAAGGGCGCGCTCGGTGAACAGGTTGCCGAGGTGCGGGTTTCCCATCGCCTGACCGACTCGCCGGCCATCCTGGCCATCGGCGAGCAAGACCTGGGTCTGCAGATGCGCCAGATTCTCGAAGCCAGCGGGCAGAAGGTGCCGGACTCCAAGCCGATCTTCGAATTCAACCCGGGTCATCCGCTGATCGAGAAGCTCGATGGCGAGGCCGACGAAGACCGCTTCGCCGACCTCAGTCATATCCTCTTCGACCAGGCCGCCCTGGCCGCCGGCGACAACCTGAAAGATCCGGCCGCCTATGTGCAGCGTCTGAACAAGCTGCTGGTCGAGCTTTCCGCCTGACACCTGCCGTAAAAAATTAAGCCCGCGAAAGCGGGCTTTTTTCTTGGCGCAGCACGCACAGAGGCTAGTGTTGAGAACTACTCACACAAGAGGAGTTCGGGCCGATGAACAAATCACTTTTACCCTTGGCGCTGGCCGGCCTGGTTGGTAGCGCCGAAGCCGCCGTGGTGGTCAAACCGGTGCCTTATGAGATCGAGGGTGAAGCCTTCGAAGGTTTGCTGATTTACGACGATGCGGTGACCACGCCACGCCCGGGCCTGCTGATGGTGCCCAACTGGCTGGGCGTCAGCGAAGATTCGGCGAAGAAGGCCGCGCGTGCAGCCGGCGACAAATACGTGGTGTTTATGGCCGACATGTACGGCAAGGCCGTGCGTCCGAGTAATGCCGATGAGGCCAAGGCCGCTGCGACCCTGGTGCGCGGCGACCGACCATTGATGCGTAAACGCGCCCAGGCCGCCGTGGAGGTGCTCAAGGCGCAAACCGCGCAGGTGGCGCTGGATGTCAGCAAACTGGGAGCCATAGGTTTCTGCTTCGGCGGCGGTGCGGTGCTGGAACTGGCGCGCTCGGGGGCCGAGCTGAAAGGCTTCGTATCGTTTCACGGCAATCTGGATACGCCCAACCCGAATGACGCGCAGAACATCAAGGCTCCGGTCCTGGTGCTGCATGGCGCGGACGATCCATCGGTATCGCCGGCGCAACTCGACGGTTTTGTCGCCGAAATGAAAGCGGCGAAAACCGACTGGCAGCTGGTCAGTTACGGCGGCGCGGTGCATTCCTTTACCAATCCGCAGGCCAATGTGCCGGGGCGCAATGAGTACCACCCGCTGGTGGCCGTGCGCGCCTTCAAGGCCATGGATGATCTGTTCGCGGAAGTCTTCGCCCAGTAAGCCGTAAGCGGGAAGGCCAGGCGGCCTTCCCGCATTCCCTTTTACATCTCAGGCAACACAGCGATATCGATGATATTGCCTGGCAGGCCGGCGACCTCGCCCAGGGTGGCTGGCTTGCCGCTGGCCAGGTCCAGGGTGTGCAGCGTGGTACCGGTCAGCAGGTAAGCGGTGTTGCCACCCTTGCCGTCGCTGGCGATATCCAGGGCCGCGTTCTGCAGGCCATCGACGATCTTGCCAACGGCTTGCTGGATGCCGTCGTTAGGCGGGTTTTGCAGCATCAGGCTGCTGCTGGCCAGGTCGACGTTGTACAGCGAAGTAGCCTGGGTGCCGGCATAGGCGTTGGTATAGGCACCAGCCACCACTTGTGCACTTTTACCGGAGTAGGGGCCATCGGCTGAATAAGCTACCGAACCATCGACCACCACCTCACCGGTTTCGACATTGACCCGAAAGTTGGTGCCGTCGGCGGCCAGCATGCGCAGTTTGTCGGCCACCGGATTGAAATCGATGACCGCCGGACCGCTGCCCGGCAGCTGCTTGTTCAGACTGGCCACCTTGCTGGCCGCGCCCGTGGCCAGGTCCAGGGTATAGAGCTGGTTGTCACTGCCCAGCCCATAGAGCATGCCGTTGGCTGGGCGCACATCGATGCCGCGCAGTGGGCTTGGGCTATTGGCGGTCATGCTGGCAGTGATTGCCAGGCTGGCGCTGTCGATCTTGAACAGCTGGCCATCGGCACTCAGTGCCAGCAGCGTGGCGGCGCTGGCAGTGCCGGCGGCGAGGCTGAGGGTGGCAGTGGCAGCGACTGTGGTCAGCAGGGTATTGAGCCTGTTCATAAGCGTCCTCTCATCTGTAGTAATCCAGCATCGATGCAAGGCTGGCTAAGAACCTGCTCACGATCTGCTGCGCGTCGGCCCTACTGCGTTAAAAACAAGCTCGGACTGCTCATTTACAGTTCGTAAACTCCGCGTCCTCGCTTGTTTTCGCCTTGTATGGCTCTAGCTCGCTAGACCGTGAACAGCTTCTAAGGCCGGCCTTGCTGGTGCCTCGATGAAACACCTGATAGCTATACCCACGAGAGCGCGTCTGGATGTCGCCGCCTGAAAATAAATTCAGTTTTTTTGCAAATGGCCTCAGTTGACCGAAGCCAGCACCGCGCGGCCGATATACAGCACCTTGCCGGTTGGCCGATCCTCGGGCGAGCCGCCGGCCGGTTCCAGGGTCAGCTCGAACAGCTGGCCGGGCTGTACCGCGCCAATCTGTTCGGCGGACAGCTGCAATGGCTTACCCGGTTCGACCAGGCCCAGGGAGCGCGGGCCGATGGCTGGATCGATCAGTGTCCAGAACTGCACCGAGCGGTCGGCCGGAATCTGATCTTCCAGCAGTGGTTGCAGGCGCAAGCCACCTTCACCATCGATATGCACCACCCAGCCCGGCTTGGCCGCTTCACCTGGGGCTTGCAGCACCACGGTGTAGCTGCTGACGGCGCTATCGCTGCGCCATAGCTCAGGCAGCAGGGCGGCGATCAGCGCCAGCGCCAGGGCCGCGCTGGTGAGTCGCCAGGTGGTCAGGCTCTGCCACCAGGCCAGCCAGCCGCTCATGCGACTGACCGCCGGGGTCAGCCCGAGGCTGTCCTGCAAGCGCTGCCACAACTGCGCGGAGGGTGTCTGCGGCGGCAACTGGTCGCTCAGCTCGAGAAAGTGCTGCTGCCATTGCTGGGCCATTTGCGCGGCTTCGGCATCCTGCTCGATCAGCTCGCGCACTTCCTTGGCCTCGGCCTCGTCGAGCAGGCCCAGAACGTATTCGCCGATCAATGCGCGGCGTTCGGCAGGTTGCTGCGTAATCATGCTTGCAAACACTCCTGCAGTGCGCGCAGACCGGCGCGGATACGGCCCTTGATGGTGCCCAGCGGGGTGGTCAGGCGGTTGGCGATCTGTTCATGGGTCAGGCCACGGTAGAAGGCCAGCAGAATCGGGTGACGGCGGTTGCGCTCGATACCCTGCAGGCAACGACGCAGCTGCTGCTGTTCGCCCCGTTGCTCCAGCAGCTCGGCGGCCTGCGGGCTGTCGTCGGCGGCGCGTTCGATAAAGTCGTCATCCATTTCCACCGTGCGGCCACGGCTGCGCAGCTGGTTCAGGGCGCGGTAGCGCAGGATGCTGTAGATCCAGGCGCGGCCGCTGCCAAGCGCTCGCTGAAAGCGCTGGGCGTTGCGCCAGATCTGCACAAAGGCATCGTGCACACAGTCCTCAGCCTGATCACGGCGGCCGAGCAGGGTGATGGCCAGCCCGAGCATCTGCGCGGCCTCCTGTTGATAGAGTGCCTGGAATGCCCGCTCATCCTGCCGGGCGCAGTCTTCCAGACGGCTTTCGTAATCGAACGGCGGCTGCGCCATGCACAGGGTTCCTGAGTGTGTGAGCGTGCCAAGGGTTATACCCGAGCACCTGCTGTTTGGATGTCTCGGGAGTGCAACAAATCTTCTCCGTCAGCGTGGCAGCTCGATCCGCGCGGTCTCGCCTGGCACCCTTGGCCAGTCCTGCGCGGCCCAGCGTTGGCGCGCCTGGTCGATCAGCGCCGGGTCGTTGGCGACAAAGTTCCAGTTGATCCGGCGCGGGCCGATCGGTGCGCCGCCAATCAATACCAGGTGGCTCTCGCTGCAGGCGCTGAGGGTGTAGGTCTCGCCTTCGGGCAGCACCAGCAGGCCACGCAGCGGCAGTTGCTGGTCGTCCAGTGTCGCCTCGCCGTCAATCAGGTACAGCGCACGCTCGGCATGCTCGGCGGGGATTTGCAGCGCGGCTCCGGCGGCCAGCTTGATCTCGGCATAGACAGTTGGCGACAACACCGGCACCGGCGATTGCAGGCAGAAGCCGCTGCCGGCGATCAGGCAGATTTCCACACCCATGCTGGCACTGCGCGGCAGGCTGCCGGCAGGGTGATGGCTGTAGCTGGGCTCGCCTTGTTCCTCGGCGGCGGGCATGGCCAGCCACACCTGCAGGCCATGCAGGCGCGAGCCGCTTTGTTGCAAGGCTTGCGGCGTGCGTTCGACATGCGCCACGGCTTTGCCTGCGGTCATCCAGCTGACTTCGCCGGGGCTGACCAGTTGATCCGAACCGAGGCTATCCTTGTGCTGCAGTTGCCCCTCGAACAGGTAGGTGAGGGTGGACAGGCCGATATGCGGGTGCTGGTTGATATTCATGCCGCTACCGGCCGGGTAGGTGTTTTCCAGAATATGGTCGAAGAACACGAACGGGCCGACGCTGCGGCATTTGGCCGAGGGCAGGGGGCGCAGAATGGGTTGCCCGGCGATGTCTTCCTGGCGCGGCTGGATCAGCAGAAAGTCGCTCATTAGCGCTCCTCGCTCAGTAGCGTGCTGACCTGGACCTCGCTGCTGGTCATCAGCTTGTGGATCGGGCATTTATCGGCGATGCGCAGCAGTTGCTGGCGTTGTGCGTCATCCAGCGCGCCATGCAGGGTCAGCTCGACATCCAGGCGGTAGACGCCCTGACGCTCCTGGCTGTCATCACGGCTGAGCTGTACGTCGAGGCCCTCCAGGGGCAGGCCGCGCTGCTTGGCATACAGCGCCAGGGTCAGCGCCTTGCACGCACCCAGTGCGGCGTCGAACAGGTCGTGGGGCTCGGGGTCTGCACCTGCGCCGCCCAGTTCCACCGATACGTCGCTGTGCAGGGTATGTGGCCCGATGCTAATGCGCTGCAGCAGGCCGTTCTCGTTGCTGATACGGATCATTTGAACTCCTCGGGTTGAATGCGGGTACGGCGCTGGAGCCATTGCCAGCATGCTGGTGGATGAACTAGAAGCCAGTGTAGTGAGTCTATTGGCTTCACGTCTTGAGCGGGTCTTGGCTTTGAAAGGATTGGGTCTTTGTCTGTTTGCCGTGCTGTGCAGCGGCCTGGTGCAGGCGCGGGAATATCGCTACAGCGATGCTCACCTGCACTATGTCGATTTCTTCCAGGAAAGCGAGGGCATGGAAAAGCTGCTCGCGCACATGACCGAGGCCGATATCGACCATGTCATGCTCTCGGGCATTCCGGTGGCGAAGAAGTGGGGCGAAAACGAGCCCAAGCGCCCGCGTTACTACGCCGGCGATGATGCCAAGGCCTACTGGTACAGCGCCACCGATGTGCTGATCGCGCATGCCTACAAGCAGCTGTCCGCGGCGCAGCGCAAGCGCTTCCATCCGTTTCTCTCGGGTTTCAACCCCAACGACAAGAATGCCGACGCGCATATCCGCCGCATGCTCGAGCTCGATCCGGGGCTTTGGCAGGGTATCGGCGAGATCTTCACCCGCCACGACGACCTCACGGCGCTGATCCACGGCGACGCCCCGCGGGCCGATAACGAAGCCCTGACCAGGGTCTTCCACCTGGCCGCCGAATACGACCTGCCGGTGCTGCTGCACTCCAACATCACCTCCAAGCGCGAACGCAATCCGCTCTATCTGCAGGAGATCGAGACCCCGTTGCGCAACCATCCGCATGTGCGCTTTATCTGGGCCCATGCCGGTACCAGCATGGAAATCCATCGCCACCAGCAGCGTCTGGACTTTCTGCTGCCGACCCTGGAACGCCTGCTCGAGCAATACCCCAACCTCTATATCGACCTGTCCTGGAGCATGCTCAGGCCCTACCTGCTGGACAAGCAAGGCAAGCCCGATGCCGACTGGCTCAAGCTGGTCAGGCGCTATCCCGAGCGCTTTATGCTCGGCTCCGATGTCGTGGGGCGCTTTGACGGCCTGAAGGATTATATGGACGGCTATCGCCCCTTCCTCGATGCCTTGCCGGCCGCGGTCGCGCAGCGGGTCGCGCGGGACAACTTCCTCGCCGTATTGCCCCGCCGGGTGCAGGAGAAACTGGCCGAATAGGCCTGTCATAGTCCTGTCACGAAGACGTCATAGGCTCGCGTCATCGATAACGAGGAGCGAACCATGCACTACAGCGTTTTCACTGCACTGGCGGCCTGCCTGCTGGCAAGCGGTCTGGCCCGGGCCGAGGTGCGGGTCGAGGGGCCGGTCGAGTACGGCGTCTTCGCCAGCGACTATGAGGACTTCCAGGCTGGCGACCGGGTGCTGACCCGCAGCAATCAGCCAATTGAGCCCGGCGCGGTGATCCCGGCCAAGCTCGGCACCAAGTTCGGCATGCGTTACAGCCTGGCCGGCAAGACCGCAGGCGATGCACCGCTGACCTTGCTCTACCTGACCCCAGGGGTGATCAGCCCCGCAGGCACGCGCCACGACAAGTTCGTCGTGGTGCAGAAACTGGTGCCCGGAGCGGCCCAGGACGTCATGGCCTTCGAGTTCACCGAGCGCCATGAAGTGGTGCCGGGGGAGTGGCACTTTATGGTGTTTCAGGATGATCGCAAGTTGCTCGAACAGCGCTTCGAGGTCCGTTAAAACACCGAGACTGCCGCACCTGACTATGCTGTGAAGATTACCGCGAGGGCTTCGGGGCATGACAGGCGAGTGGCGGGTGCTGGTGGTCGACGATGACGCCGAGGTGCGGCAGTTGCTGCAGGACTACCTCGGCGCGCATGGCTGCCGGGTGCAGGGCTGCGCCGACAGCGCGGCATTGCGTCAGGCCCTGCAGCTCGAATTGCCGGATCTGGTGCTGCTGGATGTCGGCCTGCCGGGCGAGGACGGGCTGAGCCTGGCGCGCTTTCTGCGCGAGCACCATGACCTGGCGGTGATCATGATCTCCGGTGCCGGCACCCCGCTGGACCGCATTATCGGCCTGGAAGTGGGGGCCGATGACTACCTGGCCAAACCCTTCGACCCGCGCGAGTTGCTGGCGCGGGTCAAGACGGTGATGCGCCGCTACCAGCGCGAAGTCCGCGAGGAACCTGCTCGGGAGCAGGACGGCATTCGCCTGGGCCGCTTCGTCTTGGATCTGCAGCGCCGCCAGTTGCTCGACGAGCACGCTGCCGAGGTCGAGCTGACAGCCATGGAGTTCGACCTGCTCCAGGCCTTTGCCCAGCGCCCCGACCGGCCATTGTCGCGTGATCAGTTGCTCAACCTGACCCAGAACCGTGACTGGAACCCCTTCGACCGCTCCATCGATATCCGCATCGCGCGCCTGCGCCGCAAACTCGAGGACGACCCGGAGAAGCCCCAGATCATCCGCACCGTACGCGGGGTGGGGTATATGCTGGTGTCCGCCAGGCCCCATTGAGAATCTGTTTACGACCTGCTGCGCGTCGGCGATACGGTGTTAGAAATGGCCCGGCTTGCGAGAGCCTAAACAGGTTCCGAGAACAGCCTCTGTTTCAATTGTTTCAATGCGGTTGTCGGCGGCGGCTGGCCCGGTCCGGCTTTCTATACTGCGCACATAGCTCGCGTGCGGAGGTAAGCCATGCAGCAGCCGCTCCCATCACTGGTCACCAGCGACCCCGACCACCCGCTGCGGCAGATCGTCGACAACAGCAGCGCGGTTATCTATATCAAGGATCTGGAGGGGCGTTACCGCCTGGTCAACCCGGCCTTCGAGCGCTTCTTCCAGCTGCGCGCCGAACAGGTGCTGGGGCGCAGCGATCATGAGCTGTTTGCCGCTCCGGTGGCCGATGCCCTGCGCAGCAATGACCTGAGTGTGGTCAGCCTCGGCCATTCCATCGAGTTTGAAGAACAGCTGCTGCTGGAACAGCGCAGCTGGGTCTATCTGTCGAGCAAGTTCCCGCTGTTCGATGCCCGGGGGCGGGTGATCGCGGTATGCGGCATCTCCACCGATATCAGCGAGCGCAAGGGGGTCGAGGAGGCCCTGCGGCATGTCGCCCTGGGCGTTTCTGCGGCCACCGGGGATGAGGTGTTCGAGGCCATTGCACGTTATCTGGCGCGTTCGCTGCAGGCCGATTTCGCCTTTGTCAGTCGGGTCTGCGCGCCGGGCCAGCTAACCACCCTGGCGCTCTACCACGCCGGTAGCCTGTACCCCAATGTGAGCTATCCGCTGGCCGGCACGCCCTGCCAGGATGTATTCGGCAAGGCCTTCCATCTGGTCGAGAAGGACCTGGGCACGCACTACGCCGGCGACGAAAGCCTGCGACAGTTCCACCTCGACAGTTACGCCGGTTACCCCCTGTTTGCCAGTGACGGCCGGCCCCTGGGGCTGATTGCCGTGGCTCACAGCCGGGCGTTGCCGACGCGCAACCGGGTCGAGTCGGTGCTGCGGATTTTCTCGGTGCGCGCCGCCGCCGAACTGCAGCGCCGGGATGCCGAGGCCAGCTATCGCTCGATCTTCGAGTCCTCTGAGGACGCCATCTTCGTCCATGACCTGGACAGTGGGGCGCTGGTCGATATCAACCCGCGGGCCTGTGAGCTCTACGGCTACAGCCATGAAGAAATGCTCAGCCTGCCAATCGAGGCCTTCAGTGCCGGTTACCCGCCCTATACCGGTGCGGAGGCCATCGAATGGCTGGCCCGAGCACGCAACAGCGGGCCGCAGCGCTTCGAGTGGCTCAGGCGCAACCGCGACGGCAGCCTGCACTGGGATGAGGTCTGCCTGAAGCGGGCGAGCATTGCCGGTATCGACCGCATCCTCGCCTTTACCCGTGAGATCACCCAGCGCAAGGAAGCCGAAAACGCCCTGCGCGCCAGCGAGCAGCAGTACCGCACCATAGTCGGCAGCGCCCTGGACTGCATTATCGGCATGGACGCAGAGGGCCGGGTGACCACCTTCAACCCGGCAGCTGAGCAGTGCTTCGGTTTGCGCCGCGAGGAGGTGATGGGCCGGCCATTGGCGCAGATGATCATTCCGGAGTCGACGCGGGCGGCCCATGCCCAAGGGCTGCAGCGCTATCTCGACACCGCCGAGGGGCCCTTTCTCGGTCGCCGGGTGGAGGTGACGGCGCAACGCGCCAATGGCCAGTCCTTTCCGGCCGAGCTGGCGATCTCCGTGGTGCAGGGCCATGCCGGGCCGCAGTTTATCGGCTTTCTGCGCGATATCACCGAGCGCCAGGAGGCCGAGCAGCAGCGCGCCGCCCTGGAGCAGCAACTGCGTCAGGCCCAGCGCATGGAAGCCATCGGCCACCTGACCGGTGGCGTGGCCCATGATTTCAACAACCTGCTGACCAGCATGCTCGGTTATACGGTCATGGCCGAAGAACTGGCCGAGAACCAGGGCGACGAGCGCCTGTGCCGTTACCTGGCGCGGGTACAGCATTCGGCGGAAAAGGCCCGCGACCTGATCCAGCAGATGCTCACCTTCAGCCGTGGCAGCCGCGGCCAGCCGCAGCCGCTGGCCCTGGGCAAGCTGATCGGCGAGTTCCGCCAGTTGTTGCAGTCGACGCTGCCGGCCAGTGTCGAGATCGAGATGCAGCTGGCCCAGGACCTGCCGGCGGCCCTGTTCGATCCGGTGCAGCTGGAGCAGGTGCTGATGAACCTCTGCATCAATGCCCGCGATGCCATGGGTAGTGTCGGCCGCCTGCATATCGCCCTGCGACGGGCCAGGCAGGCTCAGGGCGTGTGCGCCTCCTGCCAGCAGCCACTGGCCGGCGACTACCTGCTGCTGGAGGTGGAAGACTCGGGGCCCGGCATCAGCGAAAGCGTGCAGAGCCGCATGTTCGAGCCCTTCTACAGCACCAAGGCTGCGGGGCAGGGCAGCGGCATGGGCCTGTCGCTGGTACACGGCATCGTTCACGAGTATGGCGGGCACCTGCTGGTGCACAGCCAGGCCGGCTATGGGGCCTGTTTTCAGGTGCTGATCCCGGCGCTGGTCGAAACCCCGGCGCAACCCACACTACGCGCGCCGGCCATGCCCACGGGGCAGGTCTGGCCAGCCCTGCGTGGTCGCTTGGCGGTGGTCGACGATGAGCGTTCGGTTGGCGAATTCATGGCTGAGCGGCTCAGCCAGTGGGGGCTCGAGGTGCGCCTGTGGTGCGATGCCGAGCAGGCTTCGGTCGAGCTGCTGGTCGACCCCTACGCCTGGGACCTGGTGATTGTCGACCAGTGCATGCCGCGTCTGACCGGCCTGCAGCTGGCGCGCCGCCTGCTGGCGGCCCGCGCGGATATGCCGATTGCCCTCTACACCGGCTTCAGCGACCGCCTGAGCCAGGCCGAGGTGCTGGCTCAGGGCGTGCGCGTGTTGCTGCACAAACCCCTGGATCAGGCCGAGCTGTATGCCTGGCTGCGCGCCAATCTACCGGCTGAAACCGACTGAAACCAAGGCTTTACAAAGGCACAACCGGCCGCCATCGGGCCGATACAAAGCCGGTGCAACCTGACCTCGACTGCAGCCCCTGCAGCATCCCGATCACGAGGCAGGAACACCATCATGAAACGCTATGTCATTGAACGACACATTCCTTATGCCGGACAGATGAGCGAAAGCGAGTTGAGCCGCGCCGCCCTGCATTCCCATCAGGTCCTCAAGGGCCTGGGCAGTGAAATCCAGTGGCTGCACTCCTATGTCACCGAGGACAAGCTGTTCTGTATCTACCTGGCGCAGAGCCCCGAGCTGATCCGCCGCCATGCCCAGATCAGCGGCTTCCCTGCAGACAGCATCAACGAGGTTCGCAGCGTACTCGACGCCAGTCACGCATTCGCCTAATCCACCCGTCGCGCGGTTCCCGGGAGGGCGCGCGCCATGAGGGCCACACCATGAAACGCCTTAGCATCTTTCTCTACGGCATCGGCAGTTATGCGGTGTTTTTCGCCACCTTTCTCTACGCCATCGGCTTTGTCGGCAACCTGCCGATGCTGCCGCGCACCATCGACGGCGCGCCGCAGATGCCCTTCGGCAACGCCCTGGTCATCGACGTGCTGCTGCTGGCGGTGTTCGCCATTCAGCACAGCGTGATGGCACGACCCGCCTTCAAGGCGCAGTGGACGCGGATCATCCCCGAGGCGGCCGAGCGCAGTACCTATGTGCTGTTCTCCAGCCTGGCGCTGATTGCCCTATTCTATTTCTGGCAGCCCCTGGGCGGGGTGATCTGGGAGATCGAAAACCGCAGTGGTCGGCTACTGCTCAACGCCGGTTTCGGCTTCGGCTGGGCGCTGGTGCTGTACAGCACCTTCCTGATCAATCACTTCGATCTGTTCGGCCTGCGTCAGGTCTGGCTGCAACTGCTGGGCAAGCCCTACACCAGCCTGCCGTTCAAGACGCCGGGGGCTTACAAGCTGGTGCGCCATCCCCTGTACCTGGGCTGGTTCTTCGCCTTCTGGTGCACCCCGCACATGAGTGCGACCCACCTGCTGTTCGCCCTGGTGACCAGTGTCTATATCCTCGTCGCGATCCTGTTCGAGGAGCACGACCTGCTCAAGGCGCACCCGCAGTACCACGGCTATCGCCAGCGAGTGCCGATGCTGCTGCCGCGCTTCAAGAAGCCGGCCGCTGCAGAGACGGAAGAGGCGGCCTGAGGGCCAGACAAAAAAGGCCACCCCGAGGGGTGGCCTTTTATCCTGCAAACACAAGGTTTGGACTTATTTGCCCGCCCAGCGCTTGAGTACCAGTGTGGCGTTGGTGCCGCCGAAGCCGAAGCTGTTGCTCATCACGGTGTCGATCTTGGCGTTCTCGACGGTGCTGCGCTGGATCGGCAGATCGGCGATTTCCGGGTCGATTTCGTCGATGTTGACCGAGCCGGCGATAAAGTTGCCTTCCATCATCAGCATGCAGTAGATGGCTTCCTGTACGCCGGCGGCACCCAGGCTGTGGCCGGTCAGACTCTTGGTCGAGCTGATGGCCGGAGCCTTGGCACCGAACACTTCACGTACCGCGCGGCTTTCTGCGACGTCGCCGACCGGGGTCGAGGTGCCGTGGGTGTTCAGGTAGTCGATCGGCGTGTCGACGCTGGCCAGGGCCTGCTGCATGCAGCGCACCGCGCCTTCGCCGCTCGGCGCGACCATGTCGTAGCCGTCGCTGGTGGCACCGTAGCCGACGATTTCCGCGTAGATCTTCGCGCCGCGCTTGAGGGCGTGCTCCAGTTCCTCGACCACCACCATGCCGCCGCCGCCGGCGATGACGAAACCGTCACGCTTGGCGTCGTAGGCGCGGGAGGCCTTTTCCGGGGTTTCGTTGTACTGGGTGGAGAGGGCACCCATGGCGTCGAACAGGAAGCTCTGGCTCCAGTGTTCTTCTTCGCCGCCGCCGGCGAAGACCATGTCTTGCTTGCCCAGCTGGATCTGCTCCATGGCATTGCCGATGCAATGGGCGCTGGTGGCGCAAGCCGAGGAGATCGAGTAGTTGACGCCCTTGATCTTGAACGGGGTGGCCAGGCAGGCGGACACGGTGCTGCCCATGGTGCGCGGCACGCGGTACGGGCCGACGCGCTTGACGCCTTTCTCGCGCAGGATGTCCATGGCCTCCATCTGGTTGAAGGTGGACGCGCCGCCGGAGCCTGCGATCAGGCCAACCCGCGGGTTGGAGATGTCTTCGGCGCTGAGGCCGGCATCCTTGATCGCCTGTTGCATGGACAGGTAGGCGAAGGCCGCAGCATCGCCCATAAAACGATAGACCTTGCGGTCGATCAGTTCTTCCAGGTTGAGGTCGACGGAGCCGGACACCTGGCTACGCAGGCCCATCTCGGCGTATTCCGGATTGAAACGGATACCGGGACGGCCAGCACGCAGGTTGGCGGAAACGGTTTCTTTGTCATTGCCCAGGCAGGAAACGATGCCCAGACCGGTAATTACGACGCGACGCATGCGGGGAGTCCTTTAAAAACTGTCGGTAGAAGTGAACAGGCCGACACGCAGGCCTTCGGCACTGTAGATCTCGCGGCCATCGACACTCACGCTGCCGTCGGCGATGGCCAGGACCAGCGAGCGGGCGATGGTGCGTTTGATATGAATGTTATAGGTAACTTTCTTGGCGGTCGGCAGAACCTGACCAAAGAACTTCACTTCGCCGGAACCCAGGGCGCGGCCACGGCCGGGGTTGCCCTGCCAGCCGAGGTGAAAACCCACCAGCTGCCACATGGCATCGAGACCCAGGCAGCCGGGCATGACCGGGTCGCCTTCGAAATGGCAGGCGAAAAACCACAGGTCCGGGGTGATATCGAGCTCGGCGACAATTTCGCCCTTGCCGTACTTGCCGCCGGTGTCGCTGATATGGGTGATGCGGTCGATCATCAGCATGTTCGGCGCGGGCAGTTGCGCATTACCTGGGCCGAACAGTTCGCCGCGGCTGCAGCGCAACAGGTCTTCCCGGGTGAAGGCGTTTTGTTTGGTCATGCGAGCTCCTCAATATGTCCCATGCGCCAGGGCTGGGCGAATCGTCCTGGCTGGCGGCGCAGTATGTGCGCCTTCCAGCAGCCTAGTCATAGACTGTTGCGTTGTGGTGAAAGTCACAGCGCGATAAGTACAGTTGTACTCTGAATGCTACATCGTGCCAGACAGACCTTGCGCAAAATTCCGGCGTAGATCAAGCCTGGCGCATTTCACTGCGCCAGGCCACCCGCCAAAGGTCGTGGTGGGGCGGCCTGATGAGTGCCCAGCCAGCGCTGCAGCACCCGCTGCAGGTCGACGCGTTTAAAGGGCTTGGCCAGGTAGTCGTTCATTCCGGCTTCCAGGCAGGTTTCTCGGTCGCCCTGCAGGGCGTTGGCGGTCAGGGCGATAATCGGCACCTCGGCGCAGCCCGGCAGTCGGCGGATCTGCCGGGTGGCTTCGTAGCCATCCATGATCGGCAGGCGGCAATCCATCAGGATGCCGGCAAAGGCCTGCTGGCTGGCGCGGTGTACGGCCTGGGCTCCGTCGGCGACCAGCTGGACCTGGTAACCGAGGCTGCGCAGCATGGCCTCGATCACCGTCTGGTTGACCGGGTTGTCTTCGACCAGCAGCACCTCCTGGCCCAGGCCCTGGGCCGTATCCCAGGGTTGCTCCAACAGCACCTGGCGCGGTTGCTGGGAGAAGGGCAGCGGCACTTCCAGAGTGAATACCGAACCTTGTCCCTCCTGGCTATGGGCCCGCAGGGTACCGCCCATGCGCTCGGCCAGGGTGCGGGCGATGGGCAGGCCGAGCCCGGTACCGCCGTAACGTCTTGAAATAGATGTGTCGGCCTGCTGGAACGCGTCGAACATCTGTTCCAGGCGCTGCGGGGAAATGCCGATGCCGCTGTCATGCACCGCGCAGCTGAACCACAGCACCTGGTTGTCCAGGGCCTGCCAGTGGGTTTCCACGCGGATGCTGCCGGCTTCGGTGAACTTCAGCGCGTTGCCGATCAGGTTGACCAGGATCTGCCGGATCCGCGTCGGGTCGCCTTGCACCTCCAGCTGTTCCAGGCCGTTCTGGGTCTCCAGGTGCAGCTGCAGGCCGCGTTGCTGGGCGCTGTGCTGGAACACCTGGATCGAGCTCTGCAGCAGTTCCGGCAGATTGAACGGGATGCGCTCCAGTTCCAGCGCGCCGCGTTCGATACGGGAGAAATCGAGAATATCGTTGATGACTTTCAGCAGGTGCTCGGTGGACTCGGTGGCCAGGGCCGCGTACTCCTCCTGCTCCTTGCTCAGCTCGGTGGTTTCCAGCAACTGCAGCATGCCCAGCACCCCGTTCATCGGGGTGCGCAGTTCATGGCTCATCATGGCCAGAAAGTCCGACTTGGCGCGGTTGGCCAGCTCGGACTGTTCGCGGGCCTGAATCAGCAGGGCCATGGCCCGCTGCTGCTCGGTGCTGGCGCGGGCCAGACCGTTGGCCAGGTTGTTGATATGGCGGGCCAGGGCGCTCAGTTCACCGTCGCCCACTTCCGGCAGGGTGGTCTGGTAATTACCGGCCTGAATGGCGCTGACGGCTTCGCCCATGGCGCTCAGCGGCTGCGACAAATGGCGGGCCAGGCGACGGGCGAGGAGAAAGGTGAGGATCAGGGCGAAGAATGCCAGCAAGGTGGCCTTGAGCAGAATTTCCTGCTGGCGGGTATTGAAGGCGTCATTGGACATGCCGACTACTACATGACCGAGGTAGTCGGTACTGGGCGCATCCAGGTCGTTGCGCCGCTCATAGAACGCGGCGCTATTGAGTTCGGCGCGCTGCAGGCGAATCGGGGCCTGGAAAATCTCCACCTGTGCGCTGGCCTGGCCGCTGCCCGGTGCCTGCTCGACATATACCAGGATATTGCCGGCGTGATCGCGCACCTCGAGAAAACGCACATGCGGGGTTTTCAGGGTGGCCTGCAGCAGCGATTCGAGCACCTGCAGATTGCCGGAAATCACCCCGTACTTGCTCGCCGGGGCCAGTTGGCTGGCGATCAGCTGGCCGTTGTGGTTGAGCTCATGGCGCAAATCCTGCAAACGGGCAAAGGTGAAAAAACCGGTCAGCAGCAGGGTCAGCAGCAGGGCAGGGCCGACGCTGATCAATTGTGTGCGGGTATGAATATCCCAGCCACGGCGCAGCTTCATGGGGTACCTCCGTGTAACCTCGGACCGTGCGAACTAAGGCCATGGTTCCATGGGCCTGCGGGGCCGGCCAAGGCCGGTAAGCCTGGCCTGCGCCCATGACGAGGCGCTTGGGTACTGTAGATCACGCAACAACCTTGTCGGCGTTTAAATGCAGCATGGTAACCGAGGCCGAGGGCTTTGCCAGCGTCTGCGCGGCTGCGAAACACTGGTCGCTGCCTCTCAGCGCCGTATAATGCGCGCTATTCGCCACTTTGAATGGCCTAACACGGATGCCTTATGACTGATCAGCACCCCATCGCCGTGCTCGGCGGCGGTAGCTTCGGCACTGCGCTTGCAAACCTGCTGGGCGAAAATGGCCAGCCTGTACTGCACTGGATGCGCGATCCACAGCAGGCCGAGGCGATTCGCCTGACCGGTGAAAATCCTCGTTACCTCAAGGGCATCAAGGTCCACCCGAGGGTGCAGCCGGTAACCGATCTGCCCGCCACCCTGCAGGCCTGTCAGCTGATTTTCGTGGCGCTGCCCTCCAGCGCCCTGCGCCAGGCCCTGCAGCCGGTGGCCGAGCTCTTGAGTGGCAAGCTGCTGATCAGCACCACCAAGGGCATCGAGGCGCAGAGTTTTCTGCTGATGAGTCAGATCCTCGAGGATATCGCCCCGCAGGCGCGCATCGGCGTGCTCTCCGGCCCCAATCTGGCGCGGGAAGTGGCCGAGCATGCGTTGACCGCCTCGGTAGTCGCCAGCGAGGACGAAGACCTCTGCCAGCAGGTCCAGGCCGCGCTGCATGGCGGTACCTTCCGCGTCTACGCCAGCGGCGACCGCTTCGGCGTCGAACTGGGTGGTGCCCTGAAGAACGTCTACGCGATTATTGCCGGCATGGCCGCGGCCATGGGCATGGGCGAGAACACCAAGAGCATGCTGATTACCCGCGCCCTGGCGGAAATGACCCGCTTCGCGGTCAAGCTGGGGGCCAATCCCATGACCTTTCTCGGCCTGGCCGGGGTCGGCGACCTGATCGTCACCTGTTCGTCAGCGAAAAGTCGTAACTATCAGGTCGGTTTCGCCCTGGGCGAAGGGCTCGGCCTGGACGAGGCGGTGGAGCGTCTGGGCGAAGTGGCGGAAGGGGTCAACACCCTGCGCGTGCTCAAGGCCAAGGCCGAGGAACTGGAGGTCTATATGCCGCTGGTTGCCGGCTTGCATGCCATTCTGTTCGAGGGTCGCACCCTGGATCAGGTCATCGGCGCACTGATGAGTGGCGACCCGAAAACCGATGTCGACTTTATTCCTGCCACTGGCTTTTAACGATTTGCCTGTCCGACGCGTTCAAGGAGATAGCCATGAGTGATGACAACCAAGAGCTGCAGCGTGAATCCATCCTGCTGCGCATTCTCTGGATGGTGCTGTTCACCATCGTCTGGCAACTGGCGGAGCTGCTGCTGGGGGCCGTGGTGCTGCTGCAACTGGGCTACCGGCTGTTCTACGGCGCACCGAATGCCGGCCTGCTCGGTTTTGGCGACAGCCTGAGCCAGTACCTGGCGCAGATCGGTCGCTTCGGCACCTTCAACAGCGACGAGAAGCCCTGGCCGTTCGCCGACTGGCCAACGCCACAAGCGCCCCAGGGCGAAGCCCCGCACAGCGTTCCAGCGGCCGCGCACCCGGTGCGCGACGAAGAGCCCAAGCTGTGAGGGCGGGCTGGTGAGGCTCTGGCTGCTGCGCCATGGTGAAGCCGAACCCAGTGCCCGCAGCGATGCCGAGCGCCGGCTGACCGAGCATGGCTGCCGGCAAGTACGTCAGGCCGCCGTACAGCTGCAGGGGCGGCCGCTGCGGACCATCCTGGTCAGCCCCTATGTGCGTGCGCAGCAGACCGCGGCTCTGGTCGTCGAGAGCCTGGGCTTTAGCGGGCAGCTGCAGACCGTGCCCTGGCTGGTGCCGGAAAGCGATCTGCGCCAGGTCCTGCGGCAGCTCGATGGCTACCCGGTCGACGAGCTGTTGCTGGTCACCCATCAGCCCCTGGTGGGGGCGCTGGGCGGGCTGTTGATCCACGGTCATCGCCAGCAGCCCTTGGCCATGCAGACCGCCAGCCTGGCCGAACTGGAAGGCGAAGAGGTGGCCGCCGGCTTGATGGATCTGCTGGCCGTGCTGCACCCGCAGCACGGCTAACAGGCCTTGGCACCTATGCCGTTTTCCTAGCCGGTGCGGCACCACTTTCCCCCTGAGAGTGCCACTACACACCGAAACATTTCTCCTCTTGCGGCTCGCCTTTGTGCGTGGAATAGTCCGACCAAGCAATTGCTTGGTCGGCTCCACAAAAACAACAAAGGAGGGCACCCTGTGGCTGAAACAATCCGTTTGCCGCTGGAGATGTTTTACCAGCGCGAGGCACGACACCCACATAAACGCTATATGGTTCAGCCGCTGCCGGGCGGTCAGCTGCAGGAGCTGAGCTGGGCCGAGGTCGGCGAGCAGGCGCGGCGTGCCGCCAACTGGCTGCGCAGCCGGGAGCTGCCCCAGGGCAGCCGCGTCGCGATCATCTCCAAGAACTGCGCGCACTGGATCATCAGCGACCTGGCGATCTGGATGGCCGGACATGTCTCGGTGCCGCTCTACCCCAATCTCACCGCCGATTCCGTCAATCAGGTGTTGCGCCATTCCGAGGCGGCGCTGGTGTTCGTCGGCAAGCTGGACGACTGGCCGGCCATGGCCCCCGGGGTGCCGCAGGATGTGCCGACCATCGGTCTGCCGCTGCGTCCCCAGGGCGAGTTCAGCTTTACCTGGGATGACCTGCAGGCCTGCACGCCGATTCAGGACGACCCCAGGCCGGCCGCCGAGCAGCTCGCCACCATCATCTACACCTCCGGCACCACCGGTACACCGAAAGGGGTGATGCATCACTTCAGCAACTTCGGTTTCGCCGCCAGCCACGCCACCGAACTGTTCGGCGTCGGCGAGAATGACCGGGTGCTGTCCTATCTGCCGCTGTGCCACGTGGCCGAACGCATGTTTGTCGAGCTGGCGTCGATCTATTCGGGGCAGACCATATTCTTCGCCGAAAGCCTGGAGACCTTCCTCGAGGATCTCAAGCGTGCGCGGCCAACGGTGATCTTCGGTGTGCCGCGGATCTGGACCAAGTTCCAGATGGGGGTCTACAGCAAGATGCCGGCCGAGAAGCTGGATTTCCTGCTCAAGCTGCCGATCATCGGCCGCATCGTCGGTAAAAAGGTGCTGGTCGGCCTGGGCCTGGATGCGGTGCGCTATGCCCTGTCCGGCGCGGCACCGGTGCCCGAGGCGCTACTCAACTGGTACAAGCGCCTGGGCCTGGATGTGCTCGAGGTCTACGGCATGACCGAAAACTGCGGTTATTCCCATGTCTGCCGCCCGGGCCGCTTCAAGCAGGGCTGGATTGGCCAGAACAGCCCCGGGGTGGAGGTGCGTATCGCCGAGGATGGCGAGGTCCAGGTGCGCAGCGGCGCGACCATGCAGGGCTATTACAAGGACCCGGAGAAAACCGCGGAAACCATCACCGCCGATGGCTTCCTGCGCACCGGCGACAAGGGCGAGCAGGACGCCGAAGGCAATCTGCGCCTGACCGGGCGGATCAAGGAAATCTTCAAGACCAGCAAGGGCAAGTATGTGGCCCCGGCCCCCATCGAGAACCGCCTGGCCGAGCATTCTCGGATCGAACAGGTGTGTGTGGTGGGCGATGGCATGGCTCAGCCCATGGCGCTCTGCGTGCTCTCCGAGGTCGCCCGCGGCGAGGCCCGTGACGAACTGGAAAACAGTCTGAAAACCCTGCTCGCCGCGGTCAATCAGCGTCTCGACAAGCATGAGCGTCTGCAGCGTCTGGTGCTGGTCAAGGAGGTCTGGGCAGTGGACAACGGCTTCCTCACGCCGACCCTGAAGATCAAGCGCGCCGTCGTCGAGGGTACCTATGGCGAGCGTTTCGCCGAGTGGACCGAGCGCAGCGAAGCGGTGCTCTGGCACGACTGATTCAACCTGCCGGCCGGCTTGGCCGGCCCCATCCCCCAAGGAGCTGGATAACCATGGCCCTGTGGCAGCAACCCCCCGATCTCAAGCAGCTCAACGAGACCCTGAAAAACACCATTGGCGAACAGCTGGATATCCGTTTCGAGTCTTTCGACGACGTGTCCATCAGCGCCAGCATGGTGGTCGATCCGCGTACCCACCAACCCTATGGCCTGCTGCATGGCGGCGCATCGGTGGTGCTGGCGGAAACCCTGGGCTCCACCGCCAGCTATCTGTGCATCGACAGCAGCAAGTTCTACTGCGTCGGCCTGGAGGTCAACGCCAATCACCTGCGCGGTTTGCGCAGCGGCCGGGTCACGGCGGTGGCGCGGGCGGTGCACCTGGGCCGTACCACCCATGTCTGGGATATTCGCCTGAGCGGCGAGGACGGCAAACCCAGCTGCATCTCGCGCCTGACCATGGCCATAGTGCCGCTGGGCGAGAAGGGACCGGCACAGCGCTAGAACCTTTCCAAAGTCTGCTGCGCGTCGGCCCTGCTGCGTTAAAAACAGGCTCGGAATGCTCATGTACAAAAGTACACTCCGCTTCCTCGCCTGTTTTTGCCTTGCATGGCTCTAGCTCGCGAGACTTTGAACAGGTTCTTCGTGCTGCCGAACCAATAACCCGTCAGTGTCGAGCGCAACTGGCGGGCCTCCCATCAGCTTTGGCTATAGTGCCGTCATTCACTGGCCGTTTTGTCATTGCCGTGTGGCAGTAGCTGCCGGACAATCCCCAAGACTTTTTCGCATAAGCCAGCCCCATGACCCAGTCCGTGTTCTTCGCCCATGCCAACGGCTTCCCCTCGGCCACCTACGGCAAGCTGTTCAACGCCCTGGCCCCTGACTACCAGGTGCAGCACCTGGCGCAGCATGGTCATGACCCGCGCTTCCCGGTGAACGACAACTGGGGCAACCTGGTCGATGAATTGATCCATCACCTCGAACAGAGCCCGCAGCCGGTCTGGGGCGTCGGCCATTCCCTGGGTGGCGTGCTGCATTACCATGCCGCCTTGCTGCGCCCCGAACTTTACCTTGGGGTGGTGATGCTCGATTCACCGGTGCTGACCCTGGCCGACAAGATGGTGATCCGCGCCGCCAAGCGCTTCGGCTTTATCGACCGTATTACCCCGGCCGGCCGCACCCTGGGGCGGCGCGAGGAGTTTCTCGACCTGGCCGAGGCGCGCGGTTATTTCGCCGCTAAAGGCCTGTTCCGCCGCTTCGATCCGGAATGCCTGGAGGCCTATGTGCAACATGGCCTGCAAGCGGTGGGCAATAGTCTGCGCCTGCGCTTCGATCCGGCCACCGAGATCAGCATCTACCGCAGCGTGCCGCACACCAGTCCAGGCCGTCCGCAGCAGTTGGCGGTGCCGCTGGCCATGGTCCGCGGCCGCCATAGTCGGGTGGTGTTGCCGCACCATGCGCATCTGGTGCGACGGGTGCCGCAAGGCGAATACCTAACCCTGCCGGGCGGCCATATGTTTCCCCTGGAACGCCCTCAGGACACCGCCGAACTGCTCAAGCAGCTGTTCCGGCGCTGGGCTGGACAGCACACAAGTGAGCACAGCGCATGAGCCTGAACTTTGAAGAGGTGCGGCTCAGCCTGCCGCATACCGAACTGGCGGCCCATCTTTACGGCCCCGCGGATGGGGTGCCGGTGATCGCCCTGCATGGCTGGCTGGATAACGCCGCCAGCTTCGCCCGCCTGGCCCCGAAACTGCCGGGGCTGCGCATCGTCGCCCTGGATTTTGCCGGCCATGGCCATTCCGATCACCGTCCGCCAGGGGGCAGTTACGCCATCTGGGATTACGCCCATGACGTGCTGCAAGTGGCCGAGCAGTTCGGCTGGCAGCGCTTTTCCCTGCTCGGCCATTCCATGGGGGCGATCGTCTCGGTGCTGCTGGCCGGAGCCATGCCCGAACGGGTCGAGCGTCTGGCCCTGATCGACGGCCTGATGCCCTACACCGGGGAAGCCGACACGGCTCCGCAGAAGCTCGGCGAGGCGCTGCGCGCGCAACTGGCGCTGGCCGGCAAGAGCAAGCCGGTGTACGCCGAGTTCGACCGGGCGGTGCAGGCGCGTATGCGCGGGGTCGGCGCGGTGAGCTTTGATGCCGCCGAGCTGCTGGCCCAGCGCGGCCTGATGCCGGTGCCCGGTGGCTACACCTGGCGCACCGACAGCCGCCTGACCCTGCCATCGCCGTTGCGCCTGACCCGCGGCCACGCCCAGGCCTTCGTTCAGGGCCTGCAGTGTCCGGTCAAGCTGATCATGGCCGAGCAGGGCATGCTGCATGCCCAGCCTAGTATCGCCGCGCTGCTCGAGGGTTTGCCGATCGAGGTCGCGACGCTGCCCGGCGGCCATCACCTGCATCTGGATGACGAGAGCGGAGCCGAGCTGGTCGCAGACTGTTTCAAAGCTTTCCTGGGCGTGCCTTGACTTAGCCAAGGCAACTGGGGAAAGGTGTGGTCGATAGCCATGGAGATTCGCATGATCGACCTGTATACCGCCGCCACTCCCAACGGCCATAAGGCGTCTATTGCGCTGGAAGAGCTGCACCTGCCCTATAGCGTGCATGCGCTGAGTTTCGACAGGAAGGAGCAGAAAAGTCCGGCCTTCCTCAAGCTCAACCCCAATGGCCGTATTCCGGCCATTGTCGATCGCGACAACGACGATTTCGCCGTGTTCGAGTCCGGTGCCATCCTGCTCTATCTCGCCGAGAAGACCGGCCAGTTGATCCCCAGCGATGCCAAGGGCCGTTCGCGGGTGATCCAGTGGCTGATGTTCCAGATGGGCGGCGTCGGCCCGATGCAGGGCCAGGCCAATGTGTTCTTCCGCTATTTCCCGGAAAAGCTGCAGGGCCCTATCGACCGTTACCAGCATGAAACCCGCCGCCTCTACGAAGTGCTCGACAGCCGCTTGGGCGAAGCCGAGTATCTGGCCGGTGACTACAGCATCGCCGATATCGCCACCTATCCCTGGGTGCGTGGTCATGACTGGTCCGGCGTCTCGGTCGAGGGCCTGGAACACCTGCAGCGCTGGATGGCGGCACTCGCCGAGCGGCCGGCGGTACAGCGCGGCCTGCTGGTGCCGCGGCGAGAAGACGATGGCGACAAGGTGGTCAAGGCCGCCCAGTCGATGTTGATGCAATGAGGCGGCCCATGCGTTGTTTCAGTGCCCTGGCGTTGCTGATCCTGAGTGCTCCGCTGTGGGCCGCCGATGTCGCCGGCAGTCGAGACCTGGAGGTGCTGCTGCGCTTCCCCGGCAGCCAGATTGTCGATTTCAAGGAGTCCGCGGAGCAGGAACGGATCTATCCGCAAGGGGCGATTAGGAGGATCAGTGGCAAGTTGCGTTACGAGCGCGAGGTGACGGCCCGGGGCGCACTTACCGCGCTGACCTATGAGCTGCCGCGCAGTCATTCGGCCGATGAGGTGTTTCGCGCGGCCCGCGAGGCCTTGCAGGCGCAACAGGCCGAATTGCTCTACTGGTGCGAGGGCCGCGAGTGCGGCTCCAGCAGCCTGTGGGCCAATGCGGTATTCGACAATCGCATCCTGACCGGTTCGGATGATCAGCAGGCCTATGTGCTGATGCGCCTGGCCGAACCGCGACAGGACAGCCTGCTGGCGCTATACAGCATCACCCGCGGCAATCGCCGTGCCTACCTGCATGCCGAGTTGCTGAGCGCCAGTGCACCGCTCAGTGAGGTGCTGCCGAGCCCGGCCACCCTGCTGCGGCAACTGCGCGAGAGCGGTGAGCTGAGCCTGCCGAAACAGACCGAACCGAGCGAGGCCTGGGTGGAGCTGCTGAGCCGCAGCCTCAACCTCGACAGCACCTTGCGGGTCAGCCTGGCCGGCAGCGTCGCCGAGGCCTGGCGTACCGCGCTGATCGACAAGCGGGTGCGGGCCGCCCGCCTGGAACTGGGCGATGCCGACGTGAGTGGTTTGCGGATCAGCGTGCTGCGTTAGCCGGTAGATGGGTTATATCTGCAAAGGCTCTGCGCTCAGGCGCAGAGCCTTTTCTCGTTTTTTCTGGGGTATGGAGTCGTAAACGTGGCCAATAACGATCGTTTGCTGGTGCAGATTCTGCTGCTGGGCCTGCTGGGTGCCAGCCTGTGGGTGCTGGCCCCCTTCTGGTCGGCGCTGTTCTGGGCTGCGGTGCTGTCCTTCGCCAGCTGGCCGGTGATGCGCGTCCTGACCCGTCTGCTCGGTGGTCGGCAGGCCCTGGCCGCAGGCTTGCTGACCCTGACCTGGACCGTGGCGGTTGCCGTGCCGCTGGTGATGCTGGGCTTCAACCTGGCCGATCACATCAAGGACATCACCGCCTTGCTCAAGGACTTTCAGGTCGAGGGCCTGCCGCCGGCCCCGGCCTGGCTGGTCGGCGTGCCGCTGGTGGGGGAAAACCTGGCCAGTTTCTGGCAGACCGTCGATCAGCAAGGGGCGGCCTTTTTTGCCACCGTACGGCCCTATCTCGGCCAGGTTGGCAACTGGTTGCTGGCGCGCAGCGCGCAGATCGGCGGCGGCATGCTGGAACTGGCCCTGAGCCTGGTGCTGGTGTTCTTTTTCTACCGTGACGGTCCACGCCTGGCGGCCTTTGCCCACAGTCTGCTGGAGCGCCTGATCAATGACCGCGCCGAGCACTACCTGGAACTGGTGGCCGGCACCGTGCAACGGGTGGTCAACGGCGTCATCGGGACGGCGGCGGCGCAGGCGCTGCTGGCCTGGATAGGTTTTATGATTGCCGGCGTGCCGGGGGCGCTGATCCTCGGCATTCTCACTTTCGGTTTCAGTCTGATCATGGTGCCGCCACTGATCTGGGGGCCTGCGGTGATCTGGCTGTTCTGGCAGGGCGAGCTGGGCATGGCGATCTTTCTGTTGATCTGGGGCTTCTTCGTCATCAGCGGGGTGGACAATATCCTCAAGCCCTACCTGATCAGCCGCGGTGGCAATCTGCCGTTGATCGTGGTGCTGCTCGGGGTGTTCGGCGGCATTCTGGCCTTCGGCTTTATGGGCCTGTTTCTCGGCCCGACCCTGCTCGCCGTGGCCTATAGCCTGCTCAGTGACTGGGTGGCGGACAAGGCTCCGGCGGCAGTCGAGCTACCGCGCGAGCCTCACTGATCGCCGCGTTCGTACCTGTCCAGGGTGTCGCTGGCGATCTGCCGGCCGAGCATGATCAGTTCGGGGGCCTTGTAGAACTCGAAGAAGCGGCAGGCGCGTTTGGGTACGTTGATCAGGATATCCGGCGGATAGCCGGCGATCTTGTACTGCGCCAGCGAGGTCTGCATCACCTCGAAGCTCTGGTTGATCAGCTCCAGCAGGGAGGCCGGGCCGCTGAGGTCGGCTACCCGTGAGCCGCTGGCGGATTTTGGCGCGGCCTTGTCACCGCTGTTGCGCGCATGCTGCTGCCAGGGGTTTATGGCCTCGGCAGCCTGGAGCTGCGACTGATCCTCCAGTAGCAGCAGTTCGTCGTCGCTGGCGGATTTCCATTTGAAATTGGGCAGGCGCGAGCCCAGCGAACTCATCAAGGCATCGATACGGCTTTTCAAGGCAGGCGGGCGTTCGATCACCGGCAACTCATAATGCAACTGGTTGGTCGAGTTGAGGTTGACCGCGATGATCAGGTCGCAGTGGCTGGACACCACCGGGATGATCGGCAGCGGGTTGAGCAGGCTGCCGTCGACCAGCATGCGATTGCCCTGAATGACCGGGGTAAACAGGCTGGGAATCGCCGCGGAGGCGCGCATGGCCTGGTGCAGGCAGCCTTCCTGGAACCAGACTTCCTGCTGGTTGGTCAGGTCGGTGGCCACCGCAGTAAAGGGGATCGACAGGTCTTCGATATTGATTTCGCCGATCATCTCGCGGATCTTGCCGAACACCTTCTCGCCGCGAATCGCCCCCAGGCGAAAGCTCACATCGAGCAGGCGCAGTACATCCAGATAGTCCAGGCTCTGGGTCCAGTCGCGGTAGTCGTTGAGCTTGCCGGCGGCATAGATGCCGCCCACCACCGCGCCCATGGAACAGCCGGCGATACAGGCGATCTCGTAGCCGCGGGCCTCCAGTTCTTCGATCACACCGATATGCGCATAACCGCGCGCGCCCCCGGACCCCAATACCAGCGCAATGCGCTTGCTCATAAAAACCTCCCCCATACCTCAATCGTTCGAACATACGCGCAGCAGTGCCCGCCGCCAAGGCACGATTTGCTAGAATCGCCGGCCTGTCACCCCGGATACGAGCGTGCAATGAGCAAGCCCATACGTTTGACCCAGTACAGCCACGGTGCTGGCTGTGGCTGCAAGATTTCCCCCAAGGTGCTGGAGGTGATCCTGGCCGGCAGTGGCGCGCAGAACCTCGACCCCAAACTCTGGGTGGGCAATGCCTCGCGCGACGATGCCGCGGTGTATGGCATAGACGAGGAGCGCGGGGTGGTATCGACCACCGATTTCTTTATGCCGATCGTCGACGATCCCTACGATTTCGGCCGTATCGCCGCCACCAACGCGATCAGCGATATCTACGCCATGGGCGGCGACCCGCTGATGGCCATCGCCATCCTCGGCTGGCCGGTCAACCTACTGGCCCCGAAAGTGGCTCGCGAAGTGATCCGCGGTGGCCGCTCGATCTGTGACGAGGCCGGCATTGCCCTGGCCGGCGGCCATTCCATCGATGCCCCGGAGCCGATCTTCGGCCTGGCCGTCACCGGGCTGGTGAACAAGCGCCATATGAAGCGCAACGACACCGCGACCGCCGGTTGCCGGCTGTACCTGACCAAGCCCCTGGGTATCGGCATCCTCACCACCGCCGAGAAGCAGAGCAAGTTGCGCCCCGAGGATGTCGGCCTGGCGCGGGACTGGATGTGCACCCTGAACAAGCCCGGCTCGCGCTTCGGCAAGCTGGCGGGGGTCATGGCCATGACCGACGTCACCGGCTTCGGCCTGCTCGGCCACCTGGTGGAGATGGCCGATGGCAGCGGCCTGAGCGCGCGCATCGAGTTCACTCGGGTGCCGCGCCTGCCTGGCGTCGACTATTACCTGGAGCAGGGCTGCGTGCCCGGTGGCACCCAGCGCAATTTCGACAGCTACGGCGAGAAGATCGCGGCGCTCGGCGAGCAGCACAAGCAGCTGCTGTGCGATCCGCAGACCAGCGGTGGCCTGCTGGTGGCGGTCACCCCGGAAGGCGAGGCCGAGTTCCTCGCCGTGGCCGCGGAGCTGGGCTTGTCCCTCGCACCTATCGGTCAGTTGCTCGAACGACAGCAATACGCGGTCGAGGTGCTCTGATGCGCGACAACAGCAGCGACTACCGCAGCCTGTTTCTCAATGCCACGCCGATGATGGATGCCCGCGCGCCGGTGGAGTTTGCCAAGGGCGCGTTCCCCGGGGTGATCAACCTGCCGCTGATGGATGACGCCGAACGGCAGCGGGTCGGCACCTGCTACAAACAGCAAGGCCAGCAGGCGGCCATCGAGCTAGGCCATCAACTGGTGTCCGGCCCGCTCAAGGCCGCACGCATTGAGGCCTGGGCCGCGTTTGCCAGGGCCAATCCCGAGGGTTATCTGTATTGCTTTCGCGGCGGCCTGCGCTCGCAGATCGTCCAGCAATGGCTCAAGGAGGAGGCGGGCATCGAGTATCCGCGGGTGATCGGCGGCTACAAGGCGATGCGCAGCTTTCTCCTGGACACCACCGAGCAGGCGGTGGCGCAGTGCGATTTCGTCCTGGTCGGCGGCATGACCGGCACCGGCAAGACCGAGGTGATCGCCCAGTTGGCCAATAGCCTGGATCTGGAAGGCCATGCCAACCACCGCGGTTCCAGCTTCGGCAAACGCGCCACCGGCCAGCCGGCACAGATCGACTTCGAGAACGCCCTGGCCGTGGATATCCTGAAAAAGCGCGCCAGCGGTCTCGAGCAGTTCGTGCTGGAAGACGAGGGGCGGATCATTGGCAGGTGCTCGCTGCCGCTGGACCTGTATCAGGGCATGCAGGCCTTTCCCCTAGTCTGGCTGGAAGACAGCCTGGAAGGGCGTACGGAACGCATTCTCAAAGATTATGTGGTTGATCTGAGCGCCGAATTTATCGCCCTGCTGGGCGAGGAAGAGGGCTTCAAGGCCTACGCCGAGCGTTTGCAACAGAGCCTGAGCAATATTCTCAAGCGCCTGGGCGGCGAACGCTACCAGCGGCTGGCGGCGATCATGGACCAGGCCCTGCTGGAGCAGGCTGCCGGTACCGGGTTGGATACCCATCGCGGCTGGATCGAAGCGCTGCTGGTGGAGTACTACGATCCCATGTATGTGTATCAGCGCGAGAACAAGGCCGGACGCATCGAGTTCGTCGGCGAGCAGGCCGCAGTGGTGGAGTTCCTGCAACAGCGTGGCACCCGCTAGAACCGGGCACTTTTGCCCAAAATCGGCGTCATAGCAGACGGCTAAGCCGAGTTTTTTCATTCTAGGAGTCAGGTAATGAAGGTGTGGACAGTGTTACCCCTGTTGGTCCTGGTGCTCAGCGGTTGTGCGGGCAAGACTGCCTACCGCAACAGTTGCGCCACGCAGCTGGACGCCGCCTGGCACGAGCTGGATATCGCCAAGGCCGAAGGCTTTGCCGGCACCGTGAGTTATTCCAAGGCCCTGTCGCTGCTGACGGCGGCCAAGACCCAGCAGCAGTTCGAAGGCTACAAGGGCTGTACGGCCAAGTCCGAGCGGGCGCGTTTCTATATCCGTGAGTCGCGAGCGGGTCGCTGATGCAACTGGATTTCAGCACCCTGGCACCGCTTGAGCGCTACCGCTGGCTGGCCTCGACCATTACCCCGCGGCCGATCGCCTGGGTCTCCAGCCTGTCGCTCGATGGGATCAGCAACCTGGCCCCGTTCAGCTTCTTTCAGGTGATCAGCGACGACCCGGCGACCCTGCTGGTCAACGTCAACCATCGCGCCGATGGCAGCCTCAAGGACACCCTGCGCAACGCCCAGGCCACGGGTGAGCTGGTGATCCAACTGGTGTCTTTCGAGCAGGCCGAGGCGATGAATGCCAGCGCCGCGGTATTGCCTCATGGCATCAGCGAGTTCGAGCACTGCGGCATCGCCAGCCTGCCGTCGGTACGGGTCAAGCCGCCGCGGGTGGCAGCGGCGGCGGTGACCTTCGAGTGCCGGCTGGCCGAGGCCATGCCTTACCCAGCGGCCGCGCCCAACTGCCACCTGCTGTTTGCCGAGGTGCTGCTGGCGCATATCGATGAGCGGGTGCTCACCGAGCAGGGGCGTATCGATGCCGGCAAGCTCGATCTGGTCGGGCGGCTAGGCGGCACGGCCTATAGCCGCACCCGCGATACCTTCGAGATGTCGCGTCCCGGTTGAGCCTTATGGGCGTGGCCGTCGGCGGCCATACCTGCTTACCCTCGCAATCTGCGCAAAAGCGACCTCCGCTTAGCTGTTAGCACCAGGCACCTGTCTGCTGGCTTGTCGCCAGCACGGCTGTACTCCTATGTTGCCCTCTGGAATGCAGGCAGCGCAGGGCTGCCTTGTGCTCGTTCGGGCAGGGGGAGCTATGTGGACTGTTGTGCAGCGGCGGGTCGCCAGTTTAAGTACTGCGAGCAAGCTGGCGTTGGGTTTCGGCATTGTTCTGACCCTGACCGCGCTGGTTGCGGCCACCGGGTTTCTTGCGTTGCGCGATGTCAGTGCGCGTTCGGCGCTGCTCGAGCGCATGAGCGCGATCAATAGCCAGGTGATGCAGATCCGCCGCAGCGAGCAGGACTTCGCCCTGAGCGGCGATAAACAGCACGCCACCCGCCTGCACGAACAGGTACAACAGATTCTCGAGGCCAGCGCCGCGCTGCAGGCCCAGTTGCCGGCGGCCGAGCGGGCGGGGCTGGATCAGGTGAGCGCCGCCATCACGGCGTATCGCGCGGCCTTCGATCGCTATGTCGAGCAGAGCGACAATATGCACCTGTCGCTGGAAACCGCCACCTGGCTGGTGCTCAGTGCGTCCAACAGCCTAGATCTGCTCAAGGAGGGCCTGGCCGAAGACGGCGTCGACCTGCTCAAGAGCAGCCAGGGTCAGGAAGGGGCCGAGCTGGTGCAGCAGGCCGGACAGATCAGCCAGGTGCACCAGCTGTTGCTGCGCGCTCTGGACCAGGCCCGCGTGCTGCTGGAACAGAGCCGCAGCAGTGGCGAGGCGACCCCGACCACTATTCAGGAAGCCGCCGACGCCCAGGCCCTGGCCGGCGAGCTGCGCGACACCATGGACTCCCCCGGTTATGCAGCGGTGCTGGCCGAGGTGATCGGCAACGTCAATTCCTTCAATGAGCGGCTCAGCGAATACACCGGGCTGCTGCAGCAGCAAAAACGCGAATACCAGAACCTGGTGCAGCAGGCCGAGCGCATCCTGGCGCTGGTCGACCAGGCCTATGGGCGGCAGAAGGCCAGCCTGCACGGGCAGTTGCAGGCCAGCACCTGGCTGATCGTGCTGGCCACGGCGCTGGCCCTGCTGATCGGCCTGTTGGCGACGCTGACCATCACCCTGCTGATCGTGCGGCCACTGAAACAGGTGATTGAGCAGGCGCGGCGGATTGCCGATGGCGACCTCGGCGCGCGTATCGAGGTGCAGCGTGGCGACGAGATCGGCCAGTTGCAGGCCGCCATGCAGGGCATGTCCAATAACCTGCGCGAGATGGTCGGGCGCTTGCAGGACGGGGTGATGCAGATTTCCGCGTCTGCCCAGTCGCTGTCGGCCAGCACCGAGCAGACGCGCCTGGGCGTCAACGGGCAGAAGGCGGAAACCGATCAGGTCGCCACCGCCATGAGTGAAATGACCGCCACCGTGCATGAAGTGGCGCGTAACGCCGAGGCCGCGGCGTCCTCCACCGAGCAGGCGGATCGCCGGGTCAACAGCGGCGTGGCCGTGGTGCAGCAGACCCTGGCGCGGATCAATCAGCTGGCCAACGCCATGCAGATCACTACCGAGAGCATCGAACGCCTTAGCCAGGACACCCAGCGCATCGACTCGGTGCTGGATGTGATCAAGAGCGTGGCCGAACAGACCAACCTGCTTGCGCTCAATGCGGCCATCGAGGCGGCGCGGGCGGGCGAGCAGGGCCGCGGCTTTGCCGTGGTGGCCGATGAGGTGCGCGCGCTGGCCCGGCGCACCCAGCAGTCCACGACGGAGATCGAAGGCCTGATCGCCACCCTGCGTGAGGGCACCCGGCGTTCCGTGGACGACATGCGCCAGAGCGGCGTGCTGGTGGCGCAGGCCGTGGAGGATGCCAACCAAACCGAAGGCGCGCTGGCGCAAATCGCCGCAGCGGTCAGCCAGATCTTCGAGATGAACCAGCAGATTGCCGCCGCGGCCGAACAGCAGAGCGCGGTGGCGGAGGAAATCAGCCGCAGCGTCACCTCGATTCGCGATATCGCCGACCAGTCCGCGCTGGCCATGGACGAGTCCGCCAGCTCCAGCATTCAATTGGCGGAGCTGGGGCGCGAGCTGCAGGGCATGGCAGGGCGCTTTCGCTTGTAAAACCACCGTACGGTTTCGGCGCGGGCGAGCTACAGAGTTGCCTAGGGCTTAGCCTGCGCTAGCAGGGCGGTAGGGACGGCGGCCCGGGTCAATACAGGGTTCACAAGTTCGTCAGCAAAGGTTTCCAGCGGCTATGCCGTGGCCGCGCGGCGCAGTAGCATCCGCACTCGGACTGGAAGGAGTGATAGATGCGCACCCAATTGGAAGCAGTGCTGCAGGCGGTCAATCAAGTGTTGCTGGGCAAGGAGGCGCAGGTGCGGCTGGCCCTGACCTGTCTGTTGGCCGAGGGGCATCTGCTGATCGAGGACCTGCCCGGCATGGGCAAGACGACCCTCAGTCAGGCCCTGGCACGGGTGCTGGGCTTGAGTTTTCAGCGTATCCAGTTCACCTCCGACCTGCTGCCCGGGGACATTCTCGGCACCTCGGTGTTCGACAAGGACACCGGGCAGTTCGTCTTTCATCCTGGGCCGATCTTCGCCGAACTGGTGCTGGCCGACGAGATCAACCGGGCCACACCGAAAAGCCAGAGCGCCTTGCTGGAGGCCATGGAGGAGGGCCAGGTGACAATCGAGGGTGCGACCCGGCCGTTGCCCGAACCGTTTTTCGTGATCGCCACGCAGAACCCGGTGAGCCAGGGTGGCACCTTCGCCTTGCCCGAGTCGCAGCTGGACCGCTTTCTCATGCGCCTATCCCTGGGCTACCCGGGCAAGGCGGCGGAGAAGGCGCTGCTGCTGGGCGATTCGCGGCGCTCGCTGTTGCCGCGTCTGGAGCCGATTCTCGATCACCGCGAACTGGCCCTGATCCAGGCCGAAGTGCCCAAGGTGCGTGCCAGCGATGCCCTGGTCGACTATGTGCTGCGTCTGGTCGAGGCCACCCGCAGCCAGCCGCAGTTCGCCTGGGGCCTGTCGCCGCGGGCCAGCCTGGCCCTGCTGGCGGCGGCGCGGGCCTGGGCCTTCCTCGCCGGACGCGACTATGTGATCCCCGAGGATGTCCAGGCGGTGCTGCCCTCGGTGGTTGGTCACCGCTTGCGCGAGCGTGCCGATCCCGCCGGCCATGGCGGTGGCAGCCTGGTGCAGTGGCTGCTGCGTGAGGTGCCGGCGCTTTGAGCGGTCGGCTGCAACCCTACTGGCAACGCTGGCTGGCCCGGCGCATCCCGGCGGCCGCCAGCGTGCGCCTGAACCAGCGGCGCATCTTTATCATCCCCAGCCTGGTCGGCGGCGCTTTTATCCTGGCGCTGGTGTTGATGTTGTTGGCCGCGATCAATTACCAGAACAGCCTGGCCTATGGCCTGACCTTTCTGCTCGCCTCGGTATTCGTCGTCGCTATTCTGCACACCTACCGCAATCTCGCTGGGCTGATCCTCAAGGCCGGCAGCGCGCCGGCGGTATTTGTCGGCGAGCATGCCAGCTTCCGCGTGCGCCTGGAGAGCAGCGCGCGGGCCCACCAGGCGGTCAGCCTGGGCTGGCTGCCGGCCGAGCTGCAGACCCAGGATGTCGCCGCCCTGGGCCTCAGCGAATGCCAGCTGAGCCTGCCGGCGCTGCGTCGCGGCTGGCTGCGCCCGGGCCGGCTGCGGGTGGAGAGCCGTTTTCCGTTGGGGATTCTGCTGGCCTGGAGCTGGGTCGATCTGGACCTGGCGCTCTTGGTCTACCCGCGTCCCATCGAGGGCGATCTGCCGCTGGCGGCCGGAGCCAGCGAGGATCAGGAGGAGGGCAATCGCGCCCATGGCCAGGGGGTGGACGACTACCAGGGCCTGAAGACTTACCAGCCCGGCGACTCCAAACGCCGCCTGCACTGGAAGGCCTATTCCCGTGGTCAGGGTTTGCTGGTCAAGGACTTCGCCTCGCTCAGCGGCCGCGACCCGTTGCTGGATTTCGCCGCCCTGAGTGGCGATGTCGAAGCGCGGCTGTCGCTGCTCTGTCACTGGGTGCTGCAGTTGTCCGCGCGTCAGCAGCCCTTTGCCCTGAGCTTGCCGGGTTGCATGCTGGGCGTTGATAGCGGCGAGCAGCACCGCGAAGACTGCCTGCGCGCCCTGGCGCTGTTCGGTCAGTCGGTATGAGTCGGGTTGGCGGCATTCCGCGCATCAGCCTGACCTGGCTGCTGGTGGCCCAGGTCCTGGTCATCCTTCCCCATCTGGGTCACCTGCCGATATGGATCGTCGCCCTGTGGCTGGGCTGCGCCGGCTGGCGCATCCAGATATTCCGCATGCGCGCCGGCTATCCCAATGCCTGGGCCAAGGCCGGCCTGATGCTGGCGGCGGTGCTGGGGGTGCTGCTGTCGCGCGGCAGCCTGATTGGCCTGGATGCTGGGGTGGTGCTGCTGGTCGCCGCCTTTGTGCTCAAACTGGTGGAGATGCGCACGCGGCGCGATGCTCTGGTGCTGATCTTCCTCGGCTTCTTTACCGTGGTCACCGCCTACCTGTTCGACGACAGCATGCCGATGGCGCTGTTCAGCCTGCTGCCGGTCACCGCCTTGCTGGCCGCGATGATCGGCCTGCAGCAGAGCAGCCTGGCCACCCAGCCCTGGCCGACCCTGCGCTTGGCCGGCAGTTTGCTGCTGCAGGCGCTGCCGCTGATGCTGCTGCTGTTTGTGTTCTTTCCGCGTCTGGGCCCGCTGTGGACATTGCCGATGCCCAGCGACAAGAGCGTCAGCGGCCTGGCCGACAGCATGACCCCGGCCGATATCGCCGAGTTGAGCCGTTCGCCGGAGCTGGCCTTTCGCGCCAGTTTCAGCGGCCCGACGCCTGCGCGCAGCGAGCTCTATTGGCGCGCCCTGACCCTGGAGCATTTCGACGGTCGGCGCTGGTCACAGTCGAATTTCACTCAGCAGGCTGCCGCGCCAGCCTGGAGCCCGCGCGGCGAGGCCCTGCGCTACAGCGTCGTCATGCAACCCAGCGCGCAGCGTTGGCTGTTTGCCTTGGACGTGGCCGAAACCAGCCTGGAACAGACCCGGCAGATGAGCGATTTTCGCCTGCAGCGGCGTTTGCCGGTGGAGCGTTCGCTGATCTATCAGGTGAACTCCTGGCCTGAGGCGTTGCGTGAGCCCGAACAGGTCGCCGGCGGCCTGCGGCGCACCCTGCAGCTGCCGGCGCAGGGCGAGCCGCGTAGCCGCGCCTGGGCGGCCGAACTCAAGCGCCAGCATGCCCAACCCGAGCAGCTGGTTCAGGCCCTGCTCGAGCACTTCAACCGCGAGCCGTTTCACTACACCCTGCGGCCACCGCCGCTGGGGCAGAACAATATCGACGACTTCCTGTTCGACACCCGTAGCGGCTTCTGCGCCCATTACGCCGGGGCCATGACCTTCGTCTTGCGCGCCGCGGGGATTCCGGCGCGGGTGGTGGCCGGTTATCAGGGCGGCGAGTTCAACCCGGCGGGCAACTATGTGCAGGTGCGCCAGTTCGACGCCCATGCCTGGGTCGAATACTGGCAGGCGGGGCGCGGCTGGATCAGTGTCGATCCAACCTTCCAGGTGGCCCCCGAGCGTATCGAGATGGGCCTGGAAGAGGCCCTGGCCGGCGAGCAGAGTTTTCTCGAGGGCTCGCCGCTGTCGCCGCTGCGCTATCGCCAGTTGAGCTGGCTGAACCAGTTGCGCATGGGCTGGGACAACCTCAATTACGGCTGGCAGCGCTGGGTGCTGGGCTACCAGAGCGCCCAGCAACTGGCCTTTCTGCAGCGCTGGCTGGGCCGTATCGATGGGCAGCACCTGGCGCTGAGCCTGGTCGGTGGCGGTGCGCTGCTGCTCGGCCTGCTGTCGCTCTGGCTGTTCAAGCCCTGGCAGCGTGAGCGCGATGTGCAACGGCGCTTGTTCCGCCGTTTCGAGCGCCTGCTGGCGCGCCACGGACTAAGCCGCCAGCCGGGGGAGGGGCCGCGCGCGTATGCCGAGCGCGCCGCTCAGGCCTTGCCCGCTCAGGCCCAGGCCATACGCGCGTTCGCCGCGGCCTTCGAGGCGCAGCGCTATGCCGGGCAGGCGCATTCGCTGACGCAGCTGCGTGGCCACCTGAAAACCCTGCGCCGCGCCTTGCCCTGGCGCTTGACGCGCGCGCAACCCTAGCGACCATTGGCCACTTGTGGGCGGCCGACGAGGGCATAGACTGGGGGCGATTTCACCGGAGTGATGCAATGCCAGGCATGGTCGACGAGGTACAGCAGCACGTATTGCGCATACAGGTCAGGTTGTTTGCCTGCCGTGAACGGCTGGTGGCGGTAACCGATGACGAGGCGCTGCATGATCTGCGCATCGCCTTGCGCCAGCTGCGCAGTCTGCTGCGCCCGCTTTGTGCGCTTGAAGCCTGTACGGATCTGCAGCAGTGCGCGGCGCAGCTGGGCCGCCTGAGCGGCCCGCTACGCGACCTCGAAGTGCTGCAGGCTTATCTGCGGCTGCAAGGGCTCGATCGCGCCGCGCAGTCGCGTCAGCCAGCACTGGAGCAGGGCTATGCCGAGCTGCTGGCCAGTGCGCCGCTGGCACAGCTGCTGCGCGCCCTGGATGACTGGCCACAGGAGTGGCGCGAGGCTGCCAGCAGCGGGCAACTGCGCGGCCTGCACAAGCTGATCCGCAAGCGCTTGCGCAAGGATCGCCAACGTCTGGCGCAGGCCCTGCTTGATCCTGCCCATGACCGTCATCGCCTGCGCTTGCTGGTCAAGCGCCTGCGCTATGCGGCCGAGGCCTATCCGCAGCTGGCCGAGTTGCCCGGGCGCGCTCGCCAGCAGCTCAAGCAGGCGCAGTCGGCGCTAGGCGATTGGCACGACCATTGGCAGTGGCTGCTGCGCGCCGAAACCGAGGCGGATTTGCAGCCGTGCGTGCCCGCCTGGCGCGCGGCGCTGCAACGTGGCGAGCAGCAAGCCGATCTGGCCCTGCAGGCATTGGCAAGCGAGTTTGCGCGTAACCACGACTGATCTGGCTGAAAAGTCGTTAAACCTTCGTCTGGTTTGACCGAAATGTCGTGTCATCCATAGCCGCCTTTGCCCTAAGATCACCCGGGTATTCGATGCCGAGGTGGTTATGGTTTTTTCCGAGTTACTCCAGGCGGTGCGTCAGTGCCCGCAAGCCGTGGTGATCCCTGCGACCTGGGGCCAGGGCCGGGCCAGTTTTGGTGGGCTGATGGCGGCCCTGGTCTATGAAGCCATGCGCGCTCGGGTTGAGGCCACGCGGCCGCCGCGTTCGCTGGCGATTACCTTTGTCGGCCCGGCCGAGCCGGATGTGCCGGTGAGCTTCGAGGTCGAGGTGCTGCGTGAAGGCAAGGCGGTCAGCCAGGTGCTGGGCCGTGCGGTGCAGAATGGCCAGGTGGTGACCCTGATCCAGGGCAGTTTCGGCAGCGGTCGCGATTCGCGCATCCAGGTGGCGGCCGAACCGGCCCCTCAGGCCCGTGCTGTGGAGGACTGCCAGGAGCTGCCCTATATCGCCAATGTCACCCCGGAGTTCACCCGTTTTCTGGCGATGCGCTGGGCCTTTGGCGGCATGCCGTTTACCAATAACCGTTCGCGGGAAATGGGGGGCTGGGTGCGTCTGCGCGACGAGACCGAGGCGCAGGCGGTCAGCGAGGCCCATCTGCTGGCGCTGGTGGATGCTTGGCCGCCGGCCGTATTGCCGCACCTGAGTGCGCCGGCACCGGGCAGTTCGCTGACCTGGACCATCGAGTTTGTGCAGCCGGTGGCCGACCTGACCACCCTCGACTGGTGCCTGTACCGGGCGCAGATCGAACATGCCCGCGACGGCTACGGCCATGTGTCGGCGGCGCTGTGGACCGCCGAGGGGGAGTTGCTGGCGATCAGCCGGCAGACCGTGGCGGTCTTTGGTTAAGGTCGGTTAAGCCGCCCTGGCGAAGGACTTATGTAGGGTGCGCCGTGCGCACCACGCCTTCTTAATAGGCGGGCGCGCACGGGTTTAGAGCCTGAGCTGACGGATCGCCTTGTTAAGCTCCCCCGCCAGGCCTGCCAGTTCGCTGCTGGTGGCGGCGGACTGGCTGGTCTGGCCCACGGTCAGCTCGGTGACGTCGCGGATGCGGATCACCGCGCGGTTCATTTCCTCGGCGACCTGGCTCTGCTGTTCGGCGGCCACGGCAATCTGGGTATTGCTCTCGCGCATGTGCGCCACCGAACCGGTGATGGCGGTCAGGGCCTGACCGGCTTCATCGGCCTGCTTGACGCACTCGTCGGCCTTGATCGAGCTGTCCTGCATAAACTCCACGGCATCGCGGGTGCCGCTCTGCAGGGTGTTGATCATCTGGGTGATTTCGTCGGTGGAGTCCTGCACACGCTTGGCCAGGTTGCGCACCTCGTCGGCCACCACGGCGAAGCCGCGGCCCATTTCCCCAGCCCGGGCGGCTTCGATGGCGGCGTTCAGGGCGAGCAGGTTGGTCTGCTCGGCGATGCCGTGGATCTCGCTGACCACGCCGCTGATCTTCTGACTGTCGGCGGCCAGCTGCTCGATCATCTGCGCGGTCTGCTGCACGCCGCTGGACAGACCGGCGATCGACAGGGCGACCTTGTTGACCACCTGCTGACCGCTGCGGGCCAGCTGCTCGGCGGTTTTCGACTGGTCGCGGGTGTCGGCGGTGTGTTGCGCGATATGGTGCACGGTGGCCGACATTTCATTGATCGCGGTGGCCGCCTGCTCGGTTTCGCTCTGCTGCGCGAGCATGCCCTGGCGCACTTCGCGCATGCTCACGGCGAGGCGCTCGGAGCCTTCATCCAGACTCGCGGCAGACTGCGCGACGATGCCGACAATCCGCTGATAGCCGGCCTGCATGGCATTGAAGGCACTGGCCATCTGGCCGACTTCGTCGCGGCTTTCGAGGGGCACGCGGGCGCTCAGGTCGCCACTGCGTTCCACCTGCAACATCACGTCCTTGAGGGTGTTGAGGTGGCTCAGCAGAAAGCGGATCAGCAACTGCGATGCGCCCAGCAGAATCAGCATCAGCAGGGCGACCACCAGGGCGTAGCCGGGGGCACGCTCGAACAGCAGCTGCACCAGGCTCGGGGCATGGGCCAGGACGGCGAGACGCTGGCCGTCCGCGCGCTCGATCACCTCGGCACCGATCAGGTCGGTGCTGGCGTCTGCCTCGAGCTCGACCCAGCCGCGGGCCCGGCTCAGCAGTGCGCCCTGGTTATTGGCCAGCCGGGGTGGCGTGTCCTGGGTAAAGCCCAGCAGGTTGGCGGCCTTGGGCAGCGCCTGCGCCACGGGCCATTGGCTGAGAAGTCGGGCCTGCTGCTGAGCCGCCTGCCTGGCCTGTTCGGCGTGCACCTGCTGTTCCAGGTGTACGGCATAGAGCACCAGCAGCAGGGTGGTGAGAAAGGCCACCGCGTTGACGGCCCAGAATTTGTATTTGAGGGAGAGATCGCTAACCCAGTTGCCCATGGTGTTTTCTTCTGTCGGTGGCGAGAGTGGGGGATGGCAAAGTGCCGCATTATCGGTGCGGGCCGTTGCGCCCCCGTTGATCTCCATCAAGGGGACCGTCACTCGCTATAGCGACGCTTCAGGCCAGGACTTTAGGGCTCGCCAGCAGCGGCAGGTCGAAAAAGGCCCGGGCACTGGCACTGGTGTGCGCCGCCAGCTCGGCCTGGCTCTCGCCGCGATGCAGGGCCACCTCGCGCAATACCTCAAGGAGCAGGGCCGGCTCGTTGCGTCCGCTCTTCGGCTTGGGCCGCAGGCTGCGCGGCAGCAGGAAGGGCGAGTCGCTTTCCAGCATCAGGCGGCCCGCGGGGATCTCCCCGACCAGCGCATGCAGGTGGGTGCCGCGTCGTTCGTCGCAGATCCAGCCGGTGATGCCGATATGCAGGTCCAGGTCGAGGTAGTTGAACAGCGCCCGTTTCTCCCCGGTAAAGCAGTGCACCACGGCGGCCGGCAGGTGGTCGCGGTAATCGCGCAGAATCGCCAGCAGGCGTTCATCGGCATCGCGTTCGTGGAGAAATACCGGAAGCTGCAGCTCGGCGGCCAGGGCCAGTTGCTGCTCGAGGGCATGTTCCTGCTGCGGCCGGGGCGAGAAGTCGCGATTGAAATCCAGACCGCATTCGCCCACCGCGCGTACCCGTGGCTCGCTCAGCAAGGCCTTGAGCTGGCTGTGGCTGTCGTGGTTCCAGCTGCTGGCATCGTGGGGGTGGACGCCGGCGGTGCTGAACAGCTGCTGGCCCTCGCTATCGAGCTGCAGGCAGAGTTCCAGGGCCTGCTGGCTTTCCGCCAGGCTGGTACCGGTGACCAGCATCTGGCTGACGCCCGCGGCGTAGGCACGGGCGAGCAGGGCTTCGCGTTGCTCGGCAAAGCTGGGGTGGGTCAGATTGACGCCGATGTCGATGAGTTGCATGGTGCTACCTGTTGATTTGATCGAGCAGCATAGCAGAGCTTTTTATTAGAAAATAAAGTCATAAATTACAATTAGTTAAGCTAACTAGTTAATCCTTTGTGCCAGCATGGGCTGGCATCGGCAGGGTGTCTGTGCCAACCTCCGCGCCCCGCGCGCGTCGGGAACCTGCCAATACCACCGCACTCTTAGTGATCGTTTTATCGATCTGCTGCCCTTACCGGCAGGCTGACCTTGCCCTGGAGCCTCGATGTCCCGAGCCGTGCTTATGCTCTGTCTGTTGCTGCTGCCCTGGGCCGCGGTGGCGCGCGTGGCCGGCCCGCTGCAGAGCGCACCGGCCAGCGCGGTACGGGACCTGGCGAGCATTCGCAGCAGTGGCGAGCTGAGGGTGTTGGTCAACCAGAGCCGCAACAGTTCCGGGGCGGTCAGGGGCCAGAGCATCGGCGTCGAGTACCAGCGCCTGCGCGCCTTCGAGCAGTACCTCAATCGCAATGCCGCGGATGGCAAGGCACTGCGCCTCAAGCTGATCCCCCGGGCCAAGGATCAGCTGCTAGGGGCGCTGCAGCGTGGCGAAGGCGACCTGGTCGCTCCGGGCGAGCTGCTCAACAAGCCCCCGGGTGGCAGCCTCAGGGCCAGCGTTGCGTTGCGCAGCAAGGTGCCGCTGATCATCGTGGCGCGTCAGGGCGACCGGCGTTATCAGAGCCTGGAACAGATGTCCGGGCGGAGTCTGGCCTTACCCGCCGGCAGTGTGGCGGGCGAGGCGATACGCAAGCTCAACCAGCGCCTGATCGCCAGCCAGCGCTCGCCGGTGGCGGTGGAGTGGGTCGACCCCAGCCTGGCCGTCGAGGATGTGCTGGAAATGGTCCAGGCGGGGATCTTCAGCATGACCGCGGTGGAACTGCCGATTGCCCAGCGTTGGGCCAAGGTGATGCCCAAGCTGCGCCTGGACAGCCAATTGGTGCTGGCCAGCGATGGCGACATGCGTTGGTACCTGCGCCGCGAGGCCAGCATGCTGGGGGCCAGCCTCGATGCCTTTCTCAAGGGCTACCACGACCCGTCGGACCAGGACGCAGCCTTTCAACGGGTCTATCGCCGCCTGTACCGGGTGCAGTACCCCCTGGGACGTCTAGAGCGTCAGCGTCTGGAAAAAGTCCGGCCGGTGTTGCAGCGCTATGCCGCGCAGCATGATTTCGACTGGCTGACGCTGGCCGCGCTGGCGTTCAAGGAGTCGACGCTCAACCCGGCGGCGCGGGGTGCCGGTGGTGCCACCGGGCTGATGCAGATCACCCCGGCGGCAGCCCGCAGTGTCGGGGTCGGCAATATCGGGGTACTGGAGAACAATGTGCAGGCCGCCAGCAAGTACCTGGCCTCGATTCGCCGCAATTTCTTCAACAGCCCCCAGCTCAACGAGCGCGAGCGCATGGCATTTGTCCTGGCCGGCTACAACCTGGGCCCGCAACGGGTACAGAGCCTGCGCGCCGAGGCCAGGCGGCGCGGCCTGAATCCCAATCAGTGGTTCTTTCAGGTCGAGCGGGTGGCCATGGAGCAGCTGGGTATGGGGGTGGTCAGTTATGTGAATAGCGTAAACAAGTACTACCTTGCTTATGAGCGAGAGCGCTATCTGCTGGAGCCCTGATGGGGCAGGCCAGATGACAGATTAATCCATTAATTTGATGTGTTTTAGCGATTTAATCGGATTTTATTATTCGTTAATTGGGTTAATCTCTCCTTCATTACTTCCCCCCCACACAAGGACCGCCGCACATGAACGCCCTGATCAAATCCCTGGTAAACACCCAAGCAGGCTACGGCCTGACCGTTTTGCGCATTGTTGCCGGCCTGACCTTCGCCGCTCACGGCGCGCAGAAGCTGTTCGGCTGGTTTGGTGGCTACGGCCTGGAAGGCGTGGGCCAGTGGATGGAAAGCATCGGCCTGGCTCCGGGTTACCTGATGGCCCTGATGGCCGGCAGTGCCGAGTTCTTCGGCGGCCTGGCGCTGATCGTCGGCTTGCTCGCGCGACCTGCTGCGGCGGTATTGGCGGTAACCATGTTGGTGGCGATCTTCACCGTGCACCTGGCCAATGGCTTCTTTATGAGCAACAACGGTTACGAATTTGCCCTGGCCCTGCTGGCGATCAGCCTGGCGGTCATGCTCGAAGGCGCGGGCAAGTTGTCCCTGGACAAGCGCATCGCCGGTTAACCAGCTCCGCATCTGCACCAATGCCGCTCACCTAAGCCAGGTGAGCGGCATTTTTTTGGCCATCCCCCCCCCTTACGTGTTGCATGGGGCGCTTGGGGAAGAGTGGCACTGCTTGCAGAGGCAGCTATGGGTGGTGCGCCGTGTGTTCACCAAGGGTCTGCAGCTCGTCCTGGTGCGCACGGCGCACCCTACGAAATCAGGCATCTTCACACTTAAGCACCGAGGTCTGAACGCAGCGCAGTACGGCGGTTGCTTCAGGGCGCGCTGGCGCTGCTTCTGGAGGCTGCCAGTTGCTCGGCGGCATCCAGGCGCAGGCGTTCACGTTCATCGAAGTTGTCTGCGGCCAGCTGGGTAATTGCCGCGCTGCGGTCGCTGGTGCTCAGGCCCTGGTTGGCCAGGAGGGCGGCTTTGGCCTGACGGTACTGCTCGATACGCTGACTCCAGCCGAGGCGCTGCTGGTCGAGGGCCTCGAGACGCTCGGTGGCCTCGGCCCCAACCAGCTGCTGGCGTAACCGGCGGATCTGCCCGGGGCCGGCTCCGGCGGCCTGTAACTGGACGGTTTGCTGGCGCAGCTGGTTCTGCAGTTGTGGCAGTACGCTGTCCTGCATCTCGGCCGGCAGGCTATTGCGCAACTGGTCGACCGCGGCGGCCTTGCCGGCATCGTCGAGGCCGCTGTCGTGGACAATCGCCAGGCGCTGCAGACTGAACTGGTTATAGGCTTCCTCACGAGCAAAGAAGGCCTGGTGGGTCTGGCTGTCGAAGATCCGCGCGCGTAAGGCCTGCACCGCCGCCTCGCGCTGGCGCAGGGCCGACAGATCGGCCATCTGCGGCAAGTCGCGCTCGAGCAGAACCAACTGGCGCTTGTAGTCGAGGTAGTGCTCGAGCAGCATCAGCGCCTGGTCGCGGGCGGGGGCCGGCAGCTGGCTGGCGATATAGGCCTGCAAGCGTTCGACGCTGCTGCGCAGCGGCTCTTCGCCAACGGCGGCGAGAAAGTAGTCGAATATCCGCCGGATATCCTCACTGATCACCAGGTTGCCATTGTTGTCGAGGCGAAACACCCCGTCGACCTGGGTGCCGGCGAAGGACGCTGGTAGCGCCGGAACCCGTTCGGCCAGGGCGCTCGGCTGGGCGTTGGCAGCAGGTATGGGGTGTTGCGCCGTTACCTGCGCGGGCGTGGCCGGGCTTGCCGTCGGAGTTGGGCCGGTCAAGCGCTCGTGGGGTTGCAGGTAGAGCAGCAGGGCGAGGCTAACGGCGAATAGCGTTAGCGCCAGCAGCAGAAGTTTCTTCACGGGGCTCTTGGCTCCAGGGGCGGGGCTGGAAAGGGGGCCTAGGGCCCCCGGTGCAGAAGTTACAGGCCGTCGTTCTTCAGGCGGTTGGCATGTTGGCGGTAGACCGTGACCGGGTCGGTCTCGAACAGGCTGGTGAGGCCGAAGGTCTGGTTGACCTCGTCGAGGTGGTTCATCCGGTAGTTGTCGCGGATCACCTTGCCCATATGCGAACTGCAGCGGCCTACCAGGCCGTCATTTTCTTCGCCATTGAAGGTCAGGGCGCTGGCCCCGAGCATCAGGTCGCTGGGGTCGAGGATATTGGTCACCGGGCTGGTGCCGCTCCAGGAGTAGTAGCGCACGCCGCCGACCTTGTAGCTCCCTTCGCCGCAGGCTGTGGTCGGGATGCCTTGGGGGAACTTGGCATTGAACACGGCCGCGCCCTCGCTGTTCAGCGATTCCAGGGAGCCCAGGGCATTCTGTGGTGAAGTGCTGGAGCTGCCGGAGAGGAAGTTGATCAGCGCGCCGAGGCCGTTGACGATGCCGGCCAGCAGGGTTTCGCCGACCGAACCCGGAGGCACCTGGCGGAGAAAGTCGGCGGTGGCCGAGCCTTTATGCGGGGCACCGACGCTGGTCGCCGAGGCCACCAGCTCGGGGCTGACCGCCGCGACATAGCGAATGGTCGGGCCGCCATGGCTGTGGCCGATCAGGTTGACCTTGGCCTTGCCGCTGATGGCGACGATCTCCTCGACCTGCTCCAGCAGCTGTTCGCCGCGGGCTTCCGAGGTGTCCAGCTGGCTGACTTCGGTGATATAGACACTGGCACCGTCGCGGCGTAGCGCCGAGGGAATGCCATACCAGTAGTCGACGCCGAGAATGCTGTCGAAACCGAGCATGCCGTGGGCCAGCACGACCGGATATTTGGTCTGGGTGTAGCCGGAGGAGCCGAACCAGAAGGCATGAGTCTGACCGGAGGCCAGCAGGCCGGCTCCGAGGCAAAGGGCGAGCAGGGTCTTATTGTTGTTCATGGGTGCTCTCGCAAGGGGATTGGGTCAGGCGATAACAGGCATTCCTTGCAGCCATCACGCCCGTCCGGTGGCGAGTACTGCGGCGCAAGCGATAGCGCAGGAACCATGCCAGTTTCTGCTGCTCGCCTGGGCGGCGCTCTGCCATGGACCTTTGCAGGGGCTGGCGGGCAATTCGGCGGCGCTGTGCGTTGCGCCGGCTGTTACGTGGCGACACCGCCGTTGCGGTCGTTTCGCCACAAAGGCCAGTGCTGCAGGCAGCGATAATGGCGGCCGCCAGCCTCGGCTTCGGAGGCAAACAGGGCAAAATGGTCGACCGGCCAATCGAAGGATGGGGTGACGTCAAGGGGGAGTCCGGGGCAGCGCCGCATCAGGCTCAGGTGGGCGTGGAAGGGCCTGTCCTGCAGGTTGAAGCCGGCTTCGCGTAGCCCCGCCTGCAGGCTGCCGGCCAGCTCCAGCAGGGCATCTGGCGGCTGGCTGGGGGCCAGGTAGAGCAGGCCATTGGCGAAGCGTCCGAGCCGATCCAGGCGCAGCTCGAAGGCCGCTGCGCTGAGGTTCGCGGCAAGCGCTTGGGCGGCCGCCACGCGCGGCAGCGGCACCTGGCCGAGAAAGGCCAGGGTCAGGTGCAGCTTGCTCGCGGCGACGGCTCGGCCGGGCAGCTTCAGGCCAGCGCGCCAGGCGGCAATGGCTGCTGCCTGTTGCGGTGGGCAGCCCAGGGCGAAGAACAGGCGCAGGCTCTCGTGCGGCATCGGCGGACTCGGCGTTACGGGGGTGGTCCTGACAGTATTGCCCAGCAACCTGGCTTGCGCTGAAACGCCAACAGCCCCTAAGATGCCGACCCATGCGCCGATTTAAACAGCTACTTGCGGGGCGCCGGGTTACTTGCTGCACGCGAGGCCCTGAGAAGCACTCCACGGAGACTTCGAAATACCGCTAAAGCGCTGGTTCGGTGTCGCCTCTCACCGCTGCCCAGCGGGATTAATGAGGCGGAGACACCACGATGCACAGCCCCCAACCGCAAATACGCCTGGCTCCGATCACCTCAGGGTCGTTTCAGCGCAATCCGAAAATTCTCCTTGGCGGTAGCCATCAGCCCACCTTGCTGCGCTACCTCGATGGCTGGCCCAGGCGCTGGGGCGGGCCGCGAACCTTTCTGATTCACTTCGTGCACGACGGCGAGTCGCTGGCGCGCTTTGCCCGCGACAGTTTCGACCTGGCAGTGTTGCAAGCTCCCAGCGCCGAGCAGCTGGAGGAAAGCGTGCGGCAGCTGACGCGGGTCGCCAGGCAAGGCCTGATTACCCGACGTTAGCTCAGGGGTAGTCGATAGCGACGATATACCAGGTCTTCTCGCCGGTTGGGGTCTGTACCCGCACTTCGGCGTCCAGCTGTTTGCCGACCAAGGCGCGGGCCAGGGGCGAGTCGATGCTAATCAGGTTGAGCTTGAGGTCCAGTTCGTCCGGACCGACGATGCGGTAGCGCGACTCCTCGCCGGCTTCATCCTCCAGGGTGACCCAGGCGCTGAAGTAGACCTTGTCGGGATCGCTGGGGCGGGCGCTGACCACCTTGAGGCTTTCCAGGCGCTTGGTCAGAAAGCGCACGCGGCTGTCGATTTCGCGCAGCATCTTCTTGCCATAGGTGTACTCGGCGTTCTCCGAGCGGTCGCCCTGGGCGGCCGCTTCGCTGACCGACTGGGTGACCTGCGGCCGGCGTACGTGCCAGAGTTCGTGCAGCTCGGCGCGCAGACGCGCCTCGCCCTCGGGGGTGATCAAGGGCGTGCCGGCGGTACGGGGTGGACGGTAACGGCTCATGGTGCGGAACTGGCTGGCGAAGGATAGGCGAGTCTATCAGCCCTCGCGCAGCACCGTCAGCGGGCTGATATTCAAGGCGCGGCGGGTGCCGAGCACCCCGGCCGTGCCCACCAGCAGGGCCCCGATCAGCGGCAGCAGCAGCAGCCAGGGGTGCGGTTGCCAGACCAGGTCGAAGGCGTAGCGATAGAGCAGAAAGCTGATCAGCTCGCAGCCGAACGCAGCCAACAGGCCGCTTGACGCGCCGAGCAGGCCGAACTCGGCGCGTCTGGCCTTGATCAGCAGCCGGCGTTCGGCCCCCAGGGCGCGCAGCAGCGCCCCCTGGCGGATACGTTCATCCAGGGTGGCCTGCAAGCCGGCGAACAGCACGGCCAGGCCGGCGGCGAGGACGAACAGCAGGACGAACTCGATGGCCAGGGTGACCTGGGCGAGGATGCTGCGCAGCTGGGCCAGCAGGGCTTCGACCTGCAGTAGGGTGACTGCCGGAAAGGCGCGGGACAGCTCGACCAGCTGGCGCTCGAACTGTGGCGGCAGATAGAAGCTGGTCAGGTAGGTTACCGGCAGGTCCTGCAGGGTGCCGGGTTGGAAAATCATATAGAAGTTGGGCTGGAAGTTGTTCCAGTCGACCTCGCGCAGGCTGCTGACCCGGGCCTCGCGCTCGAGGCCGCCGATGCTGAAACGCAAACGGTCGCCGAGCTTGAGCCTGAGGCTTTCGGCCAATTTTGACTCCACCGAAACCCCGGGCAGTTCGCTGGCGTTGTCGCCGTCCCACCAGGTGCCGGCGACCAGCAGGTTGTCCGCCGGCAAATCGGCCGCCCAGGTCAGGCTGAGGTCGCGGCGAATGGCGCGCTCGCCCTGGGAGTCCTTGCTGACGATCTGCCGTACCGGCTCGCCGTTGATCATGATCAGACGCCCCGGTACAACCGGGAACAGCGGTGCCGGATGGGGCGAAAGCTCGCTCAGACGGGCGGCGAAGGCTTCCTGGTCGGCCGGCAGGATATTCAGGGCGAAGTGGTTGGGGGCTTGTGCCGGGAGCTGGTCCTGCCAGGTGTCCAGGAGTTCGCCGCGCAGCAGGGCGATCAGGGCCATGGCCAGGATGATCAGGCCGAAGGCCAGGGATTGCCCGGCCGCGGCCAGGGGGTGGCGCAGCAGTTGGCCCAGACCCAGCCGCCAGGGCAGGGCGGCACTGGCCAATAGGCGGCGCAGGCTTTGCAGGCCGAGCAGCAGCAGGCCGCCGAGCAGCAGCGCGGTGATCAGGCCACCACCGAGCAGGGCCAGGGTCAGCTGCAGGTCCAGGCTCAAGCGCCACATGATCAGACCGAGGGCCAGGAGGGCGGCTCCGTAGACCAGCCAGGAACTGGCCGGCACCGGAAGCAGGTCGCGACGCAGCACCCGCAGTGGCGGTACGCGGCCCAGGGCGGCCAGTGGCGGCAGGGCGAAACCGGCCAAGGCCACCAGGCCGGTGGCCATGCCGGCGACGGCGGGCCAGAGGCCGCCGGGAGGAATCTGCGCCGGCAGCAGATCGTGCAGCAGGCTGAACAACGCCTGTTGCGCCAGCCAGCCGAGCAGGGCACCGGCCAGGCTGGCACTGATGCCGAGCAGCGCCAGTTGCAGGCTGAACAGGCCCAGGGCCTGATTGCGCGACAGGCCCAGGCAGCGCAACAGGGCGCTGGCATCGAAACGGCGGGCGGCGAAACGCGCCGCCGACAGCGCCACGGCCACCCCGGCCAGCAGCACGGCGGCCAGGCTGGCCAGGTTCAGGTAGCGTTCGGCGCGGCCCAGGGCGTTGCCTACCTGGCGATTGCCGTCTTTGGCATCCTCCAGGCGCTGGCTGGCTTCCAGGGTCGGGCTGACGGCCTGGCGGTAATCGGCCAGTGCCTCGGCCGTGCCGCGCCAGAGATCCTGGTAGCGGACCCGGCTGCCGGGTTGCACCACGGCGGTGGCGGCCAGGTCGTCGAGGTGCATCAATAGATGGGGAGTGAGGCTGTAGAAGTCGCCGGCCTCGTCGGGGAGGAAGGTCAGCACCCGGGTCAGGCGCAGCGTTTTGCTGCCGACGTCGATCGCGTCGCCGGGTTGCAGGTCGAGGGCGACAAACAGCCGCGCTTCCGCCCAGGCTTCGCCGGGTTGTGGGCCGGGGCCTGCCTGTTCCGCTTCGTACAGGGCGGCGGCGCTCTTCAGCTCGCCGCGCAGGGGGTAGGCGCTATCGGCGGCCTTGACGCTGGCCAGCTGGATGCCGGCGTCGCTGGCCACCACACTGGAGAATTCGACCAGCCGCGCATGCTCGAGCCCCAGTTGCTTGCCTGTGTCGATCTGCTGCTGGGGCGCTGGCGAGCTGCCGGTCAGGCGCAGGTCGGCGGCGAGGAATTCGGTGGCGCGCAGCAGCATGCCGTCGTTCAGACGGGCGCTGAAGTAGCCGATGGCGGTGCTGGCCGCCACGGCGACCAACAGGGCGAAGAACAGTACGCGCAACTCGCCGGCGCGGGCATCGCGCAGCAACTGACGACTGGCCAGGGCCAGCAGACGGGTAAAGGGCAGCTGCTTCATCAGGGTTCCACGTGGTCGACCAGATGGCCGCCTTCCAGGCGAATCAGACGCCGGCAGCGGTGTGCCAGGCGTTCGTCATGGGTGACCAGAACCAGGGTCGCGCCGCGCTCCTTGTTCAGTTCGAAGAGCAGGTCGCTGATCCGCTCGCCGGTATGGCTGTCGAGGTTGCCGGTGGGCTCGTCGGCAAACAGCACCGCCGGTTCGGCGGCAAAGGCCCGGGCGATGGCCACGCGCTGCTGTTCGCCGCCGGAGAGCTGGCGGGGGTAGTGGGTCAGGCGCTGACCCAGGCCGACCCGGTCGAGCAGGGCGCGGGCACGCTGGCGGGCATCGGCCTGGCCTTCCAGCTCCAGCGGCAGCATGACGTTTTCCAGGGCATTGAGGCTGTCGAGCAACTGGAAGGACTGGAAGACGAAGCCCACATGCTCGGCCCGTACCCGGGCGCGTTGATCCTCGTCGAGCTGCCCCAGGTCGTGGCCGGCCAGCTGCACGCTGCCCTGGCTCGGCAGATCGAGGCCGGCGAGCAGGCCCAGCAGGGTCGATTTGCCGGAGCCGGAGCTGCCGACAATCGCCAGGCTGTCACCCGAATCCAGAGTCAGCGAGAGGTCGTGGAGTATGGTTAACTCGCCTTCCGTGCTGGCAACCACTTTGCTAAGGTTTCGCGCGGTGAGAATACTTGAGCTCATGGAGAATCCAATGCGTGCATGGTTGATCAGCGCTGCCTTCGGCCTGATGGTATGGGGGCAGGCCGCCCTGGCAGATACCGTGCTGGTGGTGGGCGATAGTATCAGCGCGGCTTTTGGCCTGGATAGCCGCCAGGGTTGGGTCAGCCTGCTGGAAAAACGCCTCGCCGAGCAGGGCTTCGAGCACCGGGTGGTGAATGCCTCGATCAGTGGCGACACCAGCGCAGGCGGTGCCGCACGGCTGCCTCGGCTACTTGCCGAGCATCAGCCAAACCTGGTGATTATCGAGCTGGGCGGCAACGATGGGCTGCGCGGCCTGCCCCCTGCGCAATTGCAACAGAATCTTGCCGCGATGGTCGAAGCGTCCCGCGACAGCGGGGCCCGGGTGTTGTTGCTGGGCATGCTGCTGCCGCCCAATTACGGCGTGCGTTACACCACGGCCTTTGCCGAGGTATTCAGCCGCCTGGCGGAAGAGCAGCAGGTCCCCCTGGTGCCGTTCTTCCTGGATGGGGTTGGCGGTGTGCCGGAAATGATGCAGGACGATGGCATTCACCCCACCGCCCAGGCTCAGCCGGTGCTTCTGGAAAATCTCTGGCTAACCCTGAAACCTTTGCTCTGACAGGCTTTTCTGCGCTCGGCCTTTCGGCTAATGTGGCGGCCCCGCACTGGAGCCCTCAATGCCGCGCCCTGCCTGGTCCTTGCATGCCTATCAACTGATCGAACCTGGCGATCAGCTCGACCTGTTCGCCTGCCGTGAAGTACGCGTGCATTTGCTCGCGCGTCAGCTCGAACTGGGGGGCTCGGCCGACCGCACCCTGTGCGGTGGTCTGCTGCCCGCTCAGCCGGTGTGGCGCGACCTGGACCGGACCATGCTGCGCGACAAGCGTCTGTGCCCGGCCTGTCGGACAACCCTGGACGCGCAGCGTCGCGGCGAGCGCCTGCCGCTGCCTTGAGGGCCGGCCTCCCGTGGCGTGCGGCCTGGGTGTACAATCTCCAAGCAAAACTGTCAGCCATTCTTGTCAAGGATTTCCGGATGTTGTCGCGTGCTTTTACCGTCAGCCGTTGCCTGTCCCTCTCCGCGTTGTTCGTGGCAGGGGCTGCCACCGCCCTTGAGCTGCCTCTGCCGCCGCCCGGCGATGATATCGTCGGCCAGGTGCAGGTGATCCAGGCCAAATACGAAGACACCTTTGCCGACCTGGGTTCGGCCAACGATCTGGGCTATCTGGAAATGGTGGTGGCCAACCCCGGGGTCGACCCCTGGCTACCTGGCGAGGGCACCGAAGTGATTCTGCCCACGCGCTTTATTCTGCCGCCCGGGCCGCGCGAGGGCATCGTGATCAACCTGGCCGAGTATCGCCTCTATTACTACCCGAAAGATCGCGATGTGGTGTACACCTATCCGCTGGGGATCGGCCGCGAGGGCTGGAGTTCGCCTGTCGCCAATGCCCGCATCACCGCGAAAACACCCAACCCGAGCTGGTACCCGCCCAAGTCGATCCGTGAAGAACATGCCGCCGAGGGCGACCCGTTGCCCAGTCATGTGCCGCCGGGTCCAGACAACCCGCTGGGACCCTACAAGATAGGTCTTTCGGTGCCGGGTTACTTGATCCACGGTTCGAACAAGAAGTTCGGTATTGGCATGCGCGTTAGCCATGGTTGCTTCCGCATGCTTAACCATAACGTCTTGAAGCTGGCCAGCATGGTGTCCGTCGGTACTTCGGTGCGCATCATCAATGAGCCATACAAGTTCGGCCGCAGCGGCGACAAGGTCTACCTCGAAGCCCATGCGCCGCTTAGCGATATCGGCGATGCTTCGATCGTGGATAAACACACGGCCGTTATCAATGCACTGCTGCAGAACGAAGCGTTCGCCGACTTGCGTCTGGACTGGGAAATGCTGCGTGAAGTGGTGGCGGCCGAAGATGGCTTGCCGGTTGAAATAGCCCAGCCCGGTCAGGCCTTGGTCAGTGCCACCAGCCTCTGATTGAGTGGTGGCTGGACGAACCCGTCATGCCTGGCGCTGACGGGTTTTTTATTGCCTTTTACCCGTGCAATGAAGCATGAGTCGCGGCTTTGCGGGAGTGGCTGGCCTCCAGCTTCGCCTGCCAGGGACTGGCTCTGGATAATTCCAGGCAATAAAAAAGCCGACCCGGAATCCGGGTCGGCTTGTCATAGCCTTTGTGGGGCTATTACTTGCGGCTGGCTTTTTCCAGCATACGCAGAGCGCGCTCATTGGCTTCGTCAGCAGTTTGCTGAGCCTTCTGAGCAGCGGCCATGGCGTCATCGGCCTTGCGATAGGCTTCGTCGGCACGGGCTTGAGCGCGAGCGGCTGCATCTTCAGTTGCAGTCAGACGAGCTTCAGTTTCTTTGGACATGCTGCTGCAACCGGTAGCCAGAACTGCGGCCAATGCCAGAGCAGAGAATTTCAGAACGTTGTTCATCGTGTTCCCCTTGAGGTGGAGTTTTTCCATAAAAGCAATTTCCTGATACTAGGAAATTAGCCGGCGTACATACTACCTGTAACCGGTAGTAAGTAAACGGAGGCAGGACGTGCTCCGCATGTTTTTTTTGTGCAAGTGCAGCCTTTGACCAATACATTGGGATGGGCTGATTAAAAAATATACAACGCTGGCGGCCGCTGTCCAATAGCTGGTGTTTTATTGCTATAAGTGGGCGCACCGTTGCACTGTGCGGCTCAGTGGTTATGCTGCTCGGCTAAAGTTATTCGTTGGCCAAATAGAGGGAGCTTGATGATGTTGGGGAATATGGGGTTGTTTGCCGGCTTGGCATTGCTGATCTTTATGGCGTTGCGGGGCGTCAATATATTTATTGCAGCCCTGTTGTGTGCCTTGGTGGTGGCCTTGAGTAATGGCCTTTTGCTTTCCCAGGCATTGCTCGAGTATTTCCCCTTTGGCCCTCTGGGCGCATTCACCTTTGCCGGTAAGTTCTTTGTACTGTTTCTCTGTGGTGCCATCTTCGGCAAGGCCATGGCGGCCAGTCAGGCGGCCAGCAGTATCGCCCAGGCGATCACCAGCAGCCTGGGTACCCAACGCACCCTCTGGATCGCCATGCTGGTGTGTGCAGTGCTGACCTACGGCGGTGTGGTGGTCTTCGTGGTGATCTTCACCATGTACCCTTTGGGCATCAGCATGATGCGTGATGCCAATCTGCCCAAACGGCTGTTCTGCGCCGCCACCGCCCTGGGGGCGGGAACCTTCACCATGACCGCTTTGCCGGGTTCGCCCTCCATTCATAACGTGATTGCCGCCAGTGCACTGGGTACCGATCTGTTTGCCGGGGCCTGGATCGGCCTGTTCGCCAGTGCGCTGATGATCGTTCTGGGCATGGCCTATGTGCAGCGTGAATGGCGTCTGGCCCGCGAGCGGGGTGAGGGCTTCGAGGCCAATGCGCAGGATCTGCGCATGGAGCAACTGGCCGGTACCCCGGGGTCGGGGCCGCGCTGGGGCGTGGCATTGGTGCCTATTCTGGTGGTGCTGGGGATTATTCTGCTGCCACGGCTGCTGTTGTTAAGCGGTTTGGTCGTTGCGGGGCAGGGCAGCCTGGGGGCCTTTGTCGGGTTCAGTCAGCAACAGCCGATTCTATGGCCGAGCCTGGCCCTGGTAATCGCCACCGGCGTCGCCATTGCCCTGTTCCCGGGCCTGCGGCGTAACACCATGACGGTATTGGGCCAGGGGGCGGACGATGCCATCATGCCGCTGCTCAATACGGCGGCAGTGATCGGTTTCGGTGGCGTCGTGACCCAGACCACGGGGTTTGCGCAGTTTTCCCAATGGATTCTGGCGGTGGATCTGCCGCCATTGCTGTCGATCTTTGCTTCGGTCAGCGTGGTTTCCGGGATTGTCGGGTCCTCGTCGGGCGGTTTGCAGATATTTATGCAGACCCTGGCACCCAAGTACCTGGAAATGGGCGTCGAGCCGGAAGTGCTGCACCGGATTGCCAATATCGCCGCGGGCGGGTTGGACTCCCTGCCGCATTGCGGCGCGGTGATTGCCATGCTGATGATCATGGGCTTGACCCACAAGCAGGCCTACAAGGACATCTTCATGGTGACAGTGCTGATTCCGGTTGTCGCCGTACTGCTCTGCATCGCGGTCCTGAGTTTGTTCTAAGCTGTTGATTCGCGTGGCCGATTTCCCGATGGCCTGCTAAGCTCGGGACTCTTGTCGGGAGCGCGGCGGTTGCGCAGCCAGTGAGGCAGCCGTGGGCGTAGACGATTTTTCAGAGGAGTTGCAATGAGCGAGGCGTTATCCATTCACCATGACCTGAAAGGCCATCAATTCGAGACCACAGTGGATGGTGATCGCGCCTACCTGGCCTATATGGATCTGGGTAAGCAGACTCTGGATATCTATCGCACCTTCGTGCCGAACACCCTGCGCGGGCGCGGCATCGCGGCGGCCCTTACCGAGCATGCCCTGCAGTATGCCGAGCGTCTGGGCTACACGGTGATTCCGTCGTGCTCCTATGTGGAACGCTATATGCTGCGCCGACAGCGGCAGGCCAGCGTCAGCTGACAGGTGGCGAATCGATAAAAAATGCCAGTCATGATGACTGGCATTTTTTTTGACCCTGGAAGTCGCTCAGCTTTTGCTGATCAGGTTGCCGGCATGCAGGCCGCACTCCTTCTGGGTGGCTTCCTCCCACCACCAGCGCCCCTCGCGTTCATGCTGGTTGGGCAGTACCGGGCGGGTGCAGGGCTCGCAACCGATGCTGATAAAGCCACGCTCGTGCAGGCTGTTGTAGGGTATTTCCAGCATGCGGATATAGGCCCAGACCTCTTCGCTGCTCATCTGCGCCAGGGGGTTGAACTTGTACAGGGTGTTTTCCGGGGTGGAGAAGGCCGTGTCGAGCTCCACCACGGCTACCTGGCTGCGTGTGCCCGGGCTCTGGTCGCGGCGCTGCCCGGTGGCCCAGGCCTTGACCGTGGCCAGCTTGCGGCGCAGCGGCGCGGTCTTGCGGATGCCGCAGCACTCGCCGTGGCCATCCTTGTAGAAGCTGAACAGGCCCTTCTCCTTGACCATCGCCTGCAGTGCCTCTGCATCGGGGCTGAGCACTTCGATGGCAATACCGTAATGCTCGCGCACCTGGTCGATAAAACGGTAGGTCTCGGGGTGCAGGCGGCCGGTGTCCAGGCTGAACACCTTGACGTTCTTGTTGAGTTTCCAGGCCATATCCACCAGAACCACGTCTTCGGCACCGCTGAAGGAAATCCACAGTTCGTCGCCAAAATGTTCGAAGGCGAGTTTGAGAATGTCCTGGGGCGACTTGTTGGCGTAAGTCGTCGCCAGTTCGGCTGCATCGAAGGGGTGGCTCATCGGCTGAATTCCTGATTATGGTGACGTCGGGCGTCTGTAGGGGCGATGGTAGCAAACGCGGGTTATACATCTAAATAACGAAGTGCCTTGGTTGGGCTGTGTTTTGGGTATAAGCACCGCGTTGCACAGCCTCCGGCGAGCGGCTAGAGTGCCGCCTTCTTTATAAGTCCAAGCTAGGAGTGTCCTGTGGAAATCGCTTGTCTCGACCTGGAAGGCGTGTTGGTTCCGGAAATCTGGATCGCCTTCGCGGAAAAAACTGGCATCGAATCGCTGAAAGCGACCACCCGGGATATTCCGGATTACGACGTGCTGATGCAGCAACGTCTGCGCATTCTCGATGAGCACGGCTTGAAGCTGGCGGATATTCAGGAAGTGATCGCCACTCTCAAGCCGCTGGAGGGCGCGGTGGAATTCGTCGACTGGCTGCGCGAGCGCTTCCAGGTGGTGATTCTCTCCGACACCTTCTACGAGTTTTCCCAGCCCCTGATGCGTCAGCTGGGCTTTCCGACCCTGCTGTGCCACAAGCTGATCACCGACGAGACTGACCGCGTGGTGAGTTACCAGCTGCGCCAGAAAGATCCCAAGCGTCAGTCGGTCATCGCCCTCAAGAGCCTTTACTACCGGGTGATCGCTGCCGGCGACTCGTACAACGACACCACCATGCTCAGCGAGGCCCATGCCGGCATCCTGTTCCATGCCCCGGACAACGTGATCCGCGAGTTTCCGCAGTTCCCGGCGGTGCATAGCTACGAAGACCTCAAGCAGGAGTTCCTCAAGGCTTCCAATCGCGACCTGAGTCTGTAAGCGCTGCTCTACCTCGAAAGGCCCGCATTGTCATGATGCGGGCCTTTTTCGTTAAACGCAGAACTGCTCCAGGGTCTGCAGCAGGACCTTCACCTTGGTGATGGATTCCTGATACTCGGCCTGCCAGTCGGAGTCGGCGACTATACCGCCGCCGCCCCAGCAACTGATCTGGCCGTCCTTGGCCAGCAGGCTGCGGATGGCGATCGAGCTGTCCATTTCCCCGCGCACGTCCAGGTACAGCAGCGAGCCGCAATAGAGGGCGCGGCGGGTCGGTTCGAGCTCGTCGATGATCTGCATGGCGCGAATTTTCGGCGCGCCGGTGATCGAGCCGCCGGGAAAACTGCCGGCGATCAGGTCCAGGGCGTCCTTGCCCGCAGCCAGCTCGCCGGTCACCGCGCTGACCAGGTGATGGACGTTGGGGTAGCTTTCCAGAGCGAAGAGTTCCGGTACCTTGACCGAGCCGATACGACAGCTGCGGCCCAGATCGTTGCGCAGCAGGTCGACGATCATCAGGTTTTCCGCGCGGTCCTTGAGGCTATCGAGCAGGGCGGCGGCCTGGGCTGCGTCCAGGCTCGGGTCGCTATCGCGGGGGCGGGTGCCCTTGATCGGCCGGGTTTCCACCTGGCCCTGGCTGATGCGCATAAAACGCTCCGGGGACAGGCTGATGATCGCGCCCTGACCGGGCAGGCCCAGATAGCCGGAGAAGGGCGTCGGGCAGGCGGCCCGCAGGGCCTGATAGGCCGTCCAGGGCGAGCCCTGGTAGCGCGCGCGAAAGCGCTGGGCAAAATTCACCTGATAGCAGTCGCCGGCCTGGATATAGGCCTGGATGTGGTCGAACGCCTGACGATAGGCGTGCGGGTCGATATCGGCCTGAAATGCACCGAGCAGCTGGAAGGGCCCCTCTGCCGAATCAACCTCTACACTGAACAGGTCGAACAAGCGCTCGCGCTCGGCGCTCGCCAGGCTTGGATGGAAAACCAGCTGGGTGTGCTGGCGCTGGTGATCGCTGATCAGGGCCCAGGCGTACAGGCCGAAGCGTGCGTCGTCGAGGTGCAGGTCGTCGATGGCCTGCGCCGGCATCTGTTCCAGTCGACGGCCGAAGTCATAGCCGAGGTAGCCGATCAGGCCACCGACGAAAGGTAATGGATTGTCTGCGGGGGCTTCGGCCGGCCCGAGGCTGGAAAGGCTGCTGCGCAAGCGCTGCAGGAAGTCGTTGGCCGCTTCGTCATGCAGCGGTGCCAGTTCTGCCAATGGCCAGGCGCTGATAAGGTCATAGCGTCCACGCTGCGCGGTCGGACGCCCGGCATCCAGTAGCACCGCGCCTGGGGCGTGGGCGACGATGCTGAAATAACCGGCGGGGTCTGCCCGATAGGGCAGGTTCTGTACAGGACAAGTAGGCATGCGAGGCTTTCATACGAACGCGGACGCCGATTGTAGAACGTCGCCAACATTCATCCTAGAGCTTGTGCATGGGTTTACTCGGGATGCCTAGGCTCATTAGTATGCAGAGGCTCCCGGATACTCGATAGGCTGTTCAAAACAATAATTAATACGGGAAAAGGCCATGGATGAAGTCATAGATCCAGCCGCTGGTAGTCTTCTGCGCTCCAAACTGATACCGCCGCAGGCGTCAGGCGAATACCTGATCAGGCCGCAGTTGGAGGCGGCGCTGTCTGCCAACCCCCACGCCCGCGTGCTGCTGCTGGCCGCTCCGGCAGGCTTCGGCAAGACCGCGGCCCTGGCGGCCCTGGCCAGGGCGCGGAGCGAGACGGGAAGTGCCGTGGCCTGGCTGTCGCTGGGCCCGGGCGATGATGAACCCTGGCGTTTTCTGCAGCAGCTGGTGGAGGCCCTGGCACCTCTGGTACCGGGCCTGGGCTGCGAGGCGCAGGCCTACCTGCAGAACACCATGCGTGTGCCCGTTTCGGCCGTGATGGAAAGCCTGCTGGCGGACCTGGCGCAGCTGGAAGACCCGCTGCTGCTGGTGCTCGACGACTTGCATCTGATTCAGGATGGCGAGTTGCTGGCGGCGCTCAACCGACTGATCAAGTTCGCCCCGGCGGCCTTCACCCTGGCCATCGGCAGCCGTTCGCAACCGGCCCTCAATCTGGCCACCCTGCGTGCCAAGGGCCTGCTGGTGGAGATCGGCGAGCAGGAGTTGCGCCTGAGCAAGGCGGAAACCCGCGCCTACCTCGAGCGCAGTGGCCTGCACCTGGACGCGGTGGCCTTCAATGCCCTGTACAACCAGACCGAGGGCTGGATGGTGGGGGTCCACCTGGCCAGCCTGTGGTTGCGCCACCAGCCCCAGGACAGCGTGCAGATCGCCGAGATGGGCACCGATCAGGCGGCGGTAGGGGCCTATCTGCTGCGCAGCGTGTTCGAGCAGTTGCCGGCGGACAAACAGGAACTGCTGTTGGCCATCGGGGTGGCGCAGCAGTTGAGCGGTGATCTGGCCAATGCCCTGACCGGGCGTCAGGATGGTCAACAGCTGCTCGAAGAGCTGGAGGCCATGCAGCTGTTTCTACTGCCCCTGGATCGCGAGCGGCAGTGGTATCGCTTCCATAACCTGTTTGCCGAATTTCTCCGGGCACGCCTCAAGGAACGCGACCCCGAGCGTTTCAAGCAGCTGCATTTCAATGCCAGCCTGTGGTTTACCAACCACCATATGCAGAACCTGGCCATCGAACATGCCTGCCTGGCCGAGGACCCGGAAATGCTTGCGGCGCTGGTCGATGGCTGCGGCCTGGAGCTGATCAATCGCGGCCAGCTCAACCGTATCTACAAGTGGCGCCAGCATGTTCCCGATGAGATTGCCGAGCGCTTTCCCGTGCTGGTGCTGGCCGATGTCTGGACCCGCGCCGCCGAGCTGGGCCTGAGCGAGGCCAACCGCATGCTCGACGAGCTGCTGCAGCGCTGGGGCGAGGCCAAGACCAGCGGCCCGTTGAGCGACAAGTTGCTGGCCACGCTGACGATCAAGGCGGTGATCGCCTTGCAGAAGGATGACCTGCAGACCTGCATCGCACTGGCGCGGCGGGTGGAAGTGCAGCTGGGACAGCACGCGGCCTTTCTCGAGGTGGCGATGCTGATCATCGGGGCCCTGGCCAATGTGATGATCGGCCAGCCGGAACCGGCCAGGCGTCTGCTGGCAATGGCCCAGCAGCGCAATCACTTTCTCGAAGGCCGTTACCTGGATATGCAACTGGCCAATATCGAGGTGCTGCTGTGTCTGGAACAGGGGCAGATCCGCCAGGCGGAACTGCTCTTCGCCCAGTTGCGCGCGCGGGTCATCCCCTGGTTCGCGGAGAAGTCCAGGGCGCTGGCGCTGCCGACCATTACCGAAGCCCTGATCGCCTATAACCAGGGTCGTCTCGATGGCATCGAGGAGCGGCTGCGCTGGGCCCTGGCTACAGTCGATGTGATCAACCCCATCGACCTCTATGCCCAGGGCATGCTCTGCATGGCCCATGTGCAGCGGCTGCAGGGCAGCCCGAAAGAGGCCTATGCCAGCCTGGTGCTGATGCAGAACCTGTCGGCGCGCAACCAGTCCTGGCGTTTCTATGCCCAGGCCGTGGCCGACGAGGTGGCACAGATCCTCCAGGAGCCGGCGGCCGACCGACTCAAGCGTGCCGAACAGCGACTGAAGAGTGTCGACTGGAGCAAGCTGGCCGAGCACTACCAGCATATGCGCTTCAATCCGGTGCTCTGGGTACGCGGGTTGACCCGTATTCGCCTGCAGCAGGCCCGCGGCCATTACAGCGAAGCCCTGCATGAAATTACCCAGCTGCGCAGCCTGCTGCTGGATGACTGGCATGGTCTGCAGCGCCTGCGCCTGGACCTGCTGGCGGCCCTCAGCTACCAGCGCCTGGGGTATCAGGAGCGGGCCCAGAGCCTGCTGGTGCAATGCCTGATCGGTGCCGAGCGCGAAGGGGTGCGCAGCCTGTTTATCGAAGAGGGGGAGGCCATTCGCCTGCTACTCCAGCAACTCGAGGCAGCTGAACGGCAACCGGCCCTGCAGGGTTTTATCCGTGGCCTTCTGGCCAGTTGGCCGGGGCAGGGCGGGCGTCAGTCGCTGGAGGTGCTGGAGGAAGGGCTGACCGAGCGTGAGCGTGAAGTCATCTGCCTGGCGGCCCAGGGCCTGTCCAACGACGAGATCGGCCAGCAGCTCTCCCTGGCCCTGGGAACGGTCAAATGGCATCTGCACAATATTTACGAAAAGCTCAAGGTGCGTAATCGCACGCAAGCCATCCGACGTGCCCGCGAATTGAGTCTCTTATGAACAGTCAACTTCCGCCAAGTCCGCGTGCGCTGCCTGTATTGCGCACCAAACTGTTTCCCGCCGAATCCGCAGGGCGACCGTTGCTCGCCCGTACGGCCGTGCTTGAGCGTTTGTTCAGTGCCCGCGGGCAGCGCCTTATTCTGCTCAGCGCGCCGGCCGGTTTCGGCAAGAGCACCGTGCTCAGCCAGTTCCGCCTGCGTTTGCTGGAGGCCGGGGCGCATGTCGCCTGGCTGTCCTGTGACGAGTCGGACAGCGAACCGCAGCGCCTGCTGCATTACCTGATCGCGGCTATCGATGCGCAATTGCCCGGCTTCGGCAAGCACACCGCGCACCTGCTGCGCGACGACCTCAGCCTGCCCAACGAGGCCTTGCTCGATTCCTTTATCGCCGACCTGAAGCGGGTGCAGGGCGAGCTGTACCTACTCTTTGACGACTTTCACCGCATTCGCCATGTCGAACTGGGGCCGTTGATCAATTACTTCGTCAAGCGCCTGCCGAGCAATGTGCACCTGATTGGCAGTACCCGTTATCAGTCGCGCTTTATCGACAAGCCGCCCGTTGACGCTTCCCGGATGCTCTGGCTGCGGGCCGAAGACCTGCGCCTGACGCGGGCGGAGACCGAAGCCTATTTTCATGAGCTCAAGCAGCTGCCGTTGAGCAGCCAGGAACTGGATCTGCTGCACAGCCGCACCGAGGGCTGGATCACCGCTCTGCACCTGGTGGCGCTGGCCTTGGCGCGCAACCCGCACCGGCCCGAGCTGCTTGCCGGGCTGTCGGGCACCGAACGCGATATCGCCGATTACCTGGCTGAGGACGTACTCGACCATCTGCCCGATGAGCAGCGGCACTTTCTCGAGCAGACCTCGGTACTCGAAGAGTTCAATGCAGAGCTGTGCAATGCCTTGACCGGCCGGGCCGATGGCGCGCAAATGCTGCAACGCCTGCAGAAGGAGCAGCTGTTTATCATCCCCCTGGACGAGCAGGGCGAATGGTTCCGCTATCACCACCTGTTTGCCGAGTTCCTCCAGGGGCGTCTGAGCAAGGGCGGTGACCCGACCCACCTGCTGCATGCCGCGGCTCGCTGGTGCGAGAGCCACGAGCTGACCCATAAATCCGTCAAGTATTCCCTGCGCGCCCGCGACTATGCCTTTGCCGCCGAGCTGCTCGAGCGCCAGGGGGCCAACCTGATTGCCGGTAACCAGGTCTACGGCATCCTGGCGATCCTCAAGGATGTGCCGGCCGAGGTGATTCGTGAGCATCCGGTGTTCCAGATCTTCTATGCCTGGCAGCTGGCTTTCGAGCAGAAGTATGCCGAAGCCGAAGCCCTGATCGAGGAGGTCAGCACCCGACTGACGCAGGGGCGCAGCAAACCCATGCACTTCGGCTTGCTGGTGTTGCTCGCGGTGGCCCAGGTGCTCAAGGCCCTGGTGCTGTTGTATCAGGACAAGCTGGAGGGTTGTCTGAAGGTTGCCCGCCACTGGCTGGCTCTGGTGCCGGATAACCAGCCGGTGTTTCGTACCAGCCTGTCCTGCATCCAGGCCGCGGCTTACGCCTTGCTCGGCGAGTACGGCGAGGCAGCCAAGTCGATTGCCGTGGCCCGCGACAACCTGCGGCAAGCGGAAAGCGAGTACCTGCACGCCGTGGTCAGCCTGATCGAGGCGCTGATCTGCAAGGAAATGGGCCAGCCGGAACGGGGCCGGGTGCTGGCCGAAAGCGCCCGGGCCCGGGTCGAGCAGGTATTCGGCCGCTACAGCCGGGTCGGCGGGCCGCTGGCGCTGGCTTATGCCGATCTGCTCTACGAGCAGGATCGGCATGCGGCGATTCTCGCCGAACTGCCCCTGGCCACCACCTGGCGCGATGTGGCGACCCCCATCGAGCTGATCAGCCGCGGCAAACTGGTCATGGCCCGGGCGCGGTTTTTCGCCGGGGAGAGCGAGTCGGCGCTGTTGGAACTCGATGAGTGGTTGGAAACCCTGCATGGCCCGGGGTATGAGCGGGTATACGCCATGGCCATGAGTTGCAAGGTGCAGTTTCTGCTGTGGCTGCGCCGGCCGAACGAGGCCGAGCGTATCTGCCTGCAGTTGCAGCGCCATCTGGCGGTATTGCCGCCTGGCCGCTATACCGATGCGGAAACCGTGCAGGTGCTGAGCGAGGCGCGCCTGGCGTTGTCCGAGCGGCGAGCCGACAAGGCCCAGGCGGCGCTGGAAAGCTGCCTGGCCAAACAGACGGCGGAGCATCAGCGCGACCGGCGTCTGCGTCTGTCCCTGTTACTTTCTGTGGCGTACTGGCGCAAAGGTAACAGCGAAAAAGCCTTTGCCCTGTTTAAGCTGACCCTGGACGACGCTTGGCAGGGCGGTTATCGCCGGATGTTCCTCGACGATGCCCTGTGGCTGCTGCCGCTCTGTGAGGCCTGGCTCAGTGCCGAGCCGAAACAGGCCGGGGCCTGGCAGGGCCTGGTCGGGCAGCTCCGCGAGCAGTGCAGTCGTCTGGCCGTGGATCTTGAAACTTTCGATGAAAATCAAGATGTTAGTCACCGGGAGCGGGAAATTTTGCGCTATGTGGCCGCCGGCTTGTCGAATCGCGACATCGCCCAGGCCGTGCATTTGTCGGAAGCCACCATCAAATGGCATCTGCATAACCTGTTTGCCAAGCTGGGCGTACGCAGTCGTACCCAGGCCGTATTGAAGGGCAAAAGCCTGGGGTTGTTGAGTGAAGCCTGATGCCAGAGCGGTTGCAGGCCAGGTGCCGGCGCTCCATCCCTTGGATGGGCTGCCAGCCCGGCCTTGTCCCAGTAGTTTTAACCCCAGGACGAGAAGCATGCTGCTTCACGATTCCAAGCCTGGCACGTCTATGGAAGCAGTGTCAGACCTGGTAAACGGCGCGAGCCGCCGGCTGATAGGGACAGGAGTCCGAAACAGTCTGCCAGGGACAACCCTTTAGTGAACTGTGGAGAGAATAACAATGAAAACCCTCAAGCAACTGGCCCTGGCCGCCGCTGTTCTGGCTGTTCCGTTTATGGCTCAAGCTGACCTGCAAATGATGGACGACAGCGCCCTGGCGACTGTGACCGGTCAGGACGGCATCAGCATTTCCGGTAACTTCAACGGCACCATCGGCAGTGTTGTCTACACAGACGGCGACGTCGGCGGCGGTTCCCTGCGTATGGAAACCATCGCGTTCACCGGCTTCAACATCGCTGACGATGCTCCGGTTATGGTTGACGTGGTGACCAACGACATCGGCGGCACGGCAACCCAGCAATTGCAAATCAGCATGCCGACCATTACCGGCCAGCTCAGCGTCGGTGCCATCAAGGTCGGCGATACCACTGCCGCCAGCATCGGTTCCCTGGCCATCAGCGACCTGAACATGGCCGGCACCACCGTCAAGATCTGGGGTCACTGAGTTCAGGCCCTGATTTAGGCTTTGCAAAAGTCTTATCGGCCCAGGTCGATAAGACTTTCCCTTGAGTGGAGTACAGCAGGCGCATGATCGAAATTCTGCTGGGCAGTCTGATCGGTGTATGGGGTTTTACCGAGGCGGTGGATACCAAGCCGCAGGCTCCAGGCACGGTGAATATCAGTCAGCCCCTGGGGGGCAATGCTTCGCTGCGCGAGTCGGTGGTAGTGGAACCGATGAGCCAGTTGCAATTTCGCAACGTGATTCGTCAGGCCTACGACTACAGCTGCGGCTCGGCGGCGTTGACCACGCTGCTGGACTATTACCTGGGCCGCAATCTGCAGGAACGCCAGGTGATGGAGGGGCTGCTGCAGTTTGGCGAGGCCGACAAGATCGTCGAGCGTCGCGGTTTTTCCCTGTTGGATATGAAGCGCTTCGTCACCGCGCTGGGTTACCGCAGCGGTGGTTTTCGCGCGGCCTTCAGCGATCTGGATGAGCTGGAGCATCCGGCGATCGTGCCCATCGAATATGCCGGCTTCAAGCATTTCGTGGTGGTGCGCGATGTCTACAACGACCATGTGTTCGTCGCCGATCCGGCGCTGGGCAATATCAGTTTTACCCGCAGTCGGTTCGAGGAAATCTGGGATCAGAACGTGCTGTTCGTGATTTTCCCCAGTGGTAATGAACCGCCGAATGCCCTGGCCTTGAGCGAGAAGGACCTGCGTATCATCGATGATCGCACCATCAGCCTGCTGGCGTTCCGAGAGTTTCCGCAGATCACCAAGTTCACCGAGAACCAGGCCACAGAGCTGGGTTCCGGCGGCGATATACAGTACATCCGTCGTAAGTAATCGCCCGGCATAACAATAAATATTTGGGGGCTCTGCCATGAGAGTTTTGCGGTGTGTATGGCTAGCCATGCTGACAGCGCTTGTCAGTACAGCGGCATTGGCCGAGCAGGCCTCGGTTGAACAGGCGCGCGATGCCTTGAGCAAGCAGGACGATGATGCCGACAGCGCCAAGGCGCTTGAGGAGGTCTTCCAGGCTGCCGAGAAGAGCTACACCTTGCTGAAGAAGGGCGAACGCACCCTGACCTATGGTTTCGACTATTCGCTGCTGCGCGATACCGTGATCGAAACCGTGCGTACCGGCGACAACGTGTTCAGCGTGGTCGGCCAGAGCGAGGCCCAGCACACCTTTACCAACTCCTTTACCTTCGACTATGGCGTCTGGGACAACCTGACCTTCAGCATGCGCCTGCCGTTGGTGGCCAAGTACGACACCGAGCGCGATCTGGACGCCTACAGCCTGGGCGATATCTCCGCCAGTCTGCGCTGGCAGCCATGGAATGCCGCCCGCGGCAAGCCGGTGACCACCCTGTATGCCAGCCTCGGCCTGCCGACCGGCGACAGCCCCTACGACATCAATACGCGCACCGACCTGTCCACCGGCAGTGGTGCTTATAGCCTCGGCTTCGGGGCCAATATGTCCTACGTCATCGACCCGGTGGTGCTCTTCGGCTCCCTGGGGTACACCTACAACCTGCCGATCAAGGGCATCAGCCAGGTGCGCGGGGGGCGCTTGCTGGAGGAAGTCGACCCGGGCTCCAGCTTCTCCCTGAGCATGGGCTTCGCCTACGCGCTGTCCTATGACGTGTCGCTGGCGACCTCCTATCAGATGAGCCACTCGCTCAAACCAACCTTCAGCTTCGCCGATGGCGAACTGGAGGGCCGCGGTCAGACCAGTGCGGTGATGAACTTCTCGCTGGGGCTGCGAACGTCGCCCGACCATATCGTCAACGTCAACGCCGGCTTCGGCATGACGGAAGACTCGCCGGATGTGCTGCTGGGCATCTCCATGCCTTTGGATATCAAAGGCCTGAAGGCCCAATAACGGCGAGCGAGCTTCTTATGACGATGCGAATTTCGCTGCTCCGGCAGGCGATTGCCGGGGTTCTTGCACTCTGGGCTGGTGCGACACAGGCGCAGCTGGCGCAAAACCTGACCATTGGCAACCCCAAGGCCATGGCCCTGGGCAATGCGGTGACCGCCGACTTCACCGGCGTCGATGCGGTGCATTACAACCCGGCGGCGCTGAGCAAGCTCAAGGGCCGGCAAACCACGGTCAAGTTCATCACCGGGGTGATGGATATCCGGGCGGACTTCGATGCGCCGGCGGACTATGGCAATAACTTTATGGGGCTGAGCAACGACTCTGTCGCCAACTCTTCGAGCAGCGCCAGCGCGGCCATGATGTACCTGCCGGGCGTGGGCGGGGCCACCGAGTTGCCGCTGCTGTTTGCGCCCCTGGCCGGGCTGTCGATCAACCCGCCGGGTTCGAAGTTCACCTTCGCCACCAATATGTACACCCCGCAGGCCCTGGGCTATGCCCGTGACGACGACGACCCGGGGCGTTACCAGGGCAAGGAACTGGTGATCCAGCGCCTGACTTACTTCTCCCCGTCGCTGGCCTATCAGGTCAATGACGAGTTGTCCGTGGGCCTGTCCATCGGTTTCTCCCATCAGGCCATGGCGCTGAATCAGGACTTTCGCGCGCCGGGCATCCTCACCGGGTTTATCGGCGTGGCCCAGGATGCGCTGTGCGTGGTCGACGGTAATCCCTTCGAGGTTTTCCTGAACATCTGTGGCGGCGAGCTGGGGCCCTTTACCGATATCGCCAATATCGATATCGATATGCAGCAGACCTTGTCGCCCACCTGGAACCTCGGTTTTCTCTGGGAACCCAACGACTGGTTTGCCCTGGGTGCGGTGTATCAGAGTGAAGCCAAGATGCGCCTCAAGGGCCGCTACGTAGTGGACTATTCCGAGGACTGGCAGGGTTTCTGGCAGGGCCTGGACAGCTCCTTTATCGGTGCGGTGTTCAACAGCCTGACCCCCGACGGCCTGTTCGACAAGGAGCGGGGCAATGTCTCGCTGAACATGACCTACCCGGCGCATTTCGCCACGGGCATCAAGTTCAAGCCCCATGAGCGTTGGCAGATCAATCTGGACGTCAAATGGACCGATTACGCCGCCTGGGACGAGTTTGAACTGGAGTTCGACCGTCAGCTGGACGTGCTGACCATCGCCAGTCTGTTCTCCCCGGAGAACGCCACCTCGAACAGCATCATCCTGGATCGTGGCTACGAGTCGGTGTGGAGCTGGGCTGTGGGCGTCGAATACCAGGTCAATGATCGCCTGAGCCTGCGCATGGGCTACGAGCCGCGTCCCTCAGCGATTCCCGGGAACAAGGCCGATGCCCTGGCCCCGTTGGGCGATGCCCACCTGTATGGTCTGGGGGCCGGCTACCAGTGGGACAAGGATACGGTAATCGATATCGGGTTTAACTATCTGGTGAGCAAGCAGGACATTCCGGCGCGCTCCAGTTGCAACATCAACTGCTCGGATATCGACAGCATGGTATACAACCCCTATGCCGATCTCGACGTGAAGACCAGCGTCAAGGCCTATGTCCTGGCCCTGACTTACCGCACCACCTTCTAGGAGTCTTGTCATGCGTGCGCTGTTGTTGAGTTGCTGCCTGATCTGCGCCAGCGCGGCCATGGCCAACGGGCGCTACCTGACCTGGGTGGACGATCAGGGGCGGGTGCACAACACCTTTGTCGATGCCGGTTATGCGGCGCATCAGCGTCTGGCCGCGCGCAATATCAGCCTCAGCGATCAGGCCCGCTTCCAGCAGCAAGGGGTGGGCGGCTGGCCAGGAGCGCAATCGGCCGGCGAGAGCAAGCGCCGCTATTTCACCTGGGTGGATGCCAACGGCAATCTGCAGAACAGCTTCCATGCCGGTAGCCAGTTGCAAGGTGGTGCAAACGAGATGCTGCTGGGAACCGGGGAGCGTTCCAGCGACTACATCAGTTCCGAGGTGCTGGAAGGGCGCGACTTTGTCCGCTCCGAGCGCGATGGACGTTATTTCACCTGGGTCGACGAACAGGGTCGTATGCGTAACGACGCGGTGCCGGGACAGGCGCGCACGACCGCCTCGGCACCCGGCAGCACAAGCTTCAGCCAGGGCCGCGAGCTTGAATTCGCTCGCCAGCAGATCGAGTTACCCGGGCTCGATGGCCAGCCGACAGCCGCCATGCAGGCTTTGCTGGCAGGCAGCGAACAGCCGGACAAAGGTCGTTATGAGGCGCTGCTGACACTGTGCTGCGCGCAGCTGGGCGAGGATGCCTTCAGCCCCCTGAGCGCCGACGAGCCGCGTTATGAGGAACTCAATCGCTTTTCTCCCAGCCTGGCATTCCCCATGGGCAAGAGTTACTACGCCGCGCTCAGATTGCCGCGCTCACGGCATGACTTCGGTTTGCGCATCCGCAGTTTCGCCAATAAGCAGGTGCTCTATCCCTCCGTACTGTTTCTCGATGAGCACAAGCGGCCGACTCGCCTGGTCAGCGATGCGGTTTACCGGTTGCATGGCGAAACCTGGTATCGCTACGCCTTTATCGAAGGCACGGTGCAGGTCAGGGCTGCCGCGGGGGAGCGCTATGTGCTACTGCTGACCACCGATGAGGACCGCAACCTGCAGACCCTGGACAACAAGCCCTTCAAGCGGCCGTTACAGGCCCTTGCGACCGACGAGGCGGGCATGCAGGCCCATGCCCATGGCGATGAGGGCTCCTTCGAACTGGCCATCGTGCGCTGAATGCTTGCAACGGCCATGTCTAGTCCTGAAATAGGTTTACACCTTCTCAGGTAGATCGACAGACCTCAAAACGCCCGATGCACAGCATCGGGCGTTTTGTTTTTCAGGGCCATGTGAGGCCGCTCCGTGTTGTAAATCAGCACCGCCTCTTCCACCATTTTCCGGGCTTGTTGCAGGTCTTCTGGGCTACTCAATAGCAGCTCGGTTTTGAGGACTCCGTTGATTCGCTCAGCTAGTGCGTTCTGGTAGCAATCGTACCCATCGGTCATTGAACACCTGACGCCATGGCGCTCATGCAGCGATTGGTAAAGCGCTGAACAGTATTGGATGCCACGATCCGAGTGATGAACCAAGGTATGGCTCCGGCACCGCTTTCGAAGTGCCTGCTTGAAGGCCGTTGCTACAGATTCAGCATGCATGCCTTCGTGTACATGGTGGCCAACGATCTTTCGAGAGTAGGCATCCGTTACCAGGCTCAGATACAGCGGGCCGCTACGGGCCGGAAGGTAGGTGATATCGGCCACCCAGACACGCTCAGGGCCTGTCGGGACAATTTGCCCGGGGCCTGGCTTGAGTAGATTGGGATGGCGATAAAAGCGATGAAAGCTGTGTGTTGTCTTGTGATAGGCCCGCTTGGGCAACACCAGCAGGCGGCGCTCTCCCAGTACCTGGAACAATCGATCACGGCCAATTCGTAGCTGCCTGTCAGGCTGACAGTGCAGAAGATAGTGCAGCTTGCGAGTGCCTAACCGAGGCTGTCGCATACGGACATGGTTAACATACTGAACCACCTGGTCCGCCTGCCTTTCCTTGCCGCCTGCCACTCGATTGCGCTTGTAATACGCCTGCCGGCTAATGCCCAGAAATCGACAAGCCCTAGCAATGCTCAGCCCTTTGACTTGACCTTGCGAGAGGACTTGCCGGATCGCTTTTTTACGATAGACACGCCGTAATCGTTCTTCAGCACGCCAACGACGGTCTCAAAGAACTCGGCCTTCTGGTTCATCAGCTCAAGCTGCTGCTCGAGCTCCTTGATCCGCTGCTCCGGGGTCAGTGTCTTGGGGTCGGACATCACTAAGCTCCTCTCGACTCGGATTGATGCCCCCTGACTCCAATCCTGTCGACCGTGCTTACGTAACCATACCAGCACGGTCGATCGCCCTTGAATGCCGTACCGCTCCTGAGCCTGCTGGTAGGTCAACTCGCCTTTTTCAACCTGATCGACTACCGACAATTTAAAGGCCAGCGAGTAATCGCGCTGTGTTCGCTTTACACCTTGCTCCATCTGGATCTCCGTGAATTCGGGATGGGAGGTGTAAACCTTATTCAGGACGGGACACCATGAAATTAAAAAGCCCGGATTTATCCGGGCTTTTTAATGTGTCTCGATAATCAGATTTCGGCCATGGGCACGTGGCCGAACAGCTGTTGGGAAAAGCGCATGCGCTCTTCCGGGCTTTCCTGCACCTCTTGCTTGGCCAGTTCGGCGATACGCGCTTCCACGGCATGGGCGCGATGGGTCAGGCCGCAGTCGTTGGCGATCTGGATATTCAGGCCGGGGCGGGCGTTGAGTTCGAGAATCAGCGGGCCCTTTTCCTGGTCCAGGACCATGTCCACACCGATATAGCCGAGGCCGCACAGTTCGTAGCAACCGGCTGCCAGCTTCATAAAGCCGTTCCAGTTGGGCAGCTGTACGCCGTCCACCGCATTGGTGGTGTCCGGGTGCTTGCTGATCTTGTTGTTCAGCCAGGTGCCGCGCAGGGTCACACCGGTGGCCAGATCCACGCCGACGCCGATCGCGCCCTGGTGCAGGTTGGCCTTGCCGCCGGACTGACGGGTCGGCAAGCGCAGCATGGCCATCACCGGGTAGCCCATCAGGACGATGATGCGGATATCCGGTACGCCCTCGTAGCTGATGCTCTTGAAAATCTGGTCCGGGGTCACCCGGTACTCGATCAGCGCGCGGTCGCGGTGGCCGCCGAGGGAGTAGAGGCCGGTGAGGATGCTGGAAATCTGATGCTCGATTTCCTCGTGGCTGATGATCTTGCCGGAGACCGTCTTGTACCTGTCTTCGAAACGGTCGGCGATCACCAGAATGCCGTCGCCACCGGCACCCTGGGCCGGCTTGACGACGAAGTCCGGTCGATCGCCGATGATCTCGCGCAGCTTGTCGATACCTTTCTCGGTCTCGATCACGCCGTACATTTCCGGCACATCGATACCGGCCTCGATGGCGCGCTGCTTGGTGATGATCTTGTCATCGACAATGGGGTAGAGGTGCCGTTTGTTGTACTTCAGCACGTAGTCCGCATTGCGCCGGTTGATGCCCATGATGCCTTTGGCTTCAAGGGCTTTCCACGTCTTGATCAGACCGAACATGGCATTAGTCCTTGAGGAAGGCTTTGAAGCGGAACAGTTCGGTCAGGCGATAGCCGCGATAGCGACCCATTGCCAGCATAAAGCCCACCAGGATCATCAGGATCGCCGGGAAGGTGAAGACGAAGTAGATCAGCTGCGGCACGCTCATCAGCATATGCGCCAGGGTCGCGGCGAACAGGGTGCCAATTGCCACCTTGAAGGCATGGCCGCCGCCACGTTCTTCCCAGGTGATCGACAGGCGTTCGATGGTCATGGTCAGAATCACCATGGGGAACAGGGCCACCGACAAACCGCGCTCCAGGCCGAGTTTGTGGCTGAACAGGCTGATCACCGCGATCAGCACCACAACGAAGGTCAGCACCACCGACAGCCTGGGCAGCATCTGCAGTTTCAAATGCTCGAGGTAGGAGCGCAGCGACAGCCCCAGGGTGGTGATCACGGTAAACAGGATGATGCCGAAGCCCAGCTGGGTTTCGCGGAAGGCCAGGGCGATCAGTACCGGGGTGAAGGTACCGAGGGTCTGCAGGCCGCCGAGGTTGCGCAGGATCAGGATCACCAGCACGCCGATCGGGATCATCACCATGATCATAAAGGTCTGCTGGGTCTGCAGCGGTAGGCCGTATAGCGAGTATTCGAGGAAGTCGACATCGGTGTTTTCGTCGGTCAGCTTGGCCAGGCGAATGGCATTCATCTCGCTGTTGTTGAGGCTGAAGCTGACTTGCGCCTGTTTGCCGCCTTCCAGGTTGACCAGGTCGTCATCGCCGATCCACCAGATCAGGCGATCAGCCGGCAGGCCTTGCTCGCCCGACTCGGGGCTGAAGTACAGCCAGTTCTCGCCATTGAAACTGCGCAGCCAGAGTTCGGGGCTTTGCAGGGTTTCGGCGGCCAGGCGGATGGTGTGCAGGCGTTGCATCGGCACATGGGCGATGGACAGCAGTAGCTCGATGACCTTGGCCTTGTTTTCGGTGGAGGCATCGCCGCCCAGCAGCAGCTTGACGTTGTCGTCATTGCGGTTGTTAACCCGCTTGATGGTCTCGGTGATAAAGGTTTCGACGTCCGCCGAATGCTGTCGGATCGGGGCGAGCAAGGCTTCTGCGGCAATTTTCTCAGGCCCCTCTACAGGGATGCGGTCGCGGAAGATCGGGCCCTTGGCGGCGATTTGCTCGCCGCTGTAGCGCTTGGTCAGCACCAGGCGATAGTAGAGGGTCTGTTTGCCGCTGGCGCGGCGAGCGGACCAGGTGACTTTGCGGTTGCCATCGACGCGGTTGATGCTCACGCCATAGTTGTTCGAGATAAAGCTCTCGTTGAGGCTGACGTAATCCTGGTTTAGCGGCGGTACAAACATTTGCAGTTTGACCGGCTCGCGGGGATTGGCCTGGAACTCGACTTTGGCATCGATATTCCACAGATCGTCAGTTTCATCTTCGGTCACCGGAATGCCGAGGATGAATATCTGATAGCCCGTAATCAGAACGCCCAGACTCACCAAGAGTATGACCAGGACTTTCAGATGCAGGTTAAGAGAGCGCATGAAGGTTACTCACCAAGGTTGGCGTCAGGGGTACAGGCAGGTTTTCCTGCTGCGTATTTAAGAGCTGGGTCGACCAGAGCCGTAAAGTTTTTCAATGCTTCGGAGCCAATCAGCAACGGGTATTGGAAAGCACTACGGTCGGTCAAGTTCACTTCGATTGTGCGCAGGGCCTGGCCCATGCAGATATCCATTTCGATCACCGGGCGCGCGGTATAGGTCTTTTCTTCGTCTGGATCATAGTCGCCGGAGCGTCTCTTTATCTTGCTGATACGGGCCAGCGGCCGCTCGATGGGGCTGCTGTGGGCCTCATCGATGGCCAGATAGAAGAGTACCCAGGTTTCGCCGTCGCGCTTGAAGCGTTTGATATCCCGTGCACTCAAGGACGCTGTTTTCGCACCGGTATCGAGTTTTGCCGCCAGTTTCAGGTCGAGATCGAACAGACGGACGTATTCATTGAGACCATAGATGGTTTTTTCCTCGGCGAAACTCAAACCGGGGAAAAACAGGAGACACAGCAGTAGGGGGGAGAGCTTCAGTCTCATAAGTCCTATTGGATGTAGCGCAAACGGTTGATCAGAACGACCGGCAGGCGTGGCTGGTTTGCAGCAAACAGCTTATCTGAAGTCTAGCAGGCCGCCTGGAAATGCTCTGCCAGGCGCAAGAGGGCTGCATTCTATCACGGGATTTTTCTGTGATGACAGGCGCTTATGGTGGTTTTTGCAAGTAAGGTCGCGGCTGGTGTCGGCTAAAGTAGGGGGTGGATATTGTCGACAGTATGCCGATCGAGTTTGACATTGCGGCCTCCTGGGCGTAATTTTTCGGCAAATGCCGATGTGAGTGTCAACAATATGCTCGAAGTCATAGAGTCGCTCGAGTCGCCCCAGGACGATTCTGAAACGCTTTCCGAACAGGTCTTTCGGCGCATCCAGGCTGCCATCGTCAAAGGCGAGATCGCCCCGGGCAGCAAGATTTCCGAGCCCGAGTTGGCGCGGACCTACGGCATCAGTCGCGGCCCGCTGCGCGAAGCCATCCATCGTCTAGAGGGACAGCGCCTGCTGGTACGGGTTCCCCATATCGGTGCGCGAGTGGTTTCGCTCAGCCATGCCGAGTTGATCGAACTCTATGAGATTCGCGAGTCCCTGGAGGGCATGGCCTGCCGCCTGGCGGCGGAGCGCATGACGGCGGCGGAAATCGACGAGTTGCGCCGGGTACTCGACCTGCATGAGCAGGATGCCGCCTTCAAGGCCGGCGTCGGCTACTACCAGCAGGAAGGCGACTTCGACTTTCACTACCGAATTATCCAGGGCAGTGGCAACAAGACCTTGACCCAGATGCTCTGCGGCGAGCTGTATCAGCTGGTGCGCATGTATCGCCTACAGTTTTCCGCCACACCCAATCGGCCGCGCCAGGCGTTTGCCGAACACCACCGTATTCTCGATGCCATCGCCGACCGTGACGGCGAGCTGGCCGAGCTGCTGATGCGCCGCCATATCGGTGCCTCCAAACGCAATATCGAGCGCCACTACGCCATGACCATGGGGCAGGGCGCGCACCCCAAGACAGCCAAAACCCGAGGTGAGTCATGAGCTTGAAAAGTCCAGGCCAGCGTTTTCGTGATGCCGTTGCCGAAGAACATCCGCTGCAGGTGATCGGTGCCATCAATGCCAACCATGCGCTGCTGGCCAAGCGTGCCGGCTTCAAGGCGATCTACCTCTCCGGTGGCGGCGTGGCGGCGGGCTCTCTCGGGTTGCCGGATCTGGGTATTACCGGCCTGGATGACGTACTCACCGATGTGCGGCGCATCACCGATGTCTGCGACCTGCCGCTGCTGGTGGATGTCGACACCGGCTTCGGTGCCTCGGCGTTCAACGTCGCGCGCACAGTCAAGTCGATGATCAAGTTCGGCGCGGCGGCGATTCATATCGAAGATCAGGTCGGTGCCAAGCGCTGCGGTCATCGCCCTAATAAGGAGATCGTGACTCAGCAGGAGATGGTCGACCGCATCAAGGCGGCCGTGGATGCGCGTACCGACGACAGTTTTGTGATCATGGCGCGTACCGATGCCCTGGCCGTCGAAGGCCTGAATTCGGCGCTGGACCGCGCCGCCGCCTGCATCGAGGCCGGTGCCGATATGATCTTCCCGGAAGCCATCACCGAGCTTGCGATGTACAAGACCTTCGCCGACAGGATCAAGGCCCCGATCCTGGCCAATATCACCGAGTTCGGTGCCACGCCGCTGTACACCACCGAAGAGCTGGCCTCGGTTGACGTGTCTCTGGTGCTCTACCCGCTGTCGGCCTTCCGCGCCATGAACAAGGCGGCCGAGAACGTCTATATGGCCGTACGCCGCGACGGCACGCAGAAGAATGTAGTCGACACCATGCAGACCCGCATGGAGCTGTACGAGCGCATCAACTATCACGCCTTCGAGCAGAGCCTCGACGCGCTGTTTGCCGCGAAAAAATAACCCGGAACGCAGGTCTTAGCCGCCTGCTTAAAAGAACGACCGACCGGATCGGATGAGGAGAGATTAGCGATGAGTACGAACCCCGAAACCACCCCAGGCTTCAAACCGAAAAAATCCGTGGCCCTGAGCGGCACTACCGCCGGCAACACGGCGCTGTGTACGGTCGGCCGCACCGGCAACGACCTGCATTACCGCGGCTATGACGTGCTCGATTTTGCCAACCGCTGCGAATTCGAAGAAATCGCCCACCTGTTGGTGCACGGCAAGCTGCCCAACGTAGCCGAACTGGCCGGCTACAAGGCCAAGCTCAAGGCGCTGCGTGGTTTGCCTGCGGCGCTGAAGGCGTCCCTCGAGCAGCTGCCGCCATCCGCCCACCCGATGGATGTGATGCGCACCGCCGTGTCCGTACTGGGCTGCGTGTCGCCGGAGAAGGATGACCACAACCACCCGGGTGCCCGCGACATCGCCGACAAGCTGATGGCCTCGCTGGGCAGCGCGCTGCTGTACTGGTACCACTTCAGCCACAATGGCAAGCGCATCGAGGTGGAAACCGACGACGACTCCATCGGCGGCCACTTCCTCCACCTGCTGCACGGACGGACGCCGCGCGAGTCCTGGGTGCGCGCCATGCACACCTCGCTCAACCTGTATGCCGAGCATGAGTTCAATGCCTCCACCTTCACCTCGCGGGTGATCGCCGGTACCGGCTCGGATATGTATTCCTGCATCGCCGGCGGCATCGGCGCGCTGCGAGGGCCCAAGCACGGCGGTGCCAACGAGGTGGCCTTCGAGATCCAGAAACGCTACGACAACGCCGACGAAGCCGAAGCCGATATCCGTGCCCGGGTGGAGAAGAAGGAAGTGGTGATCGGCTTCGGTCACCCGGTCTACACCGTGAGCGATCCGCGCAACAAGGTGATCAAGGACGTGGCGCGCGAGCTGTCGGCGGAGCTGGGCAATATGAAGATGTACGACATTGCCGAGCGTCTGGAGTCGACCATGTGGGAAATCAAGAAGATGTTCCCCAACCTCGATTGGTTCAGCGCCGTCAGCTACCACATGATGGGCGTGCCCACCGCCATGTTCACACCGCTGTTCGTGATCGCCCGCACCTCGGGCTGGTCCAGCCATGTGATCGAGCAACGCATCGACGGCAAGATCATCCGTCCGAGCGCCAACTATGTCGGACCGGAAGACCTCAAGTTCGTGCCGCTCAAGGATCGTCCTTAATCATGAGCAGCCTGATGAACACTCAATACCGCAAGCACCTGCCCGGCACCGCGCTGGACTACTTCGACACCCGCGAGGCGGTGGATGCCATCGCCCCCGGTGCCTATGCCACGCTGCCCTACGTATCCCGCGTGCTGGCCGAGCAGCTGGTACGCCGCTGCGAGCCGACCGCGCTGACCGATTCGCTCAAGCAGCTGATCGAGCGCAAGCGCGACCTGGATTTTCCCTGGTACCCGGCTCGCGTGGTCTGCCACGACATCCTCGGTCAGACCGCGCTGGTCGACCTGGCCGGCCTGCGTGATGCTATCGCCGAGAAGGGCGGTGATCCGTCCAAGGTCAATCCGGTGGTGCCGACCCAGCTGATCGTCGACCACTCCCTGGCCGTGGAGGCCCCCGGCTTCGATCCGGATGCCTTCGCCAAGAACCGCGCCATCGAAGACCGTCGCAACGAGGACCGTTTCCACTTTATCGAGTGGACCAAGACCGCGTTCAAGAACGTCGACGTGATCCCGGCCGGTAACGGCATCATGCACCAGATCAACCTGGAGAAAATGTCTCCGGTGATCCAGGCGCGCGGCGGCGTGGCCTTCCCGGACACCTGCGTGGGTACCGACTCGCACACCCCGCACGTCGATGCCCTGGGCGTGATCGCCATCGGCGTCGGTGGTCTGGAAGCGGAAACCGTAATGCTCGGCCTGCCGTCGATGATGCGCCTGCCCGACATCGTCGGTGTCGAGCTGACTGGCAAGCGCCAGCCTGGCATTACCGCCACCGACATCGTCCTGGCCATTACCGAGTTCCTGCGCAAAGAGCGCGTAGTCGGGGCCTGGGTCGAGTTCTTCGGTGCCGGTGCCAACAGCCTGACCATCGGTGACCGTGCGACCATTTCCAACATGTGCCCGGAATACGGTGCCACTGCCTCGATGTTCTACATCGACCAGCAGACCATCGATTACCTGAAACTGACCGGTCGCGAGCCCGAGCAGATTGAGCTGGTCGAGAACTACGCCAAGACCACCGGCCTGTGGGCCGATGCCCTGGTCAGCGCCGAGTACGAGCGCGTACTGAGCTTCGATCTGTCCACCGTCGTGCGCAACATGGCTGGCCCGTCCAACCCGCACAAGCGCCTGCCGACTTCGGCACTGCAAGAGCGCGGTATTGCTGGCGACGCCATGCTGGCGGCGTCCAAGGTCGAGGAGGCCGAAGGCCTGCTGCCTGACGGCGCAGTGATCATCGCTGCCATCACCAGCTGCACCAACACGTCCAATCCGCGCAACGTGGTGGCTGCCGGTCTGCTGGCGAAGAAGGCCAATGAACTGGGTCTGCTGCGCAAACCGTGGGTCAAGACCTCGTTCGCCCCGGGCTCCAAGGTCGCCAAGCTGTACCTGGAAGACGCTGGTCTGTTGACCGAGCTGGAAAAACTCGGCTTCGGCATCGTGGGTTATGCCTGCACCACCTGCAACGGCATGTCCGGTGCTCTGGATCCGGTGATCCAGCAGGAAATCATCGAGCGCGATCTGTACGCCACTGCCGTACTGTCCGGTAACCGCAACTTCGACGGTCGTATCCACCCCTACGCCAAGCAGGCCTTCCTCGCTTCGCCGCCTCTGGTGGTGGCCTACGCCATCGCCGGTACCGTGCGCTTTGACATCGAGCAGGACGTGCTGGGTACCGATAAATCGGGCAACCCGATCACCCTGAAGGATCTGTGGCCGAGCGATGAGGAGATCGATGCGATTGTCGCTGCCAGCGTGAAGCCGGAGCAGTTTAAGCAGATCTACATCCCGATGTTCGATCTGGGCACTATCGAGGAGGCCGAAAGCCCGCTATACGACTGGCGTCCGATGTCCACCTATATCCGCCGTCCGCCGTACTGGGAAGGTGCCCTGGCGGGCGAACGGACGCTCAAAGGCATGCTGCCGCTGGCGATCCTGCCGGACAACATCACCACCGATCACCTGTCGCCGTCCAACGCGATCCAGATGAGCTCGGCCGCCGGTGAATACCTGCACAAGATGGGCCTGCCGGAGGAGGACTTCAACTCCTACGCCACCCACCGCGGCGACCACCTGACGGCGCAGCGCGCCACGTTCGCCAACAAAGAACTGGTCAATGAAATGGCCGTTGTTGATGGCGTAGTGAAGAAAGGTTCGCTGGCGCGCGTGGAGCCGGAAGGCAAGGTCATGCGCATGTGGGAAGCGATCGAAACCTACATGAACCGCAAGCAGAACCTGATCATCGTTGCCGGTGCCGACTACGGCCAGGGTAGCTCCCGTGACTGGGCAGCCAAGGGCGTGCGCCTGGCCGGTGTGGAAGTGATAGTCGCCGAAGGCTTCGAGCGTATTCACCGTACCAACCTGGTAGGCATGGGTGTGCTGCCAGTCGAGTTCAAGCCGGGTACCACCCGCCTGACCCTTGGCCTCGACGGTAGTGAAACCTATGACATCCAGGGCGAACTGTCGCCGCGCTGCGAACTGACTCTGGTGGTCAATCGCCGCAATGGCGATGTGGTCAAAGTGCCGGTGATTTGCCGTCTGGATACCGCAGCCGAAGTCAACGTCTACAACGCTGGCGGGGTGTTGCAGCGCTTTGCCCAGGACTTCCTCGAGTCTACTCAGGGCTGATCCATCACCGGGGCGGCAACGCCCCGGTCTTCGTAGGGTGGATCACGCGTTATCGATCCACCATGACAGCGTTGAACGGTGGATGGAAAAGCGCCATCCACCCTACGCCCCTCACGGCCAGGTAATCACCATGCCCCACGCACCCCAAATCAAAATTCCCGCCACCTATATGCGTGGCGGCACCAGCAAGGGCGTGTTCTTTCGCCTGCAAGATTTACCAGAAAACTGTCAGGTGCCGGGCGCGGCGCGTGATGCGCTGTTTATGCGGGTGATTGGCAGCCCCGACCCTTATGCCGCGCAAATCGACGGCATGGGCGGCGCGACTTCCAGTACCAGCAAGTGCGTGATCCTGTCGAAAAGCAGCCAGCCGAATCACGATGTCGACTACCTCTATGGTCAGGTGTCGATCGACAAGGCCTTTGTCGACTGGAGCGGCAACTGCGGCAACCTGTCGACTGCCGCCGGTGCCTTTGCCATTCATGCCGGCTTGGTCGACCCGGAACGCATCCCGGATAACGGCCTGTGCGTGGTGCGTGTCTGGCAGGCCAATATCCAGAAAACCATCATCGCCCATGTACCGGTAACCAATGGCCAGGTGCAGGAAACCGGCGATTTCGAGCTGGACGGGGTGACATTCCCGGCCGCCGAGATCGTGCTGGAGTTTCTCGACCCGTCCGATGACGGCGAGGAGGGCGGTTCGATGTTCCCCACCGGCAATCTGGTCGATGAGCTGGAGGTGCCCGGCGTCGGTACCTTCAAGGCGACCATGATCAGCGCCGGCATCCCCACCGTGTTCGTCAATGCCGAAGACATCGGCTACAGCGGCACCGAGCTGCGCGAGCAGATCAACGCTGACCCCGAGCAGTTGGCGCGTTTCGAGAAGATTCGTGTGGCCGGGGCCTTGCGCATGGGGCTGATCAAGACGGCAGAAGAAGCAGCGACCCGGCAGCACACACCGAAAATCGCCTTTGTCGCCAAGCCCAGGGATTACGTTTCATCCAGCGGCAAGACGGTGCAGGCGGGTGAAGTCGATCTGCTGGTGCGTGCGCTGTCCATGGGCAAGCTGCATCACGCCATGATGGGCACCTGTGCGGTGGCCATCGGCACGGCGGCGGCGATTCCGGGCACCCTGGTCAACCTGGCGGCCGGCGGCAGTGCACGGGAGGCGGTGCGTTTTGGCCATCCGTCCGGCACCTTGCGTGTCGGTGCTCAGGCATCCCTGGTCGACGAGCAGTGGACGGTCACCAAGGCGATCATGTCGCGCAGCGCGCGCATCCTGATGGAAGGCTGGGTGCGCGTGCCGGGGGATGCACTCTGAGGTGTATGGCCTAAGCTGAAAAGAGTCCGCACACAGCCGGAGGGGGCAAGAAACCGACGGAGGAATAAGCCCATGAGCGCCAATGCCGACCTGAACGTGCGCCCCGCTTACGACCAGGTGATCCAGGCTGTTGCCGACTATGTCTTGACCTACAGGGTCGAGTCCGCCGAAGCCCTGGATAGCGCACGCAACTGCCTGATGGACAGCCTGGGCTGCGGCCTGTTGGCCCTGCGCTTTCCCGCCTGCAGCAGGCACCTCGGTCCGCTCGTCGAGGGCACTGTCGTGCCGCACGGAGCCCGGGTGCCGGGTACCCGTTTCCGCCTGGACCCACTCAAGGCGGCCTGGGACATCGGCTGCATCGTGCGTTGGCTGGACTACAACGACACCTGGCTGGCGGCCGAGTGGGGCCACCCATCGGACAATCTCGGCGCTATTCTTGCCGTGGCCGATCACCTGTCGCAGCTGCGCCTGACCCGGGGCGAAGCCCCGCTGCGCATGCGCGCGGTGCTGGAGGCGATGATCATGGCCCATGAAATCCAGGGCGTGTTCGCCCTGGAGAACGCCTTCAATAGGGTCGGCCTGGACCACGTATTGCTGGTCAAACTGGCCTCCACCGCAGTCGCCGCCAAGCTGATGGGGGCGGGGCGCGAACAATTGCTCTCGGCCATCTCCCACGCCTTCGTCGATGGCCAGGCGCTACGTGTCTACCGCCACGCGCCGAACGCCGGGCCGCGCAAGTCCTGGGCGGCGGGCGATGCCAGCAGTCGCGGTGTGCGCCTGGCCGACCTGGCCATGCGCGGCGAAATTGGCATCCCTAGTGCGCTGAGCGCACCACAGTGGGGTTTCTATGATGTGCTGTTCAGTCACACCAACAGCGATCTGGCCCTGAAACCGGCGGAGCAGCGCCAGTTCAGCCTTCCTCAGGGCTTCGGCAGTTACGTGATGGAAAATGTGCTGTTCAAGGTCAGCTTTCCGGCCGAATTTCACGCACAGACCGCCTGCGAAGCGGCGGTGCGCCTGCATTCGCAGGTCAAGGATCGCCTGCAGCAGATCGACAGAATCGTTATCAGTACGCATGAATCGGCGATTCGCATCATCTCCAAGGTCGGCCAGCTGGCCAACCCGGCCGATCGCGATCACTGCATTCAATATATGGTCGCCGTGCCGCTGATCTTTGGCGACCTGGTGGCCGAGCACTACGAAGATGACTTTCACGCCGTCAACCCGATCATCGATGAGCTGCGCGAGAAGATGGAAATCGTCGAGGAACCACGCTACAGCCGCGAGTACCTGGAGGCCGACAAGCGTTCGATTGCCAACGCCGTGCAGGTGTTCTTCCGCGACGGCAGCGGTACGGACAATGTAGAGGTGGAATACCCTGTCGGCCATCGTCGTCGTCGCGCGGAAGGCATCCCGCTGCTGGAGGAGAAGTTCAAGGCCAGTCTGGCGACTCGCTTCAGCGCCCAGCGTAGCGCTCGCATCTTCGCTCTGTGCAAGGATCAGGCGCGACTGGAGGCGACGCCGGTGCAGCGCTTTATGGATCTTTTTGTCATCTGAGCCCGCAGGAAGCGTCGGCGCGCAGGCTCAGGCGGTTTTATTCGAGATCGAGGATGCGCGTTGCACAATCTTGCTTGCAGCCTACTTGAGGCGACGCTCGACGCCTTTTTCCACCAGGATTTTCGCGGAGATCTCCTCCACGGAAAAATAGGTGGAGTTGATAAAGTTGATGTTCTCGCGGCGGAACAGATTTTCCACCTCGCGCACCTCGAACTCGCACTGGGCGAAGCTGGCGTAGCGGCTGTTGGGCTTGCGTTCGTGGCGAATGGCGGTGAGGCGGTCCGGGTCGATGGTCAGGCCGAACAGCTTGTCCTTGTGCTTTTTCAGCACGGCCGGCAGCTGCAAGCGTTCCATATCGTCTTCGGTCAGCGGGTAATTTGCGGCACGAATTCCGTATTGCATTGCCATATACAGGCAGGTCGGGGTTTTGCCGCAGCGCGAGACGCCGACCAGGATCAGATCGGCCTTGTCGTAATAGTGGGTGCGCGCGCCGTCGTCGTTGTCCAGGGCGAAGTTAACCGCCTCGATACGCTCCATATAGTTGGAGTTGTGCCCGATGGAGTGGGATTTGCCCACCGAGTAGGACGAATGCGAGGTCAGTTCCTGCTCCAGGGGGGCGAGGAAGGTCGAGAAGATATCGATCATATAGCCGTCGGACTCGGCCAGGACGTCACGGATATCCTGATTGACGATGGTGTCGAAGATGATCGGGCGGGCACCGTCCTTCTCGGACGCGCTGTTGATTTGTTGTACCATTGCGCGGGCTTTTTCCACGCTGTCGATATAAGGCCGCGTGAGTTTGGTGAAGTCGATGGTTTCGAACTGCGCCAACAGGCTTTGACCCAGGGTTTCGGCGGTGATGCCGGTGCCGTCGGAGATGAAAAAAGCGGTTCGTTTCATTTGTACCATGGGCCTTAAGCTGGGAAGGAATCTTGGCTATCATAGGCCCGCCTTTGCAGGGCCGAACTGGCTGGCATTGTTACTTATTTTCCAGGGCCAGGCCACAATCGTGCGGGCAAGTACCGCCGAACCATCCAGCTCCTGAGTTTTTCCAACACCGATAGTGGAGAGATCACCTTGGTAGAGTACGTAGTTTCCCTCGATAAGCTCGGCAATCACGATGTTGAGCACGTAGGGGGCAAGAACGCCTCCCTGGGCGAGATGATCAGCAACCTTGCCGGTGCCGGTGTCTCGGTACCCGGTGGTTTCGCCACTACCGCCCAGGCCTATCGCGACTTCCTCGAGCTGAGCGGCCTGAATGCGCAGATCCATGCGGCCCTGGACGCCCTCGACGTGGATGACGTCAATGCCCTGGCCAAGACCGGTGCGCAGATCCGCCAGTGGGTAATGGATGCGTCCTTCCCCGAAGAGCTAAACGCGCAGATCCGCACTGCCTTCGCCGCCATGGCGGGGGACAACGACAATATGGCCGTCGCCGTGCGTTCCTCGGCCACCGCCGAAGACCTGCCGGACGCCTCCTTTGCCGGTCAGCAGGAAACCTTCCTGAATATCCGCGGCGTGGAAAACGTGATCCGCGCGGCCAAGGAAGTCTTCGCCTCACTGTTCAACGACCGCGCCATCGCCTACCGCGTGCACCAGGGCTTCGACCACAAACTGGTCGCCCTGTCCGCCGGCGTGCAGCGCATGGTGCGTTCGGAAACCGGCACCGCCGGGGTGATGTTCACCCTCGACACCGAGTCGGGGTTCCGTGACGTGGTGTTTATCACCGGTGCCTATGGCCTCGGTGAAACCGTGGTGCAGGGGGCGGTCAACCCCGACGAATTCTATGTGCACAAGCAGACCCTGGAAGCCGGTCGCCCGGCGATCCTGCGCCGCAACCTGGGCAGCAAGGCGATCAAGATGGTCTATGGCGACGAAGCCAAGGCGGGCAAATCGGTCAAGGTGGTCGATGTTGACCGCGCCGAGCGGGCGCGTTTCTGCCTGAGTGATGCCGAGGTCAGCGAGCTGGCCAAGCAGGCCATGATCATCGAGAAGCACTACGGCCGGCCGATGGATATCGAGTGGGCCAAAGATGGCGACGACGGCCAGCTGTATATCGTCCAGGCCCGTCCCGAGACGGTTAAGAGCCGCTCCAGCGCCAATGTGATGGAGCGCTACCTGCTCAAGGAAACCGGCACCGTGCTGGTTGAAGGGCGCGCCATCGGCCAGAAGATCGGTGCCGGCAAGGTGCGGGTGATCAACGATGTTTCGGAAATGGACAAGGTCCAGGCCGGCGACGTGCTGGTTTCCGATATGACCGACCCGGACTGGGAGCCGGTGATGAAGCGCGCCAGTGCCATCGTCACCAACCGCGGCGGGCGTACCTGTCACGCCGCAATCATCGCCCGCGAGCTGGGGATTCCGGCGGTGGTCGGTTGCGGCAACGCCACCCACGTATTGAAAGACGGCCAGGGCGTCACCGTGTCCTGTGCCGAGGGCGACACCGGCTTTATCTTCGAGGGCGAACTGGGCTTCGATATCCGCAAGAACTCGGTCGATGCCATGCCGGATCTGCCGTTCAAGATCATGATGAACGTCGGTAATCCGGATCGCGCCTTCGACTTCGCCCAGCTGCCCAACGAGGGTGTGGGCCTGGCTCGCCTGGAATTCATCATCAATCGCATGATCGGCGTGCACCCCAAGGCACTGCTGAACTTTGCCGGCCTGCCGCCGGAGATCAAGGACAGCGTCGAGAAGCGCATCGCCGGCTACGACGACCCGGTCGGCTTTTACGTCGAGAAACTGGTCGAGGGCATCAGCACCCTGGCCGCGGCGTTCTGGCCGAAGAAGGTCATCGTGCGGTTGTCGGACTTCAAGTCCAACGAATACGCCAACCTGATCGGCGGCAAGCTCTACGAACCGGAAGAAGAGAACCCGATGCTCGGTTTCCGCGGTGCGTCGCGCTATATCAGCGAGTCCTTCCGTGATTGCTTCGAACTGGAATGCCGTGCGCTGAAGAAAGTGCGCAACGAGATGGGCCTGACCAACGTCGAAATCATGGTGCCGTTCGTGCGCACCCTGGGCGAAGCCAGCCAGGTGGTCGATCTGCTGGCGGCCAACGGCCTGGCCCGCGGTCAGGATGGCCTGAAGATCATCATGATGTGCGAACTGCCGTCCAACGCCATTCTGGCCGAAGAGTTCCTCGAGTTCTTCGACGGCTTCTCCATCGGCTCCAACGACCTGACCCAGCTGACCCTGGGCCTGGATCGTGACTCCGGGATCGTCGCGCACCTGTTCGATGAACGTAACCCTGCGGTGAAGAAGCTGCTGAGCAATGCCATCCAGGCCTGTAACAAGGCCGGCAAGTACATCGGCATCTGCGGCCAGGGCCCTTCGGACCACCCGGACCTGGCGCGCTGGCTGATGGAGCAGGGCATCGAGAGCGTGTCGCTCAACCCGGATTCGGTGCTCGATACCTGGTTCTTCCTCGCGGAAGGCCAAGCGCCGGTCTGACATATATATATATCTATTCAAGGGCAGGGTTGATCCTGCCCTTTTTTGTGTTCAGCACATCCATGTGCTTCACCCCTCCGGGGCTTGCGCGCAAAAACGCTCCTGGCGTTTTTGTGGTCTGCCATCCCTGGCGACCACCCTTCGGGCCGTCGCTAGCGACGTTAAAAATTGCTCCTGGAAATTTTTTGTGTTCAGCACGTCCGTGTGCTTCACCCCTTCGGGGCTTGCGCGCAAAAACGCTCCTGGCGTTTTTGTGTTCAGCACGTCCGTGTGCTTCACCCCTCCGGGGCTTGCGCGCAAAAACGCTCTTGGCGTTTTTGTAGCCGGCCATCCCTAGCGACCGCCCTTGGGGCTCGTCGCGAGCGATGTGAAAGCTGCTCCCGGCAGTTTTTATGGCTGTCGTAGCAGTCACCGTAGAACGGCGTGAAAGATTGTCCCCAGCAACTCTTTGTACCAGAGCGCAGAAGATGCAGAGCAGCAGTGAGCTTTTCCCCGTCGCCTTGATCAGCGCGGAGTTTCGTGGCGATCTGAGCGAGGATGTCTATCGCCTCAAGCCCGGCAACAGCCCGGATAGCAGTGTGCAACTGGCTCTGACTCGCCTGGGTCGTGCCGATCATCAGCAGGATCGTGGTGTCCCCGTGATCCTGATTCCCGGCAGCTTTTCCAACCGGCGCTTCTGGTATTCGCCCAAATGCATCGGCCTCGGCCCGCAGTTGGCGCGTGCGGGCTTTGACGTGTGGATCGCCGAGATGCGTGGTCATGGTCTGTCGCCGCGCAATCGCCAGTACAAGCACAACAAGGTCAGCGACTATGTGCGTTATGACCTGCCGGCAATTGCCGACTTCATTTACGAGCAGAACCCGCAGAAAGCCCATTGGTTGGGCCATTCTCTGGGTGGTATCACCTTGGCCGGGGCGTTGGGCGGTGGTTACCTGGACGAGTCGAGAATGGCTTCGGCGGCGTTGTTCGGTAGCCAGGTCAGCCGCGTCTACTGGCCGCTCAAGGTGCCGCCGGTGGAGTGGGGCAGCCGTCTGCTGCTCAAGGGCTTCTCGGTGATTTCCGGCTCCAGGCTAAAGCGTGGGCCTGAGGATGAACCGGTCAGTCTGGCCATCGAAAGCCTGCGCTGGCACGGCTTGTTCGGGCGTTTTGGCGATGCCGAGCGGGACTGGTGGGCCGGCCTTGCCGAGGTGCGGGTGCCGGTCATGGCCGTGGCCGCGGTGGGCGACAGCCAGGACCCGGTATGGGCCTGCCGCAAGTTGCTCGAACAGTTTGGCTCGCCCGCGAGCGAATTTCTCTGTCTGGGCAAGAAGCACGGCTTCCACAGCGACTTCGGCCATGTCGAAATGCTGGTCAGCAAGGAGGCCCAGCGTGAGGTATGGCCACTGGTGGAGCAGTGGCTGCGCAAGAGCACGCAGGTCGAGAGTGGCGAACTTGAGCGGAACAAATCCGTTTCAGCCGAGTAGTCTAGCGGCTACTATCTGACTTCTGCGCAGATTCTGGTCACTCTGTGCGGGCGGCGGAGGTGCGATGTTTATTGCTCTTGAGCGCTTGCTCAACCTCGATGAGGGCTATCGTCGAGTTTTTTCGCTGCAAGGACGCAGTTTGCTGCTGATGGTGGTCGAAGGTCGTACCCTGTTGCTGGAAAATCGCTGCCCCCATCAGGGCGCTCCTTTGCATAACGCGACCCTGGTCGCCGGCGTGTTGCGTTGTGCACGGCACGGGATCGAGTTCGAACTGGCCAGCGGTCGGGCCTTGAATGCCCAGTGCCCCGGCCTTGTCCATCTACCCCTGGTCTATACGGCTGATCGAGTCGGCATAGAGCTTTAAGTCTTACCCATAGATAACAGGAGTTTTGCCATGCACTACATCACCCCCGATCTGTGCGACGCCTACCCGGAGCTGGTTCAGGTGGTCGAGCCGATGTTCAGCAACTTCGGCGGTCGCGACTCCTTTGGCGGCGAGATCGTCACCATCAAGTGCTTCGAGGACAACTCGCTGGTCAAGGAGCAGGTCGAGCAGCCAGGCAAGGGCAAGGTCATGGTGGTCGATGGCGGCGCTTCCATGCGCCGTGCACTGCTTGGCGACATGCTGGCGGAAAAGGCCGCGCACAATGGCTGGGAAGGCATTGTGGTGTATGGCTGTGTGCGTGATGTCGATGTACTGGCGCAGACCGAACTGGGTATCCAGGCCCTGGCCAGCCACCCGATGAAGACCGACAAGCGCGGTATCGGCGACCTCAACGTGGCGGTGACCTTTGGTGGCGTGACGTTCCGCCCGGGCGACTACCTGTACGCCGACAACAACGGCGTGATCGTCTCGCCGTCCGCGTTGCAGATGCCGGAGTAAGCTGAATTTGTTAGATGCCACAATGCCGCGTGAAGACCGCGGTCTGGTCCATGCCTTTGTCCTCGATGGACGTGGCGGCGCGCGGGCCGTGGATCGTCGCCAGCTGCAGGAACTGCAACTGGCCGAGCAGGAAAGCCTCTGGGTGCACTGGGATCGCAGTCACCCGCAGACCCAGGACTGGTTGCGCCGTGAGAGCGGGTTGAGCGAGTTCGCCTGCGACCTGTTGCTCGAAGAGAACACCCGGCCGCGCATGCTGCCGCTTCCGGAGCAGGCGTTGTTGCTGTTCCTGCGCGGGGTCAACCTCAACCCCGGGGCCGAGCCTGAGGATATGGTCTCGCTGCGCATCTTTGCCGATGCGCGTCGGGTGATTTCCCTGCGCTTGCGGCCTGTGCGGGCGACAGAGGCCCTGATCGCTGATCTGGCCGCGGGCAATGGGCCGAAATCCGCCTCGGAAGTGATCCTGAGCCTGGCCCACTACCTGACCGACAAGATCGAGAATCTGGTGACGGAGTTGTCCGAACAGGTCGACGAGCAGGAGGAGATGGTCGATGCCGAGCAGCGGCTGGTACCCGACCACGGCCAACTCCTGCAAATGCGCCGGCGCGCGGCCAGCCTGCGGCGGTTCCTCGCCCCGCAGCGGGATATCTATGCGCAGCTGACGCGCCATCAGCTGCCCTGGTTCCTGGCCGACGACACCGATTACTGGAACGAACTGAACAACCGCCTGACCCGTTATCTGGAGGAGCTGGAACTGAGTCGTGAGCGGGTCAGTCTGGTTCTCGAGGCGGAAAATCGGCGTATGGATCAGCGCATGAACCGTACCCTCTATCGCTTCGGCGTCATCGCCGGAGTGTTCCTGCCCCTGACCTTTCTCACCGGGCTGCTGGGTATCAATGTCGGCGGCATCCCCGGGGCGGAAAGCCCCTACGGCTTTGCCATCATCTGCGTGTTGATGGTGGTTTTGGCCCTTGGCCAATGGTGGTTGTTACGTCGGCTGCGTTTGGCCTGATGTGACTATCCAGGCCGTCCGCTCGTCTAGCCGTCACGTCCTATGAGGTGTGCAATGCACGACCCTTTTGAAGAATCGCTGCGCGATCTGCTCAAGTCATCCGCGTCGCATCACGACGACGATGCCTGTCTGCATCGCGTTTTGAAGACCGCCAACCGCCAAGTGGGCGCGGGTGATCTGTTTGCCCTGATGGGCCATTGCCTGGGCGCGCTGATGATCGCGATCAATAGCGGTGCCGCGCATATTTCCCCCGTCACCCGGCGCAAACCTTCCGATCCCTCTCTTGATAAGGCTGACTAAGCATGGAATTTACTCAAGTCCTGGTTGATGCGATGGCCAGCGTATGGACCCCGATTGCCGCGTTTATTCCACGCCTGTTCGGGGCGATGGTGGTGGTGCTGTTGGGTTTCGTGGTGGCCAAGTTCCTCGACACCCTGCTGTCCAAACTGCTCGGCAAGATCGGCCTGGATCGCCTGATGGCAGGCACTGGCCTGACCAAGCTGCTGAGCCGTGCCGGCATACAGGTGCCGGTATCGACCCTGATCGGCAAGATCGTCTACTGGTTCGTGCTGCTGATCTTTCTGGTTACGGCCGCAGAATCCCTGGGCCTGGAGCGGGTTTCTTCGACCCTGGATACCCTGGCGCTGTACCTGCCCAAGGTGTTCGGCGCGGCATTGGTGCTGCTCGCCGGTGTGCTGTTGGCACAACTGGTCAGCGGCCTGGTGCGCGGCGCGGCCGAGGGTGTGGGGCTCGAGTATGCCCATGGCCTGTCGCGCGTGGCCCAGGGCCTGGTGATCATCATCAGCATTTCGGTGGCCATCGGCCAGCTCGAAGTCAAAACCGACCTGCTCAACAATGTCATCGCCATCGTGCTGATTTCCGTTGGCTTGGCCGTGGCTCTGGCGCTCGGTCTGGGTAGCCGGGATATTGCCAGCCAGATACTGGCCGGCATTTATGTGCGCGAGTTGTATGAGGTTGGGCAACAAGTTCAGGTTGGTGAGGTCGAAGGGCAGATCGAGGAAATTGGTACGGTCAAGACCATACTGTTGACCGATGCGGGCGAACTGGTCTCCGTGGCCAATCGCACGTTGCTCGAGCAGCGGGTAAGCAGCCGCTAAGGCGTCAATCCCTGTTATTGTATGCCGCCGACCCAGTCGCCCGCTTGTGCGGACTGCGGCGGCTTTTGTCCTGACTGTCGGCCCGACTCGTTTTGAATAAAGCCCAATCTGTGTCTGTGCGTTACGACCCCCGCGAACTCTCGGATGAAGAGCTGGTGGCGCGTGCCCACGACGAGTTGTTCCATATCACCCGTGCCTACGAAGAGCTGATGCGCCGTTACCAGCGCACGCTGTTCAATGTGTGCGCGCGCTATCTAGGCAGCGAGCGTGATGCCGATGACGTTTGCCAAGAGGTCATGCTCAAGGTTCTTTATGGGTTGAAGAACTTTGAGGGTAAATCCAAGTTTAAAACCTGGCTGTACAGCATTACCTATAACGAATGTATTACCCAATATCGCAAAGAGCGGCGCAAACGCCGCCTTATTGATGCGCTGAGCCTGGACCCCCTCGAAGAAGCTTCGGAGGATAAAACCCCGAAAGTTGAAGAACGTAGCGGTCTGGATCGCTGGTTGGTGCATGTCAATCCGATTGATCGGGAAATTCTGGTGCTACGTTTTGTCGCAGAGCTGGAGTTCCAGGAGATCGCCGACATCATGCACATGGGCCTGAGCGCCACGAAAATGCGCTATAAACGAGCCCTCGACCGCCTGCGTGAAAAGTTTTCCGACAGCCCTGAAACTTAATTAGATTTTCTGCATCGAATGACTGGCCAATTCTGTTAGAATTGCTGGCTGAGTTGTCTTGTGTTTGTCAGACAACTTACTGACCACCAAGATAGGGAACATTAGTAATGAAATTGAAAAACACTTTAGGCGTTGTCATTGGCTCGCTGCTGGCCACATCCTCCCTCAGCGTTCTGGCTCAGGGTCAAGGCGCTGTCGAAGTGGAGGGCTTTGCCAAGAAAGAAATGTTCGACAGCGCCCGTGACTTCAAGAACAACGGCAACCTGTTTGGTGGCAGCATTGGCTACTACCTGACCGATGATGTTGAACTGCGCCTGGCCTACGACGAAGTGCACAACGCTCGTGGCGAAGATGGCCGCAACATCAAGGGCTCCAACACCGCTCTGGATGCTCTGTACCACTTCAACAACGCCGGCGACGCACTGCGTCCTTACGTTTCTGCCGGTTTCTCGGATCAGAGCATCGGTCAAACCGGTCGTGGCGGCCGTAACGGTTCCACCTTCGCCAACCTGGGCGGTGGTGCCAAGTACTACTTCACCGACAACTTCTACGCCCGTGCTGGCGTTGAAGCTCAGTACAACATCGACCAGGGCGACACCGAGTGGGCTCCAAGCATCGGTATCGGCATGAACTTCGGCGGCAGCCCTAAGCCTGCCGAGGTTGTTGAGGCTGCTCCTGAGCCGATGCCTGAGCCGGTTGCTGTTGAAGAACCGATGGAGCTGGTTCGTGTCGAGCTGGACGTCAAGTTCGACTTCGACAAAGCCAGCGTCAAAGAAGAAAGCTACGGTGATATCAAGAACCTGGCCGACTTCATGAATCAGTACCCGCAGACCACCACCGTGGTTGAAGGTCACACTGACTCCGTTGGCAGCGATGCCTACAACCAGAACCTCTCCGAGCGTCGTGCAAGCGCTGTTCGTGACGTGCTGGTCAACCAGTACGGCGTAGACGCTGCTCGCGTTAACGCTGCAGGCTACGGTGAGGCCCGTCCGGTTGCCGACAACGCCACCGACTCCGGCCGCGCTGTTAACCGTCGCGTAGAAGCTGAAGTAGAAGCCCAGATCCAGCAGTAATCGATCTGACGCTGTAGAAAACCCCGCTTCGGCGGGGTTTTTTATGACTTTTTTCCGCTCAGCGGTGGCGTTCTATCCACTGTCCGGCACCTTTCTGCGACGTGCTCCAAGCCTGCTTCGCCACGCACTCGGCCACGCTAGCGACGTATTTCCCCTCGGCGAAAAAAAGCCCGCTGAGGGGGCAGCGGGCAAGGTGGCAACTCCGCAGGAGCGCGAAGCAGTTAGGCACTGATGGCAATGGCCGCGTGTTGCTGTTGGCTCGCGACCTCGCCGATGACCAGGATGGCGGGGCTTTTCAGCTGGAAAGCCAGGGCATCCTGGTGCATGGCGTGCAGGGAGCTGCGGCATTCGCGCTGCTGTGGCAGGGAGGCGTTCTCGATCAGCGCCACCGGCATATCGGCACGCATACCGCCGGCCAGCAGGCTTTCGCGGATATCCGCCAGTTTGGCTACGCCCATATAGACCACCAGGGTGGTGCCGCCCTGGGCCAGGGCGGCCCAGTTCAGCGTGCTGTCGTCCTGGGTGTGGGCGGTGACCAGGGTCACGCCGCGGGCCACGCCGCGCAGGGTCAGGGGAATGCCGCACTGGGTCGCGCCGGCTAAGCCTGCGGTGATGCCGTTGACCATTTCCACCTCGATGCCATGGGCGCTGAGCCAGTCGACTTCTTCGCTGCCGCGGCCAAAGATGCATGGGTCGCCGCCTTTCAGGCGCACCACGCACTTGCCCTGGCGGGCGTAGCGCAGCATCAGGCGATGGATAAAGGCCTGGGGCGTGGAGCGGCAACCGCCGCGCTTGCCAACGGGTACCACCCGGGCATTCGGGCAATGCTCGAGCACGGCCGGGTTGACCAGGTCGTCGATCATCACGATATCGGCGCGATTGAGGGCTTTTACCGCCTTCAGGGTCAGCAGCTCCGGATCACCGGGCCCTGCGCCTACCAGCCAGACTTTTGCGCTCATATCAGATTCCTCTAGGCATTGATCGCTATTGGCGCAGTGGCCAACAATTGCTTGATTTCCGGGACACAGGAGCCGCAACTGGTGCCGCACTTGAGTTCCTGCTTGAGACCGTCGAGGTCGAGGCCGCGGGCGATCCCGGCGCATACCGCGTCCTGGCTGACGTTCAGGCAATTGCACAGGGTCTTGCTGGCTTTCCTGGCGCTGGCCGTGCCCGGTGGAGTGGACAGTGGCGCGAGCAGCCAGCGGCGCAGGTCGGCATCGGCCTGGCCGTCGCTCCACAGGCTTTTCAGCCAGTCGCGGGCGGCGGTTTCCCCGGCCAGACGGATGGCGGTGATGCGGCCGTCCTCGATGCGCACGCGCTTGCCGACCGCTTTGCGCGGGTCGTCGTAGGCCAGCACCGGACCCTCGTGCAGGCCGAGCAGTTGGTCGATCTGCGCCAGCAGCTCGGGCTCTGGTGCCACGGCGCTGGCGGCGCGGATCAGCAGCGCGGGGCGCTCGCGACCGGTCAGGTTGAGGTTGGCGTAGGCAAAGCCTTCGAACAACGGGCGCAGGGCCTCGAAACGGGTCTGCACCTGGCCTTCGACCAGGGCGAAGAAGGTCCAGGGCAGCTCGACCTTTTCCACCTCGACCCCGGCGTGCTTGAGCTCCGGCTGCTTGGACAGCGGGTCAAATGCCGGCTGGGTTAGCACATTGGTGCCCAGGCCCTTGAGAAAGCGGTTGCCCCAGTGCATCGGCAGGTAGGCCTGGCCGGCGCGTATGCTGTCGTCGGCTTGCACCGGCAGGATCAGGCTGCCACGCCGGCTGCGCACCTTGATCAGGTCGCCGCTTTCCAGGCGGCGGCGACGCATCTCGTCTGGGTGCAGGCTGAGCACGGCCTCTTCGACATGACCGAACAGGCGCGCGGCGGTGCCGGTGCGGCTCATGCCGTGCCACTGGTCGCGCAGGCGACCGGTGTTGAGGGTCAGGGTAAAGCGCGCCTCGCGTTTTTCCTTGGGCGCACGGTAGGGGTCGGCATGAAACTGTGCACGACCATTGGCCGTGGGGTAACGACCGTCGCCATAGAGGCGCGGCGTACCCTGGGTTGCACCGGCCGGAAACGGCCATTGCTGGGGACCTTGGTTATCCAGAACCGCGTAGCTGAGCCCCGACAGGTCGAGGTCACGCTGGGCAGTCAGGTGTTTGTACTCTTCGAACAGCCCTTGTGGGTGGTCGAAGTCGAACAGGCTGGGCAGGCCGGGGCGGAGCAGTTTTTCCAGGCGACGGGCGAAGTCGGTGGTGATCGCCCAATCCGGCCGCGCATCGACGGGCGCTGGCACGGCGCGGCGTACATGGCTGACGCGGCGTTCGGAGTTGGTCACCGTGCCTTCCTTCTCGCCCCAGCTGGCGGCGGGCAGCAGCAGGTCGGCGTAGTGGCAGGTCTCGGTGGTGAAAAAGGCTTCCTGCACCACCACGAACGGGCAGGCGGCCAGGGCTTCATGCACTTTGTTCTGGTCGGGCATGGACTGCGCCGGGTTGGTGCAGGCGATCCATAGCGCCTTGACCTTGCCGGCGCGCACCGCTTCGAACAGTTCGATGGCGCTCAGCCCGGTGCTGGCCGGCAGCGCGTCGACGCCCCAGTAGCGGGCGACTTCGGTGCGGTGTTCGGCGTTGCCGGCCTCGCGATGGCCGGGCAGCAGGTTGGACAGGCTGCCGGTTTCACGACCGCCCATGGCGTTCGGTTGGCCGGTCAGGGAGAAGGGGCCGGCACCGGGTTTGCCGATCTGCCCGGTGGCCAGGTGCAGGTTGATCAGCGCGCTGTTCTTGGCGCTGCCGCTGCTCGACTGGTTGAGGCCCATGCACCAGAGCGACAGAAAGCTCGGCGCGCTGCCGATCATCCGTGCGCATTGCTGCAGGCTTTCCTGGCTGATGCCGCACAGCTCGCTGACCATTTGCGGGCTGTAATCGCGCACCAGGGTCTTGAGGGCGTCGAAACCTTCGGTGTGGGCGTCGATATAGGCGCGGTCGATCCAGCCTTCCCACATCAGGATATGCAGGATGCCGTGGAACAGCGCGACGTCGCTGCCCGGAATGATCGGCAGGTGCAGGTCGGCCAGGTCGCAGGTGTCGGTACGCCGCGGGTCGACGACGATGATCTGCATGTCCGGGCGCTTGGCCTTGGCCTCTTCCAGGCGGCGGAACAGCACCGGATGGGCGAAGGCCATGTTGCTGCCGGCGATCAGCAGGCAGTCGCTCTGCTCGATGTCCTCGTAGTTGCACGGCGGCGAATCGGCACCGAGGCTGCGCTTGTAGCCGACCACGGCCGAGGACATGCACAGGCGCGAATTGCTGTCGATATTGTTGGTGCCGACCAGGGCGCGGGCCAGCTTGTTGAAGGCGTAGTAGTCCTCGGTCAGCAGTTGTCCGCTGATATAGAAGGCGACGCTGTCCGGGCCGTGTTCGCGGATGGTTTCGGCGAAGACGTTGGCGGCGTGATCCAGGGCGCTGTCCCAGTCGGTGCGGGTACGGGCCAGGCCTTTGCCCAGGCGCAGTTCGGGATACAGCGCGCGGGCGTCGAGGTCGCCGGTCAGGTGCAGGGTCGAACCCTTGCTGCAGAGTTTGCCGAAGTTGGCCGGGTGGCTGGGATCGCCCGCAACGCCAAGAATCTTCTCGCCGTCATGTTCGATCAGCACGCCGCAGCCGACACCGCAGTAGCAGCAGGTCGAAGCGGTGATTTGATTTGGGTTGGGCATGGCGTTCGACTCCGTGGTTTGCGGCCTGCTGCAGGAGCCAGGCAGAGGCGGGTTCTGCCGGCGATCCAGGCCGCGAAAAGCATCGCCAGCAAGGACTCGGCGTCCTCCCTGGCTCCTACAGTTCTATGCGCATTGCTCGGCGGTGTTCAGGGCCAGCAGCACCCGGCCGTTTTCCACCTTGGCCTGGTGCCGGTGGGCGCAGCCCTGGTCCGGGGCCACGGCTTCGCCGGACTCCAGCTCGATCTGCCAGTTGTGCAGCGGGCAGGCCACGCGCTTGCCGTAGATCAGGCCCTGGGACAGCGGTCCGCCCTTGTGCGGGCAGCGGTCGTCGAGGGCGAACACCTCATCGCTCGAGGTGCGGAAGATGGCGATATCGCCCTTGGGGCCGGCAACGATGCGGGCACCCAGTGGGTTTATTTCATTCAGGTCGCAGATATCCAGCCAGTTCATGCGTGCACCTCCAGTTCCTGCAGTGCGATGCGGTCGAATTCTTTCTTCAGCTGCGGTTTGGCCAGCTGTTCCTTCCAGGGGTCCTGCTCGAAGGACAGGGAGAACAGCAGGCGCTCATGCAGAGCCTTGCGCCGCTCGGCATCTTCCAGCACGCCTTTCTTGATGTGCTCCATGCCCACGCGCTGCATGTAATGCACGGTGCGTTCGAGGTAGAAGGCCTCCTCGCGGTAGAGCTGAAGGAAGGCCAGGCTGTATTCCATGACCTCTTCGGCGGTCTTGAGCTTGACGAAGAACTCGCCGGCCTCGGTCTTGATCCCGCCGTTGCCGCCGATATACAGCTCCCAGCCGGAGTCGACGCCGATGATGCCGACGTCCTTGATGCCCGATTCGGCGCAGTTGCGCGGGCAGCCGGAGACCGCCAGTTTGACCTTGTGCGGCGACCACATATTGAACAGCGCGTGTTCCAGGTCGATGCCCATCTGCGTGCTGTTCTGCGTACCGAAGCGGCAGAACTCGCTGCCGACGCAGGTCTTCACGGTGCGGATTGACTTGCCATAGGCGTGGCCGGACGGCATGTCGAGGTCCTTCCACACGCCCGGCAGGTCGTCCTTCTTGATCCCCAGCAGGTCGATGCGCTGGCCGCCGGTGACCTTTACCATGGGCACGTTGTACTTGTCGGCCACGTCGGCGATGCGGCGCAGCTCGGAGGCATTGGTCACGCCGCCCCACATCCGCGGAATAACCGAGTAGGTGCCGTCCTTCTGGATATTGGCGTGGGCGCGTTCGTTGATAAAGCGCGACTGCGGGTCGTCCTTGGCCTCGCCCGGCCAGGTGGAAATCAGGTAGTAGTTCAGCGCCGGACGGCAGGTGGCGCAGCCATTCGGCGTGCTCCAGTTGAGGAAGGCCATGGTCGCCGGGATACTGGTCAGGTGCTCGTCGCGGATGGCCTTGCGGATCTGCCCGTGGTTGAGCTCGCTGCAACCGCAGATGGCTTTTTCGCTCTTCGGCTTGACGTCGGCCGCACCGCCCACGGTGTTGATCAGAATCTGCTCGACCAGGCCGGCGCAGGAGCCGCAGGAGCTGGCGGCTTTGGTGTGCTTCTTGACCTCATCGACGCTGAACAGGCCGTTTTCCTGAATGGCCCGGACTATGGTGCCCTTGCATATGCCGTTACAGCCGCACACTTCCATGTCGTCGGGCATATTGGCGGTGCTGCTCTGACCCTGGTGGCCGGCGTCACCGATGGCGTTTTCGCCGAACATCAGGTGGTCGCGAATTTCGCTGACGTTGTGGTTCTCGCGGATCTGGCGGAAATACCAGCCGCCGTCGGCGGTATCGCCGTACAGGCAGGCACCGACCAGCACGTCGTCCTTGATCACCAGCTTCTTGTACACGCCGCCGATCGGGTCGGAGAGGGTGATGGTCTCGGTGCCTTCTGCGCCCATAAATTCGCCGGCGGAGAACAGGTCGATACCGGTGACCTTGAGCTTGGTCGAGGTCACCGAACCCTGGTAGCGGGCGAAACCGAGCTGGGCCAGGTGGTTGGCGCAGACCTTGGCCTGTTCGAACAGCGGTGCCACCAAGCCATAGGCGATGCCGCGGTGGCTGGCGCATTCGCCGATCGCGTAAACCCGCGGGTCGAAGGTCTGCATGGTGTCGTTGACCAGGATGCCGCGATTGCAGGCGATCCCGGACTGTTCCGCCAGGTCGCTGTTGGGGCGGATGCCGGCGGCCATCACCACCAGGTCGGCGGGGATGACGTCGCCGTCCTTGAATTTCACCGCGCAGACCCGGCCTTCGCCGTTGTCCAGCAGTTCGGCGGTGAGCTTTGGCAGGAGGAACTTCAGCCCGCGGTCTTCCAGCGATTGCTGCAGCAGACGGCCGGCGGTGCTGTCGAGCTGACGCTCCAGCAGCCAGTCGCCCAGGTGCACCACGGTCACGTCCATGCCGCGCAGCTTGAGGCCGTTGGCCGCTTCCAGGCCAAGCAGGCCGCCGCCGATGACCACTGCGTGCTTATGGGTCTTGGCGGTTTCCATCATCATCTGGGTGTCGGCGATGTCGCGATAGCCGATCACCCCGGCCAGGTCCTTGCCCGGAATCGGCAGGATAAAGGGGTTGGAGCCGGTGGCGATAAGCAGGCGATCGTACTCGGCCTCGCTGCCGTCGTCGGCGACCACCACACGGGCCTTGCGGTCGATGTTCACCACCTTGCGCCCGAGCAGCAGCTTGATGCCGTTGTCCGCATACCAGTTGAGGTCGTTGAGCACGATTTCCTCGAAGGTCTGCTCGCCGGCCAGTACCGGCGAGAGCAGGATACGGTTGTAGTTGGGGTGCGGCTCGGCACCGAACACCGTAATGTCGTAGAGGTCGGGGGCGAGCTTGATCAGCTCTTCGAGGGTGCGGACACCGGCCATGCCGTTGCCAATCATCACCAGCTTGAGTTTTTTCATGCCGGCCATCTCCTGAATAAAAAACACGGAAAACAAAAAAGGCGTCCCGCTAGTCACCTAGCGAGGACGCCTTTGTCCAAGTCCCGTTCTCTCGGGAAGCACAGCCCTCAACGTTGAAGGCTGTGCTTTATTAATTCTGCTAAATGCAATGCAGGGCTTGTGCCAACTTCTGCAAGTGGCGTTTTTCATGGCTTTTCAGCGACTTGCGGGCTTTGTCCGGTGCTGTTGCTGCACTACTTGAAGGCGTCTTGCGCTGTATTGGTGCGCTTTGGCTCAGAGCAGCAGAAACAGCAGCGCCAGGTTCAGCAGCAGGGAAAACAGCGCCACGCTGCGCCAGACCAGCAGGGGCTCGCGTTCGAGCAGCGGTCTTGGCCGGCTGCTGAGGGATTTGCGCTCGCCCTGTTCCAGGGCCAGCAGCCATTCCTCGGCGGTTTCATAGCGCGCCTTGGGCTCGGCGGTCAGGGCGCGATTGAGGCTGTCGTCGATCCAGCCTGGCAGGTCCGGGCGATAACGGCTGGCCGGGGTCGGCTGGCCAAAGCGCGGGTGCTGAAAGGCTTCGATCTCGCCGTAGGGATAATGCCCGGTCAGCAGGTGGTAGAGGGTCACGCCGGCGCTGTAGAGGTCCTGCTGGGCCGTGGGCGCTGTGCCGGCAAAGGCCTCGGGGGCGATATAGCTGGGCGTGCCGGGCAGCTCATGGGCCTCATCGCGGGACAGGCCCGGGCAGTAGGCCAGGCCGAAATCCAGTACGCGCAATTCGCCGTCATCGCCCCACAGCAGGTTCTCCGGCTTGATATCGCGGTGCAGGATATTGCGCCGGTGCAGCATGCCCAGGGCCTTGATCAGCCGCGGGGCGATGTCCAGCCATTCCGGCAGGCCCAGCGGACCATTCAGGCGCAGGTGTTCGGCCAGGGTCTGGCCGCTGTATTCGCGCTGCACGTAATACAGGTGCTGGCGTTGCGGCAGCGGATGCACATCGGCGAAGAAGCGCCCCGCGACCCGGCGCAGAAACCATTCCTCGAGCAGCAGTGCGGGGCCGGCCTGGGCTTCATCGGCGCGGCTGGGCGGCAGGGTCTTGAGCAGCCAGCGCCGCGTCTGGGCATCGCGCACCCGGTACATCAGCGACTGGCGCGACTCAGCGAGCAGACGCTCGACCTGCCAGCCCTCGAAATCATGCCCCTCGCGCAGGCGCGGCGGCACGGGCCAATGTTCCAGCTGCGCCAGGGTATCGGCCAGGTCGCTTTCCGGCAGGGCCTCGACCCTTAATAGCAGGGCGCTGGCATTGTCCTGGCTACCGGCCAGATGCGCGGCGTTGACCAGGGCGCGGCTGGCGGCCGCGAGATCCTGTTCGTCGTGGAGGATCTGCTGGATGGCGTTGTCGCCCAGGGTGGCCCAGACCCCGTCGCTGACCAGCACGAAGCACTCACCCTCGCGCAACTCGCCGTCCAGGTAGTCCACCACCAGGTGCTGATCCAGGCCCATGGCGCGCTTGAGCACATGCTGCATGCCCGGCTGTTCCCAGACATGGTCTTCGCTGATGCGTTCGAGCAGGCCCTGCTGCCAGCGGTAGGCGCGGCAATCGCCGACATGCGCCAGGGTAAAGCGGCGGCCGCGCAGTACCAGGGCGGTGAGGGTCGTGAGCAGCGGCTGACCGCCGCCATTGGCTTGCAGCCAGCGGTTATGGGCCACCAGCAGACGGTCCAGAGACTGGGTTACGGCCCAGGTTTCCGGGGTGGAATAGTAGTCCAGGGCCAGGGCCTGCAAGGTGGCGCGGGCGGCCAGACCACCGTCGGCGCACTGGCTGACGCCGTCGGCCAGGGCGAACAGGTAGCCCTTGCTCGCGGCCAGAGCCGGAGCCGGGGTCACCACGCGGATGGCATCCTGATTCTCGGCCCTGGGGCCAATGGCGCTGGCTTCGCCGAAGGTCAGTTGCAGGGCCATGGGGTCATCCTGGGCTTGTGAAGGGGGCGAAGGGTTGAGGCAAAGGCGGGGCTGGACACGGCTGCGTGAGTTCACCGTTGCCGGCTTCACCCGTTGTTTCTGACCAGTGCAATACAGCATTGCCGATCAGCCCCGCCCTTGCCTCAACTCTCCGTGGATTGTTGGCAATAGGGCGGGTTGGTACCCGCCCTACATTAGCAGCCTTACACGCGTGCCGCGGTCACTGCGGCCGAGCCCCAGGTTGTGCGCCAGCGGCGCTTGACGCTGTACAGGCCGAACCAGGCCAGTACGCCGAGGCTGGCGAACAGCCACAGGCCCACCTGGTAATCGCCGGTTTGCTGCTTGATGGTGCCCAGACCTGCGGCCAGGAGGAAACCACCGATACCGCCAGCCATGCCGATCAGGCCGGTCATCACGCCGATTTCCTTGCGAAAGCGCTGTGGTACCAGTTGGAATACCGCGCCGTTACCGGCACCGAGGCCGAGCATGGCGGTGACGAACAGGGCCAGGGCGGCGGCCGAACTGGACAGGTTGAAACCCACGGCGGCAATGCTCAGGGAGGCCAGGGTGTACATCATCAGCAGCGAGCGGATACCACCGATGCGGTCGGCCAGTGCACCTCCGAGCGGACGCATCAGGCTGCCGGCGCAGACGCAGGCGGCGGTGTAATAACCGGCGGTCACGGGGCTCAGGCCGTACTGGTCGTTGAAGTAGCCGGGCAGGGCGCTGGCCAGGCCGATAAAGCCGCCGAAGGTGACGCTGTAGAAGAACATGAACCACCAGCTGTCGCGGTCGCCCAGCGCTCGCAGGTAGTCGGTTGCGGCTTTCGGCTTGGGCCGCTCAGGCGAGTTCTTGGCTAGAAAGGCGAAGATCAGCAGGGTGGCCAGCAGCGGAATCAGTGCCCAGCCGAACACGTTCTGCCAGCCGAACAGGGCGGCCAGGCCCGGGGCGAACAGCGCCGCCAGCACGGTGCCGGAGTTGCCCGCGCCGGCAATGCCCATGGCCTTGCCCTGGTGCTGTGGCGGATACCACTGCGAGGCCAGGGGCAGGGCCACGGCGAAGGCGGCACCGGCGAAACCGAGGAACAGGCCTAGCAGCAGTGCTTGTTCGTAGCTCTGGATACCGATCTGCCAGGCGCAGAACAGTGCCACGATGACGATGACCTGGCCGATCAGGCCGGCGGTCTTGGGCGACAGGCGATCGGCCAGAAAACCCATCAACAGGCGCAGCACGGCACCGGCGAGGATCGGCGTGGCCACCATCAGGCCGCGTTGCTGGGCGGTGAGGTCCAGGGCGGTAGCGATCTGCACGGCCAGAGGGCCGAGTAGATACCAGACCATAAAGCTCAGGTCGAAATAGAGGAACGCGGCAAACAGCGTCGGTGTGTGGCCGGATTTCCAGAAACTTGTATTCATCGCAAACCTCATCGGCAGAAAAAGGGTCCCGGCGGGCGCGTCGTGCCATGGTCGTGGACACGGCGGCCGCAACCCGCCGGGGAGGTGCCGTACTTGTGGTGCGGCACCCTGAGGCCGAAGCCACAGCTGGGTTGAGAGAGTTACAAGCGCAGCCCCTGGATCGCAGGGGCTGCACCAGCTCCGAACACTGGAGCGTAAAAACGAAAAACGCCGCATCTACCGGTCGCCCTGGGGCGTGGTCTATGCGACGTCTTTGTCGTTTGTCGAGCAGCCACCGTTGGCTACTTGTAGCTATAGCTAAGCAAAAGCTGCGCCAACACACCGGTACCACGATTTACTAGGGCTGCGCACAACGAGGCGAGATGGCGGCGCTGCAAAAAGAGGCGTTGCGACAGTGGCTGCACCTGGATGGGGCGGACAGTGGGTGCCCGGCGATCCGGGCCGGTGATGGCGGGCGTTGGGCCTGGCCTGGATTTAACGCAGCAGGGCTGTAGCGTCTGCGCGCGCGGCCTGGGCGTTGCAGGCGGCGCGGCGCTCGGCCTCGCTCGCGCCTTGGGTCATGGCCTGAGTCGGTATGGGCAGGGTAAGCAGGGCGATGGCGAGCAGGTTGCTCGCCAGCCCGGCCTGGCGGACGTGGCTGCGCGTGGTTGGCATGGCGGTTCCCCCGTTGGCGTTATGGCTAAGGCGTAGCAGGCGAATCGCGATCTGTCATGTCGATAGCCTGCTATGCGACGTATGACCTTAAATAACGCAAAAAACGCGCCTGAGTGCCGGATTCAGTGCCGCTCGTCGACTCGGGGCATTTAGGCCGGAAGCCGTTGCCGCGCTGGATGGCCGCTGCTGTCGGCTCGAGCCCGGCTTGCCAAGGTCGGCGCTCGGCTCGGCCGATAGCCGCACGCTGGCGGGGAATTCCCGAGTGCTATACTCGGACTTGACCGTGGAACATAGATGCTGTGGAACATAGATGCCGGGCAGTGGAGCTGCGATGTTCGTATCGGCCAGACGCCACCTGTGAGACTCAGCCATGGGCTGTAGAACGGGGGGCTACAGCAGAGCGGGATGGGAGGTGTGTGATGAACAGACACTATTACATCAGCGACAATCTTGACGATCTTGAAAGCCTGGAAAACGAGCTGGAAGCCCAGGGTATCGGCACCGAGCAGATACATGTACTGAGTGAAAAGGATGCCGATGTAGAGCAGCATCATCTGCACGATGTGCCCTCGTTTATGAAACAGGATGTGGTCCATTCTGGCGAGATCGGTGCCGTGGTCGGCGTGCTATTGGCTGGCCTGGTGCTTGTCGTCGCTTATTTTATGGGCTGGACCGAAACGGCCGCCGGCTGGATACCCTTTGTCTTTCTCGCCATCGTGCTGTTCGGTTTCTGCACCTGGGAGGGCGGCTTCTTCGGCATTCAGGTTCCCAACGCCCACTTCCGCCGCTTCAAGCAGAACCTGGCGGAAGGCAAGCATGTGTTCTTCGTCGATGTCGAGGCGGATCAGGAGGCGGTCCTGGAGCAGGTGATTGAGCATCATCCCCGGCTCAATGCGGCGGGCACCGGATCGGCAGCGCCGCACTGGATAGTGGCCTGGCTGCACCGCTGGCATCAATTCAAACGCACCATCTAAGTAAGTCACCTGCCTGGCCCCCGTGCGCTGTCATGGCGCGCCGGGGCCTTGTCCCTGGCCGAGAAACAGCACGCGGCTCATAAAGATATAGTCCGCTTCGCTGGCCATCAGGCCGATCAGCACCAGCAGGCACAGCGGCGGCAGCAGGATGGCATAGACCATGGCCAGCCGTTCCCAGGCCATATGCATAAAGACGGCGACGATCAGGCCTGCCTTGAGCAGCATAAACAGGATGATCAGCGACCAGCGCAGGTAGCCTGAGAACTGGTAGTAGTCGACCAGATAGGACAGGGTGCTGAGCAGGAACAGCATTGCCCAGATCTTCAGATACAGACTGATGGGGTGGTGCTGTCCTTGATCCTGTGTCTGCGCCATGGTCTGTGCTCCTCTGCAGGGTTACCACAAATAGAAGAAGGCAAAGATAAACACCCACACCAGGTCGACGAAGTGCCAGTAGAGCCCGGCTATTTCGACGTTCTGATAGTTGCCTGAGCGTTGGTAAACCCCGCGCAGGACCTTCCAGGCGATCACGCACAGGTAGATGACCCCGATCGACACGTGCAGGCCGTGGAAACCGGTAATCATGAAGAAACTCGCGCCGAATTGCGCCGCGCCCATGGGGTTGCCCCAGGGGCGTACGCCTTCCTCGATCAGTTTGCTCCACTCGAACACCTGCATGCCGACGAAGGCCACCCCGCAGAGGGCGGTTGCCAGGATCAGGGCTCCGGTCTTGCCGCGCTCGCGGCGGTAGCCATAGTTGACCGCCATGGCCATGGTGCCGCTGCTGCTGATCAGCACGAAAGTCATGATGGCGATCAGGATCAGCGGGATGTGGTTGCCGGCGATGGTCAGGGCGAAGACTTCGCTGGTGTTCGGCCAGGGCTCGGTGGCGGTCATGCGTACCGCCATGTAGGCGGTGAGAAAGCAGGTGAAGACAAAGGTGTCGCTGATCAGGAATATCCACATCATCGCCTTGCCCCAGGGGACCTGGCGGAACGCCTGGCGATCCGCCGCCCAGTCGCTGGCGATGGCGGCCCAGCCGCTTTCGGGGACCGCGGTTACGGGATTGTGACGCTCTGCCGGTGGTGCTGGGTGCGCTGCCATGGCTTCACCTCAGGCCGCAGAATGCGGCGATGGCCTCATAGGTTTGCGGAGTGCTGGTCAGCAGGGCGAACAACAGCAGCCACAGTGCCAGCAGGTAGTGCCAGTAGATGGCGCACAGCTCCACGCTGGTACTGAGCGACTGCACTGGCTCACGCAACAGCAGTTTGCTCAGGGTTCTGGCCCAGGCAATCAGGCCACCGAGCAGGTGCAGCGCGTGCAGACCGGTCAGTAGGTAGAAGAAGCTGTTGGCCGGATTGCTGGCGAGCAGATAGCCCTGGGCGGCGAACTGTTGCCAGACCCAGAACTGTCCGGCGAGAAAGGCGATGGCCAGCGCACCGCCGAGGATAAAGGCGACGGCAGTGGTCTTGCCATGACCCCGGCGGGCGGCCACCCGGGCCCACTGCAGGCCGATACTGGCGGCGATCAGAAACAGGCTGTTGAGCCACAGCGAACCGGTTTGCGCCAGGGGGGCCATGGGTTCGGTCAGGGGCTGCCAGTCGGGGATTTGCGAGCGCAGGATAAAGGCGACCAGAAACAGCAAGAACAGCGAGCTGACCACCGCGAGAAACAGGCGCAGGCCGAGCTTGGCAGCGTGTGCCCGGTCCACCCCGGATACCGATGGAGTTTGCCAGGCATTGCCGGGGTTTGGCTGCGGCTGGTTGCGCAAGAGCGACGGGGTCATGGGCGCGGCTCCGGCTGGGGGCTGGCATCGCGGTGCCTCATTAGCTCAAGCTCTTCGTCGGACACCGTTTGCGCGACGAAATCCTGGGTGATGCCCGGCACGCTGTAGTCATAGGCCCAGCGATGCACCACCGGCAGATGCTCGCCCCAGTTGCCGTGGCGCGGCGGGGTGTGCGGCGTTTGCCATTCCAGGCTGCTCGCGCCCCAGGGGTTGCCACCCGAAGGCTTGCCGTTGAACAGGCTCCAGAACAGGTTGAACAGGAACAACAACTGGGCCACGCCGACGGTCAGGGCGGCGACGGTGATAAAGGTATTCAGGTCCTGCGCCGACTGCGGGATGAAGTCGTAGTTGTCGTAGGCGTAGTAGCGCCGCGGCATGCCGAGAAAACCCAGGTAATGCATGGGGAAGAAGATGGCGTAGGTGCCGAGAAAGGTAATCCAGAAATGCAGCTGGCCCAGGCGATCGTTCATCATTCGCCCGGTGACCTTGGGATACCAATGATAGAGGGCCCCGAAGATCACCAGCACCGGGGCCACCCCCATGACCATATGGAAGTGGGCGACGACGAAGTAGGTATCCGACAGCGGGATATCGACGATCACATTGCCGAGGAACAGGCCGGTCAGGCCGCCCACCAGGAAGGTGAGGATAAAGGCCAGGGCGAACAGCATGGGCACGGTCAGGTGGATATCGCCCTGCCACAGGGTCAGCACCCAGTTGTAGACCTTCAGCGCAGTGGGCACCGCGATGATCAGGGTGCTGATGGCGAAGAAGAAGCCGAAGTAGGGGTTCATGCCGCTGACATACATATGGTGGGCCCAGACCACGAAGCTGAGTACGCCGATGGCCACGATCGCCCAGACCATCATGCGGTAGCCGAAGATATTCTTGCGGGCATGGGTGCTGATCAGGTCGGAGACCAGGCCGAAGGCGGGCAGGGCGACGATATAGACCTCCGGGTGGCCAAAGAACCAGAACAGGTGCTGGAACAGGATGGGGCTGCCGCCCTCATGGTCGAGCTGCTGGCCGAGGGAAATGATCGCGGGCATAAAGAAGCTGGTGCCCAGCAGGCTATCGAGCAGCATCATCAGTGCACTGACGAACAGGGCCGGAAAGGCCAGCAGGGCCAGGATCGAGGCCATGAAGATGCCCCACACCGTCAGCGGCATACGGAACAGGGTCATGCCCTCCGTGCGGGCCTGGAGCACGGTGGTGACGTAGTTCAGCCCGCCCATGGTGGCGGCGACGATAAAGGTCGCCAGGGACACCAGCATCAGGATGATGCCCCAGCCGGTACCCGGGGTGCCCTGGGTGATGGCCTGCGGCGGATAGAGGGTCCAGCCGGCCCCGGTGGGCCCGCCTGGCACGAAGAAGCTGGCCAGCAGCAGCACCACCGAGAGCAGGTAGAACCAGTAGCTGAGCATGTTCAGGTAGGGGAAGACCATGTCCCTGGCCCCGACCATCAGCGGAATCAGGTAATTGCCGAAGCCGCCGAGGAACAGGGCGGTCAGCAGGTAGACGACCATGATCATGCCGTGCATGGTCATCGCCTGGTAGTAGGCGCTGGCATCCATGAAGGCCAGGCTGCCGGGAAAACCGATCTGCATGCGCATCAGGCCGGACAGCACCAAGGCGATCAGGCCGACAAAGAGTGCCGTCAGGAAATATTGAATGGCTATGACCTTGTGGTCCTGGCTCCAGATATAACGGGTCAGGAAGCTCTTGGGTTCGTGTAGAGCCTCTGTTTCGACCTGTTCCGCGTAGGCCATCACGTCATCCTCCGGGTGAGGGTTGAGTGCATTTTAGCGGTTTAGGGTGCTGCTCCCGGTGTGCTGTCACCTTCGCCGGTGGTGGACTTGATCAATGCGAGCAAGGCGTCGAGCTCGTCATCCGTCAGTTCGAAGGCCGGCATGACCGGGGCAAAATTCTTGACGACCGCCGCATTGGGATCGCGAATGGATTGCTTGAGATAGGCCTCGTCGACCTCCACCGAGGTTCCGTCGGCAAGGGTCTGGGTCTTGCCGTACAGACCCTGCCAGGTCGGTCCGACGCCCGGCTTGCCATCGATACTGTGACAGGTCAGACAACCGAGGGAACCGGCCAGTTGCCGGCCCTGCGCCGCCAGGTCGTCGGAGGCTGCCGCGGCATCGGCCGGGGCCTGTTCCTCTGGCGGAGCGCCGTTGAGCGACTTGATCAGGGCGAGCAGCGCATCCAGTTCCTCCTGCTTGAACCTGTAGGGCACCATGACCGGCGGGTAGCCTTGCACCAGCCTGGCCTTGGGATCGAGGATCGATTCGCTCAGGTAGGCCTCGTCGGCCTGGATGCTGCTGCCGTCCGCCAGCGGTCGCGAGCTGCCGTACAGACCTTGCCAGGTCGGGCCCAGGCTGGCACTGCCGTCGAGGCTATGGCAGGCCTGGCAGCCATTGTTCTGCGCCAACTGGCGGCCCTGCTCAAGCAGGCTGGTCTGGCTGGGTTTGGTGGCCGTGCGCAGGCTCTGGGCAAAGGTCGGCTGCTTGCCCAGCCACTGTTCGAAGTCGGTGCGCGGTTCGACGATCAGCTTGCCGCGCATATTGTAGTGGGCGAGGCCGCAGTATTCGGCGCACAGCACTTCAAATTCGCCTAGGCGGGTCGGGGTGAACCAGAAGTAGGAGACCATGCCCGGCACCATGTCCATCTTGGCGCGCACCTGGGGAATATAGAAATTGTGCAGTACATCCTTGGAGCGCAGCAGCACCTTGACCGGTTGTTCCAGCGGCAGGCGCACCTCGTTGCCGCTGATCAGGATATCGTCCTGGCCGGCGGGGTCATCGGGGTCGAGCCCGAAGGGGTTGCGTGCGTCAACCCACTGGTTGTCCGCGCTGCCCAGTTGGCCGTCCTGGCCGGGGAAGCGGTAGCCCCAGCGCCACTGCTGGGCGACCACTTCCAGTTCGTGGGCCTCCTGCGGAACCCGGACGAAGTCGTGGTACACCACCAGGCCGGGGGCCAGCAGGGCGACGATGCCCAGGCTGGTGATGCCGATCAACCACCATTCCAGCTTCTTATTGTCGGGCTGATAGGCGGCGCGGCGACCGGCCTTATGCCGGTAGCGAATGATGGCAATCGCCATAAACAGGCAAACGGCGACAAAGAAGGCCCCGGTGATCAGCAGGGTGATAAACAGTGCGGCGTCTATCGAACCCCAATTGGAGGCGGCTTCTGTCGCCTGCCAGGGACTCAGCACATGGAACAGCACCGAGACGACGACAAGCAGAATCAAGACGATTGCAAATGCCATATGTTGTGCATCCTGTTCTTGCCGCCCCCGGGGCGACACAAAAACATCCTGCCAAACACTAGCGGGGGAGTTCACCCCCCTTACACCTGCCGGGCCACGCTGGTGTTATGCCCAAGACGACGAGCCAGGCTGCAAGGAGTATAGGGGAGGAACTGTGGCGGTGCCCGGCAGCGCTCAGCCCATAGGCTATCGGCGACGGGCAGCCGGCTCGACGCTGTCAATTCACGCAAGGACAGGTTCGCGCGGATGCTCGGCACCCCTGACCGTTTTCCCAGCACCCTGTCCACGAAGCGGCTGTGGCCGTCCAGAATTCTGGCGACCAGCTGCAGCAGAACCGCAGGGGACCGTGGTAACGCCGTTCTGAGCGCGAGGAGCGCCTTGCAGGCCTGCCGGGCCGGGGCCTTGCTGGTGGAACCAAGCAAAGCCTTGTGGCCGACCGTAGCTGGCCATGAACCGGGGAAGTGCCTATAACTTAAGGCATGGCCCTTGCGCCGTAACCTGGCGTCGTCTGGGCCTCGGCCAGCGTGCGGGCCGCCAGGACCGCACCGACTCGGCAGCTCTGCACAAGAGGCCACGCCCATGTCCAGCAATCCCTTGCTCGAGATGATCGGCAACACGCCGATCCTGCCGCTGACCCACCTCGACAGCGGCCCCTGCCAGCTATTCGTCAAGCTGGAAAACCAGAACCCCGGTGGCTCGATCAAGGACCGCATCGCCCTGACCATGATCGAGGCCGCGGAAAAAAGCGGCCAGCTGCAACCCGGCGGCACCATCATCGAAGCCACCGCCGGCAACACCGGCCTGGGTCTGGCCCTGGTCGCCGCGCAGAAGGGCTACCACATGCTGCTGGTGGTGCCGGACAAGATGAGCCGCGAGAAGATCTTCCACCTCAAGGCCCTCGGTGCCGAGGTGCGCCTGACCCGCTCGGATGTCGGCAAGGGCCATCCCGACTACTACCAGGACCTGGCGCGCAGCATCGCCGCACAGATGCCGGGCGCTTTCTACATCGACCAGTTCAACAACCCGGCCAATGCCTGGGCCCACGAGAGCGGCACCGGCCCGGAGATCTGGCGGCAGATGGAGCAGCGCCTCGATGCGGTGGTGGTCGGCGTCGGCTCGGGTGGCACCCTCGGCGGCCTGACCCATTTCTTCCAGAAGGTCGCGCCAGGCGTCGAGATGGTCCTGGCCGACCCGGCAGGCTCGGTGCTGGCCGACTACGTGGAGACCGGCCAGTTCGGCGAGGCCGGCAGCTGGCTGGTGGAGGGCATCGGCGAGGACTTCGTGCCGGCCATCGCCGACTTCGCCCTGGTCAAGCGCGCCTACCGCATCAGCGATGCCGAGAGCCTGCACACCGCGCGCCTGCTGCTCAAGGAGGAGGGCGTGCTGGCCGGTTCCTCGTCCGGCACCCTGCTGGCCGCCGCCTTGCGCTACTGCCGCGAGCAGACCAGCCCCAAACGGGTGCTGACCTTCGTCTGCGACAGCGGCAACAAGTACCTGTCGAAGATGTTCAACGACTACTGGATGATCGACCAGGGCCTGATCGAACGGCCCAAGCAGGGCAATCTGCGCGACCTGATCGCGCGGCGTTACGACGAAGGCACCACGGTCACCTGCAAGCCCGACGAGACCCTGTCTGCGGTTTACGGGCGCATGCGCTTCCACGATATCGACCAGGTGCCGGTGATGGAGGGCGACGACGTGATTGGCCTGGTCGACGAATGGGACCTGCTGCGCGCGGTCAAGGACGCCCCCGAGCATTTCCAGTCACCGGTGCGCGAGGCCATGGTCAGCAACCTGCAGACCCTCGACCCGGACGTGCCGCTGGAACGCCTGCTGCAGACCTTCGACGCAGGCCACGTGGCGCTGATCGTGGAAAACGGCCGCTTTCTCGGCCTGATCACCAAGAGCGACGTACTCAACCTCTGGCGCCGGACCCTGCGCTAGGGGCTGTTACCGTTTTATTCGCGGCGTGCCGGAACCTTACGGCATCAACGGTGGGTTACGCCGCTGCGCGGCTAACCCACCCTACGGGCTCGACCCATCCTACGGTCTGGCAAGTTGAGTCCGTGGCAGAAGGCAAACCCTGCAAGGGAGTTCACCATGAGCGAATTCGAAACCCTGACCGTGCACGCCGGCTACGAGCCGGACTGGACCGGCGCGGTGATGCCGCCGATCTACGCCACCTCGACCTTCCGCCAGCAATCGCCCGGGGTGCACGCCGGCTACGAGTACGGGCGCAGCCAGAACCCCACGCGCCAGGCGCTTGAGCGGGCCATCGCCGAGCTGGAGGGCGGCACCCACGGCTACGCCTTCGCCTCCGGCCTGGCGGCCTGCGCCACGCTGCTGGAACTGCTGCCGGCGGGCAGCCACCTGGTCGCGGTGGATGATCTTTACGGCGGCACCTACCGCCTGCTGGAACGGGTGCGCAAGCCCGGTTCCGGCCTGCAGGTCAGTTATGTGCCGGCGGACGCCGACGCCGCCAGCCTGGCCGCCGCGCTCAGGCCCGAGACGCGGATGATCTGGGTCGAGACCCCGACCAACCCGACCCTCAAGCTCTGCGACTTGGCCCAGGTCGGCCAGCTCGGTCGCGCCCGCGGCATCCTCACCGTGGCCGACAACACCTTTGCCTCACCCTACCTGCAGCGGCCTTTGGAGCACGGCTTCGACATCGTCGTGCACTCGGCCACCAAGTACCTTAACGGCCACTCCGACGTGATCGCCGGCCTGGTGGCCATCGCCGACCGCGCGGAATTGGCCGAACAGCTGGCCTTCCTGCAGAACTCGGTGGGTGCCATCCTCGATCCCTTCTCCAGCTTCCTCTGTCTGCGCGGCATGCGCACCCTGGCTTTGCGCCTGCAACGCCATGTCGCTAACGCCGGCGAACTGGCCGCCTGGCTGGCGCGCCAACCCCAGGTTGCCTCGGTGCTCTATCCCGGCCTGCCCAGTCACCCGCAGCACCAACTGGCGCTGCGCCAGATGCGCGGCGCGGGCGGCCTGATTAGCCTGAATCTGGCCAGCGACGGTGAAGGCACCCGGCGCTTCCTCGAGGCCACCCAACTGTTCACCCTGGCCGAGAGCCTGGGCGGGGTGGAAAGCCTGATCAGCCAGCCGGCGAAGATGACCCACGCCTCGATTCCCGCCGAACGCCGCGCACAGCTCGGCATCGGCGACAATCTGGTGCGGCTGTCGGTAGGCATCGAGCACCTAGACGATCTGCGCGCTGATTTGCAGCAGGCCTTGGCCGCGATAGCGGGTTAGCCTGCGCCTGTTCGCCTCGAGATCACGCGGGCTGGCCGTCGGTTAGTCGAGCCAATTGACGGCGGGAAACAGGCCGCTGAATGCCTCGGGCATCGCCACCACCTGGCCGGTTTTGTAGTTGAAGAAGACGAAGCCCGACTTGGCCATCGCCACCAGGCTGCCATCTGCCGGGCGGCTGATACGGAAGCTGATGTCGCCGCCGTACTTGTTGAAATCCATCACCCCGACCTCGAACAGCAACTGATCGCGGGCATGAGCTTCGGCGCGGTAGGTGGTGGCCAGGTCGGTGACGATGATGCCGGTGCCGTCCTCGCGGGTTTCCTCGATGCCGAACTCGAAGAGAAAACGCGCCCGCGCCTCGGAGATCATCGAGATCATCGAGTCGTTGCCCAGGTGGTTGGCCGCATTGATATCGGTCACCCGTACCGTCAGGTGGGTGCTGTAGCAGAACTGGTCTTCGGGAAACTCGAGTTTAAGGCGGGCCATGGGCAGGTCTCGTGCAAACGGGATAGGGCGGCGCAATTGTACGTGGGCTTTTATCGACTTTGTGCGATCGGCCCGCTGAATGATGCACCGCCCGCCACGGCGATTCGCTCGTCCTCAACGGTGTTGGGTGTTCACATGATAGAAGGTCACCCGGCCGCCTTCATTGGACGGGCCGTAATTGTCCTGAATATAGGCACCCGCCTTGAAGTACAGCTGTTCCTTGCCCCAGTACGCGCTTAATTGCTGATAAAGCGCGCCCTTGTCGCCTTCGCTGCTCTGGACGTTGACACCCAGCTTGCCGCTCGAGGTGATGCGCAGCTTATAGCTGAAACGCTCGTTCAGCTGGATGTTCTCGGCCAGCAGAATGTTCTGTACTTCTGCATCGCCCGGGCGTTTGCGCAGCAGCAGTTCCAGCCGACCGACGCCGCGTAGGTAGTGATATTGCAGTTTAGCCAGCGGATCATTGTTGCTGCCGGGTTCGTCCTTGCTGTGGATCTGGCCGATGACGACCTTGCCCTTGCTTGGCACTTGATTGACCGTCAACACCGCGCTCAGGTGGTTGTCGGCGCTGTAGTAGTACCAGTTGCTCAGCGAGCCGTCGGCCTGGGTTTCGCGCAGTTCGCTGCGCGGGTAGCGGGCGTCGGCGGTATGCGAGCCGTCTACCGGGACCCAGAAGGTGACACTGCCATCGTCATTGCGGCGCAAGTACTGGCTGTCATAACCGTTGTTCAGGCGCGGGGTTTCGATGGTAGTGGGGGATGGGTCGGTGGGAACCGAGAGGTTCCAGGTGGTGAGATCGAGCACGACTGATCCTTAATGATCTTGAACGACTGTGAATGGCTTGGTTTCGGTGGCCGTCTGCGCATTAAGTTCAATCGGATCGGCAGTTCTCAGTCAGGCCGCTGGCCTGCCGCTATCAACCCGCTGCAATCCTTACCGCGGGTTGATGGCGGCACAGCTCAAGCTGCCGGGCGCTGCTGGCGCTGGTAGAGGAATTCCATCACCGCCGCCCGGTAGCCGTGGTACTGCGGGTCGTTGGCCAGGGCCAGTCGCTCGCGGGGACGGGCCAGTTCTACCTTGAGAATATCGCCCACGGTGGCTGCCGGACCGTTGCTCATCATCACGATGCGGTCGGACAGCAGCACCGCCTCGTCGACATCGTGGGTGATCATGATCACCGTGTTGCCCAGTTCGGCGTGGATATCCATCAGCGAGTCCTGCAGGTGGGCGCGGGTCAGGGCATCCAGCGCGCCGAAGGGTTCATCCATCAGCAACACCTTGGGCTGCATGGCCAGGGCGCGGGCGATGCCGATGCGCTGTTTCATGCCGCCGGAGATTTCGCTGGGGCGCTTGTCTTTGGCGTGGCTCATATGCACCAGTTCCAGGTTGTGCTCGATCCACTCGCGCATTTCACCGCGCGATTTCTTGCCCTGGAACACCTGGCGCACCGCCAGCTCGACGTTCTGGTAGCAGCTCAGCCAGGGCAGCAGGCTGTGGTTCTGGAACACCACGGCGCGCTCGGGGCCGGGTTCGTCGACCTCGCGGCCGTCGAGGATGACCCCGCCAGTGGTGGCCTTGTACAGACCGGCGACGATGTTCAGCACGGTGGACTTGCCACAGCCGGAGTGGCCGATCAGGGAGACGAACTCGCCCTTGTCGATGCGCAGGTTGACGTTCTGCAGCGCGCGGTACAGGCCCTTGTCGGTGGGGAAATCGATGCCGACGCCGCTGAGTTCGAGGTGTGAATGGCTCATGGAAAAGTCTCCTGATTAGCGCAGTACGGCATTCTTGTCCCAGCTGAACTGGCGTTGCAGCAGGAGCATAAGACGGTCGAGGGCGAAGCCGATCAGGCCGATGACGATTACCGCCACCATGATCCGCCCGAGGGAGTTGGAGCTGCCGTTCTGGAACTCGTCCCAGATGAATTTGCCCAGGCCGGGGTTCTGCGCCAGCATCTCGGCGGCGATCAGCACCATCCAGCCGGTCCCCAGCGACAGGCGCAGACCGGTGAAGATCATCGGCACGGCGGCCGGCAGGACGATGCGCCGTACATGCGACATGGGCGACAGGCTCAGCACCTTGCTGACGTTGTTAAGGTCCTGGTCGATGCCGGCCACGCCCACCGTGGTGTTGATCACCGTCGGCCACAGGCAGCACAGCGCCACGGTGATCGCCGAGGTGAGGAAGGACTTGGCGAACAGTGGGTCATCGCTGACGTACAGGGCGCTGACCAGCATGGTCACCAGCGGCAGCCAGGCCAGCGGCGACACCGGCTTGAACACCTGAATCAGCGGGTTGATGGCGGTGTAGATGCCCTTGCTCAGGCCGCAGACGATCCCCAACGGAATGGCGATCAGCGAGGCGATGGCAAAGCCGGCCATCACGGTGTAGAGGCTGGTGAAGATCTGCTGGATAAAGGTCGGTTTGCCGGTATAGATGCGTACCTTGACCTCGGCGTCCGGATTCTTCGCCAGCAGGGCGGCGTTGCGCGTGTCCTGGCGCTCATAGAAGGTCCGGGCCTTTTCGCGCTCCTTGAGGTGCGCACCGACCAGGCCGGAGAACTGTTCGGAGACCTGCACCGGGCCGGGAAACTGGCCGAGGCTGGTCTGGATATTGTTGGCCAGCAGCTGCCAGCACAGCAGGAAGCCGATGATGCCCAGCATGGGCAGGATCAGGGCCGGAGCCCAGCGCTTGAGCAGCGCACTGCTGCGCGCCGACTTGAGTGTTGCGGTTATCGGGGTGGCGACGCTCGGGTTGCTCATCGTCCTGTCCTCTTGGTTAGGAGGGAGCCGGGGTGCCGGCTCCGGGAGTGCCGATTAGAGCTGCGTGTCGCCTTTCAGGCCGATCTCGAACTGCTCGAGGTAGGCATTGGGCTTGCGTCCGTCGTAAGGCACACCGTCGATGGTGTCGGTCAGCGGGGCACGGAAGCCGTCGTCGTCGGCCGGTGGGAAGTCAGCGGCGCTGAACTTGCCTTCTGCCACCAGTTCGGCAGCGGCTTCGCGGTAGATCGCCGGCAGGTAGACCTGCTTGGCCATCTCCAGGTACCAACTGTCCGGCTTGGCGTCGGCGATCTGGCCCCAGCGGCGCATCTGCGTCAGGTACCACACGGCATCGGAGTAGTAGGGGTAGGTGGCGTGGTAGCGGAAGAACACGTTGAAATCCGGCACCTCGCGCTTGTCACCCTTCTCGAACTCGAAGGTGCCGGTCATCGAGTTGGCGATCACCTTGGCGTCGGCCCCCACGTACTCGGGACGGGAAAGGATCTCCACCGCTTCCTGGCGGTTGGCGTTGTTGTCCGCGTCCAGCCACTGACCGGCGCGGATCAGCGCCTTGACCACGCGCTTGTGGGTTTCCGGATTGGCTTCGGCCCAGCTCTTGGACACGCCGAAGACCTTCTCCGACATGTTTTTGCGGATGGCGTAGTCGGCCACCACCGGCACGCCGATACCCTTGAACACGGCGGCCTGGTTCCACGGCTCGCCGACGCTGTAACCGTGGATGGTGCCGGCTTCCATGGTGGCCGGCATCTGCGGCGGTGGGGTCACCGAGAGCAGGGCCTTGGCGTCGATCTGGCCGCTGATGTCGCCCTTGTGCGGAGCGTAATAACCCGGATGGATGCCGCCGGCGGCGAGCCAGTAGCGCAGTTCGTAGTTATGGGTGGACACCGGGAACACCATGCCCAGATTGAAGGACTTGCCGCCGGCGTTGAACTTCTCGATCACCGGCTTCAGGGCGTCGGCCTTGATCGGGTGCACCGGCTTGCCGCCTTCCATCGGCACATGCTTCTTCATCTCCTCCCAGACCGCATTGGAGACGGTGATGGCGTTGCCGTTGAGGTCCATGGTGAAGGCGGTGACCACGTCGGCCTTGGTGCCGAAACCTATGGTGGCTCCGATCGGCTGGCCGGAGAGCATGTGTGCGCCGTCCAGTTCACCGTCGATCACTCGATCCAGTAGTACCTTCCAGTTGGCCTGGGCCTCCAGGGTGACGTACAAGCCTTCATCCTCGAAGAAGCCTTTCTCGTAAGCGATGGCCAGCGGGGCCATATCGGTCAGTTTGATAAAGCCGAATTTCAGCTCGTCCTTTTCCGCCTCGGCGGCGAGGGCGATCTGCACGCTCAGCGGCGATAGCAGCATGACGGCAGCACAGCCGAGTCCGGCCAGGGTTTTCTTTAGTAGCGAACGGCGAGCGGTGGAGTTACGCATAGTGGTTCCTCAGGTCCCAGAAACGAAAAAAGACGTCGCGGACAACCCCGCCAGTAGCTGGCCGAGTGTCGTTGACGTCTTTGTCAATTTCGTCCCGATCACCGCCGTTGGCGATCTGAAGACGTGTGTAGGTGTCTTGAGGAGGTATATGCAAAGGGCTTGCCAGTTTTGCGTAAACGCTGGCAATGCCGCCCTCAGGAATGGACCTGCGGAACTTAGAAACAGTCTAGGATAGATTTATATATTTATATAAATCATATGCTTGGGGTTAATATTTAATATTAATTATAGGTCGTGAGACTGGCGCGCAGATGTCCCCGGCATTGGCCCATGGGACCGCATTGCGGTGTCCATGGGCCATTGGTGTGCAGGCACGAGCGGCGTTGGGCGCTTTTGGTTCGCCTGCCGGCCTGGGGAGAAATCCCTCAGGCCCTGTGTCCCTGGCGCTGGGGAGCGGATCGCGGCTGCGCCTCCTCGACAAACTCCTTGAGCCAGCGCAGCACTTGCACCGCCTCCCAGCGAGCGGGATCGAACATGGCATAGGCCAGGCCCTGGTAACCGACCACATCGAGCTGCTTGTGGTAGCCGGCACGTTGTAGCAGGGCCTCGATTTCGGCAAAACAGGTATTGAAGTGCACTCTGGAGAACGGCGTCTTGCCTTCGGTGACGATGCCTTCCAGGTGCAATTCGGCGACCGTGGCACGGACCTTTTCCAGCGCCATGCGGTTTACCGTGTGCTTCAACTGCAGTACGTCCAGCATCCTCGTTCTCCTGGTTAATCTCTGGGGTGGCCCGGGTGTGCAGCGTTGCAGGCCTGGCGTAATGAGCGGATTCAGGGTAATCGAAAAACACTGTACAAATAAACAGTATTCGATAATAGTAAGGCTGTCTCCCAGATTTACCGCCTTGCCGTAGGCCCTGAAAGCCGCTGCCGGAGTAACTGACAATGCAACAGATGCTGATGACAATTGTGCTGCTGGGCCTGCTGAGTGGTTGTGCCCAGCCACAACTGGAACAACCCAGGGCCAATGGCACCTACCTGGTGATCGAGGACGGCCAGGCCTGGGCCGTGCTGGTTTCCGATGGCAAGCGGGTGCAGGAACAGGGTCGGGTGGTGGATACGATCAGGCTGCCGAGCCGGGACGCCCGCGTCGCGGCCAGTTACGTGATCGAAACGGCCAATTGCGGCCGGGTGCAGTGGCTGAGCGAGCGCTCGGATGCCGCCGATGGCAGCACCACGCTGATGTCGCTGCACAGCAACAGCAGTCGCAGCCAGCTGAGCCAGAGTGGCTGCGTGATTGGCGACGGCCTCAGTCGGGTATGGACGGTGCTGGATTATTCGAGCTGATTGGACAGCGCCCTGCCGGCACGACACGCGCGCGGGCAGGGCGCAGGGGCTGCTCTGCTGCCAGGGTCGGCAGCCCCTGGCGAGCCGTCAGCTATCGGTGGCCTTACGCGGTTTGCTTGCAGCCGGGGGCTGGATCAGGCCATCGGCACGGAACATCGCCTTGATGCCGCGAATGGCCTGGCGGGTACGGTCCTGGTTCTCGATCATGGCAAAGCGCACATGGTCGTCGCCGTAATCGCCGAAACCGATGCCGGGCGAGACGCAGACCTTGGCTTCCAGCAGCAGCTTCTTGGCGAACTCCAGGGAGCCGAGGTGGGCGTACTGCTCGGGAATCTTCGCCCAGACGTACATCGAGGCCTTGGGGTTTTCCACCATCCAGCCGATCTCGTGCAGGCCCTTGACCAGCACGTTCCGGCGCTGGCGGTACTGTTCGGCGATATCGCGCACGCACTGCTGGTCGCCTTCCAGGGCGGCGATGGCCGCCACCTGCAGCGGGGTAAAGGTGCCGTAGTCGTGGTAGCTCTTGATCCGTGCCAGGGCGTTGACCAGCTCCTTGTTGCCGACCATAAAGCCGATGCGCCAGCCCGCCATGTTGTAGCTCTTGGACAGGGTGAAGAACTCCACGGCAATGTCCTTGGCTCCCGGTACCTGCATGATCGAGGGCGCCTTCCAGCCGTCGTAGACGATGTCGGCGTAAGCCAGGTCGTGGATCACCAGTACGTCGTACTGCTTGGCCAGGGCCACCACCCGTTCGAAGAAGTCCAGTTCCACGCACTGCGCGGTGGGATTGGAGGGAAAACCGAGGATCATCATCTTCGGCTTGGGGATCGACTCGCGAATCGCCCGCTCCAGCTCGGCGAAGAAGTCCACCCCGGGAACCAACGGCACCGAGCGCACCTGCGCCCCGGCGATTACCGCGCCGTAGATATGGATCGGGTAGCTGGGGTTGGGCACCAGCACCGTGTCGCCATGGTCCAGGGTGGCCAGCATCAGATGCGCCAGACCTTCCTTGGAGCCAATGGTGACGATGGCTTCGCTTTCCGGGTCGATCTCCACCGCATAGCGATCCTGGTACCAGCGCGAAATGGCGCGGCGCAGGCGCGGAATGCCGCGGGAAGTGGAATAGCCGTGGGTGTCGTCGCGTTGGGCGACCTGTACCAGCTTCTCGACGATATGCGGCGGCGTGGGGCCATCCGGGTTGCCCATGCTGAAGTCGATGATGTCTTCGCCACGGCGACGCGCGGCCATCTTCAGCTCGGCGGTGATGTTGAATACGTAAGGGGGGAGTCGATCGATGCGCGCAAAGCGGCGCGGAGCTTGGTCAGCCATGCTTTCCTCGGAAACGTAAGCGCCCGGAACCGTCCGAGCGACGTTGGCCAGTGCGCTGGCCAGGTGGCGAAGATAAGCGGGAAGGGTAGGGTCTGTCGAGAGGCTGAATGCGCTCTGTAGAACCAGCTTGCTGGTGATAGCCGCCAATCGCCAGTAAGCCGGCTCCTGCAGGCCGGGCTTTAGCCGCCCAGCATGTCGTGCATGGCGATGATCTGCTCGGCGACCTGCACCAGTTTCTGCTGGCGGCTCATGGCCTGACGGCGCATCAGGGTATAGGCCTCTTCTTCGTTGCAGGATTTCATTTTCATCAGCAGGCCCTTGGCCAGTTCGATTCTTTTGCGCTCGGCCAGTTGGGCGTCGCGGGCCTGCAACTGGGCGCGCAGGGCCTGGTCGCTCTCGAAACGCGCCATGGCCACATCGAGGATGGGTTGCAGGCGCTGGGCATGGATGCCTTCGACGATGTAAGCGCTAACTCCGCTCTGGATCGCCTGGCGCATCACGCCTGGGTCATGCTCGTCGGTGAACATGACGATGGGGCGCGGCTGGTCGCGACTGACCAGTACCACCTGTTCCATCACGTCGCGGCTGGGGGACTCGGTGTCGATCAGGATCACGTCGGGGCGTACCGCCTCGACCCGTTCCGGCAGGTCGATGGTCAGGCCGGACTCGTCGATGACCTCGAAGCCGGCCTCGATCAGGGCGGTTTTCAGCCGGCCGACCTTTTTTGGCGTGTCGTTGATCAGCAAAATACGCAGCATCTCAGAGGCTCTCTTCTAGGGCGGCCGCGGCGTTTTCGGCCAGGGCGTTGAGGGCAAAACTGCGGGCATATTCTGCCGGATCGCTGCCGTCCCAGGTTTTTCCATCGAGCAGTCGACTGCTGCGCATGGCATCCGGTACCTGGATACCCAAAGCGGCGGCTGCCTGGCTGTACAGCTCAAGCTGCTGCACCTGGCGGGCCAGCGCGAGGTAGTCGGGATCGTCGCGCAGCAGGCCCCAACGGCGGAACTGGGTCATAAACCAGATGCCGTCCGACAGGTAGGGCATATTCACCAGGCCGTCGGCATGGAAGCGCAGCGGATGCGGGTCCAGCCAGGCATGGCCGAGGCCGTCCTGGTACTGGCCGAGAAAACGCGGCTGGATGGCCGACAACGGCGCATCGACATAGTCGCTACCGCTGAGCAGCTGCGCGGTGCTGCGTTTGTTTTCCTCGCTCTCGTCGATAAAGCGGCTGGCCTCCAGGACAGCCATGACCAGGGCGCGGGCAGCATTGGGATGCTGTTCGACGAAGCTACGGGTGCAGCCCAGGACTTTCTCCGGGTGATCCGGCCAGATCGACTGGCTGGTGGCCAGGGTGCAGCCAAGCTGTTCGTCCACCGCCTGGGCGCTCCAGGGTTCGCCGACGCAGAAACCGTCGATGCGCTGCGCCTTGAGGTGCGCCAGCATCTGCGGCGGCGGCACCACCACGCTGTCGACGTCCTGAAGCGGATGAATGCCTTGGCTCGCCAGCCAGTAATAGAGCCACATGGCATGGGTCCCAGTGGGGAAGGTCTGAGCGAAGGTCAGTTTTGCACCGCCCTGGTGCGCGCGTGAGGCCAGTGCTTCGCCGCTGCACACGCCAGCCGCCTGCAGGGCCGGCGACAGGTTGATGCTCTGACCATTGTGGTTCAGCCCCATCAAAATCGCCATGTCGGTGGCAGGTGCGCCGCCGAGCCCCAGCTGTACGCCGTAAATCATGCCGTAGAGGCTGTGCGCCGCATCCAGCTCACCGCTCAGCAACTTGTCGCGCAAGGTGGCCCAGGAGGCCTGGCGCTGCAGGTTGAGGGTCAGGCCGTGTTTCTCGGCAAAGCCCTGGGTGGCGGCGACGATCACCGATGCCGCGTCGGTCAGGGCCATAAAGCCGATATTCAGTACACGCTTTTCCGGTACGTCACTGCGGCTGATATCGTGCTCGCTCATGGTGCTTTTCCTTGGTTCACGCAAAAAAGTGCCGTGCCAACGGCTGATCTAGTCAGCGATTGGGACGACACCATTGTCTATCAAGTCGTTTCCGCCGTTGGAAGGACTTAGCTGGCTATAGCAAAGCAAGGCATATGCCAGGGTTGCGGTGCGCTCGCTGGAGGCCGCCACGTCGGTGATGATGGCGCAAGAATCTCCCCGGACTACACCTGCTGCGGTATGGCCGGTTCGCTGTAGGCGAGCGCTAAAAGCCGGGGCTATAAAAAATGCCGCTCACTTAGGGAAAGTGAGCGGCATTAATGTGTTGCGGGTGCGATTTCAGCGTTCGAGCATCTGCTTGACATTGCTTTGCGGGATCTGCTGTTCGCGTCCTTCACTGTCGGTGAACTCGATCATTCCGGTGTCTTTATCCAGGCGCGGCTTGCCATCGCTGGTCAGCAGCTGGCCGTCGGTGGTGCTGATGATGTATTCGCTGCTGCAGCCGGCCAGACTGAGCAGGCACAGTGCAACAATGATTCCGTGCTTCATGGACTTCTCCTTATGGTGATGTGGTGCGTTATGGTACCGCCAGGCGCAGAAGGTAGCCGTTTGGCTTTGCTCTGTGCAATTGGCGCGTAAAGAGAAGCCCCGCACAAGGCGGGGCTGCTCTTTACAAGTGCAGCGCGATGCGTTGTTTCGTTAGGCTTGAACGACCGGGATCTGGGCGTTCGCAGCGGCTTCACGGAACTCGGCGATCTGGTCGAAACTCAGGTAGCGGTAAACGTCCGCTGCCATGGTGTCGATTTTCTTCGCGTAGACCATGTATTCCTCAACACTCGGCAGTTTGCCGGTGATCGCTGCAACAGCGGCCAGCTCGGCCGAAGCCAGGTAAACGTTGGCACCATCGCCCAGACGGTTGGGGAAGTTACGGGTGGAGGTCGAAACCACGGTGGAGTTCGCCTCAACGCGTGCCTGGTTACCCATGCACAGCGAGCAGCCCGGCATTTCCATGCGCGCGCCGGCTTTGCCGTAGATGCCGTAGTAGCCTTCTTCGGTCAGCTGATGCTGGTCCATCTTGGTCGGCGGCGACAGCCACAGACGAGTCGGCAGGGTGCCTTCGACTTTCTCCAGCAACTTACCGGCAGCGCGGAAGTGACCGATGTTGGTCATGCACGAACCGATAAACACTTCGTCGATCTTCTCGCCCTGAACGGAGGACAGCAGACGAGCATCGTCCGGGTCGTTCGGTGCGCAGAGAACCGGCTCGTTGATGTCGGCCAGGTCGATTTCGATGATTTCGGCGTACTCGGCGTCCTTGTCAGCTTCCATCAGCTTCGGATCGGCCAACCAGGCTTCCATCGCTTGGGCGCGACGCTCCATGGTGCGTGCATCGCCGTAGCCTTCGCTGATCATCCAGCGCAGCAGGGTGATGTTGGACTGCAGGTATTCGGCGATGGCTTTTTCCGGCAGCTTGATGGTGCAGCCTGCAGCGGAACGCTCAGCCGAAGCATCGGACAGCTCGAACGCCTGCTCGACGGTCAGCTCGTCCAGGCCTTCGATTTCCAGGATGCGGCCGGAGAAGGCGTTGATCTTGCCTTTCTTCTCGACGGTCAGCAGGCCTTTCTGGATGGCCACGTAAGGGATGGCATGGACCAGGTCACGCAGGGTGATGCCCGGTTGCAGTTTGCCCTTGAAGCGCACCAGTACCGATTCCGGCATGTCCAGCGGCATAACGCCGGTGGCAGCGGCGAAGGCGACCAGGCCGGAACCGGCCGGGAAGGAGATGCCGATCGGGAAGCGGGTGTGCGAGTCGCCACCGGTACCGACGGTGTCCGGCAGCAGCATGCGGTTCAGCCAGCTGTGGATGATGCCGTCGCCAGGACGCAGGGACACGCCGCCACGGGTGCGGATGAAATCCGGCAGGGTGTGGTGGGTGGTGACGTCGATCGGCTTCGGATAAGCCGCGGTGTGGCAGAACGACTGCATCACCAGGTCGGCGGAGAAGCCCAGGCACGCCAGGTCTTTCAGCTCGTCGCGGGTCATCGGGCCAGTGGTGTCCTGGGAGCCGACGGTAGTCATCTTCGGTTCGCAGTAGGTGCCAGGGCGCACGCCTTGGCCTTCCGCCAAACCGCAGGCCTTGCCGACCATCTTCTGCGCCAGGGTGAAACCCTTGGTGCTGGCGGCAGGCGGCTCAGGCAGCTTGAACAGGTCGGTTGGGCCCAGGCCCAGTTCGGCGCGCGCTTTCTCGGTCAGGCCGCGACCGATGATCAGCGGGATACGGCCGCCAGCGCGGACTTCGTCGAGCAGTACCGGGGTCTTCATTTCGAAGGTGGTCAGTACTTCATCGGTGCCGTGCTTGCAGACTTTGCCAGCATGCGGGTACAGGTCGATCACGTCGCCCATGTGCATGTTGGATACGTCGAATTCGATCGGCAGGGCGCCGGCATCTTCCATGGTGTTGTAGAAGATCGGGGCGATCTTGTTACCGAAGCAGAAGCCACCCGCGCGCTTGTTCGGCACGTTCGGCACGTCGTCGCCGAAGAACCACAGCACCGAGTTGGTGGCGGATTTGCGCGAGGAGCCGGTACCGACCACGTCGCCGACGTAAGCAATCGGGAAACCTTCGCCGCGCATGGCTTCGATTTGTTTCATCGGGCCAGTAACGCCTTGTTCGTCCGGCACGATGCCGTCACGGGCCATTTTCAGCATGGCCAGGGCGTGCAACGGGATATCCGGGCGCGACCAGGCATCGGGAGCCGGGGACAAGTCGTCGGTGTTGGTTTCGCCGGTGACCTTGAACACGCGCAGGCTGATCTTGTCGGCCAGGGTCGGGCGGTTCTTGAACCACTCGCCGTCAGCCCAGGATTGCAGCACGCCTTTGGCGTGAACGTTGCCGTTCTTGGCTTTTTCCGCGACGTCGTGGAAGGCGTCGAACATCAGCAGGGTGTGCTTCAGTTGTTCGGCAGTCACGGCAGCCAGTTCGCTGTCGTCGAGCAGCTCGACCAGGGTGGCGATGTTATAGCCGCCCTGCATGGTGCCGAGCAATTCAACGGCGTGTTGCTTGCTGATCAGCGGGGAGGAGGCTTCGCCTTTGGCAATGGCAGAGAGGAAACCGGCCTTGACGTAGGCGGCTTCGTCGACGCCTGGCGGTACGCGGTTGGTGATCAGGTCGAGCAGGAAAGCTTCTTCGCCTGCTGGCGGGTTTTTCAGCAGCTCGATCAGGCCTGCGGTTTGTTCGGCGTTCAGCGGCTGGGGCACGATACCCTGAGCGGCACGCTCTGCTACATGTTTGCGATAGGCTTCAAGCACAGTTATTACCCTCATCAGTGGTCCCAAAGGGTTGTCCGGGACGCGATCCAGAAAACAACGAACCAGGCGCTTCGCGGCTTTATGGGCCCCTCAGCCGAGGTTTCGCTGCTTTCTTGCAGAAGCTGTTTTCAAAGTTTTACGCCGGCAGGACGGGCTGGATGAGGGCTGGTGCCGACTCTTGAATGGGACTCAAGGGCCGGCACCAACATCGAACCTGCAGGATTGACTGTGCTCGTGACGCTTTGAAAACAGCTTCCAACGGACATTGCTGCCTATTAAAGGCGGGCCGATTCTACTGGAAAGCTTTTATAAAGTTAAGCCAAAGGCCCCGCTTATATGGGGGTGATCTGCCTTAGACAAAGGGCTAAGATGCCAGCCTCTCCGCCAGCCTCAATCCCCTTTGCCATGTCCAACCAACGTATCAAAACCCCTTGTGTCGGCCTGTGCTCCACTGTTTACGGCGATCTGGTGTGCCGTGGCTGCAAGCGCTTCCACCATGAGGTGATCCACTGGAATGGCTACAGCGACGAGGAAAAACATGCGGTATGGCTGCGCCTGGAAGTGCTGCTGGTACAGGTGATGGCGGCCAAGCTGGAGGTTTTCGATGCGCAGCGCCTGCGTATCCAGTTGGAACAGCGCAAGATCCGCTTCGTGCCGCAGCAGTCGCCCTATTGCTGGGCTTATCAGCTGATTGCCCGTGGTGCGCGGGTGATCAGCCAGCTGGATGCCTACGGTATGGCGTTGCTGCCGGAGTTCCGCGACTGGGGCTTGCCCGAGTTGCGCGATGCCATCGACCGGGAGTTCTTTCTGCTCTCCGAGGCCCACTACGAGCGCTATATCGCGCCGCGCTTTCTGCTCGAAGGCCTTGAGACAAGAGCCTGATCGAAGATATTGGATGAAAAAGCCGCCTATTCAGGCGGCTTTTTGTTGCGCTGCACAATGGGTCAGTGCTGTGCCACCAGCTCTTCAAGGTGGGCAATGATTTCATCGGGCTTGAGTACCAGCACATCGCTTTCCAGCGAGTCGAGAATCACCTCGGCGGTATTGCCGATCAGGGCCCCGGAAATCCCGGTGCGCGCCACGGTGCCGATCACCGTGACCCCGGCATTGAGTCGGTGGGCCATCTGCGGAATCAGTACATCGGCCGGGCCTTCGGCGATGTGCAGGCGTTCATCGGCAATCTCGTACTCGGCCTGGAAGGCCTTGCACTGGTCGCGATAGCGCGCCTCGATGGTTTCCTTGAGCTGAAAGGTCGGGTCGGCAGCCGAAAGCATGGGGGCCGGGTGGGCGCTGATCACGTGTAGTTCGGCCTTGGCCAGGGCCGCGATATCGAAACCATGGCTGACGATGCTGGTATGCAGGGTGCGGTGCTCGCCGTCGGCATTACCCACATCGACCGCTGCCAGGACCACGCTGTCAGCCCAGGGTTTGTCGGTTTTAACCATCAGCACCGGGCCGGGGCAGTAGCGCAGCAGCTTCCAGTCATCCGGGGTGAGCAGGGCTTTTTTCAGCGGGTTGTCCGGGTAATGCTGCTTGATCACCAGGCCGCAGCCCTCGGCCTGCTGCACGCTGATGATGGTCTGGTGCAGGTTCTCATGCCATGACTGCTGACTGGAGGCGCTGAAGCCTTCGCTGCCGAGTTGGCCGGTCAGATCCTTAAGGTAGGTGGTGTGATCATTTTTCTTGTCGCATACCAGCAAGTGCAGATGTGACTGGGTAACGCCAGCAATCAGTTTGGCGCGTTTCAGAGCCAGCCCTTCTGGCCGTTCGGGTTCCATTACCACCAGAATGCTGCGAATAGCTTGCATGATCATCTCCATGTGCAGTCAGTTGTACTGTTTATCACTATAGATTGCTGTCGCTCGGTTGCTACTTGATCGGTGTCAATCGAGTGGTGGTTCGCGCGCCCATTCGTATAATGGCCGTGCTCTAGCTGTATCACTCCCGCCGGTCTGATTTTGTGAATTTATGTATCTGTTAGCCGAAACCGATTATCTGTTGCTCTGTTCTATCCGTGTGCCGAGGGCTTGCCCGCTTGCATGTCGCTGTCTGGCTCCTGAGGGGTACCCATGAGTCTGCCGGAAATCCACGCGTTTCTCGGTTGCCGCACGCCGGATGCCTGGATCACCGCCGCGCTGGCCGATCAGCAGACCCTGCTGATCGATCACAAGAACTGTGAATTCAAGGCCGCCAGCACGGCCCTGAGCCTGATGGCCAAGTACAGCACCTATGTCGACCTGCTTAATGCCATGTCGCGCCTGGCCCGTGAGGAACTGGTGCACCATGAGCAGGTGCTGCGCATCATGAAGCGGCGCAAGATCGGCCTGCGCCCGGTGTCGGCGGCGCGCTACGCCTCGGGCCTGCGCAAGATCGTGCGCACCCATGAGCCGCACAAACTGGTGGACACCCTGGTGATCGGGGCCTTTATCGAGGCGCGCAGTTGCGAGCGGTTCGAGGCGCTGGTGCCGCATCTGGATGAAGAACTGGGCAAGTTCTATTTCGGCCTGCTGAAAAGCGAAGCGCGGCATTTTCAGCATTATCTGAAACTGGCCTATCAGTACGGTGATGCGCGGGATGTCGATCAAGCCATCGAGCGGGTGAGGGCGGTGGAGCGCGAGCTGATCGAGTCGCCGGACAGCGAGTTTCGCTTTCATAGCGGCGTGCCGGCGCTCTAAAGCAAAAAAGCGCCCGGCTGGGCGCTTTTTCCTGGGGCGGTGCTTACTGCTGCACTTTCAGATCCAATGATAGGTCGCGCGCGGCCTTGGTGGCCAGTACGCCCATCAGTTGGCCGATCTCATCCTGGCGGCTGCTGGCACCGTCGCTAGCGCCGCCCATCATCACGCTGGGTACCGGTGCCCGGGCGGCGGCCTCGGCCCAGACCTTGTTGATCGCGATCAGGGCATCGAGTTTGGGTTGCAGCGCGCCGTCGGCCTTGATCACCGCTTCGCGGGCATGAGCCTCGGCGTCGGCGGTGATCTTCGTCGCATCGGCGGTGATCGCCGCTTTATCGCGCAGCAGTTCGGCGGTCTGTTTCTCGATCTCGGCACGGCCTTTCTCGCGCTCGGCGTTGATGATCGCCAGTTGCTTCTCGGTTTCCGCCTGGGTGGTGCGTTCGATCTGGTCGCGCAGGGTTTCCTGGCGGCGCGCTTCCACTTCCTTTTCACCGCGGGCGGTGACCAGCAGTTTCTCTTCCTCTTCCTTCAGGCGGTTCTGCCGCGCCACTGCGAGTTCGGCCAGGGCTTGCTGCACCTTGACCATGCGCTGCTTGTACTGCGGGTTGGGATCGACGTTGGTGATGCGTGCTTCGACCACTTCCACGCCGTATTTGCGGAACTGCTGTTGCTTGCGCACCGGTATGCCCTTGCTGTCCATGACCTTCTCGGTGATGAACTGGCTGACATTGTTGTCGCCGAACGCGCCCTGCTCGGTGCCGGCCTGCAGAATCGCGGTCTGGCTCGGCTGATGGCCGCGCGGGCCGCGAATCTCCTTGCGCTTGATCAGGTAGAGGCCGTCATTGAGCTGGTTTTCGAACTCGGCGGCAAATTCACTGCGCGCCCCGGCGTAGAAGTCGTCGGCGCTCATCAGCGAGGCGGTGGCTTGCAGGGTTTCCTTGATGGCCGGCACCAGAGCGGTCTTGATGAAGTTTTCCGGGTTGCGGTACTCCTGGGCGATCTTCAGGAATTGCTCGCCCGCCGGCAGGCGAAAGCGCGCGGAGGACTCGACCTTGGCGTCGACATTGCCGAGAAACACGATGGGGAAGGCTTCGATGGTCGCGCCGAGCGAGTCGTTGTCGCTGCTGTCGTCGATGGCCAGGGCTTCGGTGAGTACCGACTGCACGCTGAGGGCCTTCTTCCAGGCGGTGGCGCGGCCGAACCATTTGGTCGCATAGCCCACGTCATCGACCACTTTCTCCTCGCCGAAGATGGTTCGCACATGGGTGGCGAAACCGGCTTCGTTATAGAAGAACACGCTGTTGAAGGTGGCGACGCTGAGTGCGATAAGCGCAACCGGTGCGATGACGTATTTGAGGAGCTGTTCCTTGCTGATCGGCATGATCTGTCCCTGATGGCATTTTGAGGGCGCTGATGCTGATAAGCGGCGCAAAATCCGTCAAGGGGGGCAGGGCAGCACTTTGTGCGCGCCATCAAGTTTTTGCCTGAATGGGACCTGGGCAAAGCCTTGTTTTTTCACCGGCAGGGCCCAGACCTGACGATCCCTGTCGCCGAGCACGATGCGCCTGGCATCTGCCCGTCGCCCGTCAGCGCATGCGCTAACGGGCGGTGGCTGTGGCCATGAATCAGCGGGCGCACACTATGAACGGCCATGACTCGCGACAACTCGCGGTGATACTCAGGTCGGATAAAGACGTCCATTTCCACAGCGGTGCTGCCGCCTCACGCCACGTCGTAGGGGGCATGTTGGCCGTTATTCCGCAGACTCAGTTGGCTGCCGGTTTCGCCGCCCGCGCGGCCTGGCGGTCGCCGCGCAGAATGACGATGGCCAAGGCCACCAGCAACAGCGAAGCGGCGGCCAACACCAAAAATACGTCATGCAGCGAGCCAGTGGTTTCACGGATATAGCCGGCCAGCAGGTTGCCCAAGGTCCCGCCCAGGCCGAAAGCCACCATGCAGATGCCGCTGATCTGCATGGTCGCGGTCGATGAGTAATGCTGATTGACCCAGCCGGCGACGATGCCCCACATCGGGAAATACATCAGGCCATAGCCGAAGCCGGCGACCAGGGCGAATTTACCCGGGTCCGCGACGAAGGCCAGCAGGCCCAGGGCGAAGCCGCTGAAGATCACCATCAGCGCGGTGCCATGGCCCTTGCGGTCGGCCAGCTTGCCCGTGATAAAGCCGGCCACCATGCCCGTGCCTCCTACTGTTGCCCAGGTGTAGCCGCCCAGCGCCGCCGGCAGGCTTAGCTCATCCAGGTAGCTGTTGAGCCAGTAGGAGAACGGCATGCTGGTAAAGCCCACGAGCAGACAGATCAGGCTGGCGAACAAGGCGGTGCGTTCGCCGATGATGGTGGCGAACAGATGGCGGGCCGGGATCGCCGCGTCGACCGGGCCGAGGCTGGCCGCTGAGCTGACGGGCAAAGTCTTGAGATCGCGCAGCATATGCCAGGTCAGGGCCACGACCAGCAGGCCGAATAGCCCGGCGACCTGCCAGCTGGCCTGCCAGCCAAGCAGCGGCACCACTATCAGGATCAACAGGCCATTGAGGGCGTAGCCCCAGGCCGTGCCGCTGGAGGCGCAGGACAGGTAGGTCGAGCGTGACTCGGCACGGGCGCAGCGGCTGACGATTTCGACGATGCAACCCCAGCTGATCGCCGCACTGGCCGCCAGGCAGGTCAGGGTCAGCGTGATCAGTATGGGATCACGCAGCTGCGACATGGTGAGCAGCAGAGTGCTCGAGGTGATGCCGGTGATAAGGGCCAGGCGACGTGTGCCCAGGCGATGGCCGAGCAAGCCGAGGAGCATGGCACCGCCCAGATAGGCCAGCTGGGTGAGGGCACCAATGCTTGCCAACTGCCAGGCGCTGATCTCGATGGATTCGCGCATAAATGGCATCAGGGCGGCAAACAGGAACATACCAAAACCGTGGCTGACGATCTGGTTCATGCCGAACGTGATGGGCATCCGCATTGTTTACACTCCGTGTTGGCGCTCGGGCGCATGGAAGCGATGGATTGAGGGCTAACATATCCGCTTGCCAGAGTTCATTAAAACGATAAATATTGATCGATGCCTTCAAGTAAGTTGAATTCTGCTATGCGCGATCTACCCATTGTTCTGTTACGCACCTTTGTCGTGGTCGCCGAGACCCTGAACCTGACCACTGCGGCCCAGCGCCTGCATCGCGCGCCCTCGACCATCAGCATGCAGCTCACGCGGCTGGAAGCCCTGGTGGCGGCCGAACTGCTGCAGCGCGGTCAGTACGGGGTCAGGCTGACTCCGGCCGGGGAGCAGCTGAAGTCTTGTGCCCAGCAGCTGCTCAACCTGCATGACCGTATTCTCGGCAGCTTCCAGCATGCCGATGTGGGCGGCCAGGTGCGCTTCGGTACCCATGACCAGTACGCCACCCGCAGCCTTGTCCCGCTGCTGGAGAGCTTCGTGCTGAGCTACCCGGAGGCCAGTCTGGAAGTGATCTGCGATCACCGCCCCCATCACCTGGCAACATTGGTGGCCGAGGGCAAGCTGGACCTGGCCCTGGTGGAAATGCCGGCCTTTTCCGATGGTGGTCAGCGCTTGTTTCGTGACCAGTTGGTCTGGGTGTGCAGCGAGACCCATTCGACTCATGAGCGCGACCCGCTGCCGCTGGCGGTCTTTGCCGAGGGCTGCTACCACCGCGACTCGGCACACAGGGTTCTGAGCGACGCGCAAATTCCCTATCGGGTCGCCTTCACCAGCCAGAGCCGGGCTGGCGTCCTGGCGGCTGTACGGGCGGGGATCGGCGTGGGCATCATTCCCCGTTCGACCCTGGAGCCAGGCTTGCAGGTGATCGAGGAAGGACTGCCGCCCCTGCCGGGCACGAATATCACCTTGTTCGTCGCCGATCAGGTCAACGAGGCGACTCAACGCCTGGCGCAAACCATTCAGGCAAGCCCGCAATATCGAGGTTATGAGCAGCCGCCGCTGTAGGGTTAAACCAGCGGCCGGAGGGATTAGCTGAGTGAGAAGGGTTTCTGGACAAAGCCTTGCTTATCCACCTGCAGGGCCCAGCCCTGACGATCCCAGTCGCCGAGCACGATGCGTTGCGCTGCCTGGCCGTTGACTTGCAGCTGATGGGTGGCCGGGCGGTGGGTATGGCCGTGAATCAGCGTGCGTACGCCATGGGCGGCCATGACTCGCGGCACCTCGTCCGGGGTGACATCGACTATATCGCTGGCCTTCATGCGGGTTTGCGTGCGGCTTTCATTACGCAGTTTGCGCGCCAGTTTCTGCCGGGTACTCAGCGGCAGGTTGCGCAGGATAAACAGCGAAACCGGGTGGCGCAGCCAGCGGCGCAGCTTCATATAGCCAATATCCTGGGTGCACAGGCTGTCGCCGTGCATCAGCAGCACGCGCTCGCCGTTAAGTTCGATCACGCAGGGGTCGGGCAGCAGGCGGCAGCCGGCTTCCTGGCAGAAGGCCTTGCCGAGGAGAAAGTCGCGATTGCCATGCATCAGGTAGATGCGCGTGCCGCTGTCGCTGAGTTGGCGCAGGGCCTGGGCAATCGAGCGTTGAAAGGGGCTGATGGCGTCGTCGCCGATCCACACTTCGAAGAAGTCGCCGAGGATATACAGCGCCTGGGCCTGGGTCGCGCGGGTTTCGAGGAAATGCAGAAACGCCCGGCTGATGTCCGGGCGCTCCTGTTCAAGATGTAGATCGGAGATCAGTAGAATCACTCAACGATCTCGGCACGCTCGATGATCACGTCATCAACCGGTACATCCTGGTGGCCGGATTTGCTGGTGGTGGCCACGGCCTTGATCTTCTCGACCACGTCCATGCCTTCAACCACTTCACCGAACACCGCATAGCCCCAACCCTGTACGGTCGGCGCGCTGTGGTTGAGGAAGCTGTTGTCGCCCACGTTGATAAAGAACTGTGCGGAAGCCGAATGCGGCTCCATGGTGCGGGCCATGGCCACGGTGCCGATCTTGTTGGCGACGCCGTTGTTGGCTTCGTTCTTGATCGGTGCGCGGGTGGTTTTCTGCTTCATGCCCGGCTCGAAACCGCCGCCCTGGATCATGAAGTTGCTGATCACACGGTGGAACACCGTGTTGTCGTAATGGCCTTCCTGAACGTATTGCTTGAAGTTAGCCACGGTTTCCGGGGCTTTGTCGTCGAACAGATTCAGGGTGATAACGCCGTGGTTGGTGTGCAGCTTGATCATGTAGGTAGTCGCTCTGTCGATAAAACCGTGAGCCGGCTCAATTTCCTTTGTTTAGGCTGTATTAGCGGCACGCAAAGGGCACTGAAGCGGTTCTTGGGCCTGTCAGGGGGTTGACAGCTTCGGCTATGATAAGCGCTTTGTTTTAGTCGGCCTACCCTGAGTGCCTGTTGCGATCCGCTGAGCTTCGGCCCGCCGGCTCATCAACGGCCCGTCAAGCCGCACCACGCAACCGTTAAGGACATCATGAGCAAGCCTACCGTCGAAAAAGCCGCCAACTTTCTGCGCCCCATCGTCCAGGCCGATCTGGACAGCGGCAAGCACGCCAAGATCGTCACCCGTTTTCCGCCGGAGCCCAATGGCTATCTGCATATCGGCCACGCCAAGTCGATCTGCCTGAACTTCGGCCTGGCCCAGGAGTTCGGCGGCGAGTGCAACCTGCGTTTCGACGACACCAACCCGGCCAAGGAAGACCAGGAATACATCGACGCGATCAAGAGCGACGTGCAGTGGCTGGGTTTCCAGTGGGCCGGCGAGGAGCGCTACGCCTCCAACTACTTCGACCAGCTGCATGACTGGGCCGTCGAACTGATCAAGGCCGGCAAGGCCTATGTTTGCGACCTGTCGCCGGAGCAGGCGCGCGAGTACCGCGGCAACCTGACCGAACCGGGCAAGAACAGCCCGTTCCGCGAGCGCTCGGTGGAGGAGAACCTCGAGCTGTTCGCGCGGATGAAGGCTGGCGAGTTTGCCGATGGCACCCGTGCCCTGCGTGCCAAGATCGATATGGCTTCGCCGAACATGAACCTGCGCGACCCGATCCTCTATCGCATTCGCCACGCCCATCACCACCAGACCGGCGACAAGTGGTGCATCTACCCCAGCTATGACTTCACCCATGGCCAGTCCGACGCCATCGAAGGCATCACCCATTCGATCTGCACCCTGGAGTTCGAGGACCACCGTCCACTGTACGAGTGGTTCCTCGCCCAGCTGCCGGTACCGGCGCAACCGCGTCAGTACGAATTCGCCCGGCTGAACCTGAACTACACCATCACCAGCAAGCGCAAGCTCAAGCAACTGGTCGACGAGAAGCACGTACAGGGCTGGGACGACCCGCGCATGTCGACCCTCTCCGGTTACCGTCGCCGCGGTTATACCCCGGCCTCGATCCGTACCTTCTGCGACATGGTCGGGGTCAACCGTGCCGGCGGCGTGGTGGATATCGGCATGCTCGAGTTCGCCATCCGCGAGGACCTCGATGCCAACGCCGCCCGCGCCATGTGCGTGTTGAAGCCGCTGAAGGTGGTGATTACCAATTACCCGCAAGACCAGGTCGAGAATCTGGAACTGGCGCGCCACCCGAAACAGGACATGGGCGTGCGTGTACTGCCGTTTTCCCGCGAGATCTATATCGATGCGGGCGACTTCGAAGAAGTCCCGCCGGCCGGCTTCAAACGCTTGATCCCCGGCGGCGAAGCGCGCCTGCGCGGCAGCTACGTGATTCGCGCCGATGAGGCGATCAAGGATGCCGAGGGCAATATCGTCGAGCTGCGCTGCAGCTACGACGAAAACACCCTGGGCAAGAACCCCGAAGGGCGCAAGGTCAAGGGCGTGATTCATTGGGTGCCAGCGGCGGAAAGCGTCGAGTGCGAAGTGCGTCTGTACGACCGCCTGTTCCGCTCCGCCAACCCGGAGAAGGACGAGGACGGCGGCAGCTTCCTCGACAACATCAATTCTGAGTCGCTGGTGGTGCTCAAGGGCTGTCGCGCCGAGCCATCGCTGGGCGACGCGCTGCCGGAAGAGCGCTTCCAGTTCGAGCGCGAGGGTTACTTCTGCGCCGATATCAAGGACAGCAAGCCGGGTGCGCCGGTGTTCAACCGTACCGTGACCCTGCGCGACTCCTGGGCTTAAGAACCTGTCTCGGATCTGCTGCGCGTCGGCGATACTGCGTTAAAAATGGCCTCGGCAAGCCGCTTGCGGCTAACGCGCTTCAGCGCGACCCGAAGGGCGAGTGAAACGAGTAATGCTCATTTACAGCTAGTAAACTCCGCTTCCTCGGCCATTTTTGCCTTGTCTCGCTCTAGCTCGCGAGATCCGAAACAGGCTCTAAGGCCCAGGCGCTCTGATTAGAACCGGGCCGCTGCGCCGGCCCGTGGTTTCCAAGGAACTGCAATGCTCTCGATCTACAACACGCTGACCAAAAGCAAAGACGTTTTCAAACCGCTGGTGGGGAACCAGGTGCGCATGTATGTGTGCGGCATGACGGTTTACGACTTCTGTCATATCGGTCATGCGCGGGTGATGGTGGCATTCGATGTGGTCACCCGCTGGCTGCGCCACCGCGGCTATGAGGTGACCTACGTACGCAATATCACCGACATCGACGACAAGATCATCAAGCGTGCCAATGACAACGGCGAGCCATTCGAGGCTCTGGTAGAGCGCATGATCGCCGCCATGCACGAAGACGAGGCACGCCTCAATGTGCTGCGTCCGGATCAGGAGCCGCGCGCCACCGGGCATATCGCCGGCATGCACGCGATGATCCAGACCCTGATCGACAAGGGTTTCGCCTACGCGCCGGGCAATGGTGACGTGTATTACCGGGTCGGCAAGTTCGTCGGCTACGGCAAGCTGTCGCGCAAGAAGATCGAAGACCTGAAAATCGGCGCGCGTATCGAGGTCGATGAAGCTAAACAGGACCCGCTGGACTTCGTTCTGTGGAAGGGCGTCAAACCCGGCGAGCCGAGCTGGCAGTCGCCCTGGGGCGCGGGGCGTCCGGGCTGGCATATCGAGTGCTCAGTGATGTCGACCTGCTGCCTGGGCGAGACCTTCGACATTCATGGCGGCGGTCCGGACCTGGTGTTCCCGCACCATGAAAACGAGATCGCGCAGAGCGAGGCGGCCACCGGCAAGCTTTACGCCAACGCCTGGATGCACGCCGGCGCGGTGCGCGTGGATGGCGAGAAGATGTCCAAGTCCCTGGGCAATTTCTTCACCATTCGCGAAGTGCTGGAGAAATACCACCCGGAGGTGGTGCGCTACCTGCTGGTGTCCAGCCACTACCGCAGCCCGATCAACTACTCCGAAGACAGCCTGCGCGAAGCCAAGGGCGCGCTGGAACGCTTCTATAACGCGCTCAAGGGCCTGCCGGCTGCCGCGCCGGCTGGTGGCGACGCCTTTGTCGAGCGTTTTGCCGCTGCCATGGACGACGATTTCAACTCGCCGGAAGCCTGCGCCGTGCTGTTCGAGCTGGCCCGCGAAATCAATCGCCTGCGTGACACTGATCTACAGGCCGCTGCTGGCCTTGCGGCGCGGTTGAAGGAGCTGGCCGATGTGCTGGGTGTGCTGCAGCTTGAGCCCGAGGCGTTCCTCCAGGCCGGTGCTGCCGGCAAGGTCGATGCTGCCGAGGTTGAAGCCTTGATTGCCGCACGTCTGCAGGCTCGCGCCGAGAAGAACTGGGGCGAATCCGACCGCATCCGCGATCAGCTCACCGCCATGGGCGTGGTGCTGGAGGACGGCAAGGGCGGCACCACCTGGCGTCTGGCCGAGTAAGTCGGCACCCGCGACGGCAAACTTAGGCACATAGAAATGCCGCTCATCTACCCGGTGGGCGGCATTTTTTCTGGCCTGAGCTATGTACTTGTCGGAGGGCTGCTCCTGTTCTGGCATGCCAGGGGATAGGACTGCGCTAGTCTGTGGTTCGGCAACGAGCGGGTTCAGGGAGGGGCAATGCAATTCAGTCGTCCGGCACGCCGCCTGTTGGTCTTGCTGGCCTGGGCCGCGGCCTTGTACCTGCTGCTCTGCCTGGCCTTGCTGCTGTTTCAGCGCGCGCTGATCTATTTCCCTCAGCCCCGCGCCGTGAGTGACCCGGCTCTGTTGCTCAGGTTACCCGCGGAGGAGACCGAGGTGCTGGTGTCCACCCGGCCGTTGGCAGGCCCCAAGGCCCTGATCTACTTTGGCGGCAACGCCGAGGATGTTTCGCTCAACCTGGCACCATTCGCCCAGGCCTTTGCCGACCATGCGCTCTACCTGTTGCACTACCGCGGCTATGGCGGCAGCGACGGTTCGCCCTCCGAGGCGGCGATTCTGGCCGATGCCCTGGCCCTGTTCGACCGGGTCCACGCCGAACACCCCTGTACCGTGCTGGTTGGGCGCAGCCTGGGCTCTGGGGTGGCGGTGCGGCTCGCCAGCCAGCGCCCGGCTGCGGGCCTGGTGCTGATCACCCCCTATGAGAGTATCGAGGCGCTGGCCCGGCAGCAGTTTCCCTATGTCCCCGTGCAATGGCTGCTCAGGGACAAGTTCGAGTCCTGGAAGTACGCCCGGCAGATCGAGGTGCCCACGCTGCTGATCCTGGCCGCCGAGGATAAGGTGATCCCCCGCGCCAGCAGCGATGCCCTGTATGGCCACTTCCAGCCCGGGGTGGCGAGACTCGCGGTCATCCCGGCGGCGGGGCACAACGACCTGTCGCAGCGCCCGGAGTATCTGCGCCTGATCGAGAGCGGGTTGTGCCCGGGCTCAGTTCCATAACCAGTTCCATACCCCCGGCAGGCGCGCGTACTGCAGCGGGTCGCCCAGGGCGCGCCTGAGGGCGGCGCGCTCGAGGGGCGCGCGCTGGTCATAGAAGGGCTTGGTGTGTGTGGCAAGGCCGACATCGTCGGCGACATCCAGGAGGATCTGCAGGTATTCGCGCATATGCCGTGCGGTGTAGGGATTGAGGTCGTGGAAGGTCACCACCAGCGGAATCACCCCGTCCACCACGGGCAGGGCCCCGGCATGGATCTGCTCGGCGGCCCGCGCCAGTTGCTCGCGCAGGTTGCTGCGCCGGCGCAGGCTGCCGTTGATGCCCCAGGTCTTGCCGTCGTTGGCGCTCAGGTCGGTCAGCAACAGGCGCAGGCCATGGGCCTGGTAGGCGGCGAAGGTGCGTTCGTCGTAGTTCCAGAAGGGCGGGCGCACCAGACGCGGTGCGGCACCGCTGATGGCGGAAAGGTCGGCTACGCCATCTTTCAGCGATTGCTCCAGCTCGGCCGGACTGAGGAAACGGTGGTTGGCATGCCCGGGCGTGGCGGTGTGAAAGCCCAGCAGGTGGCCGTCGCGCTGCTGGCGGCGCAACAGTGCCTGACCCTGGAGGCTGCCGCCGGCCCCCATGGCGCGGGTCTGGACAAAGAACAGCGCCTTGATCCCCGGCTGGATCGGGTTGTCGTCCAGGGCATCGAGAATCTGCCGGGTTGGGTTGTCTCCCAGGCTCGCGCTGGGACCGTCGTCGAAGCTCAGGAGAAAGCGGATCGGCTCGACATCGGCTCGTGGCGGCTGTGACGGCGCGCTGGTGCAGGCACTCAGCAAGGCCACAGTCACTATCGGCCAGCTCCACCTGGGTAATTTGTGCCCGGACAGGCGAAGCACGGGCCATGTTCGTGACGCGGCAGCGGTGGGGCGCAGTGGAAAACTCATCGATTGCTTTTGACTCGTGAAGACCGGGGCGCAGGGTACAGCAGCCTGCGGGGTTTTGGGGGGCAGCAACGGCGGCTTGACTGTGCCGCAGAGGTCCATGCAGGACAGCAGGAGCTACGGTTTCGACAGCGCCGCACGCTTATAGGTCCTTTTTTCTGGGCTATGTCTGAGTTGGCTGTTGCCGACCTGCTCAACCCTTGCAGGAGACAAATCGCGGCTGAAGAGAAAAACATCGCGCCAAGGCAGCTCCTGCGGGTTTCGCAGCAGCCTCCAGCACTGTCGGGCCTGTTTGCAGCGCCGTATCGGCAACACAGGTGGTTTTTCAAGGGCCCGCTAAGGCATAGCCTCTCGGCTGCTGTATGGAGGGTTTGCTGCTATACCTGAACAGGGCCATCCGCAACGATCAGCCTTGGGAGCAACAATCAGATGAATTGGACTCTTCGTCGCCGCCTCCTCGCCAGTTTCGCCGTGATCATCGCCATCATGCTGGCGATGGTGGGGCTGACCTACGAGGATATGCGCGAGATCGAACGGCGCGAACAGCAGATGCAGAAAGACGCCTTGCCGGGCCTGTATTACAGCGCGCTGCTGCGCAACGCCGCGTTGCAGGACTTTATGGCGCTGCAGCGTTTGGTGCTCGACCGGGATCTGCTGGTCAGCCCGCAAGAACTCGAGCAACTGCACGAGCTCGATGAGCGGATCGGCGAGCTGATGGAGCAATACGAACAAACCATCTTCAGCGAGCGCGACCGAGCCGCGTTTGCTACCTACCAGGCGCATCAGCAGGCGCACAACCGGTTGCAGAGCGAGGTGCTGCAGATCTATCAGCAGCAACAGCAGCAACAGGCGAGCCTGCTGCTGCAGGAGAAACTCTATCCAAGCTGGATGCAGGGCGAGGCGCTGCTGGATCAGATGGTGCAGCTAAACAATCAGGCGGTGACCGAAGGTGCCACCGGCATCGTCGCCGCCGTGACCGAGGCCGAAACCAATCTGCTGGTGGCATTGCTGCTGGTGGTGATCGCGGCGAGCGTCTGCGGTTACCTGCTGCTGCGGGCGATCCTCGGCCCGGTGCAAAACATCGTCGAGGCGCTAGCAGCGATGCGCGACGGTAACCTCAATACGCGCCTGGTGCTGGCGCGGCGGGACGAGTTCGGGGTGATCGAGAGCGGTTTCAATGCCATGGCCACGGCACTGCTCGAACTGGTGACGCAGTCGCAGCGCTCATCGATTGCGGTCACCACCTCGGTCACCGAGATCGCCGCCACCTCCAAGCAGCAGCAGGCCAGCGCCACCGAGACGGCGGCCACCACCACCGAGATAGGGGCGACCTCGCGGGAGATAGTCGCCACCTCGCGCGATCTGCTGCGTACCATGGACGAGGTGGCGTCCGCCGCCGATCAGGCCGCGGCCCTGGCGGATTCCGGGCAAACGGGCCTGGCGCGCATGGAAGACACCATGCATCAGGTGATCGGGGCCGCCGAGCAGATCAACGCCAAGCTGGCGACCCTCAGCGAGAAGGCCGGCAATATCACCCAGGTGGTCACCACCATCGTCAAGGTCGCCGACCAGACCAACCTGCTCTCGCTGAATGCCGCCATCGAGGCCGAGAAGGCCGGTGAATATGGCCGCGGTTTCTCCGTGGTGGCCTCCGAAGTACGCCGCCTGGCCGACCAGACCGCGGTGGCCACCTACGACATCGAGCAGATGGTGCGCGAGATCCAGTCCGCGGTATCGGCCGGGGTCATGGGCATGGACAAATTCTCCGAGGAAGTGCGGCGCGGCATGGCCGAGGTGCAGCAGGTCGGCGAACAGCTGACGCAGATCATCCAGCAGACTCAGGCCCTGGCCCCGCGTCTGTCGATGGTCAACGAGGGCATGCAGGCCCAGGCCAGCGGTGCCGAGCAGATCAACCAGGCGCTGCAGCAATTGGCCGAGACCACCGGGCAGACGGTGGAAGCGCTGCGCCAGACCAGTAACGCCATCGATGAGTTGAGCCAGGTGGCCAGCGGCCTGCGTAGCGGAGTGTCCCGCTTCCAGACCTGAACGAGGAGGCCGCGCAGTGCTTGCAGCACATCACCAACGCATGGGTACCACAGCCACGGCGGACAGGCTTTTTTTGCTGTTCAGTTGCGCTGGCGCGCGCTATGGCCTGGAGGTTGGCGAGGTGGCCGAAGTGCTGCCTTCGCGGCGCTTGCAGCCGGTTGCCCAGTCTCCTGCCTGGGTGGCCGGGATCTTCAGCCATCGCGGCAGCCTGGTACCGGTGCTCGACCTGAGCACGCTGCTGTCCGGCCAGCCTGCGGCGCGGCGCACCAGCACGCGCCTGGTGCTGGTGGACTACCGTCGCGACGATAACGGACCAAGCCATTTGCTCGGTTTGCGGGTCGAACGGACCGGCGAAACCCTGCGCTGCGCGCCGAGCGAGTTCCGCGACTATGGCCTGGATAATCAGGGCGCAGCCTATCTCGGGCCGGTGTACCAGGGGCCACAAGGCCTGGTGCAGTGGGTGCGGGTGCAGGCGCTGTTGCCTGCCGAGGCCCATGCTTTGTTGTTCCCGGGAGACCAGGTGGCTGCGCAGGAAGGGGGCTCGATATGAGCGGCGCGCAGCGCTTCGTCGACTTCCTCAAGAGGCAGATCGGTCTGGAGGTCGGCTCGGTGGGGATTTCGGTGATCGAACGGGCGGTGCGCCAGCGCATCGCCAGCGCGTGCGCCGCCGATGCCGACGCCTACTGGCAGGTGCTGCAGCACTCGGCCAAGGAGCGCCAGGCCTTGATCGAAGCGGTGATCGTTCCCGAGACCAGCTTCTTCCGCTATCCCGAGTCCTTCGCCTTGCTCGCCCGACTGGCCGGCCAGCGCCTGTTGAGCCTGGCCGGCAGCCGTGCGCTACGCATCCTCAGCCTGCCCTGCGCGACGGGGGAGGAACCCTACACCATCGTTATGGCGCTGTTCGACGCGGGCATTGCCGCGGCGCAGTTCCAGGTCGACGCGCTGGACGTCAGTCCGCGCCTGATCGAGCGGGCGCAACAGGGGCGCTACGGCAATAATTCCTTTCGCGGGGCGCAACTGGGTTATCGCGAGCGCTATTTCAGCGCGGTCGAGGACGGCTACGCGCTGGATGAAAGTGTCCGTCAACAGGTGCGTTTCCAGTGTGGCAACCTGCTCGACCCGGCATTGCTGGCCAATCAGCCCCTCTATGATCTGGTGCTGTGCCGTAACCTGCTGATCTACTTCGATCAGGCCACCCAGGAAGCCGTGCTGGCGGGGTTCAAGCGCCTGATGCGGCAGGACGGGGTGATCTTTGTTGGGCCGGCGGAGGCCAATCTGGCGTCGCGTCTGGGCCTGCAAACGCTGGGAACTCCCCAGGCATTCGCCTTCCGCTACCCCGACGCCTCGCTACCCATCGAACGGCCAGCGCGCGCGCCGCAGGCGTCGCAGCCCAAGGCCCTGCGCCAGCCGCCCGCGCCGCCTGCACGCAGTGTCGATGGCCGCCCCCGCACGGTGGCCAGGCATAAGGCGCACCCGGCAGCGGCAAGCCTTGCGCCGCCGCCCGCCGCAGAGAACGACACTGCGCAGCTGCAGGCCATCGCCAGCCTGGCCAATCAGGGCCATATCGCCCAGGCGCAGCAGGCCTGCGAGCGCTTGCTCGCCGAGCAGGGACCGAGCGCCGAGGTGTTCTACTGGCTGGGGTTGCTCAGCGATGCCAGTGGCCAGCCGACCCAGGCCCAGGGCTTTTACCGCAAGGCACTGTATTTGCAGCCGCAGCACCCCGAAGCCCTGAGCCACCTGGCCGCCTTGCTCGCCGCCCAGGGCGATCTGGCCGCCGCCGGCCGCCTGCGGGTCCGTGCCGCACAAGGAGTGGGCAAGAATGTCTGAGTCGATCCCGGTGAATTCGCTGGCAGAGGATGCGCAGCCGCTCGACGACTGCTGGAACCGCATCGGCGTACGCGGCGACCAGTCCTGCCCACTGCTGATCGAACATATTCACTGCCGCAACTGCGCGCTGTATGCCGCGGCGGCCATCCGCCTGCTCGATCGTTACGCATTGCAGCAGGACGAAGCCGATACGGAACACGCGCAAGCGCCCGCCACGGCGCAGGCGACCCGTTCGTTGCTGGTGTTTCGCCTCGGCGAGGAGTGGCTGGCCCTGGCGACCCGGATTCTGGTGGAGGTGGCCGTGCCGGTGCCGATCCATAGCTTGCCGCACCCCCGTGGCCGCGCCTTGCTCGGGGTCGCCAATGTACGTGGCGCGCTGCTGACCTGCCTGTCGCTGGCCGAGTTGCTCGGCCTCGACGTCGGCGCTGTGCCAGCCGCGGCAGCAGGCGTGCGGGTGGCCCCGCGCATGCTGGTGCTGGGGGCTCCCGGCGGCAATCTGCTGGTTGCGGTGGACGAAGTGGACGGCATCCATGGCTTCGACCTCGAGCTGCTCGCCGAAGCCGAGCGGGGCAATAGCCTGGACGCCGCCAAGTGCAGCCGTGGCGTGCTGCAGTGGCGCGGGCGCAGCCTGCGCCTGCTGGACGAGGCGCAACTGCTGCAAAGCATGATACGGAGCCTGGCATGACGCCCGAGGAAATGCGCGACGCGCCCATGCTGGAGCTGTTCCGCCTGGAGGCCGAGGAGCAGACCCAGGTGCTCGCGGCCGGGCTGTTGCTGCTCGAACGCAATCCGACCCTGAGCGATCAGCTGGAGGCCTGCATGCGCGCGGCCCATTCGCTCAAGGGGGCGGCGCGAATCGTCGGGGTCGAGGCCGGTGTGCGGGTCGCCCATGCCATGGAGGATTGCCTGGTCGAGGCCCAGGAAGGGCGGCTGCAACTGAGCCCCGCGCATATCGACGCCCTGCTGCTGGGCAGCGACCTGCTGCTGCGTATCGCCACTCCCGAGGTGCAGGTCGCGCCGGTGGAAATCGATGCCCTGATCGCCCAGTTGACCGCTCAGGGCGACGCGCAGGTGGTCGCGCCGCCTGCTGTAGCGCCGGCCAGCGTGCTGCCAGCCGACACGCCCGCCGATATAACCGCGCCGCCGCACACGGAGAATCGCCCGCCTGAAAGCGGCGAGCGGGTGCTGCGGGTGACCGCCGAGCGCCTCGACCATTTGCTCGACCTGTCCAGCAAGACCCTGGTCGAGGCCCAGCAACTGAAACCGCAACTGCTGGCCCAGCAACGCGGCAAACGCATGCAGATGCAGTTGGGGCGGATGCTCGAAAGCGCTCAACAGGCCCTGACCGATGGCGCTGCCGACCCGTCCGTGCTGGCGACCCTGACTGAGGCCCGACGCCTGCTCGGCGAGTGCCGGCAGTTGTTCGAACAGCAGGCCGGTGCCTTGGACGAGTTCGCCTGGCAAGCCGCGCAGCGCGCCCAGCAGCTCTACGACACCGCGCTGGCGTGCCGCATGCGGCCGCTGAGCGACGTGCTGCGCGGCCAGGCGCGGATGATCCGCGACCTCGCCCGCAGCCTGGACAAGCAGGTGCGCTTGCAGGTCGAGGGGGACGCGACCCAAGTTGACCGCGACGTGCTGGAACGGCTCGACGCGCCCCTGATCCATCTGCTGCGCAATGCCCTCGACCACGGTATCGAGGCCCCGGCCGAACGGCTGGCGGCGGGTAAGCCAGCCGAGGGGGTGATCAGCATCAAGGCCCGCCAGCAGGCCGGTTCCCTGCTTCTGGAGATCGCCGACGATGGTGCCGGGGTGGCGCTGTCGCGCCTGCGCGCGGCTATCGTCCAGCGCCAGCTGGCCAGTGAGGAAACCGCCGCGCAATTGAGCGAGGATGAGTTGCTGAGCTTTCTGTTTCTGCCTGGCTTCAGCCTGCGCGAACAGGTGACCGAGGTGTCCGGGCGCGGCGTCGGGCTGGACGCGGTGCAGCATATGCTGCGCCAGTTGCGCGGCGGCATTCAGTTGCAGCAACGCAGTGGCCACGGCATGCGCTTCCTGCTCGAAGTGCCGCTGACGCTCTCGGTGGTGCGTAGCCTGGTGGTCGAAGTCGGCGGCGAGGCCTATGCCTTTCCCTTGGCCCATATCGAGCGCATGAGCGAACTGGAACCGGCCGCCATCGTGCAGCTCGAAGGGCAGCAGCATTTCACCCACGAGGGCCGCTCGGTGGGTCTGGTGGCGGCCGGTCAGCTGCTCCAGTGCCCTGTCGAGCGAACACCGCGGGCCACGATCCCGGTGGTGCTGATAGGTCTGGGCGAGGCCCTTTACGGGGTTGCCGTCGAGCGCATCATCGGCGAACGCACCCTGGTGGTCCTGCCGCTCGACCCGCGCCTGGGCAATGTGCAGAACGTCCTCGCCGGTGCCGTGCTCGACGACGGTGCGCCGGTGCTGATTCTCAATGTCGAGGACCTACAGCGCTCGCTCGAACGCCTGCGCAGCAGCGGTCGCCTGGAGCGCATCGACCGCAGCGGGCAGGAGCAAGGTGTGGCGCGCAAGCGCGTGCTGGTGGTCGACGACTCGCTCACCGTCCGCGAGCTGCAACGCAAGCTGCTACTCAACGGTGGCTACGAGGTGGCGGTCGCGGTGGACGGCATGGACGGCTGGAATGCGCTGCGCGCCGAGCCTTTCGACCTGTTGATCACCGATATCGACATGCCGCGCATGGACGGTATCGAACTGGTGACCTTGCTGCGTCGCGACCACCGGATGCAGTCCCTGCCGGTGATGGTGGTGTCCTACAAGGACCGCGAAGAGGATCGCCGGCGCGGTCTGGAGGCCGGTGCCGATTACTACCTGGGCAAAGCCAGTTTCCATGACGAAGAATTGCTGGAGGCCGTGGCGATGCTGATCGGCAGGTCGCAATGAAGATCGCCATCGTCAACGACATGCCGCTGGCGGTGGAGGCGTTGCGCCGGACGCTGGCCTGCGCTCCCGAGCATCAGATCCTCTGGGTCGCCGGCGATGGTGCCGAGGCGGTTCGCCGCTGCGCGGCGCAGACGCCGGATCTGCTGCTGATGGATCTGCTGATGCCGGTGATGGATGGCGTCGAAGCGACCCGCCGCATCATGGCGCAGAGCCCCTGTGCGATTCTGCTGGTGACCGGCGACAGCAAGCGCAACCTGCGCCAGGTCTTCGATGCCATGGGCCATGGCGCGCTGGATGTGGTCAACACCCCGACCCTGGCCACGGGCAGGGCTGGTGAGGCCGGCGCAGCGCTGTTACGCAAGATTCAGAATATCGGCTGGCTGATCGGCCATGCCGATAAACGCGCCGGTTGCATCGCGCCGAGCCGAGCCAGCGGTGGCGCGGTGCAGAATTTGGTCGCCATCGGCGCGTCGGCGGGTGGCCCGGCGGCGCTGGCGGAGCTGTTGCATGACATTCCGGGCGATTTTCCCGCGGCCATCGTGCTGGTTCAGCATGTCGATAAGGTATTTGCCGCCGGCATGGCCGAGTGGCTGGACCGGGGCTGCGGCGTGCCGGTGCGGCTGGCGCGCGATGGCGAGCCGCCGCAACAGGGAACGGCACTGTTGGCAGGCACCGATCAGCACCTGCGGCTGCTGGCCAATGGGCAGCTGGCCTATACGGTCGAGCCTAGCGGCTATTCTGCCTATCGTCCGTCCATCGACCTATTCTTCGAGAGCGTAGCCACGCACTGGCGCGGTCAGGCGGTTGGCGTACTGCTGACCGGCATGGGCCGTGACGGTGCCAGAGGGCTTAAACAAATGCGCGAGCAGGGCTTTCTGACCATCGCTCAGGATCAGCAGAGCAGCGCCGTTTACGGCATGCCCAAGGCGGCAGTGGGGCTTGACGCCGCCATCGAAATTCGGCCCTTGCAGGAGATTGCGCCGCGTTTGCTGAGCTTTTTTGCCTGAGCGATGAAGGTCGTCACAGCCAAGGGTAATTGGGAGATTCACTTATGAGCGTTGCACATGATAGGTCCGTGCTGAAAGTCGATGAGAATGCCGTAATGGTCCTCCTGGTCGATGACCAGGCGATGATAGGCGAGGCCGTGCGGCGCAGCCTGGCCGACCAGGAAAACATCGATTTCCACTTCTGCTCCGATCCGCATGAGGCCGTCACTCAGGCGATGCAGATCAGGCCCACGGTGATCCTGCAGGACCTGGTCATGCCCGGGGTGGATGGCCTGACGCTGGTCAGCCAGTACCGCGCCAACCCGGCGACCTGCGATATCCCCATCATTGTCCTGTCGACCAAGGACGACCCCGGGGTCAAGAGCGCCGCCTTTTCGGCCGGAGCCAACGACTACCTAGTCAAGCTGCCGGATGCCATCGAGCTGATCGCGCGGATCCGCTACCACTCGCGCTCCTACCTGACCCTGTTGCAGCGCGACGAAGCCTATCGGGCCCTGCGCGAGAGCCAGCAGCACCTGATGGACACCAACCTGATGCTGCAGCGCCTGATGAACGCCGATGGTCTGACCGGCCTGTCCAATCGCCGGCATTTCGATGAGTTTCTCGCCATGGAGTGGCTGCGTGCCCAGCGCGAGCAGACGCAGATATCGTTGTTATTTATCGATGTCGACTCTTTCAAGGCCTACAACGACGAACTGGGCCACCTGGCCGGCGACGACCTGCTGTGCCAGGTGGCAAACTCCCTGCGCGAGAACTGCACCCGGCCTGCCGATATGGCCGCCCGCTACGGTGGCGATGAATTCGTCATGCTGCTGCCCAATACCCCGGCCGCCGGGGCGCGGGTGGTGGCCGAGAAGATTCGTGAAGCCATGCTGGCACGGCGGATTACCCACAGTTACCCCTCGCACGGCTCCATCATGACCCTGAGCCTCGGCGGGGCGACCCTGGTACCGCTGCCCGGCGAGTCCCCGCAGCTGTTGATTCAGCTGGCTGACCAGGGCCTCTATTGCGCCAAGAATCAGGGCCGCAACCGGGTCAAGACCCTGGAGCGGCCGGTGCCGCCGGCCTGATGTGCCCGTTACAGCCTCAGGCCTTGCTCCCTTAGCCGCTTATAGAGGGTATTGCGGCTCAGCCCCAGCCGCTTGGCCAGGTGCGAAACATTGCCGCCACAGGCTTGTAGCTGGCGGGCCAGGTCATTGTCAGCAAGCGCCGCTAGCGCCGGCTGACCACTCGCCGTTTGTTCCTCATCCTTTCCCTGCAGATCGGCAAAGAAATCATCCGGCAGATGCTCGGCGCGGATTGGCTGCTCGTCGGCCATGGCCAGGGCGATCTGCAGCACGCTGCTTAACTGGCGCAGGTTGCCCGGCCAGGGGTGACGCTCGAACAGGGCCATGACCTCCGGGCTGAGCCCGGCCCATTGTTGCGGTTCGCGCTGATGGTCCCAGATACGCTGGACCATGGCGGCCTTGTCCGTGCGCTGGCGCAGCGGTGGCAGTTCCAGGTTGAGACCGCTGATGCGGTAGTACAGATCCTGGCGAAACAACCCGGCCTCCACATCCTGGCGCAGCGGTCGATTGGTCGCCGAAACCAGGCGGATATCCACCGGGTACAGTTCGCTGCTGCCCAGGGGCTGTACGCAGCGTTCCTGCAACACGCGTAGCAGGCGCGCCTGTACGCGCAGGGGCATGTCGCCGACTTCGTCGAGAAACAGGGTGCCTTTGTGCGCCTTGCGGATCAGGCCAACACTGCCTTTCTGGTTAGCACCGGTGAAGGCACCTTTCTCGTAGCCGAACAGTTCGGATTCCACCAGTTCGGCTGGGATGGCCGCGCAGTTGACTGCGATCAGCGCCTGCTTGGCGCGCGAGCTGGCGTGGTGCAGGGCTTTGACGAACACCTCTTTGCCGACGCCGGTTTCGCCGTGGACCAGGATCGGGATGTCCTTTTCCAGCAGGCGTTCGGCCTGGCGCACGGCCTTGTCCACCCGCGGGTCGCCGAGGTTGATCGAGGCCAGGGTAAAGCCGCTGTCCTGGGCCGGCTGCCGGGCTTCGGCGGCTGGGCGGAAATCGCGGGCCTGGATCGGCGCGGGCTGTTGCGGGCGTTTGACCAGTGCGTGGAAGCGGAAACGGCCACCGGCGCGCAGGTTGAACGGCTGGCCTTCGGGCTGGTTGAGCAAGTGTTGCAGCGGCACATCGAACAGGCTCTCGATATTCACTCGGGCCAGGCCCACGCCCAGCAGGCTGTCGGCGCGGCGGTTGGCCGACACAACCTGACCCTGGTCGTCGAAGATCAGCAGCCCGGCCCAGGGGCTGTCGAGGTTGTCCAGGCTGGTGTTGAAGCTGAGTTGGAAGTAGCGCTGCTGGAACAGGTTGAGAATCAGGCGGTTCTCTACCGACTGGCTCATCATCTTGACCATGCCCAGGGTGTGGGCCGGCGGCAGGTAGCTGTCGCTGGAGACATCCAGCACCGCAATCATCTGCCGTTGCTCGTCGAAGATCGGCGAGGCCGAACCGGTCATAAAACGGTTGGCCTTGAGGAAGTGTTCGTCGTGCTGGATGTGCACCGCCTGGCCGCAGCTCAGGGCGGTGCCTATGGCGTTGGTGCCGGTATGGCGCTCCAGCCAGCTGGCCCCGGCGACGAAACCGGGGGCGCGGCTGGGCTCGATAAAGCGCTGGTCGCCCCAGGATTGCAGTACCTGGCCCTGATGGTCGGCGAGCATGATCAGGCAGTTGGAGTTGGCCAGGATATTGCCGTAGTAGGGCAGCACTTCCTTGTGGGTGGTCTGCACCAGGGCGTGCTGGCTGTCGAGCAGGGCCGACACTTCGCCGGGGCTGGGGCGGCTGAAGATGGGCGTGCTCTGATGGGTCAGGCCGAAGTCGCGGCAGCGCGACCAGGAGTCCTGGATGATGCGGTCGTGGGGCAGGGCAGCGGCAGCTTCAGCCATCACAAGGGTCTCGGGGTGGTGCTTGTTGTTATGGGTTTCGGTCTGCGCCGAAGTCGGTTGAGTGTCGCTCATGACTGTTCAATGTCAACGCCGCGACTGTTCAGTTGTTCACTGTGCACTGTTCAACATTGTTCAAATGATCTGCCGCGGGGATTCAGAATTATTAATTATTTTGTTGTAAATCAATGGCTTGACGTTTTATTTCAGGGTTTGGCACGGAACTCGCCTTGTTAGATGGAGATAACAAGAAAAAGGACGGCCCATGTCACTTACCCTGGAGCATGTCACGCGTATCGTCGATAACCAGCTGCATATCGACGATGCCTGCCTGAGCTTCGAACCCGGTTCCTTCAACGTGTTGCTGGGCCGCACCCTGTCCGGCAAGACCAGCCTGATGCGCTTGATGGCCGGCCTGGACAAACCCAGCAGCGGGCGCATCCTGATGAATGGCGCGGACATGACCCATGTCTCGGTGCGCCAGCGCAACGTGTCGATGGTTTACCAGCAGTTCATCAATTACCCGACCCTGACGGTGTTCGAGAACATCGCCTCGCCGCTGCGTCAGGCCGGGGTGAGCAAGGCCGAGATTCTGGAAAAGGTCCACGCTACGGCGAAGATGCTGCGTATCGAGGCCTTGCTCCAGCGTCATCCGCTGGAGTTGTCCGGCGGCCAGCAGCAGCGCACGGCCATGGCCCGGGCCCTGGTCAAGGATGCCTCGCTGATTCTGTTTGACGAGCCCCTGGTCAACCTCGACTACAAGCTGCGCGAAGAGCTGCGCCAGGAGATGCGCGAGCTGTTCGCCGCCCGCCACACCATCGCCATCTACGCCACCACCGAACCCAACGAGGCCCTGGCCCTGGGCGGTACCACCACCATCCTGCACGAAGGGCGGGTGGTGCAGAGCGGCAAGACCGCCGAGGTCTATCACCGCCCGCAGCAGGTGCTGGCCGCCGAGCTGTTCTCGGAGCCTGCGATCAACCTGATGCCGGGACGGATCAGCGGTACCGAGGTGAGCTTTGCCGATACCGTGCATTTCCCCCTCAACCCGGACCTGCAGAACATCGCCGAGGGCGAGTACCGCTTCGGTGTGCGCCCCAGCCATATCGGCCTGGTGCCGTCCAACGACGACGATCTGGAGCTGGCGGTGACCGTCGAACTGGCCGAAATCAGCGGCTCGGAAACCTTTCTGCATGTACGCAACGAGCAGTTCGTGCTGGTGCTGCACCTGCCCGGGGTACACGAGTACGACGTGGACACGCCGATCCTTATCTATATCCCCACCCACAAACTGTTTGTCTTCGCTGCCGACGGCCAGCTGATCCAGGCCCCCAGCCGCCGTTTAGGGAGGACCGCCTGATGGCCGAGATCCGTCTGCACAACCTGGCCCACAGCTACAGCCGCGACCCCAAGGGCCCGGCCGATTACGCCATCCGCGAGATGAACCACATCTGGCAGCAGGGCGGTGCCTATGCTCTGCTGGGGCCGTCCGGCTGCGGCAAGTCGACCCTGCTCAATATCATTTCCGGGCTGCTCAGCCCCTCCCATGGCGAGGTGCAGTTCGACGGCAAGGTGGTTAACCAGCTGCACCCCGAGCAGCGCAATATCGCCCAGGTTTTCCAGTTTCCGGTGGTCTACGACACCATGACGGTGTTCGACAACCTGGCCTTTCCGCTGCGCAATCAGGGCATGAACGAGGCGAAGGTCCTGGCCAAGGTCAACGAAATCGCCGAGGTGCTGGAACTGCACCCACTGCTGCACAAGCGGGCGCGCAACCTCACCGCCGACGAGAAGCAGAAGGTCTCCATGGGCCGCGGTCTGGTGCGCGATGATGTCTCGGCGATCCTGTTCGACGAGCCGCTGACGGTAATCGACCCGCACCTGAAATGGAAGCTGCGGCGCAAGCTCAAGCAGATCCACGAGCAGTTCAATATCACCATGGTCTACGTCACCCACGACCAGCTGGAGGCCTCGACCTTCGCCGACAAGATCGCGGTGATGTACGGCGGCCAGATCGTTCAGTTCGGCACCCCGCGCGAGCTGTTCGAGCGGCCCAGCCACACCTTCGTCGGCTACTTTATCGGCAGCCCGGGAATGAACCTGATCGAGGTGCAGCCCTGCGCTGAGGGGGTGCGCTTCAATGACACCGTGCTGCCGCTGTCGCCGGCGCTCAATCGGCGCATTGCCGAGCTGGGTGGGCAACGCCTGAAAGTCGGTATCCGTCCGGAGTTTGTGCATATCTGGGACGGCCCCAACGACGATGCCCTGTGCGGTGACGTAGTGCACCTGGAGGATCTGGGCACCTACAAGATTCTCAGCCTGAAACTCGATGGCCAGTTGCTCAAGGTGCGCCTGCAGGAGGACCAGCCGGTGCCGCAGCAGCGCGTTTACCTGAGCTTTCCGGCGCAGTGGCTGATGCTCTACGCCGACGACTTTCTGGTCGAGACCCAAGCGCCGGAGGTGCAGCCATGAAGGTGCAGAACAACAAGGCCTGGTGGCTGGTGCTGCCGGTGTTTCTGTTGGTGGCGTTCAGCGCCATCGTGCCGATGATGACGGTGGTCAATTACTCGGTGCAGGACATCTTCGACCACTCCACGCGCTATTTCGTCGGTGTCGACTGGTACAAGCAGGTGCTGCAGGACACCCGCCTGCATGACTCGCTGCTGCGCCAGTTCATCTTCTCCGGCTGCGTGCTGCTGATCGAGATCCCCTTGGGGATTGCCATCGCCCTGTGCATGCCGACCAAGGGCCGGATGGCCTCGCTGGTGCTGATCGTGCTGGCCATCCCGCTGCTGATTCCGTGGAACGTGGTCGGCACCATCTGGCAAATCTTCGGCCGCGCCGACATCGGCTTGCTTGGTTGGAGCCTGAACAGCCTGGGTATCAGTTACAACTACGCCTCCAATACCAGCGACGCCTGGGTCACGGTGCTGATCATGGACGTCTGGCACTGGACCTCACTGGTGGCGCTGCTGTGCTATTCCGGGCTGCGGGCGATTCCCGATGTGTATTACCAGGCGGCGCGGATCGACCGCGCCTCAAGCTGGGCGGTGTTCCGCCATATCCAGCTGCCCAAGCTGAAAAGCGTGCTGCTGATCGCGGTGATGCTGCGGTTTATGGACAGCTTCATGATCTACACCGAGCCCTTTGTGCTCACTGGCGGCGGGCCGGGTAACGCCACTACCTTCCTCAGTCAGACCCTGACCCAGATGGCCATCGGCCAGTTCGACCTGGGCCCTGCGGCGGCGTTCTCCCTGGTGTATTTCCTGATCATCCTGCTGGTGTCCTGGCTGTTCTACACCGCCATGACCCACAACGATAAGAACCGCTGAGGCCGACCATGAACCTACGCAAACAAGTGGTGCTGGGGCTGTATATCCTGTTCCTGCTGGTGCCGATCTACTGGCTGCTGAACATGTCGTTCAAGAGCAACGGCGAAATCCTCGGAGGCCTGAGTCTCTGGCCCCATGACTTCACCCTGGCCAACTACAAGGTGATCTTCACCGATCCCAGCTGGTACGAGGGCTACCTCAATTCGCTGTACTACGTCAGCCTCAATACGGCGATCTCCCTGAGCGTGGCGCTGCCGGCGGCCTACGCCTTCTCGCGCTACCGCTTTCTCGGCGACAAGCACCTGTTCTTCTGGCTGCTGACCAACCGCATGGCACCGCCGGCGGTGTTTCTGCTGCCGTTCTTCCAGCTGTATTCCTCGATCGGTCTGTTCGACACCCATATCGCCGTGGCCCTGGCCCACTGCCTGTTCAACGTGCCGCTGGCGGTGTGGATTCTCGAAGGCTTTATGTCCGGGGTACCGAAGGAAATCGACGAAACCGCCTATATCGACGGCTACAGCTTCCCGAAATTCTTCGTGAAGATCTTTATCCCGCTGATCGGTTCGGGCATCGGCGTCACCGCGTTCTTCTGCTTCATGTTTTCCTGGGTCGAGCTGCTCCTGGCGCGCACCCTGACCTCGGTGGATGCCAAGCCGATTGCTGCGGTGATGACCCGTACCGTCTCGGCCTCGGGTATCGACTGGGGCGTGCTGGCGGCGGCGGGGGTGTTGACCATCCTGCCGGGCATGCTGGTGATCTGGTTCGTGCGCAACCACGTGGCCAAGGGCTTCGCCCTGGGCCGGGTATAAGGAGAGAAACGATGGACTGGATGGCCTGGACTCTGCCCACCGCACTGTTTTTCGGCGGCATCGCCGCGATTCTCGCGGGCATGACGGTGTGGGAACTGCGTTCGCCCTGTGTCGAGCGCAAAGGCTTCTTGCCGATCAGCACCACCCGTGGTGATCGGTTGTTTATCGGTCTGCTGGGAAGCGCCTACCTGCACCTGCTGGTGGTGGGCACGACCGATTGGAGTATCTGGATAGCCACGCTGCTGTCCCTGCTCTGGCTGTTTGCAGTGATGCGCTGGGGTTAAGCCGGGCTGCCCTGGGCGCGCCAGCTGATTGGCGCGGCCATGACCCGCTTGCCTCATCCCAAACCCTGAGATGGAGGTCTCTATGTTCGACAATAACAACAAAACGCGACATAGCATGGCGCTGGCTGCCCTGCTGACATTGTCTGGATTAAGCGGCGCAGCCTGGGCCGACGCCTACGAGGAGGCCGCCAAGAAGTGGATTGCCGATGAGTTCAGCCCCTCGACCCTGACCGCCGAGCAACAGCTCGCCGAGCTGCAGTGGTTTATCAAGGCGGCTGAACCCTTCCGCGGCATGAGCATCAGCGTCGCCTCGGAAACCATCGCCACCCACGAATACGAGTCCAAGGTGCTGGCCAAGGCCTTCAGCGAAATCACCGGGATCAAGCTCAAACATGACCTGATGCAGGAAGGCGATGTGGTGGAGAAACTGCAGACCCAGATGCAGTCGGACAAGAACATCTACGACGGTTATATCAACGACTCCGACCTGATCGGCACCCACTTCCGTTACGGCAAGGCGGTGTCGCTGACCGATATGATGGCCGGCGACGGCAAGGACTACACCTCGCCGACCCTCGATCTCGAGGATTTTATCGGCCTGTCCTTTACCACTGGGCCGGACGGCAAGCTCTACCAGCTGCCTGACCAGCAGTTCGCCAACCTCTACTGGTTCCGCGCCGACTGGTTCGAGCGCCCGGAGCTCAAGGCCAAGTTCAAGGAAATCTACGGCTACGAGCTGGGCGTGCCGGTCAACTGGTCGGCCTATGAAGACATCGCCGAGTTCTTCTCCGAGAAGGTCAAGGAGATCGACGGCCAGCGCGTCTATGGCCATATGGACTACGGCAAGAAAGACCCGTCCCTGGGCTGGCGCTTCACCGATGCCTGGTTCTCCATGGCCGGTGGCGGCGACAAGGGCCTGCCCAACGGCTTGCCGGTGGACGAGTGGGGTATCCGCGTCGACGGTTGCCGTCCGGTGGGTTCCAGCGTTTCCCGCGGCGGCGACACCAATGGCCCGGCGGCGGTCTATGCCACCACCAAGTATGTCGACTGGATGCGCCAGTACGCGCCGCCGGAAGCCCAGGGCATGACCTTCTCCGAATCCGGCCCGGTACCGGCCCAGGGCAGCATCGCCCAGCAGATCTTCTGGTACACCGCTTTTACCGCCGACATGACCAAGCCGGGCCTGCCGGTGGTCAACGAAGACGGCACGCCGAAATGGCGCATGGCACCGTCGCCCAAGGGGCCGTACTGGGAGGAGGGCATGAAGCTGGGCTATCAGGACGCCGGTTCCTGGACCTTCCTCAAATCCACCCCGGACAAGCAGCGCCTGGCGGCTTGGCTGTACGCCCAGTTCGTCACCTCCAAGACCGTGTCGCTGAAGAAGACCCTGGTCGGCCTGACGCCGATTCGAGAGTCGGATATCAACTCCCAGGCCATGACCGACGCCGCGCCGAAGCTCGGTGGTCTGGTGGAGTTCTACCGCAGCCCGGCGCGGGTGCAGTGGACGCCCACCGGCACCAACGTGCCGGACTACCCGCGTCTGGCCCAGCTGTGGTGGCAGTTTATCGCCGAGGCAGCCAGTGGCGACAAAACCCCGCAAGAGGCGCTGGACGGCCTGGCCGCGGCCCAGGACACCATGCTCGGGCGTCTGGAGCGTGCCGGCGTACTGGGCGAGTGCGGGCCCAAGCTGAACGAGGCAAAAGACCCGCAATACTGGCTGGATCAGCCGGGTGCACCCAAGCCGAAACTGGCCAACGAGAAACCCAAGGGTGAAACCATCAACTACAACGAACTGCTGAAATCCTGGGAGCAGGCGCGCAACTGAGGGCCGCGCGCAATACAACATGTCCAATAAAAAAGGCCGCTTAGTTAAGCGGCCTTTTTTGTTTACTGGTTAAGCGATCAATCGTCGCCGCCCATGATGCCGAAGATCTGCAGCAGGCTGACGAACAGGTTGTAGATCGATACATACAGGCTGATGGTCGCCATGATGTAGTTGCGCTCGCCGCCGTGGATGATGGCGCTGGTCTGGAACAGGATGCAGGCCGAGGAAAACAGCACGAAACCGGCGCTGATCGCCAGTTGCAGGCCGCTGATCTCGAAGAAGAAACCGGCCAGCATGGCACCGATCAGGACGAAGAAACCGGCCGTGATAAAGCCACTGAGAAAGCTCATGTCCTTGCGGGTGGTCAGTACATAGGCCGACAGGCCGCAGAACACCAGGGCGGTCATGGTAAAGGCCGCACTGACGACCTCGGCACCATTGGCCGTGCCCAGGTAGCGATTGAGGATCGGGCCCAGGGTGTAACCCATAAAGCCGGTGAGGGCGAGGGTGGATACCAGGCCCCAAGGCGAGTTGCGCAGTTTGGCAGTGAGGAAGAACAGGCCGTAGAAGCCGATCAGCACCACGAAGATATTCGGATAAGGCAGGTTGGCGCGCTGCGCCATAAAGGCAACCAGACCGCTAAAGGCCAAGGTGATGGCCAGCAAGCCATAAGTGTTGCGCAGGACGCGGCTGACTTCTTGCTGCTCGACCTGCGTATGGTCGAGGGCATAATTGTGATCGTTCATGGCGACACTCCTGTAGAGGCTAGATGGTTCCGTGACCAAGGTCGAAGGGGATCATAACAGAGCCGCACGGGCTGCCAAGACGCAGAGTTTGACAGTGTGTTGCGTTCCGGTAAGATTGCCGCCCGCACTAACGCCGGAAGCGTGGCAGAGCGGTTGAATGCAACGGTCTTGAAAACCGTCGAAGGGGAAACTCTTCCGTGAGTTCGAATCTCACCGCTTCCGCCAATTTTCCTCTGGTCGTCATGCTCACGTATTTTGGCGTTTGCTTTTTGACGGTCATGCGCCAAGCTTGGTCAAACAACGTAAATCTGATTTGATCAGCATTTCAACAAGGCCGCTGTTTGGGGTGGCCTGACGCACAATGGGGTGTCGCTTGATTAGGGTGCTAGTAGTCGATGACCACGACCTGGTTCGCACAGGCATCACGCGGATGCTTGCCGACATTGAAGGGCTTCTGGTCGTAGGCCAGGCCGAGTCCGGTGAAGAATCCCTGCATAAAGCCCGCGAACTGAAGCCCGATGTCGTCTTGATGGACATCAAAATGCCCGGCATCGGCGGTCTCGAAGCCACCCGCAAACTGATCCGCAGCCACCCCGACCTCAAGGTCGTGGCCGTGACCGTATGCGAAGAAGATCCCTTTCCCACCCGCCTGCTGCAGGCCGGTGCCGCTGGCTACCTGACCAAGGGCGCGGCACTGGAGGAAATGGTCCAGGCCATCCGCATGGTGTTCAGCGGTCAGCGCTATATCAGCCCGCAGATCGCCCAGCAGCTGGCGCTCAAGTCGTTTCAGCCGCAGAACAGCAATTCGCCATTCGACCTGCTGTCCGAGCGTGAGATCCAGATTGCCCTGATGATCGCCGGCTGCCAGAAAGTGCAGAGCATCTCGGACAAGCTGTGCCTGTCGCCGAAAACCGTGAACACTTACCGCTACCGGATCTTCGAGAAGATGTCGATCACCAGTGACGTGGAGCTGGCACTGTTGGCGGTGCGCCATGGCATGATCGATGCCGGCAGCTGAAACCGGCGCGGCTTTCGACTCAAGCGCCTTTCTCGCCACCTGCAGTGGCCGGCCCGGCGTCTACCGCATGTTCGATGCGGATGCCAGGCTGCTCTATGTCGGCAAAGCCAAGAACCTGAAGAAGCGCCTGGCCAGCTACTTCCGCAAGACCGGTCTGGCCCCCAAGACCGCCGCTCTGGTGGGGCGTATTGCCCAGATCGAAACCACCATTACCGCCAATGAAACCGAAGCTCTGCTGCTCGAGCAGACGCTGATCAAGGAATGGCGGCCGCCCTACAACATCCTGCTGCGCGACGATAAGTCCTACCCCTACGTGTTTCTCTCGGATGGCGATTACCCGCGCCTGAGCATTCATCGTGGGGCGAAAAAATCGAAAGGCCGCTATTTCGGGCCCTATCCCAGCGCCGGGGCGATTCGCGAAAGCCTCAATCTGCTGCAGAAAGCCTTTCTGGTGCGCCAGTGTGAGGACAGCTTTTTCAAGAACCGCACCCGGCCTTGCCTGCAGTACCAGATCAAACGCTGCAAGGGACCCTGTGTCGGTCTGGTGACGCCCGAGGAATATGCCGAGGATGTACGCCACTCGGTGATGTTCCTTGAAGGTCGCAGCAATGCCCTGAACGATGAGTTGTCCAGCGGTATGCAAAAGGCGGCGGCGGAACTGGATTTCGAACGCGCCGCCGAGCTGCGCGACCAGATCTCCCTGCTGCGCCGGGTGCAGGATCAGCAGAGCATGGAAGGTGGCAGCGGCGACGTCGATGTGGTCGCGGCCATGGTCAATCCGGGCGGTGCCTGCGTGCACCTGATCAGCGTGCGCGGCGGGCGGGTGCTGGGCAGCAAGAATTTCTTCCCGCAGGTGGCCATCGAGGAGGAGGGCAGCGATGTCTTGTTGGCCTTCCTCGCCCAGTACTACCTGAGCAGTCAGGAGCGCGACCTGCCCAGCGAGCTGATCGTCAATGCCCAGCACGAAGACTTCCCCACCCTGATCGCCGCCATCGAGGAGATGCGCGGTCGCCAGCTGAGTATCAGCCATCGCGTGCGCGGTACCCGGGCGCGCTGGCAGCAGTTGGCGGTAACCAATGCCGAACAGGCCCTGGGGGCGCGTCTGGCCGACCGCCAGCATGTGGCCGCGCGCTTCGAGGCCCTGGCCGAGGCGCTGGCCATGGATGAACTGCCGCAACGCCTGGAGTGTTTCGATATCAGCCACTCCAGCGGTGAGGCCACGGTGGCCTCCTGCGTGGTGTTCGGCCCGGAAGGCCCGCTGAAATCCGATTACCGCCGCTACAACATCGAGGGCGTGACGGCAGGCGACGACTACGCCGCCATGCACCAGGCACTGACCCGGCGCTTCAGCAAGATCAAGGAGGGCGAAGGCAAGTTGCCCGATATCCTCCTGGTCGACGGCGGCAAGGGCCAGCTGGCCATGGCCCGCACGGTGCTCGAAGAACTGGCGGTGCCCGAGCTGATTCTGCTCGGCGTGGCCAAGGGCACCACCCGCAAACCGGGGCTGGAAACCCTCTACCTGAATGACGCCGCCCATGAGTTCACCCTGCCGGGCAATTCGCCGGCGCTGCACCTGATCCAGCAGATTCGTGACGAGTCGCACCGCTTCGCCATTACCGGTCACCGCGCCCGGCGTGGCAAGGCGCGGCGCACCTCGAGTCTGGAGGAGGTTGCGGGTGTCGGGCCGAAGCGCCGCCGTGAGCTGCTCAACCACTTCGGCGGCCTGCAGGAACTCTCCCGCGCCAGCAGCGAAGAAATCGCCAAAGCACCGGGTATCAGTAAAAAGCTTGCAGAGCTGATTTATGCCGCACTGCACAGCGAGTAGAATGCCCGCTCACTTTGCAGCCTAGTTGTGCCGATGAATATCCCCAACCTGCTTACCGTGCTCCGCGTTCTGCTGATTCCCTGCTTTATTCTGCTGTTCTATATGCCCTTCAGCTGGAGCTATTGGGCAGCCAGCGGGGTATTCGCCTGTGCCGCAGCAACCGACTGGCTGGACGGTTACCTGGCACGGCGGCTGGAACAGAGCACGCCATTCGGGGCCTTTCTCGACCCAGTGGCCGACAAGCTGATGGTGGCCGTGGCCCTGGTGCTGTTGGTGGCGGAGCACACCAACCTATGGCTGACCCTGCCGGCGGTGATCATTATCGGTCGCGAAATCGTGGTGTCGGCCTTGCGCGAGTGGATGGCCGAACTGGGCGCGCGGGCCCATGTCGCCGTCTCCAACCTGGCCAAATGGAAAACCGCGGCGCAGATGGTTGCGCTGATCGTCCTGTTGGCCAACCCGCCGACATTTACCGCCTGGGTGATCCTGGGTTATGTGCTGTTGATGATCTCCGCCGTGCTGACCCTGTGGTCGATGGTGCAGTACCTGATGGCGGCCTGGCCGCACCTCAGCCCAGTTGCCGAAAAGAAATAAGTTTTTTGAATCAAGGGGTTGACGCGGCGTTCCGAAGCTATAGAATGGCGGCCGTCAGCACGACAAGCGGGAATAGCTCAGTTGGTAGAGCACGACCTTGCCAAGGTCGGGGTCGCGAGTTCGAGTCTCGTTTCCCGCTCCAATTTTAACGGGCCGTTTGAACGGCCCGTTTAGTTTCAAGGCTGAGTAGCAGAGTGGTTATGCACCGGATTGCAAATCCGTGAACGCCGGTTCGATTCCGACCTCAGCCTCCAATTAGAAAAGCCTCGTAGATCCATGATTTACGAGGCTTTTTTCATTTTAAGGTGCGCGGCTTGCGGCTCGCCTATGGGCTGTATATAGTCCAGACCTCGCAAGTCGAGCCTCTGGCGGCACTAGCCGTCAGCCGATACGCAACAACGCGCCAAACGCCCCGATGGTGAAATTGGTAAACACAGCAGACTTAAAATCTGCCGACCGCAAGGTCTTGCCGGTTCGATTCCGGCTCGGGGCACCATTGACATGATTTCAGATGTTCCCAGATGAACCTGAAACCCACTGAAACCGGCCTTTGTAGCCGGTTTTTTTGTGCCCGTATGCTTTCCAGGGCTCCTGTACATTCCCATTATTCAGGGGTGCGTTTAGGGGTACGCCAGTTCGGTAAGGAAGGTGTACCCCTAAGAGCGGGCGCTAAATTAGATCCTGAGAACTCTAGCTCCCTACGCACTCTGCTTCCGTCGCCAGGTTTCCACCACTGGCGGCCACCTCGGTGTTAGGACGACTGATCGGCGACGTCAATGGCGATCATGGCCAGGAAATCAGACTCGCCGATGATCTGAATATCTTGCCCGGACTCCATCAACTCTTCAGCCTTAACGTGCTTGCTGCTCTTGTCCTTGCCACCAAACCTTGTGAGGTCCTGGTCGCCGACCACGAGGATGGTGGTCTTCTTGGTCACGCCATTAGTGGGCGCGCATCCAATAGCGGCCGCCAGGGCCTGTGCCTGCTGGCGTGGCATCTGGAGGGCACCCGTAAAAACGATGCTCTCGCCTGCTAGTGGACCATCTTGGTTCACGGTGATTTCGAGCTTCGCAGCGGTAGCTGTATGAAGGGACCGGCGATTCTTGGAAATCCACTCCACAGCTGCTATGCCGGTGGTTTCACAGGCTCGGGATAGGATCAGGCCGGCAGCTCTCGCGTCATCTACTGCATTGTGATGTCGTGGCAGGGGTATGCCGAGGTATTTGCACACAGAGTTGAGGCGGTATCCGCCATCAACGTATTTCTCCGGCCAGGCGCGCTTTACCACGGAGTGGATGTTGATCCACGGGTTGGCGATATTGGTCAGGGATCGTGTATGGCAAGCTTGGCTGAAGGCTGATCGATCGAAGTGGCCATAGCTGGCTATTAAGGACTCCCCGGCTATTTGCTTGACCTGCTCAAGTGCGCCGGCGAACAGTGGCTGCCCGGTAACCATCTCCGGGGTGATCTTGTGAATCCGGACGTTGAAATCTAGGAAGTCACCTTCCGGGTCAACCAGGGTTTCCCACTCCTGGACTATTTGACCGCCTGCAAATTCAACAACTCCGATCTGGCAGATTGAACCGAACCAGGAGTTGGCCGTTTCCACGTCAATGGCAACGAAGTGATTTTCGGACATGGCCTTCTCCTTGATGGCGGGTAGCTGGAGTTTTGCACAGTTGATGTAGTGTGGGTGGAAGCCGAGGCGAGAGAGTTGGCAGGCCCGGAGCTTCGACTGCAGCAGGCGCTGGCCCTGCCACGGCGTGCGATGCCCCAGCGTGATCTGTCGATCGCTTTGCGGAAACTGATCAGCATGGAGCGGCACCAGCTCGGCCTGGACGATGGTTCTTGGTTGCTCAAGGCCTACGCGGCTATAAATGCGTGCGCCGGTCCACTGTGTCGCGGATAGATAAGCGCTACAGCCCAGGGGGATTTCGTGAATACTGTTTTTTCGAACAGTGATGGCATAGCAACCATATCTGTTTATGCTGCTGAAAAAGCTTTTGCCGGAGTACTGGTATCTACCGGTACGAGAGCTATCCAAGAAGCATGCTGCAGAAGGATATCGCAAAGCATATGACGACTCTTATTCACCGTTCGATCAACGAGCCAGAGCGCTCAGGCCTAGACTGGGCTGCCACATGGAAAGGCCCCGATCGTGGGTTAATCAAGAGCTGGGAAACCGGCCGAAAACTCGCCATCCATAGGCCTGAGCTGACTGAGTGCTGTAAAGCCGGCGAACTGCCGCCGCTAAACTGGAAAGGCGGTGTCGCTCGTACCCTGAAGAAAAAGGACAAGGTCGGTGCGCTCCACTATCTCGCCCAGTGGCAAGGCCTGCGAGGTGATGATCTCGATGTCGATCTAGATGCCGAAGTAACTCTCACATGCACCAAGACGGGAATGGTGATTACCTATACCGGGGATATCACCAAGCTTGCCGCCCAGCAAAGCGACACTGAAAACGAGGAAGGAGACTCGAATGGTCGACCTGCACCAGGAATTCCAGAACAGCCGCTTTTTTCATGAGGCTCGAATTGACAGACGCTCAGCTGATGCGTTGGCAGGCTTGGCTGCCGGCATCACTGCGGACGGTATGATTAACCAGCAAGAGGCCGAATTTCTCGAAAGCTGGATCGCCACAAATCTCGTCCACCTGGACGATCCCGTAGTGAACCTACTCTATCGCCGACTGACTGACATGCTCGCCGACGGTGTGCTTGATGCTGAGGAGTCCGCGGAGCTGCTATGTATGCTGCGTAGTTTCACGGGCCTGAGTGTGGGTAAGCCCCTACCCAGGGATAACGCTTTTACAGCTCCCAACGATTTACCTTTGTGCAAGCCTGCTCCGGAACTGGAGTGGAACGGCCGGCTATTTGTCTTCACTGGCGTTATGGCTTATGGCCCGCGTAAGGATTGTGAGGCCTTAGTACTTGAGCGCAACGGTCAGATCGGTGCTGGCGTGAGTAAGAAAGTCCATTTCCTTGTAGTTGGCAGCATCGGAAATGACCAATGGCTACACAGCACCTACGGCACCAAAATCAAAAAGGCCGTCGAGTTACGTGAGGCCGGTGCTCATCTCGCCATTGTGAGCGAGGAGCACTGGCAAAACGCAATTTTTGGATAGCCGGGGGAAAATGGGCTGATATCGTAGACAAGGTCCCTTTACCCGCTGGGCACTTGGTCTGGCAGGTGCAATCATCATGGCGGTAGTTGCATATCAACTACCTTGTAGCTGATCGGCTGTAGAGTCAGATTCACCGTGTTTTCGCTCCTGTTTGGCAGGGGCACTTTCTGCTTTAGGGGGACAGCCTGAGCTTAAAAATTCATACGCAAGCATTTAAACGGTGTTTTGGCTGATATTCGACTCCGGCCGGCACCTTTCCTCGCTACAACTCCCTCGCCTTAAGCACGCTGTCACGCGCCTGTCGCGTCAGTGTCATATGCCTGCCACCTGTTTTAGCTGCAATCGCTGCAACTCATCTGGAGGTGTGGCGATGCGAATTTGCGTGATCGGAGCCGGGTATGTCGGGCTGGTATCGGCGGTCTGTTTTGCCGAAATGGGTAACCGGGTGATCTGCGTCGAGCAAGATGCCGCCCGTGTCGCCGGCCTCGCTGAGGGGCAGGTACCCATTTATGAGCCCGGATTGGAAGCGCTGCTCAAGGCCCATCTGGCCAGCGGCCAGTTGAGCTTTACCGAGCACCTGGCGCTGGGCGTCGCCCAGGCGGAGATCGTCTTTATCGCCGTGGGCACGCCAAGCGGGGAGGATGGTTCGGCGGATCTGTCCCATGTGCTCGCCGTGGCCGATGCCCTGGGGGCCTGCCTGCAGCGCAACTGCATCGTGGTCGACAAATCGACGGTGCCGGTGGGTACCGGGGAGCGGGTCGCGCAGCGGATCGACAATGGCCTGCGCAAACGCGGCCAGTCGTGCAAGGTCAGTGTGGCCAGCAACCCGGAGTTCCTCAAGGAGGGCTCGGCCATCGATGACTTTATGCGTCCGGACCGGGTCATCATCGGCTGCGACGAGCCGCAGGCCGCCGAAGTGCTGCGCCGCCTGTATGCGCCTTTCCTGCGCAACCACGAACGCCTGCTGTGCATGAGCCTGCGCGCCGCGGAGTTCAGCAAGTACGCCGCCAATGCTTTTCTCGCCACCAAGATTTCCTTTATCAATGAAATGGCCGGGCTGTGCGCGCGCCTGGACGTCGATATCGAGGAGGTGCGCCGCGGTATTGGCAGTGACAAGCGTATCGGCACGCACTTTATCTATGCCGGCTGTGGTTATGGCGGCTCCTGTTTCCCCAAGGATGTGCGGGCGTTGATCCGCACGGCAGAGCAGGAGGGCATTGAGCCCGGCATCCTGCGCGCGGTGGAGGCGCGCAATGCCCTGCAGAAGACCCTGCTGTTCCAGGCCGTGCGCGAGCACTTCAGCGGGCATCTGCAGGGTCGCGTGGTGGCGCTGTGGGGATTGGCCTTCAAACCCGGCACCGACGACCTGCGCGAGGCTCCCAGCCTGGTCCTGCTGGATGCGCTGCTGGCCGCGGGGGTGCGGGTGCAGGCCTATGACCCGGTTGCCGGTGCCGGCGTGGCGGCGCGCTATGGTGCAGAGGTCGAGAGCGGTCAGGTGCGCCTGAGCGAGTCGCCTTACAGTGCTGTCGAGGGGGCCGACGCCCTGGTTCTGGTAACCGAGTGGAAGCAGTTTCGTCAGCCGGACTTCGTCAGAATTCGCGGCCTGATGCGCATGCCGGTGCTGTTCGATGGGCGCAATATCTACGATGGCAAACAGCTCGCGGCGCTCGGTTTTCTCTACCGCGGCATTGGCCGTCCGGGGCTTGGTCATTGTAACGTCAGTGCAGCCTGATAGACTTGGGCGGTTTTTCGCTGTTTATTTAAAGGATTTTCATGATCAAGAAATGCTTGTTCCCCGCAGCCGGTTACGGCACACGCTTTCTCCCGGCCACCAAGGCCATGCCCAAGGAGATGCTGCCGATCGTGAACAAGCCGTTGATCCAGTATGGCGTTGAAGAGGCGCTGCAGGCCGGATTGACGGAAATCGCCATGATCACCGGGCGCGGCAAGCGTGCCCTGGAAGACCATTTCGATATCAGCTACGAGCTGGAGCATCAGATTCGCGATACCGACAAGGAAAAATACCTGACCGGGATCCGTCGCCTGATCGATCAATGCAGCTTTTCCTACACCCGCCAGGTCGAAATGAAAGGCCTGGGCCATGCCATTCTCTGCGGACGCCCCCTGATCGGCGATGAAGCCTTTGCCGTGGTATTGGCCGATGACCTGTGCCTGAACCTGGACGGCGACGGCGTGCTGACCCAAATGGTCAAGCTGTACAAGCAGTTCCGCTGCTCGATCGTGGCCATCCAGGAAGTGCCGCCGGAAGAAACCCACAAGTACGGGGTAATTTCCGGCGAAATGATCCGGGAAGATATCTACCGGGTTAACAGCATGGTCGAGAAGCCCAAGCCTGAAGACGCACCCTCGAACCTGGCCATTATCGGCCGCTATATCCTGACACCGGATATCTTCGAGCTGATCGAGCAGACCGAGCCCGGTAAGGGCGGCGAAATCCAGATCACCGATGCCTTGATGAAGCAGGCGCAGAATGGCTGCGTAATAGCCTACAAGTTCAAGGGCCAGCGCTTCGACTGCGGCGGTGCGGAAGGCTATATCGATGCCACCAACTTCTGTTTCGAGAACCTCTACAAGCCAGGCAAAGCCTACTGAGGCAGCAAGCTGAACGCCTTAAGCCGTAAGTGAATAGCAAAGCCACCGCGAGGTGGCTTTGCCGTTTTCGCTCAGAGCTTGCGGCCTGGACGCGCCCGTCAGGGTATCGGCATCGCCTCAGAGCCCGGCCCAAGCGGCTGGCCATAGCTGAACTCGACATAATTGCCCGCCGGATCACGCAGCCCGCAGTAATAGCCGACCGGGTAGGGCTCGTCGCGCGGGGCCCAGATCAGGCAGCCCGCGGCCTGGGCCTTGGCGGCAATGGCATCGACCTGCTCGCGGCTGGCCACGGCGAAGCCGAAGTGGCTGTAGTCATCGGCCGCCAACTGACGGTCCTGCCCGCCGGGCATGATCACGAAGATGAATTCGTGTTCCTTGCCGGGCTCGGCCATCCAGACAATCCGCGAGCCCTTGCCGGCGCGCTGGTGAATCACCGCCATGGCGCAGAACTCGCGGTAGAAGGCCACGCAGGCATCCAGGTCGGGGACGTGTAACGCCAAGTGGGTGAGGGTTGGACGCATGGGGCTGCTCCTTGAGGGTACCCTCCAAGCGTAGTCCGAGCGCGGCGCTCGGGGCGATTGGGTTATGCTTGCGGCCTGTTCTGGAGGCTTGTGATGACCTACGACTTCGACCTGTTTGTAATCGGTGCCGGCTCCGGCGGCGTACGCGCGGCACGCTTTGCCGCAGGCTACGGTGCCCGCGTGGCGGTGGCCGAGAGCCGCTATCTGGGCGGCACCTGTGTCAACGTCGGCTGCGTGCCGAAAAAGCTGCTGGTGTACGGTGCCCACTTCGCCGAAGACTTCGAACAGGCCCAGGGCTTTGGCTGGTCGCTGGATCAGGCGCAGTTCGACTGGCCGACCCTGATCGCCAACAAGAACCGCGAAATCGAGCGTCTCAACGGTATCTACCGCAACCTGCTGGTCAATAGCGGGGTGACCCTGCTGGAAGGCCACGCCCGCCTGCTCGATGGGCACAGCGTCGAGCTGGACGGCAAGCGTTACAGCGCCAAGCATATTCTTATCGCCACCGGCGGCTGGCCCCATATCCCGGAGATTCCCGGCCGCGAACATGCCATCGACTCGAACCAGGCCTTCTTCCTCGCGCAACTGCCCAGGCGCGTGCTGGTGGTGGGCGGCGGCTATATCGCCGTGGAATTCGCCTCGATCTTTCACGGCCTGGGCGCGCAGACGTCCTTGCTCTACCGGGGCGAGTTGTTCCTGCGCGGCTTCGATGGCGCGGTGCGTCAGCACCTGCGTGAAGAACTGAGCAAGCGCGGCCTCGATCTGCAGTTCAATAGCGATATCGCGCGCATCGACAAGCAGGCCGATGGCAGTCTGTTGGCAACGCTCAAGGATGGTCGCGAGCTGGTAACCGACTGTGTGTTCTATGCCACCGGCCGGCGGCCGATGCTGGACAACCTCGGCCTGGAAAACACCGAGGTGCAGCTGGACGAGCGCGGCTTTATCCAGGTCGACGAGCAATACCAGAGCACGGCTCCCTCGATCATGGCCATCGGCGATGTAATCGGCCGGGTACAGCTGACCCCGGTGGCGCTGGCCGAAGGCATGGCCGTGGCGCGGCGGCTGTTCAAACCGGAGGAGTACCGCAAGGTCGATTACCGGATGATCCCCACGGCGGTGTTCAGCCTGCCGAATATTGGCACCGTGGGCCTGAGCGAAGAGCAGGCGAGGGAGGAGGGCTACCGGGTCAAGGTGTTCGAAAGCCGTTTCCGGCCGATGAAACTGACGCTGACCGACTGCCAGGAGCGCACCCTGATGAAACTGGTGGTGGATGCCGACAGCGACCGGGTCCTGGGTTGCCATATGGTCGGCCCGGAGGCGGGGGAAATCGTCCAGGGCCTGGCCATTGCCCTGAAAGCCGGAGCAACCAAGCAAATGTTCGACGAAACCATCGGCGTGCACCCAACGGCGGCCGAGGAATTCGTCACCATGCGTACCCCGGTCGAGTCCTGAGGACGCCATGGCAGAACTTTTCTACCTCGCCGACCTGTTCGGCGTTGCGGTATTCGCCATTACCGGTGCGCTGATGGCCGGGCGCAAGTCCATGGACCTGTTCGGCGTGCTGGTGATTGCCATCATCACCGCGCTGGGCGGCGGCACCCTGCGCGATGTGATCCTGGACAACCACCCGGTCAGCTGGATTCTCAACGACCTCTATATCCTAGTGGCCTCTCTGGCAGCCATCGGCACGGTGATCTGGGTGCGCCTGACCCAGCCCATTCACGAGAAGGGGCTGCTGCTGGCGGATGCCTTCGGCCTGGCGGTGTTTACCGTGATCGGCACCGAAGTGGCGCTGCAGCATGCCGTGCCCCATAGCACGGCGGTGATCATGGGGGTGATGACCGGCGTGGCCGGCGGGGTGATGCGCGATGTGATCTGCAACGAGATTCCGCTGATCTTCCAGAAGGAAATCTACGCCACCGCCTGCATTGCCGGAGCCCTGATGTTTATCGGCCTGCGCGAGCTGGCCACCCCACACTGGCTGGATACCGGAGTGGCGATGCTGACGGTGCTGCTGATTCGCCTGGCCGCTATCCGCTGGCACGTATCCTTGCCCCGCTTTCATTTGCTGGACAGAGACTGATGATCGCGTGCCCGATCACCTGGTACTGACCCTGGCCGATATAGCACGGAGCATGGATTTCCACCGGCGCGTATTCGGCATGGGTCACCTAAGCGTTGGCCGAGGGCTATCGCCCCGATCGAGTCGGCGTAGTTCCGCGGCCCGGACGGCACCCTGATGGTGGTCAGCCGTCCCCAGCTCCGTTCGTCAACGCCTGATGGCATAGGCCGCTGTCGCGCCTCCAGCCCGCTATTGCCGTGCGCAAGCCTGTCTATCCGCGCCCTGGGCCGGGTTGAACTCTGGCTTCAGCAGAACGACTGATGCCGGCGAAACTGGACGCCCGAAACAGCTGAGCTAGGGTACAAGCACGAGAGAGTGAGATCGCAACGACAGGGATGCATCTATGGATAGATACGCGGTGCTGCCCTTCTGGCTGGCAGGGCAACACTTTGCAGTCGCACTCGAGAATGTCGTTCGAGTATTGCCAGCATTGCTCAGTACACCTTTGCCTGGTGCGCCGGCAACCGTGCGCGGGTTGGTCAATGTGCAAGGCCATGTACTGCCGGTGATCGACCTGGCCCGGCGTTTCGACTGGCCATCAGCCCCAACGACCCTGTGGCAACCCTTTATCTGGCTGAAAACCAGTAAACGCCAACTGCTTCTACCGGTGGAAAAGGTAGCGGCGGTATGCAGTTGCGCCGCCAGCGATTTTTCCCCGGCTCCCGATCCCCATGTGCCATCCAGCCTGCTCCAGGGCGTGCTGCGCAGCGCGGAAGGCATGCTGTTGATTCAGGATGTCGAGCAACTGCTTTGCGCCGCCGAAGAAAGCCAACTGGACGCCGCCCTGGCCGAACAGGGAGGTGCCGCCAATGCGAGAACCTAAGCCGTTCTGTTCGGCCCCGCTGCTGGAGGTGCTGGTGCACAAGGTCCATCGCCACCTGGGCATGGACTTTTCCGCGCAGCGCAGCGGCGAACTGTTGCGTCGCCTGAAGTTGCTGGCGGCCGAACAACAGTTGAGCGATCCGACGGCCTGGTTGCAGGCGCTGGCCTTTACCGAGTGGGATGCCGCGCTGATACAGCGCCTGGTACCGGCCTTCAGCGTCGGCGAAACCTATTTCCGCCGCGACCCGGAAACCTTCGACTGGCTGGCCCAGCACCACCTGGCCGGCCTGCTGGCGCGCCGCCGGCAGAGCGGGCAGCGCGTCCTGCGCCTGTGGAGCGCCGGCTGCTGTACCGGTGAAGAAGCCTATAGCCTGCTGTTTCTGCTCGATGAGTTGCTGGGCGACGAGCGCGATAGCTGGACGCTGGAACTGGTCGCCAGCGATATCAACGGGCAATTTCTCGCCAGGGCCGAGCAGGCCCTGTATGGCAGCAACGCCTTTCGCCGCAACGAAAGCGCCTTCCGCCAGCGCTACTTCCAGGCCGAAGGCCGCCTGTGGCGGGTCCGCCCGGCCTGGCGCGGACGCATCCGCTTTTGCCAGTACAACCTTATCGATGAGCAGCAGGGTTGTCTGCTGGCGGAGGCCGATCTGATCCTCTGCCGCAATGTGCTGATGTATTTTTCCCCGACACGGGCCGCTGCGGTGGTCAAACGCCTGCTCGGTTGCCTGAATGACGAGGGGCTGTTACTGCTTGGTGCAGTCGAGGCAGGGATCGCCACCCAGGCGGGGCTGACAGGTAGCTGGGCGGGCTGCAATTACGCCCTGAACCGTCACGCGGTGCGGGCAGCCGCGGCCGTTCCGGCTAGAACCATGGCAGCGCCGACGGAGACCTTTGCTCAGCCAGAAACCGCCCGCCGCAGTATCCGCACAGACAACCACCACGGGCACGCCGAAGTCCGGGCACCGATGCCGCTGACCACGCCCCAGGCCGTCCCTCCCGAGGAGCTCTGGCAGCAAGCACAGCAGGCCCTGGTTGCCGGTAACTCTGCGGCGACCCGCGCGGCTCTGCTGGCCTATCTGGCCTGTGCCGGTCTGAGTCGTGCACAACAGCACCAGGCCTGTCTGTTGACCGCGCGCACCTGGGCCGACCAGCAATGCCTCGACGAGGCCAGAGACTGGTTGCAGCGAGCGCTGCAACTGCAAGCCGACTCGGTGCCGGCCTACTGGTTGCAGGCCCAGTTGGCTCAGCACAGCGGCGACGACCCGGGCGCACTGCAGGCCCTGCACAAGGCCCTGTATCTGCAGCCCGAGTTTATCCTCGGCTACTTTTTCCAGGCTCGCTTGCTGGTCGCCCAGGGGCGTGCCCAGGCTGCCGCGAAAGCGCTGCGGGTTTGTCAGCAGTTACTGCGGCAGCAGAGCGGGGATAGCCTGGTGCCCCTGGGCGACGGCATAAGCTGTGGCCAATTGTTGCTCCTGTGCCAACAACTGCAGGAGGCCGCGCCACCATGTCCGAGCCGATAGACATCAGCCAACGCTGGGATCAGCTGCGCGAACGCCTGGGCGAACTCGACCGCCGCCTGGACGAAGGCCGCGATATTGACGCCAGCGAGTTGAGCGCGCGGCTGTCCGCGCGTACCCGTCAGTGGGCCAAGGCAGTGCAGCCGCCGGTACTCGGCGAGCAGCTCGAGGTGCTCAATTTCAGCATCAGTAGTGAGCGGTATGCCATCGGCAGCGAACATGTCGCTCAGGTGCTGCCACTGAACCAGTACACGCCCTTGCCCAATACCCCGGGCCATGTGCTGGGCATCGTCAATGTGCGCGGGCGTATCGTATCGGTGCTGGATTTGCGGGTGTTGTTCGAACGGCCCCACGGCAGCCTGTCCGATCGCAGCTTTCTGCTGATCCTGCATGGCCAGGACATGGAGTTTGGCCTGCTGATCGACCGCGTGCTTGGGGTGGCCCGGATCAGCTGCGCCAGCTTGCAGAAGGACCTGGCCAACCTGGGCGGGGTGCGCGCGCGTTATCTGCTGGGGGTGACAACAGAACAATGCACGGTGCTGGACGGCGCACGCCTGCTGGGCGACCCGGATCTGCGCGTTATGGCTGAGTAATGCTCAACGGAAAGGGACACAGATGATGCTCAGGATTTTGCGCTTCAACATAGGTGGCAAATTGCTCCTGGCTTTCGCCTTGCTGATTCTGGGCTTTGGCGGCCTGCTGTTTACCACTCTGGAGCGCTTCGTCGAGTTGCAAGCCCGCGAGGAGGTGCAGTTTCAGCGCAACTACGAGCGGATCTCGGCAGTCAAGGAGCTGCGCATCAATATCGCCGCCCAGCGCAGCGAACTGCTTCTGGCCATCAGCCCCGGGGGCAACGGCGAACTGAACGAGCGAGAGGAACAGATTCGCCAGCACAGCGTCGAGAACGAGCGCCTGATCAAGCAACTGCGCAGGGTGGTCAGCGACGACCCGCAAGCCAGCGAGCTGCTCGATCAATTGCTCGATGTGCGCAATGCCACGGCGCATACCCGCGCCACGCAACTGCAGCTGATCCGCAACGGTCAGCTGGAAGAGGCGCTACAGCTGAGCAAAGGCGTGCAGCGCGAGCGCTTCGAAACGATCCATGAGCTTGGCCTGCAATTGGCCACACTGACCGAGCAACGCATCGCCGAGACGCTGGCGTATTCCCGCCAGAGCCTCGAGACCCTGCGCGAGCGTATCCGCAATCTGAGCCTGCTGTTGGTGGGGGGGAGTGCCGTGCTGGCCTGGCTGTTGAGCCGGCATATTGCCCTGCCACTGGCCCGCCTGACCGGTCTGGCCGAGCAGATCGGCCGCGGCGAGATCCCGCGTGAGGTGAGCAGCAGCCTGCGTCAGGACGAAGTGGGGCGGCTGGCCCAGGCGTTCGTGGTCATGAGCCAGTACCTGCGCGAACTGGTGCAGGAAATGAATGAAGGCATTTCGGTGCTGGCCAGTTCCAGCGAGGAAATTCTCGCCGCCACCAGCCAGGTAGCCAGCAGCACCCAGGAAACCGCCACGGCCATCAGCGAGATCGCCACCACTGTCGCAGAGGTCAAGCAAACCGCAGTGCTGGCGGGCACCAAATCGCAAGGGGTCAGCGCAAGCGCCGAGCGCACTCGGCAGATCGCCCAGGGCGGTCGGCAGGCGGTGGAGGAAGCGCTGAGCGGTATGCAGCAGATCCGCGAACAGATGCAGGCGGTGGCCGAGAGCATCATGCGTCTGGGCGAACAGAGCCAGGCCATCGGCGAGATAGTCGCCTCGGTCGGCGACCTGGCCGAGCAATCCAACCTGCTGGGGGTCAATGCCTCGATCGAGGCGGTCAAGGCCGGCGAAACCGGTAAGGGTTTCTCGGTGGTGGCCCAGGAGGTCAAGGCCCTGGCCGAGCAGTCGAAACAGGCGACGACCCAGGTGCGTGGAATTCTCGGGGAAATCCAGAAGGCCATGACCAAGGCGGTGTTGCTGGCCGAGCAGGGCAGCAAGACGGTAGAGGTCGGCTACCAGCGCGCCCAGGCCAGCGGCGAGGCGATTCGCAGCCTGAGCAGCAATATCGATGAGTCCAGCGAGATGGCGCTGCAGATCGCCGCCACCAGCCAGCAGCAGATGGTTGGCATGGACCAGGTCGCCAGCGCCATGGAAAGCATCCGCCAGGCCAGCCAGGATAATGTCGGCGGCACCCGTCAGGTCGACCTGGCGGCGCGCAATCTGCACCAACTGGGCCTGAAGCTCAAAGGCCTGGCGGGCCGGTTCAAACTGTAAGAGCAGAAAGCCAAGCGGTCATTCAGGAAGAAGGAGTTGGAATGAGGATCAATATCAAGCTGGCGACGGCGATTGCCATTCTCACCACGCTGATTGTCGGCACCTTGGGCATGATGACCTATCTGAAGAGCCAGGCCGAGCTTGAGAGGAGCATCCTGCGAGAGGTGGACAAGGACATGCTGCAGCTGGCCACCGGCATCGAGCTTTCTCTCGGCCGGGTGCGTGAGGATGTCCTGTTCCTGAGCGCCACCCCGGCACTGGCGGACATCATCGATAGTCCTCAGGAGGGGGGGGCCAGGGTAGCTGCCGAACAAGCCTTGCAGCAGACCTTCGTGGCGCTATTGAAGAGCAAACCGGATTACTGGCAGGTGCGCTATATCGATGAAAACGGCTGGGAGCGCGTTAGGGTCGATGCGAACAATGGCGAAGTGCAGGTGATCCCGGCCGAGCAACTGCAGAGCAAGGCGCAGAATGCCTACTTTATCGAGACCATGCGGCTGCCGGAGCGGGCACTGTATGTCTCGCCGATGAATCTCAACCGCGAGCAGGGGCGGATCGAAACCCCGTACAAACCCACGCTGCGCTTCGCGGTGCCGGTCTTCGCCGAACAAGGGCGGACCCGGCGCGGCATGCTCATCATCAATCTGCATGGCAAGAATATCCTGGCGAGCATTCAGGCGCAGTTCGGTCAGATGTACCTGGTGAACAAGGAAGGGTATTTCCTCAAACACCCCGATGCCTCCAAGGAGTTCGGTCTCGACCTACAGCGGCAGTACAGGCTGGAAGACCTCAACCCGCTCCTGGCGGCCAAGCTGACGAGCGCAGGCTCGTTGGTCGAACACGCTGACAATGGCGCAAGCGCAGAGTCGCGGATTCATGGTTTCAGGAAGATCCACTACGATCCACAGGACAACAGCAATTACTGGACCCTGGTGTTTGAGTTGCCTACCGCCGAGGCGTTCGCCTCGGTGGATGCCTTACACAGGGATTTTATCTGGATCGGGTTGCTGGTCATTGGCGCGGGCACGGGCGCGGGCTTTGTCTGGAGTAAACAATTTTCCAAGCCCCTAACCGAAATAGCCGAACGCGCCACCTTGATAGCCGCCGGCGAAATCTCGGTAAAGTCCATAACCCGGCCGCGTAGAGACGAGATCGGCATTCTGGACGACGCCTTCAACCGGATGGCCGCCACGCTACAGGAGAAAGCCGATGTGGCGGAGCGAATTGCCACGGGTGATCTCACGGTGGAGGTCGCCTTGCATTCGGAGCGGGATGTACTCGGCGTGGCTTACCGTCGAATGGTCAGCAATCTGCGGCAACTGGCCGACAGCGCCGAGCGAGTGGCGCGCGGCGAGTTGACGGTCGAAATCCGCCCCGCATCGGAGAACGATCAGTTGGGACGAGCGTTCAGCGGCATGGTGAGTAACCTCAAGCAGGTGATCCACGAATTGAACGAGAGCATCACAGTGCTGGCCAGTTCCAGCGAGGATATTCTCGCCGCCACCAGCCAGGTGGCCAGCAGTACTCAGGAAACTGCCACGGCCATCAGCGAGATCGCCACCACAGTGGCAGAGGTCAAGCAGACCGCGGTGCTGGCGGGCAACAAATCGCAAGGGGTCAGCGCAAGCGCCGAGCGCACTCGTCAGGTAGCACAAGGCGGCCGGCAGGCGGTGGAAGAAGCGTTGAGCGGCATGCAGCAGATCCGCGAACAGATGCAGGCGGTGGCCGAGAGCATCATGAGCCTGGGCGAGCAGAGCCAGGCCATTAGCGAGATAGTCGCCTCGGTCGGCGATCTGGCCGAGCAATCCAACCTGCTGGGGGTCAACGCCTCGATCGAGGCAGTCAAGGCTGGCGAAACCGGCAAGGGTTTCTCGGTGGTGGCCCAGGAGGTCAAGGCCCTGGCCGAGCAGTCGAAACAGGCCACCGCTCAGGTACGGGGGATTCTCGGGGAAATCCAGAAGGCCATGACCAAGGCGGTGCTGCTGGCCGAGCAGGGCAGCAAAACGGTGGAGATCGGTTACCAGCGCGCCCAGGCCAGCGGCGAGGCGATTCGCAGCCTGAGCAGCAATATCGATGAGTCCAGCGAGATGGCGCTGCAGATCGCCGCCACCAGCCAGCAGCAGATGGTTGGCATGGACCAGGTCGCCAGCGCCATGGAAAGCATCCGCCTGGCTAGCCAGGACAATGTCGGCGGCACCCAACAGGTCGACCTGGCCGCGCGCAACCTGCACCAGCTGGGCCTGAAGCTAAAAGGCCTAGCAGGTCAGTTCAAACTGTGAGCATGCCATGAGCCTGAATCGCGAGGTCCTGCAAGAGCAACTGTTGGCCAGCTTCAAGCTGGAGGCCGACGAACGCCTGGTGACACTCGCCGATGAACTGGCCGGCTGGCGCGAGTCCGCCGCTTCGGCCGAGGCCGTGGAGTCACTATTTCGCGAAGTGCACAGCATCAAGGGCGCAGCTCGGGCCGTTGGCCTGGCCGCTGTGGAGCAGCTTTGTCATGCGTGGGAAAGCCTGCTCGCCGCAGTGCGCAGTGGCGGACTGGGCCTGAGCGCCGAGCGGGTCGAGTTGTGTCGCCATGCCCTGGGCATGTTGCAACAGCTGCACGGCGGCCGTTCGCCCGATAGCGAAGAGCAGGCCGAACTGATCGAGAGCCTGGAAGCGGCCGCTACCGGCGCACCGGTGCAATTGCCCGAGCTGCCGCAGGCTCCTGTGCTCTCGCGCAACGAGCCGGGTACCGTTCGGGTTTCGACCCAGCGCCTGGATGCCCTGCTGTTTCACAGCGAAAGCCTGTTGCAGCACCGGCTCGAGGCGCAATCGCTGAGCCAGCGTCTGAGCGAGCACGTACTCGCCTGCGCGCCGCAGCATGGCCGCCAGATCGGCGCGGGGACCCTGGAGCAATTGCGCGGCAGTCTCTCCGCGCTACCCACGGCGAGCCAGGGCGGTCTCAGGCTATTGTTCGACTACCTGGACTGGAGCCAGGCCCAGCTCGATAGCCTGCATTTCGCAGCGGTGCAGTTGGATAAGGCCGGCAAGCACCTGGCGCAGGGGCTGACGCAGCTCTCTGCGGGCCTTACCGATGAGTTGCAGAGCACGCTGCTGCTGGCCGGCAGCCACTTGGTGGAAGGCCTGCCGGCGATGGTTCAGGACCTGGCCAGCCAGGCCGGCAAGCGGGTCGAGCTGCAAGTGCGCGGTAGCCATCTGCAAGTCGACAAACGCATCCTCGACGAACTGCGCGCACCGCTGACCCATCTGCTGCGCAATGCCCTGGACCATGGTCTGGAAACCCCGCAGCAGCGCATCGCCAGTGGCAAGCCGGAGCTCGGCCGGGTGCAACTGGAACTGCTCCAGGAGTCGGCGGACCGCTTCGAACTGCGGGTCCGCGACGATGGCCGCGGCCTGGACCTCGCGCAACTCAAGGCCAAGGCAGTGAGCGCTGGCCTACTTGGCCAGGAGCAGGCCGAGGCACTCGGCGCTGCGGAGGCCGCCAAGCTGGTGTTCAGTTCCGGCCTCAGTACCAGCGCCATGATCACCGACCTGTCCGGCCGCGGCCTGGGCATGTCGATCGTGCAGGAGGTGGTCGAGCGCCTCGGCGGGCGCATCGAGCTAGAGTCCAGCCCGGGGCAGGGCTGTTGTTTCCACCTGCACCTGCCCCTCAGTCTGTCGACCTTTCGCGCAGTGATCGTGCGTATCGCCGAACGCACCTTCGCCGTCCCGGCCCTGGCGGTGGAACGTTGCCTGCGCTTGCCGGCCTCGGCGTTGAAGAACCTGGAAAACCGCCCTTCGCTGGTGTTCCAGGAGCAAGTGCTGGCGGTCTGGTCCCTGGCCGAGGTGCTTGGCCTCGGCACTCAGGTTCGTGACGGTGACAAGCTGACCCTGCTGCTGCTCAAGGTGCGCGGCGAGCGCTTTGTCCTGTTGGTGGACGAGCTGCTGGGCGATCAGGAAATTACCGTGAAGAACCTCGGCAAGCAGCTGGTACGGGTGCGTAATCTGCTGGGGGCAACCCTGCTCGGCGATGGCCAGTTGGTGCCCATTCTGCACCCCGGGGATCTCTACCGCAGTGCCCTGGAGACCCGCGTCAGCGCCCTTGCCCAACGCGCCGAGCCGAGTCCCGACACACCGCAGCAGCGCGTGCTGATCGCCGAGGACTCCTTCACGTCGCGCGGGCTGCTCAAGGCCATACTCGAGGCCGCAGGCTATCAGGTGGCCACCGCCAATGATGGCCTGGAAGCCTGGAATACCCTGAAACAGACGCAGTTCGACCTGCTGGTGTCCGATGTGGAGATGCCGCGCATGGATGGTTTCACCCTGACCAGCCGGATTCGCGCCGACCGCGAGCTGGACAGTTTGCCGGTGGTGCTGGTGACGGCCCTGGGAACCGCAGAAGACCGGGCCAGGGGGCTGGAAGCCGGGGCCAATGCTTATTTGGTGAAAAGCGGCTTCGAGCAGGACAGCCTGCTCGATGCCATTCGGCGATTGATCTGAGAGGGGCGCAACCATGCGAGTACTGATAGTCGATGATTCGCCAGTCCTGCGCTTGCTGCTGCGCGCGGTCTGCGAAGAAGCCGGCTTCGAAGTGTGCACGGCCGACAGCGGGGAGCAGGCGCTGACGCTGCTGGAGCGCTATACCCCGGATATCGTGACCATGGACGTGCACATGCCGGGCATAGACGGTTACGAAACCACGGCACGGATTCTCGAACGCTATGCCTTGCCGGTGGTGGTCCTGACCGCCAGCGCCAATGTCAATGACGCGACCACCGCCATGCGCGTACTGGCAGTGGGCGCGCTGGCCGTGGTGGAGAAGCCCCGCGGGCTCGATGCACCGGACTTCCAGCAGCGCATCGAGGAACTGCTGCGCACGCTGCGCAGCCTGGTTCAGGTCAAGGTGGTGCGCCGGCCCCGTCCGGCGCAGTCGCCCCAGAGGACTTGGCCAGCAGCCAATCCGATACTCCAGGCCGCCCCGCGGCTGGTCGCCATCGGGGCCTCGGCGGGTGGGCCGGTGGCGCTGAAAAGCCTGTTGCAGAGCCTGCAGCAGGCTCCCCCTTGGCCCATGGTATTGGTGCAGCACATCAGTACAGGCTTTCTGCCCAGTTTCTGCCAGTGGCTGGGCAGCCTGGTGACGCTGTCGGTGCAGATTGCCGAGGATGGGCAGCTGCTGCAGCCTGGGGTGCTCTATCTGGCACCCGATGGCAAGCAACTGGGTGTGAGTGCAGAGCTGCGCGTGCAGCTGCAGGCGGGCACTGCCCAGCAGCAATTCTGTCCGTCGATCGATCATCTTTTCAACTGCGTGGCTCGTCAGCTTGGCAACCGTGTCATCGGTATCCAGCTGTCCGGTATGGGCCGCGACGGCGCTGCGGGCCTGGCCGAACTGCGCCGGCAGGGGGCTCTGACCCTGGTGCAGGAGCCTGCCAGCGCGGTCATCGACGCGATGCCGCGGGCCGCCATCGAGATGCAGGCCGCCAGCCAGATTCTCGCCCCGGAACAGATTGCCGCCACGCTCGATGTGCTAGCCCGGCAAGTGGCCACAGCACCGGCCGGCGAAGGAGGAGGTACGTCATGTACGACCACGCTGAAATCCTGATAGTCGAGGACAGCCCGACCCAAGCCACCGAACTGCAGTACCTGCTGGAAGCCTCGGGTTGCCAGGTACGCGTCGCCCGCAATGGCGTCGAAGCCCTGGCCATGATCGGTGAGAGTCTGCCGACCATCGTTATCAGCGATATTGTCATGCCCGAAATGGATGGCTACGAACTCTGTCGACAGTTGAAAACTGCCCCGCGCACGACGAACATCCCGGTGATCCTGGTCACTCACCTGGCCGACGCCCGCGATGTGGTGCATGGTCTGGCCTCCGGGGCGGACAACTTTATCGTCAAGCCGTACGACGAGAAGTACCTGATGTCGCGCATCCGCTACTTTCTGGTCAACCTCGAACTGCGCAGCCATGAGCGGGTGCAGATGGGTGTGGAGGTGGTGCTGGAGGGCGAGCGGCATTTCATTACCGCCAGCCGCCAGCAGATCCTCGACCTACTGATCTCCACCTACGAGCAGGGCGTGCGCCTGAACCACGAGCTGCAGTCCAAGCACGACGAGTTGGCTCGCAACAACTCGCTGCTCAATTGCCTGTTCCACTTCACCAGCGGTCTGACCGATGCCAAGACCGAGCAGCATGTCATAGACGCGGCGCTCAAGCGCATTCTGGAGTTTCCCGAGGCCGTGGCGGCCTGGCTGCTGATGACCGACACCGATCAGGTCGACGAATCGGCGCGCCTGACCGGGGCCTGCGGCCGCGGCGCGGACTATAGCCTCGAGCGACTGAGCGCCTGTGTCGACAACTGCCCGTGCCGGCATGCCTGGCTCACCGACGGTCTGACCACGCCCAGCAATATCAGCGCCTGTCCGGCGCTGATCCGGCAGGCGGGCGAGGGCTGCCACGCGAGCATCCCGCTGCTGCTGGGGCGCGAAATTATCGGCATGCTCAATGTGGTCAGACGCAACACTCAGCCCTGGTCCGAGGAGTCGCTCGATGCTCTGGCCTCCATCGGCCGCCAGCTAGCCATGGCCCTGGGGCGGGCTCGGCTGTTCGAAAGCATGGAAGAGCTGGTGGCGCAGCGCACCCGGGCGCTGGCCCAGAACGAGGTGCTGCTGCGCAAGATTCTCGACAGTCTGCCGGTCGGCGTGCTGGTCGCCGATCACAGTGGCCGGTTGATCATGAGCAACCCAGAAAGCAGCCTGATCTGGGCCGGCAAACACCCCGTCGAGCTGGCCGACTACCCGCAGTACCAGGGCTTCTGGGCCGACAACGGCCAGCCCCTGGCAACCCCGGACTGGCCGCTGGTACGGGCGGTTCAACAAGGCAAGGCGACGCGCAACAAGGTAATCGACATCGAAGCCTTCGATGGCACGAGCAAGACCATCCTCAACTCTGCCGTGCCCTTTGTCGACGAGCAGGGGGTTTTGCAGGGGGCCATCGCGGTGCTCCAGGACGTCAGCGAACAGCGCCGCCGCGATCTGGATATCCGCATTCGCACCCGCGCCGTGGAGGCCAGCGTCAATGCCATCGTCATCACCGACAACGAACAGCCGGACCAGCCGATCGTCTATGTCAATCCGGCCTTCGAGCGTATCACCGGCTATCGCCGCGATGAGGTCGAAGGGCGCAACTGCCGTTTCCTGCAAGGGGCCGACACCGACCAACCGCCCCTGGGAAACATCCGCCGGGCGCTGCGGGCCCAGGAGGAGGGCGGGGCGCTGTTGTGTAATTACCGCAAGGACGGTTCGGCGTTCTGGAATGATCTGAAAGTCGCACCGGTGATCAATGACCGTGGCAAGGTCAGTCATTTTGTCGGCATTCTTCACGACATCACCGAGGGCAAACGTTATCAGGAAGAGCTGGAGCACCAGGCCAACCACGATGGCTTGACCGGCTTGCCGAACCGCAACCTGCTCAACGACCGTATCCGCCAGGCCATTGCCTTTGCCAACCGCAATGGCAGCCAGTTCACTCTGGCCTTTATGGATCTGGATCATTTCAAGGTGGTCAACGATAGCCTCGGCCACAATGCTGGCGACCAACTGCTGGTTCAGGTGGCTGAGCGCCTGCAGCGCAACAGCCAAGAAATCGACACAGTAGCGCGCCTGGGTGGCGATGAGTTCGTCATCCTGATGGTTGGCCGCGACCAGCGCATCGGCTGGCTGGAGCAGCTGCAACAGCTGATCGCCGAACCGCTGCTGCTCGACGATCAGGAACTGGTGGTGAGCTGCAGCATCGGTTTCTGCTGTTTCCCCGAGGACGGGGCCGATGTTGTCACCCTGCTGCGCAATGCCGATACCGCCATGTACCAGGCCAAGCACCAGGGGCGTAATCGCATCTGTGCCTTTACTCCGGAAATGAATGACAAGATGCAGCGGCGCCTGCAACTGGAGCGGGAAATTCGCCAGGCCCTGCAGAACAACGAGTACTGCCTGGTGTACCAACCGCAGCTGGACCTGCTTAGCGGACGCCTGTGCGGTTTCGAAGCGCTGGTGCGCTGGCAGCACAAGGGTAAGCAGGTCCCGCCCGATGAGTTTATTCCGCTGGCGGAGGAGACCGGCCAGATCGTCGCCATCGATAACTATGTGTTCGACGCCGTATGCCGTCAGCTGCAGTCCTGGGAAGACTTGATGAAGGGTCTGAGTATTGCGGTTAACTTCTCGGCGATCAGCTTTATGGAGGCCGACTTTATCGAACGGGTACAGGAGACCATGGAGCGCTACGGGGTGGCACCGGCCAGGCTCAAGCTGGAAGTGACCGAGACCATGCTGATGACCAACACCGATGAGGTGCTGTTGAAGATGCAGGCACTCAGTGCCACGGGTATTCGTTTTTCCATCGACGATTTCGGTACCGGCTACTCGTCCCTGGGTTATCTGAAGCGCTTCCCCTTCAGCGAGTTGAAAATCGACCGCAGCTTCATCACCGATATGCACCTGGAGCCCGACAGCGCCTCGCTGGTGCGCTCGATGATCTCCATCGGTCATAACCTGGGTATCAAGGTGATCGCCGAAGGAGTGGAAACCGCCGAGCAACTGGGTTTTCTGCGTCGTACCGGCTGTGACGAGATGCAGGGCTATTACTATTCGCCGCCGTTGCCACCTCCGGCCTGCCTGGCATTGCTCCAGGGCGGGGCAGAATTGCACCTGCCGGACAATATCATTGAGGGGCAGGAGCGCTACCTGCTGCTGATCGACGCTGAACCGAGCATCCTCGTGGCCCTGCAGCGCGAACTGCACCTGGAGAACTACCGTATCCTCACCGCTGCAAGTGACGCCGAGGCATTGCCGTTGCTGGCGACCTATCCGGTGGATGTGGTGCTGACCGATATACGTCTGGCCAATATGAGCGGGGTGGACTTTCTGCGCCGCCTCAAGACTCTTCATCCTGAAATCATTCGCATGGTGCTGAGCGGTTCCAGCGAGCTTGGCAGCATCCTCAAGGCCGTCAACGAGGGGGTGATCTACCGCTTTATCAGCAAGCCCTGGGCTGTCGACGATCTGCGCGGACAGGTGCGCGAGGCCTTCAAGCAGCGCGAACTGCAACAGGATAACCAGCGCATGCGCGAACAACTGCTGAGCCTGCAGCACAGTCAGCCGCAGGTGCATGGCGAAATTATCTAGCCGCCGTATTGGCCCGCGGCGCTCGAACACCCGATTAAGCCGGGCCGGCCACATCGACCGGCCCAGCAAGCCTCAGCCCTGGGGCGTTCTGCTGCGGTACTCGGTTGTGGTCATGCCGGCATAGCCCCAGTTATCGGTATCGACTTCCTCGATCACGATATGGGTGAGATCCGGGCGTTTGTTCAGCACGCGCTCCAGCGTCTCGGTGATTTCCCTGATGACCTGGGTTTTCTGCTCGCGGGTTACGCCATCACGGGTGATACGAACGTTAACAAAAGGCATGCTATTGCTCCTGCGTTGGGGGGAAGCTCTGAGGCACTTCCCCGGGAAGGTGATCACTGTATTCAGTCCCTTAGGGCTACCACTTGCCGGCGCTCATGCCTCCGTCCACCGGCAGAATGGCACCCGTGGTGAAAGGGGCGTTGGCCAGATAGAGCACCGCATCGGCGATTTCGCTGACCTGGCCCATACGCCCGGCCGGTTGCAGACCCTTGAGAAAATCATGGGTCGCCGGGTCGTGCATCGGGGTTTCGATGATTCCCGGTGCCACAGCGTTGACCTGGATATTGTGCGGCGACAGCTCCAGGGCGAGCGCGCGGGTGAATTGATTCAGTCCGCCCTTGATCAGCACCGGCAATGCTGCCGGAACCGCCAGGTTAGGTTGTAGCGCGATCGCGGCAGTGATGTTGATGATGCGCCCCTGCTTGCGCCCGATCATATGGGCCGCCGCCACCTGGGACGCGTAGATCACCCCCTTGAGATTGGTCTGCAGAAGGTTCTCGATATCCTCCGGGCTGTACTCGACGAAGGGCTTTGGCAGAAAGAAGCCTGCATTGTTGACCAGCACATCAACATGGCCGAAGGCCTCGATGCCCGCCTGAAAGATGCGTTCGGCGGTTCGCGGCGCGGCGATATCGCCTGTCACACCGATAAAACCCTCTGGATTGCCAAGTTTGCTGCTGGCCTCGGCCAGGCCGGCCTCGGAGCGGGCATTGCCTATCACGTTGAAGTCGTTGGCGAGGAAGGCCTTGACCAGGCCGAGGCCGATGCCGCTGGAGGCACCGGTAATAGCAACGGTTCTGCGAGTAGTCATGGGGTTCTCCTGAAAGGATTGAAGGCTTTCTCAGCGCAAGTAAAGGGTGGTGCGCTGCTGGGAGGGACTATATTTTTGCTTGATGAACTGATAAATAGGGTTTTTATAACTTCAATTGATACATGGTGTAATTAATAGTGCGGCGACAATTCGACGATGTATTGCTGGGCAGCATCGAGCTGTTCTGCCTCGCGGCGGAAGAGGGCAGCTTCACCGCCGCTGCGCTGTCTGCAGGGGTAACGCCGGCCGCAGTCAGTCGCTCGGTCGCGCGCCTCGAGGAACGCCTGGGGACGCGGTTATTCGTGCGCACCACCCGGAGCATTCGCCTGACGGACGGCGGGCGCAGCTATTACGAGCAGTGCCGCCAGGCCCTGACGCAGCTGGTGGAAGCGGAGCGGGAGGTGACGGGCAAGCAGCTGGACCCCTCGGGTACGCTGCGCATCAGCCTGCCCACCACCTATGGGCATCATCGCTTGTTGCCTCTGCTGCCCGAATTTCGCCGGCTTTACCCCAAGGTTCAGGTCGAGGTGCATCTGAGCAACCGCAATATCGATTTTGTCGCCGAAGGCTATGACATGGCCGTGCGCGTACGTGCTCAGCCGGACTCGACGCTGATCGCGCGGCCGCTTGAGGATGCCCGGCTGGTGGTGGTGGCCAGCCCCGAATACCTGGCACGGGCGGGCACCCCGCTGACCCTGGACGATCTGGAGCAGCATGACTGCATCCAGTTCGAACTGCCCAGCAGCGGCCGGCCGATCACCTGGCTGTTCAGCGAAGGCAGCAAGGAGCGGGAAATGCTGACCAGCGGCGGCTACCTCTGTTCCGACGACGTGCTGGCTGGCGTGACTCTGGCCAAGCATGGCGCGGGCCTGTTCCAGACCTATCGTTTTATCGTCGAACGCGAATTGGCCGAGGGTTCGCTGGTGGAAGTGCTTCAGCCATGTTCTGGACGCTCGCGCCCCTTCACCCTGCTGTACCCCCACAGCCGGCATATGCCGCTGCGTCTACGCGCGTTCGTGAACTTCATCATGGACAAAAAGCAGGCGTGGTGAGCGCATGGCTGAACGGCACACTGTTGCCGGCTAGAGCGCATTGATCTCGTTGTGCAACGGCAAACGGCAGCGCTCCACTTTCCACCAGGTGGGTAACAGCTTGCGGATCGCCGGCTGGTTGAAGCGATCATCGATCAGGTAGACCGCGCCCTGGTCCTGCACGGTGCGAATAACCCGGCCGGCGGCCTGTACCACCTTCTGCAAGCCCGGATAGAGGTAGGTGTAGCCGTAGCCGTTGTTGCTGCCGAACATCAGCTCCATCCGCTGCTTGATCTCTTCATTGACCGGGTTGATCTGCGGCAGGCCGAGGGTGGCGATAAAGGCACCGATCAGGCGGTCGCCGGGCAGGTCGATACCCTCGCCAAAGGCTCCACCCAATACGGCAAAACCGATGCCCCGGCCACTGCTGGAGAAACGATCGAGAAAGGCCTGGCGCTCGCTTTCATCCATCTGCCGTGACTGTTGCCAGATCGGGATCTGTGGATGCGCCATCTGCAGCTCCTGCAGCACCGCCTGCAGATAGGTGTAACTGCTGAAAAAGGCCAGGTAGTTGCCCGGTTTTTCCGCGTACTGGCGGGCAATCAGGGCGGCGATGGGGGCCAGCGAGAAGTCGCGATGGGCGTAGCGGGTGGAGAGGTTGCTGACGGCCTGGACGTGTAGCTGCTCGGCGCTAAAGGGCGATTCCACATCGATCCAGGGTGTGTCTTCCGGCAGGCCGAGCAGGTCGGCGTAATAGTTGGCCGGGCTCAGGGTGGCGGAGAACAGCGTGCAGCTGTGCGCCTCGTCGAAGCGCGGCGCGAGAAACGGCGCGGGCACGATATTGCGGATGCACAGGGTGGACACCGACTGGCCACTGCTCTCGTCGCGACTGATATCGAACAGCGAGTGCGCGGCAAAGGCCTCGGCCAGGCGGCAGAACAGCATGGCGTCGAGGTAGAAGTGCAGCAGTTCGGTGGCATTGCCAGCCGGCTGTTCGCTCAGGTGATCGGTGAGGGTGCTGACCGCCTTTTGCAGCGCCATGACGAACAGGTCCGGTGCGCTGGGGTACACCTGATACGCCACTTCCTGATCACGCTCCAGCTGTCGCCAGTGCCGGCTGATGCGTTCCAGCGGGGCCTTCATCACGCTCGGGGCGATGCGCCGTACTGCTTCAAAGCGCTGTTGATTGAGCTCGGCGGTGTACATGCCGCGCGCCCGCTCAATCAGGTTGTGGGCTTCGTCCACCAGCAGGGTGATGCGCCACTCATTGAGCAGGGTGAGGCCATACAGCAGGCCGCCCATGTCGAAGTAGTAGTTGTAATCGCAGACCACCACATCGGCCCAGCGGCACAGTTCCTGGCTCAGGTAGTAAGGACAGATCTGATGGGCCAGGGCGGTTGCGCGCACGCTCTCGTGGCTTAGCCACTGGCCTTCGAGTGCAGCCTGGCGGGCGGCGGGCAAACGGTCATAGAAGCCTTTGGCCAGCGGGCAAGAGTCCCCATGGCAGGCTTTGTCAGGGTGCTCGCAGGCCTTGTCGCGCGCCACATGCTCCAGCACCCGCAGCGGCATCGCTTCTTCCTGGCTGCGCAGGGTGGCCAATGCATCCAGCGCCAGGCGCCGGCCAGGCGTTTTTGCGGTAAGAAAAAACAACCGATCCAGCTGCTGCTCGGGGAAGGCCTTGAGCTGCGGAAACAGAGTGCCGAGGGTTTTACCAATGCCGGTGGTGGCCTGGGCCATCAGGCAGTGACCGTCACGGGCGGCGCGGTAGACCTGGTTGGCCAGCTGGCGTTGCCCGCTGCGAAACTCGGCATGGGGAAAGCGCAGGCGCTCCAGGGCTTGATCACGTTGGCGGCGATGCTCGCGCTCGTACTCGGCCCAGCGGATATAGCGGCTGCATTGCAGCTCGAAAAACTCACGCAGTTCATCCACGCTGGCGGTCAGGTGAAAGGCGGTTTCATGTTGGGTGATGACATTGAAATAGACCACCGCCAGATTGATCTGTGGCATGTCGCGTTCCTGGCAGAGTAGCCAGCCGTAGACCTTGGCCTGGGCCCAGTGCAGCAGGCGATGGTTTTCCGGGATGCGGCTGATATCGCCCCGGTGGGTCTTGATCTCCTCCAGCAGGTTTTCTTCCGGGTCGTAACCGTCCGCCCGGCCGCGCACCTGCAGCCCCAGGTATTCGCCATCCAGAGGAAGTTCTGCGGAGTAGCCTGGGCCGCGTCTGGCCACCACGATGGCGTGGCCGGTCATGCCTTCCTGGGCAGTGGGCGAGGGGGTAAAACGCAGGTCGAGATCGCCGACCTTGGCGGTGAACTCGCACAGCGCGCGTACCGCGACCTGATAGTTCACGCGTCGGCCCATTGCACGTAGCAAACGTCCACCGGCATGCCGTGCTCGGCGCAGAAGGCCAGCCAGCGCCGTTGGTTGTCCTGCAGGCGGTCGCCCGGGCCTTTGACTTCGATCATCCGGTAGCGCTGCTCGGCCGGCCAGAACTGGATCAGGTCGGGCATGCCGGCGCGGTTGGCTTTGATATCCGCCAGCAGGCGCTTGAACCAGGCTCGCAGATGCGCGGCGGGCAGGCAGCTCAGTGCTTGTTCCAGCAAGGTCAGATCCAGCGCGGCCCAGAATACAAAGGGCGACTGGATGCCGAATTTAGCCGCGTAGTTTTCCCGGATCACCTGCTTGTAAGCATCCGAGTCGAGGTGCGCCAGGCAGCTGGTAAACAGCTCCTCGCGCTGGGCATGAAAGTCTGCACTGAGCAGATCAACCGGGGCAGTGTGGAAAGGGTGGAAGAAGGCCCCCGGCACCGGCGCGAAGATGGCCTGCCAGCAGAGCAGACCGAACAGGCTGCAGATCAGGCTGTTCTCGACATAGTGCACCGGCGCGTCGGCCTCGTGCAGATGGGCTTTGACGGCAAACTCGACGCTTTGCGCCTCAGGCCTAGGCAGGCTCAGATCAAACCGTGCCGGCGCTACTGGCTTATCCTTGCCGGGCTGCGCTTGCCCGAGCTGGCGGGACAGCCGGGTCAAGGCGCGCTCCACGGCCTGGGCTTCGGCATCATTTTCCGCTGCCTGGATGGCCTGCAGCGTCAACCCATAGGCTTGCTCGAGGCGACCCAGGCGCTCCAGTACGCGGATCTGCCGCAGGCGCGCGCCGACATACCGGCAGTCGGCATAAAAGGCCAGCGCACCTTCCAGGTTGGCCTCACGCTCCAGCTGCTGGCCCATGCGGAACAGCAGCTTGTTGCGGCGCGCCGCCAGAAAGGGGGTGTCGCAGGGCAGGGCGCTGATCTGTTGCAGCACGTCGGCAAGCGGCTCGCCGGCCTCGAACCGTTCACGGCTGCGTTGCAGCTGCAGGTAGCAGTCCACATCCATGCGGTGGCGAAAGGCCCGCGAGTCGGGCGTCAACTCTACGCGCTCATAACGAAAGATACCGAGCTCGGCGAGGACGAACTCGGACCAGTCCTGGCGCAGATTGCCGAAGAACATCAGGCGCAGACGCTCGCACAGGGTGTCGATGGTCAGGGAAACAATCTGCTCCTCGCTGCCCGGACACCAGGCCGCAAAGGCGCGCGGCTCTGGGTAGGTCTCGGCAAGTTGGGCCAGCAGTTCGGATTTGTTCTGCGACTTTCTCGAGGCGGGGCCCGCCAGATGCTGGAGCACTTCATCCTTGCGCAGCAGCTTGAATAGTTCTTCCAGGCACAGCTCGACGTCATGCCGTACCCAGCCCGCTTCGAGCAGCGGCGTTACCGCCTGACGCGGGCAGCCGATCTCCTCATAGCTGAGCTTGCTCAGGCGAAAGTGGCTGCCCTTGCGCATGATCATCCGCACCAGCAGGGCCTGAGCGGGCCTGCCCATGGCGAAGAACTGCCGGACAAACTCATGTTCGGCATCGTTCAACAGATCGGCATAGCGCTCCTGCAGCCAGGTAAGGGCCTGACAGAAATTCGCCAGGTAGTAGAAGCGTGGATCGAGTTGAGACTGCATGAGGGGGCTGGTTGCGGTGTGCATAGTGGCTGGGAGGGCGCTGGGAATGCTGTTGGGGATATTGGTCGGCTAGAGTTTAGCCTGCGCTGTTTATCTATACAGCATTTTCCGCTATTCGGCATCGCACTGCTGCTGTTGTTCCGTTGGCTCGAGCGCAAGGGGTTCGGAGAGGCAACCACCGGGGTCTGTCTCAGCGGCTGTCGAGGCTGTGGTAGAGCTCGTCCTCCTGGGCGAAATGCAGGCGCGAGTTTGCGTCCGTACAGCAACTGAAGCGTCCCCAAGCGGCAAGCGATTTTTCAAAGGAGCGGCTGCCATCGCCATGCATGGACTCTTGCAATCAGGTTCTATTTTGTGGATTTAACATAATATACATTATGCGAAGTATCTAGTCAGGAAAGCACTAGATAGACGTTGTGCTTTGCGTTCTGCGCGACCTGGTATCACGCAGAGGGTTTTGAGTGATGTCACTGCCCTGTGAGTGCTTGCATCGCGGCAGCGAGTCCTCCACGTTGCAATCGTAGGTGCTGCTTTGGACAAGGAGCCCGCTGTAAGCTGATTATTCGAGCACCTCCAATACGGTCAGTTTGAAGATATTCACATGATCTGGGCCGGATTCATCTTTCCTAAGCAGCAGGCTCGCTTCGATACCGTCTTCAGCAAATCCAACGTACTCGGGCAACCACTTTGGCCTTCGTAGCCAGCAAAGGTAAACGTCTCGCCTACTCGACCTGATTTCCCGAAAAAAACGAAGGGGTAAATCTGTAAAAAAGAGCCGTACTCTATTCTTGTAGGATCCTGTCTTCCTTATCCCGCAATGTAGGGAGATAAGAGTAATCGTCGATATGACGAACAACAGCAGGTTAAACTATGGCAACCTGTCCGCTCGCCCCAGAAGGCAAGATGGAAACTATTCAAAAAACGCCGTATACGCCTCAGCCCACATATACCCAGGGACGTACTCATGCTTTTACCGCAGCAGCCTAGAAGCGCTGATGGATTCACTTTAAATCAGACATTTGCACACAATTCGGCGGTGCCAGATCAAACACTGCCGAACGTTTTCGAGTGAGAACCATGTCGAATTACGACAAGTTGATCATCTGTGAGCACTGCGACTGCGTATTTGAAAAGCTCACCCTCGCCAAACACCAAACCTCGCTTTGTTCACGTTGTGGCGGAGTGCTCCAACGTTTTAACAGCTTATCGGTTGAGCAGCGCCTCGCGCTCACGATCACGGCGGCGGTGCTATGGGGGTTCGCCAACTTCTACCCGGTCATGAGCATTAGCCTGCAAGGCCTGAAGAGCAGCGCCACCTTATGGGATGCGGTGCTGGCGCTAAGCCTCGGGCCGATCACCTTTATCGCGCTGGCGGCAGCAATCTCCATCATCATCGCGCCGGTTTTCCAGTTGTTGCTGCTCGCCTGGGTGCTCTGCTTCGCCCTTCTCCACCAACGCGCCCCTGGTTTCAGGTTATGCATGCGCTGGCTGGAGTCGCTCCGACCCTGGAGCATGCTCGAGGTATGCCTACTCGGGGCGTTGGTAGCGGTATTCAAACTTGCCGGCATGCTGGATGTACTACCGGGCATCGGGCTGTTTGCTTTGGCCGTGCTCAGCTTGTTGTTGATACGCATCGCCGGGCGCGATGTGCGCGAGCTCTGGGAGATCCTATGAATACGCCGCCGGCTGCCCACGACCTTAATCTTTGCCTCTGCCATAGTTGTGGCAAGACCTGCGACATGGCCAGCCAGCCATCCGCATGCGAGCGTTGCGGTGCCCCCCTGCACGCCCGAAAGATCAACTCATTGAACCGCACCTGGGCGTTCCTACTGGCCGCTCTGGTATTCTACGTCCCGGCCAACCTGCTGCCGGTCATGAATACCAGTATGTTTGGCAGCGGTGCTGACAGCACCATCATAAGCGGCGTTCTTGAGTTCTGGCAGCATGGTGCATGGGACATCGCGCTGATCATCTTTATCGCCAGTATTGCCGTGCCGGGTATCAAATTCGGAGCCCTGACGCTGCTACTGGTCACTGTTCAGCGCGGTAGCCTCTGGGCCCGCAAGGAGCGCTCCAAACTGTACCGTTTCGTTGAGCTTATCGGCTACTGGTCGATGCTCGACGTGATTGTCGTCGCGCTAGTCGCCGCGCTGGTGAAGTTTCACGCCCTGGCCGATATCGAGCCACGCTCAGGGATTCTGTTCTTTGGCTTGGTAGTAGTGTTTACGATGCTGGCGGCGATGAGTTTCGATCCTCGCTTGATCTGGGATAAAGCAAACAACGAGGAAGGCATGGATGAAGTCGCACACCACTGAAGGAGCGCCCGCTCCCGGTCAGGCCGTTATCAAGACCCGCCGCCTCAGCGTTTCGCTGGTGTGGATCGTCCCCATCGTGGCGGTATTAGTGGGTATTTCGCTGGTGGTTAACAGCGTGATGCAGGAAGGGCCGACCATCACGGTGACCTTCGACACCGGCAGCGGTCTGACCGCTAATAAGACCGACGTTAAGTACCGCAACGTGGTGATCGGACATGTCACCGAGGTGGCGCTGAGCAAGGATCAGAAGAGCGTCGATGCCACCATAAAACTGGCCAAAGAAGCAGAGAGCTTTACCCGTGAAGACTCGCAGTTCTGGGTCGTACGGCCACGAATCGGTGCCGGCGGAGTGTCAGGCATCGATACCCTGCTCTCCGGCGACTATATCGGTGCCGATATCGGTCAGGCCAACACGCGCGTCAAACGATTCAAGGGGTTGGAAAACCCACCGCCCATTACCTACGGCGAGCCTGGTAAGCGCTTTACGCTACACAGTCGGGATCTGGGCTCGCTGGACATCGGCTCGCCCATTTACTTCCGCAGAATCCCGGTTGGCCAGGTTGTGGCCTACGCGCTGGACGCTGACGGCAAAGGCGTCAACATCGAAGTATTTGTGCGCGCGCCCAATGATGCCTATGTCACCGAAAACACGCGATTCTGGAACGCAAGCGGCATCGACATCGATGTGGGAGCCAATGGGTTTGCGGTAAAAACCGAGTCCTTATCCTCCATTCTGGTGGGCGGTATCGCCTTCCGCGCGCCCGACTACAGCCCCAATGATCAGCCGGCTGCAGAGAAAAAGTCCTTTGAGCTATTCGATGATCAGCAGACTGCTCTTGCCCCGCCCAACGGCAAAGCACAGTTTTTGAGCCTGCGTTTCGACCAGGCACTGCGAGGGCTAAGGGTCGATGCGCCGGTGGAGTTCCAGGGGGTGGAAATCGGCAAGGTGGTGGCAGTCAATCTGGATTTCGACCCGGAAAAACGCAGCTTTCCCGTGGAAGTCGGCATCTTGATTTATCCGCAACGTCTCGGTCTGGCCCACACCAAAATGCTCAAGGCCTTACATCATGATCCAAACGATGAGGCCGCGGGCATTCGGCTCATGGGTAGCTTTATTGAACATGGCCTACGCGCCCAGGCGCGTACGGGCAACCTGTTGACTGGGCAGCTGTACATCTCGCTCGATTTCTACCCAAAAGCGGAAAAGGTCACGTTTGACCCCACTGCCCGACCAGTGAGCATCCCCACCATCCCCGGCAGCTTTGAGCAGTTGCAGGAGCAACTGCAGGCCATGGTCGACAAGATCAACAAACTGCCCGTGGAACGCATTGCCGGAAACCTGGACAGCAATCTGGTCGAACTGCGCAAAGTGCTGGCGCAATTCAATGCCAAGACCCTTCCTGGCGTTCAAACAACGCTGACCGATGTGAGCAAAACCCTGCAATCGGCCAGTTCGACCCTCGCCGAGGACTCACCGCAACGGGAACAGTTGACGCAGACCCTGGAAGAGCTCGGGCGCATGTCGCGTTCCCTTCGTGAGCTGTCGGACTATCTAGGGCGGCATCCGGAGTCGCTGATTCGCGGCCGGCCAGACAATGCCGCACCGCTAAAGGCGCAGGGCAAATGAATAGAGGAGCGACACACATGGTCATTGCGCACAAATTAATCCTTGCCACCGCGTTACTGCTTCTCGCCGCATGCCGCAGTGACCCGGTGCAGTTCCATACCCTGACTCCGGCCGAGACCGGCGACTTTTCACAGCCTGTCGGGGCCGAGATTCAGATCGAGATCATCAACGTACCGCCCCAGGTCGACCGGCAACAGATCGTCATTCGCCAAAGCAACAGCAGCCTGGCCATTCTGGAAACCCAGTGGTGGGGTGCAAGCCTGGTAGATGAAATGCGCAGCGCCTTGGCGGATAGACTGTTTAATAGCAGCGTCGGGCGCAATGTGTCGGTACGACTGGATGTACAGCGCTTTGATTCGCTTCCAGGCCAGTACGCATTAATCGACGTCAAATGGCGCCTGCGCAACTTGGGCAGCGACAATGACACGCTGATCACTTGCCGAAGCATCTTAAAAACACCCGCGGGGTCAAGCATCGATGACGTCGTTATCGCCCATCAGAACAATGTGAAAAAACTGGCCGCCGACATTACCCAGGCGGCTGATAATGGCGCTAACCAATGCCCCTCTATACGGTAAAAACGCTCAACCACAACGCGTCGGTTGTCATGATTCGCTTGCCAGCAATTGGCGTACCATGAATCCCCCTCCTCCGCGGCTTGAACTAGGGCCGCTTGGGTGGGCCCTGAGCAACCCTCGTTAGATCGGAGCGGTCAAGACCAGCGTGCTCCACCTGCCAATGTGATGGCTGCCCCTTAGCCACCGTTCCAGCATGGCGGATAAAGGCTCTTAAACGTCAAAGAGCCGGCGTACCCGCATGGCGTCGGCGCTTACGCTTTGCTCAAGAGGAAGGAAGTAGCGCAGCTGCCATTGTTGTGTCCTAACGGCCGCTTTGGCGATTGGCTTGACCCAAGGCGGGTAAACACGGATAGCACGCTTACCGCCTTTACCGTTAATCGACATGATGCCTTGTGCTACCAGTATCTTCTGATCGAAAACAAACTGCCCTCGATGCGTCGCATTGCACACACTCACGACAACAAAGGCGACGCCATCGGCGATATCGAGGGGTGAAATAACGCCGCCCGAGATAGGCCGCTTCCATATCGTGACAAACTGCCCAACCTTGCTCGGCGTTGTTTTAGCCACGCGAAAGACAACCGCATGTCCGTCGAGGCCAAAGCGGGAGGCTCCATACTCGGAGCTCTCAGTCTCGCGTAGCGGCGCAGCCGTCAATCTCATTTCCGCCGGTTTGTATACATGCTCAATGGCAGTTATCAGCTCGCAGGGAAGATGGTTGGGGGAGGAACCTGCCGCGCAGGCATAATTTATCTCTGGCTCAGTTAAATCGAACTTCAACAGCAATAACTCCTAAACCACGTCAGGCTATCCCGTCTCCTTGAAACAGCTTCACTTAGGAAAGAGCAGCGAATACGCCACTCGAAAACCCCAGCCATGCGCCCCATTCTCGGTACTATCCGCCCAATATCGCGGCCCAACCTGAAGCCTCATAGGCTGCTGGCCGACTTTAAAGAGTTGCGTCACGAACAGGTTGATCGGCACGCTCCACTCCCTAGCCTCCCAGTTATAAGTGGACTCTGTATGATCGCGTAGTTCATCACGATAGGCAGGCCGTAGATGTAGCCCTCCTCGGCGATCTGTTTTGCTTCCTGTGCAGAAAGCGTATCGGCAGTTTGGGCGTGAATCTGCATTGGCGATAGAAGCAAGAGCAATGCAAGCGCTGACATGCCCGATTTGAGTGTTGCGGGCCCTATCATCATGGTGTAAGTCCATTTCTGAGCTGTGTTGAATATCGCGCAAGAAATCCCGGCAGCCGCTGGAATGACGGCTACTGGAGGACCGCCTGCATGTCGCCGGTCATCGCTTTGATGGCTGCCTTGAAGTCATTGGCCGTGATCGGCTGGCTGGCGTTCTTCAGCTCTTCGCCAAAGACCTTGCGTACGGCTTTGGCGACCGGCATTCCGCTACCGCTGTCAACAAGATCGGCCTCGATGTACAGCTCGGTATTCTGATCGCGATGACCAGTGGCCGCCTGGGTCGCGCCGATCACGGCAGCTACCGGAACCACTTCGTACCATTTCATGCCTTCATTGGAGGCGCTCACACCAGTGATCGCCGCACGCAGAACCAGGGCACGCTCGCCGCTGCGCACGTCCTGGGCACTCGTAACTACGCGGTAATTCTGCGACAACGCCTCTTTGGCACTCGTGCTCGTATAGGCTTGCAGTTCCTGCAACGTTTTCAGGTCGACGCGCTCATTCGGCTTAGGCTCCGGATACAGTTCGAGGCGCTCGAAGACCACAGCAGAGTAGTCCGACGGTTTGAATCCTGGGGCTTCCCATCGCAACACCTTCACCCCGCTCGCCGAGGTGGCTGCTTGCAAGCCGCTATAGTTGGGCAAGAAGCCGGAGTACTGTTCTTGCTCGGTAATTTTCGAAACGCACCCGGTCAACAGCAAACTGCTCAGTGCAACACCTGCCATCCATTTATGAGACTGGTTCATGTAACGATACTCCTTGCGTTATGAAGTGCTACGAAGTGGCTCAGAAGCGCCAGGTCATGTTACCTGTCAGGGCTTGAATCCAGGCATTGCTGAACTCACCCGACACGCGCTCGCCCGTCAAGGGCTTTTGCTGATCGACCGGCATGTCGCCCATCCAGACGGCGACCCAGCTGAAGTTCAGGTCTGTATCTTGGTCGAGCGAGTAGGTGAGACCGGTCGCAAACCGCCAGGCGTCCCCCATCGGTACCGTCAGGGTCCGATTGCTGTCGGATACCGCCGAAGTGTCGTAGGCAACACCGAAGTTCCAGAGCAAGTCGGGGTTCATCTGGTATTGCGCGCCCAACGCCAACTGATAGGTGTCGTCGTACTGCGCATCGATGCGGGTTGACCGGGAACCCGCCGCGGACGTATCCACCTCCAGGCCGATATCGCCGAATTGCGACCAGTCCTGCCAATTGACCGAGGCCAGCAACGCCCATTGCGGATCCAGTTGCTGGTACAGGCTGAGCGTGGCCGTTTGCGGTACGTTCAAAGAGAGCTTGGTGTTGAGGCCATCGAGCCGGCTTACCAACGGGCTGCTGGCGTTCACATCCAAACGGTCTTCGAAGTCCAGGCTGATCTGACTGGTATAAGTCAGGCCGATACGGGTGCCTGCTTGTGGCGCATAAATCACCCCCACATTGGCCCCATAGCCCCAGGTGCCGTCCTTGAACGTGTATTGGCCATCGGCACGATCCGTCAGACCAAGAGGCGACTGATCGATCGCTGCTTCGGACTCCAGCATGCCGTACATGGCCTTCAACCCGATACCCATGGACCACTGTTCGTTGAAGCGGTACGCCACGCTGGGCACCAATGACAAGCCAGCAATGCTCGCACTTTGCACGAAATAGCGCCCGGACCAATCGTCGTCGTAGTTTTCCGCGAGGCCGAAATCACCATAGGAACCGAAACCAACGGACCACTGCTCATCCAACTGGTGACTGATAAAGAAACTGCCCCCGGGTATGGGATCGAGCACATTGCCGCTGCCGGAACCCGATGTAGTGGTTGCCGAGTCCCGGTTGAATGTTAGGTCGCCAAAAAGAACCTGGGCACCAGCACTGACTTGAGTACCGGCCAGATAGCTCAGGCCAGCGGGGTTGCTGGCGATAGTCGACGGGCCTTGCGCGCGGGCGGCTGAACCGGCATTGGCCAGGCCAGTATTATCGGTGCCGATTTCGTAGAGCATCAGCCCGCCGGCTACTACTTGACCAGGCAGCACCAGGAAAGCCGCCGACAAAACCATATAGAGACGTGAGTGCATCTGGCCTTATCCTTAACTAACGTGGGTGCTTTCGAGCGCCAGTGCAGCCCGCTACCCGACAGCATCCTGGAGCAATCGCCCCTTGAACGAGCCAGGATGACAGACTGGCTGGCTGGCGGACTGGCAGGCAAGTTGCCCCAAGTCTATGGCATCTTCCTCGAAGTACAGCTTGCAATTTCGGACAGCCTGACAAGAAACTACGGCATGGAAGCAACCCAAGAATAGACCACGGATGGTAAGGCAATCCATGCGATCCAAAAATGCTATCCATTCAGTGGCGCAACGTGAGCTCGCCACTGCTGTCGGGGACACGAGCACTGCAGTCGTCCCGTTCGAGTCGCCAGATCAAAGCCCCCTGCATTTCCCCTTGATACTCAGCAATCCCGGTGAGATGCCTACCAGCCCGGTAAAAAGCCTCCCGCACGTCATCACCGCACTGGGCGGCAACCCGCAGCGCGTATTCAGGGCTGCCGGCATAGACTTGGATGCATTCGTCAATGACTACGACCAGCGCCTCGGCTACGACGAAACGATCCGCCTGCTCAATACCGCCATTCGACATACGCAATGCTCCAGCCTCGGCATTCTGGTGGGGCGACGCTTCAGCCTGAAAGACCTGGGGCCAATCGGCCGGCTCATGCTTTCAGCCAGCACAGTGCAAGAGGCCTTGCACGATCTGGTCATGCACTCAACGCTGCATGACCGCGGCGGCGCGCCGTTGCTGCTCCCCTTGACTGACCAGTTCAGCCTGCTCGGTTATGTGATACACCAGCACGATCTGACCGACCCGAGGTCACTCATGGATGCGTTGGTCATGATTGGTTTCCAGACTTTTCGGGAGTTATTGGGGCCCGACTGGACGCCCGTCCGGGTGCAACTGGCCTACCGCAAGCCCTCGGACTCCGCGGCCTATGGCCGAATATTCCGTTGCCCGGTGCAGTTCAATGCGAATGTCTCCGGCCTGGTGGTCAGCAACCAGAAACTGGGCCAGAAGTTGAGCACGGCGAACCCCCGCCTGCATCAGTTGCTCCATGAGGCCATAGCAACGACCACAGCCAGCCTGACAACGTCGGAGCTAATCAAGAACCAGCTGCACGCCATGTTGCTGGCGGGCGAGGCCAAAGCCGAGCTGATCGCCAGCCGAATGGGGCTGCACATACGCACCCTGCACCGTCGGCTCGATGCCGAAGGCACTCATCTGCAACGGCTGGTTACCGAGTCCCGAAAGAGCCTCGCCCTGCAACTACTTACGCACACAGACCTGCCCGTTTCGGCTATTGCCCAATCTTTGCAGTATCAGGATCCGAACGCATTTTCCCGCGCGTTCAAGAGCTGGACCGGATGCTCTGCGCAACACTGGAGAAACACATCGGGCCGTTGCTGAGCGCCGCCCCAGCGATCTCGGTTGCAGGAACAGTCCTCCGCTGGATAGACCAAGGGCCCAACCGCTGCTGCTCCACAACGGAGCGTAGCAGCTTGAGCCCCTCCCCCTAACTCTCCGCTAAGGGGCCTTTTTCAGCAGGAAATGCGACAAGGCCGGAATCAGCACCAGTGCCCCGATCATGTTCCATGATAAACATGAAGGTCAGCGATATGCCCATGTCGGCCTGGAACTTGATCGGCGACCACGCCCATACCCAACCCGACCATCAACGCCTCGCAAAGAATCGAGGTCAGCATCAGTGGCACCACCGCCACCACGCGCCAGCTGCGGAAGGTGACGAAGCACAGCACGATCACTGCCGCATAGACGTAAAGCAACATGTTGCGGTTGGCTTCGCGAACGACGATTTCTCGCCTAAATGGATGTCCGGAATCAGTAGACCACTACACCATAACGCTGATGGCGCATACGTCAGGACGCTTACACACCGTTGGTGCGATAAACACCAATCAACACTTCCTCCTCACTAAGGTAGTCGATGCTGCCAAGGAAGATATAGTCGCTCAGCCACGCATACTTGCCTGGCTGAGTCTTGAACGAGGGCACGGTGCGGCAGTAGGCATCGCTATCTAGCATGTCCTCTAGTGCTACGCCTTTGGCCTGCTTGGCCAGACCCGATTCATTGAGACGCCAGATGCCGGCGTTGTGGATGATAATGATCTGGCCATCATCGGTTTTAAGGCGATATAAGGCGTCGATCATGGTCACCCCGTCATTGCGATCGACCGCCAGATCAGCACCGCCGGGGACGACGATGCCGCGCATGTCCTTACCCACAAAGGTACCGCCAATGATTGGGTAGTTGATGCGGTGCCCATCGGCCCCCGGCCCCATATCCTCAAGCGGGCCAAGCTTGACGTTGATCTGCATCACCAATTCACTGTCGATACGGTTCGGTATGCTTTCTTTCAGTACCTCAGCCGCTGCCAGGGCATTACTGCCCAGGGCAACAAGCAGACCCAGCGCTCCTAGCATACGGCCGGCAGATTTGAGTAGGTTGCGACCTGACAGCAGATTTTTACGGTGAAGGCTCATGTACTCGACTCCAGTTGGTTGAGATGAAAACAGCTCTATTTTGTTAACTCCGTTATCACTAATTTCATCGCCGCAAGGGACATTACAGGACAACTCAACCCCATAATTACTGAATACATACCTGGCCTCTATCCGTATTGCGCAGCGTAGCGTGCCCTGATATGGTGCATTTAGTTAACATGACTAACTAAATTTACCATTGAGTCGAAGGACGTCACCCGTGTCGATCAAGGTTGTAGACACCTCTGATGTGGAGCAGCAGATATCCGCTATCAGCGGCTGGGAGCAACACTACGCCCAAATGTCCGCCGGGCGCTTTCAAGGCCGCACCGTGCAAGCCGATCTGGACGGCGTAACAGCGTACGAAGAACGCATGAACACCCGTGTCGAACAATATTTTCAGGCTCCGGCCAACGCCTTGGCATTCAGCTTCGACATGAGCAGCGGCTGCTTCTACCTGCTCGACAGCCAAAGCCGCAACACCTGGATCACCCCAGAAAATTATCGCGAGGTAGCTGTGGTTATTGACCTCGGACTACTCGTCGACCACTGCAACACCGAGAGCTGGCAAGACCTATCCATGAAGCCCCTGCAGTCGCCACAAGCTCAGTTGTTCGGCTCCTGGCTCAGCCGCCAGTTGGCCAACCTCGCCAGCGCTCCAGATAGCCCGCCTCCACCAACTCTGGCCAGACAGCTGATCGAAGACTGCTTCTTTGTTCTCGAAAGCTCAAACCCCGGCTCAGATTACCGGCAGCAGCAACGAACCAGGAAAAATCGGCAGATCGTCAATCGTATCTGCGAACTGGCAAACAGCCACCCGGAAGAGCACTTCAATGCCCTCCAGATGGCCCAAGCGGCAGGCGTTTCGATCCGCCAACTGCAACAGGCCTTTCTTCATTACACAGGCTTAGCCCCAAGCGTCTGGCTGCGTAGGCACCGCTTGAACGCGGCCTATCAAGACCTGCAGCAGGCATCCCCCGCCCACACTACGGTGACCGAAATCGCCATGCGCCATTCGTTCTGGCACCTGGGCCGCTTTGCCGATGCCTATCGGGGGCTATTCAATGAACCTCCCAGTGCCACCCTGCAGCGCAAACGCTAACAGGCCGTTGAAAGTGCCTCGTTATGAGGCTGGGAAATATCTATTGGAGCGGGGGTAAAACTGTCAGGCTAAAAGCCCCGGTGCTAGCCTGCTAATTGAACCCCCTGAATATATCGGCTTGGTCCATGCGCAAACAAACCAGCAAGAAACTCCAGCGTCCCGCAGCAACGGCTCAGGTCGGGGTTGGGAAAAGCCGGTCCACGGCACCGGACTGGGTACTGTTGTTACTGGCCGTATCCGGCATGTTGCTCAGCGGATACCTGACGTTCGCCGCCTTGAGCGATGCTGCGCCGGCCTTCTGCGATCAGGGCTCGTCTTGTCAGCTGATTCAGCAAAGCCGCTGGTCCTGGGTGCTAGGTGTACCGCTGGCACTCTGGGGATTGGCCCTCTATGCGGTGCTGGCGTTGCATGCCTGGCGGCAGCCGAGCCGCTTGCGACGCTGGCGGCGGCTATGGCTGATTGCCCTGGTCGGCCTGGTCATCAGCCTGTACCTGACCCTGGTCGGCTGGATCGAGCTGGCGGCCTTCTGCGCCTGGTGTCTGCTATCGCTGGCGCTGCTGACGGCGTTTTTCCTGCGTGCCAGCCAGATCTGGCCGAAGTCGGCGACCGTGACCGATTGGCGAAACTGGTTGCTGCGCAGTGGCGTGACGGCCTTGCTGGCTGTAGTTGTGTTGCATCTCTACTACAGCGATCTGTTTTCCCCGCGTGCCGATCCGCAACTGCTGGCCCTGGCCAACCACCTGCAGCACAGCGAGGCAAAATTCTACGGCGCATTCTGGTGCCCGGCCTGTCAGGAACAGAAAAGCCTGTTTGGCCCCGCGGCCGAGCAATTGCCCTATGTCGAGTGCTCGCCGAACGGTCGCAAGGGGGTGCTGGCCCGGGCCTGCATCGAAGAGAAGATCAACGGCTACCCCACCTGGATTATCCGCGGGCGGCGCTATCAAAAGTTGCTCAGTACGGAAGATCTGGCACGTCATTCACGCTTCAAATGGCCGGCCCAGGGCACTGCCGATGCACCTTGAGCCCGGAATTGGCCGCCCTGGACCTGGCCAATACCCAGCTGCTGGTGATCGATGACGTGCTCTACCAAGGCCATTCGCTGCTGCGCACCTGTGCCTATCTGTCCAGCCTGGGCGCGCAGCGGGTGCGTACCGCGGTGCTGGTCGATCGCTGCGTCAGCCAGCAGCCGATACGCGCCGATATAGTCGGTGTGCGCCTGCAGGTGGCCCCGGACGACATCATCGAATGTAATGTACCGCCCTATGAGCCGCAGTTGCGTATCGAAGTGGTGCGCCAGCACTGTTGACGCCCTGCCCTGCGCACAACATCGGCAGCGAGCGCACTCGGCCGATCCGGGCCAATAATCCGGTCGATCAAGCACCAATCTTGATGCAAATCATTATTGTTTGGTTCTTGTTTCCCTAAGCTAGGCCCATCCAAGCCAACGCTCAGAGGAAACCATCGATGCGCGCACCACTGCCCTTTTCACTCGCCCTGCTGCTGGTCGCTACATTCACCCAGGCCAAGGAATACCCGATTGGCGAGCCCCAGCAATGTGGCGGCCTGGAAGTCGGTGCCGTGTACCTGCAGCCAATCGAGATGGACCCGCCGGGCATGATGCGCCCCGCCGCCGAATCCGATGTGCACCTGGAAGCCGACATCAGCGCCCTGGAAAACAACCCCAACGGCTTCCAGGAAGGCAGCTTCGTGCCCTACCTGAATATCGCCTTCGTGCTGCGCAAGGCAGGCAGCGACGAAGTACTCAAGGGCGATTTCCACGCCATGGTCGCCAACGACGGCCCGCACTACGGCGACAACCTCAAGCTGATGGGGCCAGGCAAGTACCACCTGACTTACAGCATCCTGCCGCCAGCCGGTGGCCACGCCATGTTCGGTCGCCACACCGACAAGGAAACCGGCGTCGCCGCCTGGTTCGAGCGCTGCGACCTCAGCTACCAATTCACCTACGCCGGTATCGGCAAGAAAGGCGGTTACTGATCGCAACGGGCGTGGCCTCAGGCCGCGCCTTATTGGAGTTGGCTATGTCACGTGTGTTGTTCGCCCTGCTGTTGGCAACCCTAGGTTCGCCTGGTTTCGCGGCCGGCTTGCCGACCTATGAACTGGTGATCCGCGATGGTCATTTCACCCCGCCACTGCTCGAAGTGGCGGCGGGCCAACGCTTCAAGATCGTGCTGCATAACCAGGGGCAAGGCCCTGCGGAATTCGAAAGCACGCCTCTGCGCGTGGAGAAGGTCATGTCGCCCGGAGTCACCTCGTTCGTGGTGATTCACCCGCTGCGGCCTGGCCATTACCCGTTCTTCGACGAATTCCATCTTGAACTGCCCGAGGGCGGCATAGTCGCCAAATGAACCAGCTGCACCGGAGTATCGAATGAATCAGTCGCTGTTTATCGTCTGGCGGGAAAGCGTCGAGGCGTTGCTGGTGATCGGCATCCTGCATGCCTGGATCAGTCAGCAGGCTGAGCGTGGCCGCGCCATGACTTTTCTCTGGGGTGGCGTGGCGCTGGGCCTGGCGTTGTCCGCGGCGCTGGCGCTGACCATCCTGTTCGCCGGCGAATGGCTGGCGGGCGCGGCCGGCGAATGGTTTCAGGCGGCGTTGGTGCTGCTGGCCAGTCTGTTGATCCTGCAGATGGTCGGCTGGATGCGTCGGCATGGCCGCACTTTCAAGCGCGATCTGCAACAGGCGGCCGACACTCACCTGCAGCGCAATGGCGGCCTCGGTCTGCTGCTCCTGGCGATGCTCGCGGTGGGTCGCGAAGGCAGCGAGACCGTGGTCTTCCTCTATGGTCTGGGCGTGCACAAGCAAGGCGCCGCGCTCTGGCAGTTCGCCCTCGGCGGCGCGGCGGGTTTCGCTCTGGCACTGCTCACCTTCATGCTGCTGCAGGCCGGCAGCCGGTTGCTGTCCTGGCGGCATTTCTTCCTGTTCAGCGAAATAGTGCTGCTGTTGCTCGGTGCCGCCATGTTGATCGCCGGGCTCGACCGCATCAGCGGCCAACTGATGGCGCTGGAACTGCCCGAGCAGGTCTACACCTGGTTCGGCGATGCACTCTGGGACACCTCGGCCGGCCTGGATGACGCCTCGGGCCTGGGGGCGGTACTGGCCAATTTCGCCGGTTACCGCGCCATGCCCTCCCTGGCCACGGTCGCCACCCTCGCCGGTTATTGGGCTGTGGTCGCGCTCTGGCTGCGGCGCAGTTCGCCCGCCGTGTCGCCATGCGCCAGCTAAACGGCCTGCTAGGCGGCCTGGGCGACGCGCTACGGCGTCATGCACGGCTGATTCGTGGGCTGCAATGGGCGGTCGTGGCCTTCTATGGGCTGTTGCTGGTGCTACCGGCGCTGCTGCCATTGCCATCCAGTCAGGCACGTATTCTCGACAACCTGACGCTGCTCGCTCAGTTCATTTTCTGGGGCCTCTGGTGGCCGTTCGTATTGCTGTCGATCGTGCTGTTCGGCCGGCTCTGGTGCGGGGTGCTCTGCCCCGAAGGCTCGCTCAGCGAGTGGATCAGCTGGCGCGGGTTGGGTCGCGGCACGCCACGCTGGATTCGCTGGGGCGGCTGGCCGACCCTGGCGTTTATCCTTACCACTGTTTATGGCCAGCTGATCAGCGTTTACGACTATGCCCAGGCGGCCTTGCTGATTCTCGGCGGCTCGACCCTCGCGGCGATGCTGGTGGGTTTTCTCTACGGCCGCGGCAAACGTGTCTGGTGCCGTTACCTGTGCCCGGTCAGCGGCGTGTTCGCCCTGCTCGCCCGCCTGGCACCCATGCATTACAAGGTCGACGAGCAGCGCTGGCTGGACAACCCGCCGCCGCGTCAGCCGCCGCCGAACTGCGCGCCGCTGCTGGATATCCGCCGCATGCAGGGTGCCGCCGACTGTCACGCCTGCGGGCGCTGCAGCGGCCAACGCGGCGCGGTGAAGCTGAGCGCGCGCTCGCCGAACGCCGAGGTGCTGATCGTCGGCCCGCAGCACGCCAGCCATTGGGACAGCAGCCTGTTGCTGTTCGGCGTGATCGGCCTGGCCATGGGGGCCTTTCAATGGACGGTCAGCCCCTGGTTCGTCAGCCTGAAACAGATGGCGGCGACCTGGCTGGTCGAGCACGACAGCTACTGGTTGCTGCAAGCCGATGCGCCCTGGTGGCTGCTGACCCATTACCCGCAAGCCAATGACTTGTTCAGCTGGCTCGACGGCCTGCTGATCCTGATCTACCTGGCGGCCAGCGCACTGCTGCTCGGCGGTGGCCTGTGGCTGCTGCTGCGCGCCGCGGCGTTGCTGGTGTCGCGCACCGGCAATGTCTTCGAGCACCTGGCCTTGAGCCTGATTCCGCTCGGTGCCTGCGGGCTGTTTCTCGGCCTTAGCGCCACCACCGTCAAGTTGCTGCGTTACGAGGGCCTGGCCCTGACCTGGGTGCAACCAGCCCGCGCCGGGCTACTCGCGGCCGCCATAGGCTGGAGCCTGTGGTTGGGCTGGCAGGTGCTGGGCCGGCATGGCGCGCGCGGACTGAATCGGCTCGCGGCGTTCAGCTGTCTGGCGCTGGGTACCGCCGGGGTCGGCTATGGCTGGTGGCTGCAGTTCTGGGGCTGGAGCTGAGTCGTATCAGCAGACGATGACTGTTCCCTCCTCGCTGCGCGCCCGCCCATCGCGCCCAGACTTGTTTGAGATCAAGGAAGCCCCGGCCATCGACCTTCTAGCATGCAGTCTCGGGCAATCCCGAGCTGCACAGTGGGAGAAACCATGCTGACCGAACCATCGCTTGTCGCACAGTTGCGCCGTCATCACCTGTTCAGCCGGCTACCGGAGGCGGCGCTGCAGGAGGTGTGCGCCTCGGCCAATCTAAAGCGCCTGGCTGCTGGTGCTTCGCTGTTCCACCAGGGCGACAAGGCCGATCGTTTCTATTTCGTCTTCAGCGGCCAGGTGAAACTGCATCGAGTGGTCTGTGATGGTCAGGAGAAACTGGTGGAAATCATCCGCGCCGGCGAATCCTTTGCCGAGGCGCTGCTGTTCACCGGTGTGCCGCAGTACCCGGTCAGCGCCACTGCCCTGAAGACCTGCCAGATGGCCAGCCTGCACGGTGCGCAGTACCGCCGTCTGCTGGAAGAACACCCGAGCATCTGCCTGGATATTCTCGCCACCCTGAGCATCCGCCTGCACCAGCGGTTGAATGAAATCGACACCCTGACCCTGGCCAACGCCTGCCACCGGGTCAGGCGCTTTCTGGTCCAGGCCCACGAAGAAGGTAAGGGGGTGATCCTGCTCGATGTACCCAAACGCCTGATCGCCTCGAGGCTGGGCATTCAGCCGGAAACCTTCTCGCGCATCCTCCATCGCCTGATCGACTCGGGCGTGATTGCCGTACAGCGCCGGAGTATCGAGATCATCGATCTGCAGGGCCTGAGTAACTACGACTAACAGGCCATAAGTGCAGAATTGACTGTGGTCAATGTCAGCCTCTGCACGGTCGTCAAACTGGATAACCTCTTGACATTTTAAGGGTGCACGCAATGTCCAAGCCCCCACAGCCCCTGGTCTACTCCTGCTCCGGCTGCTCCAACGTGGCGCAACTGGCCAATACCCTCGCCGTGCGTCTGGATCGTGCCGGCCTGGCGGAAATGTCCTGCATCGCCGGCGTCGGCGGGCATGTCCAGGCGCTGGTGAGCAAGGCCAGCAGCGGCCGGCCGATCCTCGCCATCGACGGCTGCCCCCTGCACTGCGTCAGCGCCTGTCTGGCCCAGCATGGCGTCAGCGCCGATGTACACATCACCCTCAGCAGCTATGGCCTGCGCAAACGCTACCGGGAAGATTGCAGCGAGGCAGAAGCCGACGCGTTGTTCGCGGACATGAGCCGCATCATCGCCAGCGATCTCGACCAGCCGCGCCGGGCGCAAGCCGTACCTGTCTCGCGCCAGCCGCAGGCCCAGGCTACGGGCGTGCAAGCGACGGACTGAAGGCTGCGCGAGCCGCGTTATGGCTAAAGCGCCCTTTAACCCTGGTCGGCCAGCGTTATTTCCATCATGACCGCCGATTAGAAATATTCAAATTCAACAGGTTGCAGACCATATGCGGCCAGCTATCGATAACCGCGGCATGCATTGCATAACCGCTATGCAGGGAGAATCCATGAAGAAAATTCTGCAACCCCTGGCCTGGTACCTGGCACTGACTGCGATACTGGCCATGGCCAGCGGTGTCGCCCTCGGCCTCGCCACCGATACCTCAGTAGCGCCGCCCTCTACTCCGAGCAAGACCCTCGCGGGCTGACGATCAGCGCCAGGCCATGCCAGCGCCACCCAAACAATCAGGATGTCTTTTATGGTGCTTCATCGCGTTCATCACCAGATTCTCCGTAGTCACCATTTGTTCGAGCCACTGAACGAAGAGCAGATGGATGAGCTGATGAGCACCAGTCAACTGCTCAGCATCGACAAGGGCGAGCCCTTGTTCCGCCAGGGTGAGCCGGCCCATTCGTTCTATTTCGTCATCGCCGGCGCGGTGAAGATCTACCGCCTGACTCCGGACGGGCAGGAGAAGGTATTCGAGGTCATCGGCAACCGGCAGACCTTCGCCGAAGCCATGATGCTGATGGACACGCCCAACTACGTCGCCTCGGCCGAGGCGGTGTGCCCCACGCAGCTCTACCGCATCGCCAACAGCACCTATATGCGCCTGCTGCAGAGCAATAGCCGGCTGACCTTCGCCCTGCTCGGTAAGCTCTGCGTGCGCCTGCACCAGCGGGTCAACGAGATCGAAACGCTGTCGCTGAAAAACGCCACCCACCGCGTGGTGCGCTACCTGATCACCCAGCTCGCGCGCCAGCCGGACGCCGGCAACAGTTTCGAGTTGCCGATGGCCAAGCAGCTGATCGCCGGGCACTTGTCGATTCAGCCGGAGACCTTCTCAAGGATCATGCGCCGCCTGATCGACGAGGAAATCATCAGCCAGGAAGGCCGCCAGATCGTAATTCTCGACCGCCTGCGCCTGGAGCAGTTCGAGTGAAATGCCTGCCTTCGCGTCTATGAGCGGTCGCCATGCCTAAATGCCTGTATTGCCAACGAGACAATCCACCCCAGGAAGTCGAGTGCCGCCACTGCGGCATGCCCCTGCCGGCGCTGGCCGACGGCGCGGGCGAACGCCGACAACGGCGATTTATGTGGTTCTGCATCGGCCTGACGGTGTTTTGCGCGGTGATGATCGTCTGGTTGCCGCGTAGCATCGCCTGAGCTGCCCTCCCCCCAAGAGCCCGCACGGCGCACCCTACCCATCCTCCACGGGCGCACTAAGGCCCTCCCAGCCGTAGGGTGCGCCGCGCGCACCAAGTCTTCGCGGCGTTCAGGCCTGGGTCAGTTGCCGATACAACTGCGGCAGGCGCAGCGGCAATTGCTGCGGCTGGCGGATCTGGGTGTAGCCATTGGCACCGAACATATACGGCAGGTAATCGCCGGCTTCGCTGTCGATGGTGATGCAGAACGGCAACAACCCCTGACGCCGCGCCTCCAGCACCGCTTCGCGGGTGTCCTCGACGCCGTAGCGGCCCTCGTAGAGATCCAGGTCGTTGGGCTTGCCATCGGTCACCAATAGCAGCAGTTTGCGCCGCTGCTTGCAGGCACCGAGCAGCACGGTGGCCTGGCGGATGGCCGCGCCCATGCGCGTGTAATAGCCGGGTTTGAGCGCCTGGATGCGTCCGCGGGTGGTGTCGTCATAACGCTGTTTGAATGACTTGAGCTCCTGCATGCGCACCTGCTGGCGGCGCAGGGATGAGAAACCGTAGAGGGCGAACTCGTCGCCCAGGGCCGACAGGGTCTCACCGAACAGCAGCAGGCTGTCGCTGATCACCTCGATCACCCGGTGCTGGTCGTCCAGGTGGGCGTCGGTGGACATCGACACATCCGCCAGCAGCAGGCAGGCCAGATCGCGGCGGCTGGGGCGCTGCTCCATAAACAGGCCGCGCTCGGCGCACTGACCATGCTGACGCTCGACATGAAAATCCAGCCAGGCCTGCATGTCCAGCTCCGAGCCCTGGGGTTGCTGGCGCAGCCACTGGCGATCGTTGCGCAGGTGCTCGAACTGCCGGCGCAGGCGCTTGGCCAGCGGAGCCAGACGCAAGGGCAGCGGCTGCGCCTCGCTGCCACGCGGCACCATCATCTGCAGGTTGACGAAATCCTCGCGCAGGCTCTGCTTGCGATAGTCCCACTCCGGCAGCTTGATGCCCTCGCCCAGCGGAATATCGTCGACATCCGCCGGCGGCAGATCGAGGTGTAACTTGAGCCCGCCGCCCTTGCGCAGGCGTTGCTTGGACAGGGCCAGTTCGTCGAGATCCTCGGCGACCCGCGCGGCGTCCAGGTCTTCGCTGTCGTCGCTGCAGCGATCCAGCTCGACATGCTCGGACCAGCTGAACAGGTTCTCCAGACGGAAGATCAGCAGGCCGCCCTTGCTGGTGCTTTCCTCGACCCGCTTGGCGCGCTTGGGCCCGACCTTCTGCTCGCCCGGCGGAGTCAGCAGGTTGCCCTCGCTTTCCTCGCCCAGCTCGCAGGCCTGGGGTTCGCCGAGGTTTTCCGCCGGATACAGCCACAGCGGCAACGGCCAGGGGGCCAGCTCGCTGCGCGGAAAATGCTCGACGCTGCCTGGTTCGCGCAGGGCCTGACAGAGCGCAATCTCCAGCTCGGCCTCGCCCTTGCCCAACGAATCCGGATCCGGGCGCAACTGCAGATGGGCCTCGACCAGGCGCTGATAGCGCGGACGCAGGGCCGGGTAGCTCTGCAGCAACTGCCGAGTCCAGCGCTGGTTATCGCGCGCCCAGTGGCGCATCTCTCCCGCGTGCGCGGCCAGCAGCGCCAGCCAGCGATAGAGGTCCTGATTCAGCGCGACCTCGGGGTACACCGCCAGGCTCGGCGGCAGGCGCAGGTTGCTGGCATCGCACCAGGCCACCGGCAGTTGCTTGCAGCTACCGGCCACCTGTTGCAGCAGGGTGCGCCGCAACACCAGGTCGCGGGCGCTGGCGGCCTCCACGCCGACGCCGCTGGCACCGCCCATGGCGCGGAACAACAACGCCAGGGGCCGCTGCATGCTGGCCAGTTCGACCCGCGCCTCGGGAAAATCCGGGCTGGCGCGTCGGGTGATAAAGCGGTGCCAGACGCTGCCCACCCACTCTTCCAGTTCGACGGTAAAAGCCATCTGCTTCACCTTTCTTAATCTTGATTGATGCAATGGCTAACAGGCCGCAAAGGCGGTTTGGCAGTCCTCGTAGGGTGCGCCGTGCGCACCAGCACTGGCTGCATCATCCTTGGTGCGCATGGCGCACCCTACGTATTGCGACCACTCTCGCCACATGCAACACCTAATCGGTACATAACCAAATGCAAAAACGGCCCGCTGTACCAGCCGGGCCGAAATCTATTTACTTACCGCGCACCGCTCAGGCCGAAACGATCAGGGCGGCTTCGTCGCGGGCCGTGGCCCGGGCACGCTGTTTGAAGCTGTACAGGTAGCAGATCAAGCCGCCCAGGAAGACCACACCGGCCGCCAGACGCAGCCAGAAGAACACGGCCAACTGGTCGACGGTATTCATGAACGACAGCGCAGTGCCATCGGTCGGCAGACGTTGCAGTTGTACCTGCACCACGCCAGCGGCGGTGAGGAACAGGGTGATCGCCACCATCGACAGGGTCATCAACCAGAAGCCCCAGATCTCTACGGTCTGCGCCCGCTCGTCCGGCGCTTCGCCCAGACCACGCAAACGCGGCATGGCGTAGCTGATCAGGGTCATCACGATCATCGCGTAGGCACCGTAGAAGGCCAGGTGGCCGTGCGCCGCAGTCAGTTGCGAGCCGTGGGTGTAGAAGTTCACCGGGGCCAGGGTATGCAGGAAGCCCCACACGCCAGCACCGAAGAACGCGGTCACGGTAGTGCCCTTGGCCCAGAGGGTGGCGGCGCGGTTCGGGTGCTGGCGACGCCGCTTGCCAACCATGGTGAAGGCGAACAGCACCATGGCGAAGAAGGGTACCGGTTCCATCGCCGAGAAAATCGAGCCGACCCACAGCCAGACCTCGGGCGCGCCTATCCAGAAGAAGTGGTGACCGGTACCGAGGATGCCGGTGATCAGGGCCATGGCGATGATCACATACAGCCACTTCTCGACCACTTCACGGTCCACCCCGGTGACCTTGATCAGGACGAAGGCGAGCATCGCGCCCATGATCAATTCCCACACGCCTTCCACCCACAGGTGCACCACGAACCACCAGTAGTACTTGTCGCGCGCCAGGTTTTCCGGGTTGTAGAAGGAGAACAGGAAGAACACCGCCAGACCGATCAGGCCGGTCATCATGACCATGCTGATGGTGGTCTTGCGCCCCTTGAGCAGGGTCATGCCGATGTTGTAGAGGAAGCCCAGGGCGACCACCACGATGCCCATCTTGGTGATGGTCGGCTGTTCGAGGAATTCCCTGCCCATGGTCGGCAGCAGGTCATTGCCGGTCATCTTGGCCAGCCCGGCGTAAGGCACGAACAGGTAGCCGAGGATGGTCAGCACGCCGGCGGCGGCAAATACCCAGAACAGGATCATCGCCAGCAGCGGGCTGTGTAGCTCGCGGTCGGCCTCCTCGGGTATCAGGTAGTAGGCCGCGCCCATAAAGCCGAACAGCAGCCAGACGATCAGCAGGTTGGTATGGACCATCCGTGCCACGTTGAAGGGAATCAGCGGGAACAGGAAGTCGCCGACCACGTATTGCAGGCCCATGATCAAGCCGAACAGGATCTGCCCGACGAACAGCATCAAAGCAAACACGAAGTACGGCTTGGCCACGGCTTGCGAGGCGAATTTCAGATGGGGGTTGGCAATGGTCATCTATCAGCCCTCCTTGTTTGGTGGCCAGTCGTTGGTATCGATCTTCGAAGTCCACTTGAGGAACTCCGCCATATCGTCCACTTCCTGCTCGCTGAGGTTGAATTGCGGCATCGCCCGGCGACCAGGAATGCCCAGGGGCTGCGCCTTCATCCAGGCATGCAGGAACGGTTTGAAGGCCGCATCCTCGCCACGCCGGGTGAATACATTGCCCAGTTCGGGTGCGAAGTAGGCACCCTCGCCCAGCAGGCTGTGGCAGCCGATGCAGTTGTTGTTTTCCCAGACCGCTTTGCCGCGCACCACCGACTCGTTCATCTGCGAGGCGTTGCTGCGTTCTGGAAAGGTCTGTTCTGTGTGATAGGTCAGGGCCAGGAATACCAGGAAGAAGAACACGCTCCCCCCAAAGTAGATATTCCGAGCCATGCCCTTGGTGAAGGTCTCTGACATGGTCGCTTCCTCTTTGCTTGGCGTGACCATTCTAGGAAGCCTGCTAACGAAACCTGCTTGATGGCAATCAAGAAAATCCGATGGTTTTGCTCGGGTATGGCAAAGGGGGTGGGAAACGGGGAAGAGCATCGTAGGGTGGATGACGCTTTATCCATCCACCAAATCGCGGCGGTGGATGAGAAAGGCGTCATCCACCCTACAGGCTCCGGCCTTTCAACTATTCGAGCCTGAACGAGTGGCCCAATGTGGGAGGGGCTTCAGCCGCGGGAAGCTCGCCGCTGAAGCGCCTCCCACGGTTCGTAGCCTGGCCTGGATCTGCGTAGGTACATGGGATCTACGAAGAGAAGTGCAACGCCAGAAGCGCACCCAAAGCCATCGTCAGCGGCCAGGCGAGCAGCAGCCCGCGCCATAAGCGCGGGGCATGGCGCAACTCCATGAAGCCGTCGGTGATCAGCCAGGCCTTGCCCAGGGCTGCGAGCAAGACGGCCACGGCCAGCGACAAGGTCGCCCCGCTGCTGCCCAGCTGCACGCTGGCAACCGACAGCACGGCCAGGCCCAGCCAGCAGGCGATCAGGGTAGTCGAAGCGGACATGGCGACCTCCCGGTCAATTGAGCACATAGACCAGCGGAAACAGCAGCACCCAGACCAGATCGACCATGTGCCAATAGAGCACGCCGGACTCCAGTGCGCTGCAATTGCCCGGGCCATAGAGGTTGCGCCGACAGCGTTCGGCCAACCAACCGAGGATGAACAGACCGAGCAGCACATGGACGAAGTGAAAGCCGGTGAGGATCCAGTACAGGGTAAAGAAGGTGTTGTGCTCCATGCCCAGACCCATACTGGCCAGGTGGCTGTACTCGCCTAGCTTCAACCCCACATAGACGCTGGCCGACAGCAGCGCCGCCAACAACAACCAGGCAGCGCGCCGCGCGCGAGCCTGGCGCACCTGCTCCTGGGCCAGCGCGGCGAACAGGCCGGACGTGAGCAGGCTCAGGGTCAACGCCAGGCCGGTGGAGCTGTCGAGCAACTGGCGGCCGTCGTGGAACAGTTGCGGCTGCAAGGCCTGGGCCACCGCGAAGGTGAGGATCAGTAGGGCGAAGACCGTCAGCTCGGCGAGGATAAACAACCACATCGCCAGGTCGCCCGGCAGATGCCGCACCGGGCTGGCGTCGCTTTCAAGCGAAGTGGACATCGACCACGTCCATCAGCGCCGCGACGGTCTGCGGATCGTCCGATAGCGGCTCGGCCAGACAGGCCAGGCAGGCATCACGCGGGCTCATGCCGGAGCCGATCATGCGCGCGGTGAAGATCAGCAGGCGCGTCGAAGCTACCTCCTCCAGGTCGCGTTGCTCCAGTCGGCGCAGGGCCTGACCGAGCTTGACCACCTGCGCGGCCAGCTCGGCACCGACCCGCGCCTCGTTGGCGACGATGCGCTCTTCGTCGGCCACCGCCGGGTAGTCGAAACGCAAGGCGACGAAACGCTGGCGGGTGCTCGGCTTCATACCCTTGAGCAGGTTCTGATAGCCGGGGTTATAGGACACCACCAGCATGAAACCCGGTGGCGCGCGCAGCACCTCGCCGGTGCGCTCCAGGTACAGCTCGCGGCGGTCATCGGCCAGCGGATGGAGGACCACGGCGGTGTCCTGGCGCGCCTCGACCACCTCATCGAGGTAGCAGATACCGCCCTCGCGCACCGCGCGGGTCAGCGGGCCGTCCTGCCACCAGGTGCCCTGGGCACCAATCAGATGGCGACCGACCAGGTCGGCGGCACTCAGGTCGTCATGACAGGCCACGGTGTACAGCGGCAGGTTCAAACGGTGCGCCATGTACTGCACGAAGCGGGTCTTGCCGCAACCGGTCGGACCCTTGATCAGCACCGGCATGCCGTGCTGCCAGGCCTGCTCGAACAGCACCTGCTCATTGCCCAGGGGTTGATAGAACGGCGCATCCAGCACGGCAGTCGTGTCGGCTAGTTTCACAGGCGCATTCACAGTCAGTACCTCACCGCGGTGATTAATCATGCCTGCACGCTACCCGCGACCCGCTACGGCCCTCAAGCCGCGTGCAGGCAACTCTTGATTGCGGTCAAGCCCATCGGCAATCGGCCTGGTTATGCTGCCCCCAGAGTTGAATTGAGTGAGCGTTGGCACAGCTGTCATTACCAGTGTCACGCCTCATATACGAACCCTTTACGAACATCACGGGTCAATACCCATAACTGCTGAGATTAGTGCTCGCAGCGAGAGGCTTGAGCAGCACCTAGAAGAAGACGCAAAACCGTAACTGTAGCGAAATTGGCAGGGTCTTTGCCCTGCTCTCAATAGCCTTGAGGAAATAGTCATCATGAAGAAAGTCCTGATTCCATTGTTCGCCCTGGGGGCGGCGCTGAGCGTGCAACCCGCCTTCGCCACAGACGCTGAAGCCGAAGCGCTGTTCAAGAGCAAGCCCTGCGCGGCATGCCACAACATCGACATGAAGATGGTTGGCCCGGCGCTGAAAGAAGTCGCCGCCAAATACGCGGGCACCGAAGGTGCCGTCGAATTGCTGGCCGGGCGAATTAAGAACGGCACCCAGGGCAACTGGGGCCCGATGCCGATGCCGGCTAACCCGGTCACCGATGAAGAAGCCAAGATCCTTGCCGAATGGGTACTGGGGCTCAAGTAACCAGCTGAGCGGGCAGACTCCCGGTGTCCTGACACTCAGTAACAGCGGCTCTTCCTTCTCAAGTAGAATCCATCAACTGTAGGAGCCCCCTGGCTCCTACAGTTTTTTCGGGCAGCCTTTTAGCTCAAGCCATAGCCGTTATCGACCACCCAATCCTGGCCATAGACACCGCGCGCGCCGGCCGACAACTGGAACAGGATCACGCTGGCGACAGCCGCCGCATCGAGAAAGTGGCCCGGCAGCAAGCGCTGGGCGACGCTGTCGGCGACCTCGTCCAATTGTTCATCGCTCAACCCCAGAGTGCCCCAGATTGCCGTTGCCGTGGGCCCTGGCGAGACCAGGTTGATGCGCACACCGAGTGGCGCGAACTCAACCGCGAGGGTGCGCGCCTGGGCACTGAGCGCCGCCTTGCTGGCGATATAGGCGGCCAGACCGGGAAAGCTCGAACGGGTAAGAAAACTGCTGATGAATACCACCGAACTGGTGGCCGCCAGCGCGTCGCGTAGCGCCGCCAGGGTGTTCAATGCACCGGCACCATTGACCGCCCACTGTCGATCGAATGCAGCCAGATCGAGGCTTTCGGCCAGCTCGGCGATGCCGGCATTGGGCACCAGATAATCCACCGGGCCCAGCTGCGCGGCGCGCAGGCCGAGGCTGGCCAGATCCTCGCTAGAGGTCACGTCACCGGCATGCCAGACCAGGCGTTCCGGGTAGCTTTGTATCAGGTCCTGCAGGCCGCCCAGGCTACGTGACATGGCCAGCACCCGGGCACCGCGTTGCAGCAAAGCCGCGCATAAGGCTAGGCCGATCCCTGAACTGGCTCCGGTGACGACGGCCAGACGATCCTGAAATTCGGTTTTCATCAGCTTCTCCGGTGCTCGGCAATAGCGAGCGGTAAGGCCGCCCACGCACAAGTGGCCTGTGTGACGAGCTCAATTAGTCAATTTCGGCTCCTGAGGCCCTGATACAGCGTTGCTGCTCCTCACCATAGCCAGCTATGACTCGTCGCAGCGCCTTGTCTCAGAACCTCAGTCATCCGAACTTGAATTAACCAACTCGCCGTACAGGCCACTAGGCACAGGCAAGCGGATATCAGTACTTGGGTAACGCGGTGCGGCATGAGCAAGGGCCTGGCGCGTCTGAGTTCAGCGCGCCGCCTGGGCCCTCAGCCCGGGTGACCATCCACCCGTGGCTTGACCAGCATCGGCGCATAGCGCCAGGCATAGATGGCCAGCGCCAGCGACCAGCCGGTTGCCGACAGCCACAGCCCTGCCAGCGGCCATTGCGGGTAGACGAAGACCCGTGCCACGCAAGCCAGGTTGAACAACACCAGGGCCGCCGCCATGCCGGCCGGTAGTTCTAGCGGCCGCCCGGTATGGCCCAGAGTCACGCGGGCGATCATGGCCAGAATCAGCCCACTCATGGCCCCCATGGTCAAACCGTGCAAGGCCGAGCTGGGCGTCGTCAGCAAGCCGGCATGCCACAGCGCCAGACCGATACAGGCAACCACCAGCCAGAGCATCGCCAGGTGCAGCGACCACAGCAGTGGCACCGTCCAGATACCCTTGTCGTACCAGCGCGCCAGACGCAGCAGATGCCCCGCCGCCACCGCCAGGAACAACCCGGCCAGCAGAGCATGTGCCTGCAGGGCCAGGCCGCTGGCGTAGAGTGCGGCGATCAGGGCGGTGCCGAGCAGCAGGGCAATGTCCAGCCACATCCAGGGCTTTACCGCCTCGAGGCGACCCAGACCGCGCTGGGTGAAGAAGGGAATCACTCGGCCGCCGATCAGGCCCATCAGTGCCGCAATCAGCCACAACCCGGCCAACACGCCACGCCGCTGCAGCTCATCGTCGCCCTGAGCCAGGCCGACCAGAAGCAAGGCATTGGCCGCAGCCAGCAGGCACAGCACCACGACGATCGGATAGTTGCGCTTCTGTCGCACCACCCAGAGCATGCGCGCCATCAGGCCGGCCACCGCGAGCAGAAAGCCCAGCTCGAGCGGAATCAGCAGCACCAGGGGCAAACCGAATAACCACCCCAGGCGCGCCGCCAGCCAGAGACTGGCGAGCAGTATCAGGCGCGTGCCGCTCAGGCCCGGTTGACCGGTCCAGGTCTGCACCGCGGTCAGCAGAAAGCCGGCCACTATGGCGGTGGCGAAGCCGAACAGCATTTCGTGGCGGTGCCAGGCGAGCCAGCCACCGACGGGTTGCCAGTCAGGCCCATTGCCGCTCCAGGCCAGCACCCAGAGGGCAATGGCAAATAAGGCGAACAGGCTGCCGGCGAGGAAAAACGGGCGAAAGGCCAGTCGCCAGATGGGCGCAATACTCAGGGCGGTACGCCGGTCGATAATGTTCACTGCAGCCTCCTGAAAAGATCGTCAAGCGCCCGGCAAGCAGCTGTTTGGGTAGCACCAACCGGGACATCGCAGCCACGAGGGTATTGGTAGCCGTTAGGTTCTTTTTACAGGAAGCATGGGCCTGGACGACTTGACCGCGATCAGCTTTGCGCGCCAGGCCAGCGCAAAGCATCAGGTCTGGGCGGCGTAGCGAGCTACGGCTGCTTCGACTCCGGCGGCTGCGGAGCATCGTCGCGGCCCATCGATTTGCGAAAGCCGCCGATTGCGCCACCAATGTCCGAGCCCAGGCTGCGCAGGCGTTTGCTGCCAAACAGCATGACCACGATCAGCAGCACGATCAGAAGTTGCCAGATACTGATACCCATGGGGATTGCCTCTTTTGTGAGTGGTGAAAGTGCTCAGTGCATGCCCATATGCTGCGTGGCCGCGGCCTGTTGCAGCACGTCCTGGTCGATCTGCTCGAAGCGTAACACCCGGGCACCGTGGATGGCGGCCAGTTTGCCGGCCGCCTGCTCATCGGCGAACGAGGCCAGCACCGCGCCCATGGCACCCTTCAACCCGCTGTCGCCGAGGCCGATCACATAAAACGCCTGGGTGGCGTCGATCAGCTGGCTGTCGTCGGGCTTGGTCCAGTCGCTACGGCCCATGTCGTGCACATAGAGCCTGACAGCGCCGACACGGTTTTCCGGTTGCAGCCACCAGCCGAGCATTTCGGCGGCGGAGCAGAATTTCTTCACCCCGGACTTATCCAGCGCCTGGCCCTTGGGCCCGGGGAAATCGGTGATGATCATGCCGCACACATGGCACTCGTCGCCGTTGTGAAAGGCCACCGGAGCAAGGTCTTGCTGCACGGCTTTAGGCTCGTTGCAGGCCGCCAGCAGCAGACCGAGCAGCACTGCGAACAGGGTCCGCGCCGTGCGTATAGACAGGTTGTTCATTGTTGCTTTCTCCATATCCGAAACAGGTCCCGTAGGATGCGCCGTGCGCACCAGGCCAGACGCCGGAGCACGGCGCAGGCAAACATCAGGTCGGCCGGCGCAGAAACAGCCAATAGGCCAACAACAGCGGCGCGCCAACCCACAGCAGCAGGCACAGCCACAGCAAGCCACCGTCAACCGGCAGGTCGCCGCCCAGGGCCATCACGCCGACCGCGCTGCCGCTGCCCTCGAAGCCGGACAGGTTGATCAGCCGGTAGACGTCGGCCGGGTTGAGCAACAGCAACCAGGGCAGCAGATCCGGGTTGAACTTGCCTTCGCTCAGCACCAGCAGTGCCAGCAAAGCCAGGTCGAACACCAGCACGAAGAGGAACCACAGGCCCAGGGCCAGCCCGGCGGCGCTGGATTTTTCACTGACCTTGCTGCTCAGCACATAGGCCATGGCCAGGAATACCCAGCCAAGCAAGGTCGAGGACAACATAAAGCGGCCGAAGGCCCAGGCCAGCAGGCCCAGTTCGACGTCCTCGACCAGTACGCCGATGGCCAAGGCGGCGCAGCCGAAGCCGATCAGGGTGGCCAGCGCCAGAATCAGGCCATGGCCGACGAACTTGCCCAGCAGCAGCTGGCCGCGGCCCAGGGGGTAAGTCAGCAACAACATCAAAGTGCCGCCCTCGTCCTCGCCGACGATGGCGTCGTAGGCCAGCAACAGCGCGATCAGCGGCACCAGAAAGGTGGCCAGGCTGGCCAGACTGGCGATGGTTGCCGGAATAGAGGTAAAGCCCAGTTGCCCGGACGCCGCCGCGCCGAGCCAGGCGATGCCCACCGCCAGCACTGCGAACAACAGGCTGATGGCGAGCAACCAGCGGTTGCGCAGGCCGTCGCTAAGTTCCTTGCGGGCGATATTCCAGACCGTGTTCATCGCGCGCCCTCCTCTGCCTGCCTAGCCTGGGCGTGATCCATATAGTGGCGGTACAGGTCTTCCAGCGACGGTTGATGAATGTCTATGTCCAGGGCACCGCTCTCGCCAAGCAGTTCGCGTAGCAATTCAATCTTGTGGCCGTTGATCGCCACCACCTCGATGCCGTCGGCACCCAGGGTGCGGGCCTTATGCCCGTCGGCGTGCCAGCGCTGCAGCAGTTTTTCGCTGTGCTGCAAACCGCTGGCGCGGATCAACGCGGGCAAGCCGGCATCCGCGCGCAGGCTGGCCAGGCTGCCGACCGCCTGCAAACGACCATGGGCGAGGATCGCCGCGCGATTGATATGCGCCTCGACCCCCGGCAACACATGGGAACAGAGAATGATGCTGGTGCCTTGCTGGCGCAGACGGTCGAGCAGTTGGTAAAGATCCTGGGTGGCGATGGGATCGAGGCCGACCGTGGGCTCGTCGAGCAATAACAGGCGCGGCGTGCCAAGCAGTGCCTGGGCCAGGCCCAAACGCTGGCGCATGCCCTTGGAGTAGGTCTTGACCCGTCGATCCATGGCCGCGGCCAGGCCGACCTGCTCCAGCAACTCGTCCACCTGGCTCAGTGGCGCGCCTTTGAGGCGGGCGAAATGACGCAGAGTCTCGCGGCCACTGAGTTGCGCATAGAAGGTCACGTTCTCCGGCAAATAGCCGAGCTGACGGCGCACCAGCGAGTCGTTCGGACTGCGCCCGAGCACCTGCACCCGGCCGCTGCTGGCCTGCAGCAGGCCGAGAATCAGTTTCATGCTGGTGGTCTTGCCAGCGCCGTTGTGACCGAACAGACCGAGCACTTCGCCCTCGCCCAGGCACAGGTTCAAGTCGTGCAGTACGGTCATGCTGCCGTAGTGATGGCTGACGTCTTCGATTTCGACGGCATTCATGGCGTTGGCTCCTGGCTAGCTTGCAGCAGATCGGCGGTCGGCAGTTGCATCAGCGGGTGGCTGTCCTGCACGCCAGGGGATTTCATCACCGGAAAGGCGCGCTGCACCCAGCGCAGCAACTCGATGCCCGGGCTGTTCATCAACAGGCGCACTTGCGGGTACAGCCACAGCAGACGGTCGACATTGTCGTTGGGTTCGTAGGCGACATCGCCGAGGCCGTCGTCGTCGCGGTCCCAGCCGAGGTAATCGCTCCAGTAGTTGCCGCGCCCCGCCACTGACCATTCCTGGGTACGCACCGCGACGTACTTGACCTGTTGCTGGTTGTCGACGAAGGCGTTACCGACGATGCGGTTGTCCTCGGAGCCGGCGGTCAGGTGAATGCCCAGGGCGCTGCGTTCGAAGTGGTTGTGCTCGATGCTGTTGAACAGCGAGTTGTAAATGAACAGCGCCTTGCCTTCGGCACCGGCGATCATGCTGTCGCCGGTCGAGCCGCTGCGCACGTCGCTGACGAAGTTGTCGCGGATGGTGGAATAGGTGATGTAGTTCATCAGGATGCCGTAGTTCTCGTCCTGTTCGGAGCGATTGCCGATCACCATCAGCTTGCGGCTCTGCATCAGCGCATAACCGGTGCGGGTGCGGCGGGTGGTGTTGCCGAGCACCTGGTTATCGTTGGAGAACATGTAGTGCACGCCGTAGCGCAGGTCTTCCAGGGTGTTGCCTTCGAGCAGGTTGCCGTTCGAAGTATCGATATAGATACCGTCGCGGGCATCGCGCACCTGGTTGTCAATGACCTTGGCACCGCGCACCCCGTACAGGTGGATACCGTTGCCGCGATCCTGCGAGCGGATGCTGGCATCGCCCTGAATGCGGTTGCCGATCAGGCTGACATCCGCCGTGCCGTCGACCCAGATGCCGAAACCCGGACCCTGCATGCGGTTGTTTTTGATCAGCGTGCCGCTGGCCTTGGGCTGGATAAATATGGCGGCGTTCATCGCGGTCATATCGCGGCCCCAGTCGAGCAGCGTGCAGCCTTCGACGGTCACCTCGGGCGCGCTGATGATCAGACCGTTGCCCTGCCCTTGCCCCTGCAACACGGCTCCGGGTTCGCAAAGAATATGCATCGGCTGGTCGATACTGAACGAGCCCTGATACTCGCCGGCGGGCAGCCGCCAGCGATTGTCGCCCTGCGCCTGTAGCGGCAGTGCGGTAATGGGTTGCGGTGCCGCCTGGGCAGCGCCGCAGAAAATAAACAGCGACAGCGCAGCGGCGTAAAGCGAAACGATTGCCTGAGGTCTGAGCACTGCGGTTACCTGGTTTTTGTTAATGGATATGTATCCGTTACCTGTTGCGCGATCGCACGGCTAACTCCGACCAGTCCCCTCGTCCCTCTGGGGAGAGGGTTAGGGTGAGGGGTTGGGTTATCGGTCGGATCATCGACAATGCCGGCCTTGATTACCCTCACAAAGCCCCTCACCCCCAGCCCCTCTCCCGGAGGTAGAGGGGAGCAGACCGCATCCGCCGTGAAGATCCCCGCTAGTTCCCCTTACGGAGCGACGCCATCACGCCGGCTTAACCATCATGCGGCCGACCATTTCCATATGCAGGGCGTGGCAGAACCAGCTGCAGTAGTACCAATGCAGCCCCGGCTTGTCGGCGATAAAGGTGATGGAGGCGGTCTGCTGCGGGCTGATTTCCATGCTCGCACCGTGGTTGACCATGACAAAACCGTGGGACACGTCCTCGATCTGGTCGATGTTGGTGATGGTCACGGTGACTTCATCGCCCTGGTTGACGTTGAACTCGGTCAGCCCGTAGGACGGTGCCATCGAAGTCATGTACACGCGGACCTTGGTGCCCTCGCGGATGACCTTGTTGTCGGTCTCCAGGTTGATGCCGTCCTTCTTCGCCCGCTCGACCGTGGGGGCGAAGAATGGGTCGTTACGGTCCCAGATCTTGCGGGTCTTGATCTGGTCGCGGCGCGCCATGGTGCAGTCGTGCGGTTCGGCAAACGTCGGGCCGTCGTGCACCAGCTTCATTTCGTCGCCGGAGATATCGATCAGCTGATCGTTTTCCGGGTGCAGCGGGCCGGTCGGCAGGAAGCGGTCCTTGGAGAACTTGCTCAGGGCGATCAGCCACTTGCCGTCGGCTTCGCTGGTTTCGCACAGCGAGGCGTGAATGTGCCCCGGGTTGTAGTGCACATCGAGCTTCTGCTTGATGTAGTTGACCTTCTCGCCCTTGTAGGCGCGCACGGCCTCGGCCATGTTCCACTTGACCACCTGGCTGTCGATAAACAGCGTGGTGTAGGCGTTGCCGCGACCGTCGAAGGTGGTGTGCAGCGGGCCCAGACCCAGCTCTGGTTCGGCGGCGATGGCATCGCGCGGGTCCTTGAGCTTGTCGTCGAACAGATCGTCGAGCCTGGCGATTTCGATCATCGACACGGTCGGCGACAGCTTGCCGTTGGCGATGAAGTACTTGCCGTCGGACGAGGTGTTGCAGCCGTGCGGGTTCTTCGGCACCGGGATGTAACGGGTCAGCTGCGAGCCTTCGCGGCCGTCGACCACCGGCGTCTTGGAGTCGCCGAGGGTGGTGAACTTGCCGGCCTTGATCGCCGCTTCGATACGTTCGATGTTGAACACCACCACCCAATCGCGCTCGTTGCGCATCATGCCGCCCAGGTCGTAGGCCTTCTCCGAGTTGTAGCAGGTGGAGGCGGCGTACTTACCGGTATAGTCGGCGTCGGTGTTGTCCAGGTTGCCGTCGACTATGACCTGGAAGGCCATTTCCATGGTCTCGGCGTCGATGGCGTTGAACATGGTGTAGCTGTTCTTGTCCTGCAGATCGTAGGTGCTGCCATCGTTGGGGTGCGGAATAACGAACTCGGCGTTGGCGAACACATATTTGGTGTACGGCACCTTCTGCAGACGCAGGCCGTGGATGGCCTGGACGTTGGGCACGGTGATCATCTTGTCGCACTTCATGATATCCAGACGGATACGCGCGACCCGGCTATTGGCCTTGTCGTTGATAAACAGGTACTTGCCGTCGTATTTGCCGTCGGTCATGGAGATGTGCGGGTGGTGACAATCGCCGTTCTGGAACTTGGCGCTGTCACCCATGATGTGCTTGCTTTCGTTGGTCAGGCCCCAGCCGGTGGCCGAGTCGACGTTGAACACCGGGATGCGCATCAGTTCGCGCATCGAAGGCACACCCACTACGCGCACTTCGCCCTGGTGGCCACCGCTCCAGAAACCGTAGTAATCGTCCAGCTCGCCTGGGCCGACATGAATCTTCGCCTTCGACTCGCTGACCGCAGCGGCCCAGGATTCGCGGGTCATCACAGTACCGCCAAGCGCCGTAGCAGCCACTGCCGCACCGGTGATGGCCGATGCGCCGAGAAATCCGCGGCGACTCAAGCCGGGCTTTTCCAGCTCTTCGGCTGCGCCTTTCGGGGTGTTGTTTTTCGACTCTTTATCGTTCACGGGTTCTGCTCCTTGACTGGATAAAACTGACGGTCGAGCAGGCCGTACCCTGGTTGCCGAAAGGCGCGCTCAGGGGACGACCACTTGTACTACCGGGATCAAATCGGGGGTTTTCGAATCGGGCCGCGACGGCACCGGCTTGCCGCGTTTCTTTTTCTTCAGAATCAGCGGCGGGCACTTGTCGTCGTTGTGATAGGTCATCTGGCAATCGAGGCAGTAATGGCACTCGTTGGCATTGATATGGCCGTCCGGGTGGATCGCCTGGATCTCGCATTCCTTGGCGCACAGCTGGCAGGGGTTGCCGCATTCCTTACGGCGCTTGAGCCAGTCGAACAGGCGAAACTTGCTCGGAATGGCCAACGCCGCGCCCAGCGGGCAGATGTAACGGCAGTAAACCTTGCGGGTGAAGATATTGATCACCAGGAGCAACACCGCGTAGAGCACGAACCACCATTGGCGATCGAACTTGAGGGTGATGGCGGTCTTGAACGGTTCCACCTCGGCGAAGCGCTCGGCGCTGGACAGCGACTCCAGGGACAGGCCGAACAGCAGCAAGAGAATGATGTACTTGATCGCCCACAGTCGCTCATGCACGGCGAAGGGCAGTTCGTACTGCGGCACCTTGAGCTTGCGTGCCGCCTCGTTGATCAGCTCCTGCAGTGCGCCGAACGGGCACAGCCAGCCGCAGAACACGCCGCGGCCCCAGAGCAGAATGCTGGCGGCGGTGAAGGTCCAGAGAATGAAGATCACCGGGTCGGTGAGAAACAGCTCCCAGCGGAAGTCCTGCACCAGGGCGTGAACGAAGGTCAGCACGTTGACCACCGACAGCTGACCCAGGGCGTACCAACCGATAAATACCACGGTGAAGATCAGGTAGCCGCGACGCAGCCAATGCAGGAATTGCGGGCGCTGGGTGAACTTGTCCTGCAGGAACAGGATCACCGTGAGCAGCAGCAAGGCGACCAGAATCACGCCGATCTGAAAGCTCTTCTGGTACCAGATGCTCAACCATAACGGCCGGTTGGCCTCTTCGATCGCGGCCAGCTCGGCAGCGGTCGGCAGCGGCCGTTCGAGGTATTCCTCGGGCATCTGATAGGGCAGCTCGAAGCTGCTGAAGATGCCACTGATCGGGCCGGTCTGGCGCTTCACCAGCAGTTCCAGGGACCATGGCGAGCCCGGATCGAAGCCCGACGGCTCGCGCACGATAAAGATCGCCATCTCCTTGAAGTCCGGCATGCCCTCGGCATAGACATCGCTCAGACGTTCGAAATCACGGTCATGGAAGCTGATGGTTTCGCCGAACTGGCGCAGCTGCACCCGGTCGAAAATGCCGCCGCGTACGTAGCCCGAACCCTTGAACGAATACTCGCCGCTGCCCAGTACGGCAATCGCCTGCTCGCCGGGCTTGAGCTGCTCCATCAGGAAACGGTACTGGTTGTCGCCGAGCAGATTGCGGCCGATGGTCGGCGCATTCAGGTGCGCGGTATAGAGATCGATAAAGGTCTCGTCGACTTGCTCGGGTGCGGCAACGTCCACCCCTTGCGCTTCGGTGCCTTTGAAGGCTTCGTCGATCTGGCCACGGGTCAGGTGCAGGCGGCGGATGGCACCGTTGCCGGTGAGCTGCGGCCAATCGGCGCTCTGGTAGTTATCCATACGCACGGTGGCGGGCTTCTGCGCCAGGCCGGCAGCCTCCTCGACCAGACCGAGCGACACCGCCACCTTGTGCGCGGCGCGCATCACCACCTCGTTGACCACCATCACCGTTACTGTGGCACCGGTCACCGCATCGACGGTCACCGCGTCCGGGTCGCCGGAGCGACCGACTACCACCCGCTGGTTGACCTTGATGCCTTTGTACTTGGCGTTGAAGGCATGCAGCTTGGCTTCGGGGATGCCAATCAGCAGGATCGGCTCATGGTGTTCGAGCACATAGGCGTCCTGAATCACGCCGGCGGTGTCGAGGATCACCTGCATATTGATCGGTTTGCCGGAATAGGCCGGAATATCGACCACATCCAGGCTCTGGAACACATAGCCGAGCACCTCGTCGCCGCTGGACAGGGTGCGCACATTGAATTCGCCTTGCGGCTCGGACGGCGCATCGGCGTCGGGGAAGAACAAGTCGATGCGTTGCTGTTCGATCTCTCCGTAAGGCTTGGCCTGCACGCCGGGCATGGCAGCGAACAGCAGCCCCAGCAGGATCAACAGCCGCACTACCCATGAACACGGCAAGTGGGAGGTAATCGGCAGGTGGCTGGTCATTGGCGGTTCGGCTTATGCAACAGGATTGTGCGGCCATGGTAGGGAGGCTTCCTCGCCCTGCCCTTGACCACAATCAAGTTGCGACAAACCGCCGCTGATGCGCTCCGGGGCGGGGCTGACCACCCGCAGGTCCGGTGGGTTGGGCACCTGCCGCGGTCATCCATTGCATTGCACTTTCAATGATGGCGTAACCCACCATGGCGGCCGGCCGGGCTAACGCATCAGGGCATCGGGTCCAGCGATATCACAATGCTCTTGAATGACACCCGACAACTCCGGTCAAACCCCGTACGGCGTCAAATACGCGGCAGTCGCACCGCGCGTGGCTTCACTGGCTTTAAGCTCCAAACGGGCGATGCTGCGCAGATGCACCTGGTCCGGGCCGTCGGCGAAGCGCAGGGCGCGGCCGGTGGTCCACATATCGGCCAGCGGCGTGTCCGGGGTCAGGCCCATTGCACCGTAGACCTGCATGGCGCGGTCGACCACGCGGGTGTGCATGCCTGGCACCAAGGCCTTGATCATGGCGATCTCCTTGCGCGCGGCCTTGGCCCCGACTTCGTCGATCATCCAGGCGGTCTTCAGCACCAGCAGCCGCGCCTGTTCGATTTCGATGCGCGACTCGGCGATCCAGTCGCCGATATTGGCGTACTGGTGCAGGTACTTGCCGAAGGCCTTGCGCTCCTGACAGCGCTCGACCATCAGCTCCAGGGCCAGCTCGGCCATGCCGATCGAACGCATGCAGTGGTGAATCCGTCCCGGGCCGAGGCGCGCCTGGGCCATCATGAAACCCGCGCCCTCCTCGCCCAGCAGATTGCTAACCGGCACCCGCACATCGCGCAGCAGCAGTTCGCTATGGCCTTCCGGGGCGATATGGTTCATCACCGGGATATTGCGCAGCAGCTCGACGCCGGGCGTGTCGAATGGCACCAGAATCATGCTCTGCTGGCGATGGGCGTCGGCGTCCGGGTCGGTCTTGCCCATGACGATCAGCAGCTTGCAGTCGGGGTGCGAGGCATTGGTGATAAACCACTTGCGCCCGTTGATCACATAGTCGTCGCCATCGCGGCGGATCAGGGTCTGGATGTTGCTGGCGTCCGATGAAGGCACATCCGGCTCGGTCATGGCGAAGGCCGAGCGGATCTCGCCGTCGAGCAACGGCAGCAACCAGCGCACGCGTTGCTCGGGGGTAGCGAACAGGTGCAGCAGCTCCATATTGCCGGTGTCCGGTGCGTTGCAGTTGAACACCTCGGAGGCCCAATGCACACGACCCATGATCTCCGCCAGCGGGGCGTATTCCAGGTTGCTCAAGGCCGTGCCTGGTTCGTCCGCGCCCAGCGCCGGGAGGAACAGGTTCCACAACCCCTCGCTGCGCGCCAGGGCCTTGAGATCGGCCATAAAGGGCACTGGAAACTGCCCGGCCGCCACCGCCGCATGCCATTCGCCGATGCGCGGCACTATATGGGCGTCCATGAAATTGCGCAGCTGCAGACGCAGTGCTTCGGTGCGGGGGCTATAGGCAAAGTGCATGGCGAACCTCGTATCGATCATCGGGTTGAGGCACTACGGTAGGCCGCCATCTGGGCAAAACCCAGGATACTCGCCCGCCTGAATCGCTGCCCATCACAGCCGCTCAGCAGGCGCGCAAGCTTGATCGAAATCATTACCGCAGGCGGGAAAGCTGTTAGGGCTTTTGTAGCCCGGATGCAATCCGGCAGCGGTTTTATGGCTGCTATCGCTGCCCCGGATTTCATCCGGGCTACGGTGGCTATGTAGGGTGGATCGGGGCGCGTAGCTGACGCCGTTTTCATCCACCATCGCGGTTGGTGGATGGGTAAAGCGTCATCCACCCTACGAGGTCGCAGCCTTGCGAATAAACATAGGATCTACCCAACCGTATGCATTTTGTAGCAGCGGCCCTGGCCGCGATCCCGCTACCACTGGATATAGAACATGCCCTTGGCCAGCAGGACGATGCCGAGCATCTGCGCCAGCACGGCCCAGTGCAGCTTGCGGTACAGGCTCGGGGTCATGCGTCCCGAGCGCAGCAGCATGGCGACCAGGCCGAAACTGAGAAATAGGCTGACGGCCAGGACGATCTTCAGGCTGAGCAAGGTGGCGAAGCTGCTGGCGAAGGGATCACTCAGGGCCTGGCGGTGCTGCCAGGCCAGGCCGAAGCCGGCACCGTAGACCAGTAGCACCACCCAGTGCAGCACCGTGCGCGTGCGTTTGCCGAGCGCCTGTTCCAACTCGACCAGCGCGCCGGGAGCGAGCTGCGGCTTGACCTTGGCGAGGATGATCACCTCGAAGAACAGCGTGCCGATAAAGGCGATAGCACCGAGCAGGTGCAAGGTATGCAGGAGTGAATAGCTCATTGCAGATTCCTAGTGAGCCGGTATTGGTAGGAGATTTCCCGCCGTCTTCGATGGAGCGCTGTCGCGCAGCAAACTGTAGGAGCCAGCTTGCTGGCGATGCTTTTTGTTCTGCCAAGATCGCAAGATCGCCAGCAATGACTAGGCGTCCCCCCGGCTCCTACAACCGCATTTACACCGTGCGCGAGAAGTTGCCCTTCTGCGCCTTGCCAAGATAGGCATCGAAGGCCATGGCCACGCTGCGCATCATCAGGTGCCCTTGCGGCAACAGCAGCAACGCGTCGTCGTGGATTTGCACCAGGCGATCGGTCACATGCTCGTCGAGCGCGGTCAGGGCATCGGCGAAGTAGTCCTTGAAGTCGATACCGTGACGCGCCTCGATCCGGGCGAAGTCGATGCGGCCGTGGCACATCAGGTCGCTGATCACCTCGCGGCGCAGCATATCGTCGGCGTTCAGGCGGTAGCCGCGATGCACCGGCAGCAGCCCCTGGTCGATGCGCGCGTAATACTGCGAGAGTTCCTTGACGCTCTGGCTGTAACTGTCGCCGACCTTGCCGATCGAGGACACGCCGAGGCCGATCAGGTCGCAATCGGCATGGGTGGAATAACCCTGAAAGTTGCGCTGCAGCGTGCCGTTGGCGCGCGCCAATGCCAGCTCGTCGTCCGGCAGGGCGAAATGGTCCATGCCGATATACACATAGCCGGCGGCGGTAAGGCGCTCGATGGTCAGTTCCAACAATTCCAGCTTGCGCTCAGGTGGCGGCATGTCCTCGCGGCGGATCAAGCGCTGCGCCCTCACCAGTTCCGGCAGGTGCGCGTAGCTGTAGGCGGCGATGCGGTCCGGACGCAGGGCGATGATCTTGCTCAGGGTGACGTCAAAGCTGGCCACGGTCTGCAGCGGCAGGCCGTAGATCAGGTCGACGCTGACCGACTTGAACTGCGCTTCGCGCGCCGCGGCGACCAGGGCGTAGACCTGCTCCTCGCTCTGCACCCGGTTGACCGCCGCCTGCACATCCGCATCGAAGTCCTGCACGCCGAAACTCAGGCGATTGAAGCCCTGCGCACGCAGTTCATGAATACGCTCGGGGCTGATGGTGCGCGGGTCGACCTCGATGGAAAACTCGTGCTCGTCGCTGTCGTCCATGTCGAACGCCTGGTGCAGGCAGTCCATCAGGTCGGCCAGTTGCTCGCCGGTCAGGTAGGTCGGCGTGCCGCCGCCGAAATGCAGCTGGGTCAGCTTGCGCGTGCCGTCGAACAGCGCCGCCTGCATGGCGATCTCGCGCTTGAGGTAATCCAGGTACTCGACCGCGCGATGGGTCTTCTGGGTGATGATCTTGTTGCAGGCGCAGTAGTAACAGAGGCTCTGGCAGAACGGGATATGGATATACAGCGACAGCGGCTTGGGCGCGATGGCCTGGTTGCTGGCCTGGGCGGCGCTCTGGTAGTCGTCCATGGCGAAGGCCTGGTGGAACTGCGGTGCCGTCGGATAGGACGTATAGCGCGGCCCCGGACGATCGTATTTCTCGACCAGGGCGCGATCAAAACTCAGCGATTGGGCCATGTTCGACCACCTCTAATAGTGAAAGTCGCGTAGCGACGACCTCCTGTTGCCCTTCTCCCTCCGGGAGAAGGTGGCGCAAAGCGCCGGATGAGGGAGGCATAAACAGGATGACCGCAACTGCGGCTGGCGGGGTGCCCGCGCTGCCAGCCGCTATAGCTGGCAATAATGTCGCGATTGTACGGCCCCCCTCCGATGGCACACCTGACGAGAGTCAATTCTCGCGCACAGTCCCGTCCCGTTCGGCGGCTAACGAGGGGAATGTCGGCGTTGCAATCAGTGATCGCGCAACTCGAAATGGGGAAACAGCTGTTCCAGGCGCTGCCACAACTCGCCCGCCTCGTTCGGCGTCGCGCTCATGGGCAGCTCCGGGTCGAGCATGCGCGCGCTGCGCACCAGCTGCACGGCGAAGCGTTCGACGCCGAAGGCGTGCAGGCGCTGGCCGATGCGCCAGAGCTTGTCCACATCCAGCAGGTGCCAATGCACGGTGGTGCGGCATTCGTAGTCCACGCCGCTGGTCAGCAGGTGTTCCAGGCTGCGCCAGTTGGCCTTGCCGCTGCCGCTGACGCCGGTGATCAGCTCGGCATCTTCGGCCAGCGCCTTGATATCGAAACCGACCCAGTCCACCGCTTTCAATGCCCAGGCGAAGGCCCAGGGTTTGATTCCGGCGCTGTGCAGGCCTATGCGATAACCCAACGCACGCGCCTCGTCCATCGCCGGCACCAGGCCGCCTTGCAGGGTCGCTTCACCGCCGCTGAACACCACCGCCTGCAACAAACCCTGACGCCGGCGGAGAAACTCCAGAACCTGCGCCCAGGGGATTTCCTGCTCGCCGCGAGCGCCGATCAGGTCCGGGTTGTGACAGTAACGACAGCGCCAGGCGCAGCCCTGGCAGAACAGCACGCAGGCCAGCAGCCCGGGGTAGTCGAGGGTGGTCAGGGGCACCATGCCCCCGACCCGTAGCGCTCTGCTCACGCAGCGCGTACTCGCGCCGCCGCTTCGGTGAAGTGCTGACGTTCGAGGTGCTCGGACTGCTTGCCCGGGTTGAAGGCGGTGACCGGGCGGTGATAGCCCATCACCCGGGTCCAGACTTCGCAGCGTTGGCGTTGGGCTTCGGGGAGTTGCTGAGTGTTTTGCATGGTGTCGCTCCTTGCTGTGGGGAAACGGAAACATTCAGGCCTGCGCCACGCTTTGTGGGAGGGGCTTCAGCCGCGATCAGCCGCCGGCCTTCTCGGCGCAGCTTTGCTGCTTGTGCAGCAGCACCTCGTCGCATTTCGGGCAGAACTCGTGTTCGCCATCCAGGTAGCCGTGTACCGGACAGATGGAAAAAGTAGGGGTAATCGTCAGGTACGGCAGGCGGAAACGCCCCAGGGCATTGCGCACCAGTTGCTTGCAGGCCTCGGTCGAGGAAATCCGCTCGGCCATATACAGGTGCAGCACGGTGCCGCCGGTGTATTTGCATTGCAGCTCGTCCTGCAGTTCCAGCGCCTCGAAGGGGTCATCGGTGAAGCCCACCGGCAATTGCGAGGAATTGGTGTAGTACGGTGCATCAAAGGTGCCGGCCTGGAGAATGTCCGGGTAGCGCTTGCGGTCTTCCTTGGCGAAGCGGTAGGTGGTGCCCTCGGCCGGCGTGGCCTCGAGGTTGTACATCTGCCCGGTTTCCTCCTGGAAACGCACCAGGGTGGCCCGCACATGGTCGAGCAGCAGCAGGGCGAACTGGCGGCCCTTGGGCGTATGCATGCCCTCCTCGTCGCCGCTGAAGTTGCGCAGCATCTCGTGCAGGCCATTCAGGCCGATGGTCGAGAAGTGATTGCGCAGGGTGCCCAGGTAACGCTTGGTATAGGGGTAGAGGCCGGCGTCCATATGGTGCTGGATCACCTTGCGCTTGACCTCCAGGCTCTCCATCGCCAGCTCCATCAACTGGTCGAGGCGCTTGAGCAGGCCCTGGGTGTCGCCTTTATAGAGGTAGCCGAGGCGCGCGCAGTTGATCGTCACCACCCCCAGCGAACCGGTCTGCTCGGCCGAACCGAACAGGCCGCCACCGCGCTTGAGCAGTTCGCGCACGTCCAGTTGCAGGCGGCAGCACATCGAACGCACCTGGTTGGGCTGCATGTCCGAGTTGAGGAAGTTCTGGAAGTACGGCAGGCCGTAGCGCGCGGTCATCTCGAACAGGCGGTCGGCGTTCTCGCTGTCCCAGGGAAAGTCATGGGTGATGTTGTAGGTCGGGATCGGGAAGGTGAAGACTCGGCCCATGGCGTCGCCGGCCTGCATCACCTCGATATAGGCGCGGTTGATCAGCTCCATCTCGGCCTGCAGATCGCCGTAGGCGAAGGGCATCTCCACCCCGCCGATATAGGGGATCTGCTCGCGCAGGTCTTCCGGGCACACCCAGTCGAAGGTCAGGTTGGTGAACGGCGTCTGGGTGCCCCAGCGCGACGGCACATTGAGGTTGTAGATAAATTCCTGAATCGCCTGGCGCACCTCGGCAAAACCCAGGTTGTCCTTGCGCACATAGGGGGCCAGGTAGGTGTCGAAGGAGCTGAAGGCCTGAGCGCCGGCCCACTCGTTCTGCAGCGTACCGAGGAAGTTGACCATCTGCCCCAGGGCGCTGGACAGGTGCTTGGGCGGCCCCGCCTCGACCCGCCCGGGAATGCCGTTGAAACCCTCGTTGAGCAAGCTGCGTAGCGACCAGCCAGCGCAGTAGCCGGCGAGCATGTCCAGGTCATGGACATGCAGATCGGCCTCGCGGTGCGCCTGGCCGATGGCCTCGCTGTACACCTCGTCCAGCCAGTAATTGGCGGTGACCTTGCCCGATACGTTAAGAATCAGGCCGCCAAGGGAATAGCCCTGGTTGGCGTTGGCCCGTACCCGCCAGTCCTCGCGCGACAGGTATTCGTTCATCGACGCCGCCACATCCACCAGCGCCTTGCGGTCGCGGCGCAAGCGGCCGTGGCGCTCGCGGTAAACGATATAGGCGCGCGCGGTCTGGTAGAAACCGGCCTCCATCAACACCCGCTCGACGCGATCCTGCACCTGCTCGACATCGATACTGGGCAAGTCCAGCAGGCGCAGCAGCACAGCTTCGGCCAACTCCCCCGCCAGCGCCTCGTCGAACTCGCCACTGGCCTCGCCCGCCGCAATGATCGCCTGACGAATCTTGCCGAGATCGAACGCCGCGATGCTGCCATCGCGCTTGCACAACTGCTGAGGATGAAGGGCTTTAACCGGGCTGAGCATGTCGCCTCCTAACACTACATATAGATATTTATTTATCTGAAACCACAATATGCAGTGAAAGTTACCCGATAAACCGCCAGCCGAGCTTGATCTCGATCAAGATCCACGGAACGCTCCGAGCCGGCCAGCTTCAGCGTTGGCAGCAACCCCCGTAGCTCAGCCGGACACCTAACCCGTAGGGTGCGCCGCGCGCACCGGGTACTACAGGCAAACGGTGCGCACGGCATAGCCTGCAAAGCCATACCGTCGTGTCCGAAATTTTGTGCGGGGTGTCGTAGGGCACTGATCGACGCTTTACTGAACCTGCCGGCCCGCCCTACCCTGCAGCCCAGCCCAGTTCAAGGACAGCATCCATGCCAACACTAGAAAAGCGGATTCCGCCACCACTGGTCGCGACGCTGTTCGCGCTTTGTATGTGGGCCCTTGCCGCTGTGCTGCCGAAGGTTGCAGTGAGCGACACGCTGCGCCTGGTCACCACGGCGACCTTGCTGGTGCTGGGCGTGTTCTTCTGCCTGGCCGGTGTGCTGTCGTTCCGCCGGGCCAGAACCACGGTCAATCCGCTGAAGCCGGAAAGCGCATCAGCGCTGGTGAGTTCGGGCATCTATCGGGTTTCGCGCAACCCGATGTACCTGGGCTTTGCCCTGTTTCTCGCTGCCTGGGCGGTGTTTCTGGCATCGCCCTGGGCGCTGGTTGGGGTACTGGGGTTTATCCTCTATATGAACCGCTTGCAGATCGCCGCGGAGGAACGTGCGCTTGCGGAACTCTTTGGTGCTGAATTCGACCGCTATAAATCCACAGTTCGCCGCTGGTTGTGAACCATAGTGCCCGGCTGCAGAGCGCTTACAGGCTGTTGTGCCGACGCGCTGCTAGTGGTCGGTTGGTGCGCACGGCGCACCCTACGGGTTTCGTCTTCAGCGGCGATATAAGCAAAAAAAGGCCGCTCAGCGCGGCCAAAAGGGAGGGTATAAGGGGGACGACCCGCCATTCAGCGGTGCCCGGCATCGGCATGTTTTAACCGCCGCTGGCATTCATAAAGCGCAGGATCTTCACCTCGCCATCGGCGCTGAATTCATGGCGCAGTGGCTTGCGTTGCAGGGCCTGCTGCACCGCCTCGATGATCGGCTGATCGTCCAGCGGGTAGCGGCGCACCAGGGCACGCAGGTCGATGGAGTTCTCGTGGCCGAGGCACAACAGCAGGCGGCCTTCCACGGTCAGGCGCACGCGATTGCAGGTGCTGCAGAAGTTGTGCGAATTCGGTGAGATAAAGCCGATGCGGGTATCGGCATGATCCTTGAGGCGGATATAACGGGCCGGGCCGCCGCTGTGTTCGGCGCTGTCGATCAGCTCATGCTGGCTGGCGATCAGGGTGCGTACTTCCTCGCTGGAGCAATAGGACTCGCCGCGCGAACGGCCGACATCGCCCAGGGGCATTTCTTCGATAAAGCTGATATCCAGCTGACGTGCGATGGCGTAGTCGACCAGGCGCAGCACTTCATCGAAGTTGCGCCCTTTCATCACCACCGCGTTGAGTTTGATTCGCTCGAAGCCGGCATCACGCGCCGCTTCGATGCCGTCCAGCACCTGGCGCAGGCTACCGGTACGGGTGATGCCGCGAAATTTTCCCGGGTCGAGGCTGTCGAGGCTGATATTCAGACGTTTGACCCCGGCATCGGCCAGCGGCTTGGCCAGTTTTACCAGTTGCGAGCCGTTGCTGGTCATCACCAGCTCGCGCAGGCCGGGCAAGGCGGCGACGCGCTGGCACAGGTCGACGATGCCGCTGCGCACCAGGGGTTCGCCGCCGGTCAGGCGAATCTTCTTCACGCCGAGGCCGACGAACAACGCCGCCAGGCGGTAGAGTTCTTCCAGGCCGAGCACCTGCTGGCGCGGCAGGAAGGTCATGTCTTCGGCCATGCAATAGACACAGCGGAAATCACAGCGGTCGGTGACCGACATGCGCAGGTAATCGATAGTGCGGCCGAAGCCATCCTGCAGTTGTGTGTCCATCCGTCCTCCTATGCCTGCTGCTTGTTGCTGTTCGCATCCAGTGTTAGGTCTGCAATTTTGTAGGGTATCCAGCCATCGCGCTGGTGGATGAAAACAGCGTTATCCACCCTACCCACTGGGAACAACCATCGCGGCTAAAGCCCCTCCCGCACGCGGGCCACAGCGATGGTGGATGAAAAAGGCCTTATCCACCCTACCCATTCGCGACTGTTGCTATTGCAGCAGCGGCGAATCGGCACCCTGCAGTTGAATACCGACGATATCCGCCGCGCCGATCAGGGTTTGCAGGTACTGGGCCACGGCTTTTTGCCATACGCCTTGTTCCAGCAACGCGCGAATCGAGTCGGCGACTATTTCGTAGGGCAGCAGCTTGCCTTCCAGACGTTGGTCGATGCTGACCACATGCCAGCCGTAGCGGCTTTCGATCGGTTGGCTGGCCAGCCCGGCCGGCAGTTTGAACAGCTGCCGTTCGAACTCGGGCACGGTCTGGCCCTTGCTGATCTGCCCCAAAGAACCGGCCTGGGCCTTGGACGGGCAGGCCGAATGAGCTTGCGCCAGTTCGGCGAAACGCCCGGCATCTTCCTGCAGCAAGGCCAGCAGGCTGTCCGCCTTGTCTTTCGCCAGGCTACGGGCCTCGGCATCCTCCGGCGCGCACTCGAGCAGGATATGCCGCGCTGCCAACAGCGGCGCGGTGGCATAGCGGGCGCTGTTGTGCTGGTAGTAGCGCTGGCAACTTTCCTCGTCGCACTCGGGCAGCATCACTTCGCGCTCAATCAGCAGCGCAGTCGCGGCTTCTTCTTCGCTCTGCCCGGGTGCGGGCGTCACGCTCAGGCCCAGCTCATTGATGCGCTGCTGCAACAGCTCACGGATCACCAGTGCCTGAGCAGCGAGGAACAATGCCTCCTCGCGGCTTTCAGCCGGGTGATATTGCAGCTCCTGGGCCATGGCTTCAGGGGCGATGGTCACGCCGTTGACCCGAATGCGCGGCCACTCCTGCTCGCTGCTGGCGATCAGCAGCGGTTCGGCATCTGCCGCCGCTTGCTGCTCAACCACCGCGTTCACGGCAGGGGCTGCCAGTTCATGGGCCAGTTCAGTTTCGAGCATTGCGGGCGGCGCTTTGACATCGCCACAACCGCCCTGCCCCGCATTGCTACCACCACATCCACATGCCATGACCTGTTCCTCGATTCGTGGAGCGGCTGCTGTGTTCGGCATCCGCTCGTGTGCTTCTTTGTTGCGACTATTTCGCTTGCTCGGTTTCTACGTTTTCCAGCTCGGCTTCCGGCTCGTCGGCCGAGGGCCGCGATTCGGGTGCCTGTTGCTGCACCACGGGTGCATCTGCCGAATGTTCGACGGGCTGCTTTTGCCCACCGCAACCACCCTGCCCCGCATTACCACCACCGCATCCACATCCCATGATCGTTACCTCGTTAATTGATTATTTGGCTACCTGCCGCGCCCCGGCCTGCGCGTTTGCGCCTGCCAGGGCAAGGGCTCAGGCATCCTTGGCCTTCAAGGCGAAAGCGGGTGCCGTTTGTCCTTGCGCTTCACGAACCGGCTCTTCGAACTGGCGCGCTTTCGGTGGCCGTGCGGCTACCGGGCGTACAGCCTTCTGGCGGACGATCTGGTAGCGCCGGCCCAGGTACCACACCGGTGCGCTGACGATGTGCACCAGACGGGTGAAGGGGAACAGCACGAACAGGCTCAGGCCGAGGAACACGTGCAGTTTGTAAACCAGACCCACCGGCGCGATGGAGGCGGCAGCGGCCACGGGCTGCAGGGTCACGGTGTACTGCGCCCAGTTGGCCAGCATCACCATCACCGAACCATCCATATGGCTGGTCGAAACAACGATGGTCAGCAGGCCGAGGACCAGCTGCGCCAGCAGCACCACCAACACCAGAATGTCCGAGGTGCTGGAGCTGGCCCGTACCCGCGGGTCGCCGAGACGACGCTTGAGCAGCATCAGCAGGCCGATCAGGCAGAGCATGCCGAAGAAGCCACCGGAAACCATCGCCAGCAACTGCTTGTTCTGCGTGCTGATCACCGAGTGGTAGAGCGCCTCGGGCATCAACAGGCCGACGAAGTGACCGGCCAGGACAAACAGCACGCCGACGTGGAACAGGTTGCTGGCGATGCGCATATAGCGTTGCTCGGCCGCAGAACGGGCGAATATCTGGCTCGAGCCGGCCTTCCAGCTGTACTGCGACAGGTCGAAACGCGCCCAGCTGCCGATAATGCAGATGGCCAGGGCGATGTAGGGATAGACCCCGAAGGCCAACAGATTGATGTTAGACATTGCGCACCTCCTGGGGCAGCTCGGTGGCCAACCCATCCTGATTGAAATCCACCCAGTGCAGCGGCACCGGCACTTCTTCGCGGGCCTTGCCCGGCATCGTCGTCTGGCTTGGGCAACGGTCCTGCTGCTCGGCCTGGAGGAAATCCACGGCCTCCTCTTCCCAGATCTTGTCGAGGGCTTCGAGCGAGTCGTCGCGAACCTCGGCGGCGACCTGTTCGCGGATCTCGGCCATGGCCTGTTGCGGCTCCACCCCGGCAATCTGCAGCAGCGCGCGGAAGCAGCTGGCGTAAGCGCTTTCACGCTCATCCAGACGGGTTGCCAACAGGGCCAGCAGATGACCGACATCGGCCAGGCCCTCGCGGGCCTCCAGATCCTCGCGGGTGGAGAGGAATTCCAGGTACAGCGGGATGTAGTCCGGCAGTTCCTTGATGCCGATGGCGAAACCGGCGGCTTCGTACTGCGCCATCATGTCGACCATGGCCTGGCCGCGGTCGCGGGACTCGCCATGCACATGCTCGAACAGCAGCAGCGACAGCGAACGACCACGGCCGAACAACGCGCCGTAGTGTTCCTGGCCATCCATCAGGTCGTTATCGCCGATCAGCGCCAGCAACTCCTGCAGCGCGCTGCGTTGCTGCGGGCTGATCTCGCGCGCGGCATCGATGGCCTGGGCCAGCTCGGCCCGGCCTTCCAGCAACTGCTCGGTCGGGTAATCCAGCAGCAGTGAAATCACTTTAAGAATTTGCATGCTCAGTCCTCCCACAACTGCACGGTTTTAAGGATGTCGCGTTGGTTGGCCTTCTTCGCGCCGAACATGTTGGTGTCCGAGCTGCCGCTGCAACCGCTGCCGAAGCTGAAGCCACAACCGGAACGCTCGGCGAAGGCATCGCTGGTCGCCTCCTCACGGTGTGCGCTGGGGATGACGAAACGGTCTTCGTAGTTGGCGATGGCCAGGTAGCGGTACATGTCTTCGACCTGGGCCACGCTCAGGCCTACATCGGCCAGCACCTGCAGATCCTGCACGCCATCGACCTGCTCGGAGCGCTTGTAGGCGCGCATCGCCAGCAGACGCTTGAGGGCCAACTTGACCGGGCGCACATCGCCGGCGGTGAGCAGATTGGCCAGGTAACGCAGCGGGATACGCAGGCTGTCGACATCCGGGATCACCCCGTTCATGCCCACGGTGCCGGCGGTCGCGGCGTTCTGGATCGGCGACAGTGGCGGCACGTACCAAACCATCGGCAGCGTGCGGTATTCCGGGTGCAGCGGCAGGGCCAGCTTCCAGTCCACCGCCAGCTTGTACACCGGCGACTTCTGCGCGGCGTCGATCACCGACATCGGCACGCCGTCGGCCAGGGCCTGGGCGATGACTTTCGGGTCGAACGGGTCGAGGAACATCTCCAGTTGCTTGTGGTAGAGGTCCTGCTCGTTCGGCGTGCTGGCCACTTCGTGGATGCGGTCGGCGTCGTACAGCAGTACGCCGAGGTAGCGGATGCGACCGACGCAGGTTTCCGAACACACGGTCGGCATGCCGGCCTCGATGCGCGGGTAGCAGAAGATGCACTTCTCGGATTTACCACTCTTCCAGTTGAAGTAGATCTTCTTGTACGGGCAGCCGCTGATGCACATGCGCCAGCCGCGGCACTTTTCCTGGTCGATCAGGACGATGCCGTCCTCTTCGCGCTTGTAGATCGCCCCGCTCGGGCAGGATGCCGCGCAGGTCGGGTTGAGGCAGTGTTCGCACAGACGCGGCAGGTACATCATGAAAGTATTTTCATACTCGCCATAAATGTCGGCCTGGATCTGGTCGAAGTTCTGGTCCTTGCGGCGCTTGGCGAACTCGGTGCCGAGAATTTCTTCCCAGTTCGGGCCCCACTCGATCTTCTGCATGCGCTTGCCGGAAATCACCGAGCGCGGCCGTGCGGTCGGCTGGTGTTCGCCTAGCGGCGCGGTGTGCAGATGCTGATAGTCGAAATCGAACGGCTCGTAGTAGTCGTCGATGCTTGGCAGGTCCGGGTTGGCGAAGATGTTCGCCAACACGCGGAACTTGCCGCCGATCTTCGGGTTGATCGAGCCGTCCTTGTTGCGGATCCAGCCGCCCTTCCACTTGTCCTGGTTTTCCCATTCCTTGGGGTAGCCGATCCCAGGCTTGGTTTCGACGTTGTTGAACCAGGCGTATTCCATGCCTTCGCGGCTGGTCCAGACGTTTTTGCAGGTGATCGAGCAGGTGTGGCAACCGATGCACTTGTCCAGGTTGAGGACCATGCCGACTTGTGAACGAATTTTCATGGCATCAATCCTCAAATGTCTTGTGGCAAGGGTTGTGGCAGGGCTTCGTCGTCTGTGCCGTCAAGCCAGTCGACTCTGTCCATCTTGCGCACCACGACGAACTCGTCGCGGTTGCAACCGACCGTGCCGTAATAGTTGAAGCCGTAAGCCTGCTGGGCGTAGCCACCGATCATATGGGTGGGCTTGAGCACCACGCGGGTCACCGAGTTGTGGTGGCCGCCGCGAGTCTTGGTGGTCTCGCTGCCGGGCACGTTCACGATGCGTTCCTGGGCGTGGTACATCATCACCATGCCGTCCTTGACCCGCTGGCTGACCACCGCGCGGGCAGTCAGGGCACCGTTGGCGTTGAAGCACTCGACCCAGTCGTTGTCCTCGATGCCGGCACGCTTGGCGTCGGTTTCCGAGAGCCAGATGATCGGCCCGCCACGGCTCAGGGTGAGCATGATCAGGTTGTCCGAGTAGGTGCTGTGGATGCCCCACTTCTGGTGCGGGGTGATCCAGTTGAGGACGATCTCGGTGTTGCCGTTGGGCCGCTTGCCTTTGACGTAATCAATGGTGCGGGTGTTGATCGGCGGCCGGTAGCTCATCATCTGTTCGCCGAAGGCCTGCATCCACGGGTGATCCTGGTAGAACTGCTGGCGGCCGGTGATGGTGCGCCATGGGATGAACTCGTGAACGTTGGTGTAGCCGGCGTTGTAGCTGACCTTCTCGTCTTCGAGGCCGGACCAGGTCGGGCTGGAGATGATCTTGCGCGGCTGCGCCTGGATATCGCGGAAGCGAATCGCCTCGTGCGCCTTGTTGATCGCCAGGTGGCTGTGATCCAACCCGGTGAACTCGGACAGCGCCGCCCAGGCCTTGAGCGCCACGTGACCGTTGGTTTCCGGTGCCAGGGTGAGAATCACCTCGCAGGCATCGATGGCCGACTCGATCTGTGGCCGGCCCTGGCTGACGCCTTCGGCGCGCACTTTGTGGTTGAGTTCGCCGAGGAACTCGACCTCATGCTCGGTGTTCCAGTTGATGCCCTTGCCGCCGTTGCCCAGCTTGTCGAGCAATGGGCCAAGGGAGCTGAACTTCTTGTAGACGTTCGGGTAGTCGCGCTCGACCACGGTCATGTTCGGGCAGTTCTTGCCCGGCACCGGTGCCTCGCCTGCGGTTTTCCAGTCGATACCGCCGAACGGCTGGGCCAGTTCGCCGACGCTGTCGTGCTGCATCGGAATGGTCACCAGGTCCTGCTCGACACCGAGTTGGCCGACCGACATCGCGGAGAAGGCCTTGGCGATGCCCTTGTAGATTTCCCAGTCGGAACGCGATTCCCAGGCCGGATCGATGGCCGCGGACAGCGGGTGGATAAAGGGGTGCATGTCCGAGGTGTTCATGTCGTCCTTCTCGTACCAGGTCGCCGTCGGCAGCACTATGTCCGAGTAGACGCAGGTGGAAGACATGCGGAAGTCCAGGGTGGTGACCAGATCGAGCTTGCCGATCGCGCCTTCGTCCACCCACTCGACGTCGTTCGGCTTGAAGCCGCCGCGCTTACCGAGGTCTTCGTTCATCACGCCGTTTTTGGTGCCGAGCAGGTACTTGAGCATGTACTCGTGGCCCTTGCCCGAGCTGCCCAGCAGGTTGGAACGCCAGATAAACATGTTGCGCGGGAAGTTGGCCGGGTTGTCCGGCTGCTCGCAGGAAAAGCGCAGGGAGTCGTCCTGCAGCGACTTGAGCACGTAATCCACTGGCGACATGCCGGCGGCCTTGGCGTCACGGGTGATCTGCAGCGGGTTGCGGTTCATCTGCGGGGCGCTCGGCAACCAGCCGGCGCGTTCGGCGCGGATGTTGTAGTCCAGCGCGTGCTCGGGGAACTGCGACTTGTCGGCCAGCGGCGAGAGCACTTCGTGCATGCTCATCTTCTCGTGGCGCCACTGCGAGCTGTGGGCGTAGAAGAAGCTGGTGCCGTTCATCTGCCGTGGCGGACGGCTCCAGTCCAGGCCGAAGGCCAGGGGCAGCCAGCCGCACTGCGGACGCAGTTTTTCCTGGCCGACGTAGTGGGCCCAGCCGCCACCGGTTTGGCCGACGCAACCGCACATCATCAACATGTTGATGAGGCCACGGTAGTTCATGTCCATGTGGTACCAGTGGTTCATCGCCGCACCGACGATGATCATCGAGCGACCCTTGGTCTTGTCGGCGTTGTCGGCGAACTCGCGGGCGATCTGGATCGCCTTCTCGCGGCTGACGCCGGTGATCAGCTCCTGCCAGGCCGGAGTGCCCGGTACGCTGGCGTCGTCGTAGTCCTTGGCGACGTTGCCGCCACCCAGGCCGCGGTCGATGGCCAGGTTGGCTGCCGACAGGTCGAACACGGTGGCGACCTTGGCCTGGCTGCCGTCGGCCAAAGTAATGCTGCGTACCGGTACGCGACGCAGTTGCACGGCTTCGCCGGCGACATGTTGGAAGTGCTCGTGGGTCTGGCCACCGAAATACGGGAAGGCGACTTCGGCGACTTCTTCACCGATCAGGCTCAGTTGCAGCTTGACCTCGCGGCCCTCACCGCCTTCGCGGGCTTCGATATTCCACTTGCCCTTCTCGCCCCAGCGGTAGCCGATCGAACCCAGCGGCGAAACCAGCTGATTGGTTTCGCTGTCCAGGGCGATGGTTTTCCACTCGGGGTTGTTTTCCTGGCCAAGGTTGTCGGCGAGGTCGGCGGCACGCAGGAAACGGTCCGGCTGGTAGCCGTTCAGCTCAGGCGCGGCACCGACGTGATCCTTGAGCAGCACCAGAACCGGGAAGTCGGTGTAGCGACGCACGTAATCGGTGAAGTAGGCGCTCGGCTTGTCGAGGTGGAATTCTTTGAAGATGACGTGGTTGAACGCCTGGGCCAGCGCCGCATCGGTGCCTTGCTTGGGGTTCAGCCAGAGGTCGGTCAGCTTGGCCACCTCGGAGTAGTCCGGGGTGATGGACACGGTCTTGGTGCCCTTGTAGCGCACTTCGGTGAAGAAGTGCGCGTCCGGCGTGCGCGTCTGCGGCACGTTGGAGCCCCAGGCGATGATGTAGTTGGAGTTGTACCAGTCGGCCGATTCCGGCACGTCGGTCTGCTCGCCCCACACCTGTGGCGAGGACGGTGGCAGGTCGCAGTACCAGTCGTAGAAGCTCAGGCACACACCACCGATCAGCGACAGGTAACGGCTACCGGCGGCGTAGCTGACCATCGACATCGCCGGGATCGGCGAGAAGCCGACCACGCGATCCGGGCCATGCTCCTTGACGGTATAGACGTTGGCCGCGGCGATGATCTCGTTGACCTCGTCCCAGCTGGAACGGATAAAGCCGCCCATGCCGCGCTTGCTCTTGTAGGACTCGGCCTTGACCGGGTCCGTGACTATGCTCGCCCAAGCCTGTACCGGAGCCATGGTGGCCCGCGCTTCGCGCCAGAGTTTGAGAAGGGGTTTACGGACCTTGGGGTATTTAAGGCGGTTGGCGCTGTAGATGTACCAGCTGTAGCTGGCACCGCGCGGGCAGCCGCGTGGCTCGTGGTTGGGCAGGTCGTTGCGGGTACGCGGGTAGTCGGTCTGCTGGGTTTCCCAGGTAATCAGGCCGTTCTTCACATAGATCTTCCACGAGCAGGAGCCGGTGCAGTTCACCCCGTGGGTGGAACGCACGATCTTGTCGTACTGCCAGCGCGAACGGTAGACGTTCTCCCAATCGCGGGACTCGATGCGGGTTTCGCCATGACCATCGGCGAACTCACCCTGCTTACGGTTGAAGAAACGCAATTGGTCGAGTAGATGACTCATCTCTTTTTCCTCTCAGGCTTGCCGCGGGATCTGCGTCCCGCACACGCAATAATTCGATTTGTCAGCAATCCGGCGCTGACGCGCAGCGCCGGATAAGGGCTCCGTTAGCAGGGGATTTCCGCGCCTTTGCGCGAGTACCACCACCAGGTCAGCAGGATGCAGCTGACGTAGAAGCCGATGAATACATACAGGGCCATCTGCGGGCCGCCGGTCAGCGCCATCGAGGTGCCGAAGGACTTGGGAATGAAGAAGGCACCGTAGGCCGCCACCGCAGAACTGAAGCCGAGCACCGCGGCCGCTTCTTTGCCGGCGTTCTTGATCGCCTGCTCCTTGATTGCCGCCGACTGGCCGGCGCTGCTGCGCTCGTGCAGGGTGCGGAAGATCACCGGAATCATGCGGAAGGTGGAGCCGTTGCCGATGCCGGTGGTGACGAACAGCAACATGAACATGGCCAGGAAGCCGTAGAAGTTGCCCGCGGTGCCGGCTACCGGAATAAAGGCCAGCACGCCGAACACCGCCGCGATCATCAGCACGAAGTTCCACAGGGTCACGCGCGCGCCACCCAGCTTGTCGGCCAGCCAGCCACCCAGCGGGCGCACCAGGGCACCGACCAAGGGGCCGAGGAAGGCGAACTGCAGCGGATCGACGCCAGGAAACTGGGTCTTGATCAGCATCGGGAAGCCGGCGGCGAAGCCGATAAAGGAGCCGAAGGTGGCCAGGTACAGCCAGCACATCAACCAGTTGTGCTTGCGCTTGAAGATCACCGCCTGTTCGCTGAAGGACGCCTTGGCGCTGGTCAGGTCGTGCATGCCGAACCAGGCCGCCACGGCCACCGCGAGGATGAACGGCACCCAGATAAAGCCGGCGTTCTGCAGCCACAACTGGCTACCTTCGCCGAGCTCCTGGGCCTGGCCGCCGACCGCGCCGAACAGGCCGACGCCGATCACCAGCGGCACGCTGAACTGCATTACCGAGACGCCGAGGTTGCCCAGGCCGGCATTCAGGCCCAGAGCGGTGCCCTGCTGCGACTTGGGATAGAAGAAGCTGATATTGGCCATGCTCGAAGCGAAGTTGCCGCCGCCGAAGCCACACAGCAGCGCGATGATCACGAACACGCTGTAGGTGGTACTGGTGTCCTGCACCGCAAAGCCCATCCACAGTGCCGGCAGCAGCAGCGAGGCGGTGCTCAGGGCGGTCCATCTACGGCCACCGAAGATCGGCACCATAAAGGAGTAGAAAATCCGCAGGGTGGCACCGGACAAACCGGGCAGCGCCGCCAGCCAGAACAGCTGGTCGTTGCTGAAGGTGAAGCCGATGCTGTTCAGGCGCACGGTCACCGCGCTCCAGACCATCCACACGGCGAAGGCCAGCAGCAGCGCCGGGATCGAGATCCACAGGTTGCGGGTGGCGATCCGCTTGCCGATGCTGCCCCAGAAGTGCGGGTCTTCCGGCCGCCAGTCATGAATAACCGGTCCCTGGCTGGGCAGCCCGATGACCGGGGGATTCTTGGTTGCGGACATGCTCATTCTCCTTCAAGCGGCAGGAAAGCAGGAACCGTGGCCTTTTCGGAGGCCAGGCCCATAACGGGAGTTTTGCGAACTTCGCTGAAGTACATCCAGATCAGGGAGACCCAGACCACGCCGTACATCAGCATGAAACTGGAGGAGCGCACGCCGGTCAGGTCGACCAGGGCACCGAACATGATTGGCAGGATGAAGCCGCCGAGGCCGCCGGCCAGGCCGACGATGCCGGAAATGGCACCCATGTTTTCCGGGTAGTCGTCGGAGATGTACTTGAACACCGAGGCCTTGCCGAAGGCGAAGGCGATGCCGACGACGAACAGCAGCGCGGTGAAGGCCCAGGCATTGAGGCCAATGCTGTAGGTCTGCGGGCCGTTGACGGTCTGCACGATCAGTTCGGTCTGCGGGTAGGACAGCAGGAACAGGCACACCCAGCTCACCCACATCACCCACCAGGTCACGCTCTGCGCGCCCCACTTGTCCGACATCCAGCCACCCATGGCGCGCAGGATGCCGCCCGGCAGGGAGAAGCAGGCAGCCAACAAGGCAGCGCTCTGCAGGTTGAAGCCGTATTCCTCGACGTAGTACTTGGTCATCCACAGGGCCAGGGCCACATAGCCGCCGAAGACGATCGAGTAGTACTGGCAGTAGCGCATCACCTTGGGGTCTTTCAGGCTGCGCAGCTGATCGGCCAGAGACACGTTGCTGCGCACCCGGTGGCCCTTGTTCTCGTAGGTGCAGAACCAGAACAGCAGCGCGGTGATAAACATGATCAAGGAGTAGACCTTGGGCACCATCTGCCAGCTGGCCGCGGCGATGATCGCCGGCGCGACGAACTTGGTCAGCGCGGCACCGGCGTTACCGGCACCGAAGATGCCCATGGCGAAGCCCTGGTTGTGCTTTTCGAACCACTTGGCGACATAGGCGATACCGACCGAGAAGGAGCCCCCGGCCAGGCCAACGAACAGGCCCAGGACCAGGAAGTGCCAGTACTCGGTGGCCAGGCTGATCATGTAGATCGGCAGCACGCAGACCAGCATCAGCAGGAAGAACACGATGCGCCCGCCGAACCTGTCGGTGAGCATGCCCAGCGGCAGACGCACCAAGGACCCGGTGAGCACCGGCGTGGCGGCCAGCAAACCGAACTGGGTATCGTTGAGTTGCAGTAACTCCTTGATCGGAACGCCGAGTACGGCGAACATCATCCAGACCATGAAGCAGATGGTGAACGCCAGGGTGCTCATGCCCAGAACCAGACCCTGTTGTGTTCTCTGACTTGCCATAGCGGACCCCCTCAATCGCTTAACCATGGCGGCACACTAGATAGGCAAGGGGGCGATTCACTTGACCTGGGTCAATTAACTCAGAGCGGTTTTGGCCTGCCTTGGCCCCGCCTACCTCTTAAGTGGTAGCCCGGTTTTATTGATAAAAATCCTTTTAAAACAGATAGTTACCAACAATACAAATCCGTGCCGGCATCCCCGCTGGCCGTCTGGGTTCTTTAGAGGTAGTCAGTGCGATGTTGAGATGGATGCGCAGTTCACTGCCGGTCAGAGCCGGTTTGGCAGTGACCCTGATCGCCATATTGGCGCTCGGCAGCTCGCTCAGCGCCGGGCTGATCGCCTGGTTCAGCGAGGACGATGCCGCAGCGATCAATACCGCCGGCTCGCTGCGCATGGCCACCTACCGCCTGAATTGGCAACTGGAGGCCGCGGCACCGCCGCAAGACATCGCCGTGCTGCGCGACGACCTGCAGCAGCGCCTGGACGGCAGCCTGCAACAGCACATCAGCGGCCACTCAAACGCCCCACTGCCCGTCGCTTACCGCGATATCCATCGGCTGTGGCAGGAACAGCTGCGTCCGGCCCTTGATCGCGGCGACAAGCGCGCCTTCCAGCAGCACAGCGAAAGCTTCGTCGCCCAACTGGAGCATTTCGTCATGCTCCTGCAGAAACAGAGCGAGCGCCGACAGGGCTGGCAACAGAGCATCCAGGGCGCGGCCCTGCTGATTACCGTGATCATCCTGCTGGTGGGCATGTACGAACTGCAGCTCAACGTGATCAGTCCACTGCAGGAGCTGGTGCGGGCCGCCGAACGCTTTCGCAACGGCGATCATGGCGCGCGGGTCGAGTTCCGCTCGGATGACGAGCTGGGGCAGATGGCCGAGAGCTTCAACGCCATGGCCGAGACCATCGAGGAATCGCACCGCACCCTGGAAAGCCGGGTGGCGCAGAAGACCCAGACCCTGGCGCAGACCAATGCGGCGCTGGAACTGCTCTACCAGAGCAGCCGCAGCCTGGCCACCCGCCAGGCCAACGCCGAGCGCCTCGACGAGCTGATCAACCGTTTCCAGCAGCGCCTGCCCGGCCTGCGTCTGACCCTGTGTCTGGAGGACAATATCCAGGCCCCCGCCGAGCATTTGCTGGCCCTGCATGGCAGCGAAACCCGGGAAATCTGCGCACGCATCGATTGCGACACCTGCGAACGCAAAAACAACCCCGACCAGGCCACCTTCGTCATCAGCAACCAGGGCATTAGCCTGGGCGAACTGAAAGCCTACTTCCGCGACGGCCACAAGCCGCAGACCTGGGAAACCGCGTTGATCCAGGCCCTGGCCAACCAGGTCGGCACGGCACTGTCGCTCAAGCGCCAGCGCGAGCAGGAACACCGCCTGTTGCTGCTGGATGAGCGCACCATCATCGCCCGCGAGCTGCACGACTCGCTGGCCCAGGCATTGTCCTATATGAAGCTGCAAGTCAGCCGCCTGCAGACCCTGATCCGCCGCGGCGAAAGCGCGCAAACCCTGGAGACGGTCAGCGACGAACTGCGCGACGGCCTGAATACCGCCTACCGGCAGCTGCGCGAGCTGCTGACCACCTTCCGCCTGCAGATCCAGGACGGCGGCCTCGACCAGGAACTCAAGGACACCCTGGAGGAATTCGCCAAACGTGGCGACTTCAGCGCCGAGCTGCAGATCGACCGCCTGGCCTTCCAGCTCTCGGCCAGCGAGCAGATCCATCTGTTGCAGATCGCCCGCGAGGCGCTGTCCAATTGCGCCCGGCATGCCCAGGCCAAACACGCCTGGCTGCACCTGCGCCAGGTCGGCGAACAGGTCGAGCTGTCGGTCGAGGACGATGGTTGCGGCCTGGTTCCTGGCTTCGATCCGCGTCAGCACCACGGCCTGACCATCATGCAGGAGCGTGCGCGCAGCCTGCATGGCCAACTCGATATCGAACCCCGGCTGCCCACGGGCACCCGTATCCATTTGCAGTTCCGCCCCGAATTTCTCGGGCGGCAAGAAGAAGGTAGCGTTGCATGAACTCGCCGATTCGCCACAGCATCCTGCTTGTCGATGACCACCCGATGATGCGCCGCGGCATGCGTCAGCTGCTCGAACTCGAAGCTGACCTGGAAGTCATCGGCGAAGCCGGGCATGGCCAAGAGGCCCTGGAGCTGGTCGAGCAGCTACAGCCCGAGCTGATCCTGCTGGACAACAACATGCCGCAGATGAACGGCCTGCAGACATTGAAGCGCCTACGCGAGCTGAATTTTGCCGGCAAGATCCTGATCTTTACCGTGTCCGACTCCGAGGACGATATTCGCGATGCCATGCGCCTGGATGCCGACGGCTACCTGCTCAAGGACATGGAGCCGGAGCTGCTGATCCAGTCGATTCGCGATGCCCTGCAAGGCAACCTGGTGGTCAGCCCTACCCTCACCCGCATCCTCGCCCAGGCGCTGCGCTCGCCCCACACCAGCTCGCAGGTCGACCTCACCGACCGTGAACGCCAGGTACTGAAAACCATCGCCGCCGGCCATAGCAACAAGGTTATCGGCCACAAACTCGGCATCACCGAAGGCACAGTCAAGGTTCACGTAAAAAACCTGCTGCACAAACTCGGCCTGCGCTCGCGAGTCGAGGCAGCGGTTTGGGCGATGGAGCATTTGCGCTAGGGATTGCATAGGTGGTTGGAACATCGTTGTCTTCTCTCTTTACAACGTGAAGGCCTGCCCCTCCTCTACTTAGCGTCTGACAATCACGCCCCAGCCGCCGGTGGAAGTCATGCAATCCTGCAACACATAGCCGGTATATAGCCGATCCCAAAGCCCGCAGCCAAACCTGCGTACTCAGCGTAGGGCGGCAAACCGCAAAGCGGTTTCCAGCACGGGCAGGCGCGCTCAAAGACCTGCCATCCTTTTGCCACTTTGGCGGTGACTGCTGCGATAAAAACCGATATAACAAACCTCAACTCAGTCTCGACTCAGGTGAACCTGGCCGAGTAACCGAGGCTTTCCGGTCTTGGTGCATAACTCCCTTTTGGGATCACTCATCCGCTGCAAGGCCCAGTCTAGAGGCCCGCCAGAAAGGACAAGGAATGTTATCCACCACGCCCGTAAAAGCGTTATCACACCATTTGGTGTCTATTTAACGTTAGGCAAAATCACAAACCCCGTAACCTCACAAGGAAAAGTCCATGACCAAGTTAATTAGAGACTACGAAAACGTAGACATGACCGCATTAGAAGACCTGCTTATGGTAATGGCGAAAACCGTCGAAAATTCATTTATTCAAGCAGGCGGAGTTGCCGGAAAAGACTATACACTCCTTGATTGCTACAAACTCGGTCAACCATTCGCTCTTGAAATATTCAAGCGCGAAGATAGCAAAATTACATTTAGCGCCGGAGCGTAATACCGCTTAAAAAAAATCGAAATCCACGCACAAAACCAACACTATAAAAGGCACATGAAAATTTATGAGTCGTCAAATTTCTTTCGAACGCAACATTAACCAAGTTTTGGCTTCCGCCGACAATCTCGGAGTATGGATCGTTGCAGGCTGGACAATTGGAATCCCGAAAGAAACCGCAATGAAGTACGTAAAAAACTACGACAGCAGCCCCGCTGAAGGTTTTTATAAACATGAAGGCGAAGTCATACTTAGCCACGGGGCAGGCAAAATTTATCTTTCCGAAGCGGAAGCAAACGCTATTGTTGAGCTTATCAAAGCAGCGTACATGTAATGCCTAACAACTGTATATGGACTCTCCCCACAAGTAGTGGGCAAAGCTTTTCTTTTGCACCTGTCGTCAGCGCGGTTGCATTCGTATATCCGGCCTGTTGTGGGCTTTACCGCCCTGGCCATTCTGTAGTTCGCGCAG
>NZ_CAXAOO010000003.1:0-590589 GCF_963970915.1 Pseudomonas sp. EA_105y_Pfl2_R69
TCGCCGATGGTAGTGTGGGGTTTCCCCATGTGAGAGTAGGTCATCGTCAAGCACCTATACCAAAACCCCCGATCAGGAAACTGGTCGGGGGTTTTACTTTGGCCGCGAGAAAATAAAGCGCGCCGCACGCGGTTGCCTGTGTAATTCCGCGAGGACCAGCCGTCAGCAGTTAAGGGTGCTGTAACCGCAGAGAGCCACTCAGGCAGGTTGCGGTTTATGGGGTGCAGCCAGGTGCTGCTTGGTTCGGATTTCTCGCTCGGCGTCATATACCTTTGATAGGCAACTTATCGGCCCGCCGTTATCATGCGTGCCTGATCGCTTGGTGGGAATGGCATGCTTCCATTGTTAAAGCTTCTTCAAGATGGGCAGTTTCACTCCGGGGAGGCGCTGGGCGCGTCGCTGGGGATTAGCCGCTCGGCTGTATGGAAACAGTTGCAATCTCTCCAGGCCGAGCTCTCTCTGCCGATTCATACGGTGCGTGGTCGCGGCTATCGCCTGGAAAGCCCTTTGCAGTTATTGGATGGCACCTGGATCGAGGCTAACGCAGCGGGCTCTGCGTGGCCGGTTACGGTGCTGCCAAGTGTCGATTCGACCAATGCGGAGGCATTGCGGCGGATTGGGCAGGCGCAGTCTCTGCCATTTGTCGTGCTGGCGGAGCGCCAGACCAGTGGGCGTGGCCGGCGCGGCCGCAGTTGGGCCAGTCCGTTTGGCGAAAACCTGTATTACAGCTTGGTGCTCCGGGTTGAGGGTGGTATGCGTCAACTCGAGGGGCTGAGCCTGGCGGTGGGGTTGGCCTTGCTTCAGGTCATTCGCGAGGCGGGGGTTGTTGAAGCGGGGTTGAAGTGGCCGAATGATGTGCTGGTTGGCGATCGCAAGCTGGCGGGTGTTCTCCTGGAGTTGTCGGGTGACCCGGCCGATGTCTGCCATGTGGTTATCGGTATAGGCCTTAATGTAAACATGCTCTCAGCCGCTTTGGCTGCGATAGATCAGCCTTGGACCTCAATGCGCGCCGAGTTGGGGCGTGTGATTAATCGCAATGAGTTGGTGGTCGGGCTCAACCGTCACCTCTCCCGCTACCTGGATGTTCAGCTGCAGCATGGGTTTTCGGCGCTGCAGGGCGAGTGGCAGGACTGTCACCTCTGGCAGGGGCGCGCGGTTATGCTGACGGCCGGTGGTGAGCCTGTGACAGGGGTTGTGTTGGGTGTCGATCATTCTGGGGCGGTGCGCCTGCTTGTCGATGGGCGGGAGCGCAGCTTTAGCGGTGGGGAGCTCAGCATGAGGTTACGCGATGATTCTTGAGCTCGACTGCGGGAATACCCTGATTAAGTGGCGTCTGCTGAATCGTGATTATTCGCTTGCAGCGGCTGGCGGTGTAGTTGGTTCGGATGAGGAGCTGTTACAGGCTGTCCAGGGCATGTCCGTTACACTTCTTGTCTGTCGTCTGGTCAGTGTGCGCAGCGATGAGGAAACGGCGCGTTTGGTCCGCTCTTTGGAGCAGGCCTTTGCCATTCAATGCCATTGCGCGCGCCCGGCTTTAGAGTTGGCGGGGGTGCGCAACGGCTACGAGCAGTATGAGCGCCTTGGTCTGGACCGCTGGCTGGCGCTGGTGGCCGCTTATCGGTTGTCTCGGGCGGCTTGTCTGGTGCTGGATCTGGGGACCGCGGTTACTGCCGATTTTGTTGCCGCCGATGGGCAGCACCTGGGGGGCTTTATCTGCCCGGGTATGCCATTGATGCGTAGCCAGTTGCGCACTCACACGCGCAGGACGCGCTATGCCGATACCGAGGCTACGCAAGCGCTCGGGAGTCGGCTGCCAGGCCGCTCAACTGCGGAGGCGGTCGAGCGCGGCTGCTCCCTGATGCTTCAGGGGTTTGTGCACGGTCAGTTGTCTCTGGCGGCCGAGTTGCTGGGGGAATCCTTTGAGGTCTTCCTCACCGGGGGGGATGCATCCCAGGTGACGGCTATGCTTCCGCGCGCAAGGGTGGTGCCGGATCTGGTGTTTGTAGGTTTGGCGATTGCCTGTCCATTACGTTGAGGTCATGCATGCGCTGGATGTTTTTGTGGTTGGTGGTGTTGAATCTTTTCTATTACGTCTGGCATCAGCAGCAGGCCCCATTGCGGGTCACTGAAATTGCACCTCTGCAGCTGGCTTCGCAGGCCAAGAGCGATATACGCCTATTGAGCGAGTCGACGGCCCCATCGCGACGGCAGGGCGTGTCCGAGGAGCCTATTGAGGCTGTCTGTCTGTTTCTCGGCAGTTTTGAGCAGGTTGATGATGCGGCGGCAGTCGAGCAGCGCCTGCTGAGTCTGGATATTCGCTCGCGGGTGCAGTCGATGGATGCCGCGGCGGGTGTCGATTACTGGGTGTATCTGCCGCCGCTGGCCTCGCGCCAGGCTTCGTTGCGCCAGTTGCGGGAGTTGCAGGCGCGCAAGATCGATAGCTACATCATTACCCAGGGCGACTTATCCAATGGTATTTCGCTCGGAATTTTTCCGCGCAGCGATTCGGCGGAGAGTGTGATGCAGCGGTTGCGTGATGCCGGATATGAGCCCTTGCTGAGGGAATTGACCCGTGCCCACCGCAGTTTCTGGGTGCGCATAGCCCCGGAAAGCCGCCGTCTGGCCGATGATTCGCTACTGGAGCGTTTGGCTTTTGACTTCAAAGGCTTACAGCATCAATTAATGCCGTGCGAGGGGATTGCAAGCCCTCGCTAGATTGCATAGAATGGCGCCCGCTTCGCAGGGTGGCGCTAACAAGTGATCTGCGAAGTTGCTGTCAATGTAGCTAACCTCAGGTTTTTTAATGAGAAATTGCTTGACAGTAGGTCGGCATCGAATGAGAATGCCGCCCCGTTTGGAGGGATTCCCGAGTGGCCAAAGGGATCAGACTGTAAATCTGACGTCATCGACTTCGAAGGTTCGAATCCTTCTCCCTCCACCAGATTTAGCGAGAGCTGCAGGCTCCGCGGGTATAGTTCAGTGGTAGAACCTCAGCCTTCCAAGCTGATGATGCGGGTTCGATTCCCGCTACCCGCTCCAGCATTGTTGTTTTTGCGATGTGTTTGGCTCATGTAGCTCAGTTGGTAGAGCACACCCTTGGTAAGGGTGAGGTCAGCGGTTCGAGTCCGCTCATGAGCTCCATCTAATAAAGGCAGATATGCAAGTATCTGCCTTTGTTTTATGGCGGTGATGCTGAGTCAATTCTTCTCTGGGAGGCAGTCAAAATGGCTAAAGAAAAGTTTGAGCGTAACAAGCCGCACGTCAACGTTGGCACTATCGGTCACGTTGACCACGGTAAAACCACTCTGACCGCTGCTCTGACCCGTGTCTGCTCCGAAGTATTCGGTTCGGCCAAGGTTGACTTCGACAAGATCGACAGCGCCCCAGAAGAAAAAGCTCGTGGTATCACCATCAACACCGCTCACGTTGAATACGATTCGTCCGTGCGTCACTACGCGCACGTTGACTGCCCAGGTCACGCTGACTACGTAAAAAACATGATCACCGGTGCTGCGCAGATGGATGGCGCTATCCTGGTTTGCTCGGCCGCTGATGGTCCGATGCCGCAAACCCGTGAGCACATCCTGCTGTCCCGTCAGGTAGGTGTTCCGTACATCGTGGTCTTCCTGAACAAGGCTGACATGGTTGACGACGCCGAGCTGCTGGAGTTGGTGGAAATGGAAGTGCGTGACCTGCTCAGTACCTACGATTTCCCGGGCGACGACACGCCGATCATCATCGGTTCCGCTCTGATGGCGCTGAACGGTCAAGACGACAACGAGATGGGCACCACTGCCGTCAAGAAGTTGGTTGAGACTCTGGACAGCTACATCCCTGAGCCGGTTCGTGCCATCGACAAACCGTTCCTGATGCCGATCGAAGACGTATTCTCGATCTCCGGTCGTGGCACTGTGGTAACTGGCCGTATCGAGCGCGGTATCGTCAAGATCCAGGAAGAAATCGAGATCGTTGGTCTGCGTGATACCACCAAGACCACCTGTACCGGTGTCGAGATGTTCCGCAAGCTGCTCGACGAAGGTCGTGCTGGCGAGAACTGCGGCGTTCTGCTGCGCGGCACCAAGCGTGACGACGTAGAGCGTGGCCAGGTTCTGGTCAAGCCGGGTTCGGTCAAGCCGCACACCAAGTTCACTGCAGAAGTGTACGTGCTGGGCAAGGAGGAAGGTGGTCGTCATACGCCGTTCTTCAAAGGCTACCGTCCTCAGTTCTACTTCCGCACTACCGACGTAACCGGTAACTGCGAACTGCCTGAAGGCGTTGAGATGGTAATGCCGGGTGATAACGTGCAAATGACCGTTACCCTGATCAAGACCATTGCAATGGAAGAAGGTCTGCGTTTCGCCATTCGTGAAGGCGGTCGTACCGTCGGTGCGGGTGTCGTAGCCAAGATCATCGAGTAATCGATTGATCTGTCCCCGTCAGGCCGGCATAATGGTCGGCCTGATTTTGTTTTAGGTCAGTAGCTCAATTGGCAGAGCGACGGTCTCCAAAACCGTAGGTTGGGGGTTCGATTCCCTCCTGACCTGCCATTTTCTCTTATGAATCTGGCGCGTCTTTTAACAGGATTCTCGTAAATGAATGCTAAGGCTGAAGCCAAAGAATCACGCTTTGATCTGATCAAGTGGCTGGCTGTTGCTGCGCTTGTGGTCGTGGGTGTGGTTGGTAATCAGTACTTCTCTGCCGAGCCTATCCTGTATCGCGTACTGGTCCTGCTGGTCATTGCGGCTGTTGCAGGATTTATTGCGTTGCAAACGGCAAAAGGCCAGGCCTTTTCCGTTCTGGCAAAAGAAGCGCGTGTTGAGATTCGTAAGGTCGTTTGGCCGACCCGTCAAGAAACCACGCAGACCACGCTGATTGTCGTGGCTGTTGTTTTGGTGATGGCGTTGCTGTTGTGGGGGCTTGATTCCCTGCTGGGTTGGCTGATTTCGTTGATTGTCGGTTAAAGGTGTCCCGTGGCTAAGCGTTGGTACGTTGTGCATGCTTACTCGGGTTACGAGAAGCATGTTATGCGCTCGTTGATCGAGCGTGTGAAGCTCGCTGGAATGGAAGATGGCTTTGGCGAAATTCTCGTGCCTACTGAAGAAGTGGTCGAGATGCGAAATGGTCAGAAGCGCAAGAGCGAGCGCAAGTTCTTCCCGGGCTATGTCCTGGTGCAGATGGAGATGAACGAGGCGACTTGGCACTTGATCAAGGATACGCCGCGGGTCATGGGCTTTATCGGCGGTACCGCTGATAAGCCGGCACCGATCACTGAAAAAGAAGCCGATGCGATTCTGCGTCGTGTGGCTGACAGTGGCGACAAGCCGAAGCCCAAGACCTTGTTCGAGCCAGGTGAAATGGTGCGCGTGACCGACGGTCCGTTCGCCGATTTCAGCGGTGTGGTTGAAGAAGTGAATTACGAAAAAAGCCGCATCCAGGTGGCGGTGACCATTTTTGGTCGTTCGACACCGGTCGAGCTGGAGTTCAGTCAAGTCGAAAAGGCATAACTGACATACGCATCCCTTACCCCGCAGCCATAGGCTGCGGGGTTTTGTCGTCACTGGGATAAACAGGTAATAACCGGGGAGCCGTAAGGCGCTAGAACCCGTAATTGGAGTAGCTAATGGCTAAGAAAATCACGGCTTATATCAAGCTGCAAGTAAAGGCTGCACAGGCCAACCCAAGCCCGCCCGTTGGCCCGGCTCTGGGTCAGCACGGTGTGAATATCATGGAATTCTGCAAGGCGTTCAACGCCCGTACCCAGGGCATGGAACCTGGTCTGCCGACTCCAGTGATCATCACTGTATACAGCGACCGCAGCTTCACCTTTGAAACCAAAAGCACCCCGGCTTCGGTTCTGCTGAAGAAGGCTGCAGGCCTGACCAGCGGTTCGGCTCGTCCGAACACCGTCAAGGTCGGCACTGTAACTCGTGCTCAGCTGGAAGAGATCGCCAAGACCAAACAGGCTGATCTGACTGCCGCCGATATGGACGCCGCCGTGCGTACTATCGCTGGCTCCGCTCGCAGCATGGGCCTGAACGTGGAGGGTGTGTAATGGCTAAGTTGACTAAGCGTCAAAAGGCAATCGCTGAGAAAGTTGAAGCTGGCAAGGCTTACAACTTCGTTGAAGCGGCCGCGCTGCTGGCTGAGCTGTCGGCAGTTAAGTTCTCTGAGTCCGTCGATATCTCGGTAAACCTGGGCGTCGATCCGCGTAAATCTGACCAGGTTGTTCGCGGTGCTACCGTGCTGCCAAATGGTTCGGGCAAAAGCGTTCGCGTTGCCGTGTTCACCCAGGGGCCGGCTGCTGAGGCCGCTCTGGCTGCCGGCGCTGACCGCGTAGGTATGGACGATCTGGCTGCCGAAATGAAAGGCGGCGACCTGAACTATGACGTCGTTATTGCTTCCCCGGATGCAATGCGCGTTGTTGGTCAGCTCGGTCAAGTGCTCGGCCCGCGCGGTCTGATGCCTAACCCGAAAGTCGGTACTGTTACCCCTGACGTGGCTACCGCTGTGAAGAATGCCAAGGCTGGTCAAGTACGTTTCCGTACTGACAAAAACGGCATCATTCACGGTTCCGTCGGCAAGGTTGGTTTTGACGCCGAGAAGTTGAAGCAGAACGTTGAAGCGCTGATTTCCGACCTCAAGCGTCTGAAGCCATCGACTTCCAAAGGCATCTACGTCAAGCGCGTAACCCTGAGCACCACCATGGGTCCAGGCCTGATCATCGATCAGGGCTCGCTCGACGCGTAACACAGAAGTGGCGCAAGCAATTGCGCCACTTCGAAACTTTGGGGTCCCTGCCTGGCGGGGGCTATCCAAGACCGTAGGTGGCGTAAGCCTTAAATCAACCGCCTACGCAGATGGTGCTCCCGGTTCCTTACCGAATCAGACACCAAAACGACATCCGGCTTCGGCTAGATGAAACGGTAACAAGCAGGAGTTAAACCCGTGGCAATTAAACTCGAAGACAAGAAGGCCATCGTCGCTGAAGTCAACGAGGCTGCCAAAGGCGCTCTTTCCGCTGTTGTGGCTGATGCCCGCGGTGTGACTGTAGGCGCTATGACCGGACTCCGTAAAGAGGCCCGCGAAGCTGGCGTATACGTACGTGTTGTACGTAATACCCTGCTCAAGCGCGCTGTTGAAGGCACCGATTACGCTGTCCTCAACGACGTGTTCAAAGGCCCGACCCTGATTGCATTCTCCAAGGAACATCCGGGCGCTGCTGCTCGTATTTTCAAAGAGTTCGCCAAGGGTCAGGACAAGTTCGAGATCAAGGCAGCTGCGTTCGAGGGCAAGTACCTCGCAGCAAACGAGATCGACGTGTTGGCTTCGCTGCCAACTCGCGACGAAGCCATTGCGAAACTGATGAGCGTGATCCAAGGCGCTACCAGCAAGCTGGCTCGTACTCTGGCGGCCATTCGCGACCAGAAAGAAGCTACCGCTGCCTAAGGCATCGCAAACTCTTTCAAAATCATATGTTTAATTTGATGGCTGCGTAGGCTGTCACCCCAATACAGGATTTAAAGTCATGTCTCTGACTAACGAACAAATCATCGAAGCAATCGGCCAGAAAACCGTTCTGGAAGTTGTTGAACTGATCAAAGCAATGGAAGAAACCTTCGGCGTTACCGCTGCTGTTGCCTCTGCTGGCCCAGCTGCTGCTGCTGCCGTTGTTGAAGAGCAAACCGAATTCAACGTGATGCTGCTTGAAGCCGGCGAGAAGAAAGTAAACGTGATCAAGGCAGTTCGTGAACTGACCGGTCTGGGCCTGAAAGAAGCCAAGGCTGTAGTTGACGGCGCTCCTGCCATGGTTCTGGAAGCTGTTGCCAAAGACGCAGCTGACAAAGCCAAGGCTGCCTTGGAAGAAGCTGGCGCCAAAGTCGAGCTCAAGTAAGCGACGACCTTGCGTCTACAGCCCAAGCGTTAAGCGAAAGGCTGATGGCTGGTGGCTTTTGCCACCGGCCTTTTTCCGTTCTAGGTCGGCTAATCGTTGGCTGGCCTAGGGCGTGAAATACCCGTCCGAAGTGACGGTGCAAACCTAGGGTTTGCAAGAGTTTCTGGCAACTCCCGTCGGAGGGGCCAAATAGGCAGGTGACCAAGCTGGGGAACGCTGATGGCTTACTCATATACTGAGAAAAAACGTATCCGCAAGGACTTTAGCAAGTTGCCGGATGTCATGGATGTGCCGTATCTCCTGGCCATCCAGCTGGATTCGTATCGCGAATTCCTGCAGGCAGGGGCGACCAAGGACCAGTTCCGCGACATTGGCCTGCATGCGGCCTTCAAGTCTGTTTTCCCGATTATCAGCTATTCCGGCAATGCTGCTCTGGAGTATGTCGGTTATCGCCTGGGCGAGCCGGCTTTCGATGTCAAAGAATGCGTACTGCGCGGCGTGACCTTCGCCGTGCCGTTGCGGGTAAAAGTCCGCCTGATCATTTTCGACAAGGAATCGTCGAACAAAGCGATCAAGGACATCAAAGAGCAAGAAGTGTACATGGGCGAAATTCCGCTCATGACCGAGAACGGTACCTTCGTTATCAACGGTACCGAGCGCGTTATCGTGTCCCAGTTGCACCGCTCTCCGGGCGTGTTCTTCGACCACGACCGCGGCAAGACCCACAGTTCCGGTAAGCTGCTGTACTCCGCCCGCATCATTCCGTACCGCGGTTCCTGGTTGGACTTCGAGTTCGACCCCAAGGATGCCGTGTTCGTACGTATCGACCGCCGCCGCAAACTGCCGGCCTCGGTTCTGTTGCGCGCGCTGGGTTACAGCACTGAGGAAGTGTTGGATGCCTTCTATGCCACCAACGTATTCCATGTGAAGGGCGAGTCCCTCAACCTGGAACTGGTGCCGCAGCGCCTGCGTGGTGAAATTGCCGTCCTCGACATCCTGGACGACAAGGGCAAGGTCATCGTTGAGCAAGGCCGCCGGATTACTGCGCGCCATATCAACCAGCTGGACAAGGCTGGCATCAAAGAGCTGGAAGTACCGATCGACTACCTGATCGGTCGCACCTCGGCCAAGGCCATCGTGCACCCGGCGACCGGCGAAATCATCGCCGAGTGCAACACCGAGCTGAACGTCGAGATCCTGGCCAAGGTGGTCAAGGCTCAGGTCGTGCGCATCGAGACCCTGTACACCAACGACATCGATTGCGGTCCGTTCATCTCCGACACCCTGAAGATCGACAGCACCACCAATCAGTTGGAAGCGCTGGTCGAGATCTATCGCATGATGCGTCCTGGCGAGCCGCCAACCAAGGATGCTGCCGAGACTCTGTTTAACAACCTGTTCTTCAGCGCCGAGCGTTACGACCTGTCGGCCGTGGGCCGGATGAAGTTCAACCGTCGTATCGGTCGCACCGAGATCGAAGGTTCCGGCGTGCTGAGCCGCGAAGATATCGTCGAGGTTCTCAAGACCCTGGTCGATATCCGTAACGGTAAAGGCATCGTCGACGACATCGACCACCTGGGTAACCGTCGTGTTCGTTGCGTCGGCGAAATGGCCGAGAACCAGTTCCGCGTTGGCCTGGTGCGCGTAGAGCGTGCGGTCAAGGAACGTCTGTCGATGGCCGAAAGCGAAGGCCTGATGCCGCAGGATCTGATCAACGCCAAGCCGGTTGCGGCGGCGGTGAAGGAGTTCTTCGGTTCCAGCCAGCTCTCGCAGTTTATGGACCAGAACAACCCGCTCTCCGAGATCACCCACAAGCGCCGTGTTTCGGCTCTTGGCCCGGGCGGTCTGACCCGTGAGCGTGCCGGCTTCGAAGTCCGTGACGTACATCCGACCCACTACGGCCGTGTGTGCCCGATCGAGACCCCTGAAGGTCCGAACATCGGTCTGATCAACTCCCTGGCGGCCTATGCCCGCACCAACCAGTACGGCTTCCTCGAGAGCCCGTATCGTGTGGTGAAAGACACCCTGGTCACCGACGAAATCGTCTTCCTGTCCGCCATCGAAGAGGCCGATCACGTGATCGCCCAGGCTTCGGCGACCATGAACGACAAAGGTCAGCTGGTTGATGAGTTGGTGGCCGTGCGTCACCTCAACGAATTCACCGTTAAGGCACCTGAAGACGTCACCCTGATGGACGTATCGCCCAAGCAGGTGGTTTCGGTTGCCGCTTCGCTGATCCCGTTCCTCGAGCACGACGACGCCAACCGTGCGTTGATGGGTTCGAACATGCAGCGTCAGGCTGTACCGACTCTGCGTGCCGACAAGCCGCTGGTAGGTACCGGCATGGAGCGCAACGTGGCGCGCGACTCCGGCGTTTGCGTCGTGGCGCGCCGTGGTGGTGTGATCGACTCGGTCGATGCCAGCCGTGTTGTGGTTCGCGTCAATGACGACGAAGTTGAAACCGGTGAAGCCGGTGTCGACATCTACAACCTGACCAAATACACCCGCTCCAACCAGAACACCTGCATCAACCAGCGTCCGCTGGTGCGCAAAGGTGATCAGGTCGAGCGCAGTGACATCCTGGCCGATGGCCCGTCCACCGACATGGGTGAACTGGCGCTGGGTCAGAACATGCGCGTCGCGTTCATGCCGTGGAACGGTTACAACTTCGAAGACTCCATCTGCCTCTCCGAGCGCGTGGTGCAAGAAGATCGTTTCACCACCATCCACATTCAGGAACTGACCTGTGTGGCGCGTGACACCAAGCTCGGCTCGGAAGAAATTACTTCCGACATCCCGAACGTCGGTGAGTCTGCGCTGAACAAGCTGGACGAAGCAGGCATCGTCTATGTCGGTGCCGAAGTCGGCCCGGGCGACATCCTGGTCGGCAAGGTCACGCCAAAAGGCGAAACCCAGCTGACCCCGGAAGAGAAGCTGCTGCGTGCGATCTTCGGTGAGAAGGCGTCCGACGTTAAGGACACCTCCCTGCGCGTGCCGACTGGTACCAAGGGTACCGTTATCGACGTGCAGGTCTTCACCCGCGACGGCGTTGAGCGCGATGCCCGTGCCCTGTCGATCGAGAAGAGCCAGCTCGACGAGATCCGCAAGGATCTCAACGAAGAGTTCCGCATCGTCGAAGGCGCGACCTTCGAGCGTCTGCGTTCCGCCCTGGTTGGCAAGAAAGCCGAAGGCGGCGCTGGCCTGAAGAAGGGCGCAGAAGTCACCGACGAGTTCCTCGACGGCCTCGAGCGCGGCCAGTGGTTCAAGCTGCGCATGGCTGACGATGCACTGAACGAGCAGTTGGAAAAGGCCCAGGCCTACATCTCCGACCGCCGTCAGCTGCTCGACGACAAGTTCGAAGACAAGAAGCGCAAACTGCAGCAGGGCGATGACCTGGCACCGGGCGTGCTGAAGATCGTCAAGGTCTACCTGGCTATCCGTCGCCGCATCCAGCCGGGCGACAAGATGGCCGGTCGTCACGGTAACAAGGGTGTGGTCTCGGTGATCATGCCGGTCGAAGACATGCCGCACGACGTCAACGGTACGCCGGTCGACATCGTCCTCAACCCGCTGGGCGTACCGTCGCGTATGAACGTCGGGCAGATCCTCGAAACCCACCTGGGCCTCGCGGCAAAAGGTCTGGGCGAGAAGATCAACCGCATGCTCGAAGAGCAGCGCAAGGTCGCCGAGCTGCGTAAGTTCATGCAGCAGATCTACAACGAGATCGGCGGTCGTCAGGAAAGCCTGGATGAGCTGAGTGATCAGGAAATCCTCAACCTGGCGCACAACCTCAAAGGTGGTGTGCCGATGGCCACCCCGGTGTTCGACGGTGCCAAGGAAAGCGAAATCAAGGCCATGCTGAAACTGGCGGACCTGCCAGAAAGCGGCCAGATGCGCCTGATCGACGGCCGTACTGGTAACCAGTTCGAGCGTCCGACCACCGTTGGCTACATGTACATGCTGAAACTGAACCACCTGGTGGACGACAAGATGCACGCGCGTTCCACGGGTTCCTACAGCCTGGTTACTCAGCAGCCGCTGGGTGGTAAGGCGCAGTTCGGTGGTCAGCGCTTCGGTGAGATGGAGGTCTGGGCACTGGAAGCCTACGGCGCCGCCTACACCCTGCAGGAAATGCTGACCGTGAAGTCGGACGACGTGAACGGCCGTACCAAGATGTACAAAAACATCGTGGACGGTGATCACCGTATGGAGCCGGGCATGCCCGAGTCCTTCAACGTACTGATCAAAGAGATCCGTTCGCTGGGTATCGACATCGATCTGGAAACCGAATAACACGTGACGCGAATCGAGAGCGGGGCTGCACAGCCCGCTCTCTGCTCCGCCAGGAGGAAAGGCCTTGAAAGACCTACTGAATTTGCTGAAAAACCAGGGTCAAGTCGAAGAGTTCGATGCCATTCGCATCGGTCTTGCTTCGCCTGAGATGATCCGTTCGTGGTCGTTCGGTGAAGTTAAAAAACCGGAAACCATCAACTACCGTACGTTCAAGCCTGAGCGTGACGGCCTGTTCTGCGCCAAGATCTTTGGCCCGGTCAAGGATTACGAGTGCCTGTGCGGTAAGTACAAGCGCTTGAAGCATCGCGGCGTGATCTGCGAGAAGTGCGGCGTTGAAGTTGCACTGGCCAAGGTTCGTCGTGAGCGCATGGCGCACATCGAACTGGCGTCGCCGGTTGCCCACATCTGGTTCTTGAAATCACTGCCAAGCCGTATCGGTTTGCTGATGGACATGACCCTGCGTGATATCGAGCGCGTTCTCTACTTCGAGAGCTACGTGGTTATCGATCCAGGCATGACCACCCTTGAAAAAGGCCAGCTGCTCAACGACGAGCAGTACTTCGAAGCCCTCGAAGAGTTCGGTGATGACTTCGACGCCCGCATGGGTGCCGAGGCCGTTCGCGAGCTGCTGCACGCGATCGACCTGGAACACGAGATTGGCCGTCTGCGCGAAGAGATTCCGCAAACCAACTCGGAAACCAAGATCAAGAAGCTGTCCAAGCGTCTGAAGCTTATGGAGGCCTTCCTCGGCTCGGGCAACCTGCCTGAGTGGATGGTGTTGACCGTTCTGCCGGTTCTGCCGCCAGATCTGCGTCCGCTGGTTCCGCTCGACGGTGGCCGCTTCGCGACCTCGGATCTCAACGATCTGTATCGTCGCGTGATCAACCGTAACAACCGTCTCAAGCGCCTGCTCGATCTGTCCGCGCCGGACATCATCGTGCGCAACGAAAAGCGCATGCTGCAGGAAGCGGTCGACGCCCTGCTCGACAACGGCCGTCGTGGTCGCGCCATCACTGGTTCGAACAAGCGTCCGCTGAAATCCTTGGCCGACATGATCAAGGGTAAGCAAGGTCGCTTCCGTCAGAACCTGCTCGGTAAGCGCGTGGACTACTCCGGTCGTTCGGTAATTACCGTGGGCCCGACTCTGCGTCTGCACCAGTGCGGTCTGCCGAAGAAGATGGCCCTCGAGCTGTTCAAGCCGTTCATTTTCGGCAAGCTGGAAATGCGTGGTCTCGCGACCACCATTAAAGCTGCGAAGAAGATGGTCGAGCGCGAGCTGCCAGAGGTGTGGGACGTTCTCGCCGAAGTGATTCGCGAACACCCAGTGTTGCTCAACCGTGCACCGACCCTGCACCGTCTGGGCATCCAGGCGTTCGAGCCGGTTCTGATCGAAGGTAAAGCCATCCAGCTGCACCCGCTGGTCTGCGCCGCGTACAACGCCGACTTCGACGGCGACCAGATGGCCGTGCACGTACCGCTGACGCTGGAAGCCCAGCTCGAAGCCCGTGCGCTGATGATGTCGACCAACAACATCCTCTCGCCTGCCAACGGTGAGCCGATCATCGTGCCGTCGCAGGACGTGGTACTGGGTCTGTACTACATGACCCGCGAAGCGATCAACGCCAAGGGCGAAGGCCGCGTATTCGCCGACCTGCAGGAAGTCGACCGGGTATTCCGTGGCGGCGAAGCGTCGCTGCACGCCAAGGTCAAGGTGCGCATTAACGAGGTCATTCGTGATCGCGACGGCACCATCACCAAGAACACCCGCATCGTCGACACCACTGTCGGCCGTGCGCTGCTGTTCCAGATCGTGCCGGATGGCCTGTCCTACGACGTGGTCAACCAGTCGATGAAGAAGAAGGCGATCTCCAAGCTGATCAACCAGTGCTACCGCACCGTTGGCTTGAAGGACACCGTGATCTTCGCCGACCAGCTGATGTACACCGGTTTCGCCTATTCGACCATCTCCGGTGTGTCGATCGGTGTGAACGACTTCGTTATCCCGGATGAGAAGGCGCGGATCATCGACGCCGCCACCGAGGAAGTTAAAGAGATCGAATCGCAGTACGCCTCCGGCCTGGTAACCCAGGGCGAGAAGTACAACAAGGTGATCGACCTCTGGTCCAAGGCCAACGACGAAGTGTCCAAGGCGATGATGGCCAACCTGTCGAAGGAAGCAGTCGTCGATCGCGATGGCAAGACCGTCGAGCAGGAGTCCTTCAACTCCATGTACATGATGGCCGACTCCGGTGCGCGGGGTTCTGCTGCGCAGATCCGTCAGCTCGCCGGTATGCGTGGTCTGATGGCCAAGCCGGACGGCTCGATCATCGAAACGCCGATCACCGCGAACTTCCGCGAAGGTCTGTCGGTTCTGCAGTACTTCATCTCCACGCACGGTGCTCGTAAGGGGCTGGCGGATACCGCGTTGAAGACCGCCAACTCCGGTTACCTGACCCGTCGTCTGGTGGACGTTGCGCAAGACTTGGTTGTTACCGCGATCGATTGCGGCACCGAGCATGGCCTGCTGATGACACCGCACATTGAAGGCGGTGACGTGGTCGAGCCGCTGGGTGAGCGCGTACTGGGTCGAGTCATCGCCCGTGACGTGTTCAAGCCGGGTACTGACGAAGTCATCGTGCCGGCTGGCACCCTGGTTGACGAGCAGTGGGTCGAGTTCATCGAGCTGAACAGCATCGACGAAGTGATCGTGCGTTCGCCGATCAGCTGTGAAACCCGCTACGGCATCTGCGCCAAGTGCTACGGTCGCGACCTGGCTCGTGGTCACCAGATCAACATCGGTGAAGCAGTCGGCGTTATCGCGGCTCAGTCGATCGGTGAGCCGGGTACCCAGCTCACCATGCGTACGTTCCACATCGGTGGTGCGGCCAGCCGGACCTCGGCTGCCGACAGCGTCCAGGTGAAGAACGGCGGTGCGATTCGTCTGCACAACCTCAAGCACGTCGAGCGTCTAGACGGCAACCTGGTAGCGGTTTCCCGCTCCGGCGAGCTGGCGATTGCCGACGAGTTCGGTCGTGAGCGCGAGCGCTACAAGCTGCCGTACGGTGCTGTGATTTCGGTCAAGGAAGGCGACAAGGTCGACGCTGGCGCTATCGTCGCCAAGTGGGACCCGCACACCCACCCGATCGTTACCGAAATGAAAGGTACCGTGACCTACGTGGGCATGGAAGAAGGCATCACCATCAAGCGTCAGACCGACGAATTGACCGGTCTGACCAACATCGAAGTCCTCGATCCGAAGGATCGTCCGGCTGCCGGCAAGGACATCCGTCCTGCGGTGAAGATGGTTGGCGAAGATGGCAAGGATCTGCTGCTGCCGGGTACCGACGTACCGGCTCAGTACTTCCTGCCGGCTAACGCCCTGGTGGGTGTGGCCAACGGTGCTCAGGTGGGCGTGGGTGATGTTATCGCTCGTATCCCGCAAGAGACTTCCAAGACCCGTGACATCACCGGTGGTCTGCCGCGCGTTGCTGACCTGTTCGAAGCCCGTCGCCCGAAAGAAGCGTCGATCCTCGCAGAAATCAGCGGCACCATCTCGTTCGGCAAGGAAACCAAAGGCAAGCGCCGCTTGGTGATCACGCCGACCGATGGCAGCGATCCGTACGAAGAGCTGATTCCGAAGTGGCGTCACCTGAACGTGTTCGAAGGTGAACAGGTCAACAAGGGTGAAGTTATCTCCGACGGTCCGAGCGACCCGCACGATATCCTGCGTCTGCTGGGTGTCAGCGCGCTGGCCAAGTACATCGTCAACGAGATCCAGGACGTGTACCGTCTGCAGGGCGTGAAGATCAACGACAAGCACATCGAAACCATCCTGCGCCAGATGCTGCGCAAGGTTGAAGTGGCTGAGTCGGGCGATTCCACCTTCATCAAGGGCGACCAGATGGAGTTGACCGCGGTACTGGGTGAGAACGAGCGTCTGGCGGCAGACGACAAGTTCGTTGCCAAGTACACCCGCGTATTGCTGGGTATCACCAAGGCGTCGTTGTCCACCGAGTCGTTTATCTCGGCGGCCTCCTTCCAGGAAACCACTCGCGTTCTTACCGAGGCGGCGGTTACTGGCAAGCGCGACTACCTGCGTGGCTTGAAAGAAAACGTGGTCGTGGGTCGTCTGATCCCGGCCGGTACCGGTCTGGCTTATCACAGCGAGCGCAAGCGCAAGCGTGAAGCGGCTCAGCCGGTACGTGTCAGCGCCAGTGAAGTGGAAGCTGCACTGACCGAAGCGCTGAACTCCAGCAGCAATTGAGTGTGGAGCCCCGGTCGAGCAATCGGCCGGGGCTTTGCCTTGACGGGGAGCCTGGGTCTCTTTAGACTCATGCACCCCTAAATTTGGCAGGGCATGCGCTCTGCCATTTTGCTTTCCTTAGTAGGGTAATAGCGTCGAAAGACAACAGTGGAGCTTATAGATGGCAACTATCAACCAGCTGGTACGTCAGCCGCGCAAGCGTATCGTCGAGAAATCCGACGTGCCTGCGCTGCAGAACTGCCCGCAGCGTCGTGGTGTGTGCACTCGCGTGTATACCACTACGCCGAAAAAACCTAACTCGGCACTGCGTAAAGTATGCCGTGTGCGTCTGACCAACGGTTTCGAGGTTTCCTCGTACATCGGCGGTGAAGGCCACAACCTGCAAGAGCACAGCGTCGTACTGATTCGCGGCGGCCGTGTAAAAGACTTGCCAGGTGTGCGTTACCACACCGTGCGCGGCTCGCTGGATACCTCCGGCGTTAAAGACCGTAAGCAGGGTCGTTCGAAGTACGGTACCAAGCGTCCTAAGTAATAGACGTCTGAAGTGCCAGGTGCTTGCACCGAATTGCAGTTTTTAATTTATCTGAGTCGATAAGAGTAAGGTCGGGCATCCATCTCATGATGCAGTCCCGGGCTAACCTGAAGACCGTTTGAGGGCTTATCAAATGCCAAGACGTCGTGTAGCAGCCAAGCGCGAAGTGCTTGACGATCCAAAATACGGAAGCCAAATCCTGGCCAAGTTCATGAACCACGTAATGGAAAGCGGCAAGAAAGCCGTTGCCGAGCGTATCGTTTATGGTGCCCTGGACAAGGTTAAAGAGCGCAAGAACAGCGATCCCCTGGAAATCTTCGAGAAAGCTCTCGACGCCATCGCTCCGCTGGTCGAAGTGAAGTCGCGCCGTGTAGGCGGTGCTACTTACCAGGTTCCGGTCGAAGTTCGCCCGTCCCGTCGTAACGCTCTTGCCATGCGCTGGCTGGTAGATTTCGCCCGTAAGCGTGGCGAGAAGTCCATGGCTCTGCGCTTGGCTGGTGAGCTGCTGGATGCCGCTGAAGGCAAAGGTGCTGCAGTTAAGAAGCGTGAAGACGTGCACCGTATGGCCGAGGCCAACAAGGCTTTCTCGCACTACCGCTTCTAATCATCGCGCTTCTAAATTTGCGAGGGCTTTATGGCTCGTACTACACCGATTAACCGTTACCGTAACATCGGTATCGTAGCTCACGTGGATGCGGGTAAGACCACAACCACCGAGCGTGTGCTTTTCTACACCGGGAAAAGCCACAAAATGGGCGAGGTGCATGACGGCGCCGCGACCACCGACTGGATGGTGCAGGAGCAGGAGCGTGGTATTACCATTACTTCTGCTGCCATTACCGCCTTCTGGAAGGGTTCCGAGAAGCAGTACAAAGACGAGCACCGCTTCAACGTCATCGATACCCCCGGCCACGTTGACTTCACCATTGAAGTTGAGCGTTCGCTGCGTGTGCTCGACGGCGCGGTCGTTGTGTTCTGTGGCACTTCGGGCGTTGAGCCGCAGTCGGAAACCGTATGGCGTCAGGCCAACAAGTACGGCGTTCCGCGTCTGGTTTACGTCAACAAGATGGACCGTGCCGGTGCAGACTTCCTGCGTGTAGTTGCCCAGATCAAGCAGCGCCTGGGTCACACTCCGGTGCCGATCCAGTTGGCTATCGGTGCTGAAGATAACTTCCAGGGCCAGATCGATCTGCTCGCCATGGAAGCTGTGTACTGGAATGATGCTGATAAAGGTATGGTTCCTGTTCGTAAGCCGATCCCTGCTGAGTTGCAGGAAATGGCTGACGAGTGGCGCAACAATATGGTTGAGGCTGCGGCCGAAGCCAGCGAAGAGCTGATGAACAAATACCTCGAGGGTGAAGAACTCACCAACGTGGAAATCAAGGCTGCTCTGCGTCAGCGTACTATTGCTGGTGAGATCGTCTTGGCTGTTTGCGGTTCTTCGTTCAAGAACAAGGGCGTTCCCCTGGTTCTCGATGCTGTGATCGACTACCTGCCTGCTCCTGTGGATATTCCAGCCATCAAGGGTACCGACCCGGATGACGAGACTATCGAGCTGGAGCGTCATGCAGACGACGGCGAGCCGTTCTCGGCTCTGGCGTTCAAGATCGCTACCGACCCATTCGTGGGTACCCTGACCTTCGTCCGCGTTTACTCGGGCGTGTTGAACTCCGGTGACGGCGTGATCAACTCGGTTAAGGGCAAGAAAGAGCGCGTGGGTCGTATGGTGCAGATGCACGCAAACGCCCGCGAAGAGATCAAGGAAGTACGCGCTGGTGACATCGCGGCCCTGATCGGCATGAAGGATGTCACCACCGGTGAGACCCTGTGCAACGCTGACAAGCCAATCATCCTGGTTCGTATGGACTTCCCGGAGCCGGTTATTTCGGTTGCCGTAGAGCCCAAGACCAAGGACGACCAGGAAAAAATGGGTATCGCACTGGGCAAGCTTGCTCAGGAAGACCCGTCTTTCCGCGTCAAGACCGATGAAGAGACTGGCCAGACCATCATCTCCGGCATGGGCGAGTTGCACCTGGACATCCTGGTCGACCGCATGCGCCGTGAGTTCAACGTCGAAGCCAACATTGGTAAGCCTCAGGTTTCCTATCGTGAGCGCATCACGAAGAACTGTGAAATCGAAGGCAAGTTTGTTCGTCAGTCCGGCGGTCGTGGCCAGTTCGGTCATTGCTGGATCCGTTTTGCGCCTGCTGACGAAGGTCAGGAAGGTCTGCAATTCGTCAACGAGGTTGTGGGTGGTGTGGTTCCTAAGGAATACATCCCGGCTATCCAGAAGGGTATCGAAGAGCAGATGAAGAACGGCGTTGTTGCCGGCTATCCGCTGATCGGCCTGAAGGCTACCGTGTTCGATGGTTCCTACCACGACGTCGACTCCAACGAGATGGCGTTCAAGGTGGCTGCTTCCATGGCGACCAAGCAACTGGCCCAGAAGGGCGGTGGTGAGTTGCTCGAGCCGATCATGGCGGTAGAGGTTGTTACCCCTGAAGACTATATGGGTGACGTGATGGGCGACCTTAACCGCCGTCGCGGCATGATCTTGGGTATGGAAGACACGATCTCCGGTAAAGTAATTCGCGCCGAAGTTCCGCTGGGTGAGATGTTCGGTTATGCGACCGATGTCCGTTCCATGTCTCAGGGTCGCGCAAGCTACTCTATGGAATTCAAAAAATACAATACAGCTCCGTCGCACATCGTCGAATCTGTAACCAAAAAACAAGGCTGATTCAGCCCTTTAGGCAAGGAGTTAATTGTCGTGGCTAAAGAAAAATTTGAACGTAACAAACCGCACGTCAACGTTGGCACTATCGGTCACGTTGACCACGGTAAAACCACTCTGACCGCTGCTCTGACCCGCGTCTGCTCCGAAGTATTCGGTTCGGCCAAGGTTGACTTCGACAAGATCGACAGCGCCCCAGAAGAAAAAGCTCGTGGTATCACCATCAACACCGCTCACGTTGAATACGATTCGTCCGTGCGTCACTACGCACACGTTGACTGCCCAGGTCACGCTGACTACGTAAAAAACATGATCACCGGTGCTGCGCAGATGGATGGCGCTATCCTGGTTTGCTCGGCCGCTGATGGTCCGATGCCGCAAACTCGTGAGCACATCCTGCTGTCCCGCCAGGTAGGCGTTCCGTACATCGTTGTCTTCCTGAACAAGGCTGACATGGTTGACGACGCTGAGCTGCTGGAGCTGGTTGAGATGGAAGTGCGCGACCTGCTCAGCACTTACGATTTCCCAGGTGACGACACTCCGATCATCATCGGTTCCGCTCTGATGGCTCTGAATGGTCAAGACGACAACGAGATGGGCACCACTGCCGTCAAGAAGTTGGTTGAGACTCTGGACAGCTACATCCCTGAGCCGGTTCGTGCGATCGACAAGCCGTTCCTGATGCCGATCGAAGACGTATTCTCGATCTCTGGTCGTGGCACCGTGGTAACTGGCCGTATCGAGCGCGGTATCGTCAAGATCCAGGAAGAAATCGAGATCGTTGGTCTGCGTGATACCACCAAGACCACCTGTACCGGTGTTGAGATGTTCCGCAAGCTGCTCGACGAAGGTCGTGCTGGCGAGAACTGCGGCGTTCTGCTGCGCGGCACCAAGCGTGACGACGTAGAGCGTGGCCAGGTTCTGGTCAAGCCGGGTTCGGTCAAGCCGCACACTACCTTCACTGCAGAAGTGTACGTGCTGAGCAAAGAAGAAGGCGGTCGCCACACTCCGTTCTTCAAAGGCTACCGCCCTCAGTTCTACTTCCGTACTACCGACGTAACCGGTAACTGCGAACTGCCGGAAGGCGTTGAGATGGTAATGCCAGGTGACAACATCCAGATGACTGTCACTCTGATCAAAACCATCGCAATGGAAGAAGGTCTGCGTTTCGCCATTCGTGAAGGCGGTCGTACCGTCGGCGCTGGCGTCGTAGCCAAAATCATCGCGTAAGTGATGATTTAAGAAGAAGCCTCCGCTTGCGGGGGCTTTTTTATTGGGTTGACACCTGCTAGGGGCGTCTATAGAATCACGCCTCCTTTTAACGGGCGTACTGCGTCCGTTGGGAATAGCAGCTTGGAATCTGAGGTCAAAATGCAAAACCAACAAATCCGTATTCGGTTGAAGGCTTTTGACCATCGCCTGATCGATCAATCAACCCAGGAAATCGTGGAAACCGCGAAACGTACTGGTGCTCAGGTGCGTGGTCCGATTCCTCTGCCTACCCGCAAAGAGCGGTTCACTGTACTGACTTCCCCGCACGTCAACAAAGACGCGCGTGATCAGTACGAGATCCGTACTCATAAGCGTGTTCTGGACATCGTCCAGCCAACGGATAAAACCGTTGATGCGCTGATGAAGCTCGATCTTGCGGCTGGCGTGGAAGTGCAGATCAGCCTCGGCTAAGACCGCCTTAGGTCTTAGTCGTGTAACGCTCTGAAATGGGCGGCCATAGCGGGTGAAAGCCCCGTACACTCATGAGGTTACAACATGACTATTGGTGTAGTCGGTCGTAAGTGCGGTATGACCCGCATTTTCACCGAAGAAGGTGTCTCCATTCCGGTCACGGTCATTGAGATCGAGCCGAATCGCGTCACCCAGTTCAAAACTGAAGAGTCCGATGGCTATCGCGCAGTGCAGGTCACTGTCGGTGAGCGTCGTGCTTCCCGTGTCAGCAAGGCTCAGGCCGGTCACTTCGCTAAGGCGAATGTCGCGGCAGGTCGTACCGTCATGGAATTTCGTCTTGAAGAAGGCGAGTACCAGGCTGGCGATCTGATCAACGCTGAAATTTTCCAAGCTGGTCAACTGGTGGATGTCACCGGTCAGTCCAAGGGTAAAGGCTTTGCCGGTACCATCAAGCGTTGGAACTTCCGCGGCCAAGACAACACTCACGGTAACTCCGTGTCCCACCGTGTTCCGGGTTCCATTGGCCAGTGCCAGACTCCGGGTCGCGTCTTCAAGGGCAAGAAAATGTCCGGTCACATGGGTGCTGAGCGCGTGACTGTGCAGTCCCTGGAAGTAGTGCGCGTCGATGCTGAACGCAACCTGCTGTTGGTCAAGGGTGCCGTTCCTGGCGCTACTGGCGGCAACCTGGTTGTTCGTCCGGCAGCCAAGGCTCGCGGTTAAGGGGAAGCTGACATGCAATTAAATGTAAATGGCGCTCAAGCGATCGAAGTGTCCGAAGCGACCTTCGGTGGCGATTACAACGAGACCCTGGTTCACCAAGCAGTTGTGGCCTACATGGCCGGCGGCCGTCAGGGCAGCAAGCAGCAGAAGACTCGTTCCGACGTATCCGGTGGCGGTAAGCGCCCTTGGCGTCAGAAGGGTACTGGCCGTGCTCGTGCCGGTACCACTCGTGGTCCGATCTGGCGTGGCGGTGGTGTGACTTTCGCGGCTCGTCCGCAGAATCACGACCAGAAGCTGAACAAGAAGATGTATCGCGCTGCATTGCGTTCGATTCTTGCCGAGCTGGTACGTACTGATCGTCTGGTCGTGGTTGAAGATTTCAGCGTGGAAGCGCCGAAGACCAAAGACCTGCTGAACAAGCTGAATGGCATGGGCCTGACCGATGTACTGATCGTGTCCGATGCTATCGATGAAAATCTGTACCTGGCTGCTCGCAACCTGCCGCATGTCGATGTTCGTGACGTGCAGGGTTCCGATCCGGTCAGTCTGATCGCGTACGAAAAGGTGCTGGTCACCGTTTCTGCCGTGAAGAAATTCGAGGAGCTGCTGGGATGAACCAGGAACGCGTATTTAAAGTGCTGCTTGGCCCGCACGTCTCCGAGAAGGCTACGGTTCTGGCTGACAAGAAAGGTCAGTTCGTTTTCAAGGTTGCAATCGATGCAACCAAGCTGGAAATCAAGAAGGCCGTCGAAAGCCTGTTCAACGTGAATGTTGCAGCTGTTAATACCGTGAATGTTCTCGGTAAGAGCAAGCGCACCGCTCGCGGTCTGGGCAAGCGTAACGACTGGAAGAAGGCGATCATCTCCCTTCAGCCGGGTCAAGATCTCGATTTCGCCAGCAGTGCTGAGTAAGGAAGGGGTGCATCATGGCAATCGTTAAATGCAAACCGACTTCCGCTGGCCGCCGTTTTGTGGTCAAGGTGGTCAACAAGGAGCTGCACAAAGGCGCTCCTTACGCTCCGCTGCTCGAGAAGAAGTCGAAGACAGGCGGTCGTAACAACAATGGTCGGATCACTACCCGTCATATCGGTGGTGGCCACAAGCAGCATTACCGTCTGGTCGACTTCCGTCGCAACGACAAAGATGGCATTCCAGCCACTGTCGAGCGTATCGAATACGATCCGAACCGTACCGCACACATCGCTCTGCTGATGTATGCAGACGGCGAGCGTCGCTACATCATCGCCCCTAAGGGCGTGAGTGCTGGCGATCAGCTGGTAGCTGGCATCATGGCTCCGATCAAGCCGGGCAACAGTCTGCAACTGCGCAACATCCCAGTTGGTAGCACTGTTCACGGTATCGAACTGAAGCCGGGCAAAGGTGCTCAGATCGCTCGTTCCGCTGGTGCTTCGGCTCAGCTGATTGCGCGTGAAGGCGTCTACGTGACCCTGCGTCTGCGTTCCGGTGAAATGCGTAAAGTACTGGCCGAATGCCGTGCGACCCTGGGCGAAGTCTCGAACTCCGAGCACAGCCTGCGTTCGCTGGGTAAAGCTGGTGCCAAGCGCTGGCGTGGCGTTCGCCCAACCGTTCGTGGTGTTGCCATGAACCCGGTTGACCACCCACACGGTGGTGGTGAAGGTCGTACCTCTGGTGGTCGTCATCCGGTGTCTCCATGGGGCTTCCCGACTAAGGGCGCGAAGACTCGTGGTAACAAGCGCACCGATAACATGATCGTCCGTCGTCGCAAGTAAATAGAGGGATACGACAGTGCCACGTTCTCTGAAAAAAGGTCCTTTTATCGATCTTCACCTACTGAAGAAGATCGAAGTGGCGGTGGAAAAGAACGATCGCAAGCCGGTGAAAACCTGGTCGCGCCGTTCGATGATCCTGCCACAAATGGTCGGTCTGACCATCGCTGTACACAACGGTCGTCAACATGTCCCAGTTCTGGTGAACGAAGACATGGTCGGCCACAAACTGGGCGAATTTGCCGGCACTCGTACCTATCGTGGGCACGTGGCTGACAAGAAAGCCAAGCGTTAAGGGGTAGGGAAATGGAAGTAGCCGCTAAGTTGTCGGGCGCTCGAATCTCCGCCCAGAAAGCCCGCTTGGTCGCCGACCAGATCCGCGGGAAGAAGGTGGGCGAAGCGCTCAACCTGCTGGCTTTCAGCAGTAAGAAAGCCGCCGAGATCATCAAGAAAGTGCTGGAGTCGGCTGTAGCCAACGCCGAGCACAACGAAGGCGCAGATGTTGATGACCTCAAGGTCAGCACCGTTTTCGTCAACGAAGGGCGTTCGCTGAAGCGCATCATGCCGCGTGCCAAAGGCCGCGCTGATCGCATCGTCAAGCGGTCTTGCCATATCACTGTCAAGGTTGCGGACAAGTAACGGAGTCGATCAGATGGGTCAGAAAGTACATCCCATTGGCATTCGCCTGGGAATCGTCAAGGAGCACACCTCCGTCTGGTACGCCAGCGGTCGGACTTATGCGGACTATTTGTTCGCTGATCTGAAGGTGCGCGAGTATCTCCAAGACAAATTAAAAAGCGCGTCCGTAAGCCGGATCGACATTGCTCGCCCGGCTCAAACCGCACGCATCACCATCCACACTGCTCGTCCCGGTATCGTTATCGGTAAGAAAGGTGAAGATGTTGAGAAGCTGCGTCAGGACCTGACCAAGCAAATGGGTGTGCCTGTGCACATCAATATCGAAGAGATCCGCAAGCCGGAACTCGACGGTATGCTGGTTGCGCAGAGCGTAGCTCAGCAGCTGGAGCGTCGCGTGATGTTCCGTCGCGCCATGAAGCGCGCTGTACAGAACGCCATGCGTATTGGTGCCAAGGGCATCAAAATCCAAGTGAGCGGTCGTCTCGGCGGTGCTGAAATTGCCCGTACCGAATGGTATCGCGAAGGTCGTGTGCCGTTGCACACCCTGCGTGCCGATATCGACTATGCCACGTACGAAGCGCACACCACTTATGGTGTGATCGGTGTCAAGGTTTGGATCTTCAAAGGCGAAGTAATTGGTGGTCGCCACGAAGAGCTGAAACCGCAAGCACCCGCGCCTCGTAAAAAAGCTGCTAAGTAAGGGGTACGCCAAATGTTGCAACCAAAGCGTACGAAGTTCCGTAAGCAGATGACCGGCCACAACCGTGGCCTGGCTCAGCGCGGTAGCAAAGTCAGCTTCGGCGAGTTCGCCCTGAAGTCTGTTGCCCGCGGTCGTCTCACCGCCCGTCAGATCGAGTCCGCTCGTCGTGCTCTGACTCGTCACGTTAAGCGTGGCGGGAAAATCTGGATTCGCGTTTTCCCGGACAAGCCGGTTACCAAGAAGCCTCTCGAAGTGCGGATGGGTAAAGGGAAGGGTAGCGTTGAGTATTGGGTAGCCCAGATCCAGCCAGGCAAGGTCCTGTACGAGATCGAAGGCGTTTCCGAAGAGTTGGCGCGTGAGGCTTTCGCCCTGGCGGCTGCAAAGCTGCCACTCGCCACCACTTTTGTTAAGCGGACGGTGATGTGATGAAAGCGAATGAACTTCGTGAAAAATCAGCACAGCAGCTGAACGAGCAACTGCTCGGCCTGCTGCGCGACCAGTTCAATCTGCGTATGCAGAAAGCAACTGGCCAGTTGGGGCAGTCTCACCTGCTCTCGCAAGTTAAGCGCGACATCGCTCGTGTGAAAACTGTGCTCAACCAGCAGGCAGGTAAGTGATCATGGCTGAAGCCGAAAAAACAGTCCGTACGCTGACCGGCCGTGTCGTCAGCGACAAGATGGACAAGACCATCACCGTATTGATCGAGCGTCGCGTTAAGCACCCGATCTACGGCAAATATGTCAAGCGTTCGACCAAGCTGCACGCGCACGACGAAAGCAATCAGTGCCACATCGGTGACAAGGTTTCCATCCGTGAAACCCGTCCCGTTGCCAAGACCAAGTCCTGGGCACTGGTTGAAGTTCTCGAACGCGCAGTGGAAGTCTAAGGACTAGGGGTCGGAGAAATATATGATTCAGACTCAATCCATGCTCGACGTCGCTGACAACAGCGGTGCTCGTCGCGTTATGTGCATCAAGGTGCTGGGTGGTTCGCATCGCCGCTACGCTGGCATCGGCGACATCATCAAAGTCACCGTCAAGGAAGCAATTCCGCGCGGTAAAGTGAAGAAAGGCCAAGTGATGACTGCTGTCGTAGTCCGCACTCGTCACGGCGTTCGTCGCCCTGATGGCTCGATCATTCGCTTTGACGGCAACGCTGCTGTTCTGTTGAACAACAAGCAAGAGCCGATCGGCACCCGTATTTTTGGGCCAGTGACTCGTGAGCTTCGTACTGAGAAGTTCATGAAGATCGTCTCGCTCGCCCCTGAAGTGCTGTAAGGAGATCCGACATGCAAAAGATTCGTCGTGACGACGAGATCATCGTGATCGCCGGCAAAGACAAAGGTAAGCGTGGCAAGGTGCTCAAGGTTCTCGCTGACGACCGTCTGGTCGTTGGTGGGATCAACCTGGTGAAGCGCCATACCAAGCCGAACCCGATGTCGGGCGTTCAGGGCGGTATCGTCGAGAAAGAAGCGCCATTGCACGCTTCTAACGTGGCCATCTTCAATGGCGAAACCAACAAGGCTGATCGCGTTGGTTTCAAAGTAGAAGAAGGTAAGAAAATTCGTGTCTTCAAGTCGACCCAAAAAGCGGTTGATGCTTGAACACTGCTAGGTAGAAGACCATGGCACGACTAAAAGAGATTTACCGGAAAGAAATCGCGCCGAAGCTTAAGGAAGAACTTAAGCTCGCGAACGTGATGGAAGTTCCGCGCATCACCAAGATCACCCTGAACATGGGCCTGGGCGAAGCAATCGGTGACAAGAAAATCATCGAGCACGCTGTTGCCGACCTGGAAAAGATCACCGGTCAGAAAGTCGTTGTGACTCATGCCCGTAAGTCGATTGCAGGCTTCAAGGTTCGTGAAGGTTGGCCGATTGGCGTCAAGGTAACCCTGCGCCGCGAGCGTATGTACGAGTTCCTCGATCGTCTGCTGTCCATCTCCCTGCCTCGGGTTCGCGACTTCCGCGGCCTGAATGCCAAGTCCTTCGATGGTCGTGGCAACTACAGCATGGGCGTGAAAGAGCAGATCATCTTCCCGGAAATCGACTACGACAAAATCGATGCCCTGCGTGGTCTGGACATTACCCTGACCACCACTGCCCGTTCGGATGATGAAGGTCGCGCCTTGCTGCGTGCTTTCAAATTCCCGTTCCGCAACTGACTGGAGTTGGATCATGGCCAAAATGAGCATGAAAAACCGCGAGCTGAAGCGTCAGCAGACGGTAGCCAAGTACGCTAAGAAGCGTGCCGAGCTGAAAGCTACCATCGCCGATCTGAACGCCAGTCCGGAAGCGCGCTGGGAAGCTCAGATCGCACTGCAGAAGCAGCCGCGTGACGCCAGCGCCTCGCGCCTGCGTAACCGCTGCCGGATTACCGGTCGTCCGCACGGCGTTTATCGCAAGTTCGGTCTGTCGCGTATCAAGCTGCGTGAAGCTGCAATGCGTGGTGATGTACCAGGTCTGGTGAAAGCCAGCTGGTAAAAACGAAGCCGGCCTAGTGCCGGCTTTGTCTTATCTGTGAGTCAGGCCCCTTTGGGGCTTGATTCATTTTTGATCAGTCTCTAGAATGCTCGGCTCGCCTGAGCCTGGGTTCAATTTTCCAGAATTCTCAGCGACTGTAGCCGCAAGGCTAATTCTTTTTGTATCAGGAGCGTCTAGCCCATGAGTATGCAGGACCCGTTAGCGGACATGCTAACTCGTATCCGTAATGCCCAGATGGCTGAAAAGTCCGTCGTAAGCATGCCGTCTTCCACGTTGAAGGTGGCTGTAGCCAAAGTTTTGAAAGACGAAGGTTATATTGCGGGTTATCAGATCAGCGGTGAAGTTAAGCCGCAGCTGTCCATCGAGCTGAAATACTTCGAAGGCCGTCCAGTCATCGAAGAAGTGAAGCGCGTAAGCCGTCCAGGCCTTCGCCAATACAAATCCGTTGATGATCTGCCGAAAGTTCGTGGCGGTCTCGGGGTTTCCATCGTCTCCACCAACAAGGGTGTGATGACGGACCGCGCTGCGCGCGCTGCCGGTGTCGGCGGCGAAGTGCTTTGCACAGTGTTCTAAGGGGGGAATAAGCATGTCTCGCGTTGCTAAGAACCCCGTTACGCTGCCCGCTGGTGTTGAGGTCAAGCTCACTGGTCAGCAGCTGTCGGTAAAGGGTGCCAAGGGCACTCTCGAACTGAATGTTCACTCGTCCGTTGAAGTCCTGCAGGAAGCTGGTGAGCTGCGTTTCGCTGCTCGCAATGGCGATCAGCAGACTCGCGCCATGGCCGGCACTACTCGTGCACTGGTCAACAACATGGTAATCGGCGTTAGCACTGGCTTCGAGCGCAAGCTGCAGCTGGTCGGCGTAGGTTACAAGGCGCAAGCCAAAGGTCAGGTGCTGAACCTCGCTCTCGGCTTCTCCCATCCGATCGACTATGAGTTGCCGGACGGTGTGGTTGCTGAAACCCCGAACCAGACCGAGATCCTGATCAAGGGTGTCGACAAGCAACTGGTTGGTCAGGTCGCTGCGGAGATTCGTGACTTCCGTCGTCCTGAACCTTATAAGGGCAAAGGTGTTCGTTACGCAGACGAAGTCGTCCGCCGTAAAGAAGCCAAGAAGAAGTAGGGCATAGCAAATGACCGACAAAAAAGTTACTCGACTGCGTCGCGCTCGCAAGGCACGCCTGAAAATGCACGAGCTCGAAGCCGTGCGTCTCTGCGTGTATCGCTCTTCGCAGCACATCTATGCCCAGGTCATTTCGGCCGACGGCAGCAAGGTTCTGGCCAGCGCCTCGACCTTGGACAAAGCACTGCGTGACGGCGCCACTGGCAACGTCGACGCGGCCAAGAAAGTTGGCGAGCTGGTTGCCGAGCGTGCGAAAGCCGCTGGTGTGACTCAGGTTGCATTCGACCGTTCTGGCTTCAAGTACCACGGCCGCGTCAAGGCGCTGGCTGATGCTGCTCGTGAAGGCGGGCTGGAGTTCTAAGTTATGGCAAATAACGACCAAAAGCGCGACGAAGGCTATATCGAGAAGCTGGTACAGGTTAACCGCGTTGCCAAGACCGTTAAGGGTGGCCGTATCTTCACTTTCACCGCGTTGACCGTGGTAGGTGATGGTAAGGGTCGCGTCGGTTTCGGCCGTGGCAAGTCCCGTGAAGTGCCGGCCGCTATCCAGAAGGCTATGGAAGCTGCTCGTCGCAACATGATCCAGGTGGACCTGAACGGCACCACTCTGCAGTACGCGATGAAGTCTGCCCATGGTGCCTCCAAGGTGTACATGCAGCCGGCTTCCGAAGGTACCGGTATCATCGCTGGCGGTGCCATGCGTGCGGTCCTGGAAGTGGCGGGCGTGCAGAACGTTCTGGCCAAGTGCTACGGCTCGACCAATCCGGTGAACGTGGTACACGCCACCTTCAAGGGTTTGAAAGCTATGCAGTCGCCAGGTTCTGTTGCGGCCAAGCGTGGCAAGAGCGTCGAGGAGATTCTCTAATCATGGCTAATACCGTAAAAGTCACGCTGATCAAGAGCATGACCGGCCGTATCCCCAACCATAAACTCTGCGTTAAGGGTCTGGGGCTGCGTCGCATCGGTCACACCGTAGAAGTCCTGGATACTCCCGAGAATCGCGGGATGATCAACAAGGCTTACTACATGCTGCGAGTCGAGGGTTAATTCATGTACCTGAACGATCTGAGTCCTGCGCCGGGTTCCCGTCGCGAGAAGCACCGTCCGGGCCGTGGTATCGGTAGCGGTTTGGGTAAGACTGGTGGCCGCGGCCACAAAGGTCAGACCTCCCGCTCCGGTGGCACCATTGCTCCGGGTTTCGAAGGCGGCCAGCAGCCTCTGCACCGTCGTCTTCCCAAGTTCGGCTTCGTTTCCTTGAAAGCTATGGACCGCGCGCAAGTGCGTACCTCCGAGCTGAACAAGATCGAAGGCGGCATTGTTACTCTGCAGTCGCTGAAGGATGCCAACCTGATCAACCAAAACGTACAGCGTGTGAAAGTCATGCTGTCCGGTGAAGTTACTCAGGCAGTCACCCTTAAAGGTATCGCCGTCACCAAAGGTGCGCGCGCGGCTATCGAAGCAGCTGGCGGTAAGTTCGAGGAATAAATGGCTAAGCAAGGTGCTCTCTCAGCGCTCAGCAATGGCGGGTTATCCGAGCTCTGGGCTCGTCTGCGCTTTCTGTTCATGGCGATTATCGTCTATCGGATAGGCGCACACATCCCGGTGCCAGGTATCAACCCGGACCGGTTGGCGGACCTGTTTCGACAGAATGAGGGGACCATTCTTAGCTTGTTCAACATGTTTTCCGGCGGCGCGCTGGAGCGCATGAGCATCTTTGCATTGGGGATCATGCCGTACATTTCGGCGTCGATCATCATGCAGCTCATGACCGCTGTCAGCCCGCAGCTGGAGCAGTTGAAGAAGGAAGGTGAGGCTGGTCGTCGCAAGATCAGCCAATACACCCGCTACGGCACCCTCGTCCTGGCATTTGTCCAAGCCATCGGCATGTCCGTTGGTCTGGCCAGTCAGGGCGTCGCGTTTTCGGCTGATTTCGGCTTCCACTTCGTAGCAGTCACCACCTTCGTGGCGGGTGCGATGTTTATGATGTGGCTGGGCGAGCAAATCACCGAGCGTGGTGTCGGCAACGGTATTTCGATGCTGATCTTTGCAGGCATCGTGGCCGGTCTGCCGTCGGCGATCGGGCAGTCTTTCGAGTCTGCTCGGCAGGGCGATATCAATATCTTCGCCTTGATCGCCATCGGTTTGTTGGCAGTAGCGATCATCGGTTTCGTGGTGTTCATTGAGCGTGGTCAGCGCCGCATTGCGGTGCACTATGCCAAGCGTCAGCAGGGCCGCAAGGTGTTTGCTGCGCAGACCAGTCACTTGCCGCTGAAGGTGAACATGGCAGGGGTTATCCCGGCTATTTTCGCCAGTAGCCTTCTGTTGTTCCCGGCCTCGCTGGGTGCCTGGTTTGGTCAGTCCGAAGGTCTGGGCTGGCTGCAGGATATTTCGCAGGCTATCGCTCCAGGTCAGCCGTTGAACATCTTGCTGTTTAGTGCGGGGATCATTTTCTTCTGCTTCTTCTACACAGCCCTGATGTTCAACCCGAAAGACGTAGCGGAAAACCTGAAGAAGTCCGGTGCCTTTATTCCGGGTATCCGTCCGGGTGAGCAATCGGCGCGCTATATCGATGGCGTGTTGACCCGCTTGACCATGTTCGGTGCTCTGTACATGACGGCCGTGTGCCTGTTGCCCCAGTTCCTGGTGGTGGCTGCCAACGTACCGTTCTATCTTGGCGGGACCTCGTTGCTGATCGTGGTAGTGGTTGTGATGGACTTTATGTCGCAAGTACAATCGCACCTCGTTTCGCACCAGTACGAATCCCTGATGAAGAAAGCCAACCTGAAGGGCTACGGCAGCGGCATGCTGCGCTGAAGTCCATAAGGTTCGAGGAGTTGGTGATGAAAGTTCGTGCATCGGTGAAAAAGCTGTGCCGCAACTGCAAGATTATCCGTCGCGAAGGTGTTGTTCGCGTGATCTGCAGCGCGGAGCCACGTCACAAGCAGCGCCAAGGCTGAGTGTGAGTGAAGTGATAAGCCCGGCAGCTAGTGCGCTGCCGGGTTGATTATTTGTTTCTACAGCGTTAATATCTCGCGCCCTATTTCTTGGCTTCCGGGGCGTAGGTAGCTGTCAATTGGAGTTCCACTGAATGGCCCGTATTGCAGGCGTTAACATTCCGGATAACAAGCACACTGTTATCTCGCTGACCTACATCTTTGGTGTCGGTCGCACTACTGCACAGAAAGTCTGTGCTGCTGCCGGCGTGAATCCGGCTGCAAAGATCAAAGATCTCTCTGACGAGCAGATCGAGCAGCTGCGTGGCGAAGTAGCCAAGGTGAATACCGAAGGCGACCTGCGTCGTGAAGTGAACATGAAAATCAAGCGCTTGATGGACCTGGGTTGCTACCGCGGCCTGCGTCATCGTCGTGGTCTGCCGGTTCGCGGTCAGCGTACCAAGACCAACGCGCGTACCCGTAAGGGCCCGCGTAAGCCGATCCGCAAGTAATCGCATTCGCGCATCGACAGGAATCTAGTCATGGCAAAACCTGCTGCTCGTACTCGTAAGAAAGTCAAAAAGACGGTGGTTGATGGCATCGCCCACATCCACGCTTCTTTCAACAACACAATCGTGACCATTACTGACCGTCAGGGCAACGCCCTGTCCTGGGCTACCTCCGGTGGTTCGGGCTTCCGCGGCTCGCGTAAAAGCACCCCGTTCGCTGCCCAGGTGGCTGCAGAACGTGCTGGTCAAGCTGCGCTGGAATACGGCCTGAAGAACCTCGACGTCAACGTCAAGGGTCCCGGTCCGGGTCGTGAGTCCGCTGTCCGTGCTTTGAACGGTTGCGGCTATAAGATCGCCAGCATCACCGATGTGACGCCCATCCCGCATAACGGGTGCCGTCCTTCGAAGAAGCGTCGCGTGTAATCAGGAGACAGTGAGAAATGGCTCGTTACATTGGTCCCAAATGCAAACTGTCTCGTCGTGAAGGCACAGATCTTTTCCTGAAAAGCGGTGTACGCGCTCTGGAATCGAAGTGCAACATCGAAGCAGCCCCAGGTATTCACGGTCAGCGCCGTGGTCGTCAGTCCGACTACGGCACCCAGCTGCGTGAGAAACAAAAAGTTCGTCGTATCTACGGTGTGCTTGAGCGTCAATTCAGCGGTTATTACAAAGCAGCGGCCGGCAAGAAAGGCGCTACTGGTGAGAACCTGCTGCAACTGCTCGAATGCCGTCTGGATAACGTGGTTTATCGCATGGGCTTCGGCTCAACTCGCGCTGAATCCCGTCAGCTGGTATCGCACAAGTCGATCAGCGTAAACGGCAACACTGTAAACGTTCCGTCTTACCAGGTTAAAGCTGGCGACGTCGTTGCAATTCGCGAGAAGGCGAAGAATCAGCTGCGCATTGTTCAAGCTCTCGAGCTGTGTGCCCAGCGTGGCCGCGTTGAATGGGTAGAAGTAGACACTGAGAAGAAGTCTGGCGTGTTCAAAAGCGTCCCGGCTCGCAGTGATCTCTCCGCTGACATCAACGAAAGCCTGATTGTCGAGCTCTACTCCAAGTAAGGGCTAGAAAATAGGTGCATCCATGCAGATTTCGGTAAATGAGTTCCTGACCCCCCGTCACATTGATGTGCAGGTGGTCAGTTCTACCCGCGCCAAGATCACCCTCGAGCCGCTCGAGCGTGGTTTCGGCCATACCCTGGGCAACGCGCTGCGCCGCATTCTGTTGTCCTCCATGCCTGGCTGTGCAGTAGTCGAGGCCGAGATTGATGGCGTACTCCATGAGTACAGTGCCATCGAAGGTGTTCAGGAAGACGTCATTGAAATCCTGCTCAACCTGAAAGGTCTGGCTGTCAAGCTGCATGGTCGTGACGAAGTGACGCTGACTCTGGCGAAGAAGGGCTCGGGTGTAGTAACCGCTGCCGATATTCAGCTGGATCACGATGTCGAAATCGTCAATGGCGACCACGTAATCGCCAACCTGGCTTCCACTGGCGCGCTGAACATGAAGCTCACCGTAGCTCGTGGTCGCGGCTATGAGCCGGCTGACGCTCGTCAGAGCGATGAAGATGAAAGCCGCAGCATTGGTCGCTTGCAGCTGGATGCTTCGTTCAGCCCGGTACGCCGTGTGTCGTACGTGGTGGAAAACGCTCGTGTTGAGCAGCGTACCAACCTGGACAAGCTGGTTATTGACCTGGAAACCAACGGTACTCTGGATCCGGAAGAGGCTATCCGTCGTGCCGCAACCATTCTGCAACAGCAGTTGGCTGCGTTCGTCGACCTCAAAGGTGACAGTGAGCCTGTGGTAATCGAGCAGGAAGACGAGATTGATCCGATCCTGTTGCGTCCGGTTGATGACCTGGAACTGACCGTTCGTTCGGCCAACTGCCTCAAGGCAGAGAACATTTACTACATCGGCGATCTGATTCAGCGCACCGAAGTAGAACTGTTGAAAACGCCGAACCTGGGCAAGAAATCCCTGACTGAAATCAAGGATGTTCTGGCTTCTCGCGGTCTGTCCCTCGGTATGCGCCTCGACAACTGGCCGCCGGCAAGTCTGAAGAAAGACGATAAGGCGACTGCCTGATCGTCATCATCACCGAACGTCAGTTTGGTAAGGAATTGAACCATGCGTCATCGTAAAAGTGGCCGTCACCTCAGCCGCACCAGCGCACACCGTAAGGCCATGTTCCAGAACATGGCGGTATCGCTGTTCGAGCATGAGCTGATCAAAACTACTCTGCCGAAAGCCAAAGAGCTGCGTCGCGTTGCTGAGCCGCTGATTACTCTGGCTAAAGAAGACAGCGTTGCCAATCGTCGTCTGGCCTTCGATCGTACTCGCTCGAAAGCCATCGTCGGTAAGCTGTTCAACGATCTGGGCAAGCGCTACGCCACCCGTCAGGGCGGTTACCTGCGCATCCTCAAGTGCGGCTTCCGCACTGGCGACAATGCTCCGATGGCTTATGTTGAGCTGGTTGACCGTCCGGTCGCTGGTGCAGCTGTAGACGCTGAGTAAGTAGTAGGTTGTAGAAAAAACCGGGCCTTGGCCCGGTTTTTTTGTTTTTACAGTGAATAATATTCCGCACGTCGTGTTTGATATTGTGTGCATTGGCTGGCTCGGGTAAGGTTCGTGGGTCTTCCGTTCCCGCCGTATTGCGGCCCCTATAAGAACAATTGCACATCATGTCCGAACCTACTGCGCTGAGTCTGATTCCCCCTGCTGTCGTATTGATCCTGGCGGTCATGTTGCGGCGGCCCATCCTGGCCCTGGTCCTGGGTGCCATCTCCGGCTTGTTGCTGCTGTCACCGAGCGAGGCGTTGAACAACTTCTCCGCAATTTCCCTCAAGGTGATGCAGGACGAAACCATCGGCTGGTTGATCCTGGTCTGCGGCAGCTTCGGCGCGCTGATCGCCTTGCTCGTGCGTACCGGTGGTGCCTTGGCTTTCGGTCGTGCCGCGTTGACGCTGGCCAAGGGGCGGCGTTCCTCGCTGCTGATGACCTTTGCCCTCGGCGTGGTGATCTTCGTCGACGACTACCTCAATGCCCTGACCGTGGGCGAAACCATGAAGCGGGTCACCGACCGCTTCAGGATCTCCCGCGAGATGCTGGCCTATGTGGTGGACTCCACCGCGGCACCTATCTGCGTGCTGGTCCCCTTGTCGACCTGGGCGGTGTTCTTCGGCGGGCTGCTGGAGAACAACGATATCGCCGCCACTGGCGAGGGTATCAGTGTGTATATCCAGGCCATTCCCTACATGCTCTATGCCTGGTTTGCGGTGATTCTGGTGCTGCTGGTCGCCGCTGGCGTGGTGCCGGCGATTGGCCCCATGCGTAAAGCCGAGATGGCCGCGCGTCACGGTTCGGCCGGTGCCATGCATGTGGGGGAGCTGAGCCCCGAGCACAACTACTCGATGAAGTCGCTGGAAGAGGAGTTCGACGGGGCGGACAAGGAGGGCGGCAAGCTTTACAACTTCCTGGTACCGCTGCTGATGCTGATCGGCTTTACCATCTACTTCGATATCGATGTGTGGATGGGCATGCTGGCCACCCTGGCCATCACCGTGCCCTTCTACCTGCTGCAGCGCTTGATGCCCTTGTCGGAAATGCTCGATCAGATGGTCGATGGTTTCAAGACCATGCTGCCGGCCATCGGTATCGTGATTGCCGCCTTTATCTTCAAGGATGTGTGCGATCAGTTGATGCTGCCGCAATACGTGGTGGAGTCGCTCAAGCCCTATATGAGCCCGCAGATGCTACCCGCCATGGTATTCCTGTCCATGGCCGTGCTGGCCTTCGCCACGGGTTCATCCTGGGGCATCTTCGCCGTGACCATCCCCATCGTCATGCCTCTGGCCTATGCGCTGCAGGCGGATATCCCGCTGACCATCGGCGCACTGCTGTCGGCTTCGGCTTTCGGTAGCCAGGCCTGTTTCTATAGCGACTCGACCGTGCTGGCTGCCCAGGGTTCGGGTTGTAACCTGATCAGTCATGCTATCACCCAGCTGCCCTATACCCTGATCGCGGCAGGCCTGGCCTTTGTCGGTTTCATCCTGATCGCCTGAGTCAGTCGTGGATAAAGAAACGGGCCTGTTGGCCCGTTTTTTTATGCGAATAACGAAAGATAAAAACTATTGAGTTGTTACGCTTCATAAATTGGTTCCCCTGGCAAAGCGGGTCTAGTCTTGTTCCATTGTTGGCTGCAGACGATGGGCCGACCCGATGAGGAGAGAGGAGAGAACCATGTCGAACCCAGGTAAATGCCCGTTCAATCATGTCGCCGGCGGCGGTACGACCAACAGGGATTGGTGGCCGAACCAGTTGCGTGTGGATCTGCTGAATCAGCACTCGGAAAAGTCCAACCCGTTGGGTGATTTCAACTACGCCGAAGAATTCAAGAAACTCGACTACCAGGCACTCAAGGCGGATCTGGTCAAGCTGATGACCGATAGCCAGGACTGGTGGCCGGCCGACTTCGGTCATTACGGTCCGCAGATGATCCGTATGGCCTGGCACGCCGCCGGCACCTACCGCACCACCGATGGGCGCGGCGGCGGCGGTCGCGGCCAGCAGCGTTTCGCCCCGCTGAACTCCTGGCCGGACAACGTCAACATCGATAAATCACGCCGCCTGCTCTGGCCGATCAAGCAGAAGTACGGGCAGAAGATTTCCTGGGCCGACCTGTTGATCCTCGCCGGCAACGTGGCGCTCGAATCCATGGGCTTCCGCACCTTCGGCTTTGCTGGCGGTCGTGAAGACGTGTGGGAACCGGACCTGGATGTGAATTGGGGGGCGGAGATCGCCTGGCTGGGCGTGGACCCGGAACGCGTCACCGGCGATCGCGAGCTGACCGCGCCCTTCGGTGCCACCCATATGGGCCTGATTTATGTGAACCCGGAGGGGCCGAACGCCAGTGGTGACTACCTCGAGGCGGCCAAGGACATCCGCACCACCTTCAGTCGCATGGCCATGGACGACGAGGAAACCGTTGCCCTGATCGCCGGTGGTCATACCTTCGGCAAGGCTCACGGTGCCGCGCCGGAGTCGCACAAGGGGCCGGAGCCAGAAGCGGCACCGATCGAGGCCCAGGGCCTGGGCTGGGTCAGTAACTTCGGCAGCGGTCACGGTAAGGACAGCATCTCCAGTGGCATCGAAGTCACCTGGAGTAAGACCCCTACGCAGTGGAGCAACAACTTCTTCGAGAACCTGTTCAATTTCGAATGGGAGCTGACCCAGTCGCCTGCCGGTGCCAAGCAGTGGGTGGCCAAGGATGCGCCGGAGATCATTCCGGACGCGCATATCCCGGGCAAGTTTCACAAGCCGACCATGCTCACCACCGACCTGACCCTGCGTTTCGACCCGGAGTTCGGCAAGATATCCAAGCGCTTTCTGGACGATCCGCAGGCCTTCGCCGATGCCTTCGCCCGCGCCTGGTTCAAGCTGATCCATCGCGACATGGGGCCGAAGGCCCGCTACCTCGGTCCGGAAGTGCCGAAGGAGGACCTGATCTGGCAGGATCCGCTGCCAGCGGCCACGCATAACCCCAGCGCGGCCGATATTGCCGACCTCAAGGCCAGGATCGCGGCCTGTGGCTTGTCGGTGGGCGATCTGGTCTCGGTGGCCTGGGCTTCGGCTTCGACCTTCCGTGGTGGCGACAAGCGCGGTGGTGCCAACGGTGCGCGCCTGGCCCTGGCCCCGCAGAAGGACTGGGCGGTCAACCAGCGGGCGATCAAGGCGCTAGGCAAGCTGGTGGAGATTCAACAGGCGTCGGCCAAGGCCTCCTTGGCCGACGTAATAGTGCTGGCGGGTAACGTCGGCGTGGAACAGGCCGCCAAGGCCGCCGGAGTCAGTGTGGATGTGCCGTTCGCGCCCGGCCGGGTCGATGCCCGCCAGGATCAGACCGATGTCGAGGCCTTCGATCTGCTCGAGCCCGTCGCCGACGGCTTCCGCAACTACTGCAAGGGCAAGCTCGGCGTGCCGACCGAGACCCTGCTGGTCGACAAGGCCCAGTTGCTGACGCTGAGTGCGCCGGAACTGACCGCGCTGGTCGGTGGCCTGCGCGTACTGGGGGCCAACCATGACGGCAGCCTGCATGGCGTGTTCACCGGCAAGGTCGGGGTGTTGAGCAACGACTTCTTCGTCAACCTGCTGGACATGGGCACCGAGTGGAAGGCAGTGGGTGGCGACGGGGAGTTGTTCGAGGGCAAGGATCATAAGAGCGGCCAGGTGAAGTTCACCGGTACCCGCAGCGACCTGGTCTTCGGTTCCAACTCGGTGCTGCGTGCCTACGCCGAGGTCTACGCCAGCGCCGACGGCAAGGAGAAGCTGATCAAGGACTTCGTTGCCGCCTGGACCAAGGTGATGAACCTGGACCGCTTCGACCTCGCTTGAGCCGCGGCCGGTGGCGCGCCCTGTACGCGCCACCGGGGGCTTCCACCCCCTCGTGCAGTGCCTCCCTTTGTGGAGGCGCTGTGCTTTTCCCTTGACCCGAAGGGGCGGGATGCGCAGCATGCGCGGCATTCCAGCGGATAGTGCAAGGACTCCAGGCATGCAGGGCCATATCGAAGTTATCGATTATTTGAAAATGCTGCTCAAGGGCGAGCTGGCGGCGCGCGATCAGTACTTTATCCACTCGCGTCTGTACGAGGACATGGGCTTCGCCAAGCTCCATGAGCGGATCAACCACGAAATGGAGGAGGAGACCCAGCACGCCGACGCCATCCTCAAGCGCATCCTGTTTCTCGAAGGCCTGCCGGATATGGTTCCGGACAGCTTCAGCTTCGGCCAGACGGTGCCGGAGATGCTCAAGCTCGATCTGGCCCTGGAATACCAGGTGCGCGCGGCCTTGAGCAAGGGTATCGAGCTGTGTGAGCAGCACCAGGACTACCAGACCCGCGATATCCTCCTGGTGCAGCTCAAGGACACCGAGGAGGATCATGCCTACTGGCTGGAAATCCAGCTGGGGCTGATCGACAGGCTGGGCCTGGAGAACTACCTGCAGAGCCAGATGTAGGCGTATCGCTTGCAGCCAAAAGCCCCGAAATGATCGGGGCTTTTTTAATGGTGCCGCTATTCGTCGTGCGGGTTGGCCAGGGGCTCGTCGACTTCCTGGCCGGGGCGCAGCAGGTGATCCGCCTCGGCCGGATCCTGGGTCAGCAGGCTGCCGTCGGCGCTGGCCAGCAGCAGGGCTTCGAGCATTTCCCTGACGTTGTTGCGCAACATGCCGATGGACTTCTGGCCGCGGCTGTTGAGCCCGGTTATTTCCATCAGGATGCTGCCACCCAGTGGGCCCTCGGCCCCCTTGGCCAGGCTCTCGCTGGCCAGCAGCGCATAGGCGTTGCGGGCAATGCCGGGTTCGCCGCCGCCACGGCGAATGCTGCCGTCCGGGCGCTGGTAGAAGTAGTTGCTGACTTCCATATGGCCGATTTGCATGGAACGCTTTTTCATCACCAGGGCCATCTGCTTCGACAGGTCGACCGCCTCCTGAGCAACCTCGGCGTGGGTCGGCCAGGCGATGGAGGCGGTTATCTGGCGTCCGGGACGATTGGCCTCGGGGTCGGCGTCGTCGAGTACCACGGCCGGGTTCTGGTTGTGTACATCGACCATCCACATGGGTTGATAGCGGTCATAGGCGCTGCGTACCGCCAGGGCTTCCGGCACCGGGTTGCGGCCTGGATTGAAATGCGCCTGCTCGGCCAGCCCCGGATTGCACAGCACCTGGGTGCTCTGGCTCCAGTCCGGCCAGTGGTAGCGGTTGATGTCGTAGCTCCATTGGCGCGGCCCCTCTTCGGGGCTATAGGCGGTGACATTGGCACCCAGGCCCTGGTCGAGCTTGCTCGGGTCCAGGCTGCCGTCGGCGCGTAGGCAGCTGGCGCTGGTTTGCGGCGCGCTGAAATCGATATTGCCGCGGGTGGCCAGTGCGGTGCCGTCTGGATTGACCCGGGGAATAAACAGCACTTGCAGGTTGGCCAGCACCTGCTCGGCGAACGAGCCGCCGGCCGCCAGCTGGCGGATCAGGTCGAGGGCCGCTTCGGTGCCGTGGGGCTCATTGCCGTGCTGCTGGGTGATGATCATCACCGCGGGGTTATCCGGCTTACCCAGGCGCGCCAGCCAGATCGGCTGGCCTTCGCCGCTGGTGCCGGTCTGTTCGAGGCTGAGCACGCCGCCGGAGCGGCGCGCCACGCCGGCGAGTTGCTCATACAGCTGAGCATTGCTCATAAAGCCTTCGAGCGAGACCTGCTGTTGTTCGTTGAGCCAGGGGCCATTGGGTTGGGCGGCAGCGGCAAGCGCTGGGGTAAGACCTGCTCCGAGCAGGAGGGTGGCAAACGTCAGGCGCATCGGGAACTCTCCTTGTAGAAGACGGGATGTCCCGCCAGCACTGCCCGGGGGACTCCAGTTTGACCTGGCCCGGGCGCAGAGGTTGCGTTCGCCGAGAGGCTGCCGAGGTTTTATCGCGGCGGCGACAAAATCTCGGTAAGCCATCGGCTTTAGCTGGCGATGCGGTCGCGTTCCAGCAGTGGCTTGAGGAAGTAGCCGGTATGCGACTGCGGCATCTCGGCGACTTCTTCCGGGGTGCCGACGGCGATGATCTGGCCGCCTTTGGAACCGCCTTCCGGGCCGAGATCCACCAGCCAGTCGGCGGTCTTGATCACGTCCAGGTTGTGCTCGATCACCACCACGGTGTTGCCGTGGTCGCGCAGGCGATGGAGCACATCGAGCAGCTGCTGGATATCGGCGAAGTGCAGGCCGGTGGTCGGCTCGTCGAGGATATACAGGGTCTTGCCGGTGTCGCGCTTGCTCAGCTCGCGGGACAGCTTGACCCGCTGCGCCTCGCCGCCGGACAGGGTGGTCGCGCTCTGGCCCAGCTTGATATAGGACAGGCCGACATCCATCAGGGTCTGCAGCTTGCGCGCCAGGGCCGGCACGGCATCGAAGAACAGCCGCGCTTCCTCGATGGTCATGTCGAGCACTTCGGTGATGCTCTTGCCTTTGTACTTAACTTCCAGGGTTTCGCGGTTGTAGCGCTTGCTCTTGCACACGTCGCAGGGCACGTAGATGTCCGGCAGGAAGTGCATCTCCACCTTGATCAGGCCATCGCCCTGGCAGGCCTCGCAACGCCCGCCCTTGACATTGAAGCTGAAGCGTCCCGGCCCATAACCGCGCGAACGCGACTCGGGCACGCCGGCGAACAGTTCGCGGATCGGGGTGAACAGGCCGGTGTAGGTCGCCGGATTGGAGCGCGGTGTGCGGCCGATCGGGCTCTGGTCGATATCCACCACCTTGTCCAGGTGCTGCAGGCCGTCGATGCTGTCGTGGGCGGAGGCTTCCAGGGTGGTCGCGCCGTTCAGTGCCGTGGCGCTCAACGGGAACAGGGTGTTGTTGATCAGGGTCGACTTGCCCGAACCGGACACCCCGGTGACGCAGGTGAGCAGGCCGATCGGGATTTCCAGGTCGACGTTACGCAGGTTGTTGCCGCGCGCGCCCTTGATCTTCAGCGAGAGCTTCTTGTCCCGTGGCGTGCGCTTGGCCGGTACGGCGATCTTCACCCGCCCGGACAGGTACTTGCCGGTCAGCGAATCCGGATGGGCCATGACTTCGGCGGCCGTGCCCTGGGCGACGATCTGGCCGCCATGTACGCCGGCACCTGGGCCAATATCGACCACGTAGTCGGCCATGCGGATGGCGTCTTCGTCGTGCTCGACCACGATCACCGTGTTGCCGATATCGCGCAGGTGGCGCAGGGTGCCGAGCAGGCGTTCGTTGTCGCGCTGATGCAGGCCGATGCTCGGCTCGTCGAGGATATACATCACCCCGACCAGGCCGGCACCGATCTGGCTGGCCAGGCGAATACGCTGCGCCTCGCCGCCGGACAAGGTGTCGGCGCTGCGGTCGAGGGTCAGGTAATCCAGGCCGACGTTGACCAGAAACTGCAGGCGCTCGCGGATTTCCTTGAGGATCTTCTCGGCGATTTCGCCGCGCCGGCCAGGCAAGGCAAGGCTGCCGAAATACTCGGTGGCATCGCCAATCGGCATGCCGCTGACCGCCGGCAGGGTCTTCTCGCCGACCCAGACGTGCCGCGCTTCACGGCGCAGGCGGGTGCCGCGGCAATCCTGGCAGGCCTGGGTGCTGAGGAACTTGGCCAGTTCCTCGCGCACGCTGGTGGATTCGGTTTCGCGGTAGCGCCGCTCCAGGTTCGGCACGATGCCTTCGAAGGGGTGGGAGCGCTTGACGATGTCGCCCCGGTCATTCAGGTACTTGAAGTCGACGTTCTGCGCGGCGCTGCCGAACAGGATGCACTTCTGGTGTTCGGCGCTGAGCTCGTCGAAGGGTACTTCCAGGCTGAAACCGTAATGCGCGGCGAGGGAGCCGAGCATCTGGAAGTAATAGACGTTGCGCCGGTCCCAGCCGCGGATCGCGCCCTCGGCCAGGGTCAGCTCGCCGTTGACCAGGCGCTTGGTGTCGAAGAACTGCTTCACGCCCAGGCCGTCGCAGGTCGGACAGGCACCGGCCGGGTTGTTGAAGGAGAACAGCTTGGGCTCCAGCTCGCTGATCGAGTGGCCGCACACCGGACAGGCGAAACGCGCGGAGAAGATGATCTCTTCACCTTCCTCCCCCTCCATCGGCGCGATCAGGGCCAGGCCGTCGGCCAGCTTGAGCGCGGTCTCGAACGACTCGGCCAGGCGCTGCTGCAGGTCGCCGCGGGCCTTGAAGCGGTCGACCACGGCGTCGATGCTGTGCTTCTTCTGTTTATCCAGCTTGGGCAGTTCATCCAGTTCGTAAATCTTGCCGTTGACCCGCACGCGGACGAAGCCCTGGGCGCGCAGTTCGTCGAACACCGCCAGGTGCTCGCCCTTGCGTTCGCGGATCACCGGGGCCAGCAGCATCAGCTTGCTGCCTTCCGGCAGGGCCAGGACCTGATCGACCATCTGACTGACGGTCTGCGCCTCCAGCGGCAGGTCGTGATCCGGGCAGCGCGGAATACCGGCGCGGGCGTAGAGCAGGCGCAGGTAGTCGTAGATCTCGGTGATGGTGCCGACGGTGGAGCGCGGGTTGTGCGAGGTGGATTTCTGCTCGATGGAGATCGCCGGCGACAGGCCTTCGATGGTGTCGACATCGGGCTTTTCCATCATCGACAGGAACTGTCGGGCGTAGGCCGACAGCGACTCGACGTAGCGGCGCTGGCCCTCGGCGTAGAGGGTATCGAAGGCCAGTGAGGATTTGCCGGAGCCGGACAGGCCGGTGATCACGATCAGCTTGTCGCGCGGCAGGGTCAGGTCGATGTTTTTCAGGTTGTGGGTGCGCGCACCCCGGATCAGAATCTTGTCCACAAACAACGGCCTCGCATGGCGGGCGGAAAACCACCGAGTATAGGGCCTAGGGAGCAAGCGCGGCAAAGCGTCACTGCTGTGCCGTAACCATCGGGGCTGCTAGAATCGCCGCCTATTTCGACAGGGCCTTTCCCATGCATGATCCGCACAGCGAGCGCATGAGCGGCAGTGAAACCCGCGCGGCCAGCGGCCTGGCGCTGGTGTTCGCGTTCCGCATGCTCGGCATGTTTATGGTGCTGCCGGTGCTGGCCACCTACGGCATGGAGCTGCGCGGCAGTACGCCGGCATTGATTGGCCTGGCCATCGGGGCCTACGGCCTGACCCAGGCGTTCCTGCAGATTCCCTTCGGCATGCTCAGTGATCGCATTGGCCGGCGTCCGGTGATCTATGTCGGCCTGCTGATCTTTGCCGCCGGCAGCCTGCTGGCGGCTAATGCCGACTCCATCTGGGGGGTGATCGCCGGGCGCATTCTGCAGGGTGCCGGGGCGATTTCCGCCGCGGTGATGGCGCTGCTCTCCGATCTGACCCGCGAGCAGCACCGCACCAAGGCCATGGCCATGGTCGGCATGAGCATCGGCCTGTCGTTTGCCGTGGCCATGGTGGTCGGCCCGTTGCTGACCCGCGCCTTCGGCCTGTCCGGGCTGTTTCTCGCCACCGCGGCCATGGCCCTGCTGGGCATCGTCGTGGTCGCCGGCTGGGTGCCGGGGTCGGCCGGACCGTTGCAGCATCGCGAATCCGGTGTGGCCCGCCAGGCGCTGTTGCCGACCCTCAGGCATGGCGACCTGTTGCGCCTGGACTTCGGCATCCTGGCCCTGCATGCGATTCTGATGGCCAGCTTTATTGCCCTGCCCCTGGCGCTGGTGGAGCAGGGCGGGCTGGCCAAGGAGGAACACTGGTGGGTCTACCTGACCGCGCTGCTGGTGGGCTTTTTCGCCATGGTGCCGTTCATTATTTATGGCGAGAAGAAACGGCGGATGAAAGCCGTGCTGCTCGGTGCGGTCGGCGTGCTGCTGGCCTGTGAGCTGTTTTTCGCCCTGTTCGGCAGCAGCCTGCGTGCCCTGGTGCTGGGCATGGTGGTGTTCTTTACCGCCTTCAATCTGCTGGAAGCCTCGCTGCCGTCGCTGATCAGCAAGGTGGCACCGGCCGGCGGCAAAGGCACGGCGATGGGGGTGTATTCCACCAGTCAGTTTCTCGGGGCCGCCGTGGGCGGTATTCTCGGTGGCTGGCTGTATCAGCAGTACAGCCTGTCGGGCGTGTTCCTTGGCTGCGCCGCCATGGCTCTTCTCTGGCTGGTCTTTGCTGTTACTATGCGCGAACCGCCTTATGTCACCAGCCTGCGCCTGCCGCTTTCAGTTGCGGCCTTGCAAGACGCGGGGCTGGCCGAGCGTTTACAGGCAGTGCCCGGAGTGGCGGATGCCGTGGTGGTGCGTGACGAAGCCGCCATCTATATCAAAGTGGATACCCAACAATTGGATCGCATGTCCCTTGAGCGCCTGATCGAATCGGCGCCGGTGACCTGCTGATAGCTTAGGAGAACGTTATGGCCCGTGGGGTTAACAAAGTCATTCTGGTCGGTACCTGCGGACAGGATCCGGAAACCCGCTACCTGCCGAGCGGCAACGCGGTCACCAACCTGAGCCTGGCCACCAGCGAACAGTGGACCGACAAGCAGACCGGGCAGAAGGTCGAGAAAACCGAGTGGCACCGCGTCTCGCTGTTCGGCAAGGTGGCCGAGATCGCCGGCGAATACCTGCGCAAGGGTTCGCAGGTGTACATCGAGGGCAAGCTGCAAACCCGCGAGTGGGAAAAAGACGGCGTCAAGCGCTACACCACCGAGATCATCGTCGATATGCAGGGCACCATGCAGCTGCTCGGCGGCCGTCCGGACAACGCCGGTGGCGACTCTGCGCCGCGTCAGCAGCGCCCAGCGCCACAACGCGAACCGCAGCGCGCGCCACAGCAGTCGGCACCGCGCCCGGCTCCGCAACAGGCGGCCCAGCCTGCCGCGGATTTCGACAGTTTCGACGACGATATCCCGTTCTGATCTCCTGAGTTAGCGCTTTATCATGCGTATGCGGGTGATGCTGCTGGGGGGCGGTAATGCCCTGGGGCAGGCCCTGATCCGTCTCGGTGCCGAGGAAGACATCGGTTTTCTCGCGCCGCGTCCGCCGGAGTCCGGCTGGGATCCGGCCAGTCTGACCCAGTTGCTCGATGACACTCGCCCCGATGCCCTGATCAACCTTGCCTACTACTTCGACTGGTTCCAGGCCGAAGCGGTCAGCGAGGCGCATTTCGCTGCCCAGAAGCGTTCCGTCGAGCGCCTGGCCGAGCTCTGCCAGCACCACCAGATTCGCTTGTTGCAGCCGTCCAGCTACCGGGTGTTCGACGGCTCGCGGGCCACGGCCTACAGCGAGAAAGAAGAGCCGGCACCCCTGGGTGTCCGCGGGCAGGCGCTGTGGCGGCTCGAGCAGTGTGTGCGGGCCGCCTGTCCGCGTCATGTGCTGCTGCGTTTCGGCTGGTTGCTGGACGACAGCGCCAATGGTTTGCTGGCGCGCTTTCTCCAGCGGGCCGAGCGTGAGGTGACCTTGCAACTGGCCGACGACCGACGTGGCAACCCGACGCCGGTCGACGATGCCGCGCGGGTGATCCTCGCCGTGCTCAAGCAGCTCGACTGCCAGAGCCCGTTGTGGGGCACCTATCACTACGGCGGCCATGAGGCGACCACGTCGCTGGCCCTGGGCCAGGCGGTACTGAGCGAGGCGCGCAACTTCCGCAGCAACCTGGTCGAGGAGATCACCGCTCAGGCCCACGCGGCCCGTCAGGACGCCGCCGAGGAGCCGCAGCACGCGGTGCTCGCCTGCAAGAAAATTCTGCATACCTTCGGCATCAAACCGCGCGCCTGGCGCGCCGGCTTGCCGGGCCTACTGGATCGCTACTACCGTCATGTCTGATTCCCCCATTCTGGTCACCGGCGGTGCCGGCTTTATCGGCTCGCACCTGGTCGATGCGCTGCTGGCGCAGGGTTACAGCGTGCGGGTGCTGGACAACCTGTCGATGGGCAAGCTGGCCAACCTGCCGCTGGATAATCCCCGGTTGCAGTTTATTCAGGGGGATGTGGCCGATGCGGCCGTGGTGGCGCAGGCGGTTGCCGGTTGTGCGGCCGTGGCCCACCTGGCGGCGGTGGCGTCGGTGCAGGCCTCGGTGGATGATCCTGTGGCCACCCATCAGAGCAATTTCGTCGGCACCCTGAATGTCTGCGAGGCCATGCGTCTGCATGGCGTCAAGCGCGTGCTGTTTGCCTCAAGCGCGGCGGTGTACGGCAATAATGGCGAAGGTCGGGCGATTGGCGAAGATACGCCCAAGGCACCACTGACGCCCTACGCCGCGGACAAGCTGGCCAGTGAGCACTACCTGGACTTCTATCGTCGTCAGCACGGCCTTACGCCTGCGATTTTCCGCTTCTTCAATATCTTCGGCCCGCGTCAGGACCCTTCCTCGCCCTATTCCGGGGTGATCAGTATCTTCACTCGGCGGGTGCAGCAGGGCCTGCCGATCACGGTATTTGGCGATGGCGAGCAGACCCGTGATTTCTTCTATATCGAAGATCTGCTGGCGTTGCTGATCCAGGCCCTGACCGCGCCGCAGGTGGTGGACGGGGCGGTGAACGTTGGCTGGAATCAGGCGGTCAGCCTGAATCAGTTGCTGGCGCAAATCGGTGAGCTGTGCGGCGGTTTGCCGGCGGTTAATTACCAGGCTCCGCGTGCCGGCGATATTCGCCATTCGCGGGCCGATAGCCAGCGGTTGCAGGCGCATTACCAGCTGCCCGAGGCAACGCCGATGCGCGAGGGCTTGCGCCGTCTGCTGGCGCAGCCTTGACGCGCAGATAAACGAAAAACCGGCCATCGAGGCCGGTTTTTTTATGGGCTGCCATCCCTGGCGGCCACCCTTCGGGCCGTCGCTGTACGACGCGACAGGCTGCTCCAGGCAATTTTTTATGGCGGCAAGGCTTAGAACTTGTAGCCCAGGCCGACCATGTACACCATCGGGTCGACGTCCACATCGACCTTGACCTTGGCCCCGCCGAACGAGGTGGTGCCGGTGGTGTCGATGTCGATATAGCGCACCTGGGCGTTGAGCATGATGTTGTCGGTCAGCATGTAGTCCATGCCCACCTGCGCCGAGAGGCCCCAGGAGTCTTTCATGTCCAGGCCGCTGAAGCCTTTGTCTTCGGCTGCGCTGCTCAGCTCGGTGTCGAAGAACCAGGTGTAGTTGATGCCGGCACCGACGTAGGGCTGGAAGGCCGAGGCCGCGTCGAGCGGGTAGTAGAGGACGCTCAGGGTCGGTGGCAGGTGCTTGAGTTCGCCCAGGTTGCCGTTGAGGCCGGCAAAGGGGCCCGGCATGCCTTTTACGCCGACGTTATGGCTGAATGGGGTGGCCGCCAGCAGCTCGATGCCGATGTTGCTGGTCAGCATATAGGCGAAGTTCAGGCCCAGCTGGGTGTCGCTGTCCAGGGTCGCCTTGGTGCCCGCCACATCGCTGTTCAGTGCGCCAACCCAGATGTCGCTGCTGCTTTCGTGCGGGTCGACGGTGATCGCGCCGGCGCGCACGATAATGTCGCCCGCCTGGTAGGCGTGAGCCATGGGGGCGGCGATGGACAGGGCCAGCAAAGAGGCGGTAAGCAGAGATTTACGCATGGTGTGCTCCCAGAAAGCATCGGTTCGTATTGGCTGAGTGCGATCTTAGGCCTGCGGAAAAATCATCTTTTGATCCAGCTCAATAGATTAGCCTGCTATCTAAATCTTTAGCGCTTCGCTGTCGTCAGGGGCTTCTGGGGGAGGGGAACTGCATTTCTCTTCTGGCCGACGGTTGCCGAGGCGGTTAATGCAGTTGATAATGCTTCTCTTTAAAACGCCCTCTCAAGGAATCTCTAATGCCCCTCGTGTCGACGCGCTTGCTGGCGGTTGCCCTGGTTCTGGCCAGTGCGCCGCTTGCGGCGACATCCCTGGACGCGGCGCTGGACGAAAGCCAGCGCCTGGCCGCCGAAGCCAAGGCCTCCCAGGCGCGCATCGAGCAACTCGATGACGCCAGCCGGGAAATGCTTGCCGAGTACCGCAACGCCTTGCAGCAGGCCGAAGCTTTGCAAGGTTATAACGCCCAGTTGCGCGAGCTGGTCGCCGCTCAGCGCAAGGAGCTGAGCGGCTATCAGGCGCAGCTCGATGGCATCGAGCGCACCCAGGAGGCGGTAACCCCGCAGATGCGCCGCATGGTCGAGGTGCTGGGCGAATTTATCGCCGCCGATCTGCCCTTCCTGCCCGACGAGCGCAGCGACCGCCTGGCCCAGCTGCAGGAGTTGCTGCCGCGGGCCGATGTCAGCCTGGCGGAGAAATACCGGCGCATCCTCGAGGCCTATCAGGTGGAAAGCGACTACGGCCGCACCCTGGAAGCCTGGCGTGGCGAGCTGCCAAGTGAAGGCACTGCGCGCAGCGTCGAGTTCCTCCGTCTGGGCCGCGTAATGCTGTATTTCCAGACCCTCGATGGCCATGAAAGCGGCTGGTGGAACCCGCAAACCCGCAGTTGGCAAGTCCTCGACGGCAGCGCCCGGCGGCCGTTGCGTCAGGCCATTGCAATTGCCCGCCAGGAGCAGGCCCCGGCCTTGCTTGACCTGCCCGTGAAGACCCTGGCGCTGGAGGCCAAGCCATGAATCGTCGTGTTCTCGCTTTTACCCTGGCCCTGCTGCCCGCCCTGGCTGGTGCTGCCGAACCGCTGAGCCCGGATCAACTGCTGCAGCGTATTCGCAGCGAGCGCGCGGCTGAAGTCAGCGCCATGCAAAGCCGCGAGCAGGCCTTTATTGCCGAGCGCGGCGAGCGGGCCCAGCTGCTGGCCAGCGCGCGCAGTGCCCTGGCCACGCAAAAGGCCGAGGCCGACCAGCTGAAAGCCGAGTTCGATCGCCAGGAAAACCTGTTGGCCGAACAGGAAAAACTGCTGACCCAGCGCGTCGGCCACCTCGGCGAACTGTTCGGCGTGGTGCGCCAGAGCGCTGGCGATGTCGCCGGCCAGTGGCAGGACAGCCTGCTCAATGCCCAGTACCCCGAGCGCCTGGCGCAGCTCAAGGCACTGGCCGAAAGCCGCACGTTGCCGTCGGCCGCCGACCTCGATGGCTACTGGATGCTGTTGCTTGAAGACCTGACCGCCAGCGGCCGGGTCGAGCAGCTGCAATTGCCGGTAGTGGCCGCCGACGGCACGCGTAAGCCGCAGGATGTGCTGCGGGTCGGCACGTTCTCCGCCTATGGCGCGGATGCCTTTCTGCGCTACGACGCCGATGCCGGCGAGCTGCTGGAACCGTCGCGCCAGCCTTCCGGGTTGGGCCGGGTCGCGGACTATCTGGATAGCAGTGCGGCGGTCGCCAGCCTGCCGGTTGACCCGAGCCGTGGCACCTGGCTGGCGCAGTTGCAGCGTCAGCCAAAACTGTGGGATCGCGTGCAGCAGGGCGGCCTGGTCGGCGGGGTGATTCTGGCCCTCGGCGCATTCGGTCTGCTCCTGGCGATCTGGCGCATGGTCTACCTGACCCGCGTGGGCCGCGGTGTGGATACCCAGATGCATGACCTGAGTGCGCCGCGCAGCGACAACCCGCTGGGGCGGATCATCGGCGTGCTGGGGCCGAAGCCACAGCTGGCGGATCTGGAAACCCTGGAGCTGAAACTCGACGAGGCGATCCTGCAGGAAACCCCGCCGCTGGAAAAAGGCCAGGGCCTGCTCAAGCTGCTCTGCGCCGTGGCACCGCTGCTCGGTCTGCTGGGCACCGTGACCGGCATGATCGTCACCTTCCAGGCCATCACCCAGGGCGGTGGCGGCGATTCGCGGCTGATGGCCGACGGCATCTCCCAGGCGCTGGTGACCACCGTGCTGGGCCTGGTGGTGGCGATTCCGCTGCTGTTCCTGCACACCCTGCTGGCCAGCCGCAGCAAGAGCCTGATCCAGCTGCTCGAGCAGCAAAGTGCCGGGCTGGTTGCCCTGCACCTGTCGGGGGCACCGCGCCGTGACTGATTGGCTGGCGCTGTGGTTGCGCCTGGTCGACAGCAGCCATGCCCTGCTCGATTTCATGAGCGCCGGTGGCGTGGTGATGTGGGCGCTGGCCGGCCTCTGCGTGGTGTTCTGGACCCTGGTATTCGAGCGCTTCTGGTATATGCGCCGGGTTTTCCCGGAGTGGGTCCGCGAACGCCGTCAGGCCTGGCAGCAGGTGCTGAGCGACGACAGCGGCAACTGGCAGCGCGCGGTGCGCAGCGCCTGGCTGGCCCAGGCGCAGCAGCACCTGCTTGGGCCGCTGCGCCTGAGCAAGACCCTGGTGGCGATGTACCCGCTGCTGGGCCTGCTCGGCACGGTCAGCGGCATGGTCGCGGTGTTCGACGTGCTGGCCATCAACGGCACCGGTAACCCGCGCGGCATGGCGGCCGGGGTCTGGCAGGCGACTCTGCCGACCATGGCCGGCATGGTGTTGGCGATTAGTGGATTGTTCAGCCTGGCGCGCCTCGAACGCGATGCCCGCCGGGCCCTAGAGCGGCTGGCCGACCAGCTGCGTCACGACTGAGACTGCAAAACATGAGAATGCGCCGTCACCACCAGCAAGACGAAGACACCGGCATCGACCTCACGCCTATGCTCGACGTGGTCTTTATCATGCTGATCTTCTTTATCGTCACCAGCTCCTTTATCAAGGAAGCCGGCGTCGAAGTGCAGCGGCCCCAGGCGGAAACCGCCAGCCCGCAGGACAAAGGCAATATCCTCATCGCCATCACCGCCGATGGGCAGGTGTGGATGGACAAGAAAGTCGTCGATGTGCGCAGCGTGCGCGCCCACGTCGAGCGTATGCGCGTCGACCAGCCGGACGGCGCGGTGGTGGTGCAGGCCGATCAGGATGCACGCACCGGTCTGGTGGTGCAGGTGATGGATCAGGCGCGCCTGGCGGGCGTGCAGGATGTCGCCCTGGCCGCTACGGCGGGAGCGCTTTGATGCGTTTGCCACTGTCCTTTGTCGCGGCCTGTGTGATGGCGCTGGCGCTGTTCGCCCTGATGCTCTACATGGTCGCGCCGCCCAGTAGCACGCCGAGCGATGAGCCGCTGACGGTGGCCAATTTCGTCCGCCTGGACGGCAATTCCAGCGATACCGCGACGCGCACCCGTCAGCAGGCTCCGCAGCCGCCGCAAGCACAAACGCCGCAGCCACCGACGCCACCGACGCCGATGGCGGCCACCCCGAGCGCCAACCTGCCGGCCCTGGATTTGCCGGTGCCGAGCCTGAGCAGCGGGATCGCCGTCAACAGCGCGCCGACCCCGAGCCTGACGGGGCTGGCGGCGGGTGCCTCGGCCCCCAGCGTGGCGACGCCCGGCGCTCCCGCCCCCAGCGATGCCGGTGGTCAGCCGGGCGGCCCGGAAAGTGAAGTGATGCCGCTCAACGATGTCAGCCCGGATTACCCGCGTTATGCCTTGCAGCGCGGCATCGAAGGCCACGTGAAACTGGCGTTCACCATCAACCGTGCGGGGGCGGTGGAAAACCTGCGGGTTATCGAAGCCAGTCCGCAGAACGTGTTCGAACGCGAAGCCCGCCGCGCCGCCGTGCGCTGGCGTTTTGCCCCACGCACCGAGGGCGGCCTGGCGGTGGCCCGCGAAGCGGTGAAAACCCTGTACTTCCGCCTGGAAGGAGGTCGCTGATATGTATCGTCTAGTGTTGCTGATCGCGCTGTGTGGCGCAGGTGCCGCGCAGGCGGCTGGGCAAAGTGTCGATCCGGGCGTGTTTCGCGCGCTGGATACGGCGCAGGCCGCGCAGAAGAAGGGTGACTACGCGGCCGCGCGCCGTGCCATGGCGGGCGTCTCGGGCAAGTCTGGGAGCCTGGAAGAAGCCTTGCTGTGGCGCAGCGAGGGCTATCTGGCCTGGGCCGAAGGCCGCAACGGCAAGGCCATCGAGCTGCTGGACAAGGTGCTCAAGAGCGGCAAGCTGGATGCCGAGCTGCAGGCCGCCGAGACGTTGAATCTGGCCCGTCTGAACCTGGTAGAGCGCCGTTACGCCCAGGTGGTGACCCTGCTCGCGCCGGGGCAGGCCAATGCCGACGAGGAGGTGCTGCAAATGCTGGTGCAGGCCTATCAGGGCCTCGGCCAGCCCGCCAAGGCGCTGCCCCTGGCCGAGCGCTATGTGCAGGCCAATCCGCAGGCCGCCGATAGCTGGCTGCAGTTTCTCGTCGCGGTAAACGCCGACCTGAAAAAATACGCCGCCGCCGAGCGCTGGCAGCGGCGACTGCTGGCGCGTCAGCCGAATAACGCCCAGGGCTGGCGTCAGCTGGCGGCCTTGCAGCAGCTGAGCGGCAGTTATGACAAGTCGCTGGCGACCCTGCGTACGGCGTACCAGAAGGGCCTGCGCTTCAATGAAGGCGAACTGGATAACCTGGTGCTGCTGGCCGGGGCCGCCGACCAACCCTGGCAGGGGGCCAAGCTGCTCGCTGGCATGCTCGATCAGGGCCTGCTGCCGCGCACCAGTGCCCGCGAGGAGCGCTTGGGGCTGCTCTGGTGGCAGGCCCGCGAACGCAGCAAGGCGGCGCTGATCTTCCGCGAGCTGGCGCAGCGTTCGGGCAGCGCCAAACACTGGCTGAACCTGGCCCAGCTGGAACTGGAGCAGGCGCGCTGGCAGGCTGGGCTCGACGCCCTGGCCAAGGCCGAGCGTGCCGGTGCCGAACGCAGCAAGGTGCGCGCCTGGCGTAACTGGGCGGAAAGCGAGTTGAGTTATCGGCGGGAAAAACACCTGGCCAGCGCGGGCTGAAGCCTGTCGCGATTAACCGTAGGGTGCGCCGTGCGCACCGAATGCAGGCCTGGGAGCCTGTCGGACGTAACGCTGCTCTACTGCGGAAAAGCCGGACAGGCTCCTAGGTGAGAACTGGTGCGCATGGCGCACCCTACGGATGGAAGCATTCAGCTATCCGGCAGCTCGTAGGCGTAAATCTTCTCGGCTTCCATCTGGTAGCCGGCTTCGGCCAGCTCGCTGCTGGTCTGTTCGACCTTGAGTGGGCCCTCGATCCAGAACGGCTGGTACAGCTCATCGAGCAACACGCCCAGCTCGCTGGTGACATGGACGATCTGATTCGACGGCGGTGGCGGCACGTGGATGCACGCGCCGAAGTAGGGCACCAGGAGAAACTCGGTCACCCGGCCTTCATCGGTGACATCCAGCGGCACGATATAGCCCGGCAGTTTTATCGACTGACCATTCAGCTCTTCCACCACCGGTGCGGCGGGCGATTGCTGCATGGCCGCCGCACCGGATTCGGCAAGGGCGTCGGCCAGCTGCGAGAGGTCGTGGATCGGTGCCGGCTCAACGGCTTGTGGTGGCGCATCGGCCGGGACCATTTCCGCCCAGGTCAGCTCGCGCACCTCGGCAGCCGCCAGAGGCAGGGCCAGGGTGAGCAGCAGGGTGGCGAGCAGGGAGCGGTGCATGGAAAACCTCATAAACGGATCGATAAACCATCGGCCAGGGATTGGCGATACGCGCGCCAGGCCGGAACACAGCCCATCAGCAGGGCGGCGCTCAGGATAGCGCCGAGCAGCGTCCACTCATAGCGGGTCGGCAGGTTCAGGGGCAGGTACAGGCCGTAATTCGCCTGCACATAGCCCTGGGCCGCGGCGATACCCAGGTACAGCAACAGCAAACCGAGCAGCACACCCGCCAGGGCCAGGGCAAAGGCCTCGACGATCAACAGGCTGGCGATATGCCAGGGCCGCGCGCCGACCGAGCGCAGAATCGCCATTTCCCGGCGGCGCTCGTTAAGGCTGGTGAGAATCGCCGTGAGCATGCCGATCAGCCCGGTCAGCACGACAAACAGCGACACCACGAACAGCGCTTTCTCGGCGGTGCCCATCAGGCTCCACAACTCCTGCAGGGCCACGCCGGGCAGGATCGCCAGCAGCGGCTCGCCACGAAATTCGTTGATCTCCCGTTGCAGGCTGAAGGTGGCGATCTTGCTGTTCAGGCCTAACAGAAACGCGGTGATCTGCTTGGGTTGCAGGTCCATGGCCCGCGCCTGTTCGGCACTGATCTTGCTCGCGCCGCGTGCAGGCATGCCGTTCTGCCAGTCGACGTGCAGGGCTTCCATGCCGGCCAGGGAGATATGCAGGGTACGGTCCACTGGCGTGCCGGTGCGTTTGAGGATGCCGACCACCTTGAACGGCTTGTCGTCATGCTTGACCAGGCTGATGGTGGCCACGCCATGGGCCAGCACCAGTTCCTGACCCAGTTGGTAGTTGAGGGCCTGGGCCACTTCCGCGCCGAGCACCACCTCGAACGGGTCATCGGCAAAGGCGCGGCCGCCGTTCAGCTGCAACGGCTGGCTGCGGGCGTAACGGTAGTGTTCGAAGTACGCCGGGCTGGTGCCCATCACCCGGTAGCCGCGGTGCGAATCACCGAGGGAAATCGGGATGGCCCACTTGACCTGACGGTGCTGGGCAAACTGCTCGAAGCTGTCCCAGCGGATATTGTTGGTGGCATTGCCGATGCGGAATACCGAATAGAGCAGCAGGTTCACGCTGCCCGAGCGCGCGCCGACAATCAGGTCGGTGGCGCTGATGGTGTTGGCAAAGCTGGCGCGGGCCTCGGTGCGCACCCGCTCGACCGCGAGCAACAAACACACAGAGAGCGCGATGGCGAACACCGTCAGCCAGGCGGTAAAGCGGCGGTTGCCCAGGCTGGCCAGGGCGAGGCGCAGTAGATACATCGTTAAATCTCCGCCAAACGGGTGGCTTTGTTCAGCTCGGCCAGCGACAGACTGCGGTCGAATAAGCGCGCCAGGCTCTGGTCGTGGCTGACAAATAGCAGGCTGGAACCGGCTTCGCGGCATTCGGCGAACAGCAGTTCGAGAAAGGCTTCGCGGGCGTCGGCATCCAGGGCCGAGGTGGGTTCGTCGGCGATCACCAGCTCCGGCTGGCCGATCAGTGCGCGAGCGGCGGCCACACGTTGCTGCTGGCCGATCGACAGGTCACCGGCGCGGCGCTCGAGCAGGCTGGTTTCATCCAGGCCCAGGTGGGCGAGCAGGGCTGCAGCGGCGTTATCCACGCTGCCGTGGCGTTGCACCGCGCGATTGGCGCGCAGTTTGGAGAAGTGACAGGGCAGTTCGACGTTCTCGCGTACCGAGAGGAACGGCAGCAGGTTGAACTGCTGGAAGATATAGCCGGTGTGATCGACGCGGAAGCGGTCGCGGGCGCTGGCCGACAGCTGGCTCAGGTCTTGATCGAGCAGCTGGATGCTGCCGCGGTTGGGCTTCTGCACGCCGCCGAGCAGGCCCAGCAGGGTGGTCTTGCCGCTGCCACTGGGGCCTTTGAGAAACAGGCTTTCGCCGCGTTGCAGGGTGAACGCTTCGATGTCCAGCAGCTCGGGCTGGCCGGGCCAGGCAAAGCCGAGGTTGGACAGTTGGATCAGGGCTGAACTCATGGAACACTCGATTAGGGGCACGCTACCTGTTCTTGGTGGCTGCTCTTGTGCTTGTTGTAGGAGCCAGCTTGCTGGCGATCAGCGAAGCAAAAGCATCGTCGGACTGCCGAACCACAGCAAGCTGGCTCCTACAGTGCTGCGACGTCAGAAACTCAGGGTCGGCTGTGCGGGCGTCAGCTCCAGGCCCTGCTGGCCATTCGGGCCGATCAGTTGTACCTGAATTTTCTCGGTGGCGGGGAAGCGCTTGAACAGTTCGCCCAGGTTCAATTGCTGCAGCTCACCGGGCTGTTTGCAGTCGAGTTGATAGTGCGCATGGATATCGCTGTGCTCGCTGTCCTTGTCGTGGGCATGGTGCTCCTCCTCGTGTTCATGCTCGTCCTCCTCAAACAGCGGGCTTTCCAGCTCAGTCTCGGCCACTGCGCAGTCGCCCGCACCTAGGCCGAACAGCGCCTGCGGGTCTTGTAGCTGCTTGCGAGCGGCGGCGACCCTGGCTTTATCGGCTTCGCTCTTGGCGGCATGCTCGAACCCCACCAGGTTTATCGCCGGGCTTTCCAGCTCCAGTTCCAGCGCCTGGCCCTCGAGTACCACGTTGAGCCGCGCCGCACCGTGCTCATGGGCATCCAGGCTGCCGTGCTCGGCGTGATCGTGATCGTGGTCGTGATCGTGTTCGGCCGCCGTGGCGGCAAGGGGCAGCAGGGCGAAAGGCAGGGCAAGTAGCAGGCAGCGCATGGTGGACTCCGGACAGAAACAATCAAGCGTTACGTTATAACAATTTTCTGGTGTCCATGGCCAGCCTTGCTTGGCGGCCCGCTGCTGGCGTGGGAGCATGGCGGCTGATCAGTTGAGGGCAGAGTGATGGTGCGAATTCGTGGACAGATCGGGGCCTGGCCGGTGGACCTGACGGTCGAGCTGGATGCACAGGATTGGGCGCAGCTGGCCCAGCACATCCCCCTCGAGACGGTGTCTGCGCCGGCAGCAGTTGCCGCATCAGGGGCCGACGATGCCTTGTGGCAGACCACCCTGGAATTGCTGCGCCAGGCCGGGCAGATCGAAGGGCCGCAACTGCTTGGGCAATTGTCAGGGCTGGCGGGCGGAGATGCCGCTGGCAAGCGCCTGCTGGTGCGTCTGCGCCATTGCGCCCAGGTGCGGATGGAGACCGGGGTGGATGCGCCGATCTACCACTGGGTTGGTTGACAAGTGCTGACGCAGCACAAGGGCAAGTTATCGATCACCTGACTAAAGCCCCGCCCACAGGATTAGCTGTATTCGTGGGAGGGGCTGGGCGGCACTCCGCTTTAGCCGCGAGGGCCTGTCTAGTAAATCGCCTGGTACAGCTTGCGCCGGTAGGCGGTGACCAGCGGGTGCTCGTTGCCCAGCAGGTCGAAGACTTGCAGCAGGGTCTTGTGCGGCAGGCCGTCGGCGTAGCTGCGGTTGCGGATAAACAGCTTGAGCAGGGCATCCAGCGCCGGCTCGTAGTGCTGGCGCGCCAGTTGCTGGATGGCCAGCTGGTAGCTCGCTTCATCGTCTTCGGCGTTCTGCGCCAGGCGGGTTTTCAGGCTGGCGACATCGGGCAGGTCGGCGGCTTGGCGCAGAAAGGTCAGCTGCGCCCGGGCACCGGCCAGGGCCTGTTTGTGTTCGTCGCCTTTTACCGCGCCCAGGGCCACCTCGGCTTCACCCAGCTCGCCACGCTCGGCCAGGCAGCGGGCGTAGAGAATCAGCGCCGCGGCATGCTCGTTGTTTTCCGTCAGCAGCACCTTGAGCACGGCTTCGGCGTCGGCAAAGCGGCCTTCGCCGAACAGGGCCTGGGCCGCCTCCATCGGGTCGGCGGCGGCCGGTGCCGGTTCGGCGACGTGGGGCCCCAGCATTTCGCGGATCGCCGCTTCGGTCTGCGCGCCGGCAAAGCCGTCGACCGGCTGGCCATCCTTGAACAGCACCACGGTGGGCAGGCTGCGGATGCCGAAGCGGGCGACGATGTCCTGTTCGATATCGCAGTTGACCTTGGCCAGCAGCAGTTCGCCTCGGTAACCCTCGGTGATCTGCGCCAGCAGCGGCATCAGCGCCTTGCACGGCGCGCACCATTCGGCCCAGAAGTCCACCAGCACCGGTTTCTGGAACGAGTTCTCGATCACCAGCTGTTCGAAACTGGCGCTGCCTGCGATATCAAAAATATAGGGGGAGTCGCTCATGGGATGGACTTTCGGTAAGAGGAAAGTCCATAGCTTCAAGCTTCAGGCCATAAGCTTCAAGAAAAAAGCGTGATGGCCAGGCGTTCGCGGCAGGCTCGCTTGCAGCTCAGGCCCGCTCGGCGTGGTACAGGCTGACATGGCGAAACTCCGCCGGTTCGGCCAGATCCGGCCAGGTGCAGGCCTCCAATCGCGCGAGTTGGCGATAGAGCGGGTGCTGGAAGTCGCGCACCCGCGAATCGGCCACCAGGGCCTCACGGCCGCGGCTGAGAAACTGGTCGAGCAGCGGCAGGTTGGCGCGGTCGTAGAGCACGTCGGCGACGATGATCAGGTCGAAGCGGTCGGCCTCGGCGAAGAAGTCCGCGGAGTAGCTCAGTTCGACGTCGTTCAGCGCGGCATTGGCCCGGCAGGCCAGCAGAGCCAGTGGGTCGAGGTCGCAGGCCACCACTTCCAGCGCCCCGGCCCTGGCGGCGGCAATCGCCGCCACGCCCGAGCCTGCGCCGAAATCCAGCACCCGCTTGCCGCGGACCCACTCGGGGTGTTCGGCCAGCCAGCGCGCCAGCACCAGGCCGCTGGCCCAGCAGAAACACCAGTAGGGCGGTTCTTCGAGGATGCGCCGGGTTTCCTCGGGGCTGAAGGCGCGGTCCATATTGTCCGCATCGATCAGCCATAGGCGCAGTTCGGTGCCGGGCAGGGTCGCGGCCGTCAGCCGGGCGTCGCCCAGCAACTCGCCGAGGGCGGTTTGCAGGGTGGCTGGTGCCGTCATGGCGCGGGCACCAGATGCAGTGGCCCCAGGGCTTGCGTCTCGGCGCGGCTGATCGGTTGCGGTGGCAGGCGCAGGATCAGGCGGCCGGACTGGTGGGCGCGGCCATGCAGCTCGACCCGTGGGTGCTTGGCGAAGGCTTGCGGATTGAACGGCAAGCGAAAGAGCAGCGCGCCGCCCGTACCGCGCAGCTGGATATTGCCGAGCAGAATCTGGGGGTGGCCGCGCGGGTTGATCGCCAGCAGGGCCAGTTCGACATCGGCATCATTAGGCACATTCAGCAGGCTGCCGCTTAGCTCGCGCTGATAGGCCGGCAAGGGTGCCGGCTGCGGCTGCTGCGGTGCGCTGATGGCGGCCTGGGCGAGTGGGGCCGGGGCATCGCTGCTGCAGGCACCCAGCAAACCGAGCAGGCTGACGGCGAGTGCCGCACGCAGCGGCATTGGGCTTTTCATCGGTCGCATCGACTCCGCGGGTTTGCTGGGCCGCCTGTATAGCGCAAAGGCCTCGGCTTGTCTTGCCCGGGGGATGCGCTAACATGGCGGCTTGCGGTTCAGGGGCTGCTGACGTTTCGTCGCGGCCCGCTGCGAAACCTCAATAGGCCCAAGGTTAGCTTTAATCTATGCATTGTCCCTTTTGCGCTGCCAACGACACCAAAGTCATCGATTCGCGCCTGGTTGCCGAGGGCGAGCAGGTGCGCCGTCGGCGCGAATGCCTGGCCTGTGGCGAACGCTTCACCACCTTCGAAACCGCCGAACTGGTGATGCCGCGGCTGATCAAGCAGGACGGCAGCCGTCAGCCGTTCGATGAAGACAAGCTGCGCGCCGGCATGCAGCGCGCCCTGGAAAAGCGTCCGGTGAGCATCGAGCGCCTGGAGGCGGCCATTGCCCATATCAAACATAAGCTGCGCGCCACCGGCGAGCGCGAGATCAAGTCGCTGGTACTCGGTGAGCTGGTGATGGGCGAACTGCAGAAGCTCGACGAAGTGGCCTACATCCGTTTCGCCTCGGTGTACAAGCGCTTTCAGGACCTCAACGAGTTCCGCGAGGAAATCGACCGCCTGTCCCGCGAACCCGTCCAGGGCTGATGATGAGCAGCGACCAGGCCTTGATGGCCCGTGCCCTGGAGCTGGCCCGTAAAGGCCTGTATTCCACCCACCCCAATCCCCGCGTCGGCTGCGTCATCGTCCGCGATGGTTGCATCGTCGGCGAAGGCTGGCATGTTCGCGCCGGCGAGCCCCATGCCGAGGTGCATGCCCTGCGCCAGGCCGGCGACCAGGCCCGCGGTGCCACCGCCTACGTCACCCTGGAACCCTGCAGCCACCATGGCCGTACCCCGCCCTGCGCCGATGCGCTGATTGCGGCCGGGGTGGCGCGGGTGGTGGTGGCCATGCAGGACCCCAATCCGCAGGTCGGCGGCAACGGCCTGCTGCGTCTGATGCAGGCCGGGATCGCGGTGCAGGGCGGGGTGCTGGAGGCCGAGGCACGGGCGCTCAATGTCGGCTTTATCAAGCGCATGGAGCAGGGCCTGCCGTTTGTCCGGGTCAAGCTGGCCATGAGCCTGGATGGGCGTACCGCCATGGCCAGCGGCGAAAGCCAGTGGATCACCGGGCCGGCGGCGCGGGCCGCGGTGCAGCGCCTGCGCGCCCGTTCCAGCGTGGTGCTGACCGGGGCCGATACCGTGCTGGCCGACGCCGCGCGCCTGACCGTGCGCCCCGACGAACTGGGCCTGGATGCCGAGCAGAGCGCCCTGGCCGCCAGCCGTGCGCCCTGGCGGATGCTGGTCGACGGACGCCTGCGGGTACCCCTCGATGCCGCTTTTTTCCAGGCAGGTGCGGCCATGGTGGCGACCTGCGCGGCCGCCGAGGCCCGGGATCGCTACCTGAGCCAGGGTCACGAACTATTGGCCTTGCCCAGCAGCAGTGGGCAGGTTGACCTGCAGCGCTTGCTTGTCGAACTGGCCCTGCGCGGTGCCAATGAAGTGCTGGTGGAGGCCGGACCGCGCCTGGCCGGTGCCTTTGCTCGCCTGGGGCTGGTCGATGAGTACCAGCTCTTCGTGGCACCCAAGCTGCTGGGCTCCAGTGCGCGGCCGTTGCTGGAGCTGCCGCTGGCGCGCATGGCCGATGCGCCGGCGTTGAAGATCGTCGAGATGCGTGCGGTCGGTGACGATTGGCGGATCATCGCGGTGCCGGCCTGCTAGGGCTGCCGCGCCGATCTTCTTGCGCGACACCGGCATTGGCGGATGCGACGGATCGGCCAGGTGCCAGCACGACTTGTCGCGCGGCGATGCAGGCGCGCGGCAATTATGGTAAAACGCGTCTCGGCCACGAAAAAGTGGCCGTAACGTTCTCAGGGCGGGGTGTGATTCCCCACCGGCGGTAATGGCCCAGTGCCTAGCCCGCGAGCGCTTGCCAGGTGGGTGTAAATCCGTGGGCAAGGTCAGCAGACCCGGTGTGATCCCGGGGCCGACGGTTAAAGTCCGGATAAAGAGAGAGCGGGATTCCCTTCCAGGGTGCGGTCCGTCCGTGCCTGTGAAATCCCTATCGATCCGAAACGCCCTGTTTGTACCCAAACAGGAGTGCGTAGTGATGTCTTATGCTTTTCTTTCCGTTAGCGGGCACCCTTGTCCGGGCGGCAAGTCGCGATTAGGGGAGGCCTGATGTTTACCGGAATTATCGAAGCCATTGGCAGTATCCGCGCGTTGACCCCCAAGGGCGGCGATGTGCGGGTCTATGTCAGCACCGGCAAACTCGACCTGGGCGACGTCAAGCTGGGTGACAGCATTGCGGTCAACGGCGTGTGCCTGACCGCGGTGGAGCTGCCCGGCGACGGCTTCTGGGCCGATGTCAGCCGCGAAACCCTGGCGCGCACCGCCTTTATCGACCTCAAACCCGGCAGCCCGGTCAACCTGGAAAAGGCCCTGACGCCCACCAGTCGCCTCGGCGGCCACCTGGTCAGCGGTCATATCGACGGAGTCGGCGAGATCGTCGCCCGCGCCGATAACGCCCGGGCCGTGCAATTCACCATTCGTGCGCCGCGCGAGCTGGCCAAATATATCGCCCACAAGGGCTCGATCACCGTCGATGGCACCAGCCTGACCGTCAACGCGGTCAACGGTGCCGAGTTCGAGCTGACCATCGTGCCGCACACCCTGGCCGAGACCATCATGGTCGACTACCGGCCGGGGCGGCAGGTCAACCTCGAGGTGGATCTGCTGGCGCGTTATCTGGAGCGTCTGCTGCTCGGCGACAAAGCCGCCGAGCCGAGCAAGGCCGCCGGCATGACGGAAAGCTTTCTGGCCGAACACGGCTACCTGAAGAATTAAGGAATCGCCAGCATGGCTCTTAACAGCATCGAAGAACTGATCGAAGACATCCGCGCCGGCAAGATGGTCATCCTCATGGATGACGAGGACCGCGAGAACGAAGGCGACCTGATTATCGCCTCCGAGTGCGTCAAGGCCGAGCACATCAACTTTATGGCGCGCTTCGCCCGCGGCCTGATCTGCATGCCGATGACCCGCGAGCGCTGCGAAACGCTCAGGCTGCCGCTGATGGCACCGCGCAACGGTTCCGGCTTCGGCACCAAATTCACCGTCTCCATCGAGGCCGCCGAGGGCGTCACCACTGGGATTTCCGCCGCTGACCGGGCGCGCACCGTGCAGGCCGCCGCCGCCAGGAACGCGGTAGCCGACGATATCGTCAGCCCCGGTCATATCTTCCCGCTGATGGCCCAGCCCGGCGGCGTGCTGGCCCGTGCCGGCCACACCGAAGCGGCCTGCGACCTGGCGCGCATGGGCGGTTTCGAGCCGAGTGGGGTGATCTGCGAAATCATGAACGACGACGGCACCATGGCCCGTCGCCCCGAGCTGGAAGAGTTCGCGGCGCTGCACGACATCAAGATCGGCACCATCGCCGACCTGATCCACTACCGGCTGATTCACGAGCGCACCGTCGAACGCGTCAGCGAACAGCTCCTCGACAGCGAACTGGGCCAGTTCAACCTGGTCACCTACCGCGATTCGGTGGAAAACGATGTGCACATGGCTCTGACCCTGGGCACCATCTGCGCCGAGGAGGCGACCCTGGTGCGGGTGCATAACATGGACCCGCTGCGCGACCTGTTCATGGTCAACCAGCCGGGGCGCTGGAGCCTGCGGGCGGCCATGGCCCAGGTGGCCAAGGATGGCAGCGGCGTGGTGCTGCTGCTGGGCAACCCGCTGACCGGCCCGGACCTGCTGGCGCATCTGGAGCGCCAACTGGGCGGCGAGACCAAGGTCGCCAACCCGACTACCTACAGCACCGTCGGCGCCGGTTCGCAGATCCTCCGCGACCTCGGCGTGCGCAAGATGCGCCTGATGAGTTCGCCGATGAAGTTCAATGCGATATCCGGTTTCGACCTGGAAGTTGTAGAATACCTGCCCGCTGAATAACCACCGCCGCGCTACTGCGCTTGGACACACTGCGTTGCAAACAGGCTCGGCTTGCTCATTTACACTCGTAAACTCCGCAGCCCCGCCTGTTTCCGCCTTGCCTGTCCTGCGCTCGCTACGCGCTGTTCCGTTGGGCTATAACTTTTTTGCCCCCTGGCTCTTTAACGCTATATGAGAATTGTTTTATGACCCTGAAGACCATCGAAGGTACTTTTATCGCCCCCAAGGGCCGCTTTGCCCTGGTCGTCGGCCGCTTTAACAGCTTCGTCGTCGAAAGCCTGGTAAGCGGTGCCGTTGACGCCCTGGTTCGTCACGGTGTGAGCGAGAGCGACATCACCCTGATCCGCGCGCCGGGAGCCTTCGAAATCCCGCTGGTGGCGCAGAAAGTCGCCCAGCGTGGCGATTTCGACGCCATCATCGCCCTCGGCGCGGTGATCCGTGGCGGTACCCCGCACTTCGAATATGTGGCGGGCGAATGCACCAAGGGCCTGGCCCAGGTGTCCATGGAGTTCGGCGTACCGGTGGCCTTCGGCGTGCTGACCGTCGACTCCATCGAACAGGCCATCGAACGTTCCGGCACCAAGGCCGGCAACAAGGGCGCGGAAGCTGCACTGTCCGCCCTGGAAATGGTCAGCCTGCTGGCGCAGTTGGAGGCCAAGTGAGCCAGAACGACGGCAACGGGCAGCAGCCACAAGCACCGAAGAAAGGGCCCAGTGGCAAAACCCTGGCGCGGCGTCAGGCGCGCTCCCTGGCCATGCAGGCGCTGTACTCCTGGCATATGGCCGGTCAGCAGCTGAACGAGATCGAGGCGCAGTTTCGCGTCGATAACGACTTCAGCACGGTCGACGGGGCCTACTTCCACGAGATTCTGCACGGCGTGCCGCGGCAGAAAAGCGAGATCGACGGGGCCTTCGAACCCCTGCTCGATCGTCCGATCGCCGAGATCGATCCGGTCGAGTTGTCGATCCTGCGTCTGTCGACCTACGAGCTGAAGAACCGCATCGATATTCCTTATCGCGTGGTGATCAACGAAGGCATCGAGTTGGCCAAGGTGTTCGGTGCCACCGACGGGCACAAGTTCGTCAACGGCGTGCTGGACAAGCTGGCACCGCGTCTGCGGGCTGACGAAGTTCGCGCCAACAAGCGTTGAGGTCTTTGGGGATGCTTGGCTTACGATCTTGCGAGCCTGCTTTGACTCGCTTCGCTCGCCCTTCGGGCCAGCCTTCGGCTGTTACTCCCGTTGGTCGTTGCAACGCAGCAGGGCCGATGCGCAGCAGATCGTTGCTATCTCATGGGTGAGTTCGAGCTGATCCGTCACTACTTCGCCGCCGCGTCCTGTGCGCGGGCCGGTGAAGGCGTGGCCCTGGGCATTGGCGACGACTGCGCGCTACTGGCGTTGCCGGCTGGCGAGCAGCTGGCGATCTCCACCGACAGCCTGGTCGTCGGCGTGCATTTTCCCGAGTCTCCGGATCCTTTCCTGTTGGCCCAGCGTGCCCTGGCCGTGTCGGTCAGCGACCTGGCGGCCATGGGCGCGACGCCCATCGGCTTTACCCTGGCCCTGACCCTGCCCAGTGCCGAGCCGGACTGGCTGGCGGCCTTCGCCCGTGGCCTCGACTGGATGGCGCAGCAATGCGCCATCCGCCTGATCGGTGGCGACACCACCCGTGGCCCGCTGAGCCTGACCCTGACGGTGTTCGGCCGTGTGCCCGCGGGCCAGGCGTTGACCCGTGCCGGCGCGCAGGTCGGCGATCTGCTCTGTGTCGGTGGCGAGCTGGGTGATGGCGCGGGAGCCTTGCCCCTGGTGCTGGGCCAGCGTCAGGCCGAGCCGGCCGTCGCCGAGGCCTTGCTGGCGCGTTACTGGTCGCCGCTGCCGCAGCTCGATCTGGGCCTGGCGCTGCGCGGCAAAGCCACGGCGGCGCTGGATATTTCCGATGGCCTGCTGGCCGATTGCGGGCATCTCGCGGCCGCCTCGGGCGTGGCGCTGCTGATCGAGCAGGAGCGGCTGCCGCTGTCGACGGTCTTGCAGGCCTGGCTGGGCCTCGACGCTGCCCGTCAGGCTGCCCTGAGCGGCGGCGATGACTATCGGCTGGCCTTTACCCTGCCGCCTCAACATCTCGCGCAGCTGCAGGCCGCAGGCTGGCCGCTGCGGGTGATCGGGCGTGTCGAGGCGGGGCAGGGTGTGCACCTGCTGGATGCCGACGGCACGCCTATCCAGTCGCCCCAGAGCGGCTACCAACATTTTGGAACCTCCTCGTGACCGATCATCCCAAGCAAGTGCCTGCCGAGTTCGTTCCGCCTTCGGTCTGGCGCAATCCCTGGCATTTCCTGGCCTTCGGCTTCGGTTCCGGCACCCTGCCCAAGGCCCCGGGAACCTGGGGCTCGCTGGTGGCGCTGCCGTTTATCCCGCTCTGGCAGATGCTGCCGGACTGGGGGTATTGGCTGATGCTGGGCGTGACCATGCTGTTCGGCGTCTGGCTGTGCGGCAAGGTGGCCGACGACCTGCGCGTGCATGACCACGAAGGCATCGTCTGGGACGAAATGGTCGGCATGTGGATTACCCTCTGGCTGGTGCCCGACGGTTGGGGATGGTTGCTGCTAGGCTTTTTATTGTTTCGCCTGTTCGACATCCTCAAGCCCTGGCCGATTCGCTGGATCGACCGGCACGTGCATGGCGGTGTCGGCATCATGCTGGATGACGTGCTGGCCGGCGTGTTCGCCTGGCTTGCCCTGCAGCTGTGTGTCTGGGGCTGGGCCAATGGCGTGGCGGCGGCATTGCCGGGCTGATCATTGAGAGGTGGCGCATGGGCCGCAGGTGTTGGATCTTGCTCGTCGCTCTACTGGCTTGTTGCACCGTGCAGGCCAATGCCCCGCTGCCGGAACAGGTACGTATTGCCAGCGAAGTCTGGGAAGGGCATACCCATGCCGATGGCTCGGGTCTGGCTTGGGACATCATGCGTCTGGTCTTCGAACCGGCCGGTGTGACGCTGCAGATCCAGAGCGTGCCCTACACCCGCTCCATCGGCCTGGTGCAGCGCGGCGAGGCGGATGCCTGGCTTGGCTCTTACCTCAACGAAGTCGACGACGGGGTGTTCTACCCGCGTCTGCCCTACGACGCCGATCAGATTGTCGCTCTCGGTCTGACGGACCGGCCGCTGCCCAGCCTGGCCACCCTCGGCGAGTTCCGTCTGGTGTGGATTCGCGGTTATGAGTACGAGCGCTATCTGCCAAACTTGCGCCAGTACCACGAAGTGCTGCGTCGTAGCGGTATTCTGGGCATGCTCGACCTCGGTCATGCCGATTTCTATATCGATGCGCTGACCGAGGTCGAGGATGTGCTGGCCACGACCGGGGCTCCCGAACGTTACCGCTCGACCGAACTGACCGCGCTGCCGATCTATCTGGGCTTTGCCGATAACCCGCGGGGCCGGGCGCTGGCCGAACTCTACGACAGGCGCATGGCGCTGTTGCAGGCGGAGGACCGTTTGCGTGAGGTCTTCGCCCGCTGGCAGCAGCCCTATCCCTTCGATTAATCGTCATGAGAAGCCGTATGCAGGGTATCAAGTTGTTTAGTTTGGGCTGGCTGCTGCTGGCCGCCAGTTGCGTCTGGGCCGCCCCCCAGGTGCGGGTGGTGGGGCTTTTCCCGGGCGCGGCGGTGTTGAATGTCGACGGCCAGCGCAAGCTGGTCAAGGTTGGCCAGACCGGTCCCGGTGGGGTGCAGGTGGTCAGTGCCGACAGCCGTGGCGCGGTGTTGCGCGTCGAGGGTGTGGAGCGCAGCTATGGGCTGAGTCGCGAATACAGCGAAGGCTTTGCCGCGCCGGTGAAGAAGCAGCTCAGCATCGCCAAGGGCATCGGCGGGCATTACTGGGTTGCCGGCTCGGTGAATGGCCAGTCCGTGCAGTTCCTGGTCGATACCGGGGCGACTTCGATCGCCCTGAATGATGGCCATGCCCGTCGCCTGGGTATCGATTACCGGGTCAGCGGCAGGCCGCTGCAGGTCAGTACGGCCAGTGGTACGGTGCGCGGCTGGCAGGTCAGCCTGGACCGGGTCAAGGTCGGCGAACTGGAGGTGCTGGGCGTCGACGCCGTGGTGCTGGAGGGTGGTTCGCCCACCGAAGCCCTGCTCGGCATGAGCTTTCTCGGCCGGATTGGCTGGCGCGTCGAGCAGGACATGCTGGTGCTGGAATCGAAGTACTGAGGGCCGCCGCGTGCTGCAAGCGTCCGGGACACGGCTCGAGCCCCGGCCATGCGCAGGTTCGATCCTTATCATCGGTAATTCAGACTGACCCGCTGGCGGGGCCTGCTGTTACAATGCCCGCCTGAATTTATCGTTCATTTCTCTTCTTAGGAGCATCCGGTGCCCGTCGTGTTCGTCGCCGCCTCCCAGCTGCCTACGCCCTTTGGCGTGTTTACCATGCATGGCTTTCTCGAAACGGCCTCCGGTAAGGAACACGTCGCCCTGACCTATGGCGATGTGGCCGATGGCGAGCCGGTATTGGGGCGCCTGCATTCCGAGTGCCTGACCGGCGACGCGCTGTTCAGCCTGCGCTGTGATTGCGGCTTTCAGCTCGAAGCGGCGTTGCGCGCGATTGCCAGCGAAGGCCGCGGCGTATTGCTCTACCTGCGTCAGGAAGGCCGAGGCATCGGCCTGCTCAACAAGATCCGCGCCTACGAGCTGCAGGACGGCGGTGCCGATACCGTGGAGGCCAACGAGCGCCTGGGCTTCGGGGCCGACCAGCGCGACTACGCGATCTGCCTGCCGATGCTCGAGCACCTGCGGATCAAAGCGCTCAAGCTGATGACCAACAACCCGCGCAAGGTCAAGGCGCTGGGCGATATGGGCATCAATGTGGCGACCCGGGTGCCGTTGCAGATCGACCACAATCCGCACAACAAGAAGTACCTCGCGACCAAGGCCGGCAAGCTCGGGCATATGCTCGGCAGCCTGCACCAGGGCGAGGTCGAGGAGAGCCTGTGACCCGCAGCGAAGTGCGCCGCCGTCTGGCGCTGGCCTGGTGGCGGCAGCTGGCGCTGACCCTGGCACCGCTGTTCGTGCTCAACCTGCTGTTCGGCGCGGGCCAGCAAACCGGCGTGCTGACCATGCCGCTGTTTATCGCCGGGGTCGCCTCGATGTTTGTCAGCCTGCCGCTGTTCAGCGCCTACAAGCGCGCCCTGGTGGCCACTGAAAAAGCCCTCGACACCCCCGCCGAGCACGATGCCTGGCTTGAGCTGGCGCGCGTGCGGCGTACCGCCTTCCTCGGTGCCGGCCTGCCGGCCTGGATCGCCGCGTTTGCGGTGTTCGCCGGGCTGGAGGCGATTCCCCTGATCCTCCTGGTGCTGTCCAGCGTGGTGCTGCTGTATCTCTACCGCATACCTCGCCAACTCGGCTAACAGGTCGCTGCAGAACTACCTGCGTAGCCGATGCTGCGTTGAAACCGGTCTCGAAATGCTCATTTACAACAGTAAACTCCGCGTTCTCTACCGCTTTCGCCTTGCCTCGGCTGCCTCGGAAACGTTCTTAAGCGGCCTGCTAATGCGCGCCACCACTCTGTGCCTGATGCTGTTGCTGGCGTGCCCGGCCGCGGCGGTCGAACGGGTGGTCAGCCTGGCACCGTCCCTGACCGAAATCATGCTGGAATTGGAGGCGGGCGACTTGCTGGTCGGCCTGCTCGACGGCGGCGAGCGCCCGGCGGCGGTGGCGCAGCTGCCTTCGGTGGGCCGCTATGGCCAGCTTGAGCTGGAAAGCCTGCTCCAGCTGCAGCCCGATCTGGTACTGCTCTGGCCGGATAGCATCGGCAGCGCCCAGCGCCAGCAATTGCAGCGCCTGGGCATTGCCCTGTTGATCGCCGAACCGCGCAAACTGGCCGACCTGGCGGAGAACTTCGTCGAGATCGGCGCGCGCGTCGGCCGTGCCGAGCAGGGCCGGCGGCTGCAGCAACAGTTCAATACGGGGCTGGCCGCCTTGCGCCAGCGCTATCGGCGCGAGCAGCCGCTGGCGCTGTTCTACCAGATCTGGGATGTCCCGCTGTATACCATCGGCGGCCAGCAGATCATCAGCGACGCCCTGGGTGTCTGCGGGGCGGAGAATATCTTTGCCGAGCTTACCTTGCCTGCGCCGCAGGTCAGCGTGGAGGCGGTGCTTGAGCGCAATCCCGAGGTGATCCTGGCCGGTGTGCAGGGGCAGCTGGAGGCCTGGCGCAGCTGGCCGGGCGTCGCCGCGGTTGAGCGCGAACAGCTGTGGCTGGTGCCGGATGCCGGCCTGGAACGGCCGAGCTTTCAGATGCTGGGGGCGCTCGAGCGTCTGTGTGAGGTATTGAGCAAGGCGCACTGAGAAAAAGCCCCGCGTTACGGCGGGGCTTTTCTTGGGTTCAGTCTATTGAGCGCCTAGCTGACGGTTCAAAGCTGAGGCGTCCAGGTCACGGCAAACAGCGCGGTGCGGCCTTCGGTGTTGTAGCCGAAGCGTCCGTTGGCTGTGCTGTAGGTCGCCTCGGCATAGTCCTTGTCGAAGAGATTGTTCAGTTTCAGGTCGAAGGCCACTTCCTCGCTGGCTTGCCATTTGCCGCGCAGGTTGAGCAGGCCGTAACCACCCAACTCACGTGTGTTGTCGGCATCGTCATAGCGACCACTGACTGCGCGCCAGCTGGTACCCACGGCAAACTCACCGAACTGGCGATCCAGGTCCAGGCTCAGCGTGCGTTTGGCGCGGCGGGCGAGGGTGTGGCCCGTGTCGCGATCCCGCGGGTCGATCAGGGCGAGTGCCAGGTTGCCCTGCCAGCCGAACAGCTCTTGCTTGAGCGCGGCCTCGAAGCCATTTATGCGAGCGGTCTGGACGTTCTGCGGGATAAAGTTCTGGTCGAGAACAATCGCGTCCTGCAGATCGATGCGGTACAGCGATAGCTCCAGTGCGCCGGTTTCGCTGTAGCGGCTGCGCCATTGGGCTTCGTAGCTTTTGGACGTTTCCGGCTCGAGGTCCGGATTGGCGCTAGGGAAGCAAAAGCCGCTGAAACAGAAGTCCGGGTAGTACAGGTCGTTGAAGGTCGGTGCGCGGAAGCCTTCGCTGTAGGACAGGATCAGGTCATTGGCAGTGTTGAACGGTACCGTCAGCGCGGCGTTCCAGCTGTTCTCACTGCCGAACTGTTGGTTCTTGTCATGGCGCAGGCCCAGTTCGGTTGAGAAATGCTCGGCGCTGTAGCGGTGCTGAATAAATGCCGCCTGATTCCAGCGCGAGTCCTCAGTAAAGTTCTCGCTACCCGTCACTCGATCTTCATACCAATCGGCACCCAGCAGCAGCTGATGGCGCTCATTGAGGGTCAGGGTATTCACCCAGTTGACCGAGTCACGGTAGGTGTTGAAGCTGTAGAACGCGTCGGCGCTGGCGTGTGGCTGATCGTTGCCGGTATCACGCTTGTCTTCGCTGTGACCGATTTCCAGGCGACTGTTCCAGGCTTCGCCGAGGTTGGCGTCGATATAGCTGGACAGGCTGCTGAGCTGGAAGTCGGTGGTGGGCAGCGAGGTACTGAAGATGTCCTCGAACTCGGACTGGCCGCGCTGGTCGAGGGCGCTGAAGCCTATCTTCAGGTCGTCATTGAATTGGTGCGATACGTTCAGGCTCAGCGATTTATTGCGGTAGGCATCGTCATCGCCATTGGCACCGAAATTGTCGCGTGTGGCATCGATGCCCTGGGTTTCATCGAGTGCTGCACCCAGGTTGAAGCGGGTTTGCCCGTCGCCGCCGGACAGGCCAAGGCTACGCTCGAAGGTCTGGTTGCTGCCGACGCCAAGGCGAACGTAGGGCTTGAGTCCGTCGCCGCTGCCTTGACGGGTGAAAATCTGCACAACCCCGCCGATGGCATCCGAGCCATAGAGCGCCGAGCGTGCGCCACGCACCACTTCTACCCGCTCGATCTGCTCCGGGCTGAGAAATTCCAGGCTGCTGGTGCCGCTGGAGGCGGCGGAAATACGCTGGCCGTCTACCAGTACCAGGGTTTGTGCGGTCGAGGTGCCGCGCATAAACAGGCCGGTCTGGCTACCCGCGCCGCCGGTACGGCTGACGCTGACGCCTGGGACGCGCTCGAGTAGCTCCGCCACGCTGCGCACTTGCAGGCGCTCGATGTCCTTGCGGGTAAACAGCGTGGTTGCAGCCGTCGCCTGCCGGACCGATTCGGCTTGCCGCCCGGAGGTTACGATCAAGGGTTGCAACTCGAGTGAGTCGGCGTGGCTGCTGGCCTGATCGGCATGGGCCGCCAGCGGCAGCAGCGCCACAGCCAGGGCAAGACGGGACAATTTCATTGAAGAATCCTCAAAAGACAGAAAAACTTTCGAGGAGGGCAGGGACAAGCACCGGGCAGGGAGGCGTTAGCCAGCGCTTGACGGTGATGCCCTCCGCAACACCAGTCACTTCACGCCGAGGCAGGTCTCCGGGCTGCCGACTGCCTTTCTCACCTTCCCAGGCGAACCCAGTGGTCTTTGAGAAAGGCTGCGCTTGCGCGCTGTCGGTTACCGTTGCGGGGGCAGCGCAGGCCTTGCGGCTGTCGAGTCGACAGCGGCGCACCTGCTTCCCTTTTCACGCTGCTGGTTTGGCAGCGACCTCGGACAGATAAAACGTCGCGCACCTTAAGCCGGTGCGGAGGGTAAAGCAATGCGCTCTGACGGCTGGCTTGCTACTGATTGTCGCCTATCAGGTCGGCCAGGCGTTGGCGCACTGCCGCGTCGATGCCGGTAGCGTCCAGGCCGCACTCGGCGAGCATCTGGCTCGGCTTGGCGTGCTCGACGTAATAGTCCGGCAGGCCCAGCTGCAGCAGCGGCTTGAGGATATTCTCGCGGGCGAGGAACTCGCCGACCGCACTACCGGCACCGCCCATGATGCTGTTCTCTTCGATCGTGACCAGCAATTCGTGGTTGGCGGCCAGCTGGCGTACCAGGGGCTCGTCCAGGGGTTTGACAAAGCGCATATCCACGACCGTCGCATCCAGACTGTCACCGACCTTAAGCGCCTCACTCAGCTGTACGCCGAACACCAGCAGAGCCACTTGGCGGCCCTGACGGCGGACGATGCCCTTGCCGATTTCCAGTGGCTGCAGGCCCGGTTCGATAGTCGCGTTAGGGCCGCTGCCGCGCGGGTAGCGCACCGCCGCCGGGCCGTCGAACAGGTGGCCGGTGCTGAGCATGCGGCGCAGTTCGTTTTCATCGCTCGGGGTCATCACCAGCATGCCGGGGATGCAGCGCAGGTAGGACAGGTCGAAGCTACCGGCGTGGGTCGGGCCGTCTTCGCCGACCAGGCCGGCACGGTCGATGGCGAACAGCACATCAAGGTGCTGCACGGCCACGTCGTGAATCAGCTGGTCATAGGCGCGCTGCAGAAAGGTCGAATAGATCGCCACCACCGGTTTGGCACCGTCGCAGGCCATGCCGGCGGCGAGGGTCACGGCGTGCTGCTCGGCGATGGCGACGTCGAGATAGCGCTCGGGATAGCGCTCGCTAAAGGCCACCAGGTCCGAGCCTTCCTTCATCGCTGGGGTAATGCCGACCAGGCGCGGGTCCTGCGCGGCCATATCGCATAGCCACTGGCCGAATACGCTGGAGTATTTCGGCCCAGAGGCTTGTTTGGGTTGCGCTGCTGGCGCGTTGATCGCCTCCAGCTTGGTGATCGCGTGATAGCCAATCGGGTCGATCTCGGCCGGGGCGAAGCCCTTGCCCTTCTTGGTCACCACATGGAGGAATTGCGGGCCCTCCAGGTCACGCATATTGCGCAGGGTGGCGAGCAGGGTCGGCAGGTCGTGGCCGTCGATCGGGCCGATATAGTTCCAGCCCAGTTCCTCGAACAGGGTGCCGGGCACCAGCATGCCCTTGGCGTGTTCCTCGGTCTTGCGCGCAATCTCCCAGGCACCTGGCAGGCGCGAGAGGATTTTCTTGCTGCCCTCGCGCATGCTGGCGTAGGTGCGGCTGGAGAGGATCTTGGCCAGGTAGTTGGACAGGCCGCCAACGTTCTTCGAGATCGACATGTCGTTGTCGTTGAGGATCACCAGCATATTGGCGTTGACGTCGCTGGCGTGATTCAGGGCCTCGAAGGCCATGCCGGCGGTCAAGGCACCATCGCCGATCACGGCTACCGCCTTGCGCTTGCTGTTCTGCAGCTTGGCGGCGATGGCCATGCCTAACGCTGCGCTGATGCTGGTGCTGGAGTGGCCGACGCCAAAGGTGTCGTACGCGCTTTCCGAGCGGCGCGGGAAGGCGGCGATGCCGTCCTTCTGCCGCAGGCTGCCCATCTGTTCGCGGCGGCCGGTGAGAATCTTGTGCGGATAGGCCTGATGGCCGACATCCCAGACCAGACGGTCATCCGGGGTGTCGAAGACGTAATGCAGGGCCACGGTCAGCTCGATCACGCCGAGGCCCGCGCCGAAATGCCCGCCGGTCTGCCCAACCGTATACAGCAGGTACTGGCGCAACTCGTCGGCCAAGGTTTCCAGCTCGGCTTCGCCCAGGCGGCGTAGCTCGTCCGGCGTGTTGGCACGGTCTAGAAGGGGCGTCAGCGGGCGCTCACGGGGAATCTCGTGGAAGGTCGTCGGCATCAGGCAGATCGTTATAGGTATAAAAGATGCGGCAGTTTACCCGAAGCGCCAGAAACTGCCCAAACATGGTTCGGTCCGGCCGGCATCCTGCGGATTACCAGGTGTCAATTGAGCGCTTTTTGCCTTCACGCGCTGCCGGCCTGGGTGTGGCGTTGAGGCCACGGAGCAGCCAGGCGCGGGTTTCCACTGGGTCGATCACCGCATCGATCTCGAGAAAGCTGGCCATATTGATGCCCTTGCCGTTCTGGTAGGCCTTGGCCACCAGCTTGTCGAACAGCTGCTGGCGCGCGGCGGGTTCTTCGATGGCCGCCAGCTCCTTGGCAAAGCCCAGGCGCACCGCACCTTCCAGACCCATGGCACCAAACTCGGCGCTGGGCCAGGCGATGGTAAACAGCGGCGAGTGGAAGCTACCAGCGGCCATGGCCTGGGCACCGAGGCCGTAGCCCTTGCGCAGCACCACGGTAAAGAACGGCACGCTCAGGCTGGCGGCCGCGACGAACATGCGCGAGACATGGCGCACCGTGGCCTGTTTTTCCGCCTCCGGGCCGACCATAAAGCCGGGGGTGTCGCACAGCGACAGCAGCGGGATATCGAAGGCGTCGCACAGCTGCATAAAACGTGCGGCCTTGTCGCCGGCCAGCGCGTCGATGGCCCCGCCCAGGTGCGCGGGGTTATTGGCCAGCAGGCCGAACGGCTGGCCCTCGATGCGGATAAAGGCGGTGATCAGCCCCGGCGCGAACTGGCGGCGCAGTTCCAGCACCGAGTCGCGGTCGGCCAGGGTGTCGATCACCTGGCGGATGTCATACACCCGCATGCGGTTCTCCGGAATCAAGTGGCGCAGCTCGCGTTGGTCGGCGCAGTCCCAGTCGTTGAGTGCGCCCTGAAAGTAGCTCAGGTACTGCTTGGCCACTCGCACCGCCTCGGCCTCGTCGGCCACTTGCACATCGATCACCCCATTCGGCCCCTGCACGCTGACCGGACCGACCTGCTCCGGTTTGAAGCTGCCCAGGCCGCCGCCTTCGATCATCGCCGGGCCGGCCATACCGATAGTCGCGTTGTCGGTGGCGATAATTACATCGCAGCAGCCGAGCAGGGCGGCGTTACCGGCAAAGCAGCGCCCGGAGACTATGCCGACGGTCGGAACCAGTCCGGACAACCGCGCCATGCCGACAAAGGTATGGCAGTCCAGCCCGGCCACGCCGACGAAATCGCTATCGCCGGGGCGGCCGCCACCGCCTTCGGCGAATAGCACCAGGGGCAAGCGCCACTGGGCGGCGAGGCCGAGCATGCGGTCGGTCTTCTTGTGGTTGATCATCCCCTGGGTGCCGGCGAACACCGTGTAGTCGTAGGCGATGGCCAGGCAGCGCGCCGCCTGGCTGCCGAACACCTCGGCGTTGACTGTGCCGGTACCGGCCACCAGGCCGTCGGCCGGACTCTGTTCGATCAGCTCCTCCAGCGAGCGCCGACGCCGTTGCGCAGCAACCGCCAGTGCGCCGTACTCGCTGAAGCTGCCGTCATCCAGCAAGTCCGCCAGGTTCTCGCGCACCGTGCGCTGGCCGGTCTTGCGCCGTTTGGCCACGGCCTGAGGGCGGCGTTCGTCACGGGTGATGGTGTGGCGTTCGAGCACTTCGGCCAGGTCCGCGCGGATATGATCGAGGTCCAGGCTGTGTTCGCTCTGGCTGGCGACGGCGTCGACTTCGGCAGGCTCGATAAACAGCAGTGGCTGGCCTTCATTGAGCGCGCTGCCGACCTGCACGGCCAGTTGGCGAACGATGCCGCTGTGGCTGGCGGTGACTACAAACTCCATCTTCATCGCCTCCAGCACGGCGATGCTCTGGCCGACGGCAACCGCATCGCCTTCGGCCACTTCCAGGCTGACCACCACGCCGGTGCTGTGGGTCAGCAGCGGCAGGCAGCCTGGCGGTGCGTCCGCTACCGGCTCGGCGGTCTGGCTGACGGTCTGCGCAGCGGCAAAGAAGTGATGCGGATGGGCCTGAGTTTGCGCTGCCAGCAGCTCGCCTCGCTGGCTTTCGACAAAGCGGGTGGTCAGCTGGTAGCTCGCCACCTGGGGCAGGCGCAGCAGGTTCTGCAGCAGGTGCAGATTGCTCGCCACGCCTTCCAGGCGGAACTCGCACAGCCCGCGGTAGGCGCGGCGTAGGGCGCTGGGGTAGTCCGGCGCATGGGCGATCAGTTTGGCCAGCAGCGAGTCGTAGCTGGGGCTGACCGGGTAGCCGGCGTAGCCGTAGCCATCCACCCGCAGCCCTGGGCCGCTGGGCGGCTGGTAGGCGCTCAGGGTGCCGGCGGCCGGGCGGGTGCTGCCGTCGCTGCTCATGCTTTCCAGATTGATGCGCAGTTGCACGGCGCAGCCATTGAGCGGCGGCGCTTGTGTCAGGCCGAGTTGCTCCAGCGACTGGCCGGCGGCCAGTTTTAGCTGGGTGTGCAGCAGGTCGACGCCGGTGACCTGCTCGGTGACGGTGTGCTCGACCTGGATGCGCGGGTTGGCTTCCATAAAGTAGAAGCGCTCGGGCTGCTCGGCATCCAGCAGAAACTCGAAGGTGCCCAGGCCCTGGTACTGCACCGCGCCGGCCAGCTTGAGCGCGGCGGCGATCATGCGTTCGCGGGTGGCGGGCGGCAGGTCCGGGCTGGGGGCGATTTCCACCAGCTTCTGCTGGCGGCGCTGCAGGCTGCAGTCGCGTTCCCATAGATGGCTGACCGCACCGCTGGCGTCGCCCAGTACCTGAATCTCGATATGCCGAGCGCTGCGCACCAGCTGTTCGATATACAGCGCTCCGTTGCCAAAGGCGGCGAGGGCTTCCGACTGGCAGCGGGCAAAGGCTTCATCCAGTTCGGCCGCGGCAAAGACCGGGCGCATGCCACGGCCACCGCCACCGGCCAGGGCCTTGAGCATTACCGCGCCATGCACGGCGAGAAAGCCATGGGCCTCATCCAGGCTGATCGGCCGATTAATGCCCGCCACCAACGGCACGTTGCAGCGCTCGGCCAGCTCTCGCGCTGCGGCCTTGTCGCCAAACAGCTGCAGCACCTCGACGCTGGGGCCGACAAAGCACAGGCCGGCGGCCTGGCAGCGTCGCGCAAACTCGGCGTTTTCCGCGAGAAAGCCATAGCCCGGATGCACGGCGTCGCAGCCCTCGGCCTTGGCAATCTCGATCAGCTGATCCATATCCAGATAAGCCGCCACACCACGGCCATTCAGCGCTACGGCGCTATCGGCCTGGCGCAGGTGCAGGGAAGCGGCGTCGTCCTCGGCGTAGATGGCCACCGAGCGGATGCCCAGTTCACTGGCGGCGCGGGCGATACGGATGGCGATTTCGCCACGGTTGGCGATCAGCAGGGCGGCGAAGGGCGCAGTCGTAGCGGGCATGGTGGCTCCAGATTGTTATTCTGCAGCCATCTTAGGCGCTCGGCGGGCGAGGTAAACCAAGCCTCAGCGGGTAAGGGTTGGGCTATTGATATGGGTGATAAGGGGCGGAGTGATCGCGGGCGTGGACTAGGCGTCCCCGCCGCTCCTACAGGGGCGTGAATGGTTGTAGGAGCGGGCTTGCCCGCGATGGACATTTCGCTGGCTTAGCTGCGCCGTTCGACGATATAGCAGGCCAGTTCGCGCAGCGGCTCGGCGGCCGAGTCGAAGGGGCGCAGGGCATGCAGGGCCTGATCGCGCAGTTCCAGGGCATAGGCCTTGGCGGCGTCGAGGCCGAGCAGGGCCGGGTAGGTGGGTTTGTCGTGGGCCTGGTCCTTGCCCTGGGTCTTGCCCAGGGTGGCGGTGTCGCTTTCCACGTCGAGGATATCGTCCTGCACCTGGAAGGCCAGGCCGATGGCGCGGGCGTAGTTGTGCAGGGCTTTGAGGGCGTGCTCGTCGGCGCGTTCGCTGGCCAATGCGCCGAGCTGCACGCTGGCTTCGATCAATGCGCCGGTCTTGTGCCGGTGCATGATTTCCAGGGCGCTCTGGTCGAGCTGGCGGCCCACCGAGCCGAGGTCGATGGCCTGGCCGCCGACCATCCCGGCCGGACCGGCGGCGCGGGCCAGGGTGCTGACCATGCTCAGGCGCAGCTGGGTGTTCTGCGGGTTGCGCCGGGCGTCGGCCAGTACCTCGAAGGCCAGGGTCTGCAGGCCGTCGCCGGCGAGTATGGCGCAGGCCTCGTCGAAGGCCTTGTGGGTGGTCGGCTGGCCGCGGCGCAGGTCGTCGTCGTCCATCGCCGGCAGGTCGTCGTGGACCAGAGAATAGGCGTGGATCAGCTCCACCGCGCAGGCCGCGCCATCGGCCCGCTCGGGATCACCGCCGAGGGCTTCGCAGGCGGCGTACACCAAAAGCGGGCGGACCCGCTTGCCACCGTTGAACAGGCTGTAGCGCATGGCCTGGTAGAGCCTCGCCAGCTGTGGCTGCTCCTGGCCGAACAGGCTGTCCAGGGCGGCGTCGACACGGCTCTGGCAGTGCGCCTGGTAGGCCGCGATCATGCCTGTCGATCCGCGTCGAAGGGGGCTTCCTCCAGCGCGCCGTCGCGCTCCATCAGAATCTGCACTTTCTGTTCGGCCTGGGCCAGGGCGGCCTGGCAGTCGCGGGTCAGGCGTACGCCCTGCTCGAAGGCGGTCAGCGAGTCTTCCAGCGACAGCTCGCCGTTTTCCAGACGCTCGACCAGGTTCTGCAGATCGGTCAGGGATTGCTCGAAGTCGAGCGCGGCTTTTTTACGGGCGGCCATGGCGAATATCTCGGGGCAGATCGGGGAAGTGGAACCGGCGCGACACTAGCAGAGCAGGCGCGTACGGGCAAATCAGCGGGGCTTGTGGTGGGCTGCATTCCCCCTGAAAAGCTCGCCGCTAAAGCGCCTCCCACGGGGTTGGAGGTCTGCTTGGCTGTCAGCCGATCAGGCCATGGCCGCGCGCCATCAGCACCGCTAACAGTGGGATGGCCAGCAACAGCAACAGTTCCACTCGGATCGCCATGATCACCCAGCGTGCCTGGCGCGCACTGACCTGGGGGACCTGGCCGGCCTTGAGGGCATTGCGCCAGTTGATAAAGACAAAGGTCGGCCCTGCCGAAATCAGCCCGACCAAAATAAACAGGCCGACCTTGGCGTGGAACAGGCTGTTGCCCAGGTAGTAGTCCAGGCCCTTGCCGTACCAGATCACCCTAGCCAGACCGCTGAACAGCACCAGCCCGGCGAAGACGCCGTAGGCCAGGTCGGTGACGATCAGGCTGCGCGCGCGCTGCAGGTCCAGCGGCAGCTTGAACTGCACGTGCTCGATCGCGAGCAGGGCGAACAGGACGAAGATCGACAGGTAATGGATATAGGCGATAAGGGCGCTGGTCATACTGTTTCCTTGGCTGCGGCGGAGCTGGGGGTGGCGAACCATTGGTCGAGCCGGGTCAGCCGGTAAGCATAGCCACCCAGGCACAGGCTGCGCAGCCCCATAAAGGCGAGAAACGCCAGCCACAGGCCGTGATTGCCCAGCGGTTGCAGGGCCCAAGCCAGCGGCAGGGCGAGCAGCAGCGCGAGCAGCATGGCATCGCGCATTTCGCGGGCGCGGGTGGCCCCGATAAACAGGCCGTCGAGCAGGTAGCTGCTGACCGCGATCAGCGGCAGCAGGGCCAGGTACGGCAGGTAGTCGATGGCCTGGTCGCGGACCACGGCGATATTGGTCTGCAGGCCGATAAACCAATGGCCGCCGAACAGGAAGAACAGGGCAAAGCCCAGGCTGGCCAGCAGCGACCAACCGCCGGCGACGATCAGGCTGCGGCGCAGGGCGTTGCGGTCGCGCGCGCCCAGGGCATGCCCGCACAGGGCCTCCACCGCGTGGGCCAGGCCATCCAGGGCGTGGGCGGTGAGCAGCAGGCCGTTGAGCAGCAGGGCGTTGGCCGCCACCGTGGCATCGCCCAGGCGCGCGCCCTGCACGGTGATCAGAAAGAACACCGCCTGCAGCGCCAGGGTGCGGATAAAGATGTCGCGGTTGACCGCCAGCAGCGGTCGCCAGTTCAGCCAGCGCCGCAGTGCCGCCCAGTCGAGCCGCCCGGCATAGCCGTGCAGGGCGCGCCGCGCCAGATACAGGCCGAGCAATGCAGCGCTCCATTCGGCAATCACCGAGGCCCAGGCCGCGCCCGCCACGCCCCAGTGCAGGCCGAGGACGAACAGCAGGTCGAGGGCGACGTTGAGCAGGTTGGTGGTCAACAGAATCGCCAGCGGCCCGCGGGCGTTCTGGGTGCCGAGCAACCAGCCGATCAGGGCATAGGTCGCCAGGGCCGCCGGCAGGCCGAACAGGCGGATATGCAGGTAGTCGCGGGCCAGGGCATCGAGGTTGGCGGAGGGTTGCATCAGGCCGAGGGCGGCGTTGCTCAAGGGCAGCGCCAGGCCGATCAGCAGCAGCGCCAGCCCGCCGCCGAGCAACAGACCCTGCAGCAGCACCTGGCGCAGCGCGCTGCCGTCGCCACGTCCGGCGGCCTGGGCGCTGAATCCGGTGGTGCCCATGCGCAGAAAACCCACCGCCCAGGTCAGCAGGGTATAGAGGCTGCCGCCCACGGCCACGGCGGCCAGTTGGTGGGCATGGGGCAGGTGGCCGACCACGGCGCTGTCGACCAGGGCCACCAGCGGCACCGACAGGTTGCTCAGGATCATCGGCGCGGCCAGGGCCCAGACCTTGCGCTGGGTCGGCTGGTGCTGCCAGGCGTCGAGCAGTGCGGACATGAGGGCTCCGGAAAAAGGCCGATTATAGGCGCAGCCCGGTTGATAGCAGCCCGTTGAAAAATGTAGGCGAGGCAGCCAAGACAAGGCAAAAATGGCCGAGAAAGCGCAGTTTACTGTTGTAAATGAGCATTTTGAGGCCATTTTTAACGCAGTATTGGCAACGCAGGTAGTTTTTCAGCGGGCTGATAGTGCGTTTTCGCCTATGCAGGCCTGGTTATAGCAGCAAGGGTTGCAGAGGCCGGGCACTGCTCGGGGCTGGGCTGGCTAAACTGAACTCATCGGCAATGACTGCGCGCTGCGCGGTCGAGGAGGTAGTTATGCATATGGCACAAACCCTTGAGCGCAACCTGCAGCGTGCCAACTGCCAGTACGAGCTGCTCGAGCATGACATGACGGCGACCAGCCTGGAGTCCGCCCGCAAGGCGGGCATCCCGGCCGCGCGCATGGCCAAGTCGGTGATTCTCGACGATCGCCGCGGGCATTATCTGATGGCCGTGCTGCCGGCCAATCGCCAGCTGGACCTGAGCAAGGTCCGCAAGGGCCCGCAGCGCTGGCAGCTGAGCGGCGAGCAGACGCTGGCCAAGCTGTTCAAGGATTGTCAGCGCGGTGCGGTGCCGGCCCTGGGCGAACTCTATGGCCTGGACATGCTGATCGACCCCATGCTGGTCGGCCAGCAGGACATCTACCTGGAGGCCGGCGACCATGAAAGCCTGGTGCATATGCCGGTCGACGAGTTCTTCAGGCTGGTGCCCAACGCCGAGATCCGCGAACTCTGCGCCTGAGGTCTGATCGCAATGCTGCACCGGGCGGCGGCCAGTTGTGCGCCGCTCGCGACTTTACCGGCGGACCGCTCGTCGGCCGCCGGGGCCTCGACTATAGTGTGTGGCTGCACCCACCACCCTGTTGGAGCCCGCAATGCCGAAGAAAGGACTGCTTCTGGCACTTGCCCTGAGCCTGCTCAGCGCCTGTGATTCTTCCACCCCCGAGCCTGCCGAAGTCAGCGTCAGCGCTCCCGCCGCCACTGGCGCGGCTGCGCCGCCACTGGACAAGGCGGCCCTGGCCGAGCGCTACGCCGGCCGCGAGCTGACGGTGGTGGATGTTTCCGAAATACAGCTGGAGGGTGCCAGCACGCTGTCGGTCAGCTTCTCGGTGCCGCTGGACCCCGAGCAGAAGCTCGCCTCGCGCCTGCACCTGGTCGACAGCAAGAGCGGCAAGGTCGACGGGGCCTGGGAGCTTGCCGACAACCTGATGGAAGTGCGCCTGCGCCACCTGGAGCCGCAGCGCAAGCTGGTGCTGACCGTGGATGCCGGGCTGCAGGCCCTGACCGGCGCGACCCTGGCCGGCGAACACGTCAGCCGTCTGCAGACCCGCGACCTGCAGGCCAGCGTCGGCTTCGCCAGCCGCGGCTCGCTGTTGCCCACGCGCCTGGCCGAGGGCCTGCCGGTGATCGCGCTGAACGTCGACAAGGTCAATGTCGAGTTCTTCCGGATCAAGGCCGAAGCCCTGCCGAAGTTTCTCGCCCAGTGGGGGCGCAGCAGCAACCTGGATACCTGGGAGGCGCGTTCGCTGCTGCCCATGGCCGATCTGGTGTACGGCGGCCGTTTCGACCTCAATCCCGCGCGCAATACCCGCGAAACCCTGCTGCTGCCGATTGCCGGCCTGGAGCCGTTCAAGCAGCCCGGGGTGTACCTGGCGGTGATGCGCGAGGCCGGCAGCTACAGCTATTCGCAGCCTGCGACGCTGTTTAGCCTGAGCGATATCGGCCTGTCCGCCCACCGCTACCGCAACCGTCTGGATGTGTTTACCCAGGCCCTGGCCGGTGGCGAGGCGATGGCCGGCGTGACCCTGGAATTGCTCGATGGCAAGGGCCAGCTGCTGGCCGAGGGCAAGACCGACAAGGCCGGGCACGCCGAATTGCCGCTGGCCGCCAAGGCCGAGGTGCTGTTGGCCCATCTCGGCGAGCAGACCAGCCTGTTGCGCCTGAACGGCCCCGCCCTGGATCTGGCCGAGTTCGATATCGCCGGGCCTCAGGCCCATCCGCTGCAGTTCTTCGTGTTCGGCCCGCGCGACCTCTACCGTCCGGGGGAAAGCGTGCCGCTCAACGGCCTGCTGCGCGATGCCGATGGCCGCGCGGTCAACGCCCAGCCGGTGAATGTCGAGGTGCGCCGGCCGGATGAGCAGGTCAGCCGCAAGTTCGTCTGGCAGGCCGATGCCAGCGGGCTCTATCAGTACCAGCTGCAGCTGGCCGAGGAAGCGCCGACCGGGCGCTGGCAGCTGCTGTTCGACCTCGGCGACGGCAAGCCGCAGCTCTACGAGTTTTCCGTGGAGGACTTTCTTCCCGAGCGCCTATCCCTGGAACTCAAGGGCAGTGAAACACCCTATGAGCCGGCGCAGGCCGCCGACTTCGGGGTCAGTGGGCGTTACCTGTACGGTGCGCCGGCCGCGGGCAATCGCCTCAGCGGCCAGCTCTATGTGCGGCCGCTGCGTGAGGCAGTGGAGAGCCTGCCGGGCTATCAGTTCGGCTCGGTCACCGAGACGGAGCTGAGCCAGGATATCGAGCTGGAAGACACCAGTCTGGACGAGCAGGGCCAGGCCCAGCTGAGTATCGACAGCCGCTGGGACAGTGCCAAATCGCCGCTGCGCCTGATCCTCCAGGCCAGCCTGCAGGAGTCCGGCGGCCGGGCGATTACCCGGCGCATCATCCAGCCGGTATGGCCAGCCGAGCGCCTGCCGGGTGTGCGCGGCCTGTTCGACGGCGAGCAGGTGGACGCCGACAGCCTGGCCGAGTTCGAAGTGCTGGTGGCCGATGCCGCCGGCAACAAGCTGGCCGCCGAACAGTTGACCGTGCGCCTGGTGCGCGAGCGCCGTGATTACTTCTGGAACTTCTCCGAGAGCGATGGCTGGAGCCATAACTACAACGAGAAATTCCTCACCCTGGGCGAGGAAAGCCTCAAGGTAGACGCCGGTGGCACGGCCAAGATCAGCTTCCCTGTGGAGTGGGGGCCGTACCGCGTCGAGGTCATCGATGCGCAGACCGGCCTGCTCAGCAGCCTGCGTTTCTGGGCCGGCTACCGCTGGCAGGACAACGCCGATGGCGGCGCGGTGCGCCCCGATCAGGTCAAACTGGCGCTGGATAAACCGGCCTATGTCGATGGCGACAGCGCCCGGGTCACGGTCACCCCGCCTGCCGCGGGCAAGGGCTACCTGATGGTGGAGTCCAGCGAAGGGCCGCTGTGGTGGCAGGAAGTCGAGGTGCCGGCCGAGGGCAAGAGCTTCGACATCCCTATTGCCAAGGACTGGGCACGCCATGACCTGTACCTCAGCGCCCTGGTGATCCGTCCCGGCGAGCGCAAGAGCAATGCTACGCCCAAGCGCGCGGTGGGCCTGCTGCATCTGCCGCTGGAGCGCGCGCCGCGCAAACTGGCATTGACCCTGACCGCTGCGGAAAAGATGCGCCCCAATCAGCCGCTCAGCGTCAAGGTGCAGGCGCGCAACGCCGATGGCAGCATCCCGAAACAGGCCCAGGTGCTGGTGGCCGCAGTGGATGTCGGCATCCTCAATATCACCGGCTACGCCACGCCCGATCCCTTCGCCAACTTCTTCGGCCGCAAGGCCTATGGCGCGGACCAGCTGGATATCTACGGCCAGCTGATCGAAGCCGGGCAAGGCCGGGTGGCCAAACTGGCCTTCGGCGGTGACGCGGCGCTGGCCGGTGGCGGCAAGCGCCCGGACACCAGCGTGCTGATCGTCGCCCTGCAAAGCCAGCCGCTGGTGCTGAACGAGCAGGGCGAGGGCGAAGTCAGCCTGGCTATCCCCGACTTCAACGGCGAACTGCGGCTGATGGCGCAAGCCTGGACCGACGAGCATTACGGCATGGGTGAGGGCAAGACGGTGGTCGCCGCGCCGCTGATCGCCGAGCTCTCCGCCCCGCGCTTTCTCGCCGGTGGCGATGAAACCACCCTGGCCCTGGACCTGAGCAACCTGTCCGGGCGCGAGCAGCAGCTGGATGTGCAGTTCAGCGCCGAAGGCCAGCTGCGTCTGGCTCCGGGAGGCGCTGCCAGCGTTGTGCCGATCACCCTGGCCGATGGTCAGCGCAGCATTCTGCGTATCCCGGTGAGCGCGCTGGGTGGTTACGGCCAAGGGCGTATCAAGGTCAGCATCAATGGCCTGACCCTGCCCGGCGAAGACCTGCCGCCGTTCAGTCGTGAGTGGACCCTGGGCATTCGCCCGGCCTACCCGGCGCAGTTGCAGCACTTTCGCGCGGTCCTTAAAGACCAACCCTGGAGCCTGCCGGCCAATGCCCTGAGCGCCTTCGAGGCGGCGGGCCTGGAGGCGCGACTGGCGATTTCCAGCCGGCCGCCGCTCAATCTTGGCGAGCATATCCGCGCGCTCAAGGCCTATCCCTATGGCTGCCTGGAGCAGACCACCAGCGGCCTGTATCCGTCGCTCTATGCCGATGCCGCCACCCTGAAGCGCCTGGGCGTGGCAGCCGAGCCGGATGAGCAGCGCAAGCGTTCCATCGAGCTGGGCATCGAGCGTCTGCTGAGCATGCAGCGCTACAACGGCGGCTTCGGCCTGTGGGGCGCGGACAGCGATGAGGAGTACTGGCTGACCGCCTACGTCAGCGACTTCCTTCTGCGTGCCCGCGAACAGGGTTTCGGTGTGCCGGAAGAGGCGCTGAAAAAGGCCAGCGAGCGCCTGCTGCGCTACCTGCAGGAGCGTCAGCTGATCGAGGTCAACTACAGCGAAAACATCAACCACAGCCGTTTTGCCGTGCAGGCCTATGCCGGCTACGTGCTGGCGCGCAGCCAACAGGCACCGCTGGGGGCCTTGCGCAGCCTGTACGAGCGCAGCAGCGATTCGCTGTCCGGCCTGCCGCTGGTGCACCTGGCCGTGGCGCTGGAGAAAATGGGCGACCAGCCGCGTGCCGATGAGCTGTTGGCAGCGGGGCTGGCGCGTAACCGTAAGAGCAGAAGCTGGCTGGCCGACTACGGCAGCCCGCTGCGCGACCAGGCGCTGATTCTGGCACTGCTGGAAGAACACGACCTGGCCGGCAGCCGCCGCGAGGAACGGCTGTTCAACCTGGCCGATGAGGTGGCCGGGCAACAGTGGCTGTCGACCCAGGAGCGCAACTCGCTGTACCTGGCCGGGCGTAACCTGCTGAGCAAGCCGGAGCCGAGCTGGAGCGCGGCGCTGCAAAGCGGCAGCCTGGCCTTTGCATTGAGCAACGCCCAGCCGGGCCTCAAACTCGATGGCAGTGATCTGGCTGCGCCGCTGACCATCCGCAATTCGGTAAGCAAGCCGGGCGATACGCCGCTCTACCAGCAGCTGACCCTGTCCGGTTATCCGAGCCAGGCCCCGGCTGCCGGTGGTGAGAATCTCAGCATCTACCGCGAATACTTAGGCATGGATGGCCGGGCGCTGGATCTGAACAACCTGCAGAGTGGCGAGCTGGTGCTGGTGCACCTGGCCGTAGCGGCTGACCAGCGGGTGCCGGATGCCCTGGTGGTCGACCTGCTGCCGGCGGGCCTGGAGCTGGAAAACCAGAACCTGGCGCAAAGCTCGGCCAGCCTGGACGACGCCAGCAGCGCGGTAAAGGAATGGCACAAGGCAATGCAGAATGCCGCGATCAAGCACCAGGAATTCCGTGGCGATCGCTATGTCGCGGCCCTGGATGTCAACGGCTACGGCACCACCCACCTGCTGTACCTGGCCCGCGCCGTCACCCCCGGCAGCTACCGCGTGCCGCCACCGCAGGTGGAGTCGATGTACCGGCCCAGCTGGCAGGCCCTGGGCGAGACGCCGGGGCGTTTGATCGTTAAAGAGCGCTAGAACGCACAAGGCCCGCCAATATGGCGGGCCTTGTTGTTTAGCTAGTGTGCCTTAACCGATCAGCCCGCTTAGCAACCACAACCCCAGCACCAGCCAGATCACCCCGGCAATGATCGAGCGGCGGATAAAGGCGCGTACGGCGAGGTATAGCAGCCAGAGGCCGGCGACCAGAACCACGATGCTGAGCAATGACGGCGTCACTCCCAGGGCTTTGGACATGCCGGTGATAAAACTGCTGATCGCTCCGCTGAATATGCCGAAAAAGCCGCTCAGGCCCTCGACGATAAAACGGATTATCGAGCCAACGGCCTCGCCAAGGGATTCAAAAAAGCCTTCTATGCGCATCTAGCTGTTCCTGTCAGCCGTCTACCATTTTGGTGCGGCGGGTTAATGTCCCGAACTGTCGCGCGCTTATCGCCGGGGAAGGAGGCGGCTAGTGTGCCATTTCTTTGAGGTATCCGCAGGTGCATTGGCAGCCATCGGGCGGCGGCCAGAACAGGGGCTCAACGGTCGGTGCCGAGCCTGGTGATCTATGGCCTGAAGGGCTGGCGGCCCAGTTCGGGGGGGGTGGAACGTCCTGATGGCGCGGTCATGCAGGAGGGCGGAGGTGCATGCGCCGGGTCGGTGTGGGGGACATAGTTCGATTCAGAGCGGTCTTGTCTGAAAGTGATCCTGCCGTCCAGGTACGAGCCTGGACGGCAGGCGAGGGCATCAGCAGCCGTAGCCGGCGTAGTAGAGGTCCACATCCTGCTTGATGGCGTCTTCATCGTAGGGGCCGCCTTTGGGCCCATAACCTAAGTAGGGGTCGTCGGACCATTTTGCGTGCTTCTCGGCGACCTTGGAGATGATGCAACCGCGCTTTTTGCCTGACGCGGATTTGTAGAGAGGCATGCTGTTGATATAGGCATTGGCGACCGCCGGTGGTGCGGGGAATTCCACGGCCAACATGAAGAACTCGATATTCTCCTCGCTGTCAGTGGCTTCCCCTGCGCCGTGCTTGGTCGAGAGCAGCAAGGTGTAGCTTCCGGGGGCGCTGACGCTCCAGTCGAAGGCATAGGTAGCGGTACAGAACGGCAGCGCCAGGTCGGCGGGGAGGGTCGGATCGGCGTTCTCGTGGATCAGATTGGGGGCCGCATCGTCGGCGTGCTGCGCGGTGACCTTGAGCCCGGAGATGGCATCGAGTTGGCAATTGTCATCATTGGTCGGGTGTATGTGCGAGAGCTGAAGGGTGACCTGTACAACGGCCGGAAACCCCGGGACATACTGTGCCCCCGAAGGGCTGACGATTTCCACGGTCGGGGCGTGGGCCCAAGCATGGGGCAGACCGAGAGCGGTGGTTATGGCGGCGCTGAGCAAGGCACGGTGCAAGATCGAAGTGGACATGTCGAGTAGCTCCTGCGAAACAAGCTTGGGGGAGCACGAGTCCTAGTGCGGTTTAGCGAGGAAGGCGTCCGGCCTTTGCTGATATCATTTTGATATTGGTTTAGACCTGGCTCGGGGCCTTGTAAAGCTGCTTCAGGGCTGAAACATGTAAATATGACGCTGAGCCGATAAGTGGTTGTTTTGTGGTGGTTTATTGGCGGCGACTGTCTGGCGAGGTGTTGGCTTTCATGCGGAAAACCTGGAAAGGATGGCTGGGTGAGCCTTTGCGTACGGGCGCAGTGATGGGCGGCAGGCACTCGCGGTCGAGGGCGTGGCGTGGCGGGTGGTTAGTGCTGTTGCCAGTGCTGCTGTGGAGCGCCGACCGTCTGTTCCCCTTGCCCCTGCCCGAGGACGATCTGGCCCGGGTGGTGCTGGCCGAGGACGGTACGCCCTTGTGGCGCTTTGCCGACCATGACGGCGTATGGCGCTACCCGGTCAGTCCGGCCGAGGTGTCGCCTTATTACCTGGAGGCGCTGCTGACCTACGAGGACCGCTGGTTCTATCGCCATCCCGGGGTCAACCCGCTGGCCCTGGGTCGTGCGGCCTGGCAGAACCTGCGCAGCGGCCGGGTGCTGTCCGGCGGTAGCACCCTGTCGATGCAGGTGGCGCGGCTGCTCGATCCCCATGCGCGCAGCTACGCCGGCAAGCTCAAGCAGCTATGGCGCACCGCGCAGCTGGAGTGGCATCTGTCCAAGGATGAAATCCTCACCCTGTACCTCAACCGCGCGCCTTTCGGCGGCACCCTGCAGGGCGTGGCGGCGGCCAGCTGGGCCTATCTGGGCAAGTCGCCGCGCCAGCTGACCCGCGCCGAAGCGGCCTTGCTCGTGGTGCTGCCGCAAGCCCCCAGCCGCTTGCGTCCAGACCGTCACCCGGAGCGTGCCCAGGCGGCGCGGGATAAGGTGCTCAAGCGGTTGTCCGGTTTCGAAGTGTGGCCGCAAGGGGCGATCAAGGATGCGCTGGAGGAGCCGGTGCTCCTCGCGCCGCGTCAGGAACCCCGGTTGGCCCCCTTGCTGGCGCGCCGATTGAATACGGCCGGTAGCCCGCCGTTGATCCGCACCACCCTGGACGCCGCCCTGCAGCGCCGCCTGGAAGACCTGCTGCTGGGCTGGCGGGCGCGTTTGCCGGAGCGCACCTCGGCGGCGATTCTGGTGGTCGAGCAGCCGAGCATGGCGGTGCGCGCCTACCTGGGCTCGGTGGATCTCGGCGATGCCAGGCGTTTCGGCCATGTCGACATGATCAACGCGGTGCGCTCGCCGGGTTCGACCCTCAAACCCTTTCTCTACGGCATGGCCCTGGACGAAGGGCTGATCCATTCCGAATCGCTGCTGCAGGATGTGCCGCGGCGGTACGGCGATTACCGGCCAGGCAACTTCGCCGCCGGTTTCAGTGGCGCGGTGTCCGCCAGCGAGGCCCTGGCCAGCTCGCTCAACCTGCCCGCCGTGCAGCTGCTGGAAGCCTACGGGCCGAAACGCTTTGCCGGCGAGCTGCGCAGCGCCGGCGTGCCGCTATTGTTGCCGCCGCTGGCCGAGCCCAATCTGGCGCTGATTCTCGGCGGTGCCGGCAGCCGTCTGGAGGAGCTGGTCAGCGGTTACAGCGCCTTCGCCCGGGGTGGCAAGGCGGCGCGTCTGCGCTTTCAGCCACAGGACGAACTGCTGGAGCGCCGCTTGTTGTCGCCGGGCGCGGCCTGGATCGTGCGGCGCATCCTCAGCGGCCAGGCGCGCCCGGACCGGGACCCGCGGGCACAGCTGGTGCAGCGCCCGAGCCTCGCCTGGAAGACCGGCACCAGTTACGGCTTCCGCGATGCCTGGGCGATAGGCGTGGCCCCGCGTCATGTGATCGGCGTGTGGATCGGCCGCCCGGATGGCACCCCGGTGCCCGGCCAGTTCGGCCTGGCCTCGGCCGCGCCCCTGCTGCTGCAGGTACACGACCTGTTGGTCAACCGCGACAGCCAGCGTGGCATCGCCCCGGCGCAGGAGGCGCAGCCCGCCACGGTGGGGGTGGCGGCCATCTGCTGGCCGCTGGGCCAGGCCCTGCCGCGCAGCGACCCCAACTGCCGGCGTCAGCGCTTCGCCTGGACCCTGGCCGGCACGGTGCCGCCGACCCTGCAGGCACAGGATCAGCCCCTGGGTCTGGGTTTGCAGGAGCAGCTCTGGCTCAACCCGCAGGGCTTGCGCGTCGATGCCGCCTGCCCCGGGGCCACACGCCACGGCCTGGCCCTATGGCCCGCGCCGCTGGAGCCCTGGCTGCCCCGTCGCGAGCGACGCAGTGCGCGGCTGCCGGCCGTCGACCCGGCCTGCCCGCCGCAGAGTGCGCCGGCGGTTGCACCGCTTTCCATAGTCGGGGTGCGCGAAGGCGATCGTCTGCGCCGTCCGGCCGGCACCGCCGAGCCCCTGCGTTTGCGCCTCACGGCCCTGGGCGGCAGTGGCCGGCACTGGTGGTTTGTCGATGGTCGGCCGGTGGCCCAGAGCCTGGCCGGTGCTGCCATCAACCAGCGCTTCAGCCGCCCCGGCGATTATCAACTGAGCGTGCTGGATGAAAGCGGACAGACCGCGCGGCTGCTGTTTCGCCTGCTGGATTGAGCGCGCGCCGCGGCCCTGGGCAATGCCGTCCGGGCGGGCTGGCCTGTTCGACTACACTGAGGCCAATCGAATGGCTATGCCCCAATTACATATGCAGGCAGCTTTCGTCGGGTGGGTTAGCCGCATGTGGGGATTGCCAAGCATCACATCACCTGTCGCGCGGCGTAACCCTCCATCGGCGCAACGCTTTCATTGGCTGGTGGGTTACGCGCCGCGCCACTTTCGCGGTGGATTTTCGGGCCGTGTTGGCGTCGCTAACCCACCCTACGAATCAGGCTCCTAGGCATCATCTTGCGGTCCACAGGTCGCTATCTGTCTTGTGCAGCCTCTGCGGCACTGTTGTTGGCGGCTGGACTGCTCAGGCGCGGGTGTAGCGCGTAGCGGGGCCGACATATAACGGCGGAGTGGTCATTATGGTTTGCTGGGCCTTGCGCCTGTTGTGCCTCTGGTTGCTGGGCTGCCCCCTGGCGATGGCGGCCGAGTTGCGGCTGTACACCGAGGAAAATCCACCGCTCAACTTCAGCCGCGACGGCCAGGCCGATGGTCTGGCCAGTGCGGTGGTGCGCGAGCTGCTGCGGCGTACCGGCGACAGCGCGAGCATTCGCGTGGTGCCCTGGGCGCGGGGTTACAAGCTGGTCCAGGGCGAGGCCAATGTCGGCCTGTTCGTCGCCGTCCGCACCCCCGAGCGCGAGCCGTTGTTTCACTGGGTCGGGCCGCTGATCTCGACCACCAGCAGCTTCTATGTCCGCCGTGGCAGCGGCCTGCGCATCGCCAGCCTGGCGGATGCCAAACGGGCTGCCGGCATCGCCGTGCCGCGGGACTGGTATTCGCACCAGTTTCTGCAGAAGGAGGGCTTTACCAACCTGGTGCTGCAGCCCAAGCCCCACGAGGTGTTGCGCATGACCCTGCATGGCCGGGTGCCTGTGATGGTCTATGAAGACCAGCTGCTGCCGAGTCTGGTGGCCGAGTTGGGGGCGTCTATGGACGACCTTCAGCGCCTCTACAGCTTTATGCAGAGCAGCAGCTATATCGTCTTCTCCAAGGCCACCGATGTGCAGCTGGCGCAGCGCTGGCAGCAGGCCCTGGAGCAGATGGTCGACGACGGCAGCCTGGCCCGCATCCAGCAGCAGTGGCTGCCGCAACCGGTTGCCGCGTCGCCATAGGGCCTGGTTCGTTGCGCTGTTGGACCAGCGGATTCTCCGGCAGTGGCTAAGGCTTCGCGCGCCGCGGCCGATAGGTTGCTTGCGGGGCCGTGGCTTGTGTTTTGTATACAGTTATGTGTCCAATGCGTGACGTTTCCAATAACAACTAGGGGTAACCCACCATGCAGTTCTGGCGGCGCAGTATCCAGTGGCAACTGATTCTCAGCATGGGCGCGGCCCTGCTGGCCAGCATTCTGATCGTGGTGGGCGTGTACTCGGCGGTGGTCAATCGTCTGACCGAGCGCTACCTGGTCGAGGAAGCGCTTCCGGCTCGGGTCCTGGCGATCCGCAACGATCTGGAGCGGGTGCTGAGCGGTCCCATTACCGCCAATGCCGGCATCGCCGAGAACAGCCTGGTGCAGGACTGGCTGGCTGCGGGTGAAGATCCCGAGCAGCGCGCTGCCATGGCCCGCTACCTGGAAGGGGTGCGCGCGCAACAAAACGCCATGACCACCTCGATTGCCGTGCTGGCCAGCGGCAACTACACCACCGGCGAGGGGCTGGCGCGGGTCATCAGTCGCGATCAGCCGGAGAACCAGTGGTTCTACAACCTGGTCGATAGCAGCCGCGACCGCGTGCTGGAAATCGATATCGACAAGGGCACCCGCCTGCCCACTCTGTTTATCAACCAGCGGATCAAGCGTGACGGCCAGACCCTCGGCGTTTCCGGCCTGGGTTTCAGCCTCAAGGCGATGTCGCAGATGATCAGCGACTTCCGCTTTGGCGAGCGCGGCCAGGTGTTTCTGATCGATGCCGGCGGTGAGATCAAGGTTCACCCCCGGGCGGAACTGAGCGGCAGCGGGCGCTTGGCTGAGCTGTTCGGCAGCGCTGCGGCCCAGGCGTTGCTGGGCGGTGACGGCAAGGCCGTGCGTTTCGAGCGCGACGGCGAAACCTATCTGGCGGTGGCGCAGAAGCTGAGCAGCCTGGACTGGCTGCTGGTCAGCGAGGTGCCGGAAGCCGAGATCTATGCCGAGGCGCGCCAGGCCCTGTTGATGACCAGTGCCATCGGCCTGGGCGTGGCGCTGTTGTTCCTCGGCCTGGTGGTGTTGCTGGCGCGCGGCCTGGTGCGGCCGATTCGTCAGGTCACCGGTGCCCTGGTGGAAATCGGCGGCGGCGGCGGCGACCTGACCCGCCGTCTGGACGAGTCGCGGGCCGATGAGCTGGGCGACCTGGCCCGTGGCTTCAATGCCTTTATCGGTGGTCAGCGCACGCTGATCGCCGCCGTGCTGACCACCAGCGAACGTCTGCGCAGCGCCGTGGCCCAGGTTAGCCAGGTGGTGGAAAACACCGCCGGGCGTTCGGGGCAGCAGCAGGAAATGACCGATATGGTCGCCACCGCCGTGCATGAGATGGGCCTGACCGTGCAGGAAATCGCGCGCAACGCCAGCAACGCCGCCCAGGCTTCGCACAGTGCCCGCAACGAGGCGCAGCAGGCCCGCGAAGTGGTCGGGCAATCGATTGGCCATATCGAGAACATGTCGGCGGAAATTGGCGACGCCGCCACGGCGGTCGGCCAGCTGGCCACCCAGGTGGCCTCCATCGACCAGGTGCTGGCGGTGATCCGCGGGGTGTCCGAACAGACCAATCTGCTCGCGCTGAATGCGGCGATCGAGGCCGCCCGTGCAGGCGAGCAGGGCCGCGGCTTTGCCGTGGTGGCGGACGAGGTGCGCACCCTGGCCCAGCGTACCCAGGCTTCCACCGATGAGATCCAGCAGATGATCGCCCGCCTGAAGCAGGGCGCAGAGACCGCCGTCAGCTCCATGCACGCCGGTCAGGCGGCCACCGGCACCGGGGTCGAGGCCAGCCAGCGCACCGGGCAGTCGCTCAGCGCCATCACCGAACAGGTGGAACGCATCAGCGACATGAACACCCAGGTGGCGGCCGCCACCGAAGAGCAGTCGTCGGTGACCGAGGAAATCAACCGTAACGTGCAGGGCATCGCCGACCTGGCTCACGCCAATGCCGACGAGGTGCGCAGCTGTCGCGAGGATTGCCAGACCCTGCGTGGCCTGGCCGATGACCTGGCCACGCAGATGGGCAGTTTCCGCCTGTAAGTCTGGCTATAGCCGAACTGGCTGATGTCGCTCTATTGAGTTTTTGGATAAGCCCGTCCGACGTACTGCTTAGCTTTTGTAGGAGCGGGCTTGCCCGCGAATCGGGGGCAATGCCAAAGCATCGCGGCCAATAACTAGGCGTCCCCACCGCTCCTACAGGTTTTGTAGGGCCCGTGAGGACGGCAGGCAAGGCTGAGTTGGGACCTGCAGTTTTTACCCGGTGGCACGGGCGTGTGGCCGGTCTCAGGCCAGCTCCAGGCGGTTGCGCCCTGCGGCCTTGGCCCGATAGAGGGCGTTGTCGACCCGGGTATAGAAGGCTTCGGCGGAGTCGTCGCAGAGCGGCTGGAAGGTGCCAACGCCGAGGCTGCAGGTCAGTGGCGGGTGCTCCCCCTGGCTCTGCGTCTGGACCTGCAGGGGCTGCTCGGTCAGCTCGGCGCGAAAGCGCTCGGCCAGGGCCATGGCTTGCTCCAGGCTGGTGTCGGGCATCAGCACGGCAAATTCCTCGCCGCCCAGGCGCAGGAGGATATCGCTGTCGCGGCGGAACACCTGGCGCATGCGCTCGGCGAAGGCCTGCAGGTAGAGGTCGCCGGCGCGATGGCCGAACTGGTCGTTGATCATCTTGAAGAAATCGATATCCAGCAGCACCAGCGCCAGCGCGCTGTTCTGCCGGCGTGCACTGGCCAGCCAGTTGGGCAGCAGGGCGTTGAACTGATAACGGTTGTTCAGGCCGGTGAGGGCGTCGGTACGGCTGAGGCGATCCAGTTGCTCGCCCTGGTGCAGCAGGCGCAACTCGCGCTCGAGGCCGATACGGTACTCGCGGTTCCAGCGATACAGCAGCAGGCCCAGGTAGCCCAGGTAGAGCACCAGGGCCACCGACTCGCCGATATCGCCGATACCCAGATGGATCTTGATCGCGGTGCTGGGCAGGTAGGTCAGCAGGATGGCCAGGGCGCAGCGCGCCATGCGCATCGGGTAGGTAAACGCCAGGGCGGTGCCGAACACCACCACGCAGAGCATGGTCACCAGGTGCGAGGCGATGATCCCGGGGTGCAGCTGGATGCCTGCCAGCATCAGGCCCCAGGTCAGCGACTGCAGCAGCAGCAGGGTCCAGCGGCGGTCCAGCCAGCGTTGCAGTTGCGCCGGCGACAGGTGTTCGGCAGGGCGCTGGCGGCTGCGCAGGATAAAGAACCCCAGTAACAGCAGGCCGCCGCCGCTCCAGAGCCAGAGATTCTGCTCGGGATCGTGGCTGGTCAGCCAGAGCATGGCCCAGGCGAGCAGGTAGTAATAACCGCCGAACCTGGAACGGATATGGGTATCGCTCGCCTCTCGCCACAGTCTCAGGCGGGGGCCGGTTGCCGCGGACATCGACTTCATCGGCAGCTACTCGCACGGTCACCCTGTGAGTCTAGTCGGGTGATGGCTATTTGCCTTGCGCGGTTTCAGGCCAGTTGCAGGCGGTTGCGGCCCATGCCCTTGGCCAGGTAGAGGGCGTCGTCGACGCGCTTGAAGAAGGCGGCGGCGTCGTGGTCGCGTTGCCGGTCAAAGCAGCCGACGCCCAGGCTGGCGGTCAGCGGCAGGCTGTTGGCGTCGATGTCGAAACCCTGGTGAGCCAGGGCCTGGCGGAAGCTTTCGGCGAGCTGACAGGCCTGCTCCAGGGGGGTATTGGGCATCAGTACACCAAACTCTTCGCCACCCAGGCGCAGCAGGGCATCGCTGTCGCGGCGGAACACCTGGCGCATGCGTTCGGCAAAGGCGCTGAGGCAGGCATCGCCGCAGGCGTGGCCATGGCGGTCGTTGACCTGTTTGAAGAAGTCGATATCCAGCAGCACCAGCGACAGTGGGTCGTGCTGTCGCTGGGCGTTGGCGACCATCACCGGAAACAGGCTGTTGAACTGATGGCGGTTGCCCAGCTGGGTCAGGCTGTCGGTGCGGCTGAGCACCTCCAGCGATTCCTGTTGCTCCAGCAGCTTGAGTTCCAGGGCCAGGGTGGCGTGGTACTCGCGGTGGCTGCGGTTGAGGGCCAGGAGCAGGTAGCTGAAGTAGGCCGCGAGGGTGATCAGGGTGGCCGAATGCTCGCCCCAGGCCAGGGCCATGATCAACAGCCCCGGCAGGTAGAGCAGCAGCAGGGCCAGGGTGGCGCGGCCTCTGCGCATCGCAAAGTTGAAGCTCATGGCCGTGCTGAAGGCGACGGTGCTGAGGGTGGCGATGGTGGCGGCGCTGCTCAGCAGGGGCTGGCTCAGCACCAGGGCGTAGATCAGGCCCCAGTTCAGGGCGGTGAGCAGAATCAGCCCCCACTGGCGGTTGAGCCAGTGCTGCATGGCCTCCGGACTCTGTTCGCCGGGCAGGTGGTGGAGCAGGCGCAGCAGCAGTAGAAGGGCGAACAGGGCGGCAATGGCCAGGCCCAGGCTGAGCTGGGTCATGGGGCTGGTGCTGAACAGCCAGGTCAGGAGCCAGGCCAGCAGGTAATAGACACCGCCCAGGGTCGAGCGGCTGCGGGTGTCCATGGCTTCGCGCCAGATGGCAAAGGCCTGGGGCTGGCGAGGTGCGGCGGAGTCAGTCATGGCCTGTGATCACAGATAGGCTGTAGCCTGAGCATAACTGCTACGGCATGAAACGCACTGTCAAATTGCCAGTGCGGACCGACGGCATAGGCACCTGCATGTGAGGGCGTGCTGCCACGCCTCAGGTCAGCGTTCGCTCAGCGCAGGATCAGCAGGGGGCTGGTGCTGGTACGCAGCAGGTGGCTGGTGGTGCTGCCCACCAGGAACTGGCGGATCCGCGAATGGCCGTAGGCCCCCATCACCAGCAGGTCGATACCCTGTTCGAGCTGGTAGGCGTGCAGGGTCGGTTCGACCTCGCCGGCGCGGATCGCCAGGTGCACCTGATGGCCGCCCTTGACCAGGCGCTGTTCCGCCTCCTTGAGCTGCTCCCAGGCCGGGCCGGTGTCCGCGCCGACCATCAGCACGTGGATCGGCAGGCCCCTGAACAGCGGGCTGGCGGCGAGCATGTCGATGCCCTTGTGGCAGGTCGGGCTGCCATCGAAGGCCAGCATCAGGCTCCGCGGGGCCTGGAACTGGCCCGGGGTGACCAGGATCGGCCGGTGCAGGGTGCGGATCACGCTCTCCAGATGGCTGCCCACCAGCTGGCTGAGGTTGTCGCTGGTTTCGCCCTGGCGTCCGATCACCAGCAGACGAATGTCCTGCTCCAGCTCGCCGAGGCAGGTCACCAGATCGCCGTGGCGCTGGCGCAGCTGCGGGTTGTGTACGCCATCGCGCTGGGCGCGCTGCTTGGCCGCCTCCAGCGCCAGGCGGCCCTGCTCGAGGGCCAGCTTGCTGCGCTGCTGGTCGAGGTCGGCCAGTTCCTGGAGCAGCTGCTCGCGGCTGCCCAGGGTGATATTGCCGGACAGGTTGCTCAGCGGCGGGTACTGCTTGTGATCCAGTACGTGCAGCAGGGTCAGCGGCGCGTCGAGGCGCAGGCTGGCCCAGGCGGCGTAATCGCTCACCGCCGGGGAGGACAGGGAACCATCGATGCAAGCCATTACCTGGGTCATGCTGTTCTCCTTTTTATTAGTGGCCCGACAGCAGGTCGCTGGCGTTGTCCTTGTCGTGCACGCCAAAGCGGTCGACGATGGTGGCGCTGGCTTCGTTCAGGCCAAGCACTTCGACTTCGGTGCCTTCGCGGCGCAGCTTGATCACCACCTTGTCCAGGGCCGCCACCGCGGTGATATCCCAGAAGTGCGCACGGGACAGGTCGATCACCACCTTAGCAACGGCCTCCTTGAAATCAAAGGCGGCGACGAACTTGTCGGCGGAGCTGAAGAACACCTGGCCGACCACCTTGTAGCTGCGCTGGCGGCCATCGGCGTCGGTTTCCGAGTTGATATAGAGGAAGTGGCCGATCTTGTTGGCGAAGAACAGCGCCGCCAGCAGCACGCCGACGAACACGCCGTAGGCCAGGTTGTGGGTGTAGACGGTCACCGCCACGGTGGCGAGCATGACGATATTGGTGGAGAGCGGGAAGGTCTTCAGGTTGCGGATCGAGTCCCAGCTGAAGGTGCCGATCGACACCATGATCATCACCGCCACCAGGGCGGCCATGGGGATCTGGCTGACCCATTCCGAGAGGAACACCACCATCAGCAGCAGTACCACGCCGGCCACCAGGCACGACAGACGGCCACGGCCGCCGGATTTCACGTTGATCACCGACTGACCGATCATCGCGCAGCCGGCCATGCCGCCGAGCAGGCCGGAGGCGATATTGGCCACGCCCTGGCCCTTGCACTCGCGGTTCTTGTCGCTGCTGGTGTCGGTCAGGTCATCGATGATGGTGGCGGTCATCATCGACTCCAGCAGGCCGACCACGGCCAGGGCGGCGGCGTAGGGGAAGATGATCGCCAGGGTTTCGAAATTCAGCGGTACATCCGGCCAGAGGAAGATCGGCAGGGTGTCCGGCAGCTCGCCCATATCGCCGACGGTGCGGATATCCAGGCCGAAATACATGGCCACGGCGGTCATCGAGAGGATGCACACCAGGGGCGAGGGGATCAGCTGGCCGAGCTTCGGCACATAGGGGAACAGGTAGATGATGCCCAGGCCCGCGGCGCACATGGCGTAGACCTGCCAGGTGACGTTGGTCAGCTCCGGCAGCTGGGCCATGAAGATCAGAATCGCCAGGGCGTTGACGAAGCCGGTGACCACCGAGCGCGAGACGAAGCGCATCAGGCTGCCCAGTTTCAGGTAGCCCGCGCCGATCTGCAGCAGCCCGGTCAGTAGCGTCGCCGCCAGCAGGTATTGCAGGCCGTGCTCTTTCACCAGGGTCACCATGACCAGGGCCATGGCCCCGGTGGCGGCGCTGATCATGCCTGGTCGGCCGCCGACGAAGGCGATCACCACGGCGATGCAGAAGCTGGCATAGAGGCCGACCTTGGGGTCGACCCCGGCGATGATGGAGAAGGCGATGGCTTCCGGGATCAGCGCCAGCGCCACCACCAGACCGGCGAGCACATCGCCACGGATGTTGAAGAACCAGGTGTTTTTCAGGCTTTGCAGCATGGGGTATTCCAACGGCTGGGATCCGCTGATGCACGCAAGGGCAGGGCGGAAGGGCTAATAAAAACTGGGTGGAATGAATGCGGCGCAGCCCACGAGGCCAGCGCGCATGGGCATAGCAACGGCAATGGTCGAGCCGTCCGGGCTATGCGCAAAGGGCTAAGGCGGCGTGGGCAGCCAGCGGGATGGGTGGGCCAGTGTCATTGCGACCTGTCTCTATCCATTCGGGCGAAAAGGGCGGCCACCTTAACATAAGGCCCCCGTCGCCGCACCCCGCGGGCTGTCTGGCCCTGCTCAGCGATGAGTCTAAGGTGCTGATCGAACTGGATGCCGAGGATGGCAAACTGATCAGCTTTCGTTCGCTGCTTAGCGGCTTCGCCGGCCTGCGCGACAGCGAGCCCAAGCTGTTCTACTGCATCGAGCACGACCCTTAGCTCGATTAAGCCTTAGGGCAATCCGATGGTTCGTTTAGCCGCGGCGGATCAGCCAGATCCCCGCGACGATCAGCAGCAGGCCACCCAGCTTGCCGGGGCTGATCGGGGCCTCGCGAAAGCCGGCCCAGCCGAAGTGGTCCAATGCCAGGGCCATGCTCAGCTGCCCGGCGATCACCAGGGCCATAAACAGCAGCGCGCCGACCTTGGGGCCGGCGAAGGCGGCGGTGGCGATAAACATCACCCCCAGCAGGCCGCCGCTCCAGTGCCACCAGGTCAGCCCCTTGAGCGCGCCGAGGCCGGGCACTTCGCGTTGCGCCAGCGCCAGGACGAGCAGGGCCAGGGTGCCGACGGCAAAGGAGATCAGCGCGGCCGACAGCACGCTGGAGACCTGCTTGGCCAGCTGGCCGTTGATCCCCGCCTGCAGCGGCAGGCAGGCGCCGGCGACAAAGGGCAGGGCGAGTAACCACCAGATCGGGGCGGGCATAAGGCGTCTCCAGGGCATGGGTGCCCGATTATGTCGCAAATCCTGTCCGCTCGATCAGCCTCGGTCAGGCCAGATTAGCGCTTGGCGCATGCAGAAAAGCCTGGGTTCGCCCCAGGCTTTTCTGCGGGTGATGCGCTGCTAATCAGCGGCTGCGGCTCAGGGCCATTGCATTTCCCCTTTGAGTACCTTGGCGCTGAGCTCCAGGCTGCTGGCGTCGAGCAGATTCGGGTACTTGGCTTTCATTGCTGCAATCAGCGCCTGGCTGTCCTTGGCTTTGGGCAGTGCGGCTTCGAGGTCGTTGAGGTAGCTGCGGGTAAAGCGCAGGTCATCCAGGTTCAGCTTGGGCTGGCCGATAAAGTGTCCCGGTACCAGGGTTTTCGGCTGCAGCGCCTGCAGCTCGTCGAGGGATTTGAGCCAGTCCTGACGGGCCTCTGGGGTTTGTGCATCGGCAATCCAGGGGTGGATATTGGCGTAGGTCAGCACGCCGCCGACCACCGCCTGGATGCTCGGGATCCACAGGCTGCGGTGCTTGGGGTCATGGCCGATGAGTTCGATACGCTGGCCTTCCAGGGTCAGCTGGTCGCCTTGCAGGGCTTCGGGCACCAGGGTGCGGGCCGGCGCGCTGTCCTTGAGAATCGGCCCCCAGTAGGCCAGCTTGGGCTCGCGGCTCTTCTCGATATAGGCGATGGTCTGCGGCGTGGCCAGGACCTTGGCTTCAGGGAAGGCGCGGGTCAGGGTGTCCAGGCCGAAGTAGAAGTCCGGGTCGCCATGACTGATAAAGATGGTGGTCAGGTGCTTGCCGCTGGCCTGAATGCGCTCGACCAGTTCCTGCGCTTCGCGGGTGGAGAACTGCGCGTCGACCAGAATGGCATCGCGCTCGCCGCTGATCAGGGTCGAGGTCACCGGGAACACTGCCTTGTCGCCCGGGTTATAGACGTCCAGCGTCAGGGGTTGGGCGAGAACGGCGCTGGCGCTGGCAAGCAGGCCGAGACCGGCTAGCAGGGCGTGGATAAGGCGTGGGGTGGGCATGGCAACCTCCGATTGAGTGGATGGAGGCGATCTTAGTTGCTTTAAATCGCGCAAAAAGCCCGCTAATCTGCACATATTTGTTGCGTTAAATAGGCTAATAATGGATCGGCTGACGGCAACCCGGGTATTTGTCGAGGTGGTGGAACGCGGTAGCCAGACCGCGGCCGCCGAGGCCCTGGAGATGTCGCGGGCCATGGTCTCGCGCTATCTGGCCGAGCTGGAGGGCTGGGTCGGCGCACGCCTGCTGCACCGCACCACGCGCAAGCTGAGCCTGACCGGGGCCGGCGAGCAATTGCTCGGCCAGTGCCGCGAGATGCTGGCCGTGGCCGAGGCCATGCAGGGCGTCAGCCAGGGCCGCAATGATGCACCGCGCGGCAACCTGCGCATCGCCTGTAGTCAGTCGTTCGCCCAGGCCTGGCTGGTGCACGCCTTGAACGATTTCACCGATCTGCATCCCCAGGTCAGCGTCGATCTGCTGGTGGGCAGTCAGGCGGTCAATCTGGTGGAGGCGCGTATCGACCTGGCCCTGCGCATCACCAACCAGCTCGATCCCAACCTGATCGCCCGGCAACTGGCGGTGTGCCGTTCGCTGGTGTGCGCCAGCCCGGCTTATCTGGCCAAGCACGGTACGCCATTGCGGCCCGAGGACCTGGCGCAGCACAACTGCCTGAGCTATGCCTATTTCGGTCGCAGCATCTGGGAATTTACCCGCGCCGGCGAACCCCATGCCGTGGCGGTCAGCGGCAACCTCAGCGCCAACGAGTCGATGGTGCTGCTGGAGGCGGCCCTGGCCGGTGGCGGGATCAGCCTGCAGCCGCGCTATTCGGTCAGCGCGCATCTGCGCTCCGGGGCGCTGGTGCAGCTGTTGCCTGATTATGAACCGCAGCAACTGGGCATCCACGCCCTCTACGGCACACGCCGGCAGATGCCGCCGGCATTGCGCGCCTTGCTGGATTTCCTCCTGGAGCGCCTGGTCGATCGGCCGGACTGGGATCACTAGAGCCGTGCTTCACCCGGTTTGAAACACCCAGGTCGGTGGGTTCGGTGGCGACCGCAAGTGTGACGGAGTCTGATCTTGTAGGGTGCGCTATGCGCACCGGGGCCGGCTGCAGATTATTGGTGCGCACGGCGCACCCTACGGCTTATTGCCTCTCAATTCGTATTGGGCATATAGCCTTGCCAATGCCCGGCTAGAGTGCCTTGTCGAACTGGATCAGGGCCACACGCTGGTGCTGGCGGTCGCGGCGTTCGACTATGCCGCTGGGGCTGTAACCGAGTCTCGGGTAGAGCAGCAGGCCGGCGCTATTGGCGTTGAAACAGGACACCTGCATGCGCTTGGCGTGGTAGTGCTCGCGGGCCAGTTGTTCCATCGTCTTCACCAGGTAATGGGCCACACCCTGGGCACGGGCCCAGGGCGCGACCATCAGGTTGCCCAGGGCGCAGTAGTCGCCGTATTGCCACTGGTAGAAATTGGCGAAACCGGCGACCCGGCCATTGAGCAGCGCCACGGTGCTGTCGCGGCGTTCGGCCATGGTCGCCGCCAGCTGGCCGACACTCAGTGGCCAGTCGGCTTTGGGGTAGCAGAAGAACAGTTCCTCGGGGTTCTGCGCGAAGGTGACGATCTCGCTCAGGTCATGGGCCGTGGCGGCGCGATGGTCAAACGGCGGGCTGGGCGTCATGGCGGTCATCCTTGAGGGGGCAGGGGCTGGCTGGTCAGTGCGGAGGATACTGGCTAAGCACCTTGGCGACTGTGGCGCGGATCGCCGTTTCGCGTTCCGCCGGGCTCGGCTGGCGGTTGCGCAGCACCTGTTCGGCACTGCCGCGCCAGACCAGCTTGCCGTCCTTGCCGTCGAACAGGTCGATCTGCAGGGTACCGACCTGATAGTCCAGGGTGCGTGTTTCCACATGGCTGGGGCCGCCCCAGAAGCCGCCGCGCCAGGGGTCGCCCCAGCTGCCGCCGAAGTGGGTGCTGACCTGCTGCTGGCGGTTATCGACGATCAGCCACACCTGTACCTTGAGGTCGCCGCTGCTGCCACTGGCGGCGGGGCGCAGGCCGCGTTGGTCGAGCTGTTCGCTGACCGCGGCGCGAATCCGCTGGCCGGTGAGGTCGCTGCTGATCCGTGGATCGTCAGGCTTGTACTGCACGGCCGGTTCCTGCCAGTTCCAGCTGCGGTAGGCGGCGAAATCCCGCTGGGGGTCGAAGTCGCGCTCCAGTTGCGCGGTCTGACAGGCGCTCAGCAGCAGCGCCAGGGGCAATAGCAGTAGCGATAAGCGCATGGGCGTTCTCCTGAAAAGGCTGACAGTCAGTGCGGCGGGTAACTGGCCAGGGCCTGTTGCAGCGCGTTGCGCAACGCCGCCGCCCGTTCGCCCTGGTTGCCGCCGGCGAGGGTTTCGGCACTGGTGCTCCAGACCGGCTGGCCGTCGAGGCCATCGAACAGATTGATACGTACCACTATGACCTCTTCACGGTAACTGCGCACCCGCGGCGCGCTGCCCCACATGTCGTAGCGGTCGCCGTAGTAACCGTGGCCGTAGTGGCCGCCATAGGGTTCGCTGACTTGACGGATACGCTGCTGCAGATACAGCTCGGCGCTGACCTGCAGGTCGGCCTCGATGCCGGCCCGCTGTGGGCGCAGGCCGCGCTGGTCGAGGGCATTGCTCAGGGCTTGCTGCACCTGCTCGGAGCTGGCCCAGGCGCTGCCCGCGGGTAACTGTCGCCAGCTCCAGGTGCGGTAGCGGCCATAGTCGCGGGGCGCGGCCGGGTAGGCGCTGGGGTCCAGCTGCCCAGGCACATGCGCCGGGGCCGGCGGCAGCGGCGCGCTGTCGGCGACATAGGGGTTCTGACTCTGACAGGCCGCCAGGGTGGCCAGTAGCAGTAGAGTCCCGAGCTGTCTCATGTGCTGCTCCTGCTGCTCGAATAGGGGCTTGGCAGGTAGTTTTTCAACGGCCTGTCAGCGTGGCCGGCAGATCCAGTGCAGATAGCGGCCCAGCCCGGCAAAACTGGGGTGGCGACGGTAGGCCAGCTCCATTTCCAGCAGGTCGATCAGCTCGGCCTTGGCCTGGAAGGGCTGCGGCATATAGTCGTGGAACACCCGCACGCCACTCTGGCTTTCGACCTGCCAATTAGGCTCGAGTTGCGCCGCCAGTTCGCGTGGATCGAGGGGCATCTGCGGGGTCAGGCTCTGCTTCTCGCCGGCGAACTCGGCCTTGCGCAGCTTGCGGAAGTGGCCCTTGAGCAGGTTGCGGTAGATCAGCGCGTCCTTGTTGTAGAAGGCCAGCGACAGCCAGCCGCCGGGCGCGCAGAGCTGGTGCAGCACCGGCAGGATGCTATGGGGCTGGGCCAGCCATTCCAGCACGGCATGGCAGATCACCAGGTCATAGGGGCGCTCAAGCTGACCGAGCAGGTCCTGCCAGGGGGCCTGGATAAAGGTCGCGCGCTGGCCTGCGGCGGCAAAGCGTTCGCGGGCCCCGATCAGCATGGGTTCGGCCGGTTCCGCCAGGGTTACCTCATGGCCACGCTGGGCCAGCCACAGCGACATATGGCCGAGGCCTGCGCCGATATCCAGCACCCGCAGCGGCTTGTCGGGCAGGGCTTCGGCCAGGTCGGCCTGGAGCACCGCGAGGCGGATCGCGCCCTTGGCCCCGCCATAGATCTTCTCGGCGAAGCGGGTGGCCAGCTCGTCGAAGTGTCGATCGGTCATTGCGCGTCCCCGAGAAAACGTCTTTCGTTGTCGGCCAGCTTGGCGCGCACCACCTGCTGCATATCCAGGCCCAGCTCGCCGCACAGCAGCACCAGATAGAGGACGATATCGCCGATTTCCTCGCCGGCATGGACCAGTTGCTCGGCGCTCAGTTGGCGTGACTGCGCCTCGCTCAGCCATTGGAAGATTTCCACCAGCTCGGCCATTTCCACGCTGGCGGCCATGGCCAGGTTCTTCGGGCTGTGGAATTGCCGCCAGTCGTTGCGATCACGAATGGCATGCATGCGGGCGGTCAGTTCGGCGAGGTTCATCGGGCGCTCCTGCAAAGAGGAGCATAGCTTCGGGGGTTCACCTGCGCTGTGCAAGCGGCGGCCGGCAGTTACCGGCAGCCGCGCGGGGTATTTCAGTCAAGCGGCTGCCAGCTGCCCTGCATATGCGGCAGGTCGTCCGCGCCGAGCAGGCTGAACTGGCCGCTGCTGGCCGGTTCGCTGGCCAGCAGGCGCACGGCGGCGGGCAGCAGCACAGGTTTCTGGAAGCGCACCTCGACCTGATAGCCGGCACTGGGCAGGCGCTCGCCGAGTTCGGCTATTGCCCGCGCCTTGTTCCACAGGCCGTGGGCAATGGCGCGGGGGAAGCCGAACAGCTTGGCGCTGACCGCCGACAGATGAATCGGGTTGTAGTCGCCGGCGATGCGCGCATAGCGCCGGCCGATATTCGCCGGGGCCTGCCAGTGGACGAGGGTGGTTTGCGGCAGTTCGGCGGCGGCTTCGCGTTCAGGCACCGCGCCGTCCAGGCGCAGGGCGCGGCAAAGGATGCGGCTGTCGCCCTCCCAGAGCAGGCCGAGCTGGTCGTGCAACTGGGTGATCAGGCTGAAGGTCACGCCCTTGTCGTGGGGCTGCAGGTTCTGCACCTGCACGCTGACCGTGAAGGGGCCCAGGCCGCCGAGGGAACGTAGCACCCGAATGCGGTTTTCCAGGTGCACCAGGCCGAGCAGCGGAAAGGGGAAGCGTTTATCGGTAAGCAGCTGCATCTGCAGGGCAAAGGCGAGGATATGCGGGTAGGTCGCGGGTAGCAGGCCGTCGTCGCGAAAGCCGCAGATCTGCCGGTAGCGCGCCAGGTGCGCCGGGTCGACGTTGACCTGGCAGCGCAGGCCGACAGTCGGCAGGTTGCGCCCGCTGACGCCACGGCGCAGGGCGGCGCGGGCAAACAGACCAGGCAGGGCGGATGGGGCGGGTAGATCGAGCCAGTCGATGGCCATGGCAAACTCCTCTGGGCGGGTGGCTGCAGCTTAGTCGGACGGCAGCAGAGTGCATTGGCCGCGTCGTCCCGATGGCTGGCAGGCCAGTCAATCGTCATCGCGCCTTGAGCCAGACGGCTAAAGCCGCCTAAGATGGCCGCGCCTCGCGGATAACAAGAACTCCTATAAAAATGCGTGACCTGACTGACGACGTGGCGCTGATGCGCCCGGTGCTCGATGCCTTGCGTGCCAGCGGAACCGATCCTGATCGGGTGCTGGCGCGCGTCGGCCTGCCGCCTGGCGGTTTACCCGCCGGGCGCTTTCCCCATTCGGCCCAGGCGCTGTTCTGGAAGGCCGCCATCGACGAATGCGGCGAAGAGCATGTGGGGCTGTATCTGGCCCAGCATCTGCCGGCCTTCCATGGCCTGCTGCTGGAATACCTGTTTCTCTCCAGCGAGACCTTCGGTGAAGGCCTGCGGCATGCCTTGCGCTATGTACGCCTGCTCTCCGACACCCTCGATGCCCGCCTGGAAGTGCAGGGCGAGCGCGCGGTACTGGTGCTCGGCCTGGTGCCGGGGACGCCGCGGCATTTCCCGGAAATGCTCGCCGGTGCGGTGATCCGCCTGTTCGCGGCCCTGACCGAAGGCGACTTCAGTCCCTACGAAGTGCAGTTTATCCATGCCGAGGGTGCCCCCGCCGAGCGTTACCAGCAGGTCTATGGCTGCCCGGGGCGGTTCGGTTGTGAGCGCTATGCCCTGGTGTTCAACGCCGCGGTGCTGGACAAGACCTCGCGCCACGCTGCCCCCGAACTGCTGCGCATGCACGAGTCCCTGGCGCGCCGGCAACTGGCCGAGGTCGAACGGCTGGATCTGGTGCGCAAGGTGCGCGAGCTGATCGGCGAACTGCTGGTCGACAGCGGTGCCACCCTGGAACAGGTCGCGGCCCGCCTGAATATGCCGGCGCGGCGGCTGCGCGAGCGCCTGGCCATGGCCGGGGTGCGCTTCAACGACCTGATCACCGATTACCGCTGCCGCCTGGCCAAGGACCTGCTGCTCAATACCGACGAGCGCATCGAGGTCATAGTCGAACGCACCGGCTTCTCCGAGCCGAGCACCTTCTACCGTGCCTTCAAACGCTGGGTCGGCGAGACCCCGGTGGAGTTCCGCAAGCGCGGCAAGGGCGGCCAGGCCGAGTAGGGTGCGCGGTGCGCACCGACCCCCATGCAGTAAGTGCGCACCGACTACCGGGCGAAATAGGTGACCCAGAAGTAATAGACGGTCATGCCGCTGCCCACGCCGATCACCAGCACGCGCAGCAGCTTGGCCGGCAGGCGCTGGCCCAGCGCGCCACCGGCATAGCCGCCCAGCGTCGCCCCCACCAGCAGGACTGCCAGCTCGTACCAGCTGACCCGCCCGGCGATGATAAAGGTGAGGCTGGCGACGCTGTAGATCACCGCCGAAATCAGGTTTTTCAGGGCGTTGGCCCGCGCCAGCGGATGGCCTTCGATGGAAAACGCCGCCAGTTGCAGAATGCCCATGCCCGCGCCGAAGTAGCCGCCATAGATCGACACGCCGATATGCGCACCCAGCGACAGCGGGCCGTGGGGCGGTTGTGCGGCCTCGGCGCGGCGGGCCGCCAGCCAGCGACTGAGCCAGGGGCTGGCGGCAAACAGCGCGGTGGCCGCCAGCAGCAGCCAGGGAATCAACTTGGCAAACACCGCATCGCCGCCGACCAGCAGCAACAGCCCACCCAGCAGGCCACCGGCCAGTCCGGCCGCCAACAAGGGCAGCAGATAACGCCCCAATGGCCGCAGCGAGGCCCGCGCGGCCCAGGCCCCGGCCAGGCTGGCCGGCCACAGCGCCACGGCATTGGTGGCGTTGGCCGTCACCGGCGGCAGACCGGCGGCGAGCAGGGCCGGGAAGGAGAAAAACGTGCCGCCGCCGGCCAGGGCATTCATGCCGCCGGCGGCGAAACCGGCAAGTACCAGCAGCAGAATCTCGGACACAGGCATGGCAACGGCTCGGGCAAAAGGTCAGCAGCTTAACCAGCGCGCGCGGTGGGGCCAAGTCGACCAAGGTCGTTGGCGTATAGACGGGTCAAATTGCGGGCATAAATACTGTCTGCAGCAATTTTTAAGGTCGCGTAGCGACGACCTGAAGAATGACTGCGGTGGGGGCAGGCATAAAAAACTGTCCGGAACAGTTTTTAAGGTCGCGTAGCGACGGCCCGAAGGGTGGCTGCCAGGATTGCAGGCATAAAAAAGCCGGCTTGTGGCCGGCTCTTTTGCTTGATAACTAATTGAATTTAAACAATTAAATATAATGTATTTTGTTTTACCCGCACTCTTACCCACACTCAGCATTAGGTATGGGATGTTATTGAGTGAATGCTGCTCTTTTCGCTTGCTGCTATGCATCTGTTGAGCAGCCTGTGTAATGTCCAGGTCGTGCATCCAGCTAGGTCACATAGGCTGGAACCAGTCCCAAAGCCGAGCACTATGTCGGTAGCGTCAGCATAAACCTTTCTTATCTTCTGGCTCGTTCGAGACTCTAGTGCGGGTGCTCGCTTCTCTGGGTTACCAGAGATCTTCGTCGTAGGTAGTTGGCGGGACTGTTTTCGTCATTACGAACGCTTTCTTCTTTCTTGGTCCGGAGTGCGGTTGGTGCGGTCCTGGCGTGTGTATTTGTGTGTCATCGGTTTGTTCATGGGGGTAAGAGGCAAGTACATCATCCAGCATTGCCGGTTCATGGTTGTCTGCTGCAGGCGTTTGTTTCGGTGAGGCGACGACATTGGAGGCGGTGCCAGTTGTTTCTTGGGGGGCTGAGGTGGCTTCAAGTTCAATTTGAGCATTCTCATCCAGAGAGGCGGGGCCTTGGGCGGTTTCGGTGTTGCCTACTGATGGTTGTCGACCCCCTGCAAATGTATTGCTAGCGGTTTTTTCAGGCTTGGCTTGAGGCGTTTTTTGTTTTTTGGCTTTGGAAATATGTGCTTTGTGAGCTTTTGAAATCAGTGTTTCCAGTAGCTCTGTTGCGCTAGTTCCTTGCGCCATGGCTATTTCTTGAAGATTGGATTTGGTGGTCGTGCTGAAGGTGAAGGCACACACCTGGTGGCCGCTATCTTTTTTCTTCTTTCTGTTTCTCTCCTGTCGCCAGGCATCTTTCATGTCGCGAAATAGCTCACGCGCGATGGGATCTCGTTCGATCTTCACGCCAGCATTTAGCATTTCTAGGTGGGATGGTTGCTCGCCCGGCTGGATTTTATCCTTGTATAAGAACTCATCTCCGAAGCCTTTCCCCTCCAGGTAGTCCCTGGCCCACTGGCGCTGCTCTGTATTTTCGGGCTCTAGCCACTCTAGGCCAGGCACTCTTTTACGTCCCATTTCATCGGCCCTGTGCGATGCGTTCCTGGGAGGAGTGTAGCTATTTTTATAAGCGTTATGTATAGCGGTACTTATTGCATTTTTCATTTCGCTATTAGATAGCGTTATTGATCACTCTAATATAGTAAATAGGGTATATTTTAGTGGGTTACTAGTGAGTTCCGCATGCTTATTACTATTCTCTTGCTGGATTCTTTGGCGCTTAATTCAAAGGCGAGATTTGTTCTGGCAGCGTTTTACCTGCGCTACAAATTCGCGGATACAGGCCCAATCACTGTGGATGAGCTTGCCTCCGGTCTAAGCGTGCCAGCGGGAGAGTGTGCCGATGCACTTGAAGTGCTCTTGAAGGAATCGGTGCTTACCGCGTCAGTAGATCCGGCTCGGAAGGCCGGTCGGCCGAAAAGAGCCTTCCGCATTCGTGATGAGTTGGTTTGCCGGCTCAAACTCGCGCGCTCCATATCTAAGTCGACTTCAGGTGTGCTTCACCAAAAGGTCATAGAACATCTAATCAGTGGGCCGCACATTCACGCTGTCGGTCCAGACGTAGTGGTTTGTAGAGCGCCAGTTAAGGCCGTGAAAGGGGCGAAGACGACTATTGCATTATTGAAGCAAGCACCACTTATCAGCCGATCCAACCGTTTGCTTCTGGCCATGCTATTTGGCCATTCAGATGACTTTGGCGTTGTCAGTTCTCTGAGCAATGCAGATATATGCAGGCTCACTGGGCTCGACTCCACAAGCATTAAGCAGCGAATCAGAAAGCTTCTTGAGTTGGGGTTTATTCGACGGCATGTGCCGGGTGTCGCTAGCCCCATTTTTGCGAAGAAACTCAAAAGCAGTTACGTGCTGAACCTGAACCATCGGCAAATTGCACCTGATGGAGACAGGATTGGTTTCGCTGTGCATGAGAGCTTGGACGAGTTGGCTGGCGATTGGCGTTATCTGGGCGGGGTCTGGTTTGATCTTGCACGGTGGCGTAGCCCCTCCGCTAGCAGCAGGCCTACATCTTCTGAGCTTGCAACGCCGATCTCGGTTCTGCGCCTTTTCAGAAGTGCTCCCAAGCATGTTTTTGAACGACTCGAGTTTTTTCTGAGTGGCTGCGTGACAGACCTGCTTACGCGGCACTGGGAGAAGGTTGGCGTGGCCAATTTAGATTCTGCCCTTGGTGTTCGCGACCTCATCAGTGCGTTTTTCCGCAAGCCTATTAAGGATGTGGCTGGCGGCAGCCTGCTCGATGAACAGGAAATCATCGATTTCTTTTGGTTAATGACAGTCCGGCAGGCCGAGGAGTGCAAGGCGCGACTTTCACAGTTTGAGGGGCTATCACTTTCAGGTATGAGCCTAAGGCTTATGCCTAGCGATCTGAAGCAAGGATATGCGTGTTTAGGCGTATTGATTGAAGGCGGCGGTTGGCAGGTGAAGCAGAATGGTGAGATGGCTCAGACGAAGAGCCTCCCAAGGGAGGCCGCGTGTCCTGTGGCCTTGAGGCAAAAGGCTGGGTTACTGACTACGCCGCGTCGTGGGCGTTCTAGCTAGTTTTTTCATACCTCATTTGCAAATCCTCTGAACAACTACGAGGAGCCTGTTCATGAGGATTATTCGCTTAAACGAAGTCAGCGACTCGACCGGCCTAGCCAGATCGACCATTTACAAATACATCGGGGAAGGCACCTTCCCAAAGTCGGTTTCACTGGGCGACCGTTGTGTCGGTTGGGTCGAAAGCGAGGTGCAAGAATGGATCCTGGCTCGGATTGAGGCGCGCGACCTGGCAGAGGAAACTGCTGTGCGCTCCGCTAGCCACCTAAGTATGGCCAGCTAGAACTATCCACCTGCGCTATGACTGGCTTCGGCTGGTCATGGCGTTTATGCCGGCTGTGTGCCAGGCATTCTCAGGTAACTCCCCCAGGAGGCGTTTGCGAATTCCCTCGACCGGCTCGGCAATGTTGCTCCCCATTGCCCGGTCTGGTCGGGACGGTCGGTTATGGGCAGGGCTGCATCTATTGATATAGCTATTAACTATCTACTATGCCTATCCAATAGTAATAATCACTACCTATCACCACTGACTACCGCCAGAGGGAAAGAAGACCAGTAAAAAGAAACAGAACACGTACCTCGTATGACAACAATCCATCAGGTACTCACCATGAACAACCGCAAGCTCAACACCCACCTCTCCCAGTCCGACATAGCCCTGCAGATCGAATCACTAGTCCAGGCCATCGAAAAGTCCGACACACCGGCATTTCGCATAACGCAAAGCCGCTCAGGTTACGAGCACGTCGAGCAGACCAGACTCTCCCGGCATTTCAGCAACATTCAACAGATGATCGACCTTTTTGATGATCGCGTTGAGTACCGCTACAGCGAGCACCTACAGGCGTTCAAGGAGGCTTGCCAGGACGTAGGCCTTGTGCGTGATCTTGATGGTCCTGCCTGTCTGAATGAACGGGGTACGGCTTATCTCGACCACCACCACAGCATGAACGTCCTAGTCGCACGGATTCGTCAATTGACCCGTCAGCGGTGGTATCAGCGTAGGCCTGGGGATCTTAGCTGTGACGCCCGTAAGCAGGAGAGGGAGATCGTGGAGTATACGGATGCTCTAATGAGTCTTTACTCGCGCACAACGATCATCCGGCTGAACTTCTACTACCGCCCTGAAGCTCAGGTCAGGCAGCGTGTTGAGCACGTCTTTGATGATCTGGATGCACTAATCAAGAAGCACAGCCGTCATCCGACGTTCGAACATCTCATCGGGCACATCTACTCAGTGGAGCAGGGAGACCGCAATGGCGGGAGGGGCTACCACATCCATGCAGCCTACTTCTTCAATGGCAACCAGGTATGTCGAGATGTCTGGAAAGCCATCGAGATAGGGGTGTTGTGGGAAGTGGTCACGCGTGGCCAGGGTTACATGGAAAGCTGCAACCATGACAAGGGGCAATACGGCGATGAGTGCGGCATTGGCCATATCCGGAGAGAGGATCAAGCGACCCGGCCTCATACGCACAAGGCGATGAAATACTTGGTCAAGGATGCCCAGCACCTGCGCTTGAAACCTGCGGGGGCTCGATGCCTGCGTAAGGGCAATCTGAAACGTCTCCGTTGATGGAGAGTATGGCTGCATACTTCTAGCGGCAATGCTACTTGGCCTTTGCTACCAGCAGGCCTGTCCACTGAGTCGTATACGCAGGTGAAAGCATTTCCCTGCGCATGCCCCAATCAGTGGGCTTGGTTATCCGGCCAGGCTGCAGTGTTCCGCGCCCCCAGCGTCCATTGATCGCATCTAGCGCGCTCATTAGTCGCTCAGTTTTCACTGGTTGTTCGGGGGCAAAGAGATCCTGGGTGTACTCATCCCGTCGGCACAGATCCAGAAGCAATACCTGGGCTTTGGCGTAGCTAAATCCATCCCGGTACAGCCGGCTTATGCCTTCTCGGGCTGCTGCAATAATTAGGCGCGTGTCGTCGGTCGGGTAGGGCAGTTGGCAAAGTAGGCCATTGGCATATTTGGCCTCAGTGGGGTTGAACATGCCGGTGCGCAGGCTGACGCGAATCTGCCGGCACAGTGAGCCCTGCTGGCGCAGTTTCTCAGCAGCCCTTGTGGCGTAAGCTGTGGCGGCTTCCTGAATTGGCTCGATGGTCTTCAAACGCTTGCCAAACGATCTACTGCAGCAGATTTCCTGCTTGGCCGGCGCGGCCTCTTCAAGTTCTAAGCAGGCAGTACCGCGCAGCTCGCGTGCGGTTTTCTCGATGATCACGTTGAAACGCTTGCGCAGTTCCCAAGCGTCGCAGCTGGCCAAATCCCAAGCAGTTTTAATACCGAGTGCGTTGAGATGAACCTGCATACGTCTGCCGATGCCCCACACATCTTCTACAGGCATAACCTTGAGCAATTTGTCGCGGCGGACAGGGTCTCGTAGATCAACCACACCGCCAGTTTGTCGTTGCCAGCGTTTGGCAGCATGATTGGCTAGTTTGGCCAAGGTTTTAGTGCCGGCGATACCGATGCCCACGGGTATGCCGGTTTTCTGTTTGATCTCGTTTTGCAGTGTTCTGGAAAGATGTTCCAGTGATTCCGGCATGCCGGTCAGGTCGGCAAACGCCTCATCAATGCTGTACACCTCAAGTGCAGGCACGCGTGCCTCAATGATGCTCATCACACGCTCGCTCATATCGCCGTAAAACGCATAGTTGCTGCTGAACGCCACTACACCCTGGCGCTTGAGGTCGCCGCGAATCTCGTGGAATAGCGCGCCCATCTTCACGAAAGGCTTGGCGTCTGCTGACCGAGCGATCACACAGCCATCGTTGTTACTCAGCACGACGATCGGCGTGCGCTGTAGATCGGGCCGGAATACACGCTCGCAACTGGCGTAGAAGCTGTTGCAGTCAATTAGGGAAAACACAGGCTCAGGCATGTGAACGGTGATTCCGCAGGCTGTGGCTCACGACGCCCCAAATCATCAGTTCGTCATCGTCCAGCACGTAGCGCGGCGCATAGTCCGGGTGCTCGGACTGCAGCACATAGGACTTCTGGCACTGGCCCAAGCGTTTGACGAATACATCACCGTTTAAGCACGCCACCACGACATCGCCTGGCTTTGCTTCCAGCGCACGACTGACGATCAGGTGGTCACCATCGAAGATACCCGCCCCGGTCATGCTGTCACCGCTGACCAGCACGACGTAGGTGTGCGGTGCATTGATATCTAGCAGCTCGTCCAGGGACAGCTTGTGTTCCATGTGATCCAGTGCCGGGCTGGGGAAGCCGGCCGGTATGTGCGCGTCAAAGAAAGGGAGGCGTATGCTGCTGGCGTGGAGTGCGCCAAGGATCAGGGCGTTGCTCATGAGTAATTGCCGTTAGCTGTATTTATGTACAGTATCCGGCAATTTTGAGATCCAGCAAGGCGCGTCCGTCGGTGTAGATAGGCATGTGCTCTAAATGTTTACGGGTGAAAAGTTTACGTATCGCCTTCAACGTTACAGGTGCCTATGGTTGATTCATCTCAACCCGAGGAGGTTTGCCATGATCATGCTGAGTTCGCTGACTGAACATCTTGTGCTGATAGCTGCTTTAACCCTGATGCTGGGTTTGGCCCGTGTTGCGTATGGCGGTCGGGCTAGTTGATGTTGTAGAAGCTAATTCAGGGTTTGCTGAAGTAGTTGCCCAATAGCCTCATCTGTAGTTCCTCTAAGCAGTCGACCAAACGAGGTAAATCATGCTGCATGCATTCAGTCACAAAAAGTCGAGGCTCTATCGCCGCTACTTAGGTCACCGGGATGACGTCACTGAGCGGCGAGTGGCTGAGGAGGACGAGATTACCTCCATCATCATGGGGCCGCTCGCGTTTCTCTCACCTGCTGCAATCGGTGCCTTCTGGGTAGGCTTGGTTCATTTGCGCAACCCCGAGCATGAGTTTCCTAATGGCTTGCCCACACAGGCGCAGATGCATTTCTGGCCACGCCGGTGCGGAATCGAACCTGATTTGCGCGTCGATTTAGCCTGGGGCTGCGAGACTCGAACTCTTCTGGTCGAGTTCAAATGGCGTGCGCCGTTGAGCGGTGAGCGACAATTGCACGAGCAATGGGGCACCTACATGAAAGAAGAGCAAGATCATGGCCTTCATCTTTTTATTGGATTGGAAACCAGTGCAGCCAGCTACGCTCAGGCTTGCGACGATATCTGGAACGGCAAACTCCTGATGCGATCATGGTTTGATGTGTTGAATACACTGCCGACACTCAAGACCGGGGCTGGGCTTGAGTTGAAACGATGGGGTGAGCAGGTAGGAGAATTCCTGAATCTTCTTGCAGTTCGACCGTTCCACGGCTTTCAAGAGTTGCCAGCTAGCGTTATTGCAGATGTGTCAGTTCCCATTTTCTTTTTCGCAGAGCCAGATCAGTCAACCGTGCGGAGTTCAGAGCAATGAGTAATGTTGGACAAGCGATATCCAAAGGCCTCGAATTCGCATCAAAAGTAGGTCAGGAGTGCGAAGCGCTAAGCCTGTTGTTGAGACAGGAAATCAATCATCTGCTGGAGTATCCTTCGCTGTCGCAGATCTACATGCCGGGTGATAAGTGGTCCCATAGCTACCAGACAGACGACAAAGGCTGGGTCTATACGGGCGTAGCTTGGTCTTTGGAACTCACTCCAAAAAACAAGCAAGACGTTACCCGTTACCTGTCGTTCCAGATTGCGCTGCTGTGTGATAACCCCGAAGGCGGCATGTGTTCGGAGCCGTTATTGCACATCAATTTCTGGAGTGACCCCATCAATTACGCGGGCGACTGTTACATGGGGTTCGAGATGCACGGTATCGCCCCTGCCTGCTTGGCTCTCTTGAAAGAAGGTAAAGCGCGACTCTTTCGCTGGGCGGATAACGAAGGTGGTGCCGGTCAATGGACTTATTCTCTACGCCTTGCGGACGTTAGAGGGCTAGACGATCTTCGTGCATTGATTGCTCGCCCTGTGGAGCAACTGCTGATCGAGCCTGACGAAGATAAGGAACCCTTTGCGCAGCTAGATAAGGTGGTTGTTTATTCGTCTGTGGACGACATGCCTGACTATTATCGGGTTGTTTCGAATTGAGCCGCTGACATTCCCGATTGTGTTTCTCCGCCCGCTGATCTGGAGCAGGCTTAGTCTGCATGCAGCTCCAGAGCAGCCTGGAGTCGGTGCGTGATCTCATCACGTAAATGCTTGGGTTTACGAATCTGAATTGAGCCGGCATGAGAAAGAACCCACCATTTAAATTCCCAACTGTCATTCACAGTGGCAGTCAGACTTGATCCCTGATCTTCTTCAACCAGCAGCATGTCATCTGACAGGGGGGCTTCTTGCAGAAGACGAGCAAGCCCTTCGCTTACCCAGGCCTTGAGCTGAATTTTTTGATGGGTGCCGAATTGCATGGCTCCATTAGCGACATAGCACTGCAGGCTGAAGCCGTCGGGCATTAAACAGGGACTTGTCAGCAGATGTGCCTCTTCAAATCGATGAGCCACGAACTGGCGGACGTCAGCGAACGGTTCGGCTGTAGCAATGAGATAAGTGGTGTGGGCGCGTTGAATTAAGCCCAGCGGGTTAAGGGTGAAACTGTGGAATTGATTCTTGTGTGCTGAGTAGTAGCGGCAGCTGAGCTGGGTGTCGTTCATCAGCGCATGCTGAATGACATCCAGTAGATCCCCTCTGATTTGCGGATGGATCTGTGTCAGTTCTGGTTGAACGCTGGATACCTTATCCAGCCAACGTGCTGACGGGTTCTCTTGGTTCATGGCCTCCAGCTTCTGCCGAGCTAGGTTAAAGCGCGCTTCCAGCGTTTTGAGCATTACCGCGGGTATCAATGGCCGAATGCTGTCTTCAACCAAGCGCAAGGTAAGGGCTTCGCTCAGACTTACCCCCGGTAATTCTGCAGAGCTACCGGGTATCCAGTACCAGCCGTAAGGGGTGCCTTTATCGTTACATTGCAGTGGGAAAATCTGCGACAGCTCAACCAAGTCACGCTCAATCGTGCGTTTAGTCGAATCATGACCTGCATCGCGAAGGCGATTTTGCAGGTCGAGTGCGGTCAGCCCAGGCCCACGATTGGGTAACAGCTTGAGCAGCTCCCACTGACGGGTCAAAGTGCGGCGTGTGGAGTTGGCGGGCAAACGGGGCTTCCTTGTCATGCCGAGGGCAAATGCAGGATGCCGGTTTTTTATATCTGCCGGCAACTAAGGGCAACAGAGATTGCGTTGTGAGTCTTCAGTCTCCCCTAGCAGCATCACCATAGGCGGTTCGCAGGGGTAAATCTTCATCCCTGATTTCAAAACGCTGAGGTTCGGGTTGGCTGCTTCTATAGTCTCGGTCAGCTCGGTCCACATGGTCAGTGAGAGATCGGTCGCGCCGAAGAGAATGGCGAACAAGGTCTTGAACCTGATTTTTTCGAGCTTCGAGTAAGGCACCTGCCATGGGTGATCGTAAGCAATCAGCTCATAGCGCAATAGTCGACTTCGGCTGGTTTTGAGTACCTGTAGAAAGTCAGCAAAATCAGTGCAAACCAATCCAGTACCGAATAGCGACTCACGAAGGAACTGCATCGTGTGCTGAGTCCAGTCGAGAAAGGTATCCGCCCAAGGGCTTGGCGTATACACCAGTTGATAGCCATGCTCCGGCAGCTCTCGCGGATAGGGTTCCGGATCGAGATAGATTAGTGCAGAAGCCTGTATATCCCTGCCGGAATAGCCCAGTGGCGCATTAAGCGCAAAGCAGATATCGCTCTGGCCCAGTTCCGGGGGCGCATTGGTATCCCTTTCTAGACTGGTATGAATGGACTCAATTAGCAGGCTGAAGTCCATTACGTGCATGCGCAAGCTTGCCGGAGTGTGCATCCCTGATTCGTTCATGGAGCTTCCTCAGTCAATCGTCTTCAGGCGGATGATCTTGCGTGTCTGCGCCTGTTTTACCAGCCAGGCAATAAGCTCGGCATAGTTGATGTCTTCGGTTTCGCGGATGGCTTTTCGCGACTCCTCCAGGCTACTGATCATTGATTGAATCGCATGCACGTCGATGAGGTGCGTCAGGCCTGCGCGGGCCATAAGTGTCACGGGCTCCAGCAGGGCATCGAAGGCATCTTGTTGAATCAGTAAACGCGAGAGACGATTGAGTTGTTCGCGAATGGTGGCGGGAGGCTCGCCTGAGCTAAGGAAGCCAGCGAGATTAATAATGCGTCTACCCAAGCGTTTGCTGTGCGAAGCATCTTGCAAAAGAGCTTCGAGGTTTTCTTTGATCAGGCGGTCCATGACAGGCTTCCAGTCGTGTTGATGACCGGAAGCATGGTGGAGCTACGCGACGAAATACGTCGCGATGAGCGCAGGGTAAACTGTTAGGCATAAAGGTCGTGGGGCTAGGCGCAGATGTTTGGATAGCCGAGTCGCCGTTCAGCCCCGGTTTTCAGTGATACAACCACCCTTGCAGCTCATCCAGATTCACCACCACAATCTGCTGCGCCGTCGCCTTGGCGTGCACCTTGGTTGTATCGATTTGATAGCGCTGCAACACGTACTGCACCAGCGCACCGCGAGTTTCGATAACCAGGCGACCGTTCTGCATGCCGTAGTCGGTTTCGATGATGGCTTGCTGCTCGGGTTTCAGGCGTGAGTCCGGCTCGATGATGACCTGCACTTGGCTGGACCAGCCCGGATCTTGCTCGCGGGTATGTTCGGTCTTGTCGTCCATCAGCTCGGGCACGCCACGAAAGCGGCTGAGGACGAAGTCGCGGTAGTCTTTGTTCTTCTCACAATACGCGCGCACGTGCCAGCGCATGCCGGTGTAAATCAGTGTGTGTGGTGCGATCAAGCGGGTCTCCGCGTCCGGCGTGGTGAAGGACACGTACTCGCACTCAAGGCGAAGCCCCTCGCGGCAGGCGCGCAGAAGAGGGCGCAGCAGTTCCGCGCGCACGGTGCGGTCCGGCACTTGCAGTACTTCGGTATGCGCGTAGGCCAGCGCCAAGCCCTCGATATGTGGGGCACGATCATGGTTTTGATTGACCAGGTGCAGATAAGCGCTAGCGCTGTCACCGATAAACAGTGGCGTGAACTGTTTGCTCGGCACATACCCCTTCAGATACTTGTCATATTCCAAGTTCTTCGGCGCGTGCTCGTTGATGTAGGTGTTGATGTCTTTTGAGGCCTGCTGGCGGCTAATGCCAAAGCTCTGCATCAGGTGGTTGGTAGTCAGGCGACCTTCCCACCATACGACTGTCTCGATTAGGCGATAGCGTAGGGCCAAATCCCAGCGTACGGACTCGATCGACTGCATGCGCTTCATCGTGGATTCACCTGCTTTAAAAATTTACCTGTACAGGTAACCACTGTGGATGTGTCTGGTAAAGCGACATATTCTCTCATCCAGTCAACCTCCAGTCTTCCTAGAGCGGCTGCTTGCGAAAAGAACAGTTTTTATGGCCTATCGAAATTGGCTCATAAGCGGACGATCTACGCTGTACGTAGACACTGGAACCTACCGTTGAAGGTAAGAAGTGACACATGAAACGAGTGCATAAATCGAGTCGCGCTATTTTGGTTTTGGAGTGTCCCTGGCATCTCGATGCAACTGACTCCAATCGTTCCAGCGTTCTGCCATTTGTTGAGGGCATCGCTAAGTTTGCCGGGGACGTGGAGGTTTACCACGCCAACTTTTATGACAAGGCCAGCTTGGGTAAGGCGCTGAGTTTCCTTTGTACCCCCCGCGATGGGAACACCTTGGTCTATGTGGCTGCTCACGGGCTTAACCGGAAGGTGGGAGGCGTGGATGTGGGGGAGGTACTGTATGCGGTGGGTGAGTACTCGCAGAGCTGCAATATAACGGGTGTGATGCTGGGCTCATGCTTCGTGGGCAAGCATACGGCGACGCTAGAGGCTTTCTTGCAGGAAACTAATCTACGGTGGTGTGCTGGCTATAGCAGCGAAAGTGACTGGCTCGTAGGTGCAATGATTGATTGCTCCATCCTCGGTCGAATGATTGATCTGGATGACGATGACCTGGCTTGTAAAGAAACTCTGATTGAGCGTTTAGGTGAGGCACTGCAGCCTTTCGCCGCTGACTTCATTATTGGTAACGACAGTCGCGCGCGACCGGTAGCACTGAAAGACTCTATTCAGTTTGTAGTGCAGCCCAAAGGTAAGGGGCAGCGAGCAAAAACGGTCACGGCGGAAGTCTTGGCTTACCCAGGAAATCAAGCCTGAGGCAACGTTTCAGTTTGCGTATTAATTAAGGGAGTAACAATTGATGAGTCTCAGCCAAGCAATGTCCATTGCTAGTGCCTACGAGAGGCGGCGGCAGCTCTTTGACCTACAGCATGAGGTGTTGTCGAAGCTATTCGCAGGAACCGACTTGGTTGCAGATATGCGTGTACTGAAAGAGAAGGTTGCCGACGCTCGGCAGTTCAACGTGGACGCTGGCTGGTTGTCTGTTGAGGATGAGGACGATTACTTCGTATCGATGATCAAGCGCGACTATCAAGGACACCAGATCAAGTCATTGGCAGACGTACCTCAAGCCTTGACGCGTGAGTATGCAGATCTAGATGAGGGCGGTTTTCAAGCGTATATCAAGGAGCAACGTGAGCAATGCCGTCTGGCGTATGAGGAAATGCCGGTTCTATGCGCGAGTCTAGAACACGTGCTAACTGGGGAAGTTTTTTTCGATAATTTGAGAGATCTGACAGACAAGAAAAAAGCATCGGCTATGGAGGCCAGATCGATCGAAACGCTATTGGATAACCTTGAAAGCCTATGGGCAGCCTACAAGCTGCTGGCCATTAGCCTAATGCAAATGGCCAATGAGCCGGCTGATGGCGATTTCGATCCTACATTCATGACAGCCATGTTGTTCAATGAGTGAGCGGCGGTGGCGGTTTAGCTCATCGCGCATGGAGAGAAGCTATGGCACTCATCAGCGATGAAATTCAGCAGGCTGCACGAAGACTTCTTGGTGAAGGTTTTGACACGGCTTTGGATGTTGAAGCCATTTGTGATCGATTCAGCGGTGCTTTCTTGGCTGGTCAGCTACCAGGCGATGCTTGTGAGGCCGATATTGAGTTATTGCTGGATATATCGACCCGCCTCTATTTGGAAATGGAGGTGCCGGAATACCCGGGTGATTCAACCCCCTTTGGCGGTCGTAAAATGCCAGCCTTTTTGAAACCGTGGTGAATGGTCTTGCCGCTTATCGTGAAAATAAGCTGCGCGTTGCGGAGCCTGACCGCCATTACTAAGACGAATATCAATACAGGTGCGGTGAAGTGCTATGCATGCCCAGCAAACGCGGCTCAAGGAAATTGAGCAAATACTCAGGCGATACTTCGAACCGCAAGAGAGTGGGGGGGAGAGTGACTTGAATCGTGTCCTGGCGCTGCTTATCGGGCAGGACGATCTCTTCTTTATGCGTGTAGCAAAAGTTGCTGCGCCTCTTGAGCGGGCAATGTGCTTACAAGTGCCCCACCCACGGCCTGGTAGAGTTCAGCGGATGCTGGCCTATTCCCATATACGGCATTTCTTTCATAACTTTGCAGCTAACTATTCCCTGCAGGAACGGGACTGCCTTCTAAGGGAGTGGGTGGCTGAGTGCGAACTACGGTCGGCAGACTGTGCTGAGCCCTAGCGAGGCGTCTGTAGAGTCCTGGCCTACCGATGGTTTAGGCTCCACCCAGGAATCTATGACTGAAGGGATTCTGGGGTGACAGAAAAAGGAGAACGATGCCGACAGCATTACCAGTCGGTATATGAACGGAATCAGCCAGAACTCAGCAAGGGCCGTGCTCTTGATGAATGCCTGCATCATTTCCTTGATCAACGCCCCGCAGGTAAGAACCTATCTGCCATTGACCGAGCGGCTGGTCTGGCTTCGGCAGAGTGCTGGCTCGATGTTGAGGCAGTGGCCAGTTCGGAGCTCGCCAGCCTGGCCCTTAGCAGGGTGCTGCATTTCGATAGTGCAGTCAGTATCGAGCTACTGTTGCACCTCGCTAGGCATAACCCGGAAACCCTCAGATGGGCGATTCGCTACGCGAAGCTGTTTGAACGTACCCAATCGCCTCTCTGGCTTGCGCTGCGTGCGGCGCTCGCCGGGGATGAGTGGCAAGTTTTCTTTGGTGTCTGTGATCGCTTGCTTGATCAGCTCAAGCCCTTTGATGAGCTGATTGCCAGTGCTGAAAAACAACTCAAGCATTTATCCCTGCTTGAGCTGTTTTCCTACCTCAGCGTACTGGCCTATCAGGCATTGTCCGAAGATGGCTCGAATGACCATTCTGGACAGCAGTGGAAGGTCTACAACCGCATTATCTTGAACAAGCTCCGGATTTGCCCGGAAGAAGATTTCCGTCTGAGCGAGTCACGGCTCGGGCAATCGCTGAAACGTCACCTATCACCAATTATCTTTCCTGAATCCAGTAATTCTGAGGTGGTGGCATGTCGTCAAAACCTCGAATCGTTAGCCGTTCTTATTGGGGCAACCCAAGAACGGATCGACTACGAAGGCTCAATCGACTGGTTCTGCTTCGACCCTGAGTGTCGTTACCAGCTGAAACCCGGTGAACCGGTTATCTATAACCAGTCGGAGGCGGGAACAGAACGGTGGCAGCGAACCGGGCGTAAGAGCGATCTGCTTTGGCACTATTGGATGAACCGTGCCGTGCAAGCATTTATCGACTCCGGCATGGCTGAACAAATCATCGGCTTACCTGAGAATCATGAGCTAAACCAGTTGGCCTATATAAAGGCGGTTCGCAGCAAGTTGCAGTTACAACAGATATACGGCCTGGATGAGCACGTATTGCTCAATGATGGCTCCCAGGTTCATCTTCACCACGTCTTGCTGGCCAGCGAGTTGACTTCGGTTTTCTTTCAGAAAGAGTTTATCCAGCCATTCCAGAGTCATCTGCGCGAATCGGGTGTGCTTGCCCAGGCACTAGGGCGCTTAGCTATGAATGGCATGCTGTCCGGTGAAAACCGGTTCCCCATGACCTGGTCCGAAGAGCAAGAAAAGATCCGCAAGATCACAGGCTGGACTGTTTGCGACGAATACCCGAAAGGCAGCGCCGATTCAGCCAAGGCAATCCTCACGTTCTGGACCAGCGACCTCAAGGCGCTATCACAGCAATTGAGGCAGCAGCCACGCACGCCTGCGCCGCGCATATACGAGCAGCCTTTCTACAAAATAGGCCGCTACAGCTTTCAGTTTCCTTGGGTTGGCGCCCAGCAAAACAACCTGACGGCAGCCATCAATAACCTGCGGCGCGTGAATGCGCGTCGGGCCGATATGCAGGCTGAAACCCAGCGGGTAGAACTCGCGCTAGCCGAGAGCCTTAGGCAGCGTGGCTTTGCTGTTGAAGTGGGCTATCGGCCATTGGCTACCGAAGAGGACGATGCCGGTGAGGTGGATCTGATCTGCCACCAGGATGGCGTAGTGCTGCTTCTGGAGGTCAAGTCGGGGTATATCCGCTCTTCATCCCATGAGGTCTGGCTCCATCGAACCAACACCTTGCGTAAAGCTGCCTGGCAGTTGCGGCGCAAGCAGGTTGCAGTGGCCAGTGCACTAATGACTGATCAAGAGCTGCGCGCCAGATTGGGCTATCAGGGCCTAGAGCCTGAAACGGATATGCGTGCTTGGATCGTCGATACATCTATTGAGCTCGATGGGCAGACAATCGATGGCTTCAGGGTGGTATCCCGTGAAGCGCTTGAGGTCATTCTGCGTGATGAGCAGCATCTTCTCCGGTCGTTAGACCAGCTTGATGAGGATGATCAAAGCTCATTGTTCCCTGATGGGTTTTCAGCCGAGCGTTTCGTTAAGGTCGTCGAGTCCGACCAGCTTTGGCATGGCATCTGTTAGCAGTACACGACTGTGTCCAGCAGCCCCCGCCAAAGTACGGCATACCTGACCAGTCATACTGGCTATTGGTTACACTGCGCACACCTTGTCAGGCCGGCGTTATCGGCTTGGCCTATTGCCCTCAGCTCATCGCAGCCGGGCAATACACCCATTATTTAATTCAGGCAGTCATACACAGTGATTACAGGCGCTATCAAATCCCAAGTTGACCAGATCTGGAACGCGTTCTGGAGCGGCGGTATTTCCAACCCCATGGAGGTCATCGAACAGATGACCTACCTGTTGTTTATCAAGCGCCTCGACGAGTTGCAGACGGTTAAAGAGCGCAAGGCCGCGCGCACTGGGCAGCCGATTGAAAAGCCGATATTCAGTCCCTACCAGGCGCATTTGCGTTGGGCCGCGTTCAAGGCGTTGGGTGATCCGGCCAGTCTGTACGCGCTGATTGCCGACAAGGTGTTCCCCTTTATCAAAACCCTCGGCGGTGAGGATGGCCAGTCCACCTACGCCGCGCACATGAAGGATGCGCGTTTCACCATTCCCAACCCGGCGCTGCTGGCCAAGGTGGTGGACATGCTCGACGCCATCCCCATGGAAGATCGCGACACCAAGGGCGACCTCTACGAATACATGCTTGGTAAGATCGCCAGTGCCGGGCAGAACGGTCAGTTCCGCACGCCACGGCACATCATCAAACTGATGGTCGAGATGATGGCGCCCAAGCCATCGGACACCATTTGCGATCCAGCTTGCGGCACCGCTGGCTTTCTCGTGACGGCTGCTGAATACCTCAACACCCACCACAGCCATGAGCTGTATCAGGATGCGGTCAGCGCCAAGCGCTTTAACCACGACACCTTTCACGGCTTCGACTTCGACAGCACCATGCTGCGTGTCGGTTCGATGAATATGCTGCTGCACGGCGTGGAAAACCCGGCGATTGAAAATCGCGACTCGCTCAGCGAAGGCCATGCCGGTGTGGAGGGGCAATTCAGTTTGATTCTGGCCAACCCGCCGTTTGCCGGCAGCCTGGATTACGAGGCCTGCGCCAAAGACTTGCAGCAAATCGTTAAAACCAAAAAGACCGAGCTGCTGTTTCTCGCCCTGTTTCTGCGCCTGATGAAGGCCGGCGGCCGCGCGGCGGTGATCGTCCCTGACGGCGTGCTGTTCGGCTCCAGCAAGGCGCACAAAGCGCTACGGCAAATGCTGGTGGAAGAGCACAAGCTGGACGGCATCGTCTCCATGCCCTCCGGTGTGTTTCGCCCCTATGCCGGGGTATCCACCGCTATTTTGCTGTTTACCAAAACCAACTCCGGCGGCACCGACCACGTTTGGTTCTACAACATGCAGGCCGACGGCTACTCGCTGGACGACAAGCGCAACGAGCTGGACGCCAGCAAGCACGAAACCAACAACCTGCCCGATATCATCAAACGCTGGCACAACCGCAGCACCACTGCCGGCCTGGACCGCACCGAACAAAGCTTTCTGGTGCCCAAGGCCGAGATTGTCGGCAACGACTACGACCTGTCGATCAACCGCTACAAGCAGGTGGTGTACGAGCAGGTGCAGCACGAAGCACCGCAGAAAATTCTGGCCGAGTTAAAGGCGCTGGAGGCGGAGATTATGCGGGGGATGGATGAGTTGGAGGGGATGCTTTCGTGACCCCTGTAATGAAGCGTTTTTCTGAGGTGGCAAGAGTCGTAACGGGAAAAACTCCATCTACAGCCAATGAGTTGTTTTTTGGCGGCCATATTCCATTTGTGACTCCCGGAGACCTTGATGGCGAAGCCCCTATTGTCGCTACCAAGACGCAACTGACTACCGAAGGAGCTGGCGAAGTCAACCGACTACCGAAAGGAAGTGTGCTTGTGTCATGTATCGGCACACTTGGAAAGGTTGGAATAGCTGGGGTTGAGGTTTGTACCAACCAGCAGATCAATGCGCTGGTGTTTGATGAGTCGTTGGTTGAGCCACGATATGGATATCACTTCTGCAAGACTCTCAGGCCCTATCTGGAGGGGATTGCCCCAGCTACAACACTGCCGATAATCAACAAATCACGCTTCTCTGAAGTTGAGATGCCGCTCCCGCCACTCCCCGAACAACGCCGTATCGCGGCGATTCTGGACAAGGCCGACGCGCTGCGCGCCAAGCGCCGCGAAGCCATCGCCAAGCTCGATCAACTGCTGCAATCCGTGTTTCTGGAAATGTTCGGCGACCCGCTTCTAAATCCCAAGGGTTTTCCGATAAGAAAATTATCGGAGTTCTACGTCAGCCCGCGCGATGGAACAAAGTGTGGTCCATTCGGAAGCGCTCTTAAAAAAGAAGAATTTGTCGATAATGGTGTGCCGGTTTGGAACATGGACAACATCAGCCTAGACGGTCGAATGGTTTTACCGTTTCGGATGTGGATAACCGAGGATAAATATTCTGACCTTGGCATGTATTCTGTTCGCGATGGAGACATCGTTATTTCACGCGCAGGAACTGTCGGGAAAATGTGTGTGGCACGCATGAACGGCAAACCGGCAATTATCAGTACCAATCTGATCCGGCTCAGGCTAAACGACCATTTGCGACCTTTGTATTTTGTTTCGCTGATGCTTTATTGCAAAGGGCGGGTTGGTCGCTTGAAGACGGGGGCAGATGGTACGTTTACACATATGAACACTGGCGTATTGGACTCTCTTGAGTTCCCTTGTCCGCCCATTGAACTTCAGGATCGGTTCATTACGATCACTGATGAAGTTGAACGTATTAAAAGGCGTTGTCAGGAAAGCCTGAACAATATCGAAAACCTTTTTGGTGCGCTTAGCGCGCAAGTTTTTGATATTCACGGCTAGCCCAGCAAGCAAGTAGGGTGGATCACGCTTCACCGATCCACCCTACAAAATCGGTCATAACCAGTGCCCCCGGCACGCCAAGGAACAGGCGATTCACATGGCTCAATTCTTCCCCACTCGCACCACCTGCCGCTTCGACACCCCTGGCGAACGCCGGCTGGCCGACCGTTTGGATAAGAAGCTCGAAGACGACTATCTGTGCTGGTTCAATATCCCGGTGGGGCCAAAGGCCTTGCAGCCGGATTTTGTGCTGATGCATCCGCTGCGCGGGGTGCTGGTGCTGGAGGTCAAGGACTGGAAGCTGGACACCATCCAGAGCATGGATAGAGGCCAGGCGAAGATCTTTGCCGATGGCCTGCTGAAAACCCAGAAGAACCCGATGATGCAGGCGCGGGCCTACGCCATGGAAGTCGTGATGATGCTGCAGAAGGACCCAGCGTTAAAACAGCCCGTCGGCTCGCCACGTGCCGGCAACCTGATCATGCCGTTTGGCTGGGGCGTGGTAATGACCGCGATCACCCGCAAACAGTTCGAGGGCACTGACCTGGCCGAGGTGCTGAACCCGCAGCAGGTGCTGTTTCAGGATGAAATGACCGAGACGGTAGACGCCGAAGCCTTCCAGCAGCGGCTGTGGGACATGTTTCACCATGTTTTCCCGTGCCACTTGAGCCTGCCGCAGATCGACCGCGTGCGTTATCACCTGTACCCCGAGGTGCGGGTAAATGTGCTGCCGGGGCAGTTCGGTTTGTTCGCCGAACAGGACGCGCCGCTGCCAAGCCTGATCAAGGTCATGGACTTGCAGCAGGAGCAACTGGCGCGTTCGCTGGGCGAGGGGCATCGGGTGATTCACGGCGCGGCTGGCAGCGGCAAAACCATGATCCTCGGCTATCGCTGTGCCCACCTAGCGCAGGTGTCGAGCAAACCGGTGTTAGTGCTGTGCTACAACAAATCCTTGGCCGGGCGCCTGCAACAAGTGCTGGCCGAGCGTGGCCTGAGCGAAAAGGTGGTGGTACGCAATTTCCACGCTTGGTGCTCGGACATGCTCACCGCCTTTAACGTTGACCGCCCAGATCAAAAGTTGTCGATCAACGCCAAGATGGCGCAGATGGTGGAGAACACCATCGATGGCGTCGACCGTGGGCAAATCCCCCGCGCCCAATACGCGGCGGTACTGATCGACGAGGGCCATGACTTCCAGCCCGAGTGGTTCAAGCTGGTGGTGCAGATGATCGACCCCGAGAGCAATTCACTGCTGGTGCTCTACGACGATGCGCAGTCGATCTATCGCGGCAAGGGCGGTAAAAGCTCGCTGGATTTCAGCTTCGCCAGTGTCGGCGTGCAGGCCCAGGGCCGCACTACCATTCTGCGTTTGAATTACCGCAATACCGTGGAGGTGTTGTCGGTGGCGCGGGCCTTTGCCATCGAGCTGCTGACCGCCCGCGATGCCGCCGAGGATGGCGTTCCCATCGTTGCACCACAAAGCGCCGGCCGGCGTGGCGCTTTCCCGGAGCTGCTGCGCTGTGAGTCGGATTGGCAGGAACACAACTGCATCGTTGAACGCATTCGTGACGAACAAGGCCAGGGCCGTGCTTTGGATGACATGGCGGTGATCTACCGCAGCACCGCCCAGGCCCAACGTATTGAGCGGGCCTTGAGCGAGGCCGGCATCGCCTTTGCCTCGGGCCAGTCGGCCAAAGGCCGTGGCACGTTGTATGGCAGCGAGGATGCGGTCAAGATCGTCAGCATGCATTCGAGTAAGGGCTTGGAGTTCGGTCTGGTGCTGATCCCCAACCTGGGTGAAATGCCGAAGAAAGGTGAAGACGAAGCCGACGAGGCGCGCTTGCTGTACGTGGCCATGACTCGCGCGATTGATCGGCTGGTAATGACCTATCGCGAGCCTTCCAGCTTTACCCGCAGGATTCAGGACTCAATCGGTAACGTGCGTCAGCACCTGGACGAAATGGACTCACAGAAGGCAGTCGGTTGATATGAGCAACTTTGAATTTCTTATCCCCGAATTCAAAACCCTATCTGAGCCGGCCAAGGGCGCGGAACAGTTGGTGTACTCCGACCCGCGTGCATGCTGCATGCGCACCCGCCATGCCCTGGAACAAGCGGTGCATTGGTTGTACGAGCATGACCGCGACCTGCGCATGCCTTACGACAATGGCCTTAACCTGCTACTGACTCAGATTGAGTTCGTGCGCCTGCTGCCGCCGCAGATCCATCAGAAGGCGCGGCTGATTCAGAAATTTGGCAACCAAGCGGTGCACGCCAATCAGCCGATTAGCTCCAGCGATGCGATGAAGCTGGTGCGCGAGCTGTTTCATCTGTTGTTCTGGCTGGCGCGAACCTACACCCGCGCCAGCGACCCGAAGAGTATCGACGCGGCGTTCGACGAACAGTGCGTGCCGAAACTGGTCAGCGTTAGCGATGCGGCGGCCTTTACCCGTGAAGAGCTGAAGAAACAGGAAGCCAAGTTCCAGCAACAGATTGTCGCCCAGCACGGCACCCTTGAAGCCCGCGAGGCGGCGATTGCTGAGCAGGCCGCAAGCTTAAGCGAGCGTGAAGCGCTGCTGGCCAAGCTGGATGCTGAGCTGGTTGCCACCCGTGCGGCGCTGGCCCAAGCCAAGGCCGCCAATATCGCCGTGCCGGACAGCCATGATTACGACGAGGCCGACACCCGCCGTTTGTTTATCGACGTGCTGCTGCGTGAGGCCGGTTGGGAGCTGGGCAAAAACGCCGACGCCGAAGTGCCGGTCAGCGGTATGCCCAACGCGCAGGGCGAGGGTTTTGTCGATTACGTGCTGTGGGGTGCCAACGGCAAACCGCTGGCGGTGGTGGAAGCCAAACGCAGCCTGAAAGACCCAGACGTGGGGCAGCAACAAGCCAAGTTGTACGCCGATTGCCTAGAGGCCGAGAAGGGCCAGCGACCGCTGATTTTTTACACGAATGGCAACCACACCTGGCTGTGGGACGACCGCCGTGCGCCGCCACGCGAAGTACAGGGTTTTTATACCCGCGATGAGCTTGAGTTGGCGATTCAGCGGCGCAGCCTGCAAAACAAGCTGAACGAGCTGCCGATCAATAGCGAGATTGTTGAGCGCACTTATCAGCACCGGGCGATTCGGGCGATGACTGAATCCCTCAGTCAGGGCCGCCGCGCGGGTTTGCTGACCATGGCCACCGGCACCGGCAAAACGCGGATGTCGATTGCCCTAATTGAGCTATTGATGCGCGGCAACTGGGTTAAGCGTGTGCTGTTTTTGGCTGATCGGGTGGCCTTGGTTAATCAGGCAACCGGCGAATTCAAAAAGCATTTGCCGGACTCCAGCCCAGTCAACTTGGTGACCGACAAGAACGGCCAGGGCCGGGTGTACCTGTGTACCTACCCGACCATGATGGGCTTGATTGAGCAGATGGAAGGCGACCGTCGTAAGTACGGCGTTGGCCACTTTGACTTGATCGTGATCGACGAGGCGCACCGCAGCGTATACCAGAAGTACGGCGCGATCTTCCGTTACTTCGACAGTTATCTGGTCGGCCTGACCGCCACTCCACGTGACGAAGTAGATCGCGACACTTATCACCTGTTTGGCCTGGAAACCGGTGTGCCGACTGATGCCTACGGCCTGAATGAGGCGGTGGAAGATGGCTATCTGGTGCCACCGACGGCGTATTCGGTGCCGATCAAGTTTGTTCGCGAAGGCATCCGTTACGACCAGCTCAGCGATGATGAAAAAGAGCACTGGGAGTCGCTGGATTGGGGCGACTACAGCGCCGAGGGTGATGCGCCCACCGAGGTGCTGGCGTCTGAGGTCAACAAGCAACTGTTCAACGAGCCAACCGTCGACCTGATGCTCAAACACTTGATGCAGAATGGCCTGAAGGTAGAGGGCGGCGACAAACTCGGCAAGACCATTATTTTTGCGGTGAATCAAAAGCACGCCGAATTTATCGCCCGACGCTTTAATCATCACTACCCGCACTTTAATGGTGAGTTTGCGCGGGTTATCACCCATGCCGTGAGCTATGCGCAGACCCTGATCGATGACTTCAGCAGCAAGCTCAACAAGCTGCCGCAGATCGCCATTTCAGTGGACATGCTCGACACCGGCATCGACGTGCCGCAGGTGCTGAATCTGGTGTTCTTCAAAGCGGTGCGCTCGAAGGTGAAGTTCCTGCAGATGATCGGCCGTGGCACGCGGCTGTGCCCGAACTTGTTTGCGCCAGGCGAGGACAAGCGTGAGTTCGCCATCTTCGATTTCTGCGCCAACTTCGAATACTTCAACGAAAACCCCAAGGGCGCATTGGGTGGCGTGGCCGAGCCGCTGGGCAAACGCTTGTTCAAGGCGCGGTTGGATCTGCTGGCGTTGTTGGCCTCGAAGAACGTTCGCGAGCCTGGGGTGCTGGCGGAAACCAGCGGTCAGTACGATGCCTTTGTCGAGATGCGCACGGAAATAACAAACGAGTTGCACGACGAAGTCGCAGCGATGAACCAGGACAACTTCATCGTACGTACCGAGCTTGAACACGTGAGCCGCTTTGCCGAGCGTGACGTGTGGAATGCACTGGATGAGGCGGCGCTGGGCGATCTGCGTAGCCACGTCGCCGGCTTGCCGAGTGAGCGCGCGGCTGAGCACATCACCGCCAAGCTGTTTGATCTGGTCTGCTTGAACCTGCAACTGGCGTTGTTGCGTTCGACCAGCGACTTCATCACCTATCGCGACAAGGTGGTCGAGCTGGCCAGCCAGTTGGAGGTGATGGAGAGCATTCCGGCGGTGCATGCCGAGCTGGCGTTACTGCAGGACGTGCAAACCGATGAATACTGGCAGGACATCCGTTTGCCGATGCTTGAGCAACTGCGCCGGAAAATGCGCGAGCTGATCAAGTTTATCGAGCGCCGCCCAAGTAACCCGGTGTACAGCGTGCTGAGCGATGAGATTGGTGAGCCGACGGTGGTCAATCTGAAAGACTTCAACACCGGTATCAACCTGGAGCAGTACCGGAAAAAGGTCGAAGCCTATATCCGCGCCAACGAGAACCATGTGGCCATCGCTAAGCTCAAATTCAACCGACCGCTGACTCCGAGCGACCTGAGCGAGCTGGAGCATTTTGTCTACGAGTCGGAGCCGGTACAGAGCCGCGAACAGTTCGAGCAGTGCTATGGCGCTGACCAGCCGCTGACCTTGCTGATCCGCTCATTGGTAGGCTTGGACCGCAACGCTGCCAAAGAGGCTTTCGGCCAATTCCTCGACGAGAACCGCTACAGCAGCCAGCAAATCCGCTTTGTTGAAATGATCATCGAACGCCTCACCCGGCAGGGCGTGATGGAGGCCGGGCAACTCTACGAGCCGCCGTTTACTGCGCTGCACCACGAAGGATTGGACGGTGCGTTTGGCGACGCTGATGCCAACGCGATTGTTGCGGTGATCGCCGCTATCAAACGCAGTGCGGCTGCGTGATGGTGAGCAAGGCACACTTCCAGGCTGTTTATTATTTTTATGTTGAGCTTTCTGCACGGTGCGATTCTGAATCGCCCCCTCAAGTCACCCCCTAAGTCGCGGAGCTGCTCAAACGTCCATGAGCCGGTCAGACAAACCAAGCAGCGGTCTGTAGTGCTACTAGCTGACGGTGCTGGGTATTCATGCAAAAAATAAAGGACCGAGTCCAATGTGAGCTTTCACATTGGACTCGGTCTGAACGTTAGTGGCCAAACAGATAGGCACTTGGTTTTAAGGCTTGCTTCAGTAGCTATCCAAGTAGCGCACAAGCCAAAGCTGCGGGCAAAAGTGCGTTTCCAAAAAGCCTAGATACCGCGTCAAGCCGGGTGGCTAGGATGCGACTTCCTAACCACCCTGCAGGACTGACACCAACCAGGTGGCCTTAGCCGTGCATGTGTCCGAGAAGCTCCGCGTCAATAATGTGCTGATGGCCCAGGTACAGAACAACACCATGGAACAGGCGATGAAAGCAGACCTACCCGCACGCGCGATTCAGGCCATTGCCGGGGCGATGAGCAGCCACACCAGCATGGCGACCAAACTACTCAGCGATGAGTCGACGCGGGGTGTGTTCTTGATGGTGGTGTATGAGTTGTTGAAAAGGGATGTAGGGGCGGAGTTGTTCAGCTCAGCTAGGTGACGTCGCCTGTTACGACCCCAAAAATAGTTGCTCATAGGGAAGACGAAGCGTCTCTATGAGCATGGTTATCTCAGTGACCCTCGCGAATACCGACCGGTTTATAGTTCGCGTCGTAGCAAATCGGATATTCGCATGTTCCTCCGTCGGCTTCGACCTCGCTGGGATCTAACGCTGGCAGATACTTGCCCAGTTCAGCCACGGGGACCTTTTTGCCATTGATAGAACAGTCGTCATCCATTCGCGGGTTGCACCATGCTTCTTTTATATCTCCGTTGATTTTGGGCGGAGTGCCGACCGTCGCAGATACGTCCTTCTTCCATTGCGCAAAGCCACCGTGGTAGCGGTTGTCCATTTCCTGAGCAATGTACTGGTCAGGGAGCCCTGCGTTCAGATAGAACTCATGTAGTTTATTTCCCGCCTCGGCATAAGTAACAGCTTTGCCGCCGAAAGCTGGGCCAGTTTTATCAAGGTATGCGACAGCCCTGCCGTCAGTGCTTTCCCCAATGTAGTACCAGATAGATAACAAGAATGGGATTTCCATAGGCCAGTTGCCTACCTCGCCATTGGATACGCGGCAAACCCCGCGCCGACAGGCACCTGGGATCTGGTTGGTATACCGGACGCTTTGTTGCGTCGTGCTGTCAAATATATCGACATGACGGGCAGTGCCCAGCCAGATACAAATGAGGGATTCTTTTCCCGTGAAGTTAGGTTTGATCGTGCACGGAATTGCCTGAGGAAGCCCTTTTGGGCTGGTCTCATCCGGAAAGAAGATCCCACTTCCTTGGTAAGGTGTTATGGCGTTGGCGGCATTTGCCGCAGCCATAAGTGCTATAGCAACAGCTATATGTTTCATGCTGATTTCCAGTTAGGTTCTAGGGGATGAGCGCGGTATCTACTTTTATAGACGATCTTTAGCTTCTTCGTTGCGACGCGGAATTTGATGCGGGGGATTTGATCGGAGCGTGTGCAGCAGTTTGAGCAGACGGTTCAAGATCCAGCACGCCAGGACTACGGCGATCAGCAACGGCGGAAAACGCAGCATCAGCAGAATGCTCAGAACCAGTGCTCCAGCCGCAGCCAGTGCGCCGATGAAGATGAACAGGCACAGAAGAAATCGAAGCAAGACCATGACGGTTCTCCGAAAGAGCCCGACTGGCCGATAGGCTCAATCGGGGGTAGTGGTCAGCTGGCTGATGAGGCGAGCACTTCCAGCTTGCCGGCCAGTGAATTGGGGTTTGGTAGTGGGGCTTCGCCTTGGGTGTTGATGGATGCTGTATCCGGGTTGGAAAAGAACTCCTCGATCACCACACCGCTATCTTCTTCGCTGTCCTCGAACGCACCGTTGCCGAAACCACGGCGGGCGGCCTCATCCAGCGCAACCTGATCGAAACCGGCTGCCTGCAGTTGTGCGTCCTGTTCGTTGGCGGTCAGCAGTGCCTCGGCCATGTCCATACCGCTGCGCACCGTCAGATCTGCGTAGAAGATCGGCGTGCCATGGCTTTGCCGGGTGGACTTACCGCGCAGGCGTAACTCCAGCGGCAGGCACGCCAGCCGATTGCCCGATATGGCCTGGAAGTAATGCAGGCGTGCGGCCAGGGTGCGGATGCTGTTGAAACCGGTGGTGCGGAACACGAAGCTGCCTAACGGATCATCATCACCGATCAGCACATTCAGCCGACCATAGGGCTTGCAGGCACCACCCTTGGCCAATGGACATTCATCCGGCGAAGGGCAAGGCAGTGACTGCATACCGTCCTGGGTAACACGCTTGCAGGTTTCGCCGTTGCCCACGCACAACGGTCGCCCAGACTGCCGATCAAACAGCGTGTAGTCGGCGCGAAAGTTCAGCTCTGGTTCGTTGAATAGCAGGCGTACCGGGATGCTGCGTAGTTTGTCCTCCTGGTTTTTACGCAGCTCATCATTGAGCGGGTGCAGCAGCCAGCCGTCCTTGCCTTGCACCTGGGAGGTGATGGTGAACTGATCATCCTTTTCCGGCAGGCGTTTGCCGTTCTTTTCGATGACCTTGCCGATAGAAATCCGTCCGAGAACCGGCGGGGTTATAGCGAGACCTTTGAGCATGGTGGTTCTCCTGCAAACGAAAAAAAGGCCAGCCACGCAGCGTTAACTGCATGGACTGGCCAAGGGAGGGAATGGTTGAGATTGGGGGCGTCAGCCGATCAGGAAACGTCGGCTGCCTTCCCGCAGCTTGGTGTAGCGAACCTGCAGGTAGGGCTTATCCTTCAGCATGGTTTCAACATCGAGCAAGTTGCTGCCCTTGGCTTTCTTCCAGCTGATAAAGCCGTGACTGAACTCCGCGCGGGTGGCATCACCCATGGCCTGCTGCAGCATCTGCTTGAGCTGGGCCTCACGGGTTTCTTTCTCGGCAATCGATTGACGCACCACCTTCAGCTCGATGTAAGCAGCGGTTAATCCAGCATGTTTGCTGAGGTCCAGCGTCTGGCCATTGTCTTCCGGGTACAAACAGCGCAGCGCCATGTCCGCTGAAGCAGATCCGTCGGCCGGCGGTGGTGTATCGGTTTCCACGTAGTGCCAGAACTTACGTTCTAGTTCGATCAGGCGGGCAATCATCTGCTCGTCACGTTCGATGCGGTGAATCTCCAGCGCCTGGCCACCCAACAATACAGCCACATCTGCAGCCTGCTTGCCGGTGACGGCGAGCTGGTGCATCACCTGTAACTGCACATACTCCGGCACGCCCTCTTTCCAGAGACGTGCCCCGTTTATGCCGGCGGTCTTGCATTCGAGAATCTGCACATCGTCAGCGCCGATCACTTCGCGGTCGATGTTGGCAAGCATCCACGGCAGTTCAGGATCAGGGTGCTGCAGCACGGCGTTGATGCGTCGCACCTTGTTCTTCGTGCGTTTGCTGTAATGCCAGGCCACGACCGGTTCCAGCACATTACCCCAGTACATCGGGCTTTCTTCATCGTGCGGGTCGGCCTTGGGTAGCGAGGTGTCGCGGCCGGTTTTTTCCATCCACAATTCCAGCTGTGACTTGTACGGATTGAGGCCTACTGCAGCGCCGGCATCCGAGCTGCCGATTCCCTGCTTACGTACAGCTAGCCAATCCTCACGGGGCAATTCCTTGGTGCTGATCAGACGCAGTGCTGGACGTGGCTTGCTGGTGCTGCTGCTGGTGTTCGGTTGAGTCTTCATGATGAGTTCCTTGCAGACATAAAAACGCCCGACCAGCACAAGGCTGACCGGGCGTCATTGAGTGGAGTGAGGGCTAAGCTGCAAGCGTGAGTGCTGCATCCAGTGCGCGCTGCTTGATCTGTGCGCCTTGGCCAAACCAAGCCGAGTCCAAGCGGTATTCAGTGCTGCGTGCACGGCGTTCGTGATCGACATACTCCGTGACCGCGTTGAGCAGACCCCATGCAGTACCGCGCGCCGACTCCAGCTGACTGCCACGGCCACGACCTTCGTAAAGCTCCTGCACTTTGCGCAGGGCGCGCTCGTTGGGCAGTTGCTCGGGTAATTGGCTGTTCGGATTGACGTCGCACATGACGTTCATAAAAAAGCCCATCGCCTCATGCCACTGCACCTTGCGTTCAGCCAGGTGGCGCATGCGGTACATAAAGTCATCCCATTGCGAGACGGCGATACCCAGCTGCTTCTTCACTGCCTGGGAATTGAAGCGCGTGTTGTGCGGCACCTTGATGGCGCGGCTGGTGCCGTCCAGGGCGATTGTCAGGGTGTTGTTACACACCACGCGAACGGTGGTTGGCGTTGCCGTGGTGGCCAGCGTGCCGTCACAGGATGTGGCCAGCAGCAAGTAGCCATTCACCTGGTCATTCCCTTTGATCGACGTGCCTTGCCCGGTGCGTGCCAGCGCCCAGAACTTACGGCCACCCTTGAGCACACCTGCAGTCTCCAGCTCGTAGCCGGAAACCTCGGTGAGATCTCGATAGAACTCCAGCACCTCACGTGGCTGCACGGTGTGATAACGCTGGGAAACTACCGACAGCGGGGCCTTGGTGTCCGAGCGGAACAGCACTTTTTGTTCGGGAAAGGAATGGATCGCACCAAGATGGCCAATAGCATCCGACTTGAAATGCACAGGGCTTTCCTGGATCTGCCAGTCCATACCTGCTTCACGTTGCCAGATTTCGATGGGCTGTTTCTTTGGAAGGTTATTGCCCAGACCGTGCCACGGGGTAGCGCCGACGTAGGCCATTTGTTCGATGAGATGAGCCATGGTTGAGATTCCTTTGGGTGCAGGTCGGCATAAAGCACTGCGCGTTGCGCAGCACCGTCCGGGAGATATGGATAGATAAGCGGTTAGGCCAGATCAGGCCGGTAGGTTGAAGCGGTGACCGCAGAGCAGGCAGAGGTTGTGTGCCAGGACGTGGCGGTCGAGCGTGTCGCCCAGTTGCGCGCCGATCGCACAGCCACCAACCCCGCCGGCCAGGCCACCGAGGATGGCACCAGATACATAGCCAAGCGTGATGCCGAAAGGTCCAGCGATGGTGCCGATGAGTGCACCTGCTTGGCCGCCTGCTAGTGCTGCACTTACTCCGCGTGCAACACCGCCTGCGGTGCCGATGGCTGCGCCAACTTTCATGGCGTGATGGAAGGAAGCAACTTTGGGGGAATGACAGCGAGGGCAGTGCAATGACATGGGTCGAGCCTTCTTAGTTGTGATGTCATTGCTGTGATGTATGGCTGAGATTTCTTCGAATCGAATGAGGGTTCTTGTGCGCTACAGAAGCTTTGAAGAGCCGACATCGGCCAGAAGCGATTCAATTAGCCGTTCCTGCTGGCTGACGTAGCGGGTGACACCGCGGTGGAGCGGTTGGCATCCTTGAGTTGCCAGCGCAGCACCGACGGGACGTTGCTTAGCTCCTTTACGACGTGATCGCGGAAGTTTTTACTGCCTTCGGTGGTCTGGTTAAGGCGATAAGTGAAGGCTGCATGGACCTTTCGGGCTCTTCTCCACCGCAGCACGTGATGCACGGGTGATCTCCCATCACCTGATGGCCGGGCACGGAGATTTACGGTACTTTGTGCTGGCATGAAGCCATATTCACAGCAGGACGCACCTCTACGGCTCGGGCCAATATCTCCTTGCCGTACCGTTCCTGCGAATTCATTTCGTGACAGGAACGACCATGTCAGGCGGCGAAACCGAAAAAATTGCGAGGCTCGCGGAGCTCGTTTCAAACGACATCTTCAACTTCTTCCGATGGAAAAAAGAGGGGCCTGCCAACCTCAACTTCGCCTGTGTGAAGAAGGAAACACACGCGCCCTTGAAGAAGTCTGAGCACACGCACCCGACGGACGTGGTGTTCAAGTACGCAGACCCTTACCTGAACAAAGCCATCTACCTTCATACCGATTTGAAGAGCTATGCGGTTGGCTCCATCACTCTGGACTCTATCAAGAAAGCCCTGAAGTCCCTGGGCAAGACCATCGACTGTGCCCGTGCTTCGCCGGAATGGCAGACGCGTTACCATTTGGCAAAGCGTGAGAAGTATGAAATTCGTGGGATGTTGTTCGTCTATAACCACGATGACGAGTACGACAAGAATTTCTACGATCACTTCAAAGATTACAAGGGCGAGAATCTGCACATCAAAGATTCTCAGCAGGTTCATATCGTCGAGCCTTCATTGATCAATTACCTGAAGACGCTGCAGCTTGATGTGAACACCCTAAGGGCTGAAGGGAAATTCCCGAAGGATAATTACACCTTCTATTACCCTGACCTCATCTTGCACAAGGCTAGTGGTGAATACTGGGATCGTGCGGCCACTGCAGAGCTCATCGCCTCGCCGTATATGATCATTCACCACAAAGAAGTGATCTCGTACTGCGAGAAAGCCAAGGAGCTGGCCGAAACGTATAGCGAAGGCTATCTGATCTATTATCGCCGCGATGGCAGCACCGAGATCGAATTCAGGTACCTCTTTGACGCGCTGTCCAGGTTCCAGATCCTTAACGCGAACAAGAACTTGAAGATCCGAATCAGGGTTGCCAATCGCCACCATCACAGCAGCATCATCAGCAACTTCAATGCGGCCATTAACAGCTATGTGACCGAGTGGGGCGAAGACGAAAACCGCAAACGGAAACTGCAGGCGATCGAACTGGAAATCGTGAATCACGCGGTTCCGAACTATAAGCCCGAAGCGATCGGATGGGAGCGAGACTGACATGAGAATGGGTAGTTTGTACTTTGCATCCGACAAAGCAATCTACGATGCGCTTACACAGCGAAGCCTGACGAGCGCTGAGCTCAGGAAGGTCTTCCTCTCCAGAGGTATCGTGATCTCCAATGAATCGGACAAAAAATTCCTGGCCAATCGATTCAGTGCCCTGTTCCATGACTACTACGACTATCGGAATCTGTCGCTCCTGGTCGGTGGCCGTGACAGTCGCGAGAAAACCACCAACGTGGTCGTCACGACAGCGGTGACTAAAGAGCAGCTGACCGACGCTCTCACCTCCGTCAAGGATTGGCTGGTGGATGACCAGCACGAGCAGGCTGAGGTGGCCGTCCACGGTGATCAGCTCAAGCTCACCGTCAAATACCAGAAGCTCGATCTGAGTCAGGCAGAGTTCCGCCAAGTGGTTGAGAAGACGGCGGAGGTGATTCTTGAGAAGCAGGGCAGTGGTTGGAAGATCACTGGCCCCATGAACGAGAAGTTCAAGGACATCACCGATCAGCTGTATTCCCAGATCGAGATCATAACCGATCAGGACGTGGCGACCCGAACCATCTCCCTGGAGGCAATCCCTGATGCGAGCATCAGGACGAATTTTCTTCGCAGTTTGATCCGCAATCTCAAGGACATGGAGGTGGTCGATGTGGTCGACGTCTCCACGTTCAACCCTAAAGATCGAGAAGATGATGACTTGGATCTCAGCGACGATGCGCTGGTGATCGAGGATTCGATTGAGGTTGAGTCAGAAGATGAGGGTGAGGAAGAGGTGGATGGTGACCCTGAAGCCGAACTGGCGAGGCCGCAGCCAGAAGCCAGGATTCACAAGATCATCCGCATCGACAAGGCATCCCTGAAGGGAAAGGGTGTCTTGGAGTCCAAGCAGCTCTTGGAGCTTGAGGGCCACGGTTTTTACCTGTGGAAGATTCGATGGACAGCCCGCGAAAAACTCACAGGGTCAGAGATCGTTCAATTCGAGGCTCAGTTTGGTAACCAGGCCAAGTGCTGCGATTTCTCCTACATCGTCAAAGGTGTCTACAACTACAACAACGGGAAATACACAAAGAACCTAGTACGTGCCGAGCCGGTGTTTGAGCAGAAGCTTAAGCTCCGCTTGGAGGTGGCGGCGCAGAAGACGATAGATGACATCGAAAGGAGTCTGACGACATGAGGTCAAAGCGGCTGAAACTCTGGGTTCTGAACGCTCGCATTGACTTTCAGTCCCTGGTGCATGGGCTTCGGCAGCAGTCGTTCAGCGATCAGAATCGTGTCGGTGTCGAGGCTATTGAGATCAAGGATGGCAAGGCCATCTTTCGGTACCACGAGCAGCGGGATATCACCCAGTCGTTCACGACCCCCCTAGGCGAAACCGTCGAATCGAGTTACTCGACGTTCATCAGCTTCGACATGATGTTCGAAACGCTTGGGCCTGATCGGTATTCGATCTGCATGGGTTCGCCACCGAAGGATTTGAAACCGTTCGTGGAGCTCATCCGAGCTGCAACCGGGACGAGCTTCGCGCTGGAGATCGTGAAGCCGGACATCTCTGCAGTCTATCAGCAGCTCAAGGCTGACAAGCGCTTCACGAGAGTCATGGCTAAACGGATCATTTCTGGAGCGGTGACGTTTGATATCGAAAGCAGCTACCGGGTCGATATTGCGTCGACGGGGAACGCGATGACGAAGTTGTTGGAGATCACGGGTGGCCGCGCGGCCCTGATCGACAAGATTAAAATCGTCTACACGTACGACTCAATACCTGTTCAGATTGAGCTCTCGCGCTCAGGTTCAATTGCAGTGTCCTGGGACGATGAGGAGCATTTGCACCTGCTGACAGGTCTCTTGATCCGGTAGATATGAAGAGGCTTCGAGAGGTCGAACGAGCTTGGCCTAGCCTGGCACTGCGCTTGGGGGCGTTCACCCCGGCCCACTCATTACACCCTTGACTGCCAGTAACTAGAAAGGGGACAGTTTATGCTTTCTAGTGCCCCCTTTTGGCCGATAGTTGCCGGGCGTGACGGGACGTAGTCGACCAAAAGTAGTCAGTCAGATGGTGCGCAAAGTGCGTGCTCACCTCATAGTTGGATATCTGGTTTTAGATAATTCAGTGTTAGTTATCTCTGCGAGTAAAATAAGATAAAAATGGAATTTTTAATAATAGACCGCAATGACAGTATTCCTTTATCCGCTTCGAACACGGTTTTTTTAAGGTACGACAATTGGAATGATTACTCGTACGTCACTATGTTTTATGTGACGCTGTTCGATGCAGGCGGCAGTCGGCATGATTTAGGGAATGTTAAAATTGGATTTAAAGGTCAAGTCAAGTCTATATCAACTCGCTCAAAATTAAACTCGCCGTTTAATAATTTGCCAGAAGATTTTTTCTCTCTTGGTATGGAGTTGGAGTACTACGAAAAATTAGTAAAAATTGAAAGTAAAGAAACAAAAGATGAATATTTAAAATCCCTGTGTGACATTGTGTGGAGTGAGAAGCATCTTGAGGTCGCTATGGGGGAGGATGTATTTAGCACTTCTTTGCTAAGAGGGGTTAGTCTTACCGCTATTAAGGAGCAGTTTAAGAGAGTTTTAGAGGGGGGTGTAATTAGAACCAACTTCTCTTTTTCGTATTTAAGGCTTTCGACTGATAAGCAAGCAGGTCTAGAGCTTACTTTCGATGTGAAGTCAGAGTCCAAGCCGAGTACCAATATCCATGCTCTTATTGGTAGAAATGGAGTTGGAAAAACAACAATATTAAATGGAATGATTCAAGCGGTAACGGGAGGGCTGGGAAGTGGTGAGGGGTTTTTTAAAGATGATTTTTTTGAGAAAGTTCCGATAGGTGCTGATTACTTTAGTAGCTTAGTGTCTGTGTCATTTAGCGCTTTTGATCCATTCACGCCGCCTCCTGAGCAATCTGATCCGGCCAAGGGAACATGTTATTACTATGTAGGCTTGAAAAAAGTTTCTGTTAATAATTCCGAGCTTAAAAATTTAGCAGAAATTCATCGGGAGTACTTGAAAAGTCTGGCCCTTTGTATGAGTCAGCCAGGTAAAAAGTCACGCTGGCTAAGTGCCATTGCGAATCTAGAATCTGACGAGAATTTCGCTGACATGGAATTGTCTCGATTAATGGTCTTGTCAGGGCAAGATTTTAACGCTAAGGCAATGGATCTGATTGCCAGGATGAGTTCGGGGCACGCGATAGTACTTTTGACAATTACGAAACTCGTGGCAACTGTAGAAGAGAAAACTCTAGTCGTAATTGATGAGCCTGAAAGTCATCTTCACCCGCCTTTGTTATCAGCTTTTTTAAGGGCGTTAAGTGAGCTTCTTCTCGATAGAAATGGAGTGGCTATTATTGCCACTCACTCTCCTGTTGTCTTGCAAGAGATACCAACTTCTTGCTCATGGAAAGTTAATAGATCCAGATTAGTAATAGGAACTGAAAGACCTGAGGTTCAAACGTTTGGTGAGAATGTTGGTGTACTGACACGTGAAGTTTTTGGTTTGGAGGTTAGAAAGTCGGGATTCCACAAAATGCTCAAGCTTTCAGTCGATGCCGGCGGATCATTCGAGCAAGTGCTGCATGAGTACGGTGGACAGTTGGGTTTTGAAGCTCAGGCAATAGTTAGAGCGATGATTTCTAGCCGCGACTTAGAGGGCGGGGAATGAAACGTCTTAATTTGCCTGAATATACCTCGATTCAGTCATATAACCTATGTGTGGCATCTGTTTTAGATTTGAGTTTGAAAGATCGCTTGAATAGTATTTCAGGATTTATTGAGCAGGTGTCGGAAACTTATATCAATCTGGCGAGAGTCGGTAGTGTTCATTCTATTCCCCCATTGATACACCCAAGAGGCGAAGATCCAATCGTTATTTCGGGTGTAAGGAAAAGCGAGCTCGTCAAGTTGTATGGGTATTACATGGTCGATAGACAGCCAGGTAGAGGATTATATGATTTGATTTTAGTGGCAGCTAAGGAGCAGTGCCCTTTCTGTGGTGGTATAGGTAGACCTAAAAGCCTAGATCACTATCTACCTAAAGCTAATTACCCTCAGTATGCAGTTCTTCCACAAAACTTGGTGCCTTGCTGTAGGGACTGCAATACCGAGAAAAGTAATGCCCTCGCAGCAGCAGAAGATGAGCAAGCTATTCATCCATATTTTGATGATGATAAGTTTTTTTCAGAGCAATGGGTGTTTGCAACAGTAAATCCTACACGCCCGTGTAGCCTAGAATATTTCACTGAGCCACCCAATGATTGGAGTGATATTGAAAAAAGCAGGGCGTTAAATCATTTTAGGGATTTCAACATTGGTTCCCGTTACAGCATACAGGCTGCAGATGAACTAAGTGGCCTTGTTGATTTGCGCCGTGGGTACTTAGCTAACGTTTCAGCTGAGGAGTTTTCAAGTTATCTGGCATCAGTATCTAGCTCGGCATCATACTTCCCTAATCATTGGAAGAAAGTTATGTACCAAGCATTAGCAAAAGATAGTAATTTTTGTGGATTACCCCTGTAGCTATTGACGTTCCTCCGGTTCGGTAGTCGCTTTGAGTCTCTGCTCTGACCGATAGCTGCCCCGTTGATCAGCGTATCAGATCGACTTTCATGTCCCGATTTCCGTCATTGCCGACACTGGTAGGTTGCCGGTTGCTGCTTCCTGAATATGCTCACTCCACCAGGCAATCATCGGACGCTTGCGCTTAGCGTAGTAGTGCCTGCTAAGCGGCTCGTTTATAGTCCCTCCCTTTGATATGGGAGGTGCTATGCGCGTTAAGCCAGTAGGTGAGCTCGTTTTCGAGATGGACGGTCACGAACATCATATTCCAGCTAGCCAGCTATCTCAGGGTGAGCCGAAAAAGGAGGCCGACGGCATACATGGTGAGAGTGAAGATTGGTCGGTCATCTTTACTGCAGGTTCGCCTTTCGGTGGTTTTGCTTGGTACGTCACTTATACCCTAGGTAATCAGGGGCTCGTCATGATTGATTCAGAAATAACTAAAGCGCCTGTGGGGGCTGAGGTGATCGGGCACATATCTTTCAAATCAGTCTAAATGCTTTCCTTTTTCCAGCTGTCAGCATGTCAGCCCATTGTTGCATCATGATGGTCCGATCGCTTAAGCACTCATGCGCAGTGTCCTGCTAACTTGGGTCATTGATGGCTCGTGCAGAACGAAGCCCACTCGGCCATTAGCGCTCTACGTTTTTCCAAAAGATCCGAGCGAGAATAGGCCGCCTCGGTCTGGTCTCGCTCATCGTGAGCGAGTGCGAGCTCGCAGACTTCACGTGGATAGTGTGTGCATTCGTTTGCCCAGTCCCTGAAGGTAGAACGAAAGCCATGGCGCGTGATATCCGTGTAACCACGCTTGTGCAGCAAGTTGCGTACAGCGTTGTCGTGCATGACTCCGCTTTTTCCTTGGCCTGGAAATAAATATAGCGAGCTAGTCCTTGGCAAACCCTCAATCAACGCCAAAGTCTGGGCCGGTAGGGGGATAACAAAAGGCTTCCGCATCTTCATTCTCTCGGCTGGAAGTGACCAGGTTCCTGCTTTAAGATCAAATTCTGACCATACGGCCGAGCGGATCATGTGATATCTGGCTCCGGTCAAAATCAGAAGTCTAGCGGCCACAGCATCCCGACTCTGCTCTTTGGCTAAGGTGGCGATCAGCGCTGGAACGTCTTTCCATTTCATTGCCGGGAAATGCTGGCGTTGCCGTGCCTTCTTTTTTTCGGTTTTGCTTAGCAGGTTATCCAGGTGCCCGCGCCAGCGAGCAGGATTGTCTCCATCACGTAGGCGTCGAGCTTTGGCCGCATCCAGTACCTGCTCAATCTGGCCGCGAACCTCGTCGGCCGTGCGGGTTTTGCTTGTCCAGATCGGTCGAAGTGCACTTAGCACGTGTTCTGTCTGGATAATGTCAGCAGACAACTTACCCATAGCTGGGAATGCATAAAGCTCAAGTTTGCGTAGCCAGCCTTTACGCCACTTATCTGACCAGCTGCCTCCATGCGCTAGCAGGTAGTCGCGGGCAAGATCCTCGAATGTTATTCGGCGTGCGGTAGCCTGGCGCTCGGCCTCGCGCTTTGCCTCCCTTGCCGCATCGCGGGTGGCTAGTGGGTCGCGGCCGGATGCAAGAATCTTGCGTTGGTCTGCAGCAAACTGGCGCGCTTCGCTGAGTGTTACTGCTGGGTAAGGGCCAAGACCCATCTCGCGGCTTCGCCCATCCAGTTTGTAGCGGAAGATCCAGCTTGTTGCGCCGCCCTTGGATACTTGGAAGTAAAGTCCGTCGCCATCATTGGTTTTTCCTGGCGAAGCTGCTTTGGCCAGGGATTCAACGGTCTTACTCGCTAGTTTACCCATTCTGCGTCCTCGCCGACCCATACTGCTGTACCCACACCCTGACCCACACTTTGGTTGTAGATTCTGCTGGATGGTGATGGGTGTCTTTGGACAAATGCTACGCTTGGACGCCTGTTCTTGCTAGGGCTTGTAGGCTTTGGTGGATTTCTTTAAACAATAAAAAAGCCGGCTTGTGGCCGGCTTTTAGGGGGTAGTCTCAGCTTATTTTTGGTAAGCCGCGACCGCCTTGAGAATCAGACCGCGGGCTTCTTCAGCGCCGCCCCAGCCTTCGACCTTGACCCATTTGCCTTTCTCGAGATCCTTGTAGTTCTCGAAGAAGTGCTTGATCTGCTCGATCAGCAGCGCGGGCAGGTCGGTGTATTCCTGGACGTCTTTGTACAGCACGGTGAGTTTGTCGTGCGGTACGGCAACCAGCTTGGCGTCGCCACCGGCTTCGTCGCTCATATGCAGTACGCCGACTGGACGGGCGCGGATGACCGAGCCTGGAGCCACCGGGTAGGGGGTCACGACCAGCACGTCGAGGGGGTCGCCGTCGTCAGCCAGGGTGTGCGGGATAAAACCGTAGTTGGCCGGGTAGAACATCGGGGTGGCCATGAAACGGTCGACCATCAGGCAATCGATGTCGTGGTCGATTTCGTATTTGATCGGCGCGTGGTTGGCCGGGATCTCGATGGCGACGTAGATGTCATTCGGCAGGTCTTTACCAGCAGGGATCTTGCTGTAGCTCATGGGGCGACTCCCGAGGGGTGGGCCAAAAAAGTGGCGCGATTATAGGCATATTCCCCCGTCGTTGCTATGCCGGGATGCCTAGCCTTTGGTCGCGATGTGTTCGCCTTTTGGTCTGTCGCGATAGTCCGGGTGGTCCTTCTGCAGCGCCTGCAGGCGGGTCAGCGGGTCCTGGCGGTAGAACAGCGCAAGCTGCGCGTAGACCGCCGGGAAGGCCTCGGCCAGCAGGTCGGGGGCGCTGAAGAAGTATTCGCTGGTCACCGCGAAGAACTCGGCGGGGTCTTCGGCGGCGTAAGGGTCGATGGCGGTTTCGGCCTGCGGGTCGGCGTCCAGCTGGGCATTGAGCGAGTCGAAGGCGCTCTGCATGGCCTCGGCCCAGTCGCTGATGCGCATATTGCTGTGTAGCGGCGGCAGACCGTTGGCGCTGCCGTTGAGCATGTCGAGCTTGTGCGCCAGCTCGTGGATCACCAGGTTGTAGCCGTCCCAGCCGCCGCTGGCCTGCACCCCTGGCCAGGCCAGGATCACCGGGCCCTGCTGCCAGGCTTCGCCGCTGTGCGCCCCGTCCCATTCATGCACCACGCCGCTGGCGTCGCGGTGGCGCTGCGGGCTGACGAAGTCGTCCGGGTAGAGGACGATTTCATGAAAGCCCTGGTACCAGTCGAGGTCGCCCAGGTGCAGCAGCGGCAGCTCGGCCTGCACCGCCAGTAGCAGACGATCGCTATGTTGCAGTTCGACGCCGGGCAGGGCGGTCAGGTGCTTGTTATGCAGAAACAGCACCGCGCGAGCCTGCAGGCGCTGCAGATCATCCGGGGTGAGGCCATCCAGCAGGGGCAGGCACCGCAGCACTTCGTTCCAGGTCGCGGCGGCAACCGGGTGGCGGGCAAGGATGCGCTGGCGACGCCAGGCGCGTAACGACCACATGGATTCTGCTCGGGCTGTACGGAGCGCTCACCTTAAGCCGGGCCGGGGTGAGGGGCAAGTCGGCATAAAGGCTGCACAGACCAGGCTGATAGCGACCTGGGAGGGCTGCCGATGTCGATCGAACGATTGGATCATTGCGCTGTGAGTCTGGTGTACGGCCATGGCCTGGACCTGCCCAGCCAGGCTGCGCGGGTGCGCGCCGCCTGGTTGCCCGGGCGCGAAGGGCGTGCGCCGGTGTTGCTGGTCGCCTTGCTGTGGGCGCGCGAATGCACCGATGTGGTGCGCGTCCTCGACGCCCACCTGGATGCCTTGTTTGCCGACTACAGCAGCACCCCCGGTGGCTGGAGTGAAGCCCAGGCCGCCCGGCAGGTGCTCGCGGCCCTCAATGCCCAGCTGTTTCGCCAGCGCCGGGCCGGCCGCGGCCGCTTCCAGTTGGACGCTGGCCTGTTGCTGCTGCAGGGCGACGAACTGCAGTTTCTCCAGGCCGGGGCCATCGGTCTGCTGCGCTACCAGGCGGGTAGTCTGCAGAGCCTGATCGGCCGCGAGGGCATGCAGCTGGGAACCCAGGCCGAATTGGCACTGGTGCAGCACAGCCTGCCGCTGAGCCAGGGCGCGGCCCTGTTGCTGGCTCCGCAGCCCTTGCTGGAGGTCGCCGACCTGCAGAGCTTTCGGCAGGCCTGCGCGCAACTCGCTGCCGCGCATCTGCACAGCGTGCTGCGGCCCTGGCTGCATGCGCCGGGGGCCGCGGTGCTGGTATTGCCCGGCGAGCCGGGGGCAATGCCGCCCGCCGCGCCGCCCGAGTCCTGGCCGGTGGTGGGCGATGCCTGGCCGGGCATGCAACTGGATGGCTGGACGCTGCTTGAGCCCTGCGCCTATGGCCCGCCGGGGCGGATGTTCCGCGGCCGCGACGAAGGTGGTCGGGAGGCTTTGCTGTGGCTGGTCGAGCAGGCCGCGGACGAGGCCTTCTGGCAGCGCGAGTGGGTGCTGCGGCGCAGCCCGGTGGCGAGTTTGCCGCGGGTGCTGTCGTCCCATCGGCCGCGCCGGCATGCCTTTATGCTGTTCGAGTTGCCGGCCAGCGGCATGCGTAGCCTGGTCGCCTGGACGGCGGCCCATGGCCCGCTGGACGGGGCGACCCTGCTGGCCTTGCTGGAACAGTTGATCGCCGCCGTGCGCGGCCTGCAGCGACGCGGCATGCAGGGCTTGTGGCTGGATCCGGGCAATATCCTGGTCGGCGACGGCGGGCATCTGCTGGTGCTGCCCGAATATGCCGCGCTGCTGCCAGGCGTCGTGCGCCAGCGCTTGCCCGCGGCGGCGCAACCCCTGGCCCCGGAGCTGCGCCATGGCCAGGCGGCGGATGGCCGCGCCGACCAGTTCGCCCTGGCGGCCCTGGCCTACTGGTTGTTCTGCGGTCGCTGGCCGGATGCCGCGCGGGTCGATGCCGATGCGCTCAGTCGCTATGTACCGCTGGCGCAGTACGGCCAGCATGTGCCGGCCGGCTGGGACGGGGTGCTGGCACGGGCCCTGGCCCCGCGACCGGAGGCGCGCTTCGAGGCCCTTTCGGAGTTTCAGCAAGCCCTGCAGCAGCCGTTGCAGGCGCATCACGCGCTATTGCACGCGCCCAGGCGCAAGCAGCCCTGGCAGTTCGCCCTGATCGGCGTGCTGCTGGTGCAATTGGTATTGGGGCTCTGGTTGAGCCTGGGCAGCTGACAGGCCGCTGAAAAACCACCTAGGTTTTTACCGGCCTGCTAAAACTGCGAAGCGCCCTGACGGTCTGACCGCAGGGCGCTTCGCAGAGGCTGGCGCTCAGGGCGCGGTGGGGTCGTCGCCGATCGGCAGGACGAAGTTCTTGAACTCGGTGTCTTCGACGAAACCGATGGACTCGTAGACCTTGTGCGCCACCGTGTTGTTGATGCTGGAAGCCACGCGCAGGCGCACCGCGTTGGTGTCCTTGGCCATCTGCTTGGCGGCCTGGATCAGGCGGTCGGCGACCAGCTGGCGGCGGGCGTCCTGGCAGACATAGATGTCGTTGAGAATCCACACGCGCTTGAGCGACAGCGAGGAAAAGCTCGGGTAGAGCTGGCAAAAGCCGAGGATCTTGTCCTCTTCATCGGCCATGGCCAGGTAGATCACCGACTCCTTGCGGCTGATGCGCTTTTCCAGAAAGCTGCGCGAGGAGTCGGGGTAGGGCAGCTGGCCGAACAGCTCGCGGTAATTGACGAACAGCGGCGTCAGTTGGTCCAGATGCTCCAGTGTGGCTTGAACGATGCGCATGGTGAGCCTCGACTTCATTAAGGTGGACGGCTTCGGCAACCGGCAGTGCTGCCTGCGAACCTTGCCGATGCTGCCTAAGGCATTTGGAAAGCGCAATCAAAACAAGCGTTTGGTTTTGTCCCTGATGGCTAACGGCCGCTGCCGCCGAGCAGGAAGTTCTCTGCCTGGCGCGTGCCGGCCAGCAGCGGCACTTCGGCTTCATCCTTGAGATTGACCCCCGACAGCTGGCGGCGGCAAGCCTCGCGCATCAGGTACAGCAGGCGGTGGCCGGCCATGGCGTAGCTCAGGCCTTCTTGGCGCACGTTGGAGATACAGTTGCGGTAGGCATCGGTCAGGCCAACCCTGGGCGCGTAGGTGAAATACAGCCCCAGGCTGTCCGGCGAACTTAGGCCTGGGCGCTCGCCAATCAGAATCACCACCATGCGCGCGCCGAGCAGTTCGGCCACTTCATCGGCCACCGCTACCCGGCCTTGTGTGACCAGGGCTACGGGCGACACGCTCCAGCCTTCGGCAGCGGCCTGTTCCTCGATGCGCTCCAGCATGGGCAGGGCGTTGCGGTGCACGGCCAGGGCGGACAGACCGTCTGCGATGACGATGGCCAGGTCGTAACCGTCAGGGTTGTTCTCGCGATGCTGGCGCAGCAGCTCGGCGGATTCGTGGCTCAAGCGCCGGCCCAGATCCGGGCGCTGCAGGTAGGTGTCGCGGTCCTTGGCGGCGCTGTGCAGCAGCAGGCTCTGGCGTTGCTGACTGGCCAGACCGGCGGCCAGTGCGGCGTGGTCGAAGGGCAGGTGCACGGCATCGCGGGCCTGGGCATGGGCGAACTGGAAATCCAGCTGGGCGCGGGTCGGCATGCTGGTGCCGGCGCGGCCCAAGGCAATGCGCGCCGGGGTCAGGTTGCGCAGTTGCTGCCAGGGATTCTCGCTGGCACCACTGAGCGGGCTGTCATCGTACATCGGCTATTCCTCGGTTAACCCAACTGCGCCAGCGCCTGACGGAACGCCGGCGGCAGGCTGCCCGCCATGCGCGGGCGGCCATCGGCCTGGGTGAAGATGCCCATGCGCTGCAGCCAGGCTTCGAACTCGGGGGCCGGTTGCAGCCCCAGGCTCTGCCGGGCGTACAGCGCGTCGTGGAAGGAGGTGGTCTGGTAGTTGAGCATCACGTCGTCCGAGCCGGGGATGCCCATGATGAAGTTGATCCCGGCCACGCCGAGCAGGGTCAGCAGCACGTCCATGTCGTCCTGATCGGCTTTGGCGTGGTTGGTGTAGCAGATGTCGCAGCCCATCGGCAGGCCCAGCAGTTTGCCGCAGAAGTGGTCTTCCAGGCCGGCGCGGATGATCTGCTTGCCGTTATAGAGGTACTCCGGGCCGATAAAGCCGACCACGGTATTCACCAGAAACGGCTTGAAGTGGCGCGCCACCGCATAGGCGCGGGTCTCGCAGGTCTGCTGGTCGAGGCCATGGTGGGCACCGGCGGACAGCGCGCTGCCCTGACCGGTTTCGAAATACATCAGGTTGTCGCCCAGAGTGCCGCGTTTGAGGCTCAGGCCGGCGTCGTAACCTTCCTGCAGCACTTGCAGGCTGACGCCGAAACTGGCGTTGGCCGCCTCGGTGCCGGCAATCGACTGGAACACCAGGTCCAGCGGCACGCCGCGATTGATCGCCTCGATCGAGGTGGTGACGTGGGTCAGCACGCAGGCCTGGGTGGGGATTTCATAACGCTGGATGATGCCGTCGAGCATCTTCAGCATCTCGCAGATGCTCGCGACGCTGTCGGTGGCCGGGTTGATGCCGATCATGGCGTCGCCGTTGCCGTACAGCAGGCCGTCGAGAATGCTCGCGGCGATGCCGGCCGGCTCGTCGGTCGGGTGATTGGGCTGCAGGCGGGTGGACATGCGCCCGCGCAGGCCGACGGTGTTGCGAAAGCGGCTGACCACGCGAATTTTCTGCGCCACCAGGACCAGGTCCTGCACGCGCATGATCTTCGATACCGCCGCGGCCATTTCCGGCGTCAGGCCCGGGGCGAGGGCGCGCAGGCTGGCTTCATCGGCGCTGTCGCCGAGCAGCCAGTCGCGAAAGCCGCCGACGGTGAGGTGGCTGACCGGGGCGAAGGCGGCCAGGTCATGGCTGTCGATGATCAGTCGGGTGACTTCATCCTCTTCATAGGGGATCAGCGCCTCGTCGAGAAACTGCTTGAGCGGAATATCGGCCAGGGCCATCTGCGCCGCCACCCGTTCGCCGGCATTGCTCGCCGCCACGCCGGCGAGAACGTCGCCGGAGCGTGCCGGGCTGGCCTTGGCCATAAGCTCGGCAAGGCTGGCGAAACGGTAGGTTTCACCGCCGACTGTATGCCGGAATCCGGACATTGAACTTCTCTCCCGCGCAATGACCTTAATCTGCGCCAAATAGGTGCCCGTTCCGGGCGTGCTGCACGCTGGCGGGCGGCGTGCCAGGGCCTAGCATCGGCGCTTGCCCGCCGGCAGTGGTTTTCGTTAACGCTGAGCAACGGCTGTGCCAACCCCCGAGGGCGGCCAGGTTCTGCGCGCCGCCGCCGCTGTGCTAACCTGCGGCGATCTTGTCCAAGGCCAGTTCTGGCCGGTTTTTGAGGGTGCCTTCAAGGTAAATCATGCATATCCATATTCTCGGTATCTGCGGCACCTTTATGGGCTCGCTGGCCGTGCTGGCCAAGGAACTGGGTCACCGTGTGACCGGCTCCGACGCCAACGTGTACCCGCCCATGAGCACTCAGCTCGAAGCTCAGGGCATCGAACTGACCCAGGGCTACGACGCCGCCCAGCTCGAGCCCGCGCCGGATCTGGTGGTGATCGGCAACGCCCTGTCGCGCGGCAATCCGGCGGTGGAGTATGTGCTGAACAAGGGCCTGCCCTATGTCAGCGGCCCGCAGTGGCTGGCCGACCATGTGCTGCAGGGCCGTTGGGTGCTGGCGGTGGCCGGCACCCACGGCAAGACCAGCAGTTCGAGCATGCTGGCCTGGGTGCTGGAGCATGCCGGCATGAGCCCGGGTTTTCTGATTGGCGGGGTGCCGCAGAACTTCGGTATTTCCGCGCGCCTGGGTGGCACGCCGTTCTTCGTGGTCGAAGCCGACGAGTACGACAGCGCCTTCTTCGACAAGCGCAGCAAGTTCGTCCACTACCGCCCGCGCACCGCGATCCTGAATAACCTGGAGTTCGATCACGCGGATATCTTCCCGGATCTGCCGGCTATCGAGCGGCAGTTCCACCATCTGGTGCGCACCATTCCGGGCGAGGGCCTGATCATTCACCCGACCACAGAACCCGCGCTCAAGCGGGTGATCGAGATGGGCTGCTGGACGGAGGTCGCAACCACGGGCGAGGGCGGCCAGTGGCAGGCGCGCCTGCTGAGCGAGGATGGCTCGCGTTTCGAGGTCAGCTTCGAGGGTAAAACCGCCGGTGTGGTGGATTGGCAACTGACCGGCCAGCACAACGTCGCCAACGCCCTGGCGGTGCTGGCGGCGGCGCGCCATGTCGGCGTGGTGCCGGAGTTGGGTATCGCCGCGCTGTGCAGCTTTATCAACGCCAAGCGGCGCATGGAGAAGGTCGCCGAGGTCAATGGTGTGACCATCTTCGACGACTTCGCCCATCACCCCACAGCCATTGCCACCACCCTGGATGGCCTGCGTAAACGCATCGGCACTGCCAAGCTGATCGCCATCGTCGAGCCGCGCTCCAACTCCATGAAACTCGGCGCGCACCGCGATGGCTTGCCCGAGTCTGTGGTGCAGGCCGACTCGGTGTACTGGTACGCGCCGCCGAACCTCGGTTGGGACCTGGCCGGCACCGTGGCCACGTCCACCGTGCCGACCCGGGTCTGCGATTCCCTGGAGGCGATCATCGCCGGGGTCAAGGCCGAAGCCGCGCCGGGCACCCAGATAGTGGTGATGAGCAACGGCGGTTTCGGCGGCCTGCATGGCAAGCTGGCGGCGGCTTTGGAGGGTTAAGAAATGTCTGGGCCTGAACGAATCACCTTAGCCATGACCGGTGCCTCCGGCGCGCAGTACGGTTTGCGCCTGCTCGATTGTCTGGTGCGGGAAGACCGCGAGGTGCACTTTCTGATCTCCAAGGCCGCGCAGCTGGTCCTGGCGACTGAGACCGATGTCACCCTGCCGGCCAAGCCGCAGGCCATGCAGGCCTTTCTCAACGAATACACCGGGGCTTCTCCGGGGCAGATCCGGGTGTATGGCAAGGAGGACTGGATGGCTCCGGCAGCCTCCGGTTCCGGGGCCCCCAGCGCCATGGTGGTGGTGCCCTGTTCCACCGGCACCCTGTCGGCGATTGCCTGTGGTGCCTGCAACAACCTGATCGAGCGCGCCGCCGATGTGGTGCTGAAAGAGCGCCGCCAGTTGATTCTGGTGCCGCGCGAGGCACCGTTTTCCAGCATTCACCTGGAGAACATGCTCAAGCTGTCGAACCTGGGCGCGACCATTCTGCCGGCCGCGCCGGGGTTTTATCATCAGCCGCAGACCATCGATGACCTGATCGATTTCGTCGTCGCGCGCATCCTCAATTGTCTGAATATTCCCCAGGACATGCTGCCGCGCTGGGGCGAGCATCATCAGGTCAGCGGCGATGAGTGATAGGGCGAAAAGCCCATGGGTTACGCCTTCGGCTAACCCATCCTACCGGGTGGCTTGCCTGCTGCTGGTGTCGCTGCTGCCGGGCTGTGCCACGGTCGCCACCCTGGATGCGGCCAAACCCGACGCGCCGGTGGTCTATGCCGGTACCCGGCTGGACCTGTATGCGCTCAAGGGCGGTTGCTGCGCCGTCGAGCGTTTCGGCACCGAGGCCCCGCACTATGCCGCCCTCGACCTGCCGGCCAGCCTGCTGCTGGATACCCTGCTGCTGCCCTTTTCCTGCGCCGCGGCGCTGGGACTCAATCTGGGCGTTAGCGGCGGGCTTTAGGGGGCTGGTGCGCATGGCGCACCCTACAAAGGCATGGCGGCCACTGACCCCGTAGGGTGCGCCGTGCGCACCGCCTTTTGGCCAGGCTATTCGGCCAGCTCACGCACATCGGCCTGGGTCTCTTCCAGTCCGTAACGGCCCTTCGCATCGCACACCACGCGGCCCATGGCCACGGCCGGATCGTGGGTGAACACCAGGCGGCCGCCACGGGCCTGCAGGTCGCTCAGCAGCGCTTGCTTCTCCTCGATCAGGCCTTCGGGAAAACGGTCGTAACCCATGGTGATCGGCAGGTGTACCCAGGGCGCGCCGGGGATCAGGTCGCCGGGAAATACCACCGGGCCGTCCGCCATGGCCACCTCGGGCAGGAGCTGGCCCGGGGTGTGGCCGTCGCTCCAGTGCAGGTGCCAGTCCGCGCCGAGCAGCTCACAGTGCTCGGTTTCATCCACCAGCTGCAGGCGGCCGCTGGCTTCCAGCAGTTCGAGCAGTTGCGGGATATAGGAGGCGCGGTCGCGAGCGTGGGGCTGGCAGGCGCGCTGCCATTGGCGGCGGCCGGTGACGAACTGCGCCTTGGGGAACAGCAGGCGCGCCGGCGCACCTTCTTCCCAGGCGGCGAGCAGGCCGCCGGCGTGGTCGAAGTGCAGGTGGGTGAGTAGCACGATATCGATATCGGCATCACTCAGGCCCAGTTCGGCCAGGCTGTCGAGCAGCACGTGACGCTCTTCCTGAACGCCGAAACGCTGTTTCAGCTCTGGGCTGAAGAAGGCCCCGATACCGGTTTCCACCAGGATATTGCGCCCCTCCTCCTGCACCAGCAGGGCGCGGCAGCCGAGGTCGATACGGTTTTCCGGGTCGGGGGTCATCCAGCGCTGCCACAGGGCCTTGGGCGCGTTGCCGAACATGGCCCCGCCGTCGAGTTTCTGGCTATTGCCGGTTAGGGTGGTCAGGGTTCGCATGCTGGTCTCTTGTCGTTGTGAACGCCGTTGCAGGGTGAATGACGCAGGCGCTTTGGGCCATCACACCTTTGGTTGATAGGTGCTCGATTGATCTGACGAGGCAGTGCTTGGTGGATCGGTAAAGCGTGATCCACCCTACGGATTTACGTGGATGCAGGCGTAGGGTGGATGTCGTTTTTTACATCCACCGGTTCGTCTATTCCAGGCTACCGCTCGATGGCCAGGGCGACACCCTGACCGCCGCCGATGCACAGGGTGGCAAGGCCCTTGCGGGCATCGCGGCGCTGCATCTCGTGAATCAGGCTGACGAGGATACGACAACCGGATGCGCCGATGGGATGGCCGAGGGCGATGGCCCCGCCGTTGACGTTGACCTTGGCGCTGTCCCAGTGCAGCTCGCGGCCGACGGCGATGGCCTGGGCGGCGAAGGCTTCGTTGGCCTCGATCAGGTCGAGCTGCTCCAGAGCCCAGCCGGCCTTTTCCAGGGCCTTGCAGGTGGCGAATACCGGGCCGATGCCCATGGTGGCCGGATCGACGCCGGCGCTGGCGTGGGCCCTGATCCGCGCCATGACCGGCAGGCCGAGGGCGGCGGCCTTGTCGGCGCTCATCAGCAATACGGCGGCCGCGCCATCGTTGAGGGTCGAGGCGTTGCCGGCGGTGACGCTGCCGTCAGCCTTGAAGGCTGGACGCAGTTTGCCCAGCGAGTCGAGGCTGGTGTCGGCGCGGGGTTGTTCGTCCGCCGCGACGATCTGGCAGGGGCCCTTGCGCTGGGGGATTTCGATCGGGCTGATCTCGGCCAGGAAGCGCCCGGCCTCGATGGCGGCGCAGGCGCGCTGCTGCGAGCGGGCGGCGAAGGCATCCTGCTCGCCGCGGCTGATGCCGTATTGTTCGGCCAGGTTCTCGGCGGTGATGCCCATGTGGTAATCGTTGAAGGCATCCCACAGGCCGTCGTGGATCATTGTGTCGAGCAGCTGACCGTGGCCCATGCGCAGGCCGTTGCGTGAACCGCTGAGGACGTGGGGCGACAGGCTCATATTTTCCTGGCCGCCGGCGATGATGACCTCGGCATCGCCGCAGGCGATGGCCTGGGCCCCGAGAATCACCGCTTTCAGCCCCGAACCGCAGACCTTGTTCAGGGTCATGGCCGGCACCGTGTGCGGCAGGCCGGCCTTGAGCGCGCTCTGCCGTGCGGGGTTCTGCCCGCAGCCTGCGCTGAGCACCTGGCCGAGCAGCACCTCGTCGACCTGCTCGGCGGGCAGGCCGCTGTCCGCCAGCAGCTGGCGGATCACCGCGGCCCCCAGGTCGACGGCCGGGACGCTGCTCAGTGCGCCCTGAAATGCGCCGACGGCGGTGCGCCGGGCGGCGACTATTACCACTTCACGCATAGAGTCTCCTCGCCGGGCGCGTGCTGAGCACCCAGCGCAGTTGTCGGGTGCGTACGGCGCACCCGAGGGGTCGAATAAAAAAGCGCGGTGCCTCGGTGCGGGACGCCGCGCAAACGCTCAACGGGTTTAAAACTGCTCGGCTGCAAGGTCATAGAGCGCACTGGAACCGGCGCGGATACTGGCTTCCAGGCCCAGGGTGCGCGGCAGCAGACGGCTGAAGAAGAATCCGGCGGTGGCCAGCTTGCCGGTGTAGAAGGCTTGGTCATCGGCGCGCTTGGTCTCGGCCACCGCGGCCATGCGTGCCCACATATAGGCGTAGGCGACATAGCCGAACAGGTGCAGGTACTCCACCGCGGCGGCACCCACGGCGTTGGCATCGGTCTTGGCCTGTTCCAGCAGCCAGCCGCTGACCGTCTCCAGGCGCTCCAGGGCGATGACCAGCTCGCTGCCGTAGGGCGTTTCGTGCTGGTGGGCGAAGTGACGGATCTCGGCGGCGAACTGGCGCAGCCCGGCACCGCCGTTGGCCACGACCTTGCGCCCGAGCAGGTCCATGGCCTGGATGCCGTTGGTGCCTTCGTAGATCTGCGCGATACGCACGTCGCGCACCAGCTGCTCCTGGCCCCATTCGCGGATATAACCGTGACCGCCGAACACCTGCTGGCCGTGGATGCAGCTGTCCAGGCCGGTGTCGGTGAAGAAGGCCTTGGCCACCGGGGTGAGCAGGGCGACCAATGCGTCGGCGGCCTGGCGCTCGGCGGCATCGATGCTGAACTTGGAGAGGTCCAGCTGCTGGCCGACATAGCAGGCAAAGGCGCGGCCGCCCTCGGTCATGGCCTTCATGCTCAGCAGCATGCGGCGCACGTCGGCATGCACGATGATCGGGTCGGCCATCTTGTCCGGCGCGACCTTGCCGCTGGCGGCGCGGCTCTGCAGGCGTTCGCGGGCATAAGCGGCGGCGCTCTGGTAGGAGGCTTCGGCACAGCCGATGCCCTGGATGCCGATGGACAGGCGCTCGTAGTTCATCATGGTGAACATCGCCGCCAGGCCCCTGTTCGCTTCGCCGATCAGGTAGCCGCTGGCCCCGTCGAAGTTGATCACGCAGGTGGCCGAGGCCTTGATGCCCATCTTGTGTTCGATCGAGCCGCAGCTCACCGCATTGCGCTCGCCCAGGCTGCCATCGGCCGCTACCAGCACCTTGGGCACCAGAAACAGCGAGATGCCCTTGGGCCCGGCCGGCGCGCCCGGCAGCTTGGCCAGCACCAGGTGAATGATGTTTTCGGTCAGGTCCTGCTCGCCGCCGGTGATAAAGATCTTGCTGCCGCTGATGCTGTAGCTGCCGTCGGCCTGGGGTTCGGCCCTGGTGCGGATCAGGCCCAGATCGGTGCCGGCGTGGGCCTCGGTCAGGCACATGGAACCGGCCCAGCGACCCTCATACATCGGCGGCAGGTAGGTGCTTTTCAGCGCTTCGCTGGCATGGGCGTCGATGGCCAGACAGGCTCCGGAGCTCAGCGCCGAATACAGGGCGAAGCTGTTGTTGGCTCCGTAGAGCATTTCCTCGAAGGCCACCGCGAGCATCTTCGGCATGCCCATGCCGCCATAGGCCGGGTTGCCGGACAGGCCAACCCAGCCGCCTTGGATATAGGTGGCGTAGGCCTGCTTGAAACCGGCCGGAGTCTGCACCGCGCCGGCGACCCACTGCGCGCCTTCCTCGTCGCCGCTGCGGTTGAGCGGGGCGATCAGCGTGCCTGTGACCTTGGCCGCTTCTTCGAGGATGGCGTCGGCGGTGTCGGCGTCCACGGTTTCGCTCAGGGCCGGCAGGCGGGCCCACAGGCTGGAGGCGTCGAACACTTCATGGAGGACAAAGCGCAGGTCGCGCAGGGGGGCGTTGTAGTCGGGCATGGGGCACCTCAAAACAGAGTGCCGCAGGCGCACCTGCGGCGTGGGCAAGATAAGTAGGGTTATAGCGCGTCAGTCGATTTCGGGGGCACCGCTGGTCTTGTCCTTGCTCGAGGCGAACCTGAGCAGGTGGGTGCGTTCTACCAGGATATACAGCGCCGCCCCGGCGGCCAGGCCCCAGCCGGCACCGTAGACGGCCAGGACCACGCCCATGGTGCCGGCGACGCCGCGTTCGGTGTTGTTGTTGAGCTGCTCGAAACCGACCATCAGGCAGATATAGCCGGTGAGGATCAGGGTCAGCGACAGGGCGATCGGCAGTACCGGTTGGAAGAAGCTCACCAGCGGGAGGGCGAACAGGGCGATAAATCCGGTGATCCAGAAGGTCCCCGCACCGCTGTAGATCGAATCCATGGCCTTGCGCCCGTACTTGTAACGCTCGGCCATGGTCGCCGCGACGGCGGTCCACAGCGGTCCGGCCAGACCCGGATACGGGGCGAAGAAGGCGTGCAGGGCGTTGCGCAGGGCGGTTACCAGGTGCACACGGTCGATATTGTTCTCGATCACTTCATCGGTGCGCAGTTCGTCGGCGCGCTGCATCAGCGACTGGCCGACGATGATGTCGCCGAAGGCGATGATATAGGCGATCACCGCGGTGGGTACGGCCAGCAGGAACACGTCCAGGCCGGGGAAGCCGACGTTGAACGGCAGGTAGTTCCACATCTCGGCGAAGGCCGGCGCGGTGATGCCGAAGCGCACGTCGGGCATCTTGTACTCGCCGACGGCGATGCCGATAAAGATGGCGATCAGCATGCCCGGGACCATGCCGTAGTTGACGATCTTGCGCGCCAGGGGCAGGCGCTCGGTAAGGCCCTTGAACGACACCGAGAACATCAGGTAGAGGCAGATCAGGCTGCCCAGCACCAGGGAGATCGGGGTGTTGGCCAGGCGTCCGCCGGTGGAGATTTCCCCCATCAGCGCGGCGATGCCGGCACCGATGATGATGCCGCCCTTCATCGAGTTGGGGATGATCTTCACCAGGGTGCTGCCCAGGCGGGTGACGCCGAGCACCAGAAAGATCACGAACACCAGAAACTGCAGGGCGAACAGCGCCTGAATCGCTTCCGGGCCAGGCTCGAAGTTACCCAGAAACAGCAGCACCACTGGAATGCCCGGGGTGATCCAGCCAGGCACGAAGGGCACACCGAGCAACGCCGGCAACATAAAGCCCACACCGCACACCACCACATAGGCCAATGCCACGTCGTAGGGCAGGCCGAGGTATTTTTCCAGCAGCGGAATCATCGCCAGGCTGACCACGAACATGATCAAGGCCTGGAGCATTTCCGCGGTTTCCCAGCGGTAATGCACGAAGGGCAGGCGGACCTTGAACGGACCGAGGGGCCAGTAGGGTTGCTCGTCGCCGTCACGGCGCTTGAAAATTTGCATAAGGGTTCTCCGTCGGCCGCCAGGGCCGGTTCTTGTTGTTGTGCAAACGGTGGTCTTGTTCTGTGTGTTGCCTGCTGTGGGAGGCGCTTTCGGCTCTGGCATCCTGCTTCGCTCTACCTCCTGCATCCATGCAGTCGAAGCGGCGACAGTCGCGGCTTAAGCCCCTCCCTCAAAGAGTCAGAGCGTCTTGGCCATATCGCGCAGGACGAATTTCTGGATCTTGCCGGTGCTGGTCTTCGGCAACTGGGTGAAGACCACGGTCTTGGGCACCTTGAAGCCGGCCAGGTGCTCGCGGCAGAAGGCGATGATCTGGGCTTCGCTGGTGGCCTGCTGGTCGACCTTGAGGGTGATAAAGGCGCAGGGCGTCTCGCCCCATTTCTCGTCCGGGCGCGCCACCACGGCCGCTTCCAGCACCGCCGGGTGGCGGTAGAGCACGCCTTCCACCTCGATGGTGGAGATGTTCTCGCCGCCGGAGATGATGATGTCTTTGAGCCGGTCGCGGATTTCCACATAGCCGTCCGGGTGGCACACGGCCAGGTCGCCGGTGTGGAACCAGCCGCCCTCGAAGGCCTCGGCGGTGGCGCTGGGGTTCTTCAGGTAGCCCTTCATCACGGTATTGCCGCGCATAAAGATCTCGCCGATGGTTTCGCCGTCGCGCGGGGTCGGCTCCAGGGTCTTGGGATCGCCGACCATCAGGCCTTCCAGGGTGGCGTAGCGCACGCCTTGGCGCGACTTGATCCGCGCCCGCTCATCCAGCGCCAGTTCGTCCCATTCGGCATGCCAGGCGCAGACGGTGACCGGGCCATAGACCTCGGTCAGGCCATAGACGTGGGTGACCTTGATGCCCATTTCTTCCACCGCGCCGATGACCTTGGCCGGTGGTGCCGCGCCGGCGACCATGGCGTTGACCGGGTGCTCGATGGCGGCCTTGGCCGACTCCGGCATATTGACCAGGGCGTTGAGCACGATGGGCGCGCCGCACATATGGCTGACCCGGTGCTCGCGGATCAGGTGGAGGATCTTCTGCGGGTCGACCCGGCGCAAAAACACATGCACGCCGGCCAGGGCGGTGATGGTCCAGGGGTAGCACCAGCCGTTGCAATGGAACATCGGCAGGGTCCAGAGATAGACCGGGTGGTTGCCCATGGCCCAGGTCATCTGGTTGCCCAGGGAATTGAGGTAGGCACCGCGGTGGTGGTAGACCACGCCCTTGGGGTTGCCGGTGGTGCCGGAGGTGTAGTTGAGGCTGATCGCCTGCCACTCGTCCGTCGGCCACTGCCAGGCGAACGCGGGGTCGCCCTCGGCCAGCAGGGCCTCGTAATCGAGGTCGCTGACGGCCTGGCCTTCGCCGTATTCCGGGTCGTCGACATCGATCACCAGCGGCGGGTGGTCGAGCATGCCGACGGCGGCGTGGATCACCTCATGAAACTCGCGGTCGGCGATCAGCACCTTGGCTTCGCCGTGCTGCAGCATAAAGGCGATCGCCTCGGCATCCAGGCGCACGTTGAGGGTGTTGAGCACCGCGCCGATCATCGGCACGCCGAAGTGGGCTTCGAGCATGGCCGGAATATTCGGCAGCATCACCGCCACCGTGTCGCCCTTGCCGATGCCGCGGCCGGCCAGGGCCGAGGCCAGGCGGCGGCAGCGTGCATAGGTCTCGCTCCAGTCGCGGCGGATCGAGCCATGGATCACCGCCGGGTAGTGCGGATAGACGCTGGCAGTGCGCTCGAGAAAGCTCAGGGGCGAGAGGGCGATATGATTGACGGCGGCGGGGGCGAGGCCCTGTTCGTAGATCGACATGCGAATACCCATGGCAGGTTGTTTGCTCTTGTTGGCCGGTTCGGCGCACGGCAGGCGTGCCGCTGTTTTGGCTTGGACTATTTATAGCTTTTAATAGCTTTATATGGCAACTAAGCCATAGTCTTATAGTATATTTACTAGTGTTGTTTATCGACTATAGCCCTTGGTCGCTTTGCATTCGGACGGTGTTGCCGCGATGCTCGCGTCTGGCCAAGCGCAAGGCCGGCGATAAGGAAGCGATGCGATGAGTGAGATCCGCGTGCAGTTGCACAGCTGGCTGCGGTTACAGCGCGAGGCGTTGCCGCTGGCGGTGCGTGCCGACGCGCTGCGGCGTACCCTGCAGGCCTGCCCCGAGGTGCGTCAGGCGTTCTTTCTCGGCTGGCAGGTGGGCACTGGCATTTACAGCCATGAAGGCGCGGCGGCCCATCTGCCGCCGGGCTTCGGCGACCCCCTGCAGGCCAGCGATCTGCTGTTGTTCGAGCGTTTGCAGGACGAGCCGCGGCTAAGCCTGGGAGAGTTGCGCCAGCTGCCCTGCTGGCTGGCCGGGCGGGTGCGCCGCGCGGCCATCAGCCATGGCCAGGCGCTGAGCCTGGAGCTGGACCCCGGGCAGCCCGGCCTGCTGCTGATCGAGTTGCAGGACGGGGTGGGCCTCGACTGGCTGGGGTTTATCCACGAGCTGCTGCTGGCTCTGCTCGCCAGCCTGCCCGCTCAGGCTCGCGGCAGTGCCCTGCTTGGCAGCGATCCGCAACCCAGCCTGCTGCTGGATGCCCAGGCGCGGCCGCTGCAGTTGAATGCGGCCATGCTCAAGCTGCTCGACGAGCGGCCCCTGCCGGCGGCGCTGGAGCTGTTGCCGGTCAACGCCGCGCAGCTGGTGCGGGCCTGCCTGCAGCAGGGGCGGGCGATCGATGGGGTCGAGGCGCAGGTCGAGGGGCAGATCCTGATCTGGCTGTTTATCCCCGATCCGCAGGAGCGGCAGGTGCTGGCCCGCTGTCGCCTGGCTACCGAGCAGGTGCAGGCCGAGCGCGAGGCGGCCAAGGCCAGCCGGCTGTACCGGCTGATTACCGAGAACACCACCGACCTGATCTCCCGGCACACCCCGGAGGGGCGCTTTCTCGATGCCTCGCCGGCCAGCTGGACCCTGCTCGGTTACTGGCCCGAGGAGCTGCGCGGGACCCTGGTGCAGGCGCTGTTCCACGAGCAGGACCAGCTGCAGTTGGTGCAGAGCACCCGCGAGGCCCTGGAGCAGGACGGTTATCACACCATGACCTATCGCATCCGCCATCGCGCGGGTCACTACCTGTGGTTCGAGACCGCCAGCCGGGCCATTCGCGAAACCTACACCGGGGCGGTGGTCGAGGTGGTCAGCGTGTCGCGCGATATCACCGCGCGGGTGCAGGCCGAGGAAAACAAGCGGCGACTGGCCGAAGTGGTGGAAGCCAACACCGACCTGGTGCTGTTTATCGACTCGGGCGGGCGTCTGACCCATCTCAACCCCTCGGCCCGGCATGCCCTGAATATCGCCGAGGCGCAGGCGCTGCCGGCCCTGGATGCCCTGCTGGCGGCGGACGACCTGGGCGAACTGCAGCGCAGCGGCTGGGCCACCGCCGATGCCTGCGGGGTATGGAGCGCCGAGGTGCGCCTGTTGCCCCTGGGGCCGCGCGCGCCGCTGCCGGTGTCGCTGGTGCTGCTGGCCCATCGCGGCAGTGGCGGCGAACATTACTACTCCCTGGTGGCCCGCGACATGACCGAGCGCGAATTGCGCGAGGCCCAGCAGCGCCGCCATCAGGACGAGCTGGCGCATACCGCGCGGCTGGTGACCCTGGGCGAGCTGGCCTCGGGGATCGCCCACGAGATCAATCAGCCGCTGGCGGCGGTGGTCAATTACGCCAGCGCCAGCCAGCGTTACCTCAAGGCCCTGGGCACTAATCCGCAGGCGGCGGACAAGGTGGCCCAGGGTCTGGAACGTATCACCGAGCACGCCAACCACGCCTCGGAAGTGATCAAGCGCCTGCGCGCCTTTCTGCGCAAGGGCCAGCGCCGCACCCAGGCCCTGGACATGGCCCAGGTGGCCCGCGAGGCGGTGCGCCTGTGTCAGTGGGAGGCGAGCAATTGCCAGGTGACCATCGCCGAGCAACTGGCGGACAATCTGCCGCCGGTGTATGCCGACCGGGTATTGCTCGAGCAGGTGCTGCTCAACCTGCTGCGCAACGCCATCGACGCCAACCGCGAAGCCCATCCGGGCCAGCCTTCGCGTATCGAGCTGACGGCCGGGGAACGCGGCGGCCAGCTGTGCGTCTGGGTCCGCGACCAGGGCCCGGGGGTGGCGGCGGCGCAGCTGGGGCATATCTTCACGCCCTTCTACACCAGCAAGGCCGAAGGCCTGGGCCTGGGCCTGTCGATGAGCCGCAGCATTATCGAGGGCTTCGGCGGGGCCCTGGAGGCCCGGCCAGGAGAACGCGGCGGCCTGTGCCTGGAGTGCCGCCTGCCCCTGGGGCGCAGCGACGAGAGCCCGGGCGAGACAGACAACAATAAGAGGACTAGCCAGTGAGCACGCAACAGCAACAACGGGTCTATGTGGTCGATGACGACCAGGGCATGCTCGATTCCACCGTCTGGCTGCTGGAGTCGGTGGGGCTCAAGGCCTTGCCCTTTACCAGCGGCCGGGCGTTTCTCGACGCCTGTGACGGCCGGAGCCAGGGCTGTGTGCTGCTGGATGTGCGCATGCCCGGCATGGGCGGCTTGAACGTGCAGGAAGCCCTGCGCGAGCGCGGCATCGACATGCCGATCATCTTCGTCAGTGGCCATGCCGACGTGCCCATCGTGGTGCGCGCCTTTCGCGCCGGCGCGGTGGACTTTATCGAGAAGCCCTACAACGAACAGCTGCTGCTCGACAGCGTGCAGCAGGCCCTGAATCGCGCCTCGGCCGCCCCGGCCGCCGATCCGCGTCTGCTCGAGGTGCAGGCGCGCCTGGCCAGCCTGACTCCGCGTGAACGCGATGTGCTGCTGCCGCTGGTGCGCGGCTGCACCAACCGCGAAGTGGCCGAGCAGCTGGCCATCAGCGTCAAGACCGTCGACCTGTACCGCTCGCGGGTGATGAAGCGCATGCAGGCCGAAACCCTCGCCGACCTGGTGGGCATGGCCATCGCCGCCGGGCTGGTGGATGCCCTGCGCCTGCGCGAGGCCGCGCCGACCTGAGGTGTCGGCTACCGGGCTGGCGGAGGGGCTGGCGACGGGCTGGATTCAGACGGTGATATCGCGGCTGCCCAAGGCCAGGGGCCACTGCTCCAGCAGTTGGGCCGGCCCCGGTCGGGCGAACAGGTAGCCCTGAAACTTCTGGCAGCCCATGGCCAGCAGCGCTTCGCGCTGTTCGAGGGTTTCCACGCCCTCGGCGGTGACGGCCAGGTCGAGGTTGGCCCCCAGGGCCAGGATGGTGCGCACGATGGCGGCATCGCTGGGCTGCACGAGCAGGTCGCGAACAAAACTCTGATCGATCTTCAGCTGGTCCAGCGGCAGGCGCTTGAGGTAGTTGAGCGAGGAGTAGCCGGTGCCGAAATCGTCCAGCGAGAGGCGCACGCCGTGGGCCTTGAGCCGGGTCATCTTGGCGATCAGGGTTTCCACGTCTTCCACCAGCTGGCTTTCGGTCAGCTCCAGTTCCAGGCGGGCGGGGTTGGCCCCGGTTTCCGTCAGGGTCGCGAGCACGTCGTCGACGAAGTCGCGGTGGTGGAATTGGCGGGCGCTGACGTTGATCGCCAGGTTGATATGGCGCAGCTGGGGGTGCGCGGCCCAGGTGACCAGCTGGGCGCAGGCGCTGTGCAGGATCCAGCGGCCCAGGGGCAGAATCAGCCCGGTGCTTTCCGCCAGGGGGATAAAGTCGTTCGGCGCGACCAGACCGCGCCTGGGGTGCTGCCAGCGCACCAGCGCCTCGGCCCCGATCAGCTGGCCCTGCAGGTCGACCTGGGGCTGGTAGTGGAGGATAAAGTGACGTTCGCTGAGGCTCTGGCGCAGGTCGTTTTCCAGGGTGGCGCGGGCATTGGCTTCGGCCTGCATCCGGGGGTCGAAGAAGCGCATGCCGTTGCGCCCCGCCGATTTGGCCTGGTACATGGCCAGGTCGGCGCGCTTGAGGATTTCCTCGACGCTGGTCTGGTCCTCGGGAAACACGGCGATGCCGATGCTGGCCGTGCTGGTATGGCTGCGCCCCCCCAGGCTGTAGGGCGCGGCCAGGGCGGCCACGACCTTGTTGGCGACGGTTTCCACCTGGCGTGCGGCCTGCTCCGGGTCGGCGCTGAGCTCTTCGAGCATCAGCACGAACTCGTCGCCGCCGAGGCGGGCCAGGCTGTCCTGGGCGCGCACATGGCTGCGCAGGCGCTCGGCCGCCTGTTGCAGCAACTGGTCGCCCATGTCGTGGCCGAGGGTGTCGTTGAGGTCCTTGAAATTGTCCAGGTCGATAAACAGCAGGGCCCCCTGCTGCAGGCCGCGGGCATGCTTGGCCAGGGCCTGTTGCAGGCGGTCGAGCAGCAGGCGGCGGTTGGGCAGGCCGGTGAGTGGGTCGTAGAAGGCCAGTTGGTTGATCTTCTCCAGGTTCTTGCGGTGTTCGCTGATGTCGGTGGAAATGCCGCACAGGGCATAGATCTGTCCGGCGGCATTGCGCAGCGGCAGCTTGACCGAGAGGAAGGCGCGTTCGGTGGCCCCATTGAGGCCGCGGTTGACTTCCTCCTCCTCCACCCGTTCGCCGAATTGCAGGACCCGGCGGTCATTCTCATGCAGGTGGGTGGCGGTATCGATATCGAAGAAATATTCGTCGGTCTTGCCGATCACCCGCTCGAGGGGGTGGCCGAATAACTCGCAGACCTTGCGGTTGGCGTACTGGTAACGCAGCTGGGTGTCCTTGATATAGATATAGGCCTCGACGCTGTCGAGAATGGTGTTCAGGCGCTCTTCGCCGGCCTGCAGGTGGCGGGTTTTCTCGGCGACCTGGCGGCGCAGGATCAGCGCCCCGCCGAGGGCCAGCAGGAGCAGCGCGCCGAGGCCGCCCAGGCCCCACCAGACCGCTGTAGGGATCAGCAACGTGGGGCGCTCGCCGCCCCAGCGTTGCAGGGTCTGGTAGTAGAAGGAGTCGGGCGCGCCTTGCCAGCGTTGCAGGTGTTTGTCGATGCTGGCCAGCAGTTCGGCATTCTGTCCTTTGCGGGTGGCATAGAAGAGTTGCGCGGGCTGAAACATGATGGGGGTGCTGTACAGCCGGTAACGCGGGGCGTGAAAGTCGCCGAATTGCTGATTGGCCACCACCGCATCGGCCGCGCCACTGGCGACCTGCTCGAAGCCTTGCAGCAGGCTTGGCACGCCGATCAGCTCGGCGTTGAGGCCGAAACTCTTGAGCAGGTCGCGCAGATAATTCTGCTGGATGGAACCCTCCAGCACTGCAATACGGCGGCCTTCGAGGTGCAGTACCGAGGCCAGTTGCAGCCCTTCGCTGCTGTACAGCTGCGACCAGCTGTACAGCGACGGCACCTGGTGGAAGTCCAGGGAGAGGGCGCGGGTTTCATTGAAGGCGACATCCGGCAGCAGGTCGATCTCGCCGTTCTGGGTCCGCTCCAGGCACTGTTGCCAGTCGCAGGGCACGGCGTTCAGCTGCCAGTCTTCCTGGCGCGCCACCTCCCTGAGCAGTTCGCCGAGGATGCCGGAGATCTGGCCGTCCTCGCCCAGCACGATCTTCGGTTCGTTGGCGTACACCCCGACACTGACCTGGCGCTGCTGGGCCAGGACCTGGCTGGCGGGGGCCAGGATGCCGGCCAGGCACAGGAGCAGGGCGGTGCTTGCGCGTAACTGCAGACGCTTCATGCGTGAGCCGGCTTCCATTGGATAAGTCCAGAGCCTTAACGATAGCCAGAAATTCGGGAGGCCGCCGACACCTGCTGGCAATTTGCCAGAAGCCAGGCGTGGCGAGGGCGTGTCCGGTTTATCCGCAGCAGGACAGGCTCCTAGTGCGCCCAGCCCTGGTAGAGGTAGGTCATGGCCTTGGGCCCTTTCAGGTAGCGGTGCTGCAGCTGGCCGATGCTGAAGCCGCCGGCGCTGATCAACGCGGCGATATCGCGGTTGAGGTGGCAGCCGCCGGCCAGGGGTTTCCATAGTGGCGTCAGGCGATTCTGCCAGCGCTGCACGGCGGCGTCCGGGGCCTTGCCGTGCTCGCAGAACAGCAGGCGACCGCCGGGCTTGAGCACTCGGCGCATTTCCGTGAGGGCGGCCACGGCGTCGGGGATGGTGCACAGGGTAAAGGTGCAGACGATGCTGTCGAAGCTGGCGTCCTCGGCCTGGATCTGGCCCAGTTCGAGGGCAATCATCTGCACCGGGATGGCGATGGCCGCGGCGCGCGCCTTGGCCAGCTTCTGCATGTCGGCGCTGGGGTCGACGCCGACTATCGTGCTGACCCGGGCGGCATCGTAGAACTCGAGGTTGAGGCCGCTGCCGATGCCGATTTCCAGCACCCGGCCATGGGCCTGGGGCACCGTCTGCGAACGGGCCTGCATCACCTCGCCCATGCCGCAGGCGAAGTCGATCAGGTGCGGCAGCAGGTAGCGGTCATACAGGCCCATGGCGGTTCCCAGCGGGTTATTCGTCGTTGGCAGCGTCGTCCGGCGCGTCGTCATTGTCGCCGCTGATGGCGGCAAAGCACTTGAGGCGATGCGGGCTGGCGGCGCTGTCCAGCGTCCAGCAGTCGGCCGCGGCGTCGTAGCGGGCGGCCTGCACCTGGGCCAGGCTGAACTGCCATTTGCGCAGGGCGCGGCCGTCCATGCATTCGATGCTGAGCACGGGGGCGTCGCCGCTGCCTTGCAGCTGAGCCTCGTCGAGGCGGAATTGCCAGGCGTGCAGGTCATCGATTTCCAGCATGTCGGCAGTCGCCAGGGCGGCGATCAGGTTGTCCGGGTGGGGGCTCATAAGGTGTCCGTTAGTGTCCGTAGCGGTTAGCGGCCAAGGCGGCGCAGTTGGCCGGATTCGATCACGCGGATGCCGTCGTTCTCTTCCAGGGCCAGACGCCACAGCGCTCTGGCCAGCACCGTGGCCTTTATGCCGCGGTACTTGCCGGGCAGCCAGCGCACAAAGGGCGCGGCCAGGCGCTCGCCGAGGCGGAATTCCTGACGTGCGCCGAGCAGCAGGGAAGGCCGCACCAGGGTCAGTTGCGGCCAGTCCATGGTGCGCAGGGCCTGTTCCATTTCGCCTTTGACCCGGTTGTAGAACACCGCGGAGCCAGGGTCGGCTCCCAGGGCGCTGATCACCAGCAGGTGGCGCGCGCCGAGTTCGCGGGCGCGCCGGGCGAAGGCCAGGACCAGGTCGTGGTCGACGGCGCGGAAGGCTTCCTGCGAGCCGGCCTGCTTGAGGGTGCTGCCCAGGCAGCAGAAGGCGGTGTCTATCGGGCCGCGCAGTTGCGGCAACAGGTCCAGCAGTTCGCCCTGGGGGTTGTCCAGGTGCGGGTGTTCCGCCAGCGCGCGGCGGCTGGGGGCCAGCACCCGGGTAACGGTGGGCTCGCTGAGCAGGCGGTCCAGCAGGTGTTCGCCGGTCAGGCCGGAAGCGCCGGCGAGAAGGATGTGCTGGGGCGTCAAATACATGGTCTAGGGCTCTCCGCTGATATCAATCAGCTTAACAGGCGTTGGCAAAACGTGCGGTGCGGCAGGCAGGCTTTCTCTGCGGGTTATGGACTGGGTGCGGGTTTTTTCTCGGGACTGTTATCCGGCGCACGCGCCTGCTGTTCGCGCAGTTTGCGCCATTGCGCGAGTACCGCTGCGGCGGACCAGATCTGCGGTTCGGAGGCCTCGAAACCCTCGCTCTGCTCGCGTTCGGCGACGCTGGCTCGGGCCAGCTCGAAGGCGCGCTGCAGATCGTCGGTCTGCTCCAGGGCCTCGGCGAACAGGGCGCGGCCGAAGTAGGTGAAGTCGTTTTCCTCCGAGCAGCCGAAGGACACGCGGTCGGCGCGGGCGGCGGTCATGATCAGGGTCTTGTCGTCCTGCAACTGGGGGATAAAACCGCCGGAATAGCAGGCGGAAATCACCAGCACCTTGTGCCGCGCCTTGAGCGGTTCGAGCACCGTCGCCAGGGCGCTGGCGGGCAGGTCGTTGAGTTGCAGGCGCGGCTGGTCGAGGTTCAGCTGGTGGTCCGCCGAGCCGTGGCTGGTCAGGTAGATAAAGATCAGGTCTTCCGGACCGCTGCGCTCGGCCAGGGTCTGCACCGCACGGCTGAGGTTTTCCCGGGTGGCCAGGGGGCGTTCGGCCAGGTGGTCGCGGTGGTTGACCAGAGTGATGCGACCATGGGCGGCGAAGCGTTCGTCGAGCAGCTTGGCGACGTAATCGGCTTCGCGCATAAACACGCTCTGCTTGCCGTCGCCGGCCAGGGTCAGGGCATAGAGTTCGATGGCCGGGGTCGAGGCGGGCAGGGCCGCGAGGGCGGCATCGAGCAGGCGGCCCTGTTCCAGCAGGCCGACCTCCAGCGGGTCGGGCAGCAGCACGTCCTGCTCGTCGCGCAGGCGCTGGCCGGCCTGCCAGGTGCCGCCGAGGCTGCGCCCGTCAGTCAGGGTCAGGCGGCCTTCGCCGTTGTATCGGTCGCGGGCGAAACGGCCCTGGTAGACGCTGCCGTCGGCCAGGCGCAAACGACCCTCGCCGTGGTAGCGCCAGTCGCGGAACTGACCCTGGTAGAGGCTGCCGTCGCTGCCGTGGAATTCGCCGGCTCCGCTCAGGCTGCCGCGCACGAAGTGGCCGCTCCAGACATCGCCGTCCACGCTCTGGTAGCGGCCCTTGCCGTGGAACTGGGTGTCGAGAAATTCGCCGCTGTAGTGATCGCCCTCCGGGCTGGTGAAGCTGCCCGGGCCCTTGAGCTGGCCCTGTTCGAACTGACCGCTGAACTGGTTGCCCTCCGCGTCGAGCAGGACGCCCTGACCGTGGGGTTCGCCGCGGCTGAACTGGCCCTGGTAGCTGCTGCCGTCGAGCCATTCCAGCTTGCCCGGGCCGTGGTACAGGCCGTGTTTGAATGTGCCGCTGTAGTTCAGCTCGGCGCTGCTGAAGCGGCCTTCGCCGCTTGGCTGGCCGGCACTGAACGCGCCCTGGTAATGGCTGCCGTCGCGGTGCTGCAGGCGGCCCTGGCCGTGGAAGCTGCCGTGATGGAATTCGCCGCTGTAGTGTTCGCCATCGACCCCGTGCCACTCGCCTGCGCCGTGGAACAGGCCGTCCTTGAACTCGCCCTGGTAATAGTTGCCATTGCGGTAGTCCAGGCGGCCCTGACCTTGCAACAGGCCATCGACCAGTTCGCCGCGGTAGCGGCTGCCATCGGGCAGCACGGCGTCTGCCGGCAGCCAGGGTTCGCCGCTGCCGCAGGCGCTCAGCAGCAGGGCGAGGCTCAGCGGAGCCAGGTGAACGAGGCGGCGCATGACAAACATCCAGAGCGATAGGTTGTGGGCGAGTATGCCTTAAAGGCAAAGCTGCAGGCCAAGAAGCAAGGCGCGTGAGCCGAGGATCGCGCGCCTGTTTGTTGCGGGCGGGGTCAGACGAAGCAGAGGGTCAGGGGTTCGGCGATATAGGCCGGTTTTTCCGAGCCTTCGATTTCCAGCACGGCCTTGGCCTTGAGCAGCCACTGGCCCGGATTCTTCTCGTTGGCGTCGGTCAGGGTGACCACCAGGCGCACCTTGGAGTTGACCTTGACCGGCTGGATAAAGCGCACGCTGTCCAGGCCGTAGTTGACGGCCATCTTCAGGCCCTGGGGCATGATCATGATGCCTTCCATCAGCTTGGGGACCAGCGACAGCGAGAGGAAACCGTGGGCGATGGTGGTGCCGAAGGGGGTGAGCTTGGCTTTTTCCGGGTCGACGTGAATGAACTGGTGATCGCCCGTGCATTCGGCAAACTGATTGATGCGTTCCTGGTCGATGGTCATCCAGTCGGAACGACCGAGTTCTTTGCCGATATAGCTTTGCAGTTCTGCGGTGGGTACTAAGGGCATGGTTTCTCCTTGAAGACGCGGGTTTTGTTGTTTTTCGGGGTGCGTAAATCCTTCTGCCCTAAGATCATCATGGCTGCGCTTCGCGGTCAAGAGGCTTGTGGGCACTCGCGCGGAGGCTCTGAAACGCCCGTGCGGCCGCTGTAAACCGGTCGTTGCGCGGCGCTTCTGCTTATAATGCGCGGCAGTGCACCTAGGCATTATACGATTCGGAGATTGTCCATCATGCTGCTTCGCGGCCTTTCCTGGCTGGTGCTTTGTCAGCTGCTCGGCACTGTCATCAATGTCCTGCTCCTGCCGATGTTGCCGGGGCCGATCATCGGCATGCTGCTGCTGTTTACCTTCCTGCTGTTGCGCGGCGAGGTGGGCGAGTCCCTGCATCTGGCCTCCAGCAGTCTGCTGAAATACCTGCCCTTGCTGCTGGTGCCGCCGGCGGTCGGGGTCATGGCCTACGCCGAGGCCATCGCCGCGGATTTCTGGGCGGTGGTGGGGGCCTTGCTGCTGTCGCTGCTGGTGTCGGTGGTATTCGCCGGCTGGCTGATGCAGAAACTGATCGACCGCCAGCAGCGCCGGGAGGCCCCATGACCCTGGAATGGCACGCCGCCTGGCAGGCGCTGATCCATCACCCGCTGTTCGGTGTGGGCATTACCCTGGGGGTTTATCAGCTGGCCATTGCCGGGTACGAGCGCACCCGTTGGGTGCTTCTCCAGCCGGTGCTGGTGTCGATGCTGGCGGTGATCGGGATTCTCCTGGTCTGCGGACTGAGCTTCGCCGAATACCGCGACAGCGTTGCCCCCCTGACCCTGTTCCTCGGTCCCGCCACCGTGGCCCTGGCGGTGCCGCTGTTTCTCAACCTGCGGCGGATTCGTCAGCTGTTCTGGCCGACCCTGATCACCCTGCTGGTTGCCGGGGTGTTCGCCACTGTCATGGGGGTGAGCCTGGCCTGGGCTTTCGGGGCCGAGCAGATCATGTTGATGAGCATGGCACCCAAGTCGGTGACCTCGCCGATTGCCATGCTGGTGGCCAGCCAGATCGGCGGCATCGCCGCACTGGCGGCGGTGTTCGTGATGCTGACCGGGGTGATCGGCGCAATAGTCGGGCCCTCTCTGCTCAAACGCTGCGGCGTTCGTCATCAGGCCGCCCTGGGCATGGCGCTGGGGCTGACGGCCCATGCCGTGGGCACCGCCCGGGCCCTGCAGGAAAGCGAGGAGTGCGGGGCCTTTGCGGCCCTGGCAATGAGCCTGATGGGCGTGTTCACCGCGGTCTTGCTGCCGCTGGCGATTCTGTTGTGGCTATAAGGAGGTGCCTATGACCCTGCCGCTTTTTCCACTCAATACCGTGCTGTTTCCCGGCTGTACGCTGGATTTGCAGATCTTCGAGGCGCGTTATCTGGACATGATCAGCCGTTGCATGAAACAGGGCGAGGGCTTTGGCGTGGTCTGCATCCTCGAGGGTGCCGAGGTGGGCGAGGCGGCCGGGCAGTTTGCGGCGATCGGCTGCGAGGCGCTGATCCGCGACTTCCAGCAGCTGCCCAACGGCCTGCTGGGCATTCGTGTCGAGGGCGGGCGGCGCTTGCGGGTGCTGCGTGCCCAGGTGCTGCCCGACCAGCTGACGGTCGCCGAGGTCGAGTGGTTGGAGGAAGAGACCGAGCAGCCGCTGTTGGGTGAGCATGCCGATCTGGCCGCCTTGCTCGGTGCCCTGAGCGAGCACCCCATGGTGGCCGCCCTGGGCATGCAGGCCGAGCCCGTGGGGCAGGCCGCGCTGGCCAACCAGCTGGCTTATCTGTTGCCGCTGGAGGCCGAACAGAAGCTGCAGCTGCTGGCGCTGGATCAGCCGCTGCAGCGACTCGACCTGCTGCATGAGTTGCTGGAGCAGTTGCAGGGCCAGGCGGGCGCGACTCAGTAGGCGTAGCGCAACAGCTCGGCCGACCACTGCCAGGTGGCAATGCCGCCGAGCAGGCCCAGGCTGGCCGGCAGCAGCAACCACCAGAGTCTGGCCGGTAGCGCCGGCAGTGGCGTGCGCCATTCCACCAGGGCCAGGCTCAGGGCGCAAAAACTGGCGGCCAGCACGGCCCCGGCGATGATATCGCTGGGCCAGTGCACGCCCAGGTAGATCCGCGAGCCGGCGATGGTCAGCGCCGGCAGGCTGCCCAGCAGCAACCAGGCCAGGCGCATGCGCGGCGGCTGACCGCGGCCGGCCAGCAGCGCCAGCACCAGGCAGAAGGCAAAGGCCGCCGAGCTGTGGCCGCTGGGGAAGCTGAAGCTGTTCAGCGGCTCCAGCAGCACCTCGGGACGGCTGCGGGCGAAGAAGGTTTTCAGGGTGCCATTGGCCAGCGCCGTGCCGAGCAGCGCGGGGAAGGCAAAACTCAGCGCCCGCCACTGGCGGCCGAGCAGCAGCAACAGGCACAGCAACGCGGCGGCGGCCAGCTGGGTGTGGAAGTCGCCGAGGCGGGTGATCAGCACCATCGGGCTGTCCAGCGCTGTGCTGCGTTGCGCCTGGATCAGGGCCAGCAAACCCTGGTCGAGTTGGCTCAGGTGCGGCCAGCCGAGCATCAGGCCGAGCAACAGCAGCAGGCCGCAGGCGGCCGCGAGCAGGCTGGCATGGCGTTGGCCGCTCAGGCTGCTGTGGCAGCTCAGGGCGACGCCCAGGGCCATCGCGCCGCCTATGGCCGCCGCCTGCGGCCAGAAGCCCGGCGGCAGCGGCAGGCGTAGCGCCGCACCGGTGGCCCAGCCGGGCAGCAGGTAGGCGACGACCCAGCCGGCCGAGGCCAGCAGGCTGACCAGAATAAAGCGCCCCGCGGGCATGTCGAACATGCCGGCCACCATCGGCAGCATGGGCCTGAGCGGGCCGATAAAGCGCCCGACCAGCAGGCTGGCGACGCCGTAGCGCTGAAAGTAGCCGTGGGCCCCGGCCAGCCACTGCGGGTTGTGGCGCAGCCCGGGCAGGCGGCGAATGTCCTGGTGGAAATAGCGCCCGCAGGCGTAGGACAGGCAGTCGCCCAGCACGCCGCCGCAGTAGGCCAGCAGCAGGGTTTCACCGAGGCTCAGGGCTCCGCTGCCAGCCAGCACGGCGACGCCGAACAGCAGAGCGACCCCAGGCACCAGGATGCCGACAATCGCCAGGCATTCGACGCAGGCGATCAGGAAGATCGCCAGGCCCAGCCATTGCGGGTTGCTACCGAGCCATAGGCTCAGGCTGTCGAACCACTGGCTCATAGCGGTGCGTCCCAGGGGGCGAGGAGGTGGAAGTCGCGGCCGGCGACTTGGCCGCGGCGCAGCGGATTGCGCGTGCAGTAACGGGCCAGGTCGGCGTCGACGAAACGGTAGGGCAGCTGTTCGTCGCGGCCCAGCGGGATGCCCAGGCGCGTGCATTGCACCACCTGGGCGGGGCGGATGCCCAGGTCCTCGACAAACAGGCGCTGGGGGTCGAAGCGCTGGCCGTTCCAGTCCGGCACCTTGAGGCCCATGGCCCGGCACAGCAGGGTCTGGCCGGCGCAGAGCGTTTCCGTGGGACGTGCCCGGCCCTGGGCGTCCGGGTTGTTGGCCTGCATCTGCGCCAGGCTGGCGGCGTCCGAATGGGTATCCAGCCAGGGCTGGGCGGACTTGATCAGCACCGCGTTGCCGGGGCCCCTGGCGCTGAAGTTCAGCGAGTCGCCGCCGCGGGCGTAATACATATAGATATGCCCGCCCTCGGCGAACAGCGCGCGGCGCTTATGGGTATAACCGAGGGAGGCGTGGCTGCCTCTTTCCGCCAGATAATAGGCTTCGGTCTCGATGATCCGTACGCTCAGCCAGCGTTCGCCGTGCTTGTGGCGGATCACCTTGCCGAGCAGTTCACGGGCGAGCAGGCGGGCATCGCGGTCGAAGAACGCGTCGTCGAGCGCGCGTCCCTGGGGCCAGGGCAAACTAAGGTTGGGTTCGTGTGGCATCCGGTGTCACTGGTGGGCTGCAGGGCATAGGCTGGGGGTCTGTTACCGCTTCATTCGTGGCCGCGCCGGAGCCTGTTTTAGCGCGAAACCAGGCACGAGACACGATGTTTGGTGCTTCAAATGAGTGTCGAGAAACGCAGTATCGCGCTAAAACAGGCCCGGCCCTATGGGTTGCGCGGAAAATCTCGCCATGCGTTGTTGTGGGACTTGGCAAGGAAACGCCATTCCCTGCGTCCCACGCCTAGCGGAGCGCCGCCCGGCCATGGCGAGATTTTCCGCGGCAACGCGGCTCACGAATGAAGCGGTAACAGACCCCTACGATAACAGTAAGAGCCTGAATCATGTCTGAACGTGCCAGCAGCGCCCATATCAGTCCCAGCGCCCATTACACCGGTTATGTCTGGTACCTCCATCGCCTGGCGGAGCCGGCTTTCGTGACCGGCTTCGGGCGTTTTGTACATGGCCTGCTAGCTCCCATCAGCTGGGGCGCGCGGGTGGCTTTCGACCTGGATATCGAGCAGTTTCTGCTGCAGCGGCATCTGCAGATCGACGCGCAGCTGAGCGCGGCGATCGAGCACGGCGGGGTCTGTCAGGTGGTGGAAATCGCCTGCGGCCTGTCGCCCCGGGGGCGGCGCTTTACCGCGCGCTACCCGCAGCTGCGCTACCTGGAGGCCGACCTGCCGCTGATGGCCGCGCGCAAGCGGCTGCTGTTGCAGGCCCAGGGCTGGCTGGGTACTCGTCATCGGGTTCGCGCGGTGGACATCCTGGCCGCGGACGGCAGCCAGAGCCTGGCCAGCCTGTTCGCCGAGCTGGATCGCAGCCAGCCGGTGGTGGTGATTACCGAGGGCCTGGTGAACTACTTCGAGCTACCACTGATCGAGTCGTTCTGGGCGCGCCTGGCCGAGCAGTTGCGCCAGTTTCCCCGGGCCACCTACCTGACCGAGCTGTACCCGGATCTGCGCGAGCATCCGCGCTACCGCCAGTTGCGCTGGGGTGTGGGGCTGGTCGGCCGGCTGACCCGTGGCAGCTACCCGCTGCATTACCGCAATGAGGCGGCCATAGTGGAAGGCTTTAGCCGTTGTGGTTTCACCTCGGTCGAGGTGTTCGACCCGAGTCGCGCGACCCTGGCGCTGGGGCTGCCGCCAAGCAAGAGCGAGGGGCTGGTCCGGGTGATCGAAGCCCGTATCTGAGGCGCTGCTGCCGCCCTTGGCCGGTCGCCGAAAAAACTATCTGCGTTGTCTGGGTGCGCTAGCCGTTTCTCAATGCCAGGGTTTTGCCAGGAATCAGCGGCCGACCCTGGTGCGCGCGGCGCACCCTGCTCATTGGCTGTCAGGCGCAGGCTGCCGCGGGCAGGCTGTGGGGCTGGAACAGGGTGACCATGGCCTGGCTGGCCTGCTGGTCGCTGTGGGGGAAGACAAAGGCCAGGCCGTTGGCATCCTGGCGCAGCGGCAGCAGGGGTTGCGCCGGCAGGTCCCGGTGCAGCAGTTGCCAGCCGCGCGGCGGCAGGCCCTGGGGTAGGTCGCCGCGCAACAGCCCGCCGAAAAAGCCCAGTTCGCGTACCTCCACCGTCCATTCGCCGCCCTCGGCATGACGCAGCCGGGCCTGGCGCTGGTTGGGCGGCTGGCGCGGCTCGTGGCGTCTTTCCAGTTGGCGCAGCTGTCCGCGGGCCAGCAGGCTGCTGCCCGGGCTGTGCTGGGGCAGCGCTTCACCGCGCAGAAACGGGCTGTACAGGCCGGCGCAGGCGGCGCGCTGCTCGAACTGGGCCAGGTGGTCGGCATTGTGGATCAGGGCGCAGCTGGCGCTGGCGCAATCCGCGGCGAACTGGGCGTGCTCCCAGGGCTGGGTGAAATGATCGTATTCGCCGGCCAGGACCAGGGTCGGGCAGGCCGGATGCTGGCGGAAGCCCTGGAAGTCCAGCAGGCGCTGGCTGTTCTGCCGATAGCGTTCCACGTCGGCGGGCGACAGGCGCTGGATTTGCCGCAGCAGGGCCTTGCGAAACACCGCGCCGACGCCGGTCTGCTGCAGGCGTAGCGGGTTGAGCAGGCCGGTCAGGGCACCGTGGGCAAAGGCTTGGTTGTCGCCTTCGGCGAGCAGCGCCAGCCCTTCCTGCAGCAGCAGGCGGGCTCCGGGGCGGCCAAAGGCGGTGATGCCGGCGAGCAGCAGGCGGGCGCAGTGGCGAGGGTGGCGTGCGGCGAACAGGGCGGCCAGGGCAGAGCCGTAGGACAGGCCGATGGGCAGCAGCGGCGGCAGTTGCAGTTCGTCGGCAAAGGCGGCGATCAGGTCGGCCAGCTGTTCCAGGCTCAGTTCCGGCACCAGTTGCAGATTGCCGCCCTGACTGGGCAGGTCGAGGAGGATCACCGGGTGTTCGCCGAGCAGCTCGTCGACTTCGCTGGCAAACGAGCGAAAGCTCTGAAAGGCACCGCCCAGCAGCAGCACGGGGGCGCGCCGATCGTTGCTGCGGCTGGCATAGGCCTGGTAGTGCAGACGCCACTCGCCCAGTTGCAGCACCCGGGGGGCGGAGGTCAGCAGCGCGGGGCTGTAGTCGGTACGGTAGTGCATGGCTCTCTCACCCCGGCGCTTGGCCGCCTGTGCTGGTTTTCCTAGCAAGGTAAACATTCGGACGGTTTTTGTTTACCTAACCTTCGGGCGGCTGAGCGGGGCAGGTGTCACTGTTTCGCGCGGTGCCCGGGCGGCCGTGGCCGGGCGGCGTTACCGGCGGGGCGGGCGGACAGGCTGTTTACCACTTGTCAGCGGCGCTCGATTAAGCGCGGCGGGCTCCCGGCAGCGCTGGGCGTGAGGGCGCGCGACCGTTATACTCAGCGACTTTTTCCAGCTGCCAGACCTTCGTTGCCCATGACTGAGTCCGTGCTCGACTATATGACCCGCCTGGGACAGGCCGCCCGCCAGGCTTCGCGCGTGGTGGCCGGTGCCAGTACCGCACAGAAGAACCGTGCCCTGCAGGCCGCTGCCAGCGCGCTGGACGCGGCGCGCGCCGAACTGACCGCGGCCAATGAACTGGACCTCGCCGCCGGTCGCGCCAGCGGCCTGGAGCCGGCCCTGCTCGACCGCCTGGCGCTGACCCCGGCGCGCATCGACGGCATGATCGAAGGCTTGCGCCAGGTCGCCGGCCTGCCCGATCCGGTGGGGGCGATCCGCGACATGAGCTACCGCCCGTCGGGAATTCAGGTGGGCAAGATGCGTGTGCCCCTCGGTGTGATCGGCATCATCTACGAGTCGCGGCCCAATGTGACCATCGACGCTGCCAGCCTGTGTCTGAAGTCGGGTAACGCCACCATCCTGCGCGGCGGTTCCGAGGCCATCCACTCCAATCGCGCGATTGCCGCCTGCATTCAGCGTGGCCTGGCCGATGCCGGGCTGCCGGCGGCGGCGGTCCAGGTGGTGGAAACCACCGACCGCGCCGCGGTGGGCGCGCTGATCAGCATGCCGGAGTTCGTCGACGTGATAGTGCCGCGCGGCGGCAAGGGCCTGATCGAGCGCATCAGCCGCGACGCGCGGGTGCCGGTGATCAAGCACCTGGACGGCATCTGCCACGTCTATGTCGACGCCCTGGCCGAGCTGGGCAAGGCCCAGGCGATCGCCTTCAACGCCAAGACCTATCGCTACGGCATCTGCGGTGCCATGGAGACCCTGCTGGTCGACCAGGCCGTCGCGGCGCAGTTTCTCCCGGGCATGGCGCAACTGTTCGTCGACAAGGGCGTCGAGCTGCGCGGCTGCGCCCGCACCTGTGCGCTGATCGAAGCCAAAGCGGCGACGGAAGAAGACTGGAACACCGAATACCTGGACGCGATCCTGTCGATTCGCGTGGTCGATGGCCTGGAGCAGGCCATCGAACACATCAATCATTACGGTTCGCACCATACCGATGCCATCGTCACCGAGCATCAGGGTCGTGCCCGACGCTTCCTCGCCGAAGTGGACTCCAGCTCGGTGATGCTCAATACCCCGACCTGTTTCGCCGACGGCTTCGAGTATGGCCTGGGCGCGGAGATCGGTATCTCCACCGACAAGCTGCACGCCCGCGGCCCGGTCGGCCTGGAGGGCCTGACCTGCGAGAAGTATGTGGTGATCGGCGACGGTCAGCTGCGCGGGCAGACCGTATAACAGTGGCCAGGCGTAGCGACGCCCGACGTAGCGACGCCCGACGCATCGGCATTCTGGGTGGCACCTTTGACCCGGTGCATATCGGCCATTTGCGCAGCGCCGTGGAAGTCGCCGAGTTTATCCAGCTCGACGAGTTGCGTCTGATCCCCAGCGCGCGGCCGCCGCATCGCAGTGCGCCGCAGGTGGGGGCCGGCGACCGCCTGGCCATGGTCGAGCTGGCGGTCGCCGGCGTGCCGCAGTTGCGGGTGGATGATCGCGAGCTCAAACGCGACAAACCGTCCTACAGCATCGACACCCTGGAGTCGTTGCGCGCCGAGTTGGCGGTCGACGACCAGCTGTTTCTGATTCTGGGCTGGGATGCCTTCTGCGGCTTGCCCAGTTGGCACCGCTGGGACGAGTTGTTGCAGCACTGCCATATTCTGGTGCTGCAACGCCCGGATGCCGACAGCGATGCGCCGGAAAGCCTGCGCAACCTGCTGGCGGCGCGCAGCATCAGCGACCCGTTGGCCCTGGAGGGACCGGCGGGACAGATTTCCTTTATCTGGCAGACGCCCCTGGCGGTGTCCGCTACCCAGATCCGCTCATTGTTGGCGAGCGGAAAGTCGGTGCGTTATCTGGTGCCCGACACGGTGCTGGCCTATATCCATGCCCACGGCCTTTACCGTGACGCGAATTGAACACGAGGCAAACGAGTTACTTATGACAAAGGCAAAAATGTTGAGCGAAGATCTGGTCAAACTGGCCATCGCCGCCCTGGAAGAGATCAAGGCGCAGGACATCACCACCATCGATGTGCGCGGCAAGACCAGCATCACCGACTTTATGCTGATCGCCAGCGGCACCTCCAGCCGTCACGTCAAGTCGCTGGTCGATAACGTGCTGGAGAAGGTCAAGGAGCAGGGTGTGCGCCCGATCGGTACCGAAGGCATGGATACCGGCGAGTGGGCGCTGCTTGACCTGGGCGATATCGTCGTCCACGTGATGCTGCCAACCGCGCGCCAGTTCTACGACCTCGAGCGTCTGTGGCAGGGTGCCGAGCAGAGCCGTGCGCAGTTCAGCGCCGAAGCCGGCCCCGAGCAGGAATAAGGACGCTCTGCGGTGCGCATCAAACTGATCGCCGTTGGTTCGCGGATGCCACGCTGGGTGGAGGACGGCTGGCAGGAATATGCCAAGCGCATGCCGTCCGAGCTGGCCCTCGAACTGGTCGAGATTCCCCTGACCACCCGCGGCAAGAATGCCGATGTGGCGCGGATGATCCGCCAGGAGGGCGAGGCCATGCTGGCCAAGGTCGCGCCTGGGGAACGCATCGTTACCCTGGAAGTCGAAGGACGGCCCTGGAGCACCGAACAACTGGCGGTCGAGCTGGACAAGTGGCGCCTGGATGCGCGCACCGTCAACCTGATGGTCGGTGGCCCGGAAGGGCTGGCACCTGAGGTACAGGCGCGCAGCGAGCAACGCTGGTCGCTGTCGCCCCTGACCCTGCCGCACCCGCTGGTGCGGATTCTGCTTGGCGAGCAGATTTATCGTGCCTGGACCGTTCTGTCCGGCCACCCCTATCACAAATAACCAGCCAGTAATCAGCAGCCACCGATGCCGCAGCCCATTCGCCTGAAGGACCATGAGAAAGACGCTCGCCTGATTCGTCGGCGGACGCTGGTCGGCGCTGCGTTCTTTTTGCTGCTGACCGCCGTGCTGGCCGCGCGCATGTACTACCTGCAGGTGGTGCAGTACGAACACCACAGCACCCTGGCGGAAAACAACCGCATCCATGTGCAGCCGATTCCGCCGACCCGCGGGCTGATCTTCGACCGCAACGGCGTGATCATCGCCGACAACCGCCCCAGCTTCAGCCTGACCTTGACCCGCGAGCGTGCCGGCGACTGGGGCCAGGTGCTGGACGTGATTGTCGAGGTGCTGGAGCTGAGCGACGATGAGCGCGCTTTGTTCGAGAAGCGCGTACGCCAGGGCCGTCGTCCCTTCGAGCCGGTGCCGGTGCTGTTCGAACTCTCCGAGGAGCAGATCGCCCGGGTCGCGATCAACCAGTTTCGCCTGCCGGGGGTGGAGGTGGTGGCACAACTGGTGCGGCATTACCCGCAGGGCGAGCATTTCGCCCATTCGGTGGGCTATGTCGGGCGGATCAACGAAGCCGAGCTGGAAAAGCTCGACAAGGTCTCCTACAGCGGCACCCATCATATCGGCAAGACCGGTATCGAGCGCTTCTATGAGGACGAGCTGCACGGCGAGGTGGGCTACGAGGAAGTCGAGACCAATGCCCGCGGTCGGGTGCTGCGGGTGCTCAAGCGCACCGACCCGCTGCCGGGCAAGGACATCGTGCTGAGTCTCGATGTGCGTCTGCAGGAAGCCGCCGAAGCCGCTCTGGATGGCCGCCGCGGGGCCATCGTGGCGATCCAGCCGCAAACTGGCGAAGTGCTGGCGATGGTCAGTCAGCCGAGTTTCGACCCCAACCCCTTCGTCACCGGTATCGGCTTCAAGGCCTATGCCGAGCTGCGCGACTCCATCGACCGGCCGCTGTACAACCGGGTGCTGCGCGGCCTCTACCCGCCCGGCTCGACCATCAAGCCGATGATGGCGGTGGCCGCCCTGGATGCCGGGGTGCTGACGGCCTCGACCCGGGTGTTCGACCCCGGCTTCTATCAATTGCCCAACCTCAGCCACAAATACCGCAACTGGAACCGCAACGGCGATGGCTGGGTGGATATGGAACTGGCGATCATGCGTTCCAATGACACTTATTTCTATTCCCTGGCCCACAAGATGGGCATCGATCGCATGCACGAGTACATGAGTCGTTTCGGCCTCGGCCAGCGGGTCTCTCTGGACATGTTCGAGGAAACGGCCGGTTTGATGCCGTCGCGCGAGTGGAAACGGGCGCGCTATCGCCAGGCCTGGTACCCGGGCGAGACCCTGATTCTCGGTATCGGCCAGGGCTATATGCAGACCACGCCGCTGCAGCTGGCCCAGGCCACTGCGCTGATGGCCACCCGCGGCAAGTGGATTCGCCCGCACCTGGCCAAGAGTATCCAGGGCGAAACCCCGGTGGATACAGACCCAATGCCGGACATCGTGCTGCGCGATCCGTCCTATTGGGACAGCGGCCGCTTCGGTATGGAGCAGGTCATGCACGGTCCGCGCGGCACCGCGCGCAAGGTCGGCGACGCCTCGGTCTATCGTATCGCCGGCAAGAGCGGCACGGCCCAGGTGGTGGCGATCAAGCAGGGCGAGCGGTACGACCGCAGCAAGGTCCAGGAGCGCCATCGCGACCACGCCCTGTTCGTCGCCTTCGCCCCGGCGGACAACCCGCAGATCGTCGTGTCGGTGATGGTGGAGAATGGCGAATCCGGTTCCGGCGTGGCCGCCCCGGTGGTCAAGCAGGTGATGGACGCCTGGCTGCTGGACGACAACGGCCAGCTCAAGGCCGAGTTTGCACCGCCTGTGGCGGCCAAGGTGAGCCAGCGATGAACAGCAGTTTTGACCGCAATCTGTCCACCGAGGACCTGCTGCGCCGACGCGCCAGCCTGCTGCAGCGCGTGCATGTCGACGGCATTTTGCTGCTGCTGCTGCTGGTGCTGGCCGCCGGCAGCCTGTTTATTCTGTATTCGGCCAGCGGCAAGAACGTCGAGTTGCTGGTCAAGCAGGCCAGTTCCTTCGGCATCGGCCTGGTCGGCATGTTTATCATTGCCCAGTTCGAGCCGCGCTTTATGGCGCGTTGGGTGCCCCTGGCCTATCTGGTCGGGGTGGGGCTGCTGGTGGCGGTGGACGTGATGGGCCACAACGCCATGGGCGCGACGCGCTGGATCAATATCCCCGGGGTGATTCGTTTCCAACCCTCGGAATTCATGAAAATCATCATGCCGGCGACCATCGCCTGGTACCTGGCCCGGCGCAGCCTGCCGCCGCGCTTCAAGCACATCCTGGTGAGTCTGGCCCTGATCGTCATCCCCTTCGTGCTGATTCTCCTGCAGCCGGACCTGGGCACCTCGCTGCTGATCATCACGTCCGGCTTCTTCGTGCTGTTTATGGCCGGCCTGCAGTGGCGCTGGATCATCGGCGCGGCCGCTGCCGTGGTGCCGATTGCCATCGGCATGTGGTTCTTCGTGCTGCGCGAGTACCAGAAGCAGCGGGTGCTGACCTTCCTCAACCCGGAAAGCGATCCGCTGGGCAGTGGCTGGAACATCATCCAGTCGAAGGCCGCCATCGGTTCGGGTGGGGTGTGGGGCAAGGGCTGGCTGCTCGGCACCCAGTCGCATCTGGACTTTTTGCCGGAAAGCCACACCGACTTTATCATCGCGGTGCTGGCCGAAGAGTTCGGTCTGGTAGGGGTGTGTTTGTTACTGCTGGTGTATCTGCTGTTGATCGCGCGCGGCCTGGTGATTACCGTGCAAGCGCAGACGCTGTTCGGTAAGCTGCTTGCCGGCGCGCTGACCATGACGTTCTTCGTCTATATATTCGTCAATATCGGTATGGTCAGCGGCTTGTTGCCGGTGGTCGGCGTGCCATTGCCCTTTATCAGCTATGGCGGCACTTCGCTGATCACCCTGCTGGCAGGGTTTGGAATTTTGATGTCGATCCACACTCACCGTAAGTGGATGACACAGGCATGATTGGGGTTGAGGGTTCAATGCACAAAGCGCGTGGTTGGGCAGTACGCAATACGCCCTGGCTGGTTCTGGCGGGGGCCTTGGGGCTAACTCAGCCGGCGCTGGCCGGGGACTATCAAGAATCGCCGCAGCTGGCCGAGTTCGTCGCCGAGATGACCCGCGACTACGGCTTTGCTGGCGAGCAACTGACCGGGCTGTTTGCCGATGTCGAGCGCAAGCAGGCGATTATCGACGCCATCTCGCGCCCGGCGGAAAAGGTCAAACCCTGGAAGGACTATCGGCCGATCTTTATCACCGATGCGCGGATCAACAAGGGGGTCGAGTTCTGGAAACAGCACGAGGCGACCCTGGCGCGCGCCGAGGCTGAGTATGGTGTAGCGCCCCAGGTGATCGTCGCGATCATCGGGGTGGAAACCTCCTACGGCGGCAACACCGGCAGCTACCGGGTGATGGATGCGCTATCCACCCTGGCCTTCGATTATCCGCCGCGCGCGCCGTTCTTTCGCAAGGAGCTGCGCGAGTTCCTGATGCTGGCGCGCGAGGAGCAGGTCGATCCGCTTGGCCTGAAAGGCTCCTACGCCGGGGCCATGGGTTTGCCGCAGTTTATGCCGAGCAGCTTCCGCGCCTATGCGGTGGACTTCGACAACGATGGCCACATCAATATCTGGACCAATCCGGTGGATGCCATCGGCAGCGTCGCCAGCTACTTCAAGCGCCACGGCTGGCAGCCCGGGCAGCCGGTGGTCAGCGCCGCCAGCGTCGAGGGCGCTCAGGCCGAGCAGGGTCTGACTGTTGGCTTGGACCCGGTGAAGAATGCCGCTGAACTGCGTGATCTGGGATGGACCAGTGCCGACCCGCTGAGCGACGAGTTGCCGGTGACGGCCTTCCGTCTGGAAGGGGCCGAGGGCGACGAGTACTGGCTGGGCTTGCCCAACTTCTTCGTGATCACCCGCTACAATCGCAGTGTCATGTATGCCATGGCGGTGAATCAGTTGGCCGAGCTGATGGTCGACGCGCGGGGTAATAATTGATGTCGAGTCTGTCTTTCAAGTTGGCTGCGGCGGGCAGCCTGGCGCTGATCCTGGCCAGCTGTTCGTCCACGCGTGCGCCGCAGCCGGTGGCTCCGGCGGGGCAGCCAGGCGGGGCAATTTCCGGGCCGGCCGACTTCAACCGCCCGCACAAGGATGGCGCGCCCTGGTGGGACGTGGATGTCTCGCGGATCCCCGACGCCACCCCTATGCCCCATTACGGGCGGGTCAAGGCCAGCCCTTACACGGTATTCGGCAAACAGTACTACCCGATTGCCGATGCCCGGCGCTATCAGGCGATCGGGCCGGCTTCCTGGTATGGCACCAAGTTTCATGGTCAGGCCACCGCCAACGGCGAAACCTATGACCTGTACGGCATGACCGCCGCGCACAAGACCCTGCCGCTGCCCAGCTATGTGCGGGTGACCAATCTGGACAACGGCAAGAGCGCGATCCTGCGGGTCAACGACCGCGGGCCGTTCTATTCCGATCGCATCATCGACCTGTCCTTTGCCGCGGCGAAGAAGCTCGGCTATGCCGAAAGCGGCACGGCGCGGGTCAAGGTCGAGGGTATCGATCCCCACGAGTGGTGGGCCCAGCAGGGGCAGCCGGTGCCCATGGTCCTGGCGCAGCCGCAGCAGGTCGCGCAGGTCAAACCCGTGGCCCAGCCCGTGGTACAGCCGCTCGAGCAGTACGCGCCGCCCCCGCAGCAGCACGCCGCGGCCGTGGTGCCGGTGCAGATCGACGCAAAAAAAAACGATTCAGTCGCAGCCTCTGGCCTGTATCTCCAGGTGGCAGCCTTCGCCAATCCGGACGCTGCGGAGCTGCTCAAGGCCAAGCTGAGCGGGGCCGTGGCTGCCCCGGTGTTCATCAGCTCAGTGGTGCGCAACCAGCAGATTCTGCACCGCGTACGACTGGGGCCGCTGAACAGCCCGAGCGAGGCTGAACAGCTGCAGGACAGTGTGCGCCTGGCCAATCTCGGCCAACCGAGGCTGGTCCGGGCGGATTGAGGCGGCACTTATTGTCCGCCAGCGGGACTAAGCACCCATGCACCGCCGGCAGCCTTGCTGCGGGGCGTGCCACTTGAACTGGCCCGTTGGGGCCTGTTTGACCATTAGCAACCTAGAGAGACGGATGAATATCACCTGCTTTGCGCAACGCGTTTTCTTGTCACTTCTCCTGCTCGGCGCACCGGCGGCCTGGGCCAACCAGCAAGCGATTCCGGCACCGCCGCAACTGGCCGCCAAATCCTATGTGCTGCTCGACGCCGCCAGCGGCAAGGTGCTGGTGGAGGACAATGGCGACCAGCGTCTGCCACCGGCCAGCCTGACCAAGCTGATGACCGCCTACATCGCCACCCTGGAAATCCGCAAGGGCAAGATCGGCGAGCAGGATATGGTGCCGATCAGCGAGCATGCCTGGCGTACCGGCGGCGCAGCCTCCGGCGGTTCCACCATGTTCCTGCCGTTGAACAGCCAGGCCAGCGTCGACGACCTGCTGCACGGCGTAATCATCCAGTCGGGTAACGACGCCAGCATTGCCCTGGCCGAGTACATTGCCGGCAGCGAAGACGCCTTCGCCGACATGATGAACGAAACCGCTGCGCGTCTGGGCATGAGCAACAGCCACTTTATGAACGCCACCGGTCTGCCGCATCCGGAGCACTACTCCAGCGCCCACGATATGGCCATCCTGGCACGCGCCATCATCAACGAAGACCAGACCCACTACGCCATCTACGCGCAGAAGGAGTTCCTCTGGAACAACATCAAGCAGGGCAATCGCAACCTGCTGCTGTGGCGTGACAAGACCGTCGACGGCCTGAAAACCGGCCATACCCAGGAAGCCGGTTACTGCCTGGTGGCTTCGGCCGTACGTGATGGTGCACGGATGATCACCTCGGTGTTCGGTACCGACAGCGAGTCGGCCCGCGCCGCCGAAACCCAGAAGCTGCTGACCTATGGTTTCCGCTTCTTCGAAACCCGCACCTTCTACAAGCAAGGCCAGGAACTGGCCCAGACCCAGGTCTGGAAAGGCACCACGCGTCAGCTCAAGGCTGGCCTGGCGCAAGACCTGAGCCTGACCCTGCCCAAGGGCCAGCTGGAAAAACTCCAGGCCGGCATGACCCTGAACCCGCAACTGATTGCACCGATCGCCCAGGGCGATGTGATTGGCAAGGTGGAGGTCAAGCTGGGTGACGAGGTGGTGCACAGCGCCGACCTGGTGGCCCTGGAAGCCATCGAGGAAGGTGGTTTCATGCGCCGTCTGTGGGATAGCATTCGCCTGTTCTTCTTCGGCTTGTTCAACTGATATCGTGACCAGCACGCCCCTGCCGACCCGCAGGGGCGCTGTTGTTGCCACGGCTTACGAGGCCGTTACTGCCATGAGTCAACCTGACGTCAAATCGCACAAAATCGAATTTCCCTGCGCCGATTACCCGATCAAGGTGGTTGGCGACAGTGGTGCCCATTACAAGAGCACGGTGATCGAAATCCTCAGCAAGTATGCCAAGGTCGATCTCAGCACCCTGGCCGAGCGCCAGAGCAGTAATGGCAAGTACACCACTGTGCAGCTGCACATCGAGGCCACTGGTGAAGACCAGTTGCGCGATATCAATAGCGCCCTGCGCGCGACCGGTATCGTCCACATGGTGCTCTGATGAGCCTGCCGCTCGGCTTTCGTGAGCTGGGCCAGGTCGACTACCAGCCCACCTGGCATGCGATGCAGCGCTTTACCGACACGCGCGGTGCCGATACGCCAGACGAGATCTGGCTGCTCGAACACGCCCCGGTATTTACCCAGGGCCAGGCCGGCAAGGCCGAGCATCTGCTGTTTCCGGGGGATATTCCGGTGGTGCAGGTCGATCGCGGCGGCCAGGTGACCTATCACGGCCCCGGCCAGCTGGTGGCTTACCTGCTGCTGGATGTGCGCCGCAGTGGTATCGGTGTGCGCGAACTGGTCAGCCGCATGGAGCGCAGCCTGATCGACCTGCTGGCCAGCTACGGCGTCAGCGCCACCGCCAAGCCGGACGCGCCCGGGGTGTATGTGGATGGGGCGAAGATCGCCTCCCTGGGGCTGCGTATCCGCAACGGTCGCAGCTTCCATGGCCTGGCGCTGAATGTGGATATGGACCTGCAGCCGTTCCGGCGCATCAATCCCTGCGGTTATGTCGACATGGCCATGACCCAGCTGGCCGATCAGGTGACGGGGCCGATAGACATGTCCGAGGTCAGTGCGCGCCTGCGTGAGCAGCTGGTCAAGCACCTCGACTATGCGCAGCAGCAGACCCTGCCGGGCGCAATAGACGGCTAGATGCGGATAAACAAACGCCCGACCCCAGGCATAGCCCAGGGGCAGGCGTTGTGTGGCCTGATCAGTTCAGGTTGAGGGTCGGAATCAGGCTGCTGTCGAGCTGCTGGCCCGGCACGGGCACCGGGGCGGCCAGGCCCAGGTTGTTCTTCTCGAACACCTTGTCGGCGCGGTAGCTGGAGCGTACCAGTGGGCCGGCGGCGACCTCCATAAAGCCTTTCTGCAGACCAATTTCGCGGAAGCGATTGAACTCTTCCGGGCTGACCCAGCGCTGCACCTTCAGGTGGTTGCGTGTCGGTTGCAGGTACTGGCCGAGGGTAAGGATGTCGACGTTGATGGCGCGCAGGTCATCCATGGTCTGGATGATTTCTTCGTCGGTCTCGCCCAGACCCAGCATCAGGCTGGTCTTGGTTAGCACGTCCGGACGGTGGCGCTTGGCGTGCTCGAGTGCGCGTAGGGTCTTCTCGTAGCCGGCACGCGGGTCGCGAACTTCATAAGTCAGGCGCTTGACCGTCTCGACGTTCTGCGCGAACACCTCAAGGCCAGAATCCACAACGCGCTCGATGGCTTGCAGGTCGCCGTCGAAGTCCGGGGTTAGGGCTTCAACCACCACGTGTGGCGTGTTGTCTTTGATCGCCCGCACGCAGGCCGCGTAATGGCTGGCGCCACCGTCATCCAGATCGTCGCGGTCCACCGAGGTCAGCACGATATAGCGCAGGGCCATCAGCTCCACCGATTTGGCGGTGTTCTGCGGTTCTTCCTGGTCCAGCCAGCCGTTGGGGTTGCCCGTGTCCACCGCGCAGAAGCGGCAGGCGCGGGTACACACCGAGCCCATCAGCATGATGGTGGCGGTGCCGTTGGACCAGCATTCGCCCATGTTCGGGCAGTGCGATTCCTGGCACACAGTACTCAGGCGGTGTTCGCTGACATTGCGTTTGACCGCTTCGAAACGGCTGCCGCCGGGGGCCTTGACCCGCAGCCACTTAGGCTTGGGTTCGAACACTTGGGGTTCGCTGGAGGCACGGCGCTTCTGCCCGTCCTTGATCGCGGTGATGCCCTGGGTGGTGCGGAATTTTTCGCCGCTGGCGACGGTTTTGGGCGGGGAGGTATCGGACATCGGCAATCTGGGCTCCGCTAGAGGCTCCGTGGACGAGGCGGCTTGTGGCCGCCGCGCAGTTTATCACAGAAGCTGACCGTTCAGTCTGGCTGCTGCCGTGCGGCCTGAAGGGCCTGGCGGCGGGTGATGGCGAAGGCGCTGGTGCCGAGCCAGCGCCAGAGCTGTTGGGCATCCGCGGGTGGCCCCAGCACCCGCACTTCACCGCTCTGCAGCACTTGCTGGGGGCTGCGCTCGCCGCTCCAGACGTCGGTCAGGGCGCGGACGCTGGCATCCACCACCAGGCCGGGGATGCGGCCGGGATCGTCGCGGCACAGGTCGGCCACGCCCTGCTCGACCAACAGCCACCACGCGGATTCGCCAGGCCGTGCGTCGCGGAAGCTGAAATGGATGACCACCGGTCGCGGCGGAAATTCGGCGAGGCACACGAAGCGGCGCACATCCCACATCAGCAGGCCGGCGTCGAGTTCGTCGTCGCGCAGGCGGCTGCCGATCCAGCACGCCCCCCAGTGGCCGAGCGCCATGATGATCGGGCGCAAATCCTCGCCCGCCTCGGTCAGGCTGTACTCCCAGGCCTTGCCATTGGCCGTGTGCCGCACCACGCCGAGCGCCTCCAGGTGGCGCAGGCGCTGGCTCAGCAGGCTGGTGGACATGCGCGGTACGCCGCGGTGCAGGTCGTTGAAACGCTTGCTGCCGCACAGCAGCTCGCGCACCACCAGCGGCGTCCAGCGTTCGCACAGCGCCTCGGCGGCGCGTGCGACCGTACAGAATTGCCCGTAGCTGTCATCCATCCTGAGCTCCCACCGTTGGAACGCCTGGAGTTCAACACTTCAGATTCTGGACTAGTCTGCTCGATACGTCAGGCGCAGGCTGAGGCTGTCGATAGTCGATAGCGTCCCGCACAGGAGAGCATCATGACCATGATTGCCATCATCCAGCGCCCCCCCGTTCTGCTCGATCGCGCCGCGACCCTGGCGCGAGGTGTGCAGTCGGTTGCCGAAGCCGCGGCGGCGGGAGCCACGCTGGTGGTCTTGCCCGAGTTGTTCATTCCCGGTTACCCCTCGTGGATCTGGCGTCTGGCCCCCGGGCGCGATGGCGCGTTGCTGAGTCAGCTGCATGGGCGGCTGCTGGCCAATGCCGTGGACCTCGCCAGTGCGGACCTCGATCCCCTGTACCAGGCGGCCCGCGAACATGGCGTTACCCTGGTCTGTGGGCTCAATGAGTGCGAGCGGCGCCAGGGCGGCGGCACCCTCTACAACAGCGTGGTGGTGATAGGTGCCGACGGCGCGCTGCTCAATCGCCACCGCAAGCTGATGCCGACCAACCCCGAGCGCATGGTGCACGCGCCCGGCGATGCTGCGGGGCTGCGCACGGTGGACACCCCGGTCGGCCGCCTGGGGATGCTGCTGTGCTGGGAGAACTACATGCCGCTGGCACGCTACGCGCTCTATGCCCAGGGTGTGGAGATCTACATCGCGCCGACCTACGACAGTGGCGACAGCTGGATCGGCAGCCTGCGCCATATCGCCCTCGAAGGCCGCTGCTGGGTGCTCGGCAGCGGCACCCTGCTGCGCGGCAGTGACATTGCCGAGGACTTCCCCGGCCGCGAGCAGCTGTTTGCCGATCCAGAGGAGTGGATCAATGACGGCGATTCGCTGGTGGTCGATCCCATGGGCCGGCTGGTGGCCGGTCCGTTGCACCGCGAGGAAGGCATTCTGTATGCCGACATCGATGTCGCCCAGGTAGCACCGGCCTGGCGCACCTTCGACGTCAGCGGGCATTACGCCCGTGCCGACATCTTCGAATTGCAGGTGCTGCGGACGCCGGCGACAAGCCTGCGCCTGGACAACGATATAGAGGAGGGCAAGCATGAGTAGCCAGCAGCTTTACCAGGGCCGCTGCTTCTGCGGTGCGGTCGAATTCACGGTCAGCGGCGAGCCGGTGGCAATGGGCTATTGCCACTGTCAGTCATGTCGGCAGTGGTCGGCAGGGCCGGTCAATGCCTTCAGCCTGTGGCCGCCCGAGGCGCTGAGCGTGACCCGCGGTGCCGACAATATCGACTGCTACAACAAGACGCCGGGCAGTAGCCGCAAATGGTGCAAGCGCTGCGGCGGCCACCTGTTCACCGACCACCCGGGCATGGGCTTGGTGGATGTCTATGCCGCGCTATTGCCGCAACTGGCCTATGTGCCGGCGCTGCATGTGCACTATCAGGAGGCGGTGTTGCGGGTGCGCGACGGCTTGCCCAAGCAGCGCGACCTGCCCGAGGCCATGGGCGGCTCGGGCGAGATCGTGGCCGAATAGCCATCTGTCGCAGGGTTACAGCGAGGCGCGTAGGCGCACCAGCAGTTCCTGGGTCGGGTAGCCATCGGCGGGCTGCCCCAGGGTCTGCTGGAAGGCGCGCACCGCCTTGCGCGTGTTGGCCCCGATGATGCCGTCTGCCGGCCCCAGTTCGTAGCCTTTGCGGGTCAGCAGTTCCTGCAGCTCGATGCGTTCGCTGCGGCCCAGTTGGCGGTCGTTGCGCGGCCAGGCGGCCTGCACACCGGGGTTGCCGTCCAGCGCATCGCTGAGCAAGCCGATGGCCAGGGCGTAGGAGGTCGAGTTGTTGTACTTGAGGATGCTGCGGAAGTTGTTCAGCAGCAGGAAGGCCGGGCCGCGGTGACCGGCAGGCAGGAACAGCGTCGCCAGGTTTTGCTCGTTGGCGTCGATGGCTCTGACCGGGTTGACCCCGAGGGCACGCCATTGCGCCAGGCTGCGGCGTACTTCCGGATCGGCCAGGGCGTAATCGAAGCCCTGCGGCAGGTTCACTTCGAAGCCCCAGGGTTGGCCGTTATCCCAGCCCGAGGCTTGCAGATAGTGCGCGGCGGAGGCCAGGGCGTCGGGGGCGGAACTCCACAGGTCGCGGCGGCCGTCGCCGTCAAAATCCACGGCATGCTGACTGAAGGTGGTCGGCATGAACTGGGTCTGGCCCATGGCTCCCGCCCAAGAGCCGATCAGCCCCTGCGCAGGGCCGTCGCCGGCTTGCAGGATCTGCAGGGCGGCCAACAACTGGCTGCGCCAGAATACCTGGCGGCGGCCGTCGTAGGCCAGGGTCGCCAGGGAGCGGATGACGTTATGGCTGCCGATATTGCTGCCGTAATTGCTCTCCATGCCCCAGATGGCGATCAGTACCTCATGGTCCACGGCATAGGTGCTGCGAATGGCTTTCAGGGTCGGTCGATGCTGTGCCTTGAGCAGGCGACCCTGGGCGACGCGCGAGACGGAAACGGCACCGTCGATGTATTCCCACACCGGGCGGGTGAACTCCGGCTGGCTGTTGTCGGCGGCGATGATTTTGGGATCAAGGGTAATGCCGGCGAAGGTGCGGTCGAACAGCTCGGCATCGATACCGGCGGCGATGGCATCGCTGCGCAGCAGGCTGCGCCATTCCTCGAAACTCAGCAGCGGGCGACTGATGGCCGCGATTACCGGGCTGGGGATTGCCGTGGCGGTAGGGGCCGGGGCCGGGGTCGGGGCCGTCGACAGCGACTGCGCGGGGGCTTCGGCACAGGCGGTCAGGAGCAGGAAGATGCAGGCTGAGGCGGTGTGGAGCACGCCGCGAAGAAGCAGGTAAGGCATGGTGGTCTCGGCACATTTTGCAGGCCGCTACCTTAGCATGAATGAGGCCATAGGCGGCTGCAGCGCAGTTTCAGGCGGCCAGAACGGATGAAGCCTCCCAGTTTTGCTGGGAGGCTTCGCGGCGGTAGCTGCCTTTGCCTTTGCCCGGCTGTTCCTGGCGACAGCGGAACAGGGGTTGGGCGACCAGGGATTTGGCCCTGTTCGGGGGCGCTTTGCGTTTCTTGGCCATGCTCTATCCTCATTTGCCACCGCAGAGGTTGCGGCGAGGGGATGATGAGCGTCTGGTTAAAAAATGTCCAGTGGGCGGCGCTTTAGCAGTCCGTTGAAAATGTAGGCGAGGCCGACAAGGCAAGGCGCTACGCCAGTAACAGCCTCTGGCGGGGCAAACAGGTGAGAAACGCCGGTGGTTTTCAGCGGCCCGCTAGAGGCTATTGTCGCTGGCCAGCCCTAGCCGCTGGCCGCACATGGTCAGGCTCAGCAGGCTCAGGCCGCGCCACGGGTCGCCGGCCGCCTGGCCCTTGATCTGCGCATCGATATGCTGGGCATCCTGCAGCAGGGCGGCCCAGCGCGCCGCGGATAGACGCTGCAGAGCTTTGCTGACCAGGGGGCGGCGCTTGTCCCAGACCGGCGGCCGCGCGGAGCTGAAGGCCTTGTCCAGAGGGATGCCCTGGCTGTACTGCTGGGCGATATTGGCCAGCAGGCGGAGCTCCCGGGCCAGGGCCCAGAGAATCACCGGCGGCTCGACGCCTTCGCCGCGCAGGCCGTCGAGCATGCGCAGGGCATGGGCGGCTTCGCCATTGAGGATGGCGTCGATCAGGCCGAACACATCGAAACGGGCGCTGTCGGCCACCGCGGCATGCACGGTGTCGACATCGATCTGGCTGCCGTCGGCCAGCAGCTTGAGCTTTTCGATTTCCTGGGCGGCGGCCAGCAGGTTGCCTTCCACCCGCACGGCGATCATCTCCACGGCTGGCGCGCTGGCGCTGAGGCCGGCCTGGGCCAGGCGCTGGCGAATCCATTGCGGCAGCTGGTGGGCGTCCACCGGCCAGATCTGCAGGAACTGGGTCTGCGCGCCCTCGATCAGCGCCTTGCCCCATTTGGTCTTCTGCGCGCTGCCGTCGAGCTTGGGCAGGCTGATCAGCAGCACGGTGTCATCGGCGGGGCGCTTGAGGTATTCGAGCAGGGCGGCTGCGCCCTTGTCGCCGGGCTTGCCGCTGGGCAGGCGCAGTTCCAGCAGACGTTTGTCGGCGAACAGCGACATGCTGGCGCAGGCCTGGAGCAGATTGCCCCAGTCGAAGCTGGCGTCGGCGTTGAACACCTGGCGCTCGCTGAAGCCTTGCTGGCGGGTGGCGCTGCGGATGGCATCGCAGGCTTCCTGGCAGAGCAGGGGCTCGTCGCCACTGACCACATACACCGGGGCCAGGTTGCCCTGCAGGTGTTTGCCGAGTTGTGCGGGGTTGAGTTTCATTGGTTGCCGACAGTCGGGCCGCCTGGGCGGCCCGGCGCGCTTACTGGGCGGGGATCGGCAGTTGCACGGGCGACTGCTGGGGTTGCGCCGCACGCTGCTGGCGCGCCGCTTCCAGGGCCTGCGCTTCGGCCTCGGCCTGAGCTTCGGCGGTCTGCTGCAGTTGCTCCAGCTGCTGCGGCGTGACCTGCTGCAGGCGCTGCACCAGTTGCTGGATCAGCTCGCGGCGCATTTCATTGCGCGCCTGCTGGGCTTCCTGATCGCCGCCAGCCAGGTTGTTGCCATCCTGGGTGTAGTAGCTCTGGGCTTCCAGCTTGTTGCTGAGCAGCAGCAGGTTCTTGCTGCCGCGAATCTCGTATTCGAGGGTGTTGGTCAGCTCATATTCGGCGGTACGGGCCGAGCTGGTGAAGCTGGCGGCGCGGCGGCTCTCTTGTTCGTTGCTCAGCACCAGCTGGTATTGAGCCCCCGGGTAGACCCGTACGCCGCTGTTCTGCAGCACTTCACGCAGTTCCTGCACGGTTTCGCCATGGGCGTTGCGCGCGCTCACGGCCAGCTCGCCGAGGGCAAAGTCTGCCGCCGCGCTGCCGGTGCCGCGCAACTGAAAGCCGCAAGCGCCGAGCAGGGTGGCCAGGCCAATTACCAACAGATTCCGTTTGATCATCTTTGTTATCCCCTTGGCGAGTCTTGCGGCGCGCCGTACGTAATTAGTTGGCGACTATGTTAACCAGCTTGCCCGGCACCACGATGACCTTGCGGATGCTCAGGCCTTCGGTAAAGCGCAGCACGTTCTCGTTGGCCCGTGCGGCCGCCTCGATTTCCTCGCGGCTGGCGCTGGCCGGCACGTCGATCTGCCCGCGCAGCTTGCCGTTGACCTGGATCACCAGGGTCAGGCTGTCCTGTACCAGCGCCGCGTCATCGACCTGCGGCCACTGGGCGTCGATGATCGCGCCCTGGTGGCCCAGTTCCTGCCACAGCTGGTGGCTGATATGCGGGGTGATCGGGGCCAGCAGCAGGGCCACGCTTTCCAGGCCCTCCTGGAGCAGAGCGCGATCCTGTGCGGTTTCCTGGGCGGCTTTTTCCAGCACGTTCATCAGGGTCATCACCTGGGCGATGGCGGTGTTGAACTTGTGGTGCTGGCCGATATCGACGCTGGCCTGCTTGATCGCCAGGTGGATGGCGCGGCGCACCTCTTTCTGGCTATCGCTCAGGGCTGCCTTGTCCAGCGCACCGGGCAAGCCCTGGCTGACATGGGTCTGGGCCAGACGCCAGACGCGGCGCAGGAAGCGGCTGCCGCCCTCGACGCCGGAGTCGGACCATTCCAGGCTCATGTCTGGCGGCGAGGCGAACATCATAAACAGGCGGCAGGTGTCGGCACCGTAGGCGTCGATCATGGCTTGCGGGTCGACGCCGTTGTTCTTCGACTTGGACATCTTCTCGGTGCCGCCGATCTCCACCGGCAGGCCGTCGCTTTTCAGCTTGGCGGCGATGACCTTGCCCTTGGCGTCACGCTCGATTTCCACGTCGGCCGGGTTGAACCAGTCCTTGCCGCCGTTTTCCAGTACACGGTAGTAGGTGTCGGCCACCACCATGCCCTGGGTCAGCAGGTTCTTGAACGGCTCGTCCGAGGACAGCAGGCCCTCGTCACGCATCAGCTTGTGGAAGAAGCGCGCATACAGCAGGTGCAGGATCGCGTGTTCGATACCGCCGATATATTGATCGACCGGCAACCAGTGGTTGGCCGCTTGCGGATCGACCATGCCGCCGGTGTAGTGCGGCGAGGCGTAGCGGGCGAAGTACCAGGACGACTCGACGAAGGTGTCCATGGTGTCGGTTTCGCGCTTGGCCGGCGCGCCGCAGGTCGGGCAGGCGCACTCGTAGAAGTGCGGCATGCGCGCCAGGGGCGAGCCGGCACCGTCGGGTACCACCTCTTCGGGCAGCACCACCGGCAACTGGTCTTCCGGTACCGGTACGTCGCCGCAGCTGTCGCAATGGATGATCGGGATCGGGCAGCCCCAGTAGCGCTGGCGGCTGATGCCCCAGTCGCGCAGGCGGAACTGGGTGCGCGACTTGCCCAGGCCCCTGTCCAGCAGGGCGACTTCGATGGCGTCGAACGCGCCTGGGAAGTCCAGGCCGTCGAACTTGCCGGAGTTGATCAACTGGCCGTGCTCGCCGTAAGCGTCCTGCCAGGGGGCCGGGGTTTCGTCGCCGGCGGCTGTGCGGATCACTGCCTTGATCGGCAGGCCGTATTTATGGGCGAACTCGAAGTCGCGCTCGTCGTGGGCCGGCACGGCCATGACCGCGCCGTCGCCGTAGTGCATCAGTACGTAGTTGGCGACCCACACCGGCAGTTTTTCGCCGCTCAGCGGGTGCTCGACGCACAGCCCGGTGGGCAGGCCTTTCTTTTCCTGGGTGGCGATATCGGCTTCGGCGACGCTGCCGCTTTTGCATTCGTCGATAAAGGCCTGCAGCTCGGCGTTACCTTGCGCGGCAAGCGTGGCCAGCGGGTGCTCGGCGGCGACGGCGACATAGGTCGCGCCCATCAGGGTGTCGGGGCGAGTGGTGAAGACGTTGAGTTTGCCTTCGCTGCCGATCGAGGCCAGGTCGTAGGGGAAGCTGACTTCCATGCCGCGGGATTTGCCGATCCAGTTGCGCTGCATGGTCTTGACCTGTTCCGGCCAGCCATCCAGGTCGTCCAGGCTACTCAGGAGTTCTTCCGCATAGGCGGTGATCTTGAAGTAGTACATGGGGATTTCGCGCTTCTCGATCACCGCGCCGCTGCGCCAGCCGCGGCCGTCGATGACCTGCTCGTTGGCCAGCACGGTCTGGTCGACCGGGTCCCAGTTGACGGTGCCGTTCTTGCGGTAGATCACGCCCTTCTGGAACAGGCGGGTGAACAGCCATTGTTCCCAGCGGTAGTAGTCCGGCTTGCAGGTGGTGACTTCGCGCGACCAGTCGACCGCCAGGCCCAGGCTTTTCAGCTGGGTCTTCATGTACTCGATGTTCTCGTAGGTCCACTTGGCGGGCGCGACCTTGTTCTTCATCGCGGCGTTTTCCGCCGGCATGCCGAACGCATCCCAGCCCATGGGCTGCAGCACATTTTTGCCCTGCATGCGCTGGTAGCGGGCGATCACGTCACCGATGGTGTAGTTGCGCACATGGCCCATGTGCAGCTTGCCGCTCGGGTAGGGGAACATCGACAGGCAGTAGAAGGTCTCTTTACCTGGCTGCTCGCTCACTACAAAGGATTGTTGCGAGTCCCAGTGGGACTGCGCAGCGGCTTCGATTTCACGTGGCTGATACTGTTCGTGCATGGCTACCGGCGCTAAGAATAGGGGCTTGCGGAAAACGCCGTAGCATACATGACCCCCCCTTGCTGAGGGAAACCCTGATTGCACGGCCGAGCGGGCGGCAAGGCCCGCAGAACCGCCGTTTGTCGCGGCGCGGCGCTGCTTGAAGGGGGGCCGCTAAGCTTGTTATATGGGCTGCGTTCAAGGGGCCCGTCGTGAGGTGAATGGATGGGCGAATTAAGGCGGGCAGGAACTGGCGGCGGACTCTACGAACGGCTATTGCAACGCTTAGCCCTGGCGCTGGAGGAGGCTGACGGGCTGAGCGATCAGGCTGCCGCCGCCTCGCAGGACCTAGAATTGCGGGACCTGACGGCGGCCGAAATGGAGCTGATCAGAGCCTACCTCAATCGAGACCTCGAGTGGCTGCGCGGCTGGCATGCGGCGGCCCAGGAAATGGCGCAGATCGAACAGATGCAGGTGCGGCGCGAGGTTGCTCGGCCAGGGCAGAAGGTCGTGGTCTCATTGCCGAATCCCAAACCGCTGCTGCGCCGCCCGCCGCGCCTCTGCTGTGCGCTCTGCGGGACTCTGGCCGGCAGCCACCTCGGGCAGGGCGTGCAGGTGTGCCGGACCTGCGGGTCGCAGCTGTTCCGGGCGAGCAATCCCCGTTAGGCTTTGGGCACCCCTGGAGATGCCCGATGCCGATTCGCTACATCCTCAAACAACTGCTGATGCCGCCGGGTATTTTCCTGCTGCTGCTACTGATCGCCTGGTGGTTGCGCCGGCGCGCCCCGCGGCTGGCGACGGCCTGCTTCTGCCTGGCGCTGGGCGGCTTGTGGCTGATGAGCCTGCCTGCGGTGGTGGAATGGTCGGCGCGGCAGCTGGAAAGCGAGCCGGCCCTGGGCGAATTGCACTGGCCCCGGTTGGCCGAGCAGGCGCAGGCGATTGTCGTGCTCGGTGGCGGGCGCGAGCAGAATGACCCGGCCTGGGGCGGCGATCAGCCCAGCCTGATGGCCTTGGAGCGGGTGCGCTATGCCGCGCGACTGGCCAAAGCCTCCGGCCTGCCGCTGCTGATCAGTGGTGGGCTGCATTACGGCGCGCCGCCCAGCGAGGCGGCGTTGATGGCCGATGTGCTGGCGCGCGATTACGGGGTCAGGGTGCGCTGGCAGGAAGGACTAAGCCGGACCACCTGGGAGAATGCGACTTTCAGCGCTGAAATTCTGCAGAAAGAAGGCATCAAGCGGGTCCTGCTGGTCACCCAGGCCTGGCATATGCCCAGGGCGCGCTGGTGTTTCGAGCAGGTCGGCTTTCAGGTGCTGAGCGCGCCCATGGGCTTTCTCGGCGCGGCAACCAGCCGCCCGGGAGGCGGCTGGTTGCCGGAAAGCAAGGCGTTCTGGCAGAACGGCCTGTTGCTTAACGAGGCCGTTGGTTTGTGGGCGTATCCCCGGGTGTATGGGCGGGAGTAAGCGGCAAACAAAGGCGGCTCGCAGCCCGGATAAACTGCGGAGCGCGGCGCAGTCCGGGGCCGCGATCCCGGATTGCGCCAAGGCTTCTGCGGGCTACAGCTGTTACAGGGTCTTGGCCATACGGCTGGCCAGCAGGGCCCAGGCAAACAGCAGCAGGCAGAGGATCAGCAGCGGCCAGCCGCGCCAGTAGAGGTAGGGCGTCAGCTGTTGCATGGGGACTACCTCGCCATACAGCACGCCCTGTTCGAACTGTGGCAGCTGCTCGGTGATCTGGCCAAAGGGATCGATCAGGGCGGTGACGCCGTTGTTGGTGGCGCGGATCATCCAGCGGCCGGCCTCCAGGGCGCGCATCTGCGCCATCTGCAGGTGCTGCAGCGGGCCGATGGAGCGGCCGAACCAGGTATCGTTGCTGATGGTCAGCAGCAGGTCGCTCTGGGCGGCGAGCCCGGCGGCGAACTCGGGGTAGACCACCTCGTAGCAGATATAGGCGGCGATCCGGTAGCCATGCGCCTCCAGCAGCGGCTGTTCGGCCGAGCCGCGGGCGAAGTCCGACATCGGCAGGTCGAAGAAGGCGATCAGACCGCGCAGCACCTCCTGCAGCGGCACGTATTCGCCGAAGGGCACCAGCTTCTGCTTGAGGTAGTCGCCGCTGCCCTGGCCGACCACGCTGATGGCGTTGTAATAACGCAGCTCGCCGCGTTCGTTGGCCTGGCGGATCGGCACCCCGGTGATCAGCGCCGCTTGGCGCTGGTTGGCAAATTCGGTCATCGCCGCGAGGTAGCCCAGGGCGTGTTCCTTGAGGACGGGTACGGCGGTTTCCGGCCAGACGATCAGGTCGGTCGGCGTGGCGTTGAGGCTCAGGTCACGGTACAGCGCCAGCTGTGCGTTGAGCTGCGCCGGGTCCCACTTGAGGTTCTGCTCGATATTGCCCTGCACCGCGGCCACCGTCATGGGTGCGCCGGCGGGTTGGGTCCAGGCGTGCCCCTTGAGGGCCAGGCCGGCGATCCAGGGGGCCAGCAGCAAGAGCATGCCGGTGGCGAGAAAGGCCTTGCGCGTGCGCAGTTGCGCCAGGTTGACCAGCAGTGCGGCACTCAGGGCCAGAACCAGGGAGATCAGCCAGACGCCGCCGACCGGGGCCAGGCCGGCCAGGGGGCCGTCGAGCTGGCTGTAGCCGGCGTAGAGCCAGGGGAAACCGGTGAGGAACCAGCTGCGGAAGGCTTCCTGGGTCAGCCACAGGGCGGCGAAGGCCAGGGCGTCGGCCAGCGGCGCTTCCACCCGGCGCAGCCAGCGGGTCCAGACCCAGGCGCAGAGGGCGAACAGCAGGCCGAGGCCGGCGACAAACAGCAGGGTGAGGAAGGCGGCCAGGGGCGGCGAGGCCGCGCCGTAATCGTGAATGCTGACGTAGACCCAGCTGGTGCCGGCGGCGAACAGGCCGAAGCCGTAGCACCAGCCGCGCAGCGCCGCCTGGCGCGGGCTGAGGTCGCGCAGGCCGAGGTAGAACAGGGCGATGGACAGCAGGGCCAGCGGCCAGAGGTCATAAGGGGCCAGAGCCAGCGGAGTGATGGCCCCCGCCAGCAGGGCGATCAGGTTGCCGGGCCAGCCAGCTCGGGTTATCCAGTGCATTGCATGCAGATCCTTGGATTGGGGTGGCGCAAGGGTAGAGCGGAATGCGCAAGGGGGGAAGGCGGATGCAGTCGCTGTAGGAGCCAGGGGGACGCCCAGTTCTTGCAGGCGACTCTCTTCGCCGCTGGTCGCCAGCAAACTGGCTCCTACAAAGGCGCGCAGGGCCTTAGCGCAGCAGCGGCGTCAGGCGCAGCAGGTGAATGCGCCGGCTGTCGGCGCTGATCACGCGGAAGCGGAATTCGCCGATGTCGGTGACTTCGTTGCGCTTGGGCAGGTGGCCGAAGGCGCTCATCACCAGGCCACCGACGGTGTCGAATTCGTCATCGGAAAACTCGCTGTCGAAGGACTCGTTGAAGCTGTCGATCGGGGTCAGCGCCTTGACCAGGAAGTCGCCCGAGGGCAGCGGTTTGACGTAGCTGTCTTCCTCGACGTCATGCTCGTCCTCAATGTCGCCGACGATCTGCTCGAGCACGTCCTCGATGGTCACCAGGCCGGCGACGCCGCCGTACTCGTCGATGACCACGGCCATATGGTTGTGGTTGGCACGGAACTCGCGCAGCAGCACGTTGAGGCGCTTGGATTCGGGCACGAAGGTGGCCGGGCGCAGCAGGTCCTTGATATTGAAGTTGGGCTGTTCGCCGGAAAGGATCAGCGGTAGCAGATCCTTGGCCAGGAGGATGCCGATGACATCGTCGAGGGCCTCGCCGACCACGGGATAGCGCGAGTGCGCGGCTTCGATGATCGAGGGCAGGAATTCCTTGGGCGTCTGGTTGGCCTTGATGCTCATCATCTGCGAGCGCGGCACCATGATGTCGCGTACCTGCAGGTCGGCGACCTGAATCGCGCCTTCGACGATGGCCAGTGCTTCGCTGTCGAGCAGCTTGTTCTGGTGCGCTTCGCGCAGCACTTCCAGCAATTCCTTGCGGTTCTTCGGCTCATGAGCAAAAGCCTGGGTCAGTCTGTTAAACCAGGACTTCTGCTCGTTGCTCGATCGGTCTTCGCTCATGGTGGTTACTCGGGAACCTTTTGTATTTTCTGTAGTGGGGATTATTCGTGGTCGGCGTAGGGGTCGGCATGACCCAGTTCGGCGAGCAATTCTCGTTCCAGTGCTTCCATCTCCTCGGCCTCCTCGTCCTCGATATGGTCGTAGCCGAGCAGGTGCAGGCAGCCGTGGATCACCATGTGGGCCCAGTGCGCTTCCAGGGGCTTGGCCTGTTCCAGCGCTTCTCGCGCGACCACCGGCACGCAGATCACCAGGTCGCCGAGCAGCGGAATATCCAGCAACGGGATGCCGCCCAGCTCGTCGGGCACATCGGCGGGGAACGACAACACATTGGTGGCGTAGTCGCGCTGACGGTAGGTGTGGTTGAGTTCGCGGCCTTCGGGCTCGTCGACCAGGCGGATGGTCAGCTCGGAGTCGGCGCTACGCTGGCGCAGGGCGAGCTCGCACCAGGCGCGAAACTGCGCCTCGCTCGGCAGGTTGGCGGCGTCGCTGGCACGTTGCAGGTCCAGTTCAAGCATTGCCGTTGTCCGACTCGTCGATCAGCTTGCCGTGAACCCGATCGTCGTAACGCTCGTAGGCCTCGACGATGCGCTGGACCAAGGGGTGGCGCACCACGTCCTTGGGCTTGAAGTGGGTGAAGCTGATGCCCGGCACGTCGCGCAGCACGTCGATGACGTGGGTCAGGCCGCTCTTGGTGCCGCGCGGCAGGTCGACCTGGGTGATGTCGCCGGTGATGATCGCGGTGGAGCCGAAGCCGATGCGGGTGAGGAACATCTTCATCTGTTCCAGGGTGGTGTTCTGGCTCTCGTCGAGGATGATAAAGCTGTTGTTCAGGGTGCGGCCGCGCATATAGGCCAGGGGCGCGACCTCGATCACCTGCTTCTCGATCAGCTTGGCCACCTGCTCGAAGCCGAGCATTTCGTACAGCGCGTCGTACAGCGGACGCAGGTAGGGGTCGATCTTCTGCGACAGGTCGCCGGGCAGGAAGCCGAGCTTCTCGCCCGCTTCGACCGCCGGGCGCACCAGCAGGATGCGGCGGATCTGCTCGCGCTCCAGGGCGTCCACCGCGCAGGCCACCGCCAGGTAGGTCTTGCCGGTACCGGCCGGACCGATGCCGAAATTGATGTCGTGCTCGAGGATGGCCTTGACGTAGCGCTGCTGGTTGACCCCGCGTGGGCGAACCATGCCCTTGCGCGTACGCAGGGCGACGCTGGCTTCGGCTATGGGGTTGGCCAGCTCTTCGACGCCGGACTCCTGCAGAAACAGGTGGACCAGATCGGGCGAGAGCTCGGTGTTCTTGCTTTCGCGATAGAGGCGGCGCAGCAGCTGCTCCGCGGAAGTGGTCTGCTCCGGCGTGCCGATCAGCTCGAACTGGTTGCCGCGGTTGCGGATTTCGATCCCCAGGCGCTGCTCGATCAAACGCAGATGCTCGTCGAGTTGGCCGCACAGGTTAGCGAAGCGGCTCGCCTCAAAGGGTTCAAGGATAAAACGATGGGGTTCTGTGGGTGTGTTCAAGGTCGTTTGATGGCCGCCAGTCGGCTGGGTAGTGAGGCGAAGAATAGCGCTAGGTGTCCGCGTGGGAAAGCTCGGACTGTTGCGACTTTAGCATTGCCTTTATATGGATTTGATTTCCGCTCGCAGGCTTGGCCCGTAGCCCGTGCCGCGCCGGCTGTCGGATATTGCCGGCGGGCTCGATCCCGGGTGCGCCTGCGCGCTAGGTGAGCAGGGTGCCGCGCAGCGAGTTGGGCATGGCTTCGTCGATATGCACATCGACAAACTGGCCGATCAGGCGCGGGTTGTCGCTGCGGAAGTTGACCACCCGGTTGCTCTCGGTACGGCCCTGGAGCATGCCAGGGTCCTTCTTCGAGTAGTCGCTGACCAGGATGCGCTGCACGGTGCCGGCCATGCGTCGGCTGTTTTCGAAGCCCTGCTGGGTGATGCGGTGTTGCAGCAGGGCCAGGCGCTGTTTTTTCAGCTCCAGCGGGGTGTCGTCGGCCAGGTCGGCGGCCGGGGTGCCGGGGCGCGCGCTGTAGACGAAGGAGTAGCAGAAGTCGAAACCGACATCCTCGACCAGTTTCATGGTCTGCTCGAAGTCTTTCTCGGTTTCACCGGGGAAGCCGACGATAAAGTCCGAGCTGATCAGGATGTCCGGCACCGCGGCGCGCAGCTTGCGAATCCGTGACTTGTATTCCAGCGCGGTGTGGTTGCGCTTCATCGCCGCGAGAATGCGGTCCGAACCCGATTGCACCGGCAGGTGCAGGTATTTCACCAGCTCGGGGATCTCGGCGTGGGCCTGGATCAGCGCGTCGGAGAACTCCAGCGGGTGGCTGGTGGTGTAGCGGATGCGGTCGATGCCGTCGATGGCCGCCACCGCATACAGCAGCTCGGCGAAGTCGGCGATCTGCCCGCTCTGGGTCGCGCCGCGGTAGCCGTTGACGTTCTGCCCGAGCAGGGTGACTTCGCGCACGCCATGTTCGGCCAGGTGGATGATCTCGCCGAGCACGTCGGTCATGGGGCGGCTGACCTCTTCGCCGCGGGTGTAGGGCACCACGCAGAAGGTGCAGTACTTGCTGCAGCCTTCCATCACCGAGACATAGGCGCTGGGGCCGTCGACGCGAGGTTCGGGCAGGCGGTCGAATTTTTCGATCTCGGGGAAGCTGATATCGACCTGGGCGATCTTGGTGGTGCGCGCGGCGTCGATCATTTCCGGCAGGCGGTGCAGGGTCTGCGGGCCGAAGACCACGTCGACATAGGGCGCGCGGTCGCGGATCGCCGCGCCTTCCTGGCTGGCCACGCAGCCGCCGACGCCGATCACCAGGTCCGGGTTGGCAATCTTCAGCTTTTGCCAGCGGCCGAGCTGGGAGAACACCTTGTCCTGGGCTTTTTCACGGATCGAGCAGGTGTTGAGCAGGATGATATCGGCGTCCGCCGCTCGCTCGGTGACTTCCAGGGCTTGATGTTCGCCCAGCAGGTCGATCATGCGCGAGCTGTCGTACTCGTTCATCTGGCAACCGTGGGTTTCGATATAAAGCTTCTTGGTCATGCGCGCTCAACAAGGGGGATCGAAGAACCGCGCATTATAGAGGCCAAGTGGCTGGCTTCCTAGCGTTGCCTGTCCGGCGGCTATGCTATGATTTGCGCCCTCCCAAATTAACCCCCCGGTGCGAACTGCATAGCCATGAGCAAACGCGAGCCTATCTACAAGGTGATCTTCCTCAATCAGGGTCAGGTGTACGAGATGTACGCCAAACAGATCTTTCAAAGCGATCTGTGGGGCTTCCTGGAAGTGGAGGAGTTCGTCTTCGGTGAGCGCACCCAGGTGGTGGTCGACCCCAGCGAAGAAAAGCTCAAGGCCCAGTTCGACGGCGTGGTGCGCAGCTTTATCCCCATGCATGCGGTGATTCGCATCGACGAGGTGGAGCGCCTGGGTACGCCGAAGATCAGCGAGGCCAAGGGTGGCGGCAATGTCATGCCCTTCCCCATGCCGATGCCGGATAAATAAGCAGTTTTAGGTTGTAGGATGGGGTGAGCCTGCGATACCCATGCGGCGAAATGATGGGTATCGCTTCGCTCAACCCATCCCGCGGTGTTGGCCGCAACCGGCCTGAATCAGGGCAGCGGCGCGAAAGGCGAGGTGAGGGTGTCGGCGTTCTGCAGCTCCAGCAGGTAGCTGCGAAAGATCTGCCCGAGTATCTGGCTGGCGATTTCCAGTTCTTCTCGCGGCATCTGCGCGGCAATCAGGTCGGCGCTGTCCATGGCCTCGTCCGAGCCATTCACTGCCGCCATCTTCAGCACGATATAGGCCTGGACGTTGTTCGCCGGCACGCCTTCGCCGCGGAAGAACATCATGCCCAGGCGGTATTGCGACTGGGCGTGGCCTTGCAGCGAGGCCAGTTCGAACCATTTAAGTGCCTGGTCCAGATCGCGCTCGGTGCGCTTGCCGTCGTAATAGAACTCGCCCAGCTCGTACTCGGCCTGCAGGTCGCCGTTCTGCGCGGCTTGCTGGCAGGCCGCGAGGGCGTCGGGCAGGTCTTCGGGGGCGGTATTCAGCGAGCAACTGCCGGGCGCAGGAATCAGCAGGGTATTGCCTCCCGCCAGTGCGAGCAGGGGGAGCAGGAGCAACAGGCAGCCCAGGGACAGGGTGCGGCCGGTGCGTTTCATGAAAGTCCATTTACCTCGAGTGCAGAGCAGGCGGTGTGCCTGGCCGACGAAGCGCGTCGGCCGTCACATTATGAAATAAGCAGCGGCGTTCTTACAAAGTCTTTACCGGGTTTTCTCCCAGGTCAGCTGTTTTGGCGCTGCCCGGCAGGCTCAGCAGCAGCCAGGCCAGCAACGGATAAGCCGGTGTAAGCAGGCCGTGAAACAGGTCGACGCGGCGTAGCGGGCCGATAAAGCCCTCGGTGCCGACTGCCAGCCCCGCCAGCAGAAACAGGCCGACGACCCCCGCCGCCGCGGCGACGGGCAGACGGCGTGGCCATTGCACCGCGCCGGCATAGAGAATCAGCAGCAGGGTCGCCAGGTTGAGCAGCAGACGGTAGTCGTCGAGCAGGTTCATCTGCCGGAACAGCTCGAAAAAGGCGCACAGGCCGAGCACGATGCGGCCCCAGTTCGGCCGGCTCCAGGCCCAACCGCGAGCCAAGGCCAGGGCCGCGGCCCCCAGCAGCGGCAGGGCGAGAAAGCTGCTGGCCTGGCTTAGCCACAGGTGCGCGGCCTGCCAGTTGAGGTCGACGCCGTAGCGCATCACGCCGACCGCCGCGGCTGCGGCCGGCAGCAGAAAGCCCAGCAGGGCGCAGAACAGCGCCGGCTGGTCGCCTTCGCCATAGCGCCTGCGGGCTGTGCCGATAGCCACGGCGCAGGCCAGGCAGGCCAGGGCTAGCAGGCCATCGGACAGTGCGGTGCTGTACTGCATCAGGCCTTCTTCAGCTCGGCGAAGGCGCGCTCGGCGGCGTCCAGGGTGATCTGCAGCTCGGTTTCGCCGTGGGCGATAGAGGTGAAACCGGCTTCGAAGGCGCTCGGGGCCAGGTATACGCCGCCATCCAGCATCAGATGGAAGAAACGTTTGAAGCGCTCGGCATCGCTGGCCATCACGTCGTCGAAGGTGACGATATCGTCGGCCCCACTGAAATACAGGCCGAACATGCCACCGGCCTGGGTGGTGACGAACGGGATGCCGGCGGCATCGGCGCGCTCCTGCAGGCCTTGCAGCATCAGGCTGGTGTAGTCGCTGAGGGCGGCATGGAAGCCTGGCGCGCTGATCAGCTTGAGGGTGGTCAGGCCGGCGGCCATGGCCAGCGGGTTACCGGACAGGGTGCCGGCCTGGTAGACCGGGCCGAGCGGGGCGATGCAGGACATGATTTCGCGCTTGCCGCCGAAGCAGCCGACCGGCATGCCGCCACCGATGATCTTGCCGAAGGTGGTCAGGTCCGGGGTCACACCGTAATGGGCCTGGGCACCGCCGAGGGCGACGCGGAAACCGGTCATCACCTCGTCGAAGATCAGCACCACGCCATGCTTGTCGCACTGCTCGCGCAGGCCTTGGAGAAAGCCCGGGGCCGGCGGCACGCAGTTCATATTGCCGGCCACCGGCTCGACGATGATGCAGGCCACTTCGTTGCCGACTTCGCCGAGCATCTGCGCGACCGCGTCGATGTTGTTGAACGGCAGGGTCAGGGTGTGTTTGGCGAAGGCCGCCGGCACCCCCGCCGAGCTTGGTACGCCCTGGGTCAGCAGGCCGGAGCCGGCTTTCACCAGCAGGCTGTCGGAGTGGCCGTGGTAACAGCCTTCGAACTTGATGATGCTGTCACGGCCGGTAAAACCGCGGGCCAGGCGGATGGCGCTCATGGTCGCCTCGGTGCCGGAGCTGACCATGCGCACCATCTCCATCGACGGCACCATGGCGCAGACCAGGTCGGCCATCTCGGTTTCCATGGCGGTCGGCGCGCCATAGGACAGGCCGTGCTGCAGCTGGCGGCGCACCGCATCGAGCACGTCCGGGTGGCCGTGGCCGAGGATCATCGGGCCCCAGGAGCCGACGTAGTCCACATAGCGCTTGTCGTCCTCGTCGGTGACGTAGGCACCTTCGGCGTGCTTGAAGAACAACGGGGTGCCGCCGACGCTCTTGAAGGCGCGCACCGGCGAGTTGACGCCGCCGGGGATGTGCTTCTGCGCGTGAGTGAACAAAATTTCGGAACGGGACATGGCTGGGCCTCTCAAGCTAGGAGTCGGGGCGAGCCGGGTCGCCCTCAATCGATATTAATCAGTGGTGAACAGGTCGCTAAAGGCGCGGGCGCGCCGCTCGACCTCGCTGGCCGAGTCGGCCGCGAACAGGCCGTGGACCACCGCGACCATGCTGGCACCGTGGGCGATCAGGGCGGGGGCGTTGTCCAGGGTCACGCCGCCAATGGCGACGATCGGCAGGTTGACCTTGGCTTTTGCCGCCGCCAGCAGTTCGAGCGAGGCGGCCGGTGCGCCGGGCTTGGTGTTGGAGTTGAAGAAGCGACCGAAGGCGACATAGCTGGCCCCTTCCCTGGCGGCGGCCTCGGCCAGCTCGAGCTGGGCGTGGCAGGTGCCGCCGATGATCGCCTTGCGTCCGAGCAGGGCGCGGGCGACGGACAGCGAACCGTCGGTTTGCCCCAGGTGCAGGCCTACACCGAGGCGGGCGGCCAGTTCGGCGTCGTCGTTGATGATCAGCGCAGCACCATAGCGGTTGCACAGCTCGCGCAGGGTCTCGGCTTCGCGCAGGCGGCGGGCGTCGTCGGTCGACTTGTCGCGGTATTGCAGCAGCGTCGCGCCGCCCTTGAGGGCCGCTTCGACATAGGGCAGCAGCTTGCCCTTGAGCAATTCGCTGTCGGTGATGGCATACAGGCCACGCAGTTTCATTGGGAGCGCTCCATCAGCTGCTTTCTATTAATAAGCATCCAGCGGCAGGCGGCGCGGAATGTACTGGCCGTGGCCAGGCTGTTCGGCGTCGCGCAGGGTGCGCCAGGTGTAGTCGAGGGCGAACTGCACGGCGCTGACCAGTTCCTGGCCCAGGGCCAGGCGACCGGCCAGGGTGCTGGCCAGGGTGCAGCCGGAGCCGTGGTAGCTGCCGGGCAGGCGCTGGCAGACGAAGGTGTGACGGCTGCCGTCGCGGCTGTAGAGGCGGTTGTGCACTTCGTGCTCGTCGCCGTGGCCGCCGGTGATCAGCAGGTGCTGGATGTGGGGCAGCAGCTTTTCGGCGCACTCATCGGCGCTGCCGTCCGGCAGTTCGGCAAGGATGCGCGCTTCCGGCAGGTTCGGCGTGGCGATGGTCGAGACGGCGAACAACCGTTCGCGCATGGCATAGCCGACTTCATCCTTGCCCAGCGCGCCGCCGCCGCCGGCGCGCAGCACTGGATCGCAGACCAGGGGAATGCCCGGCAGGCGCTGCATGATCTCGAGTACGGTGTCGACCATCTCGACCGAGCCGAGCATGCCCAGCTTGACCGCCGCGATCGGCAGGTCGGCGATCACCGCATTGGCCTGGGCCAGTACCCAGGCGCGGTCGAGCACGCGGAAGTCGGAGACATTCACCGTGTCCTGCACGGTCAGCGCGGTGACGGTGGGGGCGGCATGACAGCCCTGGGCGAGCAGGGCTTCGATATCGGCTTGCAGGCCGGCACCCCCACTGGGGTCGTGACCGGACAGGCACAGCACTACGGGGCGAGAAGTAGGCGTTTTCATGGTGCGCGAGCTTACCACCAAACCGGCGCTTGCAGACCCCGCAACGGCAGGAAAGCGCCCGGGCAGACGACCTGTGCAGCGCCCGCTGTTGGCGCGGGCAGTGCTGAAGAAGTCTGCTCGGTTGAGGTTTTCTCTGAGGCTCTGGCGCAAATGCCTATGCTAGAGTGCCATTCATCCGAATACACCGTTCCGGCGGCGCTCTTAGGCGTTGCTGGCTTACTCTGGCTGAGCTGCATGCACTACATCCTTCTCTGTCTCTTTATGCTGCTGCCGGGATTGGCCGGGGCTTCGGTGTTCGACGAAACCACCCGCAGCCTGCCGCTCGGCAAGGCCATGTCGGTATTCGAGGATGTCCGCGGCGATGCCAGCATCGAGGACATTACCTCGCCGGCGCTGCAGGCCAGTTTTCGCCCGCATGACAAGACGGTGCTGAATGCAGGCTACTCGCGTTCGGTGTTCTGGTTGCGGCTCGACCTGCATTATCAGCCGGTGCAGTTGGAGGGCGTGCAACCCTGGTTGCTGGAGCTGGCGTACCCGCCCCTGGATCATCTGGAACTCTACCTGCCCGCGCCCGAGGGCGGTTTCCGCCTGGCCCAGCGCACCGGCGACGCGCTGCCGTTTGCCAGCAGGGAGATCAAACAGCACAACTACCTGTTCGAGCTCAAGCTGCCGCCGAACCAGCCGCAGCGCATCTACCTGCGCCTGCAGAGTCAGGGGTCGATCCAGGCCCCCCTGACGCTCTGGGCCCCGAATGCCTATCTGGAAGAGCAGCCGGCGCGGATCTATGTGCTGGGCATCATCTATGGCGTGCTGCTGGTGATGCTGATCTACAACCTGTTTATCTTTCTCAGCGTGCGCGACACCAGCTACCTGTATTACATCTTCTATATCGCCTCGTTCGGCCTCTACCAGGTCTCGGTCAATGGTGCCGGGATCGAGTATTTCTGGCCCAATAACCCCTGGTGGGCGAATGCCGCCACCCCCTTCCTGATCGGCTCGGCGGCGCTGTTCGGTTGCCAGTTCGCCCGCAGCTTTCTGCATACCGCCGAGCACAGCCCCTGGGTCGACCGCATCCTGCTGGTGATGATGGCCTGCGGTGCCGGGGTGATGGTGCTGGCGGTGACGGTCAGCTATGCGCTGGCCCTGCGTCTGGCCACGTTCCTGGCGCTGACCTTTACCGTGGTGATCTTCGTCGCCGGGGTGCTGGCCTGGTTGCGCGGCATGCGCGTGGCGCGCTACTTCATCATCGCCTGGAGCGCCTTCCTCGCCGGTGGGGCGATCAACACCCTGATGGTGCTGGGCTATCTGCCGAATATCTTCCTGACCATGTATGCCAGCCAGATCGGCTCGGCCCTGGAGGTCGGCCTGCTGTCCCTGGCCCTGGCCGACCGGATCAATGCGATGAAGGAGGAGCGCGCGCGCATCCTGCATGACGCCGGGCTCGAACTGGAGGCATTGAACCAGGAGCTGGCCAACAACAACCGGCTCAAGGACGAATTTCTCGCCACCCTCACCCATGAGCTGCGCACGCCGATGAACGGGGTGATCGGCTCGCTGGAACTGATGCAGATGGTCCGCCTCGACGGCGAGCTGGCGCAGTACCAGAAGACCGCGGCCAGCTCGGCGCGGGACATGATGCGCATGGTCAACGACATCCTCACCCTGACCGAGCTGCAGGCCGGCAAGCTCTACCCGCGGCGCGAGCCCTTCAGCCTGCGCGGCCTGTTCGACGGCCTGCGCGCGCAGTATGCGCCGCGCGCCGAGGACAAGGGCCTGCGCTTCGAGCTGCAGCTGGATGAAAGCCTGCCCGATACCCTGGAAGGGGACGCCGGCAAGCTGGCGCAGAGCCTGGGTTGCCTGCTCGATAACTCGATCAAGTTCACCAGTCATGGTGCGGTGCAGTTGCGGGTCAGCCGGGTGGGCAACGGCTCCGACAACCTGCCGCTGTGCATCGAGGTGGTGGACAGCGGCGTGGGCTTCGCGACACCGCCGGACGTGCGCCTGTATCAGCGCTTCCAGCAACTGGACGGCTCCATGACCCGCGAATACGGCGGCCTGGGTATCGGCCTGGCGATCTGCCGGCAACTGGTCGACCTGCTTGGCGGCAACCTCAGCCATGAGTCGCAGCCGGGGCAGGGCAGCCGCTTCCGCCTCGAAGTGCCGCTGGCCCTGCCGGTGCAGGCTCCGGCGCAGGCGGCCGTGCCGCGGCCTGTGAATGCGCCGGCGCTGCGCCAGCCGCAACAGTGCCGGGTGCTGGTGGTGGAGGACAATGCGATCAATCAGCTGGTGACCCGCGGCATGCTGCTCAAGCTGGGTTACCAGGTGCGCACCGCCGACAACGGTGCCGAGGCCCTGGAGTTGCTGCGTAACGAGCCGGTCGACGCGATCCTGCTGGATTGCCAGATGCCGCTGATGGATGGTTTCGCCACCTGCCGGGCGCTGCGCAACCTGCCGGGCTGCGCCGAGGTGCCGGTGCTCGCGATCACGGCCCATAGCCACAGCGGTGATCGCGAGCGCTGCCTGGCTGCAGGGATGAGCGACTACCTGGCCAAACCGGTTAAATTCGAGCAGTTGCGCCGTCTGTTGCATGACTGGGTGCTCTGCCGCGAGGCCTAGCCCTGTGCAGCCTCCAGGCGATATACGCCAGTAGCTGGCCAATATGCCTGCTGTTGTGCCCGGAATCGCCCTTTAGCCAAACGCTGAATCCTGATTCACTTGAACAATAGTGAATCAGGATTCAGATCATGGCTTATCGCACCACCGCCCTGCGTCTCGACCGCGACCAGGCCCTGCGTGAACGCATCCTCGCCTGCGCCCTGGCACTGGTGGTCGAGGGCGGGTTCGCCGCCCTGACCATGCAGGCCCTGGCCGATGCCGCAGGCGTCGCCACCGGCAGCCTGTATCGGCACTTTCGCAACAAGGGTCAGTTGGCCGCCGAGGTGTTTGCCCTGGCCAGTCAGCGTGAAGTGGCGGCCCTGGCGCTGATCCTGGGCTCGCCGGGGCGTCCGCCCGAGCGCCTCGCCGCGGGGCTGCGGGGCTTTGCGGCGCGGGCCTGGCAGAGCCGCCAGCTGGCCTTTGCCCTGATCGCCGAACCGGTGGAGCCCGAAGTCGATGAGCAGCGCCTGCGCTACCGTGAAGCGTATGCCGAGCTGTTCGTCGAGCTGCTCGACGAGGGCGTCGCCCAGGGCCTGTTCCCGCCGCAACCGAGTCATCTGGTCGCCGCCTGTCTGGTCGGGGCCATTGCCGAAGCCCTGGTCGGCCCGCTATCGCCACCGGCCCGCGCCGCCCGCGAAGCCGGTTATCCCGCACCGAGCCTGGAGGACGTCAGCCAGGCACTTGTCACCTTCTGTCTAGGTGCCATTGGCACCAAGGAGCCGCAGCCATGAATGCCAGTCAGTACGCCGAAACCCATGAAGTGTTCAATCAGGTGCCGCCGCTCGACGGGGCCAACCTGTACCGCCTCGACCTGCCCCTGCAGGAGTGGACCAAGCGTTTCGGCGGCGGCTGGGCCGAACAGCGCCTGGAGGCCTACGGGGCCCTGGCAGGCGGTGAACTGATGGCGGCGGGTTTTCTCGCCAACGAGAACAAACCGCTGTTCAAGAGTCACGACCGTTATGGTCATCGCCTCGATCTGGTGGAGTTCCACCCGGCCTATCATCAGCTGATGAGCGCGGCCATCGAACATGGGCTGCCGTCCATGCCCTGGACCGAACCGCAGCCAGGTGCCCAGGTGGCCCGCGCCGCCATGAGCTATCTGCACAGCCAGGCCGAGGCCGGCAGCGGTTGCCCGTTGACCATGACCTTCGCCAGCGTGCCAGCGTTGAAGCTGCAGCCGAATCTTGCCGAGATCTGGCTGCCGAAAATCCTTTCGAAGCAGTATGACCCGCGCAACCTGCCGATCGAGCAGAAGAACGGCGCGACCATTGGCATGGCCATGACTGAAAAGCAGGGCGGCACCGATGTGCGTGCCAATACCACCCGCGCCTATCCGGTGGGCCTCGGCGGCCCAGGCCAGGCCTACGAGTTGGTCGGCCATAAATGGTTCTGCTCGGCTCCCATGTGCGACGCCTTCCTGACCCTGGCCCACACCGACAAGGGCCTGACCTGCTTTCTGCTGCCGCGCCACCGCCCGGACGGCACGCGCAACGAGTTCTATATCCAGCGCCTGAAGAACAAGCTGGGCAACTGGTCGAACGCCTCCAGTGAGGTGGAGTTTCGCGGTGCCCTGGCCTGGATGGTCGGTGACGAAGGTCGCGGTGTGCCGACCATTATCGAGATGGTCGCGCTGACTCGCTTCGACTGCATGATCGGCTCCAGCGCCCTGATGCGTCAGGCCCTGACCCAGGCCGCCCACCACTGCGTCCATCGCCAGGTGAGCGGCCGGCTGCTCAGCGAACAGCCGCTGATGCAGAACGTGCTGGCCGACCTGGCTCTGGAAAGCGAGGCGGCACTGGCCCTGACCCTGCGCATGGGCAAGGCCCTGGACAACCCCGCAGACCCACAGGAAGACAAGTTCGCCCGCCTGGTCACCGCCGTGGGCAAATACTGGATCTGCAAACGTGCGCCGGCCATGATCAACGAGGCCGCCGAGTGCATGGGCGGTGCCGGTTATGTCGAGGACAGCATCCTGCCGCGGCTGTACCGCGAGGCACCGGTCAACTCGACCTGGGAAGGCTCGGGCAACGTGCAATGCCTGGACGTGCTGCGCGCCCTGTCCAAGGAGCCCGGCGTACTCGATGCGCTGTTCCATGAGCTGGGCGACGGCCATGGCGATGCGCGTGTGCAAGCGCATATCGCCAAGCTGCAGGCGGATTTCCGCGACACCGCCGATATCCAGTACCGCGCCCGCCAGCTCACCGAAGACGTGGCCCTGGCGTTGCAGGCCAAGCTGCTGCTGGAGGCGGGCAACGCGGTGGTGTCCGACGCCTTTATTGCCAGCCGCCTGGGCGGCCAGGGCGGACGGGTCTACGGCACTCTGCCGCGCGGCATCGACGTCGAGGCGCTGGTGGCGCGCAGCTCGCCGGCTGGGCTCTGAGGGCGGGGGCCGGTTTTTCGGCGGGCTCAGCGCTTCTGCCAGATCAGCTTGCCGGTATTGCTGTCGGTCACCAGATACTGCTCGCTAAAGTGATAACGGGCGGCGGGCTGGTAGTCGCTGTGGCCTTGCAGCTGCACCATCAGCAGGCCATCGACATTCTGCCAGCGGCCGCTGTATTGCAATTCGCCGGGGCTGTCGTGGTGCCAGTCCGCGCCGCCCGCGACGCTGCGGGTCCACTGCGACACGCGGCCGTCGGCGCTCAGTTGCAGGATCATCTGGGTGCTCATGGCGGCGAAGCTGGCTGCGCCGCTATTGATCTGTTGCTCGTGCACCCAGGTGCCGACCAGTGCCGGGTCGCGAGGCTGTTTCTGCGCCTCTGCCGCTGCGGTCTGCGGGCTGTGGGTCTGCCGGTGGAACAGCGCCTCGCGCTCCAGCACCTCGCCGCTGCGTGGGCTGCGGGCGGCAATGCGCACATTGAGCATGCCGTTGGCGTAGTTGGCATTCATGTTGGCGATCAGCAAGCCCGAGCCCGGCTCGCTGATCTGCGCCGTCAGTGACTGGCCGTCAAAGCGGCCGCTGATGTTCAGGCGCAGGTTGTTGCGCTCCACATATTCGCCTTCGACCTGCTGGCCCTGGCTGCGCAGGATCATCTCGGCCGGCTGGCCGTCCAGGCGGGCGAGGTAGTGGCCGTCCAGCTCGGCGGCGGCCAGTAGCGCGGGCAGCAGGCCAAACAGGCCGATTATCGGTAGGCGCAGCATTCCGTGATCCTTGGGAGTGGGCTGTTGAACAGATTAGCCGTTGGTGCTTGACCTGGGGGCGGCCCCGCAGTTGCAGACTGGCCGCGAATCGATGCAGAGGAGTCCGGCAATGAACCGTCAGCAAGCCTTTTGGCATGAATACCGGCAGGCCCGGCTGCAGCGCGGCCGAAGCCCCGCGGCCGAGCTTTACCACCTGGAGCGCGCGCACATTCTAGGCCAGTCGGTGTTCCTTGAGCACCTGCGCAGCCATCTGTGGCTGCTCGCCTGGGCCTGGCGGCAGCGCGACTGGGCCGAATGTGCCGCGCAACTGCTGCGCGTGCCCGGTAGCCTGGGCTCGTTGCTCGGCCTGTATCCCCTGGGCAATCCCGGGACACGGCGGGTCGGGCCGCTGACGCCGCAGGCCCTGCCCGAGGATTTGCGGGCGCTGCTGATGGTGCGCGAGTAAGCGATGTCGCGCTATCGCAATTGCGCCTGATCAGGGCAAGATAGAGCCATTGAGATCAGCCAGGAAGGTGCCCCGTGAACCCTTGTTCCGAAGACTTTATTGTCGCCAACACCGCTGAAGAAGCGGTGGATCGTCTGGCCGCCTTGCACCTGCAGGCGACCACGGGCTTGAGCCAGGCGCTCAAGCGCTATCTCAAGGAACGTATCAAGCCGGATGCCGAGCAGCAGTCGCGTTTCCGCTACCCGGAGCTGCGTCTGATCTATCTGTGCCAGGGCGAGGTGCCGACCACCGTGCGCGCCTATGCCAAGGTGCAGGTGCCTGGCACCTACAGCATCACGGTCACCCACCCGGCGGCGTTTCGCAAATACCTGCTGGAGCAGCTGCATCCGCTGATGAACGACTTCACCGTGCGCGTGGAGGTGGGCGTCAGCCAGCAGAACATCCCCTATCCCTATGTGGTCGAGCAGGGGGATGAGCTGGCTGGCAGCGGAGTGACTGCCGCCGAACTGGCGCGGGTGTTCCCCAGCACCGATCTGTCGGCTGCCACCGACGGCACCGCCGATGGCCTGTACGACTGGGAAAGCACCGACCCGCTGCCCCTGGCGCTGTTCGATGCCGCAAGGGTGGACTTCTCCCTGCGTCGCCTGGTGCATTACACCGGCAGCGACTGGCGGCATGTGCAGCCGTGGATTCTGCTGACCAACTACCACCGCTATGTCGACCAGTTCATTCGCCATGGCCTGGACATGCTGGTGGGAGAATCGCGCTTCACCCGCATGGTGCTGCCGGGCAACGTGGTGATCGAACGCGGCATGGCCGAAGGCGAAATGCAGGCGATCATCGAGAATGTCATCTGGCACCGTTACCAGATGCCGGCCTACCACCTGCAGGCCGAGGACGGCCATGGCATCACCCTGGTCAATATCGGCGTCGGCCCGTCCAACGCGAAGAACATCACCGACCACCTGGCCGTGCTGCGTCCGCACTGTTGGCTGATGATCGGCCACTGCGGTGGCCTGCGTCAGTCGCAGACCATCGGCGACTATGTGCTGGCCCACGCCTATATGCGCCGCGACGGCATCCTCGATCGCGTGCTGCCGCCGAACATACCGCTGCCGGCCCTGGCCGAAGTGCAGCAGGCGTTGCAGGAAGCGGCCCGGCAGGTGACCGGCGAACAGGGCGACGAGCTGAAGAAACGCCTGCGCACCGGCACCGTGCTGACCTACGACGACCGCAACTGGGAGTTGCGCTGGGCCCAGGAGCGGCCGCTGATCAACCTCTCCCGCGCGGTGGCGGTGGATATGGAAAGCGGCACCATCGCCGCCCAGGGCTATCGCCTGCGGGTGCCCTACGGCACGCTGCTGTGTGTATCCGACAAGCCGCTGCACAGCGAGATCAAGCTGCCGGGTGCGGCGGGGGCCTTCTACGAGCGGGCGGTCACCCAGCACCTGCATATCGGCATCGCCGCGCTGGATCTGCTGCGCAGCCAGCTCAACTCGCTGCACTCGCGCAAGCTGAGGAGCTTCGATGAGCCGCCGTTCCGCTAAGGCGTCAGCCGCGGCGCAGGTGCAGAATCGGAAACGGCCGCCCGCCGCCGTCCAGCGGTGAGCGGCCTTCTACCACGAAGCCCTGGCTCAGGTAGAAACCCAGCGCCTTGGGGTTCTGTTCATTGACGTCGACCTGGGTTGCGCCGAGGCGCACCACCGCATCGTTGAGCAGTGTTCGACCAATGCCTGTGCCGTGCTCCAGTGGGTCAACGAAGAGCATCTCTACCTTGCCCTCGGCATAGCCGAGAAAGCCGGTGATCTTGCCATCCTCGCCACGGATGCAACTGAGCTGAACCTGGGGGAAGTACTGCTCGATCAGTAAGGGTTTGAGCAGCTGAATGTCGTGTTCTTCGAGAAAATCATGGGTGGCGCGTACTGCCGCCTCCCAAACCTCAAGTAGGCGAAGCAGGTCGGCGATACCTGGGGTTTCGATCTGGGGTGGCATGGGGGCTCATAAGGTGGTGAAAAGGGGCAAATCATGCGACTGATTTGCCCCTGCTGTCACTTGCTGGCGTCCAGCACCACGCGATAGCGCGCTTTGCCGGCGCGCAGGTGGTCGATGGCCTCGTTGACGCGGCTCATGGGGAAGTGCTCGACCTGCGGCAGGATCTGATGGCGCGCGCAGAACTCGAGCATTTTCACCATATTGGCGGGCGAACCAACGGGCGAGCCGGACAGGCTCTTTTGTTTCGGGATCAGGTTGAACACATGCACCGGGATCGCGCTGGGCACGATGCCGACGAAGTGCAGCCGGCCTTTGCCCTTCAGAGTGCCAAGCATGGCGTTCCAGTCCAGGTCGGCGCTGGCGGTCACCAGAAGAAAATCCAGGCTGCCGGCTATGGCCTTGAGTGCCGCGCTGTCTGTGGACGCCACCACCTTGTGTGCGCCCAGGCGTTTGGCTTCTTCCTGTTTGCTCAAGGACGAGGTGAAGGCGGTGACATCGCAGCCCCAGGCATTCAAGAAACCGAGGGCCAGGTGGCCGAGGCCGCCGATGCCGACCACGCCGACCTTGTCGGTGGGCTTTACATTAAAATCCAGCAGCGGGCTGAACACCGTGGAGCCGGCGCAGAACAGCGGGCCGACCAGGGCCGGGTCGAGGCCGTCCGGCAGCGGCACGGCCCAGGCCCAGTGGCTGCGCAGGCGGTCGGCGAAACCACCGTTGCTGCCGACTATGGTCGGTTTTACCGTGCCGCACAGCTGGTGCGAGCCTTCCATGCAGGAGCTGCAATGCATGCAGCTGCCCTTGTACCAGCCAATGCCCACCCGCTGGCCGAGCTTGAGGCCGCGCGCCTGCTCGCCCAGGCGCACCACGGTGCCGACCACTTCATGGCCGGGGATAAAGGGGTAGCGGGCATTGCCCCATTCGTTGTCGATCATCGACTGGTCGGAGTGGCAGATGCCGCAGTATTCCACGGCCACTTCCACCTCTTCGGCACCCAGCGGGCCGGGGTCGTAGCTGTGCGGTTCGAGGGGCGCGCCGGGGGCCTTGGCGGCCCAGCCGGTAAAGGTATCGACGATGGATTCGGACGAACTCATAACAATGGCCTCGGGACGGGATACACAATCTAGGGTCTGTTGCCGTTTCGTTCGCGGCCGCGCCGGAGCCTGTTTTAGCGCGAGGCAAGGCACGAGACACGAAGTTTGGTTGTTCCAAATGAGTGTCGAGAAACGCAGTATCGCGCTAAAACAGGCCCGGCCCTTCGGGTTGCGCGCAAAATCTCGCCATGCGGTGTTGGAGGACTTGGCAAGGGAACAACCATTACCTGCGTCCTCCGCCTAGCCTGGCGAGATTTTTCGCAGCAACGCGGCTCGCGACGAAGCGGCAACAGACCCTAGCCAGCATAGCCCGCTAAGCCTGCGAAGGCTGTGCGGATCACTCAGCCTGATAGTCCAACCTTGGCCTCGGTTACACTGGCGGCCTCGTAACCTGCTGCTGGATCACCTATGTCGCGCCCACCTCGTCCTGCGTCCTCCCGTCCGCACAGCGGCAAACCTGCCGTGCGCCGCGTGGCCAAGGCACCGCCCGCCGAGCCGCGTTTGCTGCTGCTGAACAAGCCGTTCGATGTGCTGACCCAGTTCAACGACGAGCAGGGCCGCGCCACCCTCAAGGACTTTGTCAGCGTGCCCGGCGTGTACCCGGCCGGGCGCCTGGACCGCGACAGCGAAGGCCTGCTGCTGCTGACCAACGACGGCGGCCTGCAGGCGCGCATCGCCGATCCCAAGCACAAGCTGGCGAAAACCTACTGGGTGCAGGTGGAAGGCGAGCCGAGCGAGGCGCAGCTGCGGCAACTGTGTGACGGCGTGCAATTGAATGACGGCCCAACCCTGCCGGCCGAGGCGCGGTTATTGGAAACGCCCGAACTATGGGCGCGCAACCCGCCGGTGCGCTTTCGCAAGAGCATCCCGACCGCCTGGCTGGAACTGGTGATCCGCGAGGGGCGCAACCGCCAGGTGCGCCGTATGACTGCGGCCGTGGGCCTGCCGACGCTGCGCCTGGTGCGGGTGCGTATCGGCCCGTTTGGTCTGGATGATTTGCAGCCGGGGCAGTGGCGCGAAGTGCCGCCTCGGCTGGATTGATCAGTAGCCGGCTTTGATAACGGCGATACCTTTATCCAGTACTTCATTCCAGGCGCTGCGGGTTTCGTTGCAGTACTGCTGATCATGCTCGCCGATGGTTTGCAGCAGCGCTTGCTGCCATAGAACGTAAAGTTCAGGGCGAATATCCATGGCGGCGCGGGAGTGACTGCAGCCCAGGGCGCGCAGCTTGGTGTCGGGCATGCCACGCGCATGCATCACCAGATTGAGAATGCCCTGACGCAGAAGTAGCTTTTGCCCGTTCATCTCGGTATTGGCGAACTTTTCGCGCACCTCAGGTGAGCTGGCGAGGAAATGCCGGTAAAAACTATCGAAAAAGTCTGGGCTGGCGCAGCAGCGGCCATAGCTCTGCATCACCCGGTCGGCGGTGGACATGAATACTCCTAGGAAACGGCGGAAAGCCGCATTCTAGCGCGGTTGGATGCACTGGGCGTGCAGTAGTCGGCGCGGAGCAGCTTTCTAGCCGTGGATGCCGCGGCTCGCTTCGATGATGTAGGTGATGATCGGCTTAGCCAGGAAGGCGAACAGGCACAGACCCAGGCCGAGGAACAGGATCGCCGTACCCAGGCGGCCGGCTTTGGAGGTTTTTGCCAGGTCCCAGATGATAAAGAACATAAACACCATCAGCCCGCCGACCAGTGCGTACATCATCAGGGATTCGAACTGTTCGGTTTCCATTCGGGCCTCGTGAACCTGCAGGTGCTCGGCTGGGTGCCGACAATCGTTGTGCGGCGTCGCGGTCGCCGCCACAGAGGGCGCGATTATACGCGCCAGCGGCCGCTCTGCCAGCCGACCACGGCCAAGGTGCGGCGATCAGCCGCGCAAATGCTGCAAGGGCAGCTGGGTGCTGGAGAGAATCTGCTGCAGCACGAAGCTGGAGCGCACGCTGGACACCCCCTCGATGCGGGTCAGGGTGCCCAGCAGCAGTTTCTGGTAGTGATCCATATCCGGCACCACCACCTTGAGCTGATAGTCGGCGTCCATCCCGGTGACCAGGCAGCATTCGAGTACTTGCGGGCATTTGCGGATTTCTTCCTGAAAATGCTCGAAGCGTTCCGGGGTGTGCTTGTCCATGCCGATCAGCACGTAGGCGGTCAGCGTCAGGCCCAGCTGCTTGCGGTCGAGCAGGGCGACCTGGCCGAGGATATAGCCATCGTCCTGCAGCTGCTTGACTCGCCGCGAGCAGGGTGAGGGCGACAGGCCGATGCGTTCGGCCAGGTCCTGGTTGGACAGGGTGGCGTCGCGCTGCAATTCGGCGAGGATATTCAGGTCGTATCGGTCAAGTCTGTTCATCTATGCCACGCTATCGTTTTTTTCTTGTGCTAAAGCATGCGCTTGTGGCTATTAATTGCGCAAGCGCCGGGTATCTCAGCAATATTCGCAATCTTCTGCTGCGCGGCTGCGGGTAAGCTTTACCTCAGTTTCAAGGCCCGGACGACAGGTCCAGCCGCTTCGCCCAATCAGGTGAGCGGACGCCGCCGATCCCACCGGATCGTCACGGCACCCGGGTCCGCACTGCCCAACCAGGCGGGCGAAGAAAAAGGCGTTATCCTCGCCAATCGCGGACACACGAAAAAGGGAGGCCTGCAGGCCTCCCTTTTTCGTTGCACGCGGAATAATCAGCCGTCGAGCCCGGCAAACTGCCACAGCCACCAGGCGAGAATCGCCAGTTGCACGAAGAAGCCGGCAAAGCGCAGCCAGACAAACAGCGGGCCGGTGCTGATCAGGTGCATCAGGCTCTGGAACACGCGTGCGCCAAGCAGCACCAGGGCCAGCGGCTCGGTGATCGCGGTTTGCAGGGTGGCGATGGCATAGAGCAGCAACGCTGCCTGTAGCGGCAGGTTCTCGAGGCAGTTGGCGTGGACCCGCACCAGGCGTTGGCCAAAACCGCCTGGGGTGTTGCTGCCATCGGGATTGAAGGCGTTGACCGCCATCTTGCCGCTGAATACCAGCAAGCCGCGCTGGTTGACCAGCAGCACACTCAGCAGCAGGGGCCAGGTGATCAAGCCAAGCAGGGCTGCTGCGCTTGCAGTCAGGGACATGTGTTCGCTCCTCGGGTTTTGTTGTTGTGGCTGGGGCGAAGCGAGTCTATGGCTTTTAGAGTATTTGCTCTAGTTTTCTGTGGATGCAGCTGTCGAGTGTTTTGCCGCGCTGTATGGGTCGGCATGCACCAGCACTTCGGCCCGGGGGAACTCGGCGCGAATCGCCGCCTCCACCTGCTCGCACAGCCGGTGGGCTTCGCGCAGGCTCAGTTCGCCCGGCAATTCCACATGCAGTTGCACAAACCAGTGGGTGCCCGACAGCCTTGTGCGCAGATCATGGGCACCGCGCACGCCGGGCACGGCGCAGGCCAGGCTGTGCATGCGCGCGCTGATCTGCGGGTCGAGTTCCTGATCCATCAGTACCGCGGCGGCTTCGCGGACGATTCTGATGGCGCTCCAGAAGATATACAGGGCGATGCCGATGCCGAAGATGGCGTCCAGTTGCGGCCAGCCGTAACTGGCCAGCAGCAACGCCAGGAGGATGCTGCTGTTGAGCAGTAGGTCCGAGCGATAGTGCAAGGAGTCGGCGCGGATGGCGGTGGAGCCGGTCAGCTTCACCACGTGGTTCTGGAACAGCAGCAGGGCGATGGTCACCGCCAGAGACAACAGCATCACCGCGATGCCCAGGGCCGGGGCACCAATCGGCTGGGGGTGCAGCAGGCGGTCGATGGCGTGGCTGCCCACCAGCACGGCGCTGGCCCCGATAAACAGGGCCTGACCCAGCCCGGCCAGGGCTTCGGCCTTGCCGTGGCCGTAGCGGTGATCCTCGTCGGCCGGGCGCAGGGCGTAATGCACGGCGATCAGGTTGAGTAACGAGGCCGCGCCGTCGAGCAACGAGTCGGTCAGCCCCGCCAGTAGGCTGACCGAACCGCTGAGCCACCAGGCCACGGCTTTGGCCATGGCCAGGGTCAGGGCCACCGCCAGTGCGGCAAAGGTGGCCTGGCGCATCAGGCGGGCGTGGTGCGGCAATGTGGTCACAATCGATCCGCTAGGTCGGGGCTCTACCCGACAAAGATAGTTCAGTGCAGCGGCGCTGCACGGCTTACGCCGCGGGGCGCAAGCCGTAGGCTGCCAGTTGTTCGGCGCTGCCGCTGTGGTGGATCAGGCGCGGGTCGTCGAGCGGCAGGCTATGGCCGGTTTGCACTTCGATCAGGGCCTTGAGCTTGGCCGGGTCGATCTGGCCGTCGGCGTCGACCAGGTTCTGCAGGTCGGCGGGGTTGACCTGGGAGGTCATGCCGCCGGGCAGATAGATCGCGCCGGTGGCGAAGTCGATGCCGAAGGCGATCAGGCCGGGGATCACATAGAAGAGGATGCCGATGGCATTCAGGGCCGCCACCGTCGGGTCGATCCGGCCTTCGATCTGGCCGCGGCGATCCGGAAAGAACAGGGTGCCGCAGGCGCTGAGTTGGGTGAGCAGGGTAACGGCCAGCAGGCCGCTGAGTACGCGCTTGTGGGTGGGCATCGAGCATCTCCTGAGAAAAACTGGCGCAACTATACAATCCCGGCATGGCAATAGCGCTATGCCATATTTAAGACCGCGGCAATGCTCTGCGGGTTCGCCGCTATAATCGGCTCCCCCGACTGGAGCCGTCATGACCGCCGCCTATCGATGCCCTGTTGCCCGCCCTGCGCGCGGCCCTGGCCAGCCGCCACGAAGCCGTACTGGAAGCACCGCCCGGTGCCGGCAAGACCACCCGCGTGCCCCTGGCCGTGCTGGATCAGCCCTGGCTGGCGGGGCAGTCGATCCTGATGCTCGAGCCACGCCGCCTGGCCGCCCGCGCCGCCGCCGAACGCCTGGCCAGCGAGCTGGGCGAACAGGTGGGGGAAACCGTCGGCTATCGCATCCGCCTGGACAGCAAGGTCGGTCCGCGCACCCGTATCGAGGTGGTCACCGAAGGCATACTGACCCGGCGGCTGCAGGACGATCCGGCGCTCGAGGGCGTGGGCCTGGTGATTTTCGATGAATTCCACGTTTTGCCACTTGCATAAAAATCCAAGAAGTATTGTCAATCCTTTACCCATAGATCCTAGCCGTGAGACCCCAGTCCTAGGGCCTGTCCCTGCTCCTATGGCCAAGGGTAGGTGGCCCTAAGGAATCCATCTTTCCTGTCTCGATACCCTGCTATCCATAGGTCAGTGATTGATGTCGGGTTTACCAAAGCCCACTAGGTCTTGCGCTGGAAGATCGGGAAGAAGCTCGTCTGGACTTTGAGCTTAATCGTGTCCTTGATGTCGATCTGATTCGCTTTACGCCTTGTTCCACCTGACGGAGTGATGATCTCGATGTCGGGGTTCTCAATCATTGTCACGTGAATGTCGTCGCTATGCGCAGGGGTGTGGTTGTAGATGCGGCTGTAGAACTCGCCCATATTCAGTGCGTCGCCAAACTCGGAAACTACCTTGGGTATGTCGTCGTGTAGTTGACCTTTAGCCTCGTCTCTCGCATTCATATCGAACAGATACAGCGTGCCTTCTTCCTGAGGGTCGTGAGCAAGCATGTTTAGGCCAGATCGGCCAAAGTGAGCCTGGGACTTGCTGTTCTTGTGCAGTACGTTGTTGTACACCTGCCGTGCCCGGTAAGAGCTGGCAAGGTGGATCAGCCAATAGCGCCATCCCTGAGGGTTGTTGATGGAGAAGGGACTGACAAACTGTGCGCACTTTTGGAAGGCAGAGAAAACGATATGTTCAGCCGTCCCAAGCCATTGGCGATTGCTCATCTGCTCGGATAGAAGGTCAAGGTCAAATTTGCTTATCGAGAGATGCGCGAGTTGTCGTGCGAGAACTTCTGGATTGTTTTTCTGCAGATAGGTCAGTAGTGCGGTAATCATGAAGGTGTAGAAAATCTCGGTCGAGTTGTCCGAACTCATGATGTCTCGCAATGTTTCAGTCGTGACGTGGCTGTGGCCGCATTGATCCAGATTGAACAGTACGTTTCGGAATCTACCCCTCTGTAAATACTCCTTAATGCGAGGGTAAATCTTCTCGAACTCATCGTTGAAGTATTCGATGTTGACTGTTAAATATTCGCTCGAGTCAACTTTTTCAACCAGAACTGGGGCAAGGTGAGTTTTTAGGAGCTCAAGAGCGGCAGGCTCATAGTCATTGAGTATCATCGTGCAATCAATGCGGATCGGGGCGAGGTTTTGCACAGCGCGATTTACATTGATGACATTGATTGCTCGGTTAAGCTCTTCAATGAATATCAAAGGAGAGCCTGGGGAGCCACATCTGTAGCGCCCTCCGCCCGCAAAGCCATCCACAATGGCTAAGCGAAAGCGCTCCATTCTAGGGGTCTGGCAGCGCGTTATGACGTACTCGTAGAAATACTCACGGAGGATTTGGTGCTTCATTCTCGAGTGATCGGCCAGTTCAGCACCGTCTTCCCACTCGTACTTCTTTCCTACCATCTCAATGTCCCTATCAAGTCGTTTGTATTTCTATAGGGAAGCAGCACCTACGATGTTGACTGGCATTTCATCCCAGGTTTTGCCTCGATACTCACGCCCATTCGCCTTCTTGGATCGGCGAATATTATCTTTTCCCCAGGTTCCCCATTGCTTGAAAAAGAATGCGGTATCACTTTCTAGGCATTGCGCATAGATCTCGTCAATCCACCCTTCCTTGACTTGGCGAGCCTTGTTACCGCTCTCGCCTCCAACAATGGCCCAATCTATGCCAGTTAGGTCGATTGCGCCAACAGGGCCAATCAAGGGCTCAAAAGAGATAAATCGGATATGGGCCGGCGTTTCCTTGATGTGCTGGGCTCTCTCAGCGGTCTCGCTGTTTTCAATCGAGGTGCCAAGCCAAACGTTAGGAAGAACTTCCTGAATGATGTCCTGAAGGATCTGTTTCATCCGCTCAGGACGCTTCGTTAGAATCTGGTAGTTATGCTGCGGGGTCTCCCGCATCACCTTCCAGACATCTTGGATGAAGCTATCGCTGACCTGCTCGTGGAACAGGTCACTCATAGAGTTGACGAACACCTTTCGCGGCTTTTTCCAGCGATAGGGGATCGCGAGCGACTCCCTATCCTCGATGACCTTGCCGTTCCAAACCACGCGCTTGTTTTTCTTACGAGTCAGGCCGGTGTATTTGGCCATCCCCATCGACTCCAAGCGTCGAGCCATTTCCATGGCGTAGCAGTTTTTGCAGCCCGCGCTGATGATTGAGCAGCCTGCCACCGGGTTCCAGGTGGAGTCAGTCCACTCGATCTGTGTTTCTGCCATGTCCTTGTCCTGCTCCCGTTCGTTGGCGTTCCTGGTTGGTGCACCTGAGACCCGAGCGGGTGAGATTTGGTAGCTATCTTAGAGAATGCCTGAGTGAAAAGGCAGGCCGTTCTGCGTGTTAGTGAGGTAGTCAGTACCATAGGTTGTGCTGTACGGATAGCCAGTATAGCCATTAATGCAACCTTTGTTGTGAGCGTTACTAGAGGGCTGCCCCTGATCGTGCCTTGTGCTCTACTCGTCTGACTCTTGAGCCCGAGGCGCAGGTAGACTAAGTGTTCGGTCATGCCCAATTGGCGTGTACTGCTCGTTAACACTTTTGGCGTAGAGTTCCAATGCAGCAGTAATAAATTTATTCATTTCGTCTTTCGGTAGAGTGTTGATGCCAGAGCTATTTTTCTGGTCGTCATCGCTCTCGCTAGTGGCTGCTTGCCTTATTAGGCTAATGAAGGTATCCAGGGGAATTGAATCGCCCTGGGCTATCGAAACCAGTGATGACTCGATGGCAGTTTGTGTGGATGTGCTTTGTGGCAAACCTTGTGCGGCATCAAACGAGTTGCATTCCAGCTCTCTCAGTTTAAAGAATTCGTACGTGAACTCTGTTTTGGCATCTTCTTTTCGCTTGTTGAATTTTACCAGTACCGAGGTGCCTTCTTGGAGCTGTGTTCTGCTGATAAAGTCTTCATAGACTTCGAAGTTAGGGTGGATTATCTTGTAGCTATCTTTGTCTTGGTGTGTGTCTTTGATTGTGGCCGGGTTGTGAAAAAGGCTGGTCTTGTTCTTCTTTATCTCCATGTTGCATCTTTTGCATGCAACTGAAAGATTGCTTATTTCATATGTCAGTGGCTTGCAGTGGCTTTTTGGAACGATATGCTCTCGATCAATCGTAAACAGGCCTCCGCCATAAAGATTACTTCTGCAGTAGCAGCATAGATTTTTCTGCCGCATCAGGTGGAAATATTTAATTCTATTCCTTAAAGCCTTTAGGGTGTCCCGAACTGGCTCCATTCCGACCTGCTCTAACTTCCATGAGTCATGTAGAGCTAGCGCGTGTTTGATTGCGTCAGTCTCCTCAGTTGTCAGGGCGAATTCTGAAAGAGGAGGATGCAATGGATCATGGCTCATTAGCTCTATCCTCATCTATCTTCTTCGCGAGGTTCTGGGCCGCACTGAGGAAGTTTTTCTGAGTCTCATCAAATGACGCTTCGCTGATGTTTTCAATGAATTCTAAAGTGTCATTGATTGTGGTCTTTCTTGACCACAGGTCATCAAGCTTGGTCGCTAGCATCTCACTTAGGAACCTGCTTGCAGGCGGCATTATCTCGAACTGCCCCCAGAGCAACTCTTCAATATTGGCTGTTGATGGAGGGACAACTTCTCCTCTCCTAGGATGGATGAAGCGTAGATTTGTTGCTTGGTCTAGTTGAGCGCCAGTTACGAGCAGAGGAGAGTGTGTGGCAATAAATATTTCCATGTCATAGTAGCTTATTAAGTCTAATAGAAATGGAACATACTCACGCTGCCATGATGGATGAAGGCTGTTTTCTGGTTCGTCAATGAGTAATAGTCTCGTCTCTTTTACTTCGCTTAACAGAAACATCATTGACGTGATAAGGCTGAGCTCGCCAGAGCTTGCGTTCTTGAGGGGGATGGGGCCAGTGTCTTCCTTGTAAAGAGTGAACTCTGCAGCGGTAACTAGCTTCCACTCCTTCAAGTAGTCTTCTTTGCTCAGAAAATTCATCAGTTGATGAATTTCGTGGAAGTCTATGCTTTCATTGAAATGAATGTCCGCAGATATCTCGTTTTTACCATAAAAGAGATCCTCGGCAGTCCTCACCGCTTCATAGGAGCGCGGCGAGTCTTTAAGCAGCTCTCTCATTCTGTCAAATTCATAAGCTGCTCTGATTGTGATGCTTATTTTTGGAAGATAACCGCAGTGCCTTAAGACCATTTCTATTTTGTGCAGCTCAGAATATCCCTCCAGAAGGAATTTTTTGATAACCGCACTCATGACTTGGTTTGGTCGGGAACCTCTCTTCTTCGCGGAGAATTTCTTGAGTCTGCTTAGATTTGGGGATTTATCATGAACAGTGTTGCATATAAATATAGCTTTCTCAGAGCGGTCTCTTGCGAGGTTTATCAGGTACTCGCTTTTTCCGGCGCCATTTCGGCCTACTACAAAATTTACGCTCACTACTCAGTTCCCATATGATAGTTGTCGTGCTGGCATAAATATTTATTAGCGATTTAGAGTGCCTTCACAAACCACTAGCCGTCTACTGATGGCTGATCCGTAGAGTCACTCGGAGGTGCAACAGTACGAGACAGAGACTGCATGTTGAGCGTCAGTGGAGGTAATCCTGCTCTAGCGAATCGATACCTCATATACGAAGAGATATCGTCTTCGTGTGACGAAACAATCAGCTGGCGATCCTTTAGCTCACAACGCAGCAAGTCCGTTAGAGACGCAATGTTTACTTCATCCAGAGACTGAGCAGGGTCGTCAATCATTATAATTGGAACGTCGGAGTAAACTCTATTCAATGAGAGGAAGAAGGCAAGGCTAAGCGCCGAGACTTGTCCAGAACTCATTGATAGCATGGCGTCATGTTCAGAGCGCTCGGCAGTGGCAAATCGAAGCTGATTTCCATCTTTGCTTTCAATAAATAACCCGAGACCACGCTGGTAATTTTGAATTAGTCGGCCACTGTAGATATGGAAGACAAGCTCGATTTCAGAAATCGTATGATCAGCATAGGATTTCTCTACGTTTTGCAAAACTTCGCGCAGCGACACTATTCGGTCTTTGACTTGTTTTGCTGCTTTAAGCTCACTGCGGAGTAGATTAAGTTTCTCTACGGCTGTCTTTAGCGCATTGCTCTGAGCTTCATTTGCCTTTAGGGCAATATACTTGAGCTTAGCCTGCACGCTCTGAGCCTCTAGCACATAAAAATCATTTTCGTGCTCGAATGATTCTTCGATAGCAGACTGCCAGCTATCAGGTAACTCAGCCGTGTCTTCTTTCTTCTGTGCTCGGAATAGCGAAATAAGCTCTTCAAACCGTTTTTCCTCTTCAAGAGGATCTACCGTGTGAGTATCGGGGTATGGGATTCCCTTTTGTTCGAGCTGCTCTCCTACGATTTTAATTCTTCCGATTTTCTCCTTGTGTTCAAGCAGCAATTCATGGAGTTCATGGTCGTAGTTTGATGTTTCTAATCTCAAGCTGTTCGTTAAGCGTTCAGCCAGTTTTTCTAAGTCCTTAGCAATCGCGACAGTTACCTCCAGCAGTCTCTTTCCATCTTCGCCCATCGAGTCTGAGACTTCATTTGACCTTTTTTCGATTGCATTGAGCAGTTCTTGATGTGTTCCCCAGTCTTGCGAGCACAGGGGGCAGGAGGCTTCAGTTGGGGTAAGTTTAAAGTGTTTTTCTAGTAGGTCGTTCTTAAGTCTATTCATCTCAGCTACAACTGTTGCATTCGCCGCTGCTGAGGAGCTTAATGTCATGCGCTTCGCAATATTTAGTTCGAGGTCTTTAAACTCATCAGGGTTCCAGTCTGGGATGGTTTGGATTTCTTGGAACTCAATATGAACAGCGCCTCTGTCCAGAACCCTAAGAGAAGCGGTCAGCGCATTGATTCTGGATTTATCAACTGAAAGCTCCCCTAGGCGACCAGTTGTTTTACCAACCTGAACCAATGCCCTAAGAAGATCATTTTTTGTACTAATGTAATTTTCTATATTTAAGTTAGATTTTCTAGTTTTGATTTCTTGCTTAAATGGAATTAGCTCAATAATTTTACGCGCGCCTTGGTTGTAGTTATCGTGCGCTTCTCTGCTATATGTAGTGAATAGTTCCTGCTTATCCCAGTTTGGTTGAATTTTTGCGGTGCTGAGTTTTTTGTACTCAACGCCTTCAAGACCTGACTCAAGCATTGCGCGAAGCGACTTAACTTGATCGTCAAGCTGAGTTTCCTCGGCGCGGCGCTCTTTGCTGAGCTTCTGAGTCAAGCGTCTTTCCAGCTTCCTGCATTTTTCTATTTCGGAAACAATGGCGCTGGATTGGAAGAGGCTTTCTAGTGCTGCTTTCCTGTCATCAAGGCGTGTTGCGAATAGATATTCGCTTTGGCCTTGCTCAAGATAGTTAAGGAATGAGTAATTTTCTTGAAAATTTTCTCCGAAATGCTCAGAAATAATGCTTTCGTTCGAGATTTCTAGATCATTGAAATTTACTTGTTCAAAATGGTTGAGTTCATAAAGTTTGAAAGGAGTGAAATCATTACCTCGGTTATTTTCTTTCGTCCATAAAACCTCGGGCGATGCATGTCTCGCAAGGATAAGAGATGTATCATCTTTCTTGAACTCGATCTTTATATATAGATCGTTGTTTCGGGATCGAATGTTCCAGAAAAGGTTGTCGTCGTACTTTCGCTTCCCTGCGGTCATCACGTTTTTGAACAGACGCTGAACCCTGGCGATTTTTCCGGTTAGCAACAATTCAATAGCATCAAAGATGCTGGTCTTTCCAAAGCCATTGGGGCCGTCTAAGGTCAAAAGTGAAGCGGAGTTAAGATCTAGCGATATGCTTCTGAAGGCCTTGAAGCTGGATATCTCAATTCTGGAAATTTTCCATTTCATTTTTAATCAGTTCCTTGACTAGGTCATCGAGCGCAGAATCTTCTTCTAACATGGCCTGCAGCTTTTCGTAGGTCGCACTTAAGTCAGCTTCTGTCACGGCGGTTTCTGCCTGGGCTTTCAATGGCACGAGCTCTCGAGTTTTATGTGGTAGCTCGAGGAATGGAAGCTTTATAAAAATTTTAGTTGCTAAGCTATACGCGGTTGCTGCTAGAGGCCTGCCTTTGTAATCGTCAAACTGACTTTTGTCTGAGATTGTCTCGGCCAGCTTTGCATAGTCAAATCCGTTTAGGGCCTGCTCTTCTGCTTCGCTATAATAGAGGATGTATTTTTTATAGTGATAGGCATTCTCCTCAATGGAGAATATCTCATCTTCTAGTTCTTTGAACTCTGCAAGCTTATCCAGCTTTAAGAGGCAAATTAGATCGCAGTTCTTTTTGAAAGCAGGGTTCTCGATAAAGTCTTTTGGGGCGGTCTGAGTTATTTCCTCGTTAAGCTCTTCTGGTGATTTCAGTTCACTCAGTTCATTTACAATTGCGAATCTAATCGCTTCGTCCTTGCGCCGGAGGTAATAGGAGGCTGTATCGGTTTTATGGGCTGATACAAACCCTTGTGCGATCAGTGCCTCATCAATTATCTGCTTAAGCATTCAATTTAGCCTCTGCGTCATCTCGCGTAATGATGGCTACATTCAGTTCTCTTGTGATCTTCCCGTCCTGGCTCTCTCCCTCATACCCTGGGTCAGAGCCGTCATTATCTGTGATCTTGGACTCAATGCTGAATGACTTGGGGGCTGTGTGCGCTATCAGATTTTTATATTCGAAGAGAAGGGGTAGAAGCTTTTCATTTTGCTTCATCTCAAACCTGATGTTGTCCACGCATGAGCGGCTTTCTCGCTCGCTAAGCAGAGCTAGTGCGGTGGGTAGGTAGAAGTTGTAATCGTTATCTAAATAGTGGGGGAGTCTTTCAAGGGTTGGCTCTATACAAAATTCTTGAATTAATACCGAATACCTTTCGATATCAGTACGCTGTACTTTTGAGAATCGCTCTGATGGTTTAATCAGTTGGCACAGATGCTTTAGGTCATCGGCGTGTAGATCATGAAGGTGGTCAAATAGGCCTCTCATGCGGAGGTATTCCGGATCAGTCATGTTCTCTAGAGTGGCATCAAGGAGTAACTCAAGGTACTCAAAAATGTTTTTTCGCAGCTCTATTGCGAAATACTCTACGTCGTCTTGCAATCCCTCGTTCAGGAGGTCATCTAAGAGTTCGGCAGAGCTTATGCGATTAGTATAGGCCGCTTCGTTTTCGGTCAATCCACCAACTTGGTTTTGCTTGTGGATATCTATCGCTTTGCTGCTAATTTTCTCAGATAAAAGGCAGTAGTTTTGCTCGGCAAGCTTCTCACTTGCTGGGTAACCCTTCCTGCCTTCATATACCTTCTTGAGAAGTGCCTTTGTTAGAGCCTCTATATCGCCGAGTCCGCAATACTTATTGCCGCCGTAGTCATAGAACTTAACCACTTCATTGTTAGCGTCTTTGTAGTCTGAGGAGTCGCTGATGTTTACGGAAACGTGGAAGTATCTGGCTGTTCCCTTTTGCCGGTCTCCAGAAATTTGCGCTGACTTCGTGAGAGCTTCGCTGTAATTGCTTCGATAAGATCCGATTTTTGCTTTTACTTGGTGTGCGCTGAGCAGCTTACCTTGTTGATAGATGGCAAAGTCATCAGTGCTGTCAAGCTGCAACTCAAAGTCAACTACATCATCTAAAATCAGTTTTAAGGAGTGATACAGCGCGACCTTCCCCTGGTAGACAAAACCGCTCCAAGATGAAATCGCGCTATCAGGATGACTTACTGTGTTCACTTCTGAGTCCTTCCATTCTGACTCGAATACTCAATTGTCGGTGATTCCAAAATGACACTGCTGACTAGATTGCCATCCGCTGCAGCGCTTGTCGAACAGGCCAAACGGATCCCAAGGGCTGCAAAGCAGCGCTTGCGCGCTTACTTTCGAGTGCGCGCGGCCCTACGTTCTTTGGCGTTGCTCAGATGGCATTCTTTGCAGACCGCTTGAAGCTGCGCGGTTTTATGCGCTTCAAATGTGTAGAGCATTGCAGGGCAGTTTTTAGAGAGCGCGAAGGGCTCTTCTTTCCACCAGTCGAAATTGGAGATGGCTTCATCCAAGTCCTCCTGCGTCATTGTGTCCATAGCATAGCGAGCGATCTCGGCGAACTCAGGACTCACGTGATCTATTTCAGTGGAAGGCGTCTGCCCACATTTCTCACAGACTGGAAATCTGGTTTTTCTCGCTGCGACGATGCTTTGCACCGCGTCGCGTAGGGCTGTCTCAATTATGTCCTCCCGGGTTTTGGGATCCAGGCATTGAGTCCAAGACACCTTGCGCCAATGAGAAGTCAAAAAGAGCCCCTCAAAGTCATAACCGTTAACACCGCTACCAGGCCTGAAGCGCTTTCTGAAGTGAGTTGGGCGCAGTGCGTTGATTGAGCAGTAATAGTGCTTCTGAGCAATGAGATCAGAGATCAACTCGTCCTCGAAGACTTCGTCTATCGCGTACGCCTTCAGCCTTTCCCGGATTTTTTCTCGCAAAGCGGTCTTCGCCAGTCCCGCAAAGAAAATGTCGCCGCGCCCCATTTGCTATCCCTTCTGCATGGTTAAGTAGAGGTGCTCTTAGCTTTCAAAAGTCCCGCAAGCCGTCGCTGAACACCCCGTGCTCTTCCACGTGTTCGCTGTACCCAGCTGTCGCTTCTCGGTTCTCCGCCACCCACGTCTCTTGCTGTTTATCCTTGATAACTTCAGCCAAAGCCTGCTCCAGGGTGCTTGAGAGGTTAATGCCCGATTCGCTGGCTTGGTCGAGCAGGTCGCCGTTAACTAGGAGGCGCAAGTGCTCTCTGGGCGCTTCAGGCTTGTCGGTGGCGGACATCGGCAATCTATCCACGGTTGACGATCACTGTGATGATACTGGGGCGGAAGATTACCAAGACGGCTGCGATGACTGGCGAAAAGAGAAACGTCGAAGAGTATGTACGAGCGCTCGCTTCGGCGCACGGCGTGACGCTTGATGAGGATGCCTATGACCGCTTGGCGCGGGTGCTTACTAAGCTTTCTGACGACAATGTCGAGCTTGATGAACTGGAGCGGCTGCTGGTTGCGCTAAAAAGAAAAGGAGTGATCGCGAAGACCGAGATGCTGATGTTGCAGCTTGAGTATCTTGAGGGCAAACGGGGCTAGCAATGGGAGAAAGGAATGACTGTCTACTGTGATCTCGAAATTGAGTCGGATACCGCACTTGAGTTGCTCCGCTTCCTCCAACTCCATCGAGCTTCGACGCCCGCGCTGGCACCGCTGTTCGATGAGATCGAGCGCCAAGTCACCGATTCGCTTGAGTACGAAGCCCGATTTGTCCCAGGAACACTGCGCAAATCAGAACGCCATTAATCGTAAGGCTCTTAGCCATGCAGCAGCTGCGTAAAGACAACCATTACGTGCCCAAGCTCTATCTGAAGCAGTGGGCGCAAGATGGGCTCATTCCTACCTACCGCTTATTCCCCATGCGAGATTGATTCGGATGGCAGTCCTGCAGGGCGGGGCGTCGATCTCAGCTTCGGCGTGCGGCTCACGGTAATGGCCCCATGGCAGTCAGCTGAGTAAGTCAGGTTGTATATCCCGTTCTTCAAGCCAAAATTTGGATGCTTGTCTTGCTCAATGTCGAGCCAGAGCGAAGCCGTGCGCTTGTGACCTGGGAAGGCATGAGAGAAGAAGAAAATCCAGCCGTTATCTGAGCGCTTGGGGTGCTTCAGGCGATAGTCCTCAAACTGAAAACGCTCGAAGGCTTTGGTGTTGAAGATCACCACCGGCTTGAGACCGCGTTGCGCTGATGCGTCAATGAAGGACTTGAGCGCAATCAAATCCAGTTTGTTAGCAAGCATCAGGGAAAGACGTTTCTCGGGATGGATCCCATCGAAGTCGACCCCACCTAAGCTGGCCTCCATCTCCCATTCACCTGAAGCGTGGTAGTGGCGTATCCAGCCGTACTGCCAGAACGTGGCTGTCTTGCGATAGCTGCAAGCTTGCCCAGGCTTATGGCTCCAATGCCATTCGTAGATATCGCCCTGTTTGGGTGTCAGCTGTTCGTTGCAGCTTGGGCAATGGCCGCTCTCATCGCGCGTTGCGGGGATCCGCCTACCATCTGTGGTGCGTGCTAGATACATTCGTTCGATCCGTCCCTGAGCCGAGTCACCGCACCAATCTATCACCGGTCGCTCAGCCCGGCCTAAACGGGTGTGCCTTGCAAATCATTCCTTCACGAGCGGTATCGCCGGCTTTTGTCTCAGCGTCCTGGCGGCACGGCTATTACCGTCTCCAGTGAAATTCGAAAGTGCAGAGAAACCGCCTGAGTGCGGTATTTATGCCTCTGGTTTTAGCATGGTTACTTCAGCAGTCTAAAAGTTGATAATTCATGTTGGCAATATACGAGATATTATTTTACGAAAATTCAAGGTGGCTAATTATTGGATGGTAAAGCTGCTTCGTTTATTGGCTCAATTATTTAATGACCATTAAAGTGCATATTTTTATTTCGGTACTTTTTGTTGTACGGTTATTGCTTGGGATGAGAGTTCATCTACGGTAGCCGAGGCGAAAATGAGTAAAGTTACAGATGCCACACTTGACCGAATATTCGCGGCAATACAACAAGACACCTCAACAGAAATGGATTCCGAAACACGCGCCGCGCTTGAGCGTCTGATTTGTGTAGCCCAAAGCGATACAGGCCAAAGCCGACATATTGCTGACCTACTCCTTGCCTGGTGGAGCACCAGCGAGAACGGCGGGTTCGACTTCACTTCGTTCTGGAAGATTGATGACAAGCTCGTCACAGACAGCCTCAAGCTGATCATGTGGATCAGCGACAACTGCTGTTACCCAGATGAGCTGGGGTATGGCGAACAGTTCAAGGCGATATGGAAACAGTGGCGCTCTGAGAAAACAGTCTCCTAAGCACCTTGGGCAGCTCTAACCGGTAACGCGATAGCCGCCGTTGGCGTATGGCCGATTCCCGAGAATAGCCGCTCAATACAGAGCCGAGCATGTATCTACTTTCAAGCTTGTTTTTGAGGGCGCTTCGGTAGCGCAATGTAACTCTCTTTATGCCGGCATGACCCTGGCTCCTCTCCCCGGTAGTGAGAGCAGCCCCAAAACTTTTTACCTCCGAAACCCGGTCGAAGAGATAGATCGCCGCCGCTGATCGGGCAGATGGGGATCGGCCATAAACAGGTTTTATTGCTGCAAATTCGGAAGCGCCCTTTGACTGTCATTGGAGAGAAGCAAATGGTGCAAACGCTCTCCGTATGCTCGCATCGGGGATAGTTTGAGCAGCCCATGAACCGCTGGTTCGTCGACCCATTTGTTCGGACTGAAAGCGTGCCCTGCTTGCAGACTGGGCAGTTCAGATTTTGAGCATTCAGTTGGTCTACTGATGTCGGAAACTCATCGCGCTCTAGCTCGTACTCGTTGCCGATCAGCTCATGCAAGAATCGGGAGGCCCTTGCCATATTTGCTACCAAATACACCCGATGCTTCGCTCTGGTGAGTGCCACGTAGAACAGTCGACGCTCCTCTGCGAAAGGGTGTGCTTCTCGCTGTGGCAGTAAGCTGTCAATCAGGGGATGGGTGACCATTTCTGATGGCAGACCGTGCTTACCTTGCCCCATACCAAGCACGATCACGTAGTCAGCCTCTTTACCTTTGGATGCATGAATACTGTCTGTTTTGATGCTCATGTTGGGATATTTGCGCTGCAGCTCTCCCACTTCATTTTTGTCAGGCAGGTCGAATCTGAAGCGAGCAAGAAGGTAGACGCTGGAGCCATGCTCAGCCAGCTGACAGATCCTCTCTAATACCTTGGTGACCGCGCTGAAAGTGGAGTCGGGAGTAGCGAGTAGAGAGACCGCAGGAGCGCTGACGAGCGTATGAGAAGTGATCGACTTTCGGAGTTGCTGCGGATTGACCATTACGAATCTGGACGCAGTGGCGTTGATGCTGCTGTTGAACCGAAAAGTTTTATCCAAGGCAATCGTTTGAGTCGCGCCGAAAAAATTGCTGAAACCAGAGGTCAGCTGAATGTCACTTCCGGCGAATCGGTAGATTGATTGCCAGTCATCGCCCACGCAGAACAGTGAGCCATCCGGCTGCTGACTTCGTAGGGCTTTTACGAGCTTTGCCCTCGGTCGAGAAATGTCTTGGAATTCGTCGACTAAGACAAAGCGCCAAGTGCCCTGGTATTGGCCGGACTCAACGTAGCTTAGGGCCTTGCCAATCATGTCATCGAAGTCGATCAGATCATCGCCAAGGAACTCAGCATAGCTTGCGGAAATCGGTGATAGGAGCTCCAGAGCGCATCGCAGTTGATCTGGCTGGGCGGCTGACGAAATTTTCGCATCAAGCTCCGATGGCGTGAGACTTGATCCCTTTAGGAGCGACAGCAGCTGACTTAGAACAGTCGCAAAGGTGCTTACAGCGCCAAACTCTCGAAGAGTCTCTAGTATCGCCTCTGGCGGCAAGGGCTCGAAAACCACTTGGGCAGCTCGCAGTCGCAGCTCGAGGCATTCCAGTAGATTCCCTTCTTGCTGTTCGTAGTGGAAAGTCTCAATCAGCGTAGTTTTATGTTCCTTGTGAACTGATCGCTTCCACCTCATACCTTCCTTGTATTCAACACTGTTGATGTAGGGTGCAGGATTTCCATCGCGCCCTACGCCAAAATGCTCGATGTAGATTTCATAGTCGGGAAGGAAGAAATCTGGTTTATAAGCGCGGTGGGTGGCTGACCTTTGAATAGGTTGGTAGGTAGCCTCGTACTGATAGTTCACTCCCATGCGAAACAGATAGTTTGCGATCACACATTCCGCAAAGCTTTTTACCTTTTCCCCTTTAAGCGTCCTGATGTCGTTGTCGTCGAGGAATCGGTAGTAATCGCCCAGTGACTTGAAGTCAAAAGGGTTTCGCTCGGGGTACAGCCAGTTGGTGAAGTATTTGAGCAGAAGCGCTCGATATGCTGGCTGCGCCTGGAGGCGTTGAAACTGTTCATTTACAAAGCTCGCCTTTGCCATTGGGTCTTCAGCAAGGTGAGTAATCGAGGGCTTTCTACCTTCTACCTTGGTGAGGATGTGTTGGCCCAGGGCATGAAAGGTGGTGGCCACCACTCCTTTAATACCTAAACGAGCCTCAAGCCTCTCTCTCATTTCCGCTGCTGCTTTATTTCCATAGGCCAGCAGGAGTATTTCTTCTGGTTTGGCTTGGCCACTACGGATCAAAAAGGCAACTCGGCCCATTATCGTGCTGGTCTTCCCGGTGCCCGCACCTGCGAGCACGAGGTTGTTGTCATCATCGATGACGCAAGCCTCACGTTGCTTTGCAGTTAGCGGCATCGTTTCGACCGTCTCAAAGAGGCTGGCGTACCGAGTTAATGCATCAGCTATGTAAGCTTGGCGGGATCTGTGGAGGTAGTCTTGAGGGGCTTTAACCAGAGCCCAGGCAGCGGAGAGAATTTCGATCTGCTCATTGCTCAATACCTCCCGCTCAGGAATAGGGGGCAATGTGGCACCCCAGGCCTGAAGGCTCCTGGTGAGTTCGGCCCACCTCGAGGTGCGGCAATAGCGAGCTTTTTGAATAGACAGATCAAAAGTCGTCAGGGACTTAGTTATTGCATCGACGCGCGGGGAGTACCACCCCTGATTTAGTGCCAGCAGAGCCGATCTAGCTACTTTTTTGCCGGTAAAACGAAGGTAGATATTTTTATTTATAGCTACAGGTACGCTTATTGTGTGGAGCAACCAGCCAAGGCGCAACGTTGGGTGCGATGGGATCTCAAGCCATCGAACTTGAGTGTGAGTTGCCTCTTTCTTCAGGTTCTCCTCTTTCCAAAAATCAAACTCAATATGCTGAGGTGTGAGACGCAAAGTCTTGATGCCGGCAGAAAACCATCGCCCCCAACCGGAGCAATTGAATGAGCTCATCTTTTGAACAACCGTCCCTGTCTTGGCTATAGAAAATAATGGCCATTCAAACAGACTTGGCTTGGTGGGCGCATCAACAAAAATGTCGCCCAAGCTGAACCGATAGAAGCAGTTCGGGACTTGTCGGCGCATAGGCGATTTTTATCGCGGTGAATCGTCCAGATTTCGTAGTGACTGGATGACCACCTCGGGTCGGAGGCCGCACATCGTTACTGGTTGCAATCGGCCGATTCTGTTGAAAAAGTCGGTTTCTGAGAAAGCTACTTTTCGACAGCTCAAAATACGCTCGATTTCGGCGTTGCTACTCAAAAACCAATACAGCTCCGCCTTCTGAGCGAACCAGATGTCAACGTCGCTCACGCTCTTTCATGGGCAAGAATCGCGGCGGGACTTTTTCAACAGAATCGGCCAAAGGGAGCCGTTCAGCGTGGTTGTTAGGAGGTCTTTTCGAAGCAGAGGTCGATTCAATGGGCCAGTCTGAAATCTTGTCTACGACTCGAAGATAGTTGATATATCAAGGCTGTTATTATCTCTGCCGTATGAACTGTCGGTCATCCAGCTGGGGATATAATCAGGTATTGCGTTGGGTAGTGGTACTCCTTCTTTATTGATACTGTGCGAGAGTTTGTTGCAGAGTTTACCCAGTTTAGTTAATCCCATAATTGCGCACAGCTTTTCGATACTTTCTAAACACCGCTGATGCATTATTACGATAAAGTCTCGTTTATGTTTTTGTATCACCACATCACAATAATCCGGGGACATGAACTCCAGATCAAATGGGTCTGTATGATAAGACTCGACATCTTCTAAAACAACACGCTGCCTATACATAACCTGCATTCTATGGTAGTCCCGAATGAGTCGGTCGAGGCTTTTCTCGTCAGGGAACTCTTTGTTAGAGCATGAAAGTAAAGCCGCGAGTTCGTCTCCGAAAAAATCAAAGTCTGACGCAGTGAAGTACATCAGGGCATCTTTCACATAATTAGGTGGAAAGTTTAGTGCTAACAAATTCTCGGCTATAAATTGCCGCTGTTTTTGGTCGAAGCTGGCAAGATAGTTTTCACCTAGGTTTAATGCGATAAAATCTACCAGTATTTTTGGAAGTATCGGGAGTTCAAAGCCAGACCTTCCTATGATCATCATGCTCTCTTCGTCATGTTTCTTTATATAAGTGTTTAAATTAAATTCATGATAAGTTGCTGCGCGCGACGGCGATTCAGCCAAAGCCTCGATGAATATTTTTACGGAGTCTGATTGGTGGTGCTCTATTGCGCCAATCATAAATAATTTGTGTAGTTTCTTTAGCTCAAAAAGATGCATCCCCCCAGAGTGGATGATGGAGGCCGATAAGTATCTGCGCATGCACTTTAAGAAGTGGTTTGTACCTTTGAGGTTGTCGTATTTAAGCGTTAAATAAAAGCACTCATATATATTCTGGGATATTTGGCAGGCATTGAAATCTAAGGGATTTCCGGATTTGGCAATTTTTGACGTATAAAGCCACTGTTGTTGAAATGATCCCTCCTTCGTGATGGCATGATCTTCGAGGAATAAAAGTATCTCAGATAGCTGTTTCGTGGTTAAATTATTTGTGGTAGAAGTCAGCGTATCCAGTCTTCTTTTTCGCCATTCGTCATGTGGTACATCTGGCGCTGGAATAGTCTTGGCTATCAATAAGTTTGGTGTAAGGAGTTTTAGCGCTTCATAGTTTGGTCTTGAATCAACAAAAATTTTGCTTCGCTTGTAATGAATGGCCGAGGCACGTTCCGTTGATTGAGATATTATGAACGAAATCGAGTCTGAATGAGAAAATGGCTTTCCGTTGTTTCCCGTCCACGGCTGGCTCCAGGAAGGAAAGGCTGACCTGATACTATTTCCTTGTAACTGAATCTGTATCCTCAATGCAGTCATAGGAGCATGCTGGTTAGCATATCCGATGATGTGATAATCACCATCTGAAGAGGCCAAATCGCCCGAGCTTTCAATATCTATCGCTTGCAGGGCTTGATCAATGCTGGAGATTATGTCTTCATTGCTAAAGCTCTTTGGAAATAAAGTTTTCCAGAGATATCCGGATTTATAATACGACTCTGGCATTTGAGTTATATTCGCGGCGCTCTTGTTGAATAGAATTCTCGGGAGCTTTACAGTTAGCACCTTATTTTGTAGCTCTCTCACATAGTGCCAGTCTTCGTCGTAAATGGGGTCGAAAGCATCAAGTGGTACTAGCTTTGGATGCCCTTGTAAAAAATTATGAAGTGCCCGATAGGTGTGCAAACCGCCCGCTAAAACACTAACGTCTTCTCGTTGATTTTTTGGTGATGCTCTGTCTATTCGAGTTACAAACTCTCCATCGACGATGTGTTTGAAGGCTCGCTCGTCCAGGGTGTACTCCCCATCTTTTCCTAGCCTCAGTGGAAATTTCATCCTTGCAATGCTCCATTATTGAAAAAGGTGTCGATGGGTTAGAAGTGGATGCGTGCGTGACGATTCGTGCGAGGCTTAAACCTATTTTGTCAGATGCCTAGACCCAACTATTATGGCTTCCCGACGAGTTAGGTCTGTAAATCTGAACTCTAACAACGTATTAGCCACCGTCGGAGTGGCCAGTCATAACTCAAAGCTCTTTGGGACATCGCCCAACACCTAACCAAGTATCAAGTTAGTATTGATGCTGACATGGCTGATAGCATACAACCAAACCGCACTGCTAGTCTGTTACGACAGAGTCGCGGCGCGACCCAGTATGCCAGCAGGAATGACGCGCTGAGGGCAAATTGCCGGTCTATTGTTAGACCTCCTGCTTTTGGCCGAAAGCTGAAGGTAGCGCGCTCTCTTTACATCCTTCACTGATTCCCCCCGGAACAGAGGCTTGGCAGGTTCGAGACCCGCTTCGCGTAAATGAGCCAGGAAGCTGCTGCTGGCCTATTCCTACTTATCGTGAACGACAACTTTGGGTCGATGGCTACGCCCCAAGAATATGAGGATATTATGAAGCTCGTCACTGCTGGTTCAGCATTCAAGGCACATCTCAAGCGCCTCATAACGGGCTACCCGAACATTTCCTTTGGAGTGGCGTGGGCGTCAGCAGGAACAGAACCTTTTGATCTTCTAATTGAGCACAAAGCCAAGGTTAAGATTGGGGTCATCGGTATTCATTTCTATCAGACACATCCCGATGTGTTGGATGCCTTTATTGGCTCTCAATCTGTAAAGTTTGTTCTCCAGCCTAGAGGCGTCTTTCATCCAAAGGTTTATCTCTTCTGGGATGAGAATCGCTGGGAAGCCATCATTGGAAGTGCCAATTTAACCCAGGGTGCAATGAACACAAACACGGAGCTTGGCACTCTTCTCTCTCATGAAGATGGCGATCACCTCCAAGACATACGGGCTCTCCTAGAAAATTATTCCGCCCAAGCGAAGTTTATTACCAAAGATGATGCCCAAAACTACCGTAGTCTCTGGGCGGCCAAAAAACCTGATCGCGAAAGATTATTGGATCAGTACGGTGACAAACCCGCCAAGAAATCAGCAGTTGAGAGTGTTGTCATGGGCATGGACTGGCCTACCTTTCTAACGCGGATTAAGCAGGACAAGACCCACGGCTTTAACGAGCGTCTCACTTTGCTTTATCGAATACAGCGGGAGTTTGCTACCACGCCACACTTCAAGGATATGAGTGAGCAAATCAGAAGAGGTATAGCTGGTATACAAAATACTGCTATAGAAAACTCCGCTTGGTTTGGTTCCATGATTGGGGCAGGAAAATTCAAAAATGTGGTCATCAGTAATCACCCAGCTATATCCAATGCTTTAGACGAAATTCCTCTCACGGGCACCGTTACTAAACTTCAGTACGACGCTTACATTTCTGAGTTCATCACTGCTTTTCCCTATGGAAGGGATGGCATAGGAACTGCGACCAGGCTACTTTCCATGAAGAGGCCGGATCAGTTTCTTTGCGTTGATAGCGCGAATCTCAATAGGCTGTCTAAGGATGTTGGATTTATAAAAAGTAACTTGAGCTATGAACGGTACTGGAACGAAGTTGCTTTGAGGATCATGGATGCCCCTTGGTGGAAATCTCCTCCTCCCAAGAACCCTGAAGACCTAAAGGCCTGGAAGGGAAGAGCAGCCATGCTGGATGCCATCTTCTATGAAGAAAAATGAAACCAGTGCGATGTGTCTAGGAAGTCATGGACGATTCAGGAGGAAGGTTGATTAGAGGGGCACATTGCTCGCAGTGTAATTGCTTGCTGTAGTACATCGTTGAGCTGCAATGTACGTCTCGTATCCGGGGCGGATGATAGTGGCTCTTGATGCACTGAGCCGGAATATCGTGCTGTACCACATAGCAAGGTGTTGATGACATTCTCAATGGCCGCCTTGCTCTGAGTTGGCCCCACTCGGACAGGATGCACCTAGCAAGAGCCCGCCTTTCGACTTTCGAGAACATTTCTATCGGAACGTCGACCTCGAGTACCGTGGGGATTCCAAAGTTTTTTAAGCGCTGCCGGTAGTCCTCATCGCAGTAAACACCAGTCCCAAGATGTGCCGCTAATGCGAGTAGATACTCGCTTCCGTGGATCATGTAATGGCCAAAGTCCCTGACCATTTCTTCGTCGTCCGCCGATAGCCAGATACGGCCCCGTTCAGCCGCTCCGCGATGCTGCATTTTCTGAATTGCACTATCGACATCCTGTCTCGGAACGTCGGAAAAAATCGACCTAAACGTCTCTATTATTCGTTCAGGCCTCTGACCTTGAAGCCCCAGCTCGTGATAGGTGGCTAGACTCTCTGGTCGGCAGCCATGAAATGCTTTCAGATGGCTGTAATACGAGCTCATTTGGTCGGTGAACGCAGCCAGTAAGCGCTCGTGATCCGGCAGCCAGTTCATGACATCCGACCAGCACTCTGGTCTCCGAATCTCTAGTGTCGTGCGAATTTCGGGCGTCAGTAAATTACCTGCATAAACCCGAATCGCGCTCAGCCAAGCGCGCCGATTACGCCAGTCAAGAACCCGTTGAGTCATAGCAACCCCTGTAAAAGTCTCATCAAATTTATGTCGTTAGTCAGCTATGAGTGCCTGTCTAGTCGTGAGCAAAGGCAGGTTGCTCAATCGTCATATATCGCCGAAGCTGCGCCCCTACAGCAGCTACAAGAAGTGGGAACAAGGATGAGCATTGGTGGAGCCGAAGCACGAGTCGCGGTACTGGTTGATTGCGATAACACTAGGCCTGCGATCCTGGAGCATGCGCTACGAATCGCCGCGCAGTTTGGTCGTGTAGTTGTGAGACGTGGCTATGGTAACCACGGAACCCTCACAAAGAACTGGCAGGAGTCGCTTGTGAACCTGGCTTTTTCTCCTTGCCTTCAGTACCAGTATGCAGCTGGCAAGAACACCTCCGACATTGCTCTCGCCCTCGACGCACTTGAAGCCATGTTTGATGGCAGAGCAGACACATTCTGTTTGGTAACAAGCGATTCAGATTTTGCTTATGTGTGCCGCAAACTTCGCGAACGAGGCGCAGTCGTTTACATAGTCGGCGAAGCTAAAAGTCCTGGTGCTTTACGCAATGCATGCGATCAATTCTTCGAATGGGTGCCAGAGGAAAACGCCGCAGCTGTAGTCGCGGGAACACCTCCTGAAGCTAGCCCATCCAAACCAGAGGCGGCGGTGAAAGCTGAAGCGCTGAACCCAGAGCCTCAGCGGCCAGCGATAAAAAGACGTCCTAAATTCATCGTCGACGCGGTTTCGCTTCTTGTGGCAGGTACCTCAGAGGGCAAAGTTCAGCTTGGGGAGCTAGGCCAGTATTTAAAGCGAACCGATCCGGCATTTACTCCCAATACCTATGGGCACTCTGGTCTCCTCAACATGATCAAGACGTACGACCTTTTGGCAACAAGCGAAGAGGCTGGTGGGTGGTTCGTCAGCATGGTTCAAGCGGAAAACCTTGCCCCGCAAAGATAACAGTGATTATTCAGAAGTGACTTACGTGTGTTGCTTCGTGCATGGCTGCCAGTATCAGAGAATTTCAATCTCGTTTTCTTTTAGCCAACCAGCAGCAATGACATTCTGCTTGGCTAGGGCAGGTTGGGGGGTATAGACGACAATCGCCAAGCTCTTTTCGGCCCGACTGCACGTCACGTAGAGCAGCCTACGAGTGCGTGCTAGTGCGTTATCCTTACCCTCTCTTTCATTGTCTCGATCAGTTTTTGTGGGTTCTTTCACGCCCAGCAGTTTGTCGTAGCTAAATAGAAAACCGCCTGCCTCTTCATCGTTGATTACTACCATGACTCGTGGGAACTCCAGTCCCTTTACGCCTTGGTGCGTACCGTAGGGTGAAAGGCCATTCGCATAGCTTGCAAAGGCTGCTAGCTCCGAGAATGGCCGCTGAAGGAAAAGCTGGTAGGCGTAGCTGGTCAGCGCATTCGTATCTTCCGGATCCGGAGCTTCGCTCGGAGCTTCCAAAACCATCGCTCCTACAAGACTTTCAGGGACTTCAAGCAACTGCGTTTGCAACAGAAGCGCTGCAACATTGCTTAGTGTTGGATCGTTACTCTCAAAAAGAGAGAGCAGGGTATGCGTCGCATCCTGGACACGTTGCATGTGCGCTAACTGATCCCCGGTTGATTGCATTGCCTCCTTACTTAGCAGCGGAGAGCGGGAACGTACGGCTTCCAACAGAAGGAAGTGATCATCCTTTGCGGCAAGGATGGGAAGAACGCCTTCGCTGAATACGCGAAGTGCAGGCAGGGTTCCATCCAGCAAACCAGTTTGAAGATGCTCTACTGCATATAGTGGGGCGAACAGCTTTTCGAATCCCATCCTCCGACCAGCCATCTTATGTTCGAGGATCAAGGTTTTTCGGCCTTCAGGGCCGGTTGCCCAACTCCCGTCATGAGTGATGCTGGCCATCGTCTGGGCGATGTCGTCCTCAATGTTGGGCGCTTGCTCTTGGCTTTGACCAATGCAGAACATGCGCACCACACCCTCAATTGCATCGGGCTTTGGATCCTGCTGATGGTCATCTGCAGAGCTACGGATCACATTGATGAGCTCTACAACTCTACGAGGGCAGCGACGATTAACTACCTTTTCAGGTTTCAGCCAGTCACCCGGTATTGCTTTATCAAGGCGTGTTACTCCATGGCCGTATATCTGTTGCATTGTGTCGCCTAGTAGCCCCAAGCAGAACCGTGTCTGCGCCAATTGCTGGACTCTCAGGAACGCTTCCATCACCGGCGCGTGGGTGTCTTGGCTTTCGTCGATCAATACAACGGGGTACCGGTCTACAATCACATCAAGCAGAGGGCGCTCAGAAGCGAATGCCGCAGTAATCTTGATGACCTCATCGTGATTGAGTGCTTGCCGCTCTCTGTTGTCACCTGTGGGGCTGTAGATGAACTTCGTGATGTCGTCGAGAGCCACTAGCCTGCGTGTTTTTCTTTGCAGCTTTCGTTTGTTGCCTCGAGAGGTTTTATTGTCACCTTTCGAGCGTGCTAGCTCGCCTTCAATCTTCACGATGTCTTGGGCTAGCTTGATTCTTAGCCATTCTCGGATCTCGTTGTCGAATCCCTGAATTAGTCGCCAGGCGAACGCGTGAATGGTCGAGACTTCTACTAGAGGATCAAACTCCAGCCTCCGAAGAATCTCGTCGCAGGCGGCGTTCGTGTAGGTTATCACCGCAATGCGCCGGCCCTCGAACGTCAGCCGCTCTCGCTCGCGGTTTTTGAGCTCGCGGATTGCCTCTACAAGTGAGTGGGTTTTTCCTGAGCCAGCACCTGCGTAAAGGAAGAAGCTCTTTGGGTCTTTGAGGTTCAGGCAGGCCTGCATAATGGTGTCGGCATCTGCAACAGCTGCTTCGCTCATGGCGTCACCTCCGCGACCTCGTGCGGAATTACCAGAAGCTCCTTCTGTTTGCTTCGCAATTTGGACTCAAGCCAGGTGAGACCTTCACTGATGTATTCAGGGATTTCGAGGCTGCGAAAGTTTTTGTCGCCCAAAACGAGTAACACAAACTCTGCCTTCTTGCCTTCGCGTAATTCGTTGAAAAAACCTTCCCCGACGGCTTCCGATGTTTGCGCTTCATTCAAGACTTTTACGAAAGCTTTCATCAGACCAGTGCCGCCTGTCTTCGCCGCAAAGTGACCAGCGTTGCTGAGCACAAAGCTGTCTTCAAAGGTATTTGGAAGAGCTTGAATTACTTCTCCAGTAGTGGGTAGGTGGGTGGTAACAGGCGTTTGATAGGCGATGCGTACGGAGTACAGGTCGTCAATCTGATGCTCTTTTTGGATCGCCGGCAGCTCAAGCAACTCATCCACTGTGCTGCCCAGATGCATCAGTTTCATCCAGCTCCGCAATGTCGGATTGTTCGTAATTTGCTCTGCGTTTCTTTGCACCGGTTTTGCGGCTTTATTAAGCCCTGCATCGAGGTCTGTGATTACCAGGGTGAGGATGCCAAGCGCGTCGATCAAAGGCCTTAGTCGGTGCGCATGACTGCCACCGATATCGAGGGTTGTGATGTAGCAGCGGTCAAGGAAGGGAAACTTATTCCGCAAAAAATGCGGCAACATCATCCGTTCTGCTGAACCCTCTACCAAAATGACAGCATCTGCGAAGAATATGTCTGCGTGCTGTGCCCGCAGATACCTGGTTACGAACTCCTTCGTCTTTGTTCCACCGCCGAACACGTTAGAGAGATTAGAGACCGTCGACACAGGTACGCCGATGCCATACATCCCTGCTGGGAGTCGTCTGAAATACCTAAGGGTTTGGTACTCCACTTCATGAGTTACATGGCTGGAGTGGGTGCTCACCAACAGCTGAGTCTTCAGATTTGGGTAGCGCTCAAGCAAAGCGTCGCGGCATAGCACTTGGTACGCGTGCCGCACAAACACTTGTTGCACTTGAACATGAAGGTGGGCTTCAGGCTCTTCAATGAGCACGAGGTGGATGGGCTCGATGCGGTCTATTGCTTCCGGACTAGCGGCCCTGGTTTTTCTTAGCCACTCATCCCTAAAACCCATCAGGCGGAATATCATATATATCAGGTTTTGATATCCCAGTCCGTTAGAGGTTTCTGGGAGATGAAGGGGCGGGGCTCCTGGGGCACCCTGAATTGAATCCAACTCAAACAGAACAGCCGCTTCATGGTTCATGCCGTCAGTTGCTGCCAGCCGACTTGCGACTTTGATGCGTGGGTCATTGCGACCGGGATAGCCCAACCCCTCAACTTCTCTAATAGCAGATTCGAAGCTGCTGCTTAGCCTGGTATCGAATGCCGACTGGGCTGCTTCAATTGCTCGCAACGCTTCAAGATCTGAAATATCGGGGCTGTCACCTGGATCAAGATGTCTGGAGTAATAGGATCTGAGTTGTTCCGAAAGTTTCCGAGCTCCGCTGGGTTTGGGATTGTCGCCTTGATTGTCGTCCGAATGGTCGCCAAATCCCCGCTGTGCATTGATCTCATGTACCCGAATTAGTCCGCTGAGGGGATTGCTTTCCAGGGGTAGGGCAGTAGGGCTCAACAGCTGCATTTGAGCCATTCGAGACGACTTATCAGGCTTTTGAAGTTGATGCGGATCTAGGCGGTACCAACGAACCTTGAATTTGTCTCCCAGTCGACGGTTCAAGTAATCATGAAGGCTCTGCGGCCATAGCGTCAGCGGGCTGCCAGGTGGGTCTTCGCGGCCTAGCGCTTCTTGAAGCTCTTCGACCCTTGCGCGTTCCTTGCGATAGTCCGTGTACAGGGCATTCATATCATCCGGTTCAAGCAGGAAACGCATTCCCACAAGCCCCCCGCGCCACGCAAAGCTGGGTATGAGATCGCGAATGTAGTGGAACTCTCCTTGGTCTGCCGACACCCAGATATCCAGGCTAGGGAGCCAATCAGCCCAGTCCTTGGCTGTAGGCATTTCAAAGTTTGCTGGTGGGTTCTCCCACTCCTTACCAATCCCGTCCAGCTTCGTTAGATGACACAGGGTCAGATCTTGGAGTCGAAACGCGGATGCCTTCGAAACCAAAAATCTCCTCAGGGCCAGCATGGCGGAAGATTTGCCGCTGTTGTTTGCACCTACGAGCAACGTGGTCTCGTCGGCAAAATCAATACGCACAGAAAGCAGCTTTCTGAAATTTGATATCTCTACGTGCTGGATGCGCATGGATCGTCCTTGAAGGCGTGGGGTGTCAATTTGCTATCAATGTAGCTAGCTGCTCTGGACAAGCCAATGAAAGAATCAGGAGGAGGGTGAACCGCCCCGGTTTTCCTGGGGATCTCGAAGCCTCAAAAGGAGGCAAGCTCAGGCAAGGTTTGTTCAGTCCGTTTTTGGCCGCTAGCGGTATGTCATCAAGACAAGAACACAGATAGCGGCTTGTTCGATTTAGACTTGATGACACCTCTTCTGCATGTGTGCGTATATTCGGTTGGTCTCATAGTCATCTGGCATCCCATCTTGAACAGACTTTTCCGATGCTTGGCCCGAGCGGCCTCATTTCTGAAACGCATGGTTTTCATTGCGTTGTCCTTGGCCGTTCTTTACTACGGTTTACGCACCAGTTATCGCCTGCTCGATGACGCCATGATTGAAAGCAGCGACTTCGTTACGCTGGTCATAACGGTCGTTGTCTCAAGCTTTGTCCTGGCCTTCCTAGGCGAGCTTACCGAAGTGTCTATTGGGGGCTACGTCATCAAGCTTCGAGAGGCAAAGCATGAGGCTGAGGTGACTATCAGCCAATTGCGCACGCTGCTGGTTGCCACATTCGAACCCCAGTTGGAAATGGCTATGCAGGTGGGCGGCGGATTTAGTGATGCTCGCGGGGCAAGAGATCAGCGAGTTGACCGTTTTTCACAGCTGCTTGAGTCCATTGAGAAAGCAGGCGCGACAGAGTCTCTAAAGCCGAAAATACGAGAAAAAGCCACGATCCTTGCCAAGTTCCAGTACAACCGGATCGCCGGCCTCACCAAGGCAGAGTCCATTCGATTTGAGCCTGACGCCCCTCTACCCACACCAGCAGAAACGAAAGCGGGAATGTTCAAAGAGGCGGCCCTGAGCACAGTGGCTGACGTGTACGGCGTAAGCTCTACGAAAATGCAGGAGTTGGCCGACGACTCCTTAGCTGCCTACACCAAGCTCTATGAGATCGCACACCTATAGCGAGCAGATGCAATGCTGCTAGGTGGGCTCTAACTGACTTTTTAGGAGGGCGGACAAATTGATTAGATAGGCTGGGCAGTAGAGAGGGCCAGGAGTGCCATGGCTTAGAAGATTTCGATTCGCTCAGTCATGGATTCCGTAGTGAGCCTTTGCGGCTGCTACAAGTTCAGCCGAGGAAAGACGGCCCTTCACATAGTCAGCCAGTTTCGAGGACATGAAAGAGCTCATTCGAGCGCCCGAAAGGTTGTTGGTGGCATGGACATGTGCCACGTGGGAGCGACGTTGAGTTTCTTCGAGCACCGGCATCATTTAGATCACCAAAAAGGGTAAGCGGACTTTATACGGGTAGACGCTTCAGCAACAAGATCTATGGCTGGACGAAGACCAGCAGCTTCACCAAGCCTAGCCTCGGACGCCTATAACCTCGTCCCAGCGCGTGGTGTATCGCGGGCTCAGCATTTCTCGACGCATAGCCCAAACCGGTGCCGCCGGCACCCGGCCAATGTGCACCATGCCTCTTCCTTCTCGCTTGTTAATTTGGTCGACAACCTCCATCAGCCGCTCGGATCCTGGGCGTGGTTTGGGTGCAAATAGATCCGGTGTCAGCTCACCCCGCTGGCTCAGATCCATCAGCAAAATGGAGCACTTAGAAAAGCGATAACCCGGTCGATAAATCTGGCTTAAGCCGCGTTGTGCGAGCGCCAGAATTTCGCGCGTGTCGTCTGTAGGTGCTGGCAAAGCCAGGGTCACAGCATTGGCATAACGCGGGCCATCTAGCTCCGCGAGCTGGGTCTGCAGGCCAACCTGGATGGTGCTGCAAAGCGATGCTTGGGTGCGCAGTTTCTCTGCTGCCCGGCTCACGTATGCAGCCAGCGCTTCACGGATCGGTGGCAGCTCTGTTTGGCGCACCCCAAACATTTTGCTGGAGCAAATGGCTTCCTTCGGCGGCGGCCCATGGTGAAAACCAATGCAACTCACACCACGCAATTCACGCGCAGTGCGCTCCATCGTGATGCCAAAGGTTTTTCGCAATGTACCGACATCGAACTGCGACAAATCCCAGGCGGTAGATATGTTCAGGGCCGCCAACTTGGCAGCCGAGCGATGCCCCACCCCCCATACCTCGGACACCGGAGCCAAGCGAAGCAATTTCTCCTGGCGGACAGGGTCAGTCAGATCGAGCACACCACCAGTGCCTCGCCACCTCTTCGCGGCCCAGTTGGCGAGCTTGGCGAGGGTTTTGGTACTACTGATCCCTACCCCGACCGGCATGCCAATTTCACGCGCTAGGCGCTCGCGAATGCTTCGGCCTAGCTCTGCTGGGTTAGTAACACCGGTCATGTCTCCCCATGCTTCATCGATGGAGTACACCTCGATGCCTGGCAGCATCTCGGCCATTACTCGCATCACTCGATTGCTGATGTCCGCATAGAGGGTGTAGTTGCTGGAGCATGCCACCACCCCCTGGCGACGAATCTCATCACGCACCTTGTAGTAAGCGGCACCCATACCGATTCCCAGGGCTTTGGCCTCGGCTGAACGGGCGATTACGCAACCGTCATTGTTCGACAGCACCACGACAGGCCGACGCTTTAAAGCTGGCTGACAGATGCGCTCACAGGAGCAATAGAATGAGTTGCAGTCGATCAGCACGAACACACGGGCAGTAGTCATGGCGCAACACGGCTTACCACCCACGACACGACACCCCAGACCTCAACGATCTCCCCGCCATCCAGCTGTACGTCCGGAACGATGGGGTCGGCTGCCTTCAGCCAGCGGCCTCCGAACAAGTCACGCTGAATCAGCCGCACCCGGTAGCCATCGCCACCAAGGTCTACCACCACCAGCATGTCGTCCAGGTGACTGGCCGCCCGGTTCACGATCAGTCGATCCCCCGGAAAGATACCGAAGCCGACCAAGCTATCGTCCAGTACCTGCACACCCCACATGTGCGGAGCACCAAGGCCAGTGAGACGGTCGAGAGAAAGGCCTTCCTCCTTTTCGTCCTCGGCAGGTGACTGAAATCCGGTGATGCGCAGGTCGGTGGCTACGTCGGTGAGCAGGCGTTCTCGCAAGCGCTCACCACGAGCAAGAATGGAAAGAGACATCTGAGCACTTCCGCAAAATATGTATATGCATACAGTATTCGAGAAGACTAGGATTCGGTCAACCAAAGACCAGGACAACACCGACAGGAGGTGCCGTCCGGCGATCAGGCGTCGATCAGCTCATCGCGGAGGATCAGTACCTGCTTGGGTGCGTCAATGCTGATACGCACCTGGCTGTGGCCCTGGATAGCGCCCACATGCACGGTGATCCCATCGCGTAACAGCTGCTTGAGGAGCTTCTCGGTGTCCACGCCGGGGTCGATGGTCAGGCGGATCATCTCGCCTTCTCGGCGAGTGACAGTCAGATATCCCATGAGGCAAGTCCTTTGCTGATTGGGTGAGTGCGCATCCTGCACAGCTAGTCTAGAACAAGGTGGCGCGCAGCGTGAGGAGCGAGATATGTGCGGAGGAGTAGAAGCCCGAGAGGCGGACAAGATATGGAAGATTTACTTCCCGAACCCTAAGGCGGCCCTCCCTGTGATGCTGGAAGATAGCGGCCAGCTGGATTGGATCACGTGGGGCCGGCGCAAGGAGCAGCAAGGCTATGAGCCCCAGGGCGGCTGGGCGAAGCTCAGCACGGTGCAGGCAGGTGGCTGGGATAAATACAGGCCCCGCCGTGGCTTCGGCATGGTGCAGCGTTTCATGGAGAAGGAAGGTCAGCCAGGCGAGAAGGGGCGTGTATCACACTGGTTCGATGTGCCAGAGGATTGTGCGCTGGAGTGCCTAGTGATTGGTGAGGGCGAGCAACAGCGGGTCTATGTGGTAACCACCGAGCCGCCAGTGGAGTACGCCTGGATCCATGACCGATGGCCTCTGCTTGTAGAGCTTCCAGTTGCATCCCTAACGGTATCGCCCACCGAAGGGCTCACTGTTCGGAGCGCTAGACGGGGTAAAGGAGCCTGACATAAGCCAGGCTCCTAAAGGCATCAATCTGCTGCCTCTCGGTCGTAGTGCGCTTTGATTTCCGCAAGTGCACCCTCGCTAAAGGCGGCTGTGGCGGCCAGAATCTCAGAGCTTGCGATGTCCGGGTCTCCAGCCACATCACCTACCTCAGTTATCCCTACGGATAGCTGGACGGCAACGTCGTCACTAGGAATAGCCAGAATTGCCGAACGATCTCCAATAGGTGAAGCCAAAGTCGCTCCCTCTGGCTTAGAGACGACCTTTCCTCCGAGCGGAACGTCCTTAACGGTCAACGTTGCGGTGCCGATATCGCGGAGCTTGATGTCGTTTTCTGGTAGCGTCACCACGGCTGTTCCGGTGACCGCTACGGAAATATTGATCTTCCCTTTTTCGCGCCCCAGTAGGCTGCAATCCCCTGTGCACTTGGTAAGGGAGATGCTGTTTTTGGCCATGGCGTAAATAGGCACAAGCTGCAACGTATTCAGCTTCTTTTCAACCTTCATCACGACAAGGACGTTGGGCTTTGGATCCGGCCTTGTATCAGCGCCATCTGCATCTTTTCCGGTGGGTGAAACCCCACTGCCATCGGCATGCAGCTCAATAGAGGGGCCACGGTAAGCAATGAGGCAATTAGCCGCTTTCAGATCTTTGCCTGTTACTACCGACTTGAACGCCGTCGATTTCGATGACTGGGCTTTGATTTTCTTCACGTAGTCCGCTGCCGCTTTGCCAGCCGCATCAATAACGACACGCGCAGCAATTGGGGCCCAAATAGCCGCAGATGCAGCGGCTATCGCTTTTGGAGGAGCGCAAACGTTAGCGACTTCCGAGTCGACAAGTATTGGACTCTTGTCGTCGCTTGCCGTTGGCCAGACTGGGTAGATCCCCTGCGTACCACCCACAAGTTGGAGGATTCCCACATCTGTTTTTGGTGCTGTGGGTTCAATCTTCGTGGTGGTGAGAATTTTCATGGTCTCACAGCCCGTTAGTGGTAACAGCGCGAAAAGTAGAACGATCAATCTCATGGGAAGCACTCCTTGCTGGTATCTAGGAGTCCTGAGAGTAGATTCTATGGAGGCTATGTGCCATCCAGCTCGGATTAGCTCTCTTTGTGGACGCTTTCCATGTCTATAGGCATTCGTCTCGAGCTACTGCTCATGCTTGTAGGCATGAGTCCGACCTCAAAAGCGGGCTCACATCCCAAGCTCGAGCTCCAACTTAATCTTCAGCAACTCATGCGGGACAAGTGCAGCGGGCAAGTCTGCCAGGAGGGAGAGTCCTAGTGGTTTGCGGAGATGTAGCAGTGCACGAAAATGCTCGCGGTTCATGTTGCGAAGTGTCCCAAGCGATGAGGGGGCTCCAGCTTCCATTTCGCTCAGCAGGAGCCCTACAAGTTGTGCTAACCCTTCCGCACTCACTAGAGAGGGGAGCTCCTCGCGCAGTTCGCCTTGCAGTAGCGCATTCAGGAAACCTAAGACTTTCTGTTCTAGAGACTGAGCTCCGTACTCCATCAGCCCTATGGCCCAGAGCCCTCTTTCTTCATCTCGTGTCATGTCTTGATCCGGAAACAACAAGGGCCGCGAATGCGGCCCTTCCGTATAGTTTAAACCTGCTTATTGCAGCCAGCTCTCAACCTTCTCAGCGCCGTACTGCTCTTTCCAGGCTTTCAGCACTTTGTGGTTGCCGCCTTTGGTTTCCACTACGTCACCGTTGTGCGGGTTCTTGTAGCGTTTCATAGCGCGCTCACGGCGAGCACCTTTTACAGGGGCCGCAGCACCTTTGCCGGCACTTGGGTCGAGCAGAGCGATCACGTTCCGCAGGGAGTAGTTGTAGTCAGCCAGCAGGGCACGGAGTTTGGTTTCAAATTCAATTTCGCGCTTGAGCTTTTCGTCGCCTTTGAGGAGTTCAAGGCGCTTCTGCTGCTCGGCAATTTGGGCTTCAAGGGCTTTGTATTCTGCAATGATCGACATGGCGACTCCTGAGTTGGGATTAAGTGCTTCTAGGATACATAAGTAGACCGACAGGATTCGACTAAAATAGAAAAAAACGCTAAGTCTCTGGTCGGGCCGTGACAGTTTAGATTCGCGGATGAGTAAGTATGGTGAACCGAAAAACCACTCAATGCGTTGAGTAGGTTCTCCGGTGGTGGTCGTGCCTAAGTTCAGGCGAGCTGAAAAATACGAATTTTTCAACAGAGTCGGCCTTTAGCTGCCAGCTCCTAGATTCTTCTTCAGGCCCGGATAGCTACGGTCTTCTCGACCGACGCCAGCTGGTGAACGCAAGAAATTTATCGGCTTGCTATGATGCACCAAAAGGCAGTTAGGCTGCTCTAGAATGGAGTTTATAGGCTTTTATAGTTAACTATAGAGCGATTATAGAATCTCATACTGTACGCATTATTTACGTTGTGCGCTTACGGCCAGTAGCGGTCGTTCGGAGTTTTCTACGAAGTCCGGGGCAATTCAGGGAATTACAACTGTCTAACCATGGCTTTAAGTCTATCTGACCGCAATTTTTCTACATTACCCGCAAGCTTCGGGTGGATTGCAAGCGTGAAGTAGAAAATCGACGCGTCTTGGCTAGACGCATAAATAATCGTGTCACCTTCTTGGAACACATAATGCCCCTCACTTAAAGGACGCAAAGCCGGAGTGTGGGGGGCGAGATAGACCTTCCCGTCTTTCACCAAGTCTTTATGGAAAACATAATTCGAGCGTTTATATTTCTCGTTAATACCATTAAGAACATCAACCCATCGGTCACGGTCAATAAATACTTTTGTTGCAGCGAGCTTATCGTTCTGATCAAAGTGAAAAAGGGCTTCTCGAATTAGTGGGGCTCGTGACTTATTCAAATATGTGAAGAATGGCCCGCCTGTATGGCTGTTCTGGTGTCTGTCAGCTGCTGGCAGAGTTTTCTCCATGTCACTGACCGTAGCCTGACCAAGCTCAAGGCCGAGAGGCGCGGGATCTGCTGAGACTGGAGCGCAAGCTACAAAAATCAATGTGGCTATGATTTGCCTCGCAATAGACATGATGATGTTTTCGTTCTTCACTGCTGTTCCCTTTTTCTTACATAGTCTGTCGGATAATTTAGTCATGTAGGATAAGTTGTAAATGTATTTTTGAATCGCCCCTAATTTCGTAGTCACTCGATGGCTGCTTCTGGCCGCATTGAGCCTGTCGTAACAGGCAGGAGTCGGCCAATAGCGGTCATCAAGCGCCTACAAAGGCATGGACTCTTTAGTGCCGCCTCTATACATCTATTAATTCGCCGCAGTAAATATTTTCATCCAGACTAATAAATTTAACGTTCACTCTATTCCAGAGGCGTGTCCTGATATTTCTTGTGATTTGATTTTTAGACATGATTATTATCTTAGAACGTAAAAATCCAGGCACCACCTGCTTTCGATCGACATATACAAATAGCCGCCCATTTATCCTTTCCAACTTCCTCTCGCCCTGGGCCTGCTGTAACCACCGAATTGAGTTTCCGGCGAGATTTCTTACAAAAACTCTTCCAATACTTCTTATTTCATGCTCAATGTACTTTTCAGACAAAACAATCTCATCAGGAATTGAAATTATTACGGCAAGCTCCCCGGTCTTTTCATTCACTGAGGCGGAGGAAACAATGTAAGAATCAATCCAGTCCAGATTAGCGCCTTCCAAGCCTCTTGATTTTTCTTTCAGATATTCCTTAACCCCCTCTGGCGTTCCAAAATCTATATAACTAGAACGCTGCGAGGTTAAGACTATGCTTTTCCCATCCCTGGCGAAGGAAATTTTATTTTCATTTTCCCCGTATAGATGCATAGAAGCTTCCAATGGGTATTCAGTAATTCCTCTCCGCAACTTGCTCCCGGCGAACCTCTGAAATATATCGTCCGACTTATAATATATAAGCACCCCCGTAAAAAGCATAACAGGCAGGGCTCCGTAGGGAAAAAATATAATGCCAGCCGCCGCCACCATGCCGCCAATCAAAATATATACGACCCACAAAAAGTAGCCAAGCCCAGCTGCTAAGCTAAAAGCATTACTAAGTTTCATTGTTTTCTCGCTCTTATTCAGAAAGGTGGCTAGAGCAATAATCTAGCTAAATGTGCAGAAACTCAAGCGCCACCCCAGCCACCTCGTTAATCAGATTCCCCCTCGCTCACGGCAATTATTTCAGAAACTATATTGGCTACGGAAAGTCCGTGAGTTTTAATTACCGGCTTATCACCGCTTAGTCTAGGCACCAGATTTCCACAAACGAAGGTTACCCTGAACCCATCTATCTCGATGCTTGGGGGAACTCATATTCCATTTTAGATGACACTGCTAGTGCCGTGGAATTTACCCCAGCAGCTAATGCCCCCAAAACCACAAAAGTGACTAATACCATATACCATCCACGATAAATTCGGCTGACCGAGAAACGATTTCTCATTTTCTTTGCAGTCAATGATATCAATACATGAGGAAGAGGAATGATGATAGCAAATAGACACGCGACTATAATGTTACCTAATTCCAACCAACCACCCGCAGCCAGGATCTCAAAGTGTGACTTGTTACGAGGTGACTCACCAACAGCTAGCAACCATAGGACAGCAACACTTCCTAAGACATACCACGCCACGGTGGCTTTTAAAGGAAAAATTTGCTTTTTTATGGCATCCGCGCCGAGCCTGCAAGCTTCACTCATTTATTTTTTCCTTTCCGCTATATGGGTTTTTTGCGACAAAATATAGTTGCACTAATCCACTACTAAAAATGCGGATAGCGCCGATCTCCCAGCTGCCATTAACTTAACACACATCAATTCCTGCCTCCGTCATGTGCTGTAAACAACGAATATATAGCAGGCTTTTTATTAATGTGCTTATTTTAATCCAAGCACGCATCCTGTTGCGTCAGGCTGTAGTCCACGAAGAACACACTCTGAATTTTTTAACCAGATCATTCGGCACTAATGTTATTTGTCTTTAAGTACCCTAAATATTGTTCACCCACGCTTTCGCTTCGAAATCGTACTCATAGTTAGCGAAGCCATCACCTGCAACTGAGGGGATAGCCAGGCGCGGTCGATTGTCACGCACTAAATATGAGATATCAGGCTGAATGATGGCAACTCGTACCGCCGGCAGTTCAACAAGGTATCGTGGGCTAAGCTCTGCCAGCGTGTCCGGGTAGTTGCCAGTGTCATTTTTGTACTGCTCGATGGCCTTCGCGATAGGCGTTGCCATGCTCGGTGTTAGCTTATCGGTCTGCATTACTACGGCAAGAGAAACCGCTGACACCGCCCCAATCACAACGACCCGCCTACACAGCCGGCTTCGCCACACCCTATCCTGAGTAAAGAGAAATGCAGCCAACACAGTCGGGAGTCCAAACACTACAGAAGCCAACAGCACCATCACTGATAGCGCAGAAGCGCCGAAAATCACAGCAGGTACTGTGACCACAAGCACTACCAGAGCCCACGTGAAGCGGATCTCTTTTACCCAGCGTTGCCACATATCAGCCTGCTTTCGATGTCCATCAAAATTTACTGACTCTTTCTCTCTCATTACATCCCCTTATTTATGGCACCTGCATCACCAGCAACAATGCTATCTCGTCTTACTCATATTTCTCACGCCTAATTTTGTGCAAGGCGACAGGCCGCTTTTTCTGGCTGACTCCGGGCTTTCATGACCGGTAGCTGTCGGCCGATTCTGTTGAAAAAGTCCTGTTGCGATTTTTGCCCATAAAAGAGCGTTAGCGACATTGAAATCTGATTCGCTCGGAAGACGGAGCTGTGTTGGTTTTTACGTAGCTACGCCGAAATCGAGCGATTTTTGAGCTGCTCAAAAGCAGTCCTATCAGAAACCGACTTTTTCAACAGAATCGGCCAAAAGCAGCCAGTGGCTAACGGCATAGTTGTGAGCAACGGCAGTGTTTTATATGGACTGAGTACACAAAAAACCGCCCCCCGGAGGCGGTTTTTCACTTCTATCACCCTCAGTCGAAGGTTTCTCCTCCTGCATCCTCGTCGTACTTGTACACCGTAGTCTGCGTTATCTCTGCCGCGTCCGTGAGGGATAGGTTCAACTGGTCATTGTAGGTCTTGAGTTCGGCCCAAAGCTCACTCTCGGGTAGGGGGGGGAGGTTTCTGATGTGCTCAATCTCTCTACCCTGTTCATCGCACTTCATAAGAGCATGTGGATTCTGCGCATCATCACTACCAACCAAGCAATAGCCCTTGCGATTGAAGGGCTCTGCCCCAGTAATCGTCTCAACAATGCTGTTGTGTATAGGCTTGTGCGAGGCACCGTTGAAGTAAATCGGTGAATCACTCAGGGCGTAGAAAGTGACAAGCCAGAGGGTCAGCTTGAAGGAAAGCTTTCCTGCCTGATCAGCGAAAGTCACCACGATAGGGGTGTGGTTCTGATGGCAGTAACTGATGTCATTGGGGTCAAGCGGCTCTCTGTGCTCGGTGTACTCGCCGACAGCGCTGCTAAAGCCAAAGGTGATGAATCTGGGCTTCTGAGCCACCACAGGGTCAGGCCTGGTGTAGCTGGTTACCCCATACCCGTTGGGGTTCAAGGATTGGGCGATCAGGTAATCACGAACCACCAATGGCATATTCCAAGGCGCGGCACGCCCCTGTGCCAAAAACGTCATTGGTGTTTGCCCAGGAATCTCAACCAAGGCGATCGCTGCCGCAGTTTCCTCGGGGATCGTCTCTGGAAGGCCAGCACTTGCCGCATTCCAATTACGGTAGCCCAGCAAATGGCTGAGTTTTTCTTGATGTGCAGATAGCTTGCTGCTTTGACCAAGGGCTTTGGTCGTTGAATGCAGGATTTTCGCTAGTTCAAGGATTTGCTTGCGAGATAGGGCCATACCGGGCTTCCTCAGATCTGGTTTGCATCTGCTCCCCCGTTCCAGACGATTCAAAGATCGTAGGATTGAACCAATGTATGGTTTGACGCGATCCGCTGACGCGGAGAAAGGGAGGCATTCACCGTGGCGCAAGTTGCGCTGGGGAAGGGCAGGGGCTTCCAGAACCTGCTCTCAGGTTATGTCCTACCCGACAAAGATGCAACTGCGTTACTGCCCCATCGAGATGGCCTGCTGAATAATCGGCGCAACCGTCGCCTCAGTGATACCGCGCTCCTGACAGTATCTCGAGCCAAGCCATGCCGATACTGACTTCTGCCCTTTGCTGGCGTTGCAGCCACGGCAACAGAGAGCAATGTTTTCTCTGGTGATGATCGATGCGTCGTTGATGATGTGTTCCCAGCTCGGGGAGAGCTTGGCTGATTCCTTCGGGGACAAGAAATCAGTGCTGCAGTACACGCATCTCGTATCCCTGGCCCTGACTTCCTTCTCAAGCCAGCCTGGGATGTTCCAGTTGTTTGCCACTTGGTGCCTCAGAGAGTTGGAATGCTTCCAGACTAGCCGATGACCTGAAAGGAGGGCGTGCTGATTTTTGTATAATTCAGGCGGGTTTTAGCCGATTTCAGGCTACTGAGACAGGCTCAAAGCGGCCAAGAGCAATCATTGAGCCTGCCATTTGAAAATGTGGGCTGTATTCCCGCGCTACAAAAATCGGGGGAGGCGGCTCAATGGCTGAGGCGATTCAGCTGAATTCCTCATATATTAATAGTTCTGCATTATATGGGTTTATTAATATATAACTTTGGCTGACTACCAATCCTGTATTGCGGCCAGGGCAAGGGACGCCCCTTTCTTACGATTACAACGCCAGCATAAAGCTTGCAAGTTATCCTCGGTTGTAGTTCCGCCCTTGGAGATTGGAATTACATGATCAATCTCAATTAGCAAATTTGGTTCTTCGGTAACAGATACTCCGCACTGTTGGCAGGTATTTTTGTCTCTCTTTTTTATCTTTTCACGAAGCTGCGGAGTCATCAATGCTCGCTGGCCTTTGGCGCTATTTTTGAAGCGCAGCATGTCGCCAAGGTACTTAATGAATTTCTCAAGATTTTCCATGTCAAGGATAATAGAAACCTCGTAAGAGCTATTGCCGCCCGATGACACATACTGAAACTTGTAGGCCTGGAAATTAATATCAACTAGGCGTATTGGTTCAAACCCAAGCTCTTTTGCTAAACGACTCTTGTTCAGCATGTAAAAAAAGGAAGGCAGCGGGTCTGTGAGGGTCTGCATGAGGCGATTTCTCTCTTGCTCAAGCAGTTCCCATCCTTGGTACGCGGCAAGGTAGTTATTCAGTGCTGCCTCAAGATGTGAAAGTGTTTCTTCGTTGACATCTATGTCGAAGTATTTGCAGAGATACTTGAAAGGCTGGTCGTTAGCAGCTTTGCATATAGATGCCGAGCAGTTATGAATTTTGGCGTCTCTCTTGGTTCTGGCCCATTCGTTTCTTTTGAACTTATATCGACTGGTGTCGTAACGATCTCCAAGGCCGTAGTCGTAGGAGTTGATGTCAAGCTGGGTGCTCTTCAATTCTTCGATGTGGTGATTTAGATCATTGCAGTCCGCAGTGTGATCTTTAATTCCATTTTTCAGCTTGATAAATTCTTCGTTATGGAAATACCAGAGCGCATATATTTCCCACGCAACTATTAAAAATGTCGCCAAATAAAGAGCAATTTTCCCCTCAATCGAAAGAGAAAAACTTGGATGACCAGCATTAAGAATAATTGCAATAATCAGAAATACGAGAACAAGCCTGAGCATTCGTGATCTTCCATGCCTTATTATCCTGGCCATCGTAAGCGATGCCGGTGATTTATGTCTCAAGCAATGAGTGAATGGCCCCTGAAAGCGCAGACACATGCGAACCTCAATGCTGGAGGCTGATCCACTGCGAATCAGTACGCTATTGGCCGACAGCTCTCTCCTATGACCGGTAGCTATCGCCATTAGCCGACCTCCCCTAGAATCAAAATGTCCCGTTAGCACGAAAGACTTAGGCCTTTTGGCAAGCTAGTCGAAACGCGGCGGAGCGGTTAATCCGAGCGGCTTTATCGAAGTGGAGCTATGGCTGGATCGATCTCGCCGAATCGGATTTCGACCCAGTCGTCGTTATGCTCCTCGTCAGTCTTGATGATCTTGATAGACTCCGGCAGGCGGCCAGCCATCAGATTGCGCCGTACGATGGCCTGCAAGTGATTCGGCTCCTGGGGCAACTTCCGCGCCGCGTCGACATATTTGGCACCATCGTCCTGAAGAGTCCGAAGACCCGCGAATATCTCCATGAACTCGCGCAGACCGAGGCGTACCACATTTGATCCAGACATAGAGTAGCCTCCGTGATGACCAAGGTCGTAATGGTCTTCGCGAGCCCGAAGCGCGCCGTTGACGGGCATCATCGCTGGCTTCGGGAAGTTTTTGATCATGGCCTGAAACAGACTGAACAATTCAGCACGGGCATCACAGCCATCGCGAACAAATAAGCTCGCATCGTTCTGTAGCACTGGCGGCGGGTAAGGCGCCCACCCTTGTCGACTTTCACGAACACTCAGGAGCAGGACGAAGTCGACTGATGAGAATTGCCGGAAGAACTCGCTGATGATCTGACCGACCGGCAATTCGCCCCAACTCGCCGACCGCCCCGAGAGTGCGAAACAATCACCGTCCCCAACAATGATTCCAGTAATACCGTCTGCGCCAGAGAGTTGATCGGCTTTGGCATCGAGCGCGTTATAGAGCGGATTCCGATCCTTGATCTGGGGCAAATCATACGAAGCAAAGTTAGCTGAATTGATGGGCGACTTTGTCGGGTCGATGGTGATGTCAATTCCCACATCCTCATCGTCGATTGCGATGCACAGCGGGAACACCTTGGCAGCCATCTGCTCGCGCAGCTGCGGTACGATCGTCTGTCGAACGAACTCTTGCAGTTTTCCCCGAGGTGGCAGCAGTAGTACCGTACGGGTTCCACGTTTCGTGCTTGCGCGCTTAGATCGGATGCGTAGATCGAGGCCGCCGATGGGCAGCTTTAGCTTGTTCTTGGCGGCTTCAATCAGTTCGCTCAACTCCTGATAGGGGTTGTCCTTGTCGAGACTTTCGTCCGAAACCGCCGTCACATCGGCAGTCAGCCGCATCGAACCCTGTTCGAAAAGGATATCAGGCCGACGCCGGGACGCCAGAGGCAGCTCGCTCTGGAGGAGGCCGCATTTCGACAAGCCATGAAACACGACCAACTCCCACATCGCCGCAACTCGATCCTTGCCTGGTCGGTTGAGGCGCACTGCCAGATCATCGACCGCTTCATCATCCAGCACGCCGCGAAGCTCATGGAGGCGGCGCTGAAGAGCCCGTCTCCGGTAGATCATGCCGACGGGCCCGAGCCTGTCGTGTAACAATCGGCCAATTCGCCGAGGATTCTCTCATTGTCCATGCGTAGCTCCTGGAATGGATTGATTGTCAGGCCAGAAACACGACATGAGGCGAGGAAAAAACAACGTGGCCTATTGCAGATTACGAAGTCGTTAACAGCATGTCCATGGGCTGCATTTGGCCGAAGTCGGACGCTGTGGCGCTCAAGAAAGATTAGCCTGGATCCAAAGCACCTGTGACTAGGTTGCCAGAGGCGACAGGCTGCTTCTTGCCGTCGAATGCTTGCCGTATCGATCATGGCAACTGAAACTCGCAATCGTGTATCGCGAAATGCCACCTACAGGCTACGGAAAGCAGTAAATGATCGGTAATTATGAAGGCTATCTTGATGACTCATTTGATGATGCACTAGCGGCTCTACCATTGAACTGGTGGCCATGGGTTGGTAGTAATTACCTGGCATCAGAGCTGAAGACCATTGTTCTGGGTGAAAGCATCTATCTCTACGATGGCGAATTAGGCAGCCAGAAAATCTTGCACAGAGACAGCCTTAGAAAGCGACACCTAAACCACGGCATTTTGGCTAAGTACAAAAGCCGTTTCTTACGTAACTTTGAACGTGCCGTCTTCCATAAGAAACACCCAGATGCTGCTGAACGAGCGTGGCTTTGGACAGGGGTGATTTACCACAATCTCGTCCCGCGCGTGATGGAGTCACTGCGAGACCGGCCTACTTATAATGACTACCGGACAGGCTGGAATGATTTTCTTCAGCTAGCCTTCGTTGTAAAGGCGCAGCAATGCATCGTTTATGGGTTGGAGCCCAAAAAAATTGGTGCTCTACTCGATGTGCTAGCCTCTCAGAGCACTAAGGTTATTCGGGAAAACCTCCCTGCAGTGGGGAAAAATACCCCCTGTATCCTCACCTTCCAGCACAACAATCAATCATTGAAATTGCTGTTCATTCGCCATCCAAGTGCGTTCTTTGCATGGCGTGAATGGGCAGTGATACTTCGCGAGTCGGGAGTGCTCCCTTTAGAAGTAAAAACGCTAAAGCCGCTCTGATGATTACCCAGCTCTCGCAGATACAAACCATCATCGCTGTCGACCCGGTACGTTGGCGGATACTCCGCCTGGTGCAAGAGCTAGAGCTTCCAGATTGCTGGATTGCTGGATTGCTGCGGGCTTCGTGCGTAGCGCTATATGGGATCACCTGCATCAGCGAAACGCTTCACCGCTACCTCCGGATGTCGATGTGATTTGGTTCGATAACGAGCGGTGTACTACAGAGGTGGATGCTGAGATTGAAGCAACTCTGCGGGCCATGGACAGTGCGCACAACTGGTCTGTAAAGAACCAGGCGCGCATGCATCTCCGCAACGGTGACCAACCTTATACCTCAGCAGTAGATGCCATGACTCACTGGCCGGAAACGGCTACCGCCGTAGCTGTCAGGCTTGGATTAAACGATATGATCGAGGTCGCGACCCCACTCGGCCTAGACGATCTCTTCAACCTAGTTGTCCGACCTACACCAAAGTTCCAAGCAGATAAGCAGCAGATCTATCTGAACCGCCTTCGTTCAAAGAGCTGGCTCGCAACCTGGCCTAACCTAAAAATTACCCCGGTAGGCTGATGCTCTTCACAAGGCTGCGATCTAACTTAACCTACAGCGCGTGCCGCATCGAGATATAGAAGAAGGCCATCAAGTCCACCCTGCTGGGTGAGCAAATCAATAGGCTGCCCCCCTAAAGCCAAGTTCTCGCTGCTAAGCCATCGCCTGGCCTCGTAATCATTACTCACCACACACAGCAGCCCTTCATAGATCCGCACCAACATCAGGGCATTCCGCCACTGTTCCGCCTCAGGCTCAAGCAGATGCAGACCTTTCCGCAATGCACGCAGTTTGGCTACGTCGACTGCCAGCAGCGTGGCTAGCAAGGAGTCAGGCAGGCCCAGTCGATCCCCTGCTTTAACGGCGGCTTTTCCTAGCACTAAGGACTCAGTGCTGGTGGAGCTGAGATCGGATTCTTTCATTGCCACCCTATCTGGTTGGTCTGGTACATGAGGCAGCATTGAGGTAGAGCTGTACCTATCTCGACACTAGATTGCTCCACGGGCGCACCAACAGGCTGCGACAAGCCACTGGCTCACCGCCAAAGCACCGCTCTACAGGTTCACTGAACTCCGCAGATGTGGTGTAGCGAATTGGCTTTCCGTCTTGATCAAACAGATCCCCGCCCACAGCCCTGAGCAATGCGTGGCTGGCTACTACGTCATGGGGTGATACGGGGTACAGCGAAACCCCAGCAATCCCGTCACCAGATGCGGCACGAGCCAATCGATAGGCGATGCTAGGCATCGGCTCGCAAACTGCCGGGGCACACAATAGGTCGTTCTCTGCACGCCTATAAGCCGCCGCCAAACTGACAAATACAACCGAGCCACGTAGGTCTCTATTCTTGATGGCAGGGGCGATGACCTGTCCATTGCGTAGAATCGACGACATGCCTTCCTGCCAAGCAATGCAGTCCGGCCCTCGCGGCGAGGCCGGTGCGTAAACTACGCCCAGCACGGGCTCAGCCCCATCTAGAAGCCCAACCGAAATTGCAGAGCCAGGTCGACCGGCAAGGAAGTCTGCAGTCCCATCATTGGGGTCTACCACCCAGCAATAGCGATGCCCTGACTGATGTTTGCCGGTCTCCTCACCTACAAAATCACAGCCGAGAATATGCTCAAGGCCGCGACGCAGCATGACTTCGATCTCAAGATCAACGTCGGCCTTGTAGTCGTATCCCCGTGGCCCGTTCGGTCGCTGAAGCTCTGAGAGGATTAGCGCCCCGGCCTCAACCACTAAGTCGGCTACCTGGTAAACGATCCCTGCGTCGAGCATTTATCTATTACCTCTATAGGGTTGGCCTGATGACTGACATCTAGGGCAGTAAGGGCAGTAAGGGGGGCGGTCAAAGCTGTGGCTAATGTTCCGGGGGAAGTGGAGCGCTGAGTTCTACATCGCATGTGCCCACCAACGCTTTGATACGGGCGATAAGCTCAGCAGTTAGCGGGGCTACACGATCCGGGCGTGTTTGGATGTCGCGCTCCAAGGCGTCCAGGAACATGGATAGCGTCGCTTCGCGCTCCGGTGGTGAGTCAGCAGCTGGGACTCGACCGAAGTTTTCCAAGTCGTCCTGAGTGTCATAAAACATCGTGTGCACCAATCGGTCGCGGCGCAGATCTGCAAGGCACCGCATGAAGCATCCATCGCAAAGGACGACTCTGTATCTGTCGTTAGGGTAGAACGGACTCGACACAAGAGCTCCGCAGGGCCCATTTCCAGAGTCCACGGCGGGGCTATCGCAGATGCTGCATAGCTGGGCTGGATTGTTCATCGCGCGCTCGCTCCTTCCGGCGTATCGCCGGGCTAGGCACATACTCTGGTGGTAGCAGCTAGGAGTCCGGAGGGGCACCCCGGCATGGAGTCAGCGCTAGCCCCCCGTCGACGATCTCCAGCTCTACCTTGTCCCCTATTCGCAATCCCATCGCTGAAATGACCAGTGGCGGGATCTCCACGATTAGGTCGCCGCTGCCATCACCGGCGTCATGACAAATCGCAGTTCTGAGCTCCTGCGTGGGCATGGTTAGCGAACGCAGCTAGGGTCGAATGCTGTAGGCAATGTCTTCCCGCAATTTCTTATGACGGCCATCCCCAGTCAGCACATAAATCGTGCTTTTGGTCTCGAAAAATCCATCGTTTTCATACTTCAGCTGAAGGGACGTTCGCACCCACCAGCCCGATGAAAAGCGACCAGCGGAGTCTTCGATCACTTCGTGGGCATGGACAAACTGAGGCGTAAACCCTTGTGCCTCAATCTGCTGGCGAGACTCCTCTGGGATGTCGAGCTCAACTAATACCCAATCCTTCACGATGCAAAATTGCTTCTTGGGATTTCGCCGTCGCAGCTCATCGAGAATCTCGTCTCGGCTCAGATTGGTACCGGTGATGACAGGAGCAGTGCCATAGAGGAAGTCCACTATCTCGCGCACTTTTTGATTTTCACTAATATCCAGAAACTGCGCTTTCATGGGTATTTCTCGCGATGATTTGTCATGATCCCTGTCTGGAGATAGGTCTCAGGGGCAGGGTGGGTAGACCTGATGAAGCGGGTAATTCCAGCTTGGAAACCAAACGGAAAAAGGATCCTGTTGAGAGTTAGAACGTCGGGGACGGACTGATTGCTTTCGATTGCCCGCAGCGTTTCCAGGGGAAGCCTCAGCATCGCGGCAAATCTGCGTTGGCCGAAGCCAGTGCAAGACCGAAGAGAGCGGACTGCAGCCCCAAAATCCGTAAGCTCTCCAGTGGTGAGCGCGGCTTCAAACTCATCAAAAAAGGCCCCGCGTTCGCTAACGCTCATCCTCTTTTTCATTCAGTGAAGCTGACTTGATGCGAAGACAATCGTCGACTTCATGAGATGCTGAAGCGCTATGAGCGATGGCTTGCCGACGTGACGTTTAAAGGTCACAACCATATAAACTGAGTTCTGCGTCCTAATCAGCCAGCGCCCTTTAAACTGCCGAATATTCAAGATATCGGAAGTTCTTATGAGATGGCCGTCAGCAAAACGTCCGGTGCCGTCTCGAAGGGCATGTCGGTAAACGATCCCGACAGCAACGTTCGCAACAACAAACGCATCGACCAGATAACCCGTCACCGGCATTGGATAGTCGGCCTTCAAAGCATTCGCCAGATGGCGTCTCGCGTAAGAGGAGATGACCCGAGGGGCTTGAGGAACCAGTTCTGTGCTCAACAAGAGTTCTACCTCAGCTCAGATCTGCGTGATACACGGTGCGCTGGTTCGTCAGCTCCCGAAGTTCAGCCAGTGTCCGCGAGGGGTCGCAGTAGGTCTTTCCGCTCTCAGTTAGGTAGATGTGGATCATCTCGTCATCAGCGGACAAGGCAGTGTCAATTTGTCTAATTGGTTCGAGCAGCCATCGCTCTGCGCCGTTCATCCAGGCTGGACTCATAAGCTGGAGTTCGCTTACGCGGGCACCCGAGTCTTTTGCGTTGGCTACCTCTAGAAACGTGTGCAAGTCACTGGGCATAACCGTGCTGGCATACTCAACATCGTCCTCGGTCACCAGCATCGTCGCGTGCAGCCATGGGGTTGCGATCTCGCGCTCAATCATCCGCCAATGGTGATGGCCAGGCCCGAATACCGATGCCAGGTCTTGATAGGCGCTCTCGTGTGTTTTGAACATTCATCGACTCCCGAAAATGCGTGCAATAGCACGTAGTGCTATTGCACGCATTCTGTCTTCATCCTTTCTTTTCTGCAACGGGAAGAATTGGGATGGATTACAGGCAAGCGCTGGGTTCGAGTATGCGAAAAATTCGCAAGGCTCGCGGGCTCAGCCAGGAGTCGTTTGCGGACGTTAGCAGCCGTGGGCACATCTCAGAGCTTGAGAGAGGAGTAATTGGGATAACGGTCGAGAAGCTGATAGAGCTGGCTGAGGTTATGCAGGTGCATCCCATGACCGTTTTGCTCGATTCATTCAGCCAGTATGACGACGTTATGCCGGCGAGACTTTTGGAACAAATTGCCGAGGAGCTCAAACAGGTTGGCGGAAAAGAGTCCGAGGCTTGATGCTGTTTGAGAGCTCGTCTATCCGCGAAGCGGCTATTTCTGCTTCTGGTTGAGAGCCAACTGCTTTCGTCTACGCAATGATCCACATTAGCCCCTATTTGTGATTCCAAATTCACATGACATTTCTACCAATCGATGATGCTCTACCTGCACTCCGCTCCGCGCTGACAGAGCGTAATGAGGCTGTTCTTGAAGCTCCACCAGGGGCCGGCAAAACCACACGTGTGCCCCTAGCTCTGCTCAACGAACCCTGGCTAGGAGAACAGACCATCCTGATGCTTGAGCCTCGTCGTCTGGCTGCTCGAGCTGCTGCTGAGCGTTTGGCTAGCGAACTTGGTGAGCGAGTAGGGGAAACGGTTGGCTATCGGATTCGACTCGAAAGCAAAGTCGGGCCTCGCACACGTATTGAAGTGGTTACCGAAGGTATCTTGTCACGACGGCTGCAAGAGGATCCCGCACTAGATGGCGTAGGACTCGTTATCTTCGATGAGTACCACCTTCGAACACTGGATGCTGATCTAGCCCTGGCGCTATGCCTTAATGGCCGTGAGCTTTTAAGAGAGAAAAACCAGCCTCTAAAGATCCTTCTAATGTCTGCAACGCTCGAAGGGGATCGTCTTTCGAAGCTCTTGGATGGCGCGCCAATAGTGAGCAGTGAAGGCCGCATGTTCCCAGTCTCTACGTCATGGGGCCGACCGTACCAACTAGGTGATTACGTTGAGCCAAGAGTGGTTCAGACCTGTATGCAAGCTCTCGCTGACCAAAGCGGAAGCATCCTGGTCTTCCTACCTGGCCAGGCTGAAATACGTCGGGTACACGATCAACTGAAGGAGCAGCTGGAAGGGCAGAGCAGCGTCATGCTGTGTCCGCTCCATGGTGAGCTCGACCTATCTGCGCAGCGCGCCGCCATTGAACCTGCACCGGCTGGTAGGCGGAAGGTGGTACTGGCAACCAACATCGCCGAGACAAGCCTTACCATTGAGGGTGTGCGAGTAGTGGTGGATGCAGGCCTGGCTCGAGTTCCGCGCTTCGATCCAGTCAGCGGCATGACCCGTCTCGATACCCAAAGAGTTTCTCGTGCAGCTGCAACACAGCGTGCCGGTCGGGCAGGGCGACTCGAACCTGGTGTGTGCTATCGACTGTGGTCGGAGTCCCAGCATGATCAGCTTGCTGCCTTCGACACTGCAGAAATCCTGCAAGCGGATCTCTCTGGCCTCGCTCTGCAACTCGCACGGTGGGGGGTAGAGCCCAATGAACTCGCATGGTTAGACGCTCCGCCTGCTGCTGCATTTGCCCAGGCCCGAGACTTGCTCCTTCGGCTCGGCGCTCTCGATAAGCGTGGCTCCATCACCGCTCACGGACAGGCGATGGCTGAGCTGCCGACCCATCCGCGAATTGCTCACCTGTTGCTTCGTGGGCAGGCTCTCGGTCTTGGACGCCTGGCTTGCGATGTGGCCGCTCTTCTCGGTGAGAAGGACATATTGCGTGGTGCCGGTGCCGACCTTCATGACCGCATCACCGCAATGGGCCATGAGTCCAGCTCTCGAGCTAGTCGTGGAGCAGTACAGCGTGCGCGTCAGCTCGCAAGGCAATTCCGAGGCTACCTAGGAGGCGCAGCATCAGAACCGATTGCCGACCCTGATCATCCTCGCTGGTTGGGTGCTCTCCTGGCATTTGCCTATCCGGATCGCGTTGCACTTCAGCGTCGTGACAGCGGGGGCAACTACAGGCTTGCGAATGGTCGCGCTGCACAGTTTGGTGAGCCAGATGCGCTGATGAAAGAGCCCTGGCTCGTGATCGCAGATTTGGGGAGCCGACAAGGCCAGCGTGAAGAGCGCATCTACCTTGCGGCAGCGCTTGATGCTTCTCTCTTCGACACTGTTTTGGCAGAGCAGGTAACTCAGCGAGACGAGCTCGAATGGGACGAGCGTGAAGGCGTGCTCAAGGCGGAGAGACAACGGCGAGTGGGCGAGCTTGTTCTCAGTCGCGCAGCACTGCCTGGCCTGGATGAGGAAGCTCGATCAAAAGCATTGACCGGCTTGGTTCGCCGTAAAGGAATTGAGCTGCTGCCGTGGACACCAGAGCTCCGGCAGTGGCAGGCGCGGGTGGCTCTTCTGCGCAAGCTAGACCTGGAGCAGAAAGGTGAGAGCGAGTGGCCTGATCTGTCCGATGCTGTGCTATTGGGTTCGTTGGAGGAGTGGCTCGCTCCATACCTAGGAAAGGTGAACCGTCTCAGCCATTTCGCCAATCTGGATCTGCCGAGCATCCTGCTGGGCCTGTTGCCCTGGCCGTTGCCGCAACGTCTCGATGAACTGGCTCCGCGCAGCGTCGAGGTGCCGTCGGGCTCACGCATTGGGTTGGACTATTCGGAGCATCCACCTGTGCTCGCTGTTCGCTTGCAGGAGCTGTTCGGGCTGGCCGAGACGCCGCGTATCGCAGGTGGGCGTCAGGGCGTTCTACTACACCTGTTATCGCCCGCGCGGCGGCCTGTGCAGGTGACCCAGGATCTAGCGAGCTTCTGGGCGAACACCTACGCCGAGGTGAAGAAAGATCTGAAGGGCAGGTACCCGAAACATTGGTGGCCGGATGACCCAATGGAGGCCGAACCGACCGCTCAAGCTAAGCCAAGACGCTGACCTTTAAGTGCTAAGCAAAGTTGTCTTGAGCTTTCTTACACTAGAACCTGAGCAATCTATCCCTTAGTTGGCTCACCAACCCAATTTATTGCATACGCCGATGTGAAGAAAGGTCTGGGGGCCGAAGCATTGGCAACCGGACGATCCGATGGAGACTGAGCGTATTGCTAGCGCAACGTCACGAGAAAGTGAGCCTAGGACTCCCGCTCACTAGCTATCAGGAGGTCTTCGTCCCTTAACCTCACCAGCTCATCGTATCGGCTTTTGTACTCCGGAACGGGCATGCCTTGCTCCAGCTGCCGTAGAAGCTCTTCATGCTTCTGGTCAAAAATCTCAAGCACTTTTGACCTGTTGATTGAGGCCATGACATTCGTGAAGCCTGACAGCTGTTTAAATGCCAAGTGGATGTACGGGACGAGCGACCAAGGATCTTTATGGCCTGTTATTTGCCGAATCTCCTCGAAAAAGATGGCATTCATGATCATCTCGTGTCGAAACGCACTAGCGTTCTCGAGGTGATGTCTAGTGATAAGCGCTATGAAAAGATTGGTGATGAAGGTATGTCGGAACATATGAGCACATGCTTGCTCTTCAATTTTTGCACGGTGACGCATTAGCCCCATCTCATTCGTGAGATAAGCCATTGTTAGAGGCTTTCCTGTTGTCTCGGAGATCAACAAGAAACCATGGTCAGGTTGTCGATGACGTCTAATTATTGCTGCTCTGTAAATGTCAATGTATCTAATGCCTTCACTTAAGAGTAGCTTGGTAACGGGTATTAGTCTTTCTGCGGGATTTCCTCGTTTAAGTGTGATCATTCTCAACTTGGGTTGCTTCATTCGAATGGCAATTCGAATGTCTGAAACAGTGAGGTTCGCGATTTCTCCTCTACGTGCTCCGGTATGCTCAAGCAAAGATATGAATAGGGAGCGCCTATTTTTAATGTGAGAGCTCTGCGTGAGCTCTGCTGCTGCAGCGCGCAGCATTGAGATTCTCGTAGGCGTGATGGGGTTTCGTGTATGCGTTCGAGCGGTAGCTCCAAAAGAGTGATGATCTAAGCTGTAGCCTCTTAAGGGGCCAGGTGAATTCTTCGAAGCTGGGAGCCGACGCTTTGTGATACTGATAGTCCCATGCTCCGCTACGAAGTTATCATCCCCGTAAAACTTGCCAACAAATTCTAGGAATTCAAGGCATGCCTTTCCAACAGCTATCACGTTGTTTGGTGTGGTTTGTTCTCGCTCAGGAAATCTAGTGGATTTTTGAGTCCTGAGCTTGTGGATGAAGTCAGTGAAGTTGCTATCGGTGAGGTCTATGACGGCAATTTTTCTATGGTAACAATAGTTAAGCAGTTGGCCGAACTGAAGGGCATATTGTCCTAGCGTTCCGCATTTGCTACCTGTTCTCGAAAGCTCACCACCGCCTCTGCCTCTCCTCTTGAGCAGCTGAAGAATATAAAGATTTGCAACTAGGCAGGGGACGCCGTCTGGCCAGCTGATAAAGGGGATGTTATCGCCGTTTTTTGTGTGTAGTTCATCCGCTGAAAAGAAATCATAGATACGAAAATTTCTTAAAGGAGTGAAAAGTTGCTTGTGCTGAAGCGTAGAGTCCATGTTAACGGCCTATGATGGGAGTGACATTTGAGTTGTCTGGGAGCTCGTCATAAGGCGTGGAGTTCATGCTGACAATGGCGCGTATGGTCTTTATGTATTCATCGGCTCTTTTATCTTGCAATTGTTTTGTTGATGCATTTCTAATGCTGGCAATTGCAGTGAGCGACTGTGACAGTGCTTGAAGGAGTATGAAGTTAGCTTTCCTGCTTTTGTCTAGGGTATCTTCAAGCTCTTGAATTCTTAGGTTCATGCCTTTTAGCGTGCGCTTGTTGGATGTGTCCGGGCGAGTCTGCGCGACGGTGAGGGCATCCAAAGCTTCTTTTCTTAAAGTGTCAAACTTTCTGAAACCGCCAGTAATGTTGAGGTCACAGTAGTGCTTTAGCGTATTTAGACTCATTGGTGTAGAGGTGGCGTGAACGCCGTTAACAAACCAGGAGTGCCTAAGCGACGCAAGTGTGCCTTGGCGTTTGAGTGCTGCTTGAAGAAGGCTGTCATCCGAATGTGCTGTTGGGTTTGAAGCTACTTCTCTCAACAGCTCATAAAGCTGGATCACTGCTTCACCAAAATTACTCTCAACATTAGAGGGTGCGTCCGTCATATTATCATTCCTTAATGATAACGATAATTTTAACGTATTCCCCATCGCCAGCTTTGAAGAAGATAGGTTCGACTTCGACTCTACCTTCCTCAATTAGCTGGAAAATGGAATTCTCTAGGTCAGTCGTGTCGACAAGAGAGTGACTGTCCACACCATATTCCGCCCGGATGAGTTCTGCCAGATCTTCGTATGCGCTGCCATGATTCGGATCGGTCATCACTTCCGCGATGTGCTGCGCTTCGGCACCACATATTGTCGCTCCGTCAACATTCTCTTGGATGTAGCGCCAGACTTGGCGCAGTTCGGTGTGTCCAAGCATCCAGCGCAGTGTATCCAAACCTGCAAAGTTGTTGCACTTGAAGAATAGAAGAGCAAAGAACCTGCGGAACTGATGCTGGCGAACGTAGTAGCGACGCCCTAACGAGTCCAGTGGTGTCTGAGTGTAGTCACAGAACAGGTCGAGATTTCGATTGAATGTTGTGGCGCTGGCCTCAATGAAATGGAAGCTGCTTTTGTGAGGAGAGGAAAATAAAGACTTCATTCTTCTTCTGCTGATTTTGCATAAATGGCTGTGGAAGTAAATAAGAGTCTCAATCATCTCCGCCGCTATAGGCGGAACTGGTCGGGCTTCTTCTGCACGTATTCCATGAAGGGATTTCGTGCTTTTTCTAAGTATAAAAATTAGCCATGATTTGGTTTCATCTAGGCAGTCGGCTAGAAGCAAGTCAATGAGTTCGCCAATTCTGCGAGCACATAACATTCCCACAGTTATTTGAACACATGCTATATATATTCTTAGCATCTCAATAAGGCCGGCGTTTCTTCTTAAGTCATCGAAATAGCTGGCTCTACTCCCCTTTAATGTCGTATGAAATTGCCCAGAAGTTCTTGCGGATAGCCCAATCTTTGAGAGTCCGACTTCAACTGCGTCGGGCTGATGAGTATTTAGTTTTGCATAAGTTTCCTCATTAAGTGTCGAAACTTTTGTTTGAAATACCTCGCAGTACAGAGAGATCCTCTTGATGTGTAATTTTAAAGTTTCAGCGTGCTGATAGTGGAATTCAATAGCATTCCGAAGTGAGCTGAATGCTACCTCGGTTGGAAGCGTGCGAAACCTGCCGGTGCCGGAGTGTTCAAATCTAATTCGGGAAATTTCAGTAAGGCATTCCATAGGCGGAACAGGAAGGTTGTAATCATGCAGGATTGCTAGGTTAGAAAGAGCTCGCTGATAATTACTAAACGCGCTGGGCCCCATTGGTGTGCGAGCCCCGGTTGTTACGGGAACTGCCTCGTACTCACGCTCAAATGGTTCTGCGTGCAAAAAGAAGCTCAACGATGGCGCGTTAGGTTTCGCATCCATGCGACCGGAAAGAGTATTCGTATATAAGCGCTCTGAGATTTTAACTGAGTTGATCTTATGCTCGCTGCGATCTGGGCGTCTATAAAGGCCAGCTGCGAATAGGCAGGCCCTGACTGTAGATAACAGTTCAATCGGGAAGTTTAAGTTGTGCTGCTCGGCTTGGTCTGGCGTCACGACAAGAATTTCTGGGTACTTCGAATGAACGCTTTCTATTATTGCGGTTGGGGTGTTCTCAACAAGATCCATACAAAAGCTGCCAAGACTGGAAGTCCAGGAATAGATGGACTCGCAAGTGTTCTTATCTGAGGAAATTTTCTTGAGGATCGATTTTAGGTCGTCCGAGGAGAGACCCTCGATTCCATATTTGTAGAGCGCATACTTTGCGTCGTTAATAAGTAAATAGTCGATCAGCTTAAGTGTGCATCTGAACTGAACGTGCTGTGTCTTGATGGCATTACTGGTTAGGCCGCGAGCGCTGCAGTTCATGGTAGAAACAATGAGGAAAGAGCGGAGTGTATTTAATGTCTGAGCGTGCTGAGAATCAGTCAGCAGGGAGCCATCGTTGAGTCGAATGTTCCAGTTGAAAGATCGTACTTTCTTGTGGAATTGATACTTCCAAATCGTAGTGTAGAAGTCGCTCTTAAGCCACCAGCTGGACGTGATGTCTACCAAGTCATGGATGTCATTCAAGAAGCTCAAGCTATCAGAAAGACTCATAGATGATCTGATCCATTTGTTTTGGAGTTATGTTTTTGAGTGCCTCTGAAAGATGTAACTTTAGTTGGGTTTCATTGCCGGCTTCGATCTCTCGCACTAAGTGCTTTGCAAAGCTAGTCCAGTAGAGCGCCTTGGATGAAATTTTTCTATTTGTATTCGATGTCGCCGATTCAACTGCCTTCTGAAGTGAAATAAGTATAGAAAGAGTGGTTGGGCTAACGCTAATGTAAGCAAGGCTCGGGTTTTCGCTGGCTTCCGTAAAGTCGTCTCGCCCCGATAAATTAGTTGGTATGTCTTTTAGGGCATATAGTGATAGGAACTCATGCAACTCATCCATGCTTCTGAGCTTCGTTGCGTCCAATAGATGAGGGCTGTTTCCCATGGCGGCACAGATCATCGCGGTTTGGAAAGCCCGAATGTATTTCGATTGAAAAAAGTTCAGAATTTCAGTGGGCAAGTAGTGTGACAGCAAGCGAGGGGTGTAATTGGTGTGTCCAAGATCTTGGGCTAGTAGTTCTGGGTTTTTGTGTTCTATATAGCGAGCTATTGCGCTGGATACCCGAATGGATGATAGAGATACCCTGTTGAGTAGCTCGAAGAGATCATGGCCTTTTCGTGTAGTGTGTGGGGCAAATTGTGCAGATAAGCGTTTGGTTGTATTCTTATATAAGAATGTTGAGTAGTTCCAGCGTGCAATTCTAGGAAGGGAAGGCTTTCCGTAAGCTCTGCTGGATGATAAAAATAAATACCTCCACTGGTCATTGTTATTTTGCTTTAAATATTCCCTCATCGGTCTTGTTAGCTCGATGAGTTCTTGAATAAGTAAAGTTGTTTCTGGTGTAAGATTGATTTTCTGTTCGGAGCCTTTGCTTTTCTTGCGGTCTTTAAATCCAATCAATTGGTACCCGCTATTTGTTTGGACGAATCCTGATAGATGCCCCTGATTGTTATAGAGCTCGAATTTATAAAAGAAGCCTGCTGTGAGAATGGGGTGTTTAGCAACTAGCAAGCACTGGAATGGAAAAAGATCTACGCTGCTTGGAAGTGCTAGTATTTTTGCTATTTGCCCTTTGTTGAATTTAAATCCAAATTTGCCATAGAAGTATTTATGGTCGGGTCTGTAGCCATCACTCAAAAAAGTAGCGCATACATTATTAAGCCCAAGTTCGTCTAAGCTTTTCCCCCCAATTATGCTTTCGATGGGGGTGCCGCTGCCGGCCAAACGATCTCGATTTTTCCTGGCGTCAATCAGTTTGTTGGCTTCAGTTGTGGCCCAGTTGATAATAATTTCAAGCTCTTGCTCAATGTCTCTGAAGAGTAGGTCGAGTGCCTGCTTGTCAGTTATGTGTAATGGAATTTCTGTGATGAGCTTTGTGCTTACTTCTTTACCGTTAGTTTTAGTTTTAATGCGTGTTTTGGATGGGTCTAGCTCGGCTGTTGGGGCCAGGGGTAATACTTGGTACGGTGTTGTCCATGCAGTGGAGGCGATGAAGCAAGTATTAATGTTGTCTAGAAAATTATTCCAAAGCTTTTTCTGTATTTCAATTGCTAGGTGGCGGTCTGCTGCGCGCAGGAAGAAATGCTCCCTCAGTTTGACGAAGAATCTCCATATCGCGCGCGAGTCACTAAATGTTTGAACTGGCCAATCGAGGTGATTGGCAGAAATAAACTTCAGCATTATTGCGAAAGGGGATTGCAGTGGCCTGGCTTGGGTTGCAAAGAATTGCTTGATGCTTGTGTGGAGTGATAGCGTAAATTCTTTCCCGTGCGTGAGATACACCTTTGGGAAAGGCAGGTAAATATTCTCTTTCTTTCGGCTGGTTACAGACCAGTCGTGCCAGTAATTTAGCATGTGCCGAGATATAGGATATTCCCTCCAATACAAGGCATGTAGGTCTGGAAGGTCAGGTGTCCAATTAATCTCCTCCTCATCATCAGTTTCCAAGTTAAGTTCGTTGTAAATGCTGACGATGTGTCGAGCGTAGCTGAACCTTGTGAGTTTGATTGAGCTGACAAGCGACTGGTCGCTCAGCGCCCCAACGAACCTCAGTACCGTGATGCGAAGGGTCTTTGGTTTGTTGAGGTCGACATTCGTCAGGTCGCAGTAACACTCGAAGAGCTTCAGCGTGGTCTGCTTCGTGGAGTTCTCAGGTTGTATTTGCAATAGCCGCTGAATGAGGGCGCGAGGAAGCACGCGGTAGGGAAAGTTCCGCAAGGACGCAGTGGAGTTGATGATTGTCATACAGATTGTCGCCTCGTTGAGCCTGCTAACCTCAGGCTAGGTCGTGGTTTTCTTGTGTGTGACAAAAAGCGACGAATGGCAAAAAAGCTGAGCGCAGCCTGGATGCCGATCTGGCCCTGGCCCTGTGCCTCAACGGCCGGGCGATGTTTCGCGGCGAGGACTCCGGCGAGCCGCCGCTGAAGGTCTTGCTGATGTCGGCAACCCTGGAAGGCGAGCGTTTGGCCGGCCTGCTCGACGATGCGCCGGTGCTGCGCAGCGAAGGGCGCATGTTCCCGGTGGAGATCCGCTGGGGGGCACCGTTCCAGCCCGGCGACTGGCTCGAGCCACGGGTGGTGCAGACGGTGCTGCAGGCCCTGGCCGACGAGCCGGGCAGCCTGCTGGTGTTTCTCCCCGGCCAGGCGGAGATTCGCCGGGTCGCCGAACAGTTGGCTGCGGCGCTGAATGGGCGCACGGATATTCTGCTCTGTCCGCTGCATGGCGAGCTGGAGCTGAGCGCCCAGCGCGCGGCCATCGAGCCGGCCCCCGCGGGACGGCGCAAGGTGGTGCTGGCGACCAATATCGCCGAAACCAGCCTGACCATCGACGGCGTGCGGGTGGTGATCGACGCCGGTCTGGCACGGGTGCCGCGTTTCGACCCGAACAGCGCCATGACCCGCCTGGATACCCAGCGCATTTCCCGCGCCTCGGCCACCCAGCGCGCCGGTCGGGCCGGCCGTCTGCAGCCGGGTGCCTGCTATCGGCTGTGGTCCCAGGCTCAGCACGAGCAGCTGGCGGCCTACGCCGCGGCGGAAATCCTCCAGGCCGACCTGGCCGGGCTGGCGCTGCAGCTGGTTCGCTGGGGCGTGCAGCCGGCCGAGCTGGTCTGGCTCGATCCACCGCCGGCGGCGGCCTATGCCCAGGCCATGGAGCTGCTGGCGCGCCTCGGCGCGGTGGATGCGCTGGGTGTGCTGACTGCTCACGGCCAGGCCATGGCCGAGCTGCCGACCCATCCGCGCATCGCCCATCTGCTGTTGCGCGGCCAGGAACTGGGGCTGGGGGCATTGGCCTGCGATTTGGCTGCGCTGCTTGGCGAGCGCGACATACTGCGCGGTGCGGGGGCCGATATGCACAGCCGCCTGGCCCTGCTGGCGGGTGAGTCGCGAGCCGCCCGCGGGTCGCAGCGGGGTGCCGCTCAGGGTGGGGTGCAACGCGCGCGGCAACTGGCCCGGCAGTTTCACGGCTACCTCAGGCACCGGCCCAGTAGCCATGCCGTCAGCGACCCCGAGCATTCGCGCTGGCTGGGCGCGCTGCTGGCGTTTGCCTACCCGGACCGGATCGCCCAGCAACGCCGCGAGGGCGGCGCGGAGTATCGCCTGGCCAATGGCCGCGCGGCGCTGTTTGCCGAGGCCGATGCGCTGATGAAGCACGCCTGGCTGGTGGTGGCCGACCTCGGCAGCCGTCAGGGCCAGCGCGAAGAACGCATCTATCTGGCCGCCGAACTCGATCCGCAGCTGTTCGACAGCGTGCTGGCCGAGCAGGTCGGCGACCTCGATGTGCTCGACTGGGACGAGCGCGAAGGCGTGCTGCGGGCCGAACGGCAGCGCCGGGTCGGCGAACTGGTGCTGGCCCGTGAGGCCCTTGCCGGGCTGGATGAACAACGGCGCAGCCAGGCCCTGCTCGGCCTGGTGCGGCGCAAGGGCCTGGCGCTGCTGCCCTGGACCCCGGAGCTGCGCCAGTGGCAGGCGCGGGTGGCACTGTTGCGCGGGCTCGACCTGGCAAGCAAGGGCCAGAGCGAATGGCCGGATGTCGGCGACGCGGCGTTGCTGGCTAGCCTGGAGCGCTGGTTGCAACCCTATCTGGGCCGGGTCACCCGTCTCAGCCATTTCGCCAGCCTGGATCTATCCGGGCTGCTGCACAATCTGCTGCCCTGGCCGTTGCCGCAGCGCCTGGACGAGCTGGCCCCGCGCAGCCTGCAGGTGCCCTCCGGTTCGCGCATCGGCCTGGATTACAGCGAGCAGCCACCGGTGCTGGCGGTGCGCCTGCAGGAGCTGTTCGGCCTGGCCGATACGCCGCGCATCGCCGGTGGTCGCCAGGTGGTCAAGTTGCACCTGCTGTCGCCGGCGCGCCGCCCGGTGCAGGTGACCCAGGACCTGGCCAACTTCTGGCGCAGCACCTACGCCGAGGTGAAGAAGGATTTGAAAGGGCGTTACCCCAAGCATTATTGGCCGGACGACCCGCTGATCGCCGAGCCGACGGCGCGGGCCAAACCGCGCAAGTAGAAGCGCGTGGCGATCAGGCTGCGTGTACAGGGCTTGTGTCAGGTGTGGTCGTGCAGGGCGTCTTGAGCGTGAGCGGCCTGGGTCGCGACCGTGTGACGAGGGCAGGTTGTATCGGCAACGCAGCACTGCACTAGGGCAGGTGCAGGTCCTCGCCGGCTGCCTGCAGCTCCTCGTAGGCGCGGTCCAGGGCGTCGCGCAAGGCTTCGGCCCCGGGCGTGTGGCGCGAGATGATCAGTTTCAGGGGGATGCGCTGCAACTGGATAAATGGCAGCTCGCCCATGCCCAGGCGTCTGCGCGCCTGCTCCACCGGGGTCTGGTAGTCGAGCAGATAATCCGCGCGGCGGCGCTGGAGCATTTCCAGGGCGGCGGTGTGGGTGCCGGTGCGATGCTGTTTGATGGCCAGGTGCGGGTCGTTGATCATTCGGTTGATCGGTTCCCAGTAAGTGTAGCCGGTGATCATGATCACCCCGTGGTTCTTCAGGTCATCGGGCAGGCGTGGCAGCAGGGTGTCCTTGCGAAAGTACAGATTGAGGGCGATTTCACCGACCACGGCGCGGGTTTCCAGGGTGTGCTCGAGCAACTCGGCCTTGCCGGGGGCACCCGGCCAGATATGCACGCTGCCGTCCTGCAGGCCGCTGTACAGCCGCGCGCTGGGGTAGGCGCGGGTGGCGACGGCATAACCGGCGTGCTCCAGCAGACGCTTGGTCAGGCGCAGGATGGCCCCGCTGGGGCGCCCCCGGCCGTCGCTGTAGGAATAGGGCGGAAATTCGTAATAGCCCACCTGCACCAGGGGTTGTGCGGTGCGGGCGGGCGCGTCGGCGTGGCTTGTCGCAGACCAGAACAGGGCGACAAGCATGAGGCAGAGCAATCTTGGCATCAAATAGGCACGTACTGCGGCGTTATGCCGTCTGTTCGTTTTTTTTTGGTTTAGTGCTGTCACGGCCAAGCATGGCTAAGGGCCGCTGACTTTGTCCAGTTGCATTGCGGCTACAGGTTAGTCCAATGCCGGCAGCAGCAGACGGGCCTGCAGCGGCAGGTGGTCGGAAATCTCCAGGGTGTCGTGCTGCCTGACCTGGGCGTCGAGCAGCGTCAGTTGCGGGCTGTGGAACAGGTAATCGAGGGTGCGGTCGGCCCGTGGTGCGCCTGGGCTGTTGGGCGCGTGGGTGTACCAGGCGGCCTGAGCGGGGCCGCTGGCCTGAGCCGTGCTGGGGATCATCGGGTAGCGAGCGGCCAGTTGCTGCAGTTCGCTGCGGGCGGCATACCAGCCGCGCTGTTCGGCGGGCAGGCGCTGGTACTGGCCGGGCGGCAGCAGGTTGAAGTCGCCGCCGAGTACCCAGGGCGTGCTCCGGCCTTGCAGCTGGTCGAGCAGGCGGCCGGTCATGGCCACCTGTTGCTGCATGGTGTCGTCGCCCTGGGCGAAGGCATCGAGGTGGGTGTTGATCGCCGCCAGCTCGCCGCCGCCACGCAGCGGCAGGTAGCTGACCAGAAGGGCGCGCTTGAGGTTGAACAGGCGGCTGATCGGGTTGCCGGGCATCTGTGGCAGTTGCAGGCGCTCGGCGTGCTCGATCTGGTAGCGGCTGAGGGTGGCGAGTTTCATGCCGACGCTGCCGAGAATCTTCGGGTGTGGGACGAACCCGGCTTTCCAGTAGAAGGCCTGGGTGCTGCAGGGGTAGAGGTCGCGCAGGCGCGTCTGGAGCAGGGCCAGCTGGTCCTGGTAGTCGCTGGCCCGGGCCCCGTCGTGCAGTTCTTGCAGCAGGACGATATCCGCCTGTTCGTCGCGCACCACCCGTACCACCTCATCCAGGGTAAAGGCCAGGTCGGCGCTGCTGGGACGCAGGTCCGGGCCGCTGCCGCCTTCCAGGTCGTACCAGAACACATGGTTCTTGCCGGCCAGGTACTGGATATTCCAGGTCATCACCTTCAGTGCCTGGCCCGGTTGCAGCAGTGGGGCCTGGCTCCGGCACTCGACGGCCGGGATCTCTCGCGGTGCGGGTCGCCAGGTCAGGACATAGACCAGCGCGGCGAGGATGCAGAGCAGGCTCAGCAGGCTGAACAGGGCAATGGGCAAGAGGCGAGAGAGGGGCATGGGCGGGTCGGGGCGCAGGGGCTTGGACTATGCTGAAGTCATCGAGCATACCCGAGATGCCCCCGGGTGCCGATGTTCTTCCAGTTGGCCCAGCTACTGCGGGAGGTAGGCATGAGCGAACCGATCATTGCCCAGCGTGGCCCCTATGAGGTGGCCGTGCAGGCCGGGCAGGATTATTTCTGGTGTCGCTGTGGCCGCAGCGCCGCCCAGCCGTTCTGCGATGGCAGCCACAAGGGCAGCGACATCACGCCCCTGCGTTATCGCGCCGAGGCGGACGGCAAGCTGTTCTTCTGCGGCTGCAAGCACAGCCAGACGCCACCCTGTTGCGATGGCAGCCATAAAAGGTTGTAGTAGCGGCTTTGCCGTCAGCCGCGCGTAAGGGACAGCCATGTATCGCAAGGTATTCGCCAACAAGGTATTCGACCGCAAGGTCGTGGTTATCACTGGCGGCTGTGCCGGCATCGGCCGCGCGCTGGCCGTGCGTCTGGCCCAGGCCGGTGCCCGCCTGGTGATCTTCGACCTGCAGCAGCAGGCCCTGGACAGCCTGGTGCAGCACCTGGCCGATCACCACAACGCCGAGGCCCTTGGCGTGCTGTGCGACGTCGCCGATGCCGCGGCGGTGGAGCGCGCCATGGCCCTGACCATTGAACGTTTCGGTGGCATCGATGTGCTGGTCAACAACGCCGGCATCACCCACCGCAGCAGCTTCGCCGATACCGAGCTGGCGGTGTTCCAGCGGATCATGGCGGTCAACTATTTCGGGGCCCTGCATTGCACCAAGGCGGCCCTGCCCAGCCTGATCGCCCGGGGCGGGCAGATCATCGTGCTCAGTTCGCTGTCCGGCTTCGCGCCGCTGCTCTACCGCAGCGCCTACAACGCCAGCAAGCATGCCCTGCACGGGCTGTTCGAAACCCTGCGTTATGAACTCAAAGGCTCGGGGGTCAACGTGATGCTGGTCTGCCCCGGTTTTACCGCCACCGACCTGCGCAAGAATGCCCTGGTGGGAGATGGCTCGGTGGCCGCGCAGCCGCCGCTGGCGATGGGCAAGGTGGCGTCGCCGCAGGATGTCGCCGAAGCCATCTACCACGGGGCCTTGAAGCGTCGGCGCTTGCTGGTGCTGTCCAATGTCGACTGGCGGGCGCGGGTGCTGGCGCGGTTCTTTCCGCGGCTGTTCGAGCGGGTGCTGCTGCCGCGGCTGTCCGGGTTGAAGCCGCGCCCAGGCGGCTAACAGGCCGTTGAAAAACTACCTACGTTGCCCCTCTTCTTGCAAGACAGGGGCGTTAAAAACAGGCCGGCTGCCTCGGCTCGGGCTTCCTGCTTCGCTCTACCTCCTGCATCCATGCAGTCGTCGCCTACATTTTTCAACGGCCTGTATAAACGGCGTTGTCAGTGTTCGTGGGGTTCGATATAGAGTTCGTAAACCATTTCCAGGTCCCAGAACGCCGCCTCGATCTTGTGCCCGTCCAGGTCGCGGACAAAACAGCCGTAATAGGGTTCGCCGTATTCGGCGCGGGGGCCTGGCGCGCCTTCGTCCGAGGCTCCGGCGTCCAGCGCGGCGCGGTAGAAATCATGCACGGCGGCCTTGTCCGCAGCGACAAAGCCAAAATGGCTGCCGTTGCCGATACTGGCCGGTTGGCCATTGATGGGCGTCTGCACCCAGAACTCCGGGTATTCGCGGCCGTAGGCGACGGCACCGGGGTGGCTGAGGATGCGTTTGCAGCCGAGGGGGGCCAGCACCTGATCGTAGAAGGCGATGGCCCGCTCGAAACTGTTGGTGCCGATGGACACATGGGACAGGATGCTGGGGTTGGCGTCAGCCATGAGCCGTCCTCCTTGAGGTGTAGCTGCCTTCACTCGATAGCGGGTTGGGTGCTGCGCAGCATAAATAATCGAAATAGCACGACGCTTGAGAATAGCTGCAGAAAGCGATTCATGCTGCTCAGCAGCAGATTGGCGAGGGGCTCGGCATCCAGCCCGGCACTCTCCTGCACCCAGGCTTCGAATAGCCACAGCGGCAGCATCACGCCGAGCACGCACAGCAGGATCGGCCAGAAGTAACCGCTGGTCATCTCGAAGCTCTCACGCAGGGCCTTGAGCGGGCCGAGGCCGCGCAGCACCAGCAGGTATTCGGCAAAGGCCAGCTTGATCATCAGCCACAGCCCCGGCAGCACGAACAGCGAGGCCCCCAGCAGAATCGCCAGGGTACTCATGGCGGCCAGCAGGGCAAAACTCGGCCACAGGCGCAGGCTGAACGCCAGCAGGTCGCGGCTGCGGGGCGTCTGGCCGTTACTGCGGGCATCGAGAAACAGGATCAGCGCGGCGGCATACAGCGGGTAGAACAGCAGGCCGGCGAGAATCCGCCAGGCCGCGGCCGATTCGCTATCGACCAGGCTGCTCACCTGCTGCAGGAACAGGCTCTCCAGCACGATCAGCGGCAGGCACAGACGGGCGATGGCCGGCAGGTTATGGCTGAAGAAGAACCAGGAGTCGCGGAGCACGTGGAGCGGATTCATCGAGGGACGGCGTCATGTCGAAGGGCAGGCCGCCACTTTAGCAGGCCGTTGAAAAACTACCTACGTTGGCCCTTTTCATTGAAAAGACAGGGCGTTAAAAACAGGCCGGGGCGCGGCGTCTCGTATGCGAGCCCAGTCCGCTTGATGCGCTTCGCTCACTCTGCGGGCCAGCCGTTGGCTGTTACTCCGCTTCGCTGCATAGCGCCTTGTCTTGCCTGCCTCGGCTCGGGCTTCCTGCTTCGCTCTACCTCCTGCATCCATGCAGTCGTCGCCTACGTTTTCAACGGCCTGCTCGCCGATTGGCGGGTACGGCTCCAACGCAGCGCTGTCTGCGCGATCGCCGGCTTGGCCTTTTGCGGCCGGGGCGCTGCGCCTTCTGGCATACTGCTCGGCGCTCAATGCATAGCCACGAGGATTGCCGGTGAAGAAGATCGCCGTATTCGCCGATGTACAGAACCTCTATTACACGGTGCGCCAGGCCTATGGCTGCCACTTCAACTATGCCGCGCTGTGGGCCGATATCAGCCAGCACGGGCAGATAGTCGAAGCCTATGCCTATGCCATCGACCGTGGCGATGCCAAGCAGCAGCAGTTCCAGCAGATCCTGCGCAACCTGGGTTTCACCGTGAAGCTCAAACCCTATATCCAGCGCAGCGACGGCTCGGCCAAGGGCGACTGGGACGTGGGCATCACCATCGACATCATGGACGCCGCGCCACGGGTCGATCAGGTTGTGCTGGCCTCTGGCGATGGCGACTTCGACCTGCTGCTGGAGAAGATCCGCCACAGCCACGGCGTCGAGGCGGTGGCCTACGGCGTACCGGGGCTGACCGCTCAATCGCTGGTGCGCGCCGCCAGCCGTTACGTGCCGATCGAAGGCAGCCTGTTGCTGAGAAACTGATAAATGCTTGCCGATTCCATTGCCGTACTCGACTTCGAAACCACCGGCCTGTCGCCGGCGCAACAGGCCCGCGCCACCGAGGTCGGCGTGGTCATCGTCGAGGGCGGGGAGATCGTCGCCCGCTACCAGAGCCTGATGAACAGCGGCACCTGGGTGCCGCCCTTTATCGAGCAGCTCACCGGCATCAGCAACGCCATGCTGCGCAGCGCCCCGCCGGCGGCCCAGGTGATGAACGAGGTGGCGGACTTCGTCGGCGAGCGGCCGTTGCTGGCGCACAACGCCAGTTTCGACCAGAAGTTCTGGGACGCCGAACTGGCGCTGATCCGCCGTCGCCGGGCGCAGCCGTTCGCCTGTTCGCTGTTGCTGGCGCGGCGTCTGCTGCCGCAGGCACCGAGTCACAAGCTCGGCACCCTCAATCGCTGGGCACAACTGCCGGCCACCGGCCAGGCCCACCGCGCGCTGGCCGATGCGGAAATGGCGGCCAACCTGACCTGCTTTATGGCTGCGCTATTGCGCGAGCGCCACGGCATCGCCGAGGTGTCCCATGCCTTGCTCTGCAGCCTGCAGAAGGTGCCTGCGGCGAAGATGGCGCAGGCGCTGCAACGCTTGCGTGAGCAGTAACGAGCTTGCTTTAAGTACGCTGGGCACTCGAAGCATGGCCCGACAGCAATACTTGAGTGGTCTAAATTACCCAGCATATGGTCTGGATGCCTTTTAGGCAGAGCCTGAGGTTGTGAGAAATGAAACTGGATGAGCTCATTCGGCTAGTTAGGGACAATGCCGATAAGGCACAGGCCACATTTTCCCAAGTGGAAACCTATGCGCAGATGGGCGTTGTTCTGGCTATCTACCTCGTTGCCTGGGTGCTGGCTAATCGCATCAGGAAATATGCCCCGTTTCTCGATATTAAGCAGGGCGAGGTCGTCGCTCACCCATTGCGCAGGTTTATTGGCAAGTTGGGCGGTCTGATTTTTCCTGTGCTCGCGATCTTGATGTTGCGAATCTCCGTCGAGGTAAGTGAGCGTGCATTCAGCCAGGGCTGGCTGGTGCAAACAGCGCTGACGGTCGCCTTGTTGCTGCTGTTTTATTCGGTGATTCGTGACTTCGTGCAGAACCAGGTGGCGGCTGGGTTGTTCAAGTGGCTGGGCATGCCGTTGTTGTTTCTACACCTGCTCGGCGTCTTGAATGGCTTGATCGCCATACTCGAGTCGATATCGGTAAGCGTCGGGAACATTGAAATATCCGCTTATGGTATCGCCCGCGTTGCCATTTTTGGTTCGCTGCTGTTCTGGCTCGGACGCATCAGCAGCAAAACCGGCCGATCATTTATCAGCCATCAGGAAAACCTCGATATACGCACCCGCGAAGTGGCCGCGAAACTGTTCGAGGTGGCGATATTCTTCCTGATCTCCCTGCTGATACTGCAGGTCATGGGCATTAACCTCACCACGCTGGCGGTTTTTGGCGGGGCGATTGGTGTTGGTGTTGGCTTGGGTTTGCAGGCTATCGCGTCCAACTTTATATCCGGGATTATTATTCTGCTGGACCGCTCTGTATCCATTGGCGATTACGTTGAGCTCGACGACGGCCGCACCGGCGTAGTGCGTGAGTTGAATATGCGCTCTACAACGCTGGAAACCTTCGATGGCAAAGATATTGTGGTGCCCAACGAAAAGTTCATCGCCGAAATATTTACCAACTGGACGCACAAGGATAAGAGCCAGCGTTACCGGGTTGATTTCTCGGTCGCCTATCACTCCGATATCAGGAAGCTGGTCGAAATCATCAAGGCTGTAGTGGCCAGTCATCCCCAGGTGTTTAGCGGCGATTCGGTGCCATTCGAGGAGCGCCCGGATTGTGAAATAGACAGCTTTGGCGATTCCGGCATCAACATGTTCGTCGAGTTCTGGATGGAAGGCATCGACGATGGCAAGAACCGTGTCGGCGGTGATCTTCTGCTGATGATCCTCGAAGCGCTGCAAGAACATGGCTATGAAATCCCCTTCCCGCAGCGCGAAGTGCGTGTGGTGAACAAGGACTTTTCAATCACTACCAAGCGCGGCGATTAAGCGCCAACGCTGCTGTCCTTTTTTGCCTTTCGAGCCGGCGGCAGTGCCTCGCTAGCTGGGGCCACCTGGGGCTTGGGCGGCGCAGCGGCTGAGTGGTCGGAACCTACAGCCAGAGGCTGCCCGAAGCGGAATAGAAGCGGTATAGCAGTCGCCGAACAACTGAAACGCGATGACGGGCCGCAGGCAAGGTAAACTGCGCGCATTCGCACATATGTGTCTCAGGCCCTGGTTACCCCCCATGACGTTCGCCTCCCTTGATCTGATCGAGCCGCTGTTGCGCCGTCTCGACGACCTCGACTACCGCACTCCGACGCCGATTCAGGCTCAGGCCATCCCCGCCGTGCTCAAGGGCCGCGACCTGATGGCCGCGGCGCAGACCGGTACCGGCAAGACCGCAGGCTTCGCCCTGCCGCTGTTGCAGCGGCTGATGATGGAAGGCCCGCAGGTTGCCAGCAACTCGGTGCGTGCCCTGGTGCTGGTGCCCACCCGCGAGCTGGCCGAGCAGGTGCTGCAGAGCTTTATCACCTATGGCCAGCACCTGCCGCTGCGCAGTTATGCGGTGTATGGCGGGGTCAGCATCAATCCGCAGATGATGAAGCTGCGCAAGGGCCTCGACGTGCTGGTGGCCACCCCGGGCCGCCTGCTCGACCTCTACCGGCAGAACGCGGTGAAGTTCAATCAGGTGCAAACCCTGGTGCTCGACGAGGCCGACCGCATGCTCGACCTGGGTTTCGCCAACGAGTTGGAGAGTGTGTTCCGCGCACTGCCGAAAAAGCGCCAGACCCTGCTGTTCTCCGCGACCTTCTCCGACGCCATCCGTGCCATGGCCGGCGAGATGCTCAATGATCCGCTGAGCATCTCGGTCACCCCGCGCAACGCCGCCGCCAAGTCGGTCAAGCAGTGGCTGATCCCGGTGGACAAGAAGCGCAAGAGCGAGCTGTTTCTGCATCTGTATCAAAGCAAGCGCTGGAGTCAGGCCCTGGTGTTCGTCAAGACCCGCAAGGGCGTCGACGAGCTGGAAGCCGAGCTGCAGCGCCATGGCATCAGCGCCGACTCGATCCACGGCGACAAGCCCCAGGCCACCCGCCAGCGCGCCCTGCAGCGCTTCAAGGATGGCGAGGTCAAGGTGCTGGTGGCCACCGATGTGGCGGCCCGCGGCCTGGATATCGACGACATGCCGCTGGTGGTCAACTTCGATCTGCCGATCGTCGCTGAAGACTATGTGCACCGCATCGGCCGCACCGGTCGTGCCGGCGCGGTGGGGCAGGCGGTATCGCTGGTCTGCGCCGATGAAGTGCAATTACTCTCGGCCATCGAAACTCTGACTCAGCAAGTGCTGCAGCGCGTCGACGAACCGGACTTTATTCCCGACCACCGCGTGCCGCAGACATTGCCTGGCGGCCAGGTGGTGAAAAAGCCGAAGAAGGCCAAGAAGCCGAAAGTGGTCGGCGGCGGCAAGGGTGGCAGCCTGGGACGCTGGATGGAGGCAGATGAGCCGGCCGCCCCGGCGGTAAAGGCCGTGCGTAAGGTGCCGAGCTTTGGCGGTAAACCGGGCAAGGGCGGTAGAAAGCCGTAGTCCGGACCTATAGATCCCGGTTGTTCTTTCAGATCAAGCAAAGCTCGCGGGCAAGCCCGCTCCTACACAGGCAACGCAGGCCCTGTAGGAGCGGGCTTGCCCGCGATGAGTATTGGCGGATCACCGGTATTATTCGGCCAGGCGCTCGGTGTTCTGCGCAATCCGCCAGAGCACGCCGCTGGGATCGAAGATCACGAAGTCGCGCATGCCCCAGGATTGATCCTGGGGCGGTACCAGGCGCACGTCGAAGCGCTCGCTGAGCTGCTCGTCCATCACCTTCCGCCACCAGGCGTCGACATCCTCCACCAGCAGGTGCATGACGAAGTTCTCCGCCTGCTCCTTGACGTAGAAGTTCTGCAGCAGAAAGGCGCAGTGCTCGCCGTGGCTGAAATAGGCCAGGTCATCGCCGACCCAGCCTGGCTTGAAGCCCAGCGCCTGATAGAACGCCTGGCTCAAGGCGAAATCGCGGGCCGGCACGAAGGTTTTCAGTTCAACGCTTTGCAACATCGGGTGATTCCTGCTTTAGGGTCTGTTGCCGTTTCGTCGCGAGCCGCGTTGCCGCGAAAAATCTCGCCAGGTTAGGCGGAGGACGCAGGTAATGGTTATTCCCTTGCCAAGTCCTCCAACACCGCATGGCGAGATTTTTCGCGCAACCTAGGCGGCCCCACCCGAAGGTCCGGGCCTGTTTTAGCGCGATGCTGCGTTTCTCGATGGCTCATTTAGCCAGCTAAACTTCGCATCTCGTGCCTTGTCTCGTGCCTTGTCTCGCGCCAAAACAGGCTCCGGCGTGGCCGCGAAGAAGCGGTAACAGACCCTAGAGTTGTCGAGCTGGCTGATAACGGTTGCGCCGGCCCTCTGCGGGGCCTGGCGAAGGGCAGAGATTAACGACTGGCCTGCATCGCTGCCAGCTGCTTCTTGTGGGTGGCGGCAGCGGTCATGTCGTAGATCACCACGCATATATGCTCGACGCTGCCCTGGCCGCCGGCGAGCGGTAGCAGGGTGACGTTCTGGTACATAAAGTCTTCCTGGCCGGTGATCGGCTGATAGTTCTTGAAATGCATCAGATAGGGGCGCTGTTCCCACAGGCTGAACGCCCGGATGCCCAGCTGCACCACGGTATCGACCTTGCGCCGTAGCCATGCTTCGTCGATTTCCGGGAACAGCTCGAACAGCGGTTTGCCCTGCACTTCATCCGGGCCCATGCCCGAGTGGTTTTCCATAAAGCTGTTCCACACCTCCACCCGGTACTGGCGGTCGAGGACGATCACCCCGACATCGATGCACTGCACGATATCGAGCAGCCAGTGCACTTCGCGCATATCTATCTGTGCCGGCATGGGCTTAGCTCATCAGGTAGTTGATCTTGTGGGTCAGGCGTTTGATCGAGTCTTCGGTGAACAGCAACAACAGGTCGAAGTGGATATTCTGCGCTTCCAGGCTGTAGCTGATTTCCACTGCCAGGGTCTTCTTCCAGCGCCGCTGGTTGATATGGATCAGTCGCTCGATGGAGGCATGCTGGCCCAGCAGCAGGGGATGACCCTGGGAGAAGCGCACGTCGATCTGCTCGGCGATCCCGGCCAGGCAGGCACCGATCAGGATGCTGGCCAGGTCGAGAAGCATTTCCGAAGTTTCGTTATCGTCCTTGGGCTGCCAGCCGAGCAGGCGCGCCATATCCGCGGTTTCCGAATCGTGGAACAGCAGCAACGCCTCGCCGGCGATGCCGTCGCCGATAAAGCCCTGGCACACCGCGCTCAGGCGCTCGCCGCGCATGGCGTCGGTGAGGGTCATATGCAGTTCGCTGACCTCGAAGATATTCACCTGGGGCAGCGGCAACTGCACGAACACCCCCAGCACCTTGGCCAGCAGCGCGGCGGCGCGGCCCATGGCGACGTTGCTGACCTCGCGCAGGGCATCGCGGAAATTCACCTGCAGCTCGCTTAGCACTGCGGCCTGGGTCATGACCTCGGGCGTGGCTTCGGGGTCGAACAGACCGAGTTCGAGCAAGGTGCTGCGCAGTATTCCGGGGTCGGCGGGCTTCTTGATAAAGGCCAGTGCGCCGAGGGCCTTGACCCGGCGCAGGGCTTCCTCCTGCACGTCGCCGGAAACCACCAGCACCTTGCAGGCCAGGCCTTCGGCGCGCAGCGCGGCGAGGGTTGCGTAGCCATCCAGCACCGGCATGGTCAGGTCCAGCAGCATCACCTGGCCCAGGCCCTGGCGTATCGCGGCCAGAGCTTCCTCGCCGTTGCCGGCCTGGCTGATGGTCACCGGCCATTCGGGCGGCAGGGCGCGGATCAACTGCTTGCGCGCCATATTCGAGTCGTCGCAGACCACTAGAGGGATCACTGCTGGGAATTACCTGTGCACGTGGGGGCATTTCCAACCAAGCATAGCCCTTGAGGTTTAGCCGTGGTGGCTTATTACACGGAGCGCTGCAGCCATTCGAGCACGCCCTGAGCGGCGCGCCGGCCGCTGGCAAAGCAGGCGGTCAGCAGGTAGCCGCCGGTTGGCGCTTCCCAATCGAGCATTTCCCCGGCGCAGAAGGTCCCGGGGAGCGCCTGGAGCATCAAATTGCCGTCCAGCTGCTCGAAAGGCACGCCGCCGGCCGTGCTGATGGCTTCATCCAGCGGCCGTGGGCGCACCAGTTCGATGGGCAGGGCCTTGATCGCGCCGGCCAGCTGCACCGGTTCGTTGAAGGCCGCAGCGCTGGCCAGCTCGCGCAGCAGGGCGGCCTTGACCCCGTCGATGCCGGCCTGGCGATGCAGGTGCTTGGCCATGGACTGCGAGCCGCGCGGTTTGCTCAGCGCGGCCTGCAGCTTGGCCAGCGGGGTCTGCGGCAGCAGGTCGAGGTGGACGGTGGCGCGGCCATGCTGGTTGATCGCCTCGCGGATATCTGCCGACAGGGCATAGACCAGGCTGCCCTCGATACCGCTGGCGGTCAGCACAAACTCGCCCAGCCGCGGCGCTGCGTTGGGCAGGTTAAGGCTCACATTCTTTAGCGGCGCACCGGCGAACTTGCCCTGCAGAAACGGGCTCCAGGCGCTGACATCGAAGCCGCAGTTGCTCGCCTGCAAGGGCGCGATTTGCACGCCACGCTCTTGCAACAGGCTGACCCAGGCTCCATCCGAACCCAGCCGCGCCCAGCTGCCGCCGCCCAGGGCCAGCAGGGTGGCGTCGGCCGCTACCCTGTGTTCGCCGGCGGGCGAGGCGATCCGCAGTGCACCGTCGTTATCCCAGCCCAGCCAGCTATGGCGGGTGTGGATCTGCACACCCAGCTCGCGCAGGCGCTTGAGCCAGGCGCGCAGCAGCGGCGCGGCTTTCATATCGCTGGGGAATACCCGGCCCGAAGTGCCGACAAAGGTGTCGATGCCCAGGTCGTGAATCCAGGCGCGCAGGGCGTCGGCATCGAAATCCTGCAGCAGCTCGGCCACCTCGCTCTGGCGCGCGCCATAGCGGGCGACAAAGGCCGGCTTGGCCTCGGAGTGGGTGATATTCATGCCGCCGACCCCGGCCAGGAGGAACTTGCGTCCCACCGAGGGCATGCCGTCATACAGTTCGACCCGCATGCCGCCCTGGGCCAATACCTCGGCCGCCATCAGCCCGGCGGGGCCTCCGCCGATAATGGCAACGCGTGGGGCGGGCTGTTGGGCGGTCGTGGTCATGGCGATATCGGCTGGGGAGTAAGGGCGTGCATTCTAACCGAGCGGGTCACGGCCTTGTTATTTGCCCGGGCTTCGGGCAGGGTCGGGAGGAGACTTTTCTGCCTGGAGCGCCTTATGTCTGACCTCTACCCCAGCATCGACCCCGACGGCCTGATCGAATACTCGGTGGTCTACACCGACCGCTCTCTCAACCATATGTCGCAGTCGTTTCAGGGCGTGATGAAGGATATCTCCAGCACCCTGAAACAGGTCTACAACGCCCATGCCGTGGCTATCGTGCCCGGTAGCGGCACCTATGGCATGGAAGCGGTGGCGCGTCAGCTGGCCACCGGGCAGAAGTGCCTGGTGATCCGTAATGGCTGGTTCAGCTACCGCTGGACGCAGATTTTCGAGATGGGCCAGATCCCCTCGGAATCGATAGTGCTCAAGGCCCGGCCGATTGCCGAGGGCAGTCAGGCGGCCTTTGCGCCGCCGCCCCTGGCCGAGGTACTGGCGACCATTGCCGCGGAACAGCCCCAGGTGGTGTTCGCCCCGCACGTGGAAACCTCCTCGGGGATGATCCTGCCGGATGGCTACCTACGCGCCGTGGCGGATGCCGTGCATGCCGTGGGCGGCCTGTTCGTCCTCGATTGCATCGCCTCCGGCACGCTCTGGGTGGATATGCAGGCCTGCGGAATCGACGTGCTGATCAGCGCCCCACAAAAAGGCTGGAGCGCCTCGCCCTGCTGCGCCCTGGTGATGCTCAGCAAAGCCGCCCAGGCCCGCGTCGAAGCTACCCAGAGCACCAGCTTTGCCTGCGACCTGAAGAAATGGCTGCAGATCATGCAGGCCTACGAACAGGGCGGCCACGCCTACCACGCCACCATGCCCAGCGATGCCCTGGCGCGTTTCCGTGACGCCATGTTCGAGGCCGAGACCATCGGCTTTGCCGCCGTGCGCAACCAGCAGCAGGAACTCGGTGATCGCGTGCGCGCACTGCTGGCCAGCAAGGGCTTTAACAGCGTCGCCGCCGAAGGCTTCGAAGCCCCCGGTGTGGTGGTCTGCTACACCACCGATGGGCAAATCAAGAACGGCAGCAAATTCGCCGCCCAGGGCCTGCAGATCGCCGCCGGCGTGCCGCTGCAGTGCGATGAGCCGGCGGACTTCCAGACCTTCCGCCTGGGCCTGTTCGGGCTGGATAAGCTGGGCAATATCGAGCGCACCGTGGCGACCCTGGAGCAGGCACTGGATAAGGTGTTGGCGGGGTAACGGGGTTGGGCCCCGGAGGGACTGATGGGCATTGCCCATCGAGTCGGCTGTTAAGGCCATGCCACCGTCAGTGGCCGTGAGCGCTGCAGGAGCGGCCGGGCGGTGTAACGCTCAGCCGCTAAATTTGCAGGGATCTCTCCACATGTGAGGTGGGTAGAACCTTTTTGCGCTGTCCCCTGGGGGCAACTATTTAGCCAGTTCACATTTCTGCAGATGCGCCTGGGCGGTTGCTTCCGGAACAACCTCCAGCTTTGCGCCGCCTACGAAAACGCCCATCTTGATCGATTGGCGCACGTAATGGTTCTGACCGGCGACGGCCAGCAGATTGAGGCTGTTGTCGCTGAACTCGGATTCGGTAGCCAGAACGTGGTTACCCGGGCTGATAAGGCGATAGAAGTAGGTTCGGTTGGCCGTCTCGCCTATCACTTCACCATCGATCTTGACCGTTTTCTTCAGGCCTTGGCCGGCAAAGCTGTCGCGGTAGATATAAAGCCCGGCTTTGTCAGCTGCAGGCGCGGCGAAGGTTTTCAGTGCGCTGTCTGCTTCGGGGGTCTCCATGGGAACGGAGGCGCAGCCCGCGAGAACGGCAAGGCCGAGTGCGCTGACAAACAGTTTGAAGCGATTTTGCATGGGAAGTCCTTTTCACTTTAGGTCTGGACGGTTTATGAGGCGCTGCCTAACGGCTATCGCGGGGCGATTATGGCACATTGATATCGCGTCTCGCGATGCTCGGCGTCATCCTACGCACTGGTTCGCATTTATTGCTCGGATGCGCTCGCGGACTGGTCCAGCGCCGTCAATATGGCGTGCGCGGCCTTGATCCTGGCCGCGTTGGGGTAGTTCTTGTTGGCCAGCATGACCAGACCCAGTTGCTGGCTGGGGGCAAACAGGGCGTAGGCACCGAAACCGCCGGTCGAGCCGGTTTTATTGAACAGGCTGTCGCCCGGCTCGAACTCGGGAGGCAGCAGGCGCGTGGCCGGTTGCGCTTGCAGGGCCATGGCCGGGGAATTGCCGGCCTGCAGGCGCTCCAGGCTGATCGGGTAGGGGTAGCGTTCCCAACCGAGGCCCTGGGTCATGTCGCCGACGCGGTAATAGCCGGTGTGGGTCATGGCGATGGCGCGCTGCAGCTCAATGTTCAGGCCGGCAGGATTCAGGTTGGCCTGGACAAAACGCAGCAGGTCCCTGGCGTTGGTTTTCACCCCGTAGGCTTCGGCGTCGAGCATCCCCGGGGTAACCCGCAGCGGCTGGTTGTCTTTGCTGTAGCCGTAGGCGTAGCGCGGCATCTGCGCCGCTGGCACCTGGATATAGCTATGTGTCATGTCGAGCGCGGGGAACAGCGTGCCCTCCATCAGCGTGGGGAACGGCTGGCCCATGCTGCGCGCGGTGAGATAGCCAAGCAGGCCGATGCTGGGGTTGGAATAGCGTCTATGGCTGCCGGCGCTGTATTCAGGCTGCCACTGACGGTAATAGGCGAGCATGCTGGCCGGATCGGTCACCTGGTCGGGGAACTGCAGCGGCAGCCCGCCGGCGGTGTAGGTGCCGAGGGCGAGCAGGCTGGCGTGCTCCAGTTGGCTGCCGCGCAGCTCGGGCCAATGCTGGCCGGCGCTGTCCATCAGGGTCAGCTTGCCGGTGGCCTGGGCCAGGGCGGCGAGGGTGGCGGTAAGCGGTTTGCTCAGCGAGCCGATTTCGAACAGGGTGTCGCTGGTCACGGGCTGCTGGTCGTCCAGGCGCGCCACACCATAGTTGAAATGCTGCGTCTGGCCGTTGTGGCTGATCGCCACGGCCATGCCGGGGATATCGTATTCCTCCATCACTGGGCGGACGCTTGCGTCCACCAGCGTCTGCAGCCTGTCTGCTGCCTGGGCGGCGGTGCAGGCAGTGAATGCGAGTGCGGTCAGCAGTGTTTTGAGTCTTCCGTGCATAGGGCGAAGTTCCTGGGTCGTGGTGATGGGCGATATGACCGCGCCCGGTGCTGGTTTTATCCCAACCCGCGCGCTTGCCAGACCTTGGCCGCGCTGTGATGCAGTATGCCGTGGCGTCTGGCCAGGGCGTGGCGGTCCTTGTCATAGCCGCCGCCGATCAGCCCGACCACCGGGATGTCGCGGCCCAGGCAGTGGTTGAGTACGGCTTGGTCACGGGCGGCGATGCCATCATCCGTGAGGTTGAGGTAGCCGAGGGCGTCGTCCCGATGGACGTCGACGCCGGCGTCGTAGAGCACGATATCGGGCTGATACAGTGGCAGCAGGTAGTTGAGGCTGTCGTCCACCACCTTGAGGTAGTCGGCATCGCCCATGCCCCTGGGCAGAGGGATATCCCAGTCGCTGAGCGCCTTGCGCGCCGGGTAATTGTTCTCGCAGTGCAGGGATACGGTGATCGCCTCCGCGGTGTTTTCCAGCAGGCGTGCGCTGCCGTCGCCCTGGTGCACGTCGCAGTCGAAGATCAGCACGCGCTGGGCCTTGCCGCTGGCCAGCAGGTACTGGCTGATCACCGCCAGGTCGTTGAAGATGCAGAAGCCAGCCGGGTGATCGTAATGGGCATGGTGAGTGCCGCCGGCCAGATGGCAGGCCAGGCCATGCTGCAGGGCCTGTTCGGCCGCCAGCAGCGAGCCGCCCACGGCGCGAATGGTGCGCTGCGCCAGGGCGGCACTCCAGGGCAGGCCGAGACGGCGCTGCTCTTCATAAGCCAGTTCGCCGCTGGCGAAACGCTGGATATAGGCCGGGCAATGGGCCAGGGCCAGCACCTCGGTTGGGCATGGCTCGGGGCGCAACAGCTCGGCATCGGTGCTCAGGCCGCTGGCGACGATGTGGTCACGCAGCAGGCGAAACTTCTCCATGGGGAAGCGGTGGCTGGCCGGGAAGGGCGGGCTGTAATCGTCGTGGTAGACCAGCGGCAGGCGCATGGTGGCGGGCTCGAACGGAGGTGGCCGAAGTATGGCGGCAGGCTTGGCCGACACTCAAGCCCAGCGGTCTATTGGCTAGAATGCTGCCATTATTGTCCGCATCCATCTTTCAGTCGGGCCGACAAGCGCCGGCAAAGTCTTTACCATCTCGCCCCTAGTCAGATGCGTTAACCGGAGAGCATGCATGAGTCAGGTGTTGAATGAGTTGGTCGCCCTGCTGACCCTGGAAACCATCGAGGAAAATCTGTTTCGCGGGGTCAGCCAGGACCTCGGCTTTCGCCAGCTGTTCGGCGGCCAGGTGCTCGGCCAGTGCGTCTCGGCGGCCAGCCAGACGGTCGACGCGGCGCGCCATGTGCATTCCATGCACGGCTACTTTCTACGCCCCGGCGATGCCACGCTGCCGGTGGTCTATCAGGTGGACCGGGTGCGCGATGGCGGCAGCTTCAGCACCCGCAGGGTGACGGCAATCCAGAAGGGCAAGCCGATCTTTACCTGCAGCGCGTCGTTCCAGTTCGATGAAGAGGGCTTTTATCACCAGAACCTGATGCCGGAAGTGCCGGGGCCCGAAGAGCTGAAGTCGGAAACCGAACTGGCGCGCATGGTCGAGGTGATGATTCCCGAGCGTATGCGCGAGCGCGCCACCAGCGACAAACCCATTGAGATTCGCCCGGTGACGCGGATCAACCCCTTCGCCCCCGAGCCCTGCGAGCCGATCAAGCATGTCTGGTTCCGCGCCGCCGGCGAGCTGCCGGACGAGCCGCAGCTGCACAAGCTGCTGCTGGCCTATGCCAGCGACTTCAACCTGCTGACCACCTCGATGCAGCCCCACGGCGTGTCGGTGTTCCAGAAATTTATGCAGGTGGCCAGTCTCGACCACTCGCTGTGGTTCCACGCCGACCTGCGTATGGACGACTGGCTGCTGTACAGCATGGACAGCCCCTGGGCCGGCAATGCCCGGGGTTTCTCCCGCGGCAGCATCTTCAACCGCCAGGGCCAGCTGGTCGCCTCGGTCGCACAAGAGGGGCTGACCCGCGTGCGTGAGGATTGGAAGTGAGTCTGAGCAGTGCGAAATATTGGGTGTTCGATATGGATGGCACCCTGACCCTGGCGGTGCACGACTTCGAAGCGATCAAGCGAGCGCTGGATATCCCCCTGGAGGACGACATCCTCGGCCATCTGGCGGCGTTGCCCGAGGCTGTGGCCGCCGCCAAGCACGCCTGGTTGCTGGAGCATGAGCGCGAACTGGCGCTGAGCGCCGAGCCGGCTCCCGGGGCCATCGAGCTGGTGCGCGAGCTGCACGGACGGGGCTGCCGCCTCGGTATCCTCACCCGCAATGCCCATGAACTGGCGCTGCTGACCCTGCGCGCCATCGGTCTGGATGACTGCTTTGCCGTGCCTGACGTGATCGGCCGCGACGAGGCTCCGCCCAAGCCCGACCCCGGTGGCCTGCTGCATTTTGCCCGGACCTGGCAGGTGGCCCCGAGCGAGCTGGTGATGGTCGGTGATTACCGCTTCGACCTGGAATGCGCCCGCGCAGCCGGGGCACGCAGCGTGCTGGTCAACCTGGCGGAAAACCCCTGGCCGGAGCTGGCCGACCATTTCGCCGTGGATTGCCGGGCGTTGCAGCAGGCGTTGTAGGGTGGCTAGGGGCGCGTAGCTGACGCTCTTTTCATCCACCATGGGGTAGCAACTGGTGGATGGGTGAGGCGTCATCCACCCTACGGGTTGGCTGTTCAATGGCAGCTGCCGGACTCCAGGTCCTTGAGGATCGGGCAGTCCGGGCGGTCATTGCCTTGGCAGCTGTCCATCAACTCCTTGAGGGTGTCGCGCAGGCCGCTCAGCTCGCTGATCTTGCGTTCAAGCTCGGCGATATGCCCGGCGGCCAGGGCCTTGACGTCGGCGCTGGCGCGCTGGCGATCCTGCCACAGGGCCAGTAGCTGGCTGACTTCTACCAGAGAAAAGCCCAGATCGCGCGAGCGCTTGATAAAGGCCAGGCGATGCAGATCCTGCTGGCTGTACTGGCGGTAGCCGCTGTCGGTGCGCCCGGCGGCGGGCAGCAGGTCGATGCTTTCGTAGTAGCGGATCATCTTGGCGCTAAGGCCGGTTTGCTTGGCGGCTTGGCCGATATTCATCAGGTGCTCCTACGGGTTATTTGTGTGCTCGCGGTTTCCAGGTTTTCAGCAGCAAGGCATTGCTCACCACGCTGACACTGGAAAGGGCCATGGCCGCGCCGGCGAGCATCGGATTGAGCAACCCGGCCGCCGCCAGTGGAATGCCGATCAGGTTGTAGGCGAAGGCCCAGAACAGATTCTGGCGAATCTTGCTGTAGGTACGTTTGCTGATGTCCAGCGCGTCGGCCACCAGGCGCGGGTCGCCACGCATCAGGGTGATGCCGGCGGCGTGCATGGCCACATCGGTGCCGCTGCCCATGGCGATGCCGACATCGGCGGCGGCCAGGGCCGGGGCGTCGTTGATGCCGTCGCCAACCATGGCCACCACTGAGGTTTTCTTCAACTCACTGATGATTGCCGCCTTGTTCGCCGGCAGCACCTCGGCATGTGCGACGGTGATGCCCAGCGCTTGCGCCACGGCGTGTACGCTGCCTTTGTTGTCGCCGCTGATCAGGTGGCTGTCGATGCCTTGCGCGGTCAATGCGGCAATGGCCTGCTCCGCGCCGTCCTTGAGCGTGTCGCCAAAGGCAAACAGGCCGAGCACCTGCGGCTGTGGCGCTAACTCCGCCAGCCAGGACAGGGTACGGCCTTCGGCTTCCCAGGCCAGCGCTTCGGCGATCAACGTCTGGTTCTGTAGCCAGTGTTCTTCCAGCAGGCGCTTGTTGCCTAACGCCAGCTCTCGTCCGTCGATCTGGCCGGCAATGCCTCGCCCTGCCAGGGCTTTGCTATGGCTGACTTCGGCGAGTGTCAGGTTGTCTGCTGCGCATTGGTCCAGCACGGCTTTTGCCAGCGGGTGTTCGCTGCCGCGTTGCAGGGCCCCGGCCAGTTGCAGCAGTTGTGTGGTATCGCCGTCGACGGCTTGCATGTGAGCGATGCGTGGCGAGCCAGAGGTCAGTGTGCCGGTTTTGTCGAAAGCCACCAGGTTGACAGCGTGAGCCACTTCCAGGGCTTCGGCGTCCTTGATCAGAATGCCGTGGCGCGCCGCTACGCCGGTGCCGGCCATGATTGCGGTGGGGGTGGCTAGGCCCAGAGCGCAAGGGCAGGCAATCACCAGCACCGCCACGGCGTTGAGCAGGACGGTTTCGATACCTGCGCCTGCCAGCAGCCAGCCGAGCAGGGTGGCCAGGGCGATCAACAGCACGCTGGGCACGAATATCCTGCTGACTTTATCCACCAGCTTCTGGATCGGTGCCTTGGCGGCCTGGGCGTCTTCGACCAGACGGATAATTCGCGCCAGCACTGTTTCCGTACCCAAGGCCGTGGTTTCTACTAGCAGGCGGCCCTCGCCATTGATCGAGCCTGCGGTTACCGGGTCCCCCGGCTGCTTGGGTTGCGGCAGGCTCTCGCCGCTGATCAGCGCTTCGTCGGCGTGGCTCTGACCTTCCTGTACCACGCCGTCGACTGGGAAGCGCTCGCCCGGCTTGACCACGATGCAGTCACCCAGTTGCAGTTCGCCGAGGGCGACCCATTGTTCAGTGCCACCCTGCAGGCGCAGGGCGCGCTCCGGGCGTAACGCCTGTAAGGCGCGGATGGCACTGCTGGTCTGGCGTTTGGCGCTGCTTTCCAGGTATTTGCCGAGCAGGATCAGCGCGATGATCACCGCCGAGGCTTCGAAATACAGATGAGCCATCTCGCCGGCGGGGGTGACCGCCCACTGATACAAACTCAGGCCATAGGCGGCGCTGGTGCCGATCGCTACCAGTTGATCCATATTTCCCGCACCTGCGCGCAGGGCATTCCAGGCCGCGCGGTAGAAGCGTGCGCCGAAGACGAACTGCACCGGTGTGGCCAGGGTGAACTGCAGCCAGGCTGGCAGCATCCAGTGCAGGCCAAAGGGCTCGACGAGCATCGGCACCACCAGCGGCAGGGTCAAGAGCATGGCCAGGCCCAGTGCCCAGCGTTCACGCCGCAGCTGGCGCTCGGCCCCTGCCTGCGCGGGGTGTGCGGCGTCCACCAGGCTGGCACCGTAGCCGGCCTGCTGCACCGCGCTCAGCAGCGTTTGCGGGTCGAGGTCGCGGACAACCTGCAACTGCGCGCGCTCGCTGGCCAGGTTGACGCTGACCGAGAGCACGCCGGGCTGCTGCGCCAGGGCGCGTTCGATGCGTCCGGCGCAGCTGGCGCAGGTCATGCCGCTGAGGGCCAGCTCCAGGCGGGTGCTGGGCACCTGGTAACCGGCGCTTTCGACGGCGCGCACCAGGCGTTCCAGGCTGTCGGCAGGCGCTTCGATGCGCGCCTGCTCGCTGGCCAGATTGACGCTGACCGTGCCGACCTCGGCCACCTTGGCCAGGGCGCGTTCGACGCGTCCGGCACAACTGGCGCAGGTCATGCCGCTGATCGGCAGGGCGAAGGTGGTAAGACTGGGCATGGGGGTGTCTCCATTGAACTCCGGCACAGGATCAACCTTGCCATGCTGGCAAGGTCAAGCCGTTTTTACCACTTGACCTTGACCATGGGGCAGGGTCGACACTGCGCACCTGCCGCCGAGCATGGCGGTTCATTTATTCAGGAGGTTGTTTATGCAGGTATCTCAGGTTCACACATTTCGGGTCGATGGCATGACCTGCCAGCATTGCGTCAAGACCATTACCGAGGCGCTGTTGGCCTGCGACCCGGCGGCCGAGGTCAAGGTCAAGTTTCCCGGTGGCGAAGTACGGGTGAGCAGCAGCGTGGCGGTGGACCAACTGATGGTCGCAATCGTCGAGCAGGGCTACGGCGTCAGCCTGGCGTAGGCGTTGCGGCACCCGGCCAGTCGCGGATCAGCCCGCGAAAGCAGGCATCGACCATGGGCGCGGTGTCGCTCAGCGGGTCGAACAGCTTGGGGTCGCGCGACCAATCGTGAAACAGACCGATCAGCAGTGCATGCACGGTGCGCGCAGCCAGCCGTGGCGTCATCCCGGCATGCAGGCGCTGCCGGACTGACGGCGTGTTGAACTGCTGCTCGCAGAGTTCGATAAACAGGTTGATAAAGGCCTCTTGGCGCTCTTCGGCTTCGCGCAGTTCTTCGGTGAATTCACAGCGGCGCAGCAGAATGGTGAAGATCCGCTGTTTCTGCGGGTCGCGGGCCAGGTTCTCGATGGCCTCGATGCACAGCCCGTGCAGGGTCAGCAGCGGGTCGTACTTGGGGCAGCCGCGCATGCGTTCGGTCAGCTGTTCGGGCGGCAGACGCACCTGGCTGAGCATGGCGTTGAACAGATCGGCCTTGTTGGCAAAGTGCCAATACACCGCGCCGCGCGTCACCCCGGCGTGGCGGGCGATATGTTCCAGGCTGGTGTGGGCCACGCCTTTTTCCAGAAACAGGGTCTCGGCGGCAGCCAGGATGGCGCAGCGGGTTTGCTCGGCTTCTGCTTTGGTTCGGCGCATGGCGGCGGGCTGATTTCTGGCTAGGCTCAAGGCGTTGGTGCACAAAGTGTAATGAATATAAGGGTAATGTTCTATTTACAAACGCTTGTGTATGTAACTAGCATTGCCGGTCTCAAATGAAGCGCCCCGCTTTGCCCCGGAGACACTCATGTTTTTTTTCCGTCATTTCCCCGCTACCCTCGGGGCTTTGCTGTTCGCCTCCCTCGCCTCGGCGCTGCAGGCCGCCGATGCGCCGCCTGCACCTGAGGTGCTGGTGGAAACCGTCAAGGTCGAGGCGTTGCCCCTCGAATTCGAATATTCGGCGCGGACCGCCGGTTACCGCGAGGTACAGGTGCGTGCCCAGGTTAGCGGCATCCTGCAGGAACGGACCTATCTGGAAGGCAGTCAGGTCAAGCAGGGCCAGGTGATGTTCCGTATCGATCCGCGTACCTACCAGGCCGCACTGAGCCGCGCCAAGGGCGCGCTGGCCCAGGAACAGGCGCGCTACCGGCAGACCGAGCGCGACCTCAAGCGCATCCGCGAGCTGCAGAAGAAGGGCTTTGCCAGCGAGAGCGAGCTGGATAACGCCATCTCCAACTTCGAACAGAGCAAGGCCAATATCCAGGCCGCCGAGGCCGAGGTGCAGTCCAAGCAGATCGACCTCGACTACACCACGGTAAAAGCGCCGATTTCCGGGATCACCAGCAAGGAGACGGTGTCCGAAGGCAGTCTGATGGTGGCCGGTGACCCGAATGCCAGCCTGCTGAGCAATATCACCCAGCTGGATCCGATCTACGTCAACTTCGCCGCCCCGGATTCCGACGTGGAAAGCGTGCGCAGCGGCCTGCAGGCCGGCAGTCTGGTACTGCCAGAAGACGGCAAGATGAGTGTGCGGATCACCCTCGGCGACGGCTCGGTCTACCCGCTGGAAGGCAAGGTGGACTTCACCGACAGCCTGATCAACCGTGGTACCGGCACCGTCAGCGCCCGCGCCGTGGTACCCAACCCCGAGCAGAAACTGCTGCCTGGACAGTTCGTGCGGGTGCGGGTGTTGGGCCTGAACATACCCAATGCCATGACCCTGCCTGAACGGGCGGTGGCCCAGGGGCCAGGCGGCACCTTCGTTTACGTGGTGGATGAAGGCGGCGTGGCGCGCATGCGCCAGGTCACCACCGGGCATACGGCCAAGGGCCGCTGGGTCATCGTCTCCGGCATCAGCGCCGGCGAACGGGTCATCGTCGAGGGCCTGCCCAAGGTGCGCCCGGACAATCCGGTAAAAGTTGTCGCCCCAGCCGCCAGCCAGTCCTAAGGAGCGTCCCCAGGTGATCTCACGCTTCTTTATCGACCGCCCGGTATTTGCCGCGGTCATTTCCATCGTCATCGTGCTGGCCGGCCTACTGGCCATGCGCGCGCTGCCGATTGCCCAGTACCCACAGATCCTGCCGCCGCAGGTGTCGGTCAGCGCCAGCTACGCCGGTGCCAGCGCCCAGGTGATAGCCGAGACGGTGGCCGCGCCTTTGGAGCAGTCGATCAACGGCGTGCAGGGGATGATCTACCAGCAGTCCAACTCCGGCGGCAACGCCATGAGCCTGTCGGTGTACTTCGAGGTGGGCACCGACCCGGATCAGGCCACTATCGACGTCAATAACCGGGTGCAGGCGGCCCTGGCCAAGTTGCCGGAAGAAGTCCGCCGGCAGGGCGTCAAGGTGCAGAAGAAGTCCTCGGACATCCTCCAGGTGGTGACCCTGTATTCGCCGGATGGCTCGCGTGATCCGGTGTATATCAGCAACTACGCGCTGATCAACGTCATCGACGAGCTCAAGCGCCTGCCCGGCGTCGGCGATGTCAGCCAGTTCGGCTCGAAAGACTACTCCATGCGCATCTGGCTGCGCCCGGACAAGCTGGCGCAGTACAACCTGACGCCCACCGATGTGGTCAGCGCGATTCGCGAGCAGAATTCGCAGTTCGCCGCCGGCAGCTTCGGCCAGCAGCCGCTCAAGCAGGAGCAGGATTTCACCTATACGGTGACCACCCAGGGCCGCTTCACCGACCCGAAAGAATTCGAGAACGTGATCCTGCGTACCGATGACACCGGTGCCAGCCTGCTGCTCAAGGATGTCGCGCGGATTGAGCTGGGGGCCCAGGACTACTCGCTGATGACCTCGCTCAACGGCCAGCAGAACGCCGCCTTCGGCGTCTACCTGCAGCCCGGGGCGAATGCCCTGGACACCGCCGATGCGGTCAGCACCACACTGGCGCGGCTGTCGAAGAACTTCCCCAGCGGCATGACCTACAAGGTGCCTTACGACACCACCAAATTCGTCCGGGTGTCGATCGAGGAGGTGATTCACACCTTCTTCGAGGCCCTGGTGCTGGTGGTGCTGGTGGTGTTTATCTTCCTGCAGAACTGGCGCGCCACGCTGATCCCGCTGCTGGCCATTCCGGTCTCGCTGGTCGGTACTTTTGCCGGCATGTATATGCTCGGGTTCTCGATCAACCTGCTGACCCTGTTCGGCATGGTGCTGGCCATCGGTATTGTGGTGGACGACGCCATTGTGGTGATCGAGAACGTCGAGCGTTCAATGAGCGAAGACAAGCTCGGCCCGCGCGAGGCGTCGATCAAGGCCATGGAGGAGGTCACCGGGCCTATCATCGCCACCAGCCTGGTGCTCTGCGCGGTGTTTATTCCGGTGGGTTTCCTCGGCGGCTTGGCCGGGGAGATGTATAAACAGTTCGCCATCACCATTGCCGTGTCGGTGGCGATTTCCAGTCTGGTCGCCCTGACCCTGAGCCCGGCGCTTTGCTCCGTGCTGCTCAAGCCCGGCCAGCATGAGCCGGCGGCACCCTTCCGTGCCTTCAACCGCGTGTTCGATCGCCTCACCGCAGGCTATACCGCCGGCGTGCGCTTCTTCCTCAAACGCTCGCTGGTGGGGGTGTCGTTGTTCGCGCTGATGATCGCGCTGACACTGGTGCTGTTCAGCCGAGTGCCCAGTTCCCTGGTGCCCAATGAGGACCAGGGCTATGTGATCAACGCCTACTTCCTGCCGCCGGCGGCGTCCTTGACCCGTACCGAGAAACTCACCAGTGATGTGACCCAGCAGTTGATGGCGCACCCGGCGGTGCAGGACGTGGTGACCTTCGCCGGTTTCGACGTACTGACCTTCGGCACTCGCAGCAACGCCGGTGTGTCCTTCGTGCCGCTGAAGGACTGGAGCGAGCGCACCACCCCCGAGCTGGATGCGCGCAACCTGACCGGCGAATTCATGGGCATGGGCGCGGCGCAGAAAGACGGCCTGGTGATGAGCTTCAACCCACCGCCGATCACCGGCATGAGTACCACCGGCGGTTTCGAGGGCTATATCCAAGACCGCAGCGGCGGCACCACCGCGCAGCTGGCCGAAAAGGTCCAGGCCTTTCTCGCCGCGGTGAACCAGCGTCCGGAGTTGGGTGGGGTACAGAGCACCTTCAGCGCCAACGTACCGCAGTATTTTATCGACCTTGACCGGACCAAGGCGCGCGCCCTGGGGGTGCCGGTGAACGATGTGTTTACCGCCATGCAGGCCACGTTCGGCAGCTACTACGTCAACGACTTCAGCCTCTACGGTCGTACCTTCCAGGTCAGCCTGCAGGCCGAAGCGGAGTTCCGCAGCAAGCCCGAAGACCTGTCCCAGGTCTATGTGCGCGCGGCCAGTGGCGAGTTGGTGTCGCTGGCCAGCCTGGTCAAGGTCGAGCGGATCCTCGGCCCAGACAGCTATGCGCGCTTCAACGTCTACCCGGCGGCGAAGATTCTCGGCGGGCCGGCACCCGGATACAGCTCCGGCCAGGCCCTGAGTGCGATACAGCAGGTGGCGGATGAGGTGCTGGGCAGCGATTACAGCATCGGCTGGACCGGCTCGGCCTTCCAGGAAGTGGCGTCCCAGGGCTCGGGCAGCAGCGCCTTCGTCTTCGGCCTGATCATGGTGTTCCTGATCCTCGCCGCGCAGTACGAGCGCTGGACCCTGCCGCTGGCGGTGGTCATCGCGGTGCCGTTCGCTGTGTTCGGCGCGATTCTCGCGGTGTGGCTGCGCGGCATCGAGAACGACCTGTACTTCCAGGTCGGCCTGGTCACCCTGATCGGTCTGGCGGCGAAAAACGCCATCCTCATCGTCGAGTTCGCAGTGCTCAACCGGCAACAGGGCATGGGCGTCTTCGAGTCGGCGCTGGAGGCTTCGCGCCTGCGTTTCCGCCCGATCATCATGACCTCCCTGGCCTTCGTCCTCGGCGTTATGCCGCTGGTCACCAGCACGGGGGCCGGCTCGGCCAGCCGCCACTCGATTGGCACCGGGGTGCTCGGCGGCATGCTGGCGGCGACCTTCCTGGCGATCTTCCTGATCCCGATGTTCTACCTGCTGGTGGAGTCGCTGGCAGAGAAAGTCGGCAAGGGGCGCAAGAAGGCCGAGGCGCTGGTGGAACCGCCGCAATAGTCAGCGCGTAGCCCGGACCTTGTCCGGGCTACGGCGGCTCCCATGGCCTGAGGTCTATGGGGCAAACCCGATCAATCAATGGCCTTGGCCAATCTGCCTGGACATCCATGCCGTTACGTATTCTGTTGATCCTTGGCGCGCTGAGTGCCTTCGGGCCGCTGGCCATCGATTTCTATCTACCGAGTTTCCCCACCCTGGCGCGGGTGTTCGCTACCGATGTCGAGCATGTGCAGCTGTCGCTGTCGGCCTACTTCGCCGGTCTGGCCATCGGTCAGCTGATCTACGGGCCACTGGCCGACCGTTTCGGCCGGCGCAAGCCGCTGCTGGCCGGGGTGCTGCTGTTCAGCCTGGCCTCACTGGCCTGTGCCCTGGCCCCGAGCCTGGAATGGCTGATCGCAGCGCGCTTCGTCCAGGCCCTGGGCGGCTGCGCCGGCATGGTGGTGTCGCGGGCGGTGGTGCGCGACCTGTGCGATCCGATCAATTCGGCCAAGGCGTTCTCGCAGCTGATGCTGGTGATGGGCCTGGCTCCCATTCTCGCGCCGCTGGCGGGCGGTTTGCTGCTCAGCACCCTGGGCTGGCCGTCGATCTTTATCTGCCTGGCCCTGTTCGGCACCCTGTGCCTGCTGGCAGTGGCCTTGTGGCTGCCGGAAACCCTGGCCAAGGACGTACCGCCCGCACCTTTGCGCGGGGCCCTGGGCGAGTACCGACGGCTGTTCGGCGACTGGCCCTTTCTCGGCTATGCCCTGACCGGCGGTTTCGCCATCGCCGGGATGTTTGCCTATATCGCCGGTTCGCCCTTCGTCTTTATCGAACTCTACGGCATACCGGCCGAGCATTACGGCTGGCTGTTCGGCAGCAATGCCCTGGGCTTTATTCTGGTGGCGCAACTCAATGCCTGGCTGGTGGCCCGTCACGGTCCGGGTTACTGGCTGCGCATTACCGTATGGTTCTACCTGGGCGCGGCCCTGGTCCTGGTGCTGGTGGCAAACGCCAGGCCGCCGGCGCTCTGGCCCCTGCTGATCCCCCTGTTCGCCTGCATCGCCAGCCTGGGCATCCTGCTGCCCAATGCCTCGGCCTGCGCCATGGCCGGGCAGGGCCGCCACGCCGGCAGCGCCTCGGCGCTACTCGGCAGCCTGCAGTTCGTGATTGCCGCCAGCGCGGCGGCCCTGGTCGCCGCGTTGCATGACGGCAGCGCCTGGCCGGTGGCGGTGGTGATCTTCGGCTGCGGCCTGCTGGCCGTGCTGTTCTCGCGCCTGACCCTTTGGGCCGAACGGCGCGAGTTAAGGGCACTCGCGCGCAGTCGGGCGGACGCTTAGCAACGCGCTTTACCGGCTATGCCCCGACGAGACGGGGCGGCCTTCTAAAGCGATCTGTTAGCTGGCGAGGCGCTGCCGCTCCCCGGGCAGGCTGTGGGGCGCTTGCAGGCGTGCCTGCAGGGTGGCGACGAACTGACGGGCCTCGGCTTCGCTGCGAAAGGTCACGCGGTGCTGATCGAGACGTACCTGCCAGCAGCCCTGGGGCTGGTTTAGCGGCTGTATCACAAGATTCATGGGCGCTTTCTCCGCTAGGGGGCCCCCAGTCTAGTCGGCGAATATGAACGTTCCCTGACCGGGATCAATTGTCCGCCCGGCAACCTGCCGTTGCTCCGGGCGCGCGCTCGCTCAGTAATTGCATTGCTGCTGCACGGCCAGGCCGGCCAAGCGGGTGAACTCGGTGACCAGGGCAATATCCTCCTCGCTCGGGCGTGTGCAGTGGTGGTAGTAGATGCCGAAGGTGCCCAGCACCGCATCGCTGTCATCCTTGAACGGCAGTGACCAGCAGGCGCGCAGACCGGCGGCCTGGGTCAGGTCGCGAAAGTCGCGCCAGAAGGGGTGCTGGCTGAGGTCTTCGGCGATCACCAACTCGCCGTTGCAGACTGCATGCCCGCACGAGCCCACTTGCGGTGCGGCCTGCAGGCCGTCGATGGCCTGGCAATAGCTCTCCGGCAGGCTGGGCGCGGCTCCGAGATGCAGGCGTCGCTGCGGGTCGAGGAGCATGATCGATACCAGCATATGCGGGTTGAGGCCCTGTAGCCGGCGGCTGATATTGTCGAGGATATGCGGCAGTGGGCGACGCGCCAGCAGTTCATCGAGTACCGCATTGCGTGCGCTCTGCAGCTCCTGGGTCTGGAAGCGCTCGTGGATATCGCGCAGGCAGCCGCGCAGGCTGTTATCCGGCTGGCTACGGCTCAGCTGCAGTTCGACTTTGCGCAGTTGGCCGTTACGGGTCAGTAACCGGTACTCGCTACGCAGGCTGGTCTGTTCGCCCCTGGCCAGGGCGCTGATCTGCTCGGCCAGTTGTTTGCCGTCTTCGGCATCGAGAAACTGGGTCAGCGGCCGCCCCAGGCTTTCATCGCTCAGATAGCCGCTGAGTTTCTCCCAGGCCGGGTTGTAAAAGGTCAGCTGACCGCGGGCATCGGCGAGGAAGATCACATCGCTGAGCTGCTCGACCAGCTCGCGAAAGCGCTCTTCACTGGCCAGCAGTTCGCCGTAGACCTGCTTCTGTTCGCTGAGATCGATATCGATGCAGTACAGCTCCAGCTGGTCGCGGCAATTACGCAGCATTGAGTGGCTGGAGTAGACCCACACCGAGCTACCGTCCTTGCGTTGCAGACACAGTTCCGCAGCGGGAATGGCGGGGCCGCCGAGCAGCCAGCTCTGGACGGCCCCCTTCACCTGAGTGCGCATGGTGGGTGGGATGATCAGGTCTTCCAGGCGCTTGCCCATCGCCTCCTGCAGGCTGTAGCCATACAGCTGGGTACTGGCCTGGTTCCAGTAGATCACCCGGCGCTCGCGGTCGTAACCCTGCACGGCGATACGCTGGGTTTGCTCGAACAGCTGGCGAAAACGCTGTTCGCTTTCGCGCAGGGCGCTTTCGTCGTGCTTCTGGCTGCTGATGTCCTGCAGGGTGCCGAGAATGCGCCCCTGTTCGTTGACTTCGCCGTGCAGCAGCAACCAGGTGGCCTGCAGCCGGTGCGGCTGATACAGGCGGGCGCTGTGGGTCAGGGGCTTGCGCTCGTGCAGCAGCGCCTGCAGGGCGCGTTGCGCCGCGGGGCGATCGGCCGGGTGCAGCCAGCTGAGCAGGCGTTCCAGGCTGCACTGGCGGCTGACGAGTTCCTCGTCCCGGTCGTGGCCGAGCAGGGTCAGGGCTTCCGCCGTCCAGGTGAAGCAGGTGCTGTACTCCCAGCTGCCGAGGCCGGCGTGGCGTTGCGTCTGCTGCAGCAGGCTGGTGCTGTGGGTCAGCTCTTCGATCAGTCTGCGCTGGGCCAGGCGGTCGCGGTAGCTGACGACGAAGATCAGCAGGGTGCTGAGCAGAATGAACAGCATGCCCTTGGCGGTTTGCAGGCCTGCCGTCAGCTCGCTGTCCTTGACCATTGCGTGCAGCAGGCTATCGCTGCCGAAAATCCACAGGCTGCTGAACAGGCTATATACGCCGGCCAGGCGCAGTGGACCTTGAAGTTCGGGTCGCATCCCTTACCACCGCCTATGCCAAAAAGGCTCTGGAGCATGTTTTCAATGTCGCCCGGCGCTGCCCGCCAGGGACGGCAGGCCATCATGTGAGCGGGCCTGTAGCGGAAAAATCGCAGCGCAGGGTGTCGCCCTGAGATAGAGGCAGTTTAGCTCGCGGCGTAACAATTGCCTGCAAAGGGGGGCTGCGGCAATCGGTCAGGGCGTCGCGCTTGGCGAGGTGCTGGCGTACTGCTAGAGTCGCGGCAATGAAACCGACCCCGACCCACCGCACGCTGCTGGCCTGGATGCTGTATTTCAGCGTGCTGTTCAGTGCGTTCGCCTGCAGTATCGGCCATGGGCAGATGGCCGGTTTGCAGTTGAGCGGCCTGGACGGTCAGTACTGCTCCTTTGAAGGTAACTTCGGTGCCGGTGCCGACCTGGATGGCTCGGGCGTCGTCGCGGCCAATCCCGCCACGGGTTCCGGCTGCTCCCTGAGCTCCACCTTCAGCGCCATCATCCTCGCGGCGTTCTTCGGCCTGCTCGGCCTGCTGGCACCCAACCGCGCGCCGCTGCTCAGCTTCTTCTTCACGCCTCGAGCTGTTCGCTACCTCTGGCCCTCGGCCAATCCCCGCGCGTCCCCCGTTCTGGCTTGAGTTGCATTGCTGCGGCCGCGTTTGCCTGCCGCGCCTACTACTTGAGACCAGATAAAAAAACTGTGTCTGTCGGTGCCTGAGGGCAGCCAATAGGCCGAAGTTGGGGAAATTCATGCGTCAGATATCCGTAGTTAGCCAGCTCAAACTGCAGAGCCGCAGCGTGCTTGGCCAGCAGCCCACCGCACTATTAAATCCCTGGATGACTACCGACGGAGCAGCTCAATGAAGCAGCCGACCCCGTCGTTCTACAATCTGGCCTGGCGCTGGCATTTCTATGCCGGGTTGTTCGTCATTCCGTTTCTGATCCTGCTGTCGGTCACCGGGATCATCTACCTGTTCAAGCCGCAGCTCGATCAGCTGATGTATGCCGAGCTGCTGCAGGTCACGCCTGCTGCGTCGGCGATCTCGGCGGATCAGCAACAGGCGTTGGTGCAGCAGGCTTATCCGCAGGCGCTGATCAAGCAGTACCTGCCGCCGGTGAGTGCCGAGCGCAGTGCGCAGTTTGTGGTCGAGGCCGAAGGTCGGGGGCTCAACGTATTTGTCGACCCCTATCGCGGCGTATTGCTGGGCAGCCAGGATGCGCAGAGCAACCTGCAGGCCATCGCCCGCCAGCTGCACGGCGACTTGATGATTGGCACGGTGGGCGACCGCCTGATCGAGCTGGCCGCCGGCTGGGGCATCGTCCTGGTGGTGTCCGGCTTGTATCTGTGGTGGCCGCGCGGTCGCTCCGGGGCGGGTGTGCTGTGGCCACGGTTGAGTGCCCGTGGCCGTTTGCTGTGGCGTGATCTGCACGCAGTGACCGGGTTCTGGGGCTCATTGCTGCTGCTGTTTATGCTGCTCACCGGGATGACCTGGACCGGGTTCTGGGGCGCGCAGTTTGCCGGGGCCTGGAACCACTTCCCGGCGGCGATGTGGGACGAGGTGCCGCAGTCCGGCAAGCTCACCGGCAGCCTTAACGACAGCAGCCAGCAGACCGTCGCCTGGGCGGTGGAAACCACGCCGCTGCCGGCTTCCGATCCACATGCCGCACATAACGGCCATGCCGCCAGCACGGCACCAAGCGCTGCCGCTCAGGTCAGCCTGCAACAGGTGGTCGATACGGCCAGCGTGCGCGGCGTGCAACCGGGTTACAGCATCACCCTGCCCAAGGGCGAGACCGGGGTGTACAGCATTGCCCTGTTCGCCGATGACCCGCGCCACGACGCGACCCTGCATATCGACCAGTACAGCGGCGCGGTGCTCGCCGATGTGCGCTGGAAGGATTACGGCCCTGTGGCGAAAACCGTGGAAACCGGGGTGATGCTGCACGAAGGCAAGCTGTTCGGCCTGGCCAACCAGTTGTTGATGCTGGCGGTCTGTTTGCTGGTGCTGCTGAGCGCGGTGAGTGGTCTGGTCATGTGGTGGCAGCGCCGCCCGAGCGGCACGTTTGGCGTACCGCCGCTGCGTCACGACCTGCCGCGCTGGAAGAGCGCAATTGTCATCATGGGCCTGCTCGGCGCGGCCTTCCCGCTGGTGGGGGCGTCGCTGCTGCTGATCTGGGCGCTGGACTGGCTGCTGCTGTCGCGCCTTGCCGGGCAGCGTCTGGTCAGCGGTTGAAAGGAATTGCCGGCGCGGGCTTGGCCCGCGTCAATGCTTCGCGTTACAAGGTTCGTCTGGACAGTCAGTCCCACTACAGGAGAGCACCATGTTGCTGAAGAAGACCCTGCTGATCGCCGCATTGCTGAGTCCCAGCCTGTTTGCCAGCGCCCATGAATACAGTGCCGGCGACATTCATATCGAGCACCCCTGGTCGCGGGAAATGCCGCCGGTGGCCCCGACGGCTGCCGCCTATTTTGTGGTGCACAACAAGGGCAGCGAGGCCGACCGTCTGCTCGGCGTCGCCACCCCCCATGCCGGCAGGGCCGAGTTGCATGAGCATATCCATGCCGACGGCCTGATGAAGATGCAGCAGGTCCCGAGCGTGGCCATACCCGCCGGCGGCGAAGTGAAGTTCGCGCCCATGGGCTACCACGTGATGCTGTTCAACCTGAAGCAGCAGGCCAAGGACGGCGAGCGCTTCCCGCTGACCCTGACCTTCGAGAAGGCCGGGGCGGTCGAGGTGGAAGTGGCGGTGCAGAAGGATGCGCCCGTGGTCGAGCCGCCCCAGGGCGAAGCGCATGGGCACTGATGGAGGGTTATTCGCCCCGCTGCTGCGCAGTGGGGCGAAATCTTCTTCGCTATCTATCCCGAAATTGATTTTCGTCAGCTGCCCTGCGCGCAGCCGTGGCCATAATCGCCGCAGGATTCTTGAGTTGCCGTGATGCCCCGCAATCGTTCCCTGACCGCCCGCTACCGCGCGAGCTGGCTGGCCCTGTTGGCCATGCTGCTGCTCAGCGTCGGGCCGTTAGGGTCGCAGCTCGGCCAGCCGGCCGAACCGGCCTGGCTGACCGAGCTGGCCTGCGCCGAGCACACAGACAGCCATAAGCCCCCGCTGGACCACGAAGCGCTGTGGGCCAAGTGCGGCTATTGCACCCTGCTGCTGAGCAGCCCGGCCACCGGCTGCACCTGCCCGACGCTGGCGCTGGCGGCTAGCGCACCTGCGGACCGGCGTAGTGCGCCGGTGCGCCGCGGGGTGGCCCGCTCGGCCATCTTCCCCGGTTCGCGCAGCCGCGCCCCGCCTGTTTATTCCTGAGTCTTATCGCCCTGTTGCCTGTGTCACTGCCGCCTGAGCGGCACTGGCCATTCCCTGGTGTTGTCTCGATTCTGGAATACCCATGTCTACTCGTTCGCTATTGATAAGCGCCGTACCTTTTCGTCTGGCCCCGCTCTGTATCGGCCTGCTCTGGGCTGCCCAGGGGCAGGCCGAGCAAGCGCCTGCACCGTCGCTGCTGGAGCTGCCGCCCCTGGTGGTCACCTGGGTCGTGCAGCGCTCGCCGGTCACCGTGGTCACCGACCCCAAGCAGCCGCGCCAGCCGGTGCCCGCCGCCGATGGTGCGGATTACCTGAAGACCATTCCCGGCTTCAATGCCATCCGTAACGGCGGTGCCAACGGCGACCCGCTGTTTCGTGGCATGTTCGGTTCGCGCCTGAACATCCTTATGGACGGCGGCCAGATGCTCGGTGCCTGCCCCAATCGCATGGACGCGCCGACCTCCTACCTGGCACCGGAAAACTTCGACCTCCTGACCGTGATCAAGGGCCCGCAGAGCGTGCTGTGGGGGCCGGGGGGCTCGGCGGCGACCATCCTCTTCGAGCGCGATACGCCGCGCTTCAACGAACTGGGCGGGCGCATCGATGGCAGCGTGTTGGGCGGCTCCAATGGCCGCTTCGACCGCCGCCTGGATGCCACGGCCGGCGGCAGCCAGGGCTATATCCGCGTGCTCGGCAACACAGCTCAAGCCGATGATTACAGGGACGGTAATGGCGATACGGTGCCGTCGCGCTGGGCGAAGTGGAACGGCGATGTGCTGCTCGGCTGGACGCCCAATGACGACAGCCTGATCGAACTCAGCGCCGGCCGTGGCGATGGCGAAGCCCGCTATGCCGGGCGAGGCATGGACGGCAGCCAGTTCCTGCGCGAAAGCCTCGGCCTGCGCGTGCGCCTGGACAACCTCGGCGAGGTATTCAGCGGCCTGGAAGGGCAGGTCTATTACAACTATGCCGACCACGTGATGGACAACTTCAGCCTGCGCAGCCCCGATCCGCAGAGTGTGATGGCGATGATGCGCCACCCCATGGCCAGCAACGTCGACCGCCGCACCCTGGGTGGTCGTCTGGTCGGCACCTGGGACTGGCAGGCGGTTGAGCTCAAGGCCGGGGTCGATGCCCAGCGCAACGAGCACCGCAAGCGCGCCTCCAGCTTCAATATGATGACCCTGGCCTACAGCGACTATGACCAGTTCCGTTGGGACAAGGATGCCGTCTTCCACAATTACGGGCTGTTCGGCGAGCTGACCTGGCAGCTCAGCAAGCGCGAACGTTGGGTCGCCGGTGCACGGCTGGACCGCGCCTCGGTCAAGGACTACCGGCAGACCCTCGGCAGCGGCATGACCCTGCGCGCCAACCCGACTGCCGAGCAAACCCGCAGCGACACCCTGCCCAGCGGCTTTCTGCGCTACGAGCAGGACCTGTTGCGTATGCCTGCTACCTGGTATGCCGGCCTCGGCCACACCCAGCGCTTCCCCGATTACTGGGAGCTGTTCTCCGCCAGCCCCGGGCCGATTGGCTTCGTCCAGCCGATGCAGAGCCTCGACCCGGAGAAGACCACCCAGCTGGACCTGGGCTTCAACTACCGCGGCAAGAAGCTCGAAGCCTGGGCCTCGGCCTATGCCGGGCAGGTGCGCGATTACATCCTGTTCAGCTATGGCCCGGGGATGATGCCGGGGCACGTGCGTTCGCAAGCCAGCAATATCGATGCGCGGATCATGGGCGGCGAACTGGGTCTGAGTTATCGCCTGGACAGCAACTGGAAAACCGACGCCAGCCTGGCCTATGCCTGGGGCAAGAACAGCTCTGACGACCGCCCGCTGGCGCAGACCCCGCCGCTGGAGGCGCGCTTCGGTCTGGTCTATGAACAGAGCGACTGGAGCGCCGCAGCCCTGTGGCGCGTGGTGGCGGCGCAGAACCGGGTGGACGAGGGCAAGGGCAACGTGGTCGGCAAGGACTTCGACAGCAGCAGCGGCTTTGCCCTGTTCTCGCTCAACGCGGCCTACCGCCTGAGTTCGCAAGTGAAGGTCAGCACCGGGGTCGACAACCTGTTCGACAGGGCCTACAGCGAGCACCTGAACCTGGCCGGCAATGCCGGTTTTGGCTTCGCCATGGACGACCCGCAGGCCTTCAACGAGCCGGGGCGAACGCTGTGGACCAAGCTGGATTTCAGCTTCTGATCCGGCCGGGGCGACGTCTCTAATTAGGGGTAGAACCAATCGCGGCTAAAGCCCCTCCCGCGGGACGCGTGCGGGGGGCACTTTAGCGGCGACGTTTGGGCTCAGACCAGCCTTGCATCCAGGCTGTTCTGCGCCAGGCGTTGGGCCTGCTCCTTGGTCATGCCCAGGCTGGCGTGCAGGGCGGCGAAGTTCTCGGTGACGTAGCCGCCGAAGTAGGCCGGGTCGTCCGAGTTCACCGTCACCTTCACCCCGCGTTCGAGCATCTGCAGGATGTTGTGCTGGCGCATGTCGTCGAACACGCAGAGCTTGGTGTTGGACAGCGGGCAGACGGTCAGCGGGATCTGCTCGTCGATGATCCGTTGCATCAGCCGCTCGTCTTCGATGGCGCGCACGCCGTGGTCGATGCGTTCGATCTTGAGCAGGTCGAGGGCTTCCCAGATGTACTCGGGCGGACCTTCCTCACCGGCGTGGGCGACGGTCAGCAGGCCTTCGCTGCGCGCCTTGTCGAACACCCGCTGGAACTTGCTTGGCGGGTGGCCCATCTCCGAACTGTCCAGACCCACGGCGATAAAGGCATCGCGGAACGGCATGGCCTGTTGCAGGGTGTTGAAGGCTTCTTCCTCGGACAGATGGCGCAGAAAGCTCAAGATCAAACCGTGGCTGATGCCCAGCTGTTTCTCGCCATCGATCAGCGCCTGCTTGATGCCGCGCAGCACCACCTCGAAGGGAATGCCCCGGTCGGTGTGGGTCTGCGGGTCGAAGAAGGGTTCGGTGTGGATCACGTTCTGCGCCTTGCACTTGAGCAGATAGGCCCAGGTCAGGTCGTAGAAGTCCTGCTCGCTGCGCAGCACATCGGCACCGGCGTAATACAGGTCGAGAAATTCCTGCAGGTTGTTGAAGGCGTAGGCGCTGCGCAGCGCTTCGACGTCGTTCCAGGGCAGTTTGATCTTGTTGCGCTCGGCCAGGGCAAACAGCAGCTCGGGCTCCAGCGAGCCTTCCAGGTGCAGGTGCAGTTCGGCCTTGGGCAGGGCGTTGAGCCAGTCGTACATGGTCAGGTCTCGTGTTCAGGCGTGGTCGTGACAAGTTTAACCGCTTGGTCAGATTTAGCCGAATCGGCCTGTGTAGGGTGGACATCGCTTTTATGTCCACCAGCGAGCAGCGTAGTACCGCAGGTGGTGGATGATAAAAGCGTCATCCACCCTACCTCCCGCCAGACCCCAGCTAAACCTGAGCCTGCTCTTCACGCCGATACGCATAGGTGTCGGCAAAGCGCGACAGCAGGTACTCGGCGCTGCTCACGCTGGGGTACTTGGGCGGGTTGGCGGCGTCCGAGCAATTGGGCAGGCAGCTGATCTCGGTGTCCGGATGCGGCTCGGCGAAGAACGGCATGGCGTAACGGTCGACGCCCAGCGGGCTGACCACCCGGTGTGGGGTCGAGGTGTAACGATCGTTGCTCCAGCGCGCGAGCATGTCGCCGATGTTCACCACAAAGCTGCCGGCAATCGGCGGCGCGTCGATCCACTGGCCGTCGCGGTGGCGCACCTGCAGGCCGCCGGCGTCGTCCTGATAGAGCAGGGTGATGCAGCCGTAATCGGTGTGCGCCCCGGCACCCTGCTGTTCGGCACTGCTGGCGGTGTGGCGCGGCGGGTAGTGGATCATGCGCAGCACGCTGATCGGTTCATGGAAGCGTGTGTCGAAGAAGTCGCGCTCGATCCCCAGTGCCAGGGTCATGGCGCGCAGCAGGGTTTGCGCCAGCGCCTGCATATCGGCGTAGTGCTGCTCCATCAACGCAGCCCAGCCGGGCATATCCGGATGGCGGTTGGGCCCGCGCAGTGGCTTGCCGGCCAGTACCTCGGGGTGATCGGCGGGCATGTGGAAACCCATGTCGAAGGTTTCCTTGAGGTCGCTGGGTTTGCTCGGGTCCAGCTGCTCGGTGGCGATGGCCCCGTAGCCGCGGTGATGGGCGGTCTGGGTGATATCGATCTTGAGCTTTTCCTGCGTCGGCAGGGCGAAGAAGGTCTTGGCCGCGCCCAGCAGTTCGGCGATGCGCGCCGGGCCGATCGGATGGCCAGTGATATAGAAGAAACCCCAGTCGCGGCAGGCGCGGTCGATCTGCTCGGCCACGGCGGGCCAGGCGGCTTGGTTGTCGCGGTAGAGCGGGGCGATATCGATAATTGGTAGGCTGTGCATAGCGGCTCCGGGTGGGGCGGTGCTGCGAGTCTTCTCGTACTAAGGAGCCTGTCGAACTCAACACTGTTCTGCTGCGGAAAATCCGGATTTGGCCATTTTTGCGGCTTTCCCTCGTTAAATAGCGCGCTATTCGCGGGGCGGCCACCCGCCTCGGTAAACCAGCAAAACTGTCTCAAACCGAAATGTCGGACCACGGCCTTTCCCTCGCGACGAACGGTTGAGCCCGACAGGCTCCAGGCAGCGAAAAAGGGTGCCCCGTTTACGGGGCACCCTTTTGATGCGGTTCTGCCTTAGAGGCAGGGACGGCATCGGTGTGTGAAGTTACTTCGGCAGTTCAGCCTTCACGTTTTCCACGTAGTAGTTCATCGAGGCCAGCTCGGCGTTGGTTGCCGCGACGCCGGCCGGGATTTTCTCTACGCCGCTCTGGTCCTTGATCGGACCGGTGAACGGGTGCAAGGCGCCGCTCTTGATGTCGGCGATGATCTGCTCGGCTTCGGCTTTCACCTCGGCCGGTACCAGGTCGCTGATCGGCAGGCGGATGGTGTCTTCCGTCAGGCCGCCCCAGAAGTCCTGTGGTGCCCAGTTGCCGTCGATTACTGCCTGGGTGGATTTGACGTAATGCGGGCCCCAGTCGTTGACGATCGAGGTCAGTACGGCTTTCGGCCCGAAGTGCGCCATGTCCGAGGCGTAGCCCACGGAGTAGACGCCGCGGCGCTCGGCGGTCTGGATCGGTGCCGGGCTGTCGGTGTGCTGGAACACCACGTCCACGCCCTGATCGATCAGCGCGTTGGCGGCATCGGATTCCTTGCCCGGATCGAACCAGGAATTGACCCACACCACCTTGATCTCGGTGCCGGGGTTGTACTTGTCCAGGGCCAGCTGAATGGCGTTGATATCGCGGATCACTTCCGGGATCGGGAAGGAGGCGACGTAGCCGATCTTCTTGGTCTTGGTCATCTTCGCCGCGAGAAAGCCGCCGACGTAACGGCCCTCATAGGAGCGCGACAGGTAGGTGCCGAGGTTCTTGTCCTGCTTGTAGCCGGTGGCATGCTCGAAGGTGACCTTGGGAAATTGCTTGGCCACTTTCAGCGTCGGGTTCATATAGCCGAAGGAGGTGGTGAAGATCAGGTCATAGCCGCCCTTGGCCATGTTGCGGATAACGCGCTCGGCGTCTGCACCTTCTGGTACGTTTTCCACGTAGCTGGTCTCGACCTTGTCACCGAGCTGCTTGATCACCGCCTGGCGGCCCTGCTCGTGCTGGTAGGTCCAGCCGTGGTCGCCAATCGGGCCGATGTAGACGAAGCCGACCTTCAGCGGGTCGGCGGCAACAGCGCTGAGGGTGGCGCTAAAACCAAGGGCGGCAACGAGGGCGCGCAGCAGGGGTTTTGTACTCTTCTCGAACATGGTCGGTGGGACTCCAGTGTGTGTTGGCTATGGCCTGTTAAACAGCTGTCGGTTGAATTGCAAAAAGCTGACCAACTGGACAATTAGCGCGCTGCGCCGCGCTAGAACGCAGAACCCCGCCGGAGCGGGGTTCTGCGGTGGTGCTGTGCTGGTGCGTAAGGTAAAGGTCGTGCTGCCTGCTGGTGCGTAGACGTGGATCAGTGCCCCGGCTGCCAGGGCTTGCCCAGTGACACCGGGGCGAACAGGCGGGTCTTGATCGCATCGCGCGAGAGCAGGACCAGCACCAGAATCGTCGCCACATACGGCAGCATCGCCAGCAGGTTGGAGGGGACCGACAGGCCGATGCCCTGGGCAACCAAATGGATGATGCTGGCCAGGCCGAACAGGTAGGCCCCGAGCAGCACGCGCAGCACCCGCCAGCTGGCGAACACCACCAGCGCCAGGGCGATCCAGCCGCGGCCGGCGGTCATGTTTTCCGCCCACATCGGTGTATAGGCCAGCGACAGGTAGCCACCGGCCAGCCCGGCCATGGCCCCGCCGAACAGCACCGCCAGGGTGCGTACGCGCAGCACCGGCAGGCCCATGGCGCTGGCCGCATCGGGGTTCTCGCCAACCGCCTGGATGATCAGGCCGATGCGGCTTTTCAGCAGCACCCAGGCCACCAGGGCGAACAGGGCGAAGGACAGATACACCAGCACGTCCTGGGCAAACAGCATGCGCCCGATCAGCGGGATGTCGCTGAGCAGCGGAATGGCGATGGGTTCGAAGCCGGCCAGTGGTTTGCCGACCCAGGCCGCGCCGACAAAGGTCGACAGGCCGACGCCGAAGATGGTCAGGGCCAGGCCGGTGGCCACCTGATTGGCATTGAAGCCCAGGGCCACGGCGGCGAACAGCATCGATAACAGCATGCCGGCGCTCATCGCCAGCAGCACGCCGAGCCACAGGTTGCCGGTGCTCAGGGCGACGATAAAGCCGATCACCGCGCCAAACAGCATCATGCCTTCCTGGCCGAGGTTGAGTACGCCGCTCTTCTCGCAGATCAGTTCACCCAAAGCCACCAGCAGCAGCGGCGTACCGGTGCGCACCATGGCGTAGAAGATATTGCTTAACAGGTCGAGATCCATCGGAAGTTCCTATGTGTATGCCTTGTGTAGGAGCGAGCTTGCTCGCGATCGGTGTCGCCGCGGATCGCGAGCAAGCTCGCTCCTACAGGTACGTTGTCAGGCCAGTGCTTCGGCGTTGGTTGTGCGCTGCGCCCATTTCCACTTCAGTCGTGGCCGATAAAGAATCAGCACGTCGCAGGCGAGCAGGAAGAACAGCATCATCCCCTGGAACAGTTGGGTGATCGCCTGGGGCAGGTTCATGGTCATCTGCGCGTTCTCGCCGCCCAGGTAGAGCAGCGCCATCAACAGGCTGGCGAAGACGATGCCGAGCGGATTAAGGCGACCGAGAAAGGCCACGGTAATGGCCGCGTAGCCATAGCCGGGCGAGACCTGCGGCACCAGTTGGCCAATCGGCCCGGCCACTTCGCCAACCCCCGCCAGCCCGGCCAGGCCGCCGCTGACCAGCAGGGCGAACCAGACCAGGCGCTTCTCACGGAAACCGACAAAGCCGGCGGCACGGCGGTCGAGGCCGAGCACCTTGATCTGGAAGCCGAGAAAGCTTTTCTGCAGCAGCACCCACACCGCCACCAGGGCCAACAGGGCGAAGTACAGGCCGCCATGCAGACGACCGTCCTCACTCACCAATGGCAGGCGGCTGGCATCGCCGAACATCGCCGACTCGGGGAAGTTGAAGCCGGCTGGGTCCTTCAGCGGGCCATGCACAAAGAACAGCAGCAGGTTCAGGGCGATGTAATTGAGCATGATGCTGGTGAGGATTTCGTTGGCGTTGAACTGGGTGCGCAGCCAGGCGGTCAGGCCGCCCCAGGCCGCGCCGGCAGCGATGCCGGCGAGGATGACCCAGACCAGCGCCCAGCGACTGTCCCAGTCGATAATCTGAATCGCCATGGCGCTGCCGGCCAGCGCGCCGAGCAGCAGCTGGCCTTCCGCGCCGATATTCCAGATACGCGCCTGGTAGGCCACCGCCAGGCCGAGGGCGCAGAGCAGAATCGGCAGCGCTTTGACCAGCAGTTCGGAGACGCCGTACCAGTCGGCCAGCGGTGCGATCAGCAGGGTGTGCAGGGTGTCCAGCGGGTCGTGACCGAGCAGGGTGAACAGCAGTGCGCCGCTGGTAAGGGTGAGCGCGGCGGCGAGCAGCGGCGACAGCCAGAGCATGGCGCGCGATTGCTGACCGCGTGGTTCGAGGGATAACAACATCGGTAACTCCGTCAGCTCAGGCTGGCAGCAGGCGCTGCTGGGGTAGTGGTAAGGGCAATGGGGGCAAATTCGCCCGCCATCCAGCGGCCGACTTCAACGGCTTCGGTCTCGGCGGTAGCGGCAAGGGGCGAGAGCTTGCCGCTGCACAGCGCGCCGATGCGGTCGCTGATCTGCAGCAGTTCGTCGAGGTCTTCGGAGAGCACCAGAATCGCCGCGCCGGCATCGCGCAGGGCAATCAGCGCACGGTGAATCGCCGCTGCCGCGCCCACGTCCACGCCCCAGGTTGGGTGCGCCGCCACCAGCAGTTTTGGCTGCTGCAGAATCTCGCGGCCGAGGATAAATTTCTGCAGATTGCCGCCCGACAGGCTGCGTGCGGCCGTATCGGCATCCGGGGTTTTTACCGCGAAGCGTTTGATGATCTCATCGGCCAGGGCGCGCACCTTGCCGCGCTGAATCAGGCCCTTGCTCAGCAAGCCTTGCTGAAAGGCGGTGAGCAAGGCGTTATCGGTCAAACTCATGTCCGGCACTGCGCCATGGCCCAAACGTTCCGCCGGGACAAACGCCAGGCCCAGCTTGCGCCGCGCGTCCGGGTACAGATCGGCAATCGGCTGCGTGTCCAGGCTGATGCGTTCACGCTCGTTACGTGGCAGGCGGGTTTCCCCGCTGAGCAGGGCCAGCAGTTCGTCCTGGCCATTACCGGCGACCCCGGCGATACCGACGATCTCGCCGCTGCGCACTTCCAGGCGCAGGTTGTGCAGGTCGCTGCCGAAGGGATCGGCATTGCGCCAGCTGAGGTCATCCACGCGCAGGCGCGGCAAACCGCCGGTGACCTTCGGGTAACTGCTTTCCAGGCCTTCGGCGTCGCCGACCATCAGCCGCGCCAACTCCAGGTCTGAGCATTCGCTCGGCACACAATGACCGGACACCTTGCCTGCACGCAGCACCGTGGCGCTCTGGCACAGCGCCCGTACTTCGCTGAGTTTGTGGCTGATAAACAGAATGCTGCAGCCCTCGCTAGCCAGGCGGCGCAGGGTCACAAACAGCTCGTCGGCCTCTTGCGGGGTGAGTACCGAGGTGGGTTCATCGAGGATCAGCAGTTTGATGTCTTGCATCAGACAACGGACGATCTCCACCCGCTGCCGTTCGCCAATGGACAGGCTGTGCACCAGCCGGCCCGGCTCCAGGGCCATGCCGTAACGCTGCGAGACTTCGCGGATTTTCGCCTCCAGCTGTTTCGGCGTGCCGGCTGCCGCGCCCATGGCCAGGGCGATGTTCTCCGCTACGGTGAGGGTCTCGAACAGCGAGAAATGCTGGAACACCATGCCCACACCGAGGCTGCGGGCCATGGCCGGGTCACGCATTGAAAGCAGCTCACCGTGCCAGCGGATTTCGCCGCTGTCGGGTTGGGTAACGCCGTAGATGATCTTCATCAGGGTGCTCTTGCCGGCACCGTTTTCGCCGAGCAGGGCATGGATCTCGCCAGCGGCGATGGCTAAGTCGATACGGTCGTTGGCCAGACAGCCGGGGTAGCGCTTGCTGATACCGCTTAGCTGCAAGCGCGGGACAGAAGGGGAACTGGACATGGGCAGAGGCTCAAGAATGACAACTGCCCTGGCTAAAGCAAAAAGCTGGCCAGTGAGTCAGAAAAAGCCAGCGGCCCGCGCCAGCCTAAGCCCCGCCACAACAGCATGCTTGTTTGAGGCTCCAGCTTGGTGCGCAGTCTTGATGGTTGGTGCGTTTTGGCGCATCGCGGGCAAGAACTGGGCGTCCCCCCCGCTCCTACAAAAGCCCGCAGCGCCAGGTAGTTGCTGTTACACCGCTATCCCTGTAGGAGCGGGCTTGCCCGCGATAAATCCTGAGACAGGCGCGCACTTACAGCCAAACCGCATCCCATAGCGGGTAATTGCCAATGCGTTTTACCAGGCCGGCTCGTAGCGGATTGGCGACGATATAAAGAGCTGCCGATTGCAGGCCTTCATCCTTGCGCAGCGCGCGGTCGTGATAACCCTGCTGCCAAATTGGGCCCTGTGTGCCGAGGTACTGATTGATCTGCCGTGCGCTTTTGCTTTTGATGCGCCGCATCAGTTGTTCCAGCGAGCCAGTTTGCAGTTGTACAAGCCAGTGCAGATGATCGGGCATAACCACCCAGGCCAGAGATGCAACTTGCTGTTGCTCATGGGCTACGCGTAGTTCTTTTACCAGTAACCGTGCCAATGCGAAGTCATTGAACAAAGGGCGGCGCTGCAGCAGGACACTGGTCAGCAGGTAAAGGCGTTCCGGCTCTGAGTAACGGCCGCGCCGCAGGTTGGAGCCGTGGGATTTTGCAGGCATTCCATTGCCTCTTGTGGTGTATCCGAGATTGATCGCGGGCAAGCCCGCTCCTACAAAATAGTGCAACAACTGCCATTCCGGTCACGCTGCAACCCCTGTAGGAGCGGGCTTGCCCGCGATAATGTGTTAAATAGGCTGCGGGCCCACGGCCAGAATTAAGCAGCGTAGTGCATGCGATCTAGAGCGGCAGTAACTCAACCCGCCCACGACTGATATCAGCCAGCAGCCGCTGCAGTTCGGCGAGGCGTGGGGCGGGGACGGCCAGGTGCAGCTCGGCACCCGTGGCGTCGTAGTTTTCGCCTTCCAGCAGGCAGTCGAGTTCCGCCAGGCGCGCCTTGAGCAGCGGCAGTTCGGCGAACAGGCAGTGGCAGCGATAGTGCTCGCGGGCCACCAGCTCAACGTGCGGGGCGGCTTGCAGGCACTTGTTGGCGCTGCCGCCATAGGCGCGGGCCAGGCCGCCGGTGCCGAGCTGGATGCCGCCGTAGAAGCGGATCACCAGCACCGCCACCTGATCCATGTCCTGGGCCTCGATGGCCGCGAGTATCGGCCGGCCCGCGGTGCCGCCGGGCTCGCCATCGTCGCTGAAGCGGTACTGTTGGCCAACTTTCCAGGCCCAGCAGTTGTGGCTGGCGCTGGCGTCGCTGTGCGCCGCGATAAACGCCTGCGCCTCGGCCGCGCTGGCAACCGGCGCGGCGAGGGCGGTAAAGCGGCTTTTGCGGATTTCCTCGCGGTAGTCGCAAGGGCCGAGCAGGGTAAAAGGCATGGGGCAGGGCCGCTCAGGCGCTCGGTGGCGTCAGGCCGCAGCCCTTGAGGATGATGCGGATCAGGTTGTCGCCGGCCACTTCGTAATCCTGCTTGGTCAGGCGCGAGGTGCCGGTGACGCGGCAGATCTGTGAGGAAAAGTCAGCGTAGTGCTGGGTGCTGCCCCACAGCAGGAAGATCAGGTGCACCGGGTCGACCGGGTCCATCTTGCCGGCAGCGCTCCAGGCCTCGAACACCGCGGCGCGGCCACGGAACCAGGTCTGGTAGTCCTGGCTGAGCATCTGCGACAGGGTTTCGCCGCCGCTGATCACTTCCATGGCGTAGATGCGCGAGGCTTTCGGGTGGCGGCGGGAGAATTCCAGCTTGGCGCGGATATAGCGGGCCAGGGCCTCGGCCGGGTCGTCGTCGACAGTCAGGTTGTTGAAGGTGCTGTCCCACAGTTCGAGGATATTGCTCAACACCGCCTGGTACAGGCCCAGCTTGTTGCTGAAGTAGTAGTGCAGGTTGGCCTTGGGCAGGCCGACGTTCTGCGCGATGGTGTTCATGCTGGTGCCCTTGAAACCGTGACGGGCGAACTCCTCCTCGGCGGCCTTGATGATCGCTTCTTCGTTTTTCTGCCGAATCCGCCCGGCGGGTTTGGCGCTCGGGTCGGTACAGTGGGCGAGTACTTCAACAGTCATGGGCGCTTCCGCAGTGGTCAGGTTTTCGGACGACTGCACTGATAACCCACAGTCGCCGAGGTGACAAGCGCAAGGGGTAAAAAAACCAAGCGGCGTGCGCCAGGCGGTCCGGTCCTGGCCTGGCGCTACGAAGGCACAGGGGTATGATGAACCCTGGGGACTTTCGCCAGTGTCGCCATAGATGGAGGGCGCGCCGCTGGTGCAGATGGAGATCGCTCGATGACTTGTTCGCTTTATCAGGGGCAAGCCGGCGCGGATCATGCCGCGTGCGGAGATGCCTCGGCGAGTACCCGGCTCAACCTCTGGCTGGGCGCGCGCGGGCAACCCTGCGCGCTGTTCCTCGATGTCGACGGCACCCTGCTGGATTTCGCCGAGTCGCCGACTGCGGTGCAGGTGCCGGGTGAGCTGCGCAACGCCCTGGATCGCCTGCATCGACTGCTCGGTGGGGCTCTGGCGCTGGTCAGCGGCCGCTCGGTGGCGGTCCTCGATCAACTCTTTGCGCCCCTGCGCCTGCCTGCCTGCGGTGGCCACGGCGCGCACTGGCGGGTGCACGCCGAGGAGCCGCTGCACTATGCGTCCGACGCCGGCCTCGCCGATTCCATGCGCCAGCGCCTGCAGGCACTGGCCGAGCGCCACGCCGGGGTGCTGGTCGAGGACAAGGGCAGCAGCCTGGCCCTGCATTACCGCGCCGCGCCTGCTGCCGGGCCGCTGTTGGCGACGGCGCTGCGCGCGTTGCTCGCCGGCACTGGGCTGCGCCTGCTGCCGGGGAAGATGGTGCTGGAGGTGATCGGCCATGAGGGTGACAAGGCCCAGGCGATCCAGCGCTTCCTGCGCCTGCGGCCGTTTGTCGGGCGTCGGCCGCTGTTTATCGGCGACGACGTCACCGACCAGCCTGCGCTGGCGCTGATGCCCGCCCTGGGTGGCCTGGCCCTGTCGGTCGGCTGCCTGCTGCCCGGTGCCCAGGCCGCCTTCGCCGATCCGGCGGAGGTGCGGGCCGCACTGATTGGTGCGGCGGCGAGGCTGGGGCAATGATTCGCCACCAGGGCGCGCTCGAACTCGGCCTGATTGGTAATTGCCGGGTCGCCGCACTGGTCAATACCACGGGGCGGCTGGTGTGGTGGTGCTACCCGCACTTCGACGGCGACCCGGTGTTCTCGCGCCTGCTCGCCGGCGATGATGAGAAAGGCTTTGCCGACTGCCTGCTGGCTGGCCAGAGCGCCAGCCGCTCGCACTATTTGCGCAACAGCGCGATCATCAGCACCACCCTGGAGGATGCCCAGGGCAATGCCGTGCGCATCACCGACTTCGCCCCGCGTTTCCAGCAGTACGGTCGCAACTTCCGCCCGGCGCAACTGTGTCGCCTGATCGAACCGGTGCACGGCCTGCCCCGGGTGACCCTGCGCATCCGCCCCACCCATGGCTATGGCAAGCCCTGCCACGCCGTTGCCGGGTCCAGCCACATCCGCTACCTGGGCGGCGCCGACACCATTCGCCTGACCACCGATGCACCCCTGTCCTACATCCTGCGCGAAACGCCGTTTGCTCTCACCCATCCGATCAGCATGGTGATGGGCGTCGACGAGCCGCTCGACGACGCCCCGGAAGAGGTGGTCAAGGGCTTCCTCAAGCGCACCTGCGCCTGCTGGCACGAGTGGGTGCGCGCGCTGGCCATTCCCTTCGAGTGGCAGGAGGTGGTGATCCGTGCGGCGATCACCCTGAAGTTGTGCAGTTTCGAGGAGACCGGCGCGATCGTCGCGGCCATGACCACCTCCATCCCCGAGGCCCCGGCCTCGCAGCGCAACTGGGACTACCGCTACTGCTGGCTGCGCGATGCCTATTTCGTGATCCAGGCGCTCAACCGCCTGGGTGCGACCAAGACCATGGAGCGCTACGTCGATTTCATCACCACGGTGGCGGCGGGCGGCACCGACCTCAGGCCGCTGTACGGCATAGTCCCCGATCTGGACCTGCACGAGCGCGTCGAGCTCAACCTGGCCGGCTTTCTCGGGCATGGCCCGGTGCGGGTCGGCAACCAGGCCGCGGAGCAGAACCAGCACGATGTGTTCGGCTCGGTGGTGCTGGCCGTGGTGCAGAGCTTCGTCGACCAGCGCCTGCCCAACCCGGGTGACGAAGGCATGTTGCGGCTCCTCGAGCCGTTGGCCACGCGGGCCGCCAGCCTGGCCTTCGAGGCCGATGCGGGGATCTGGGAATACCGCGGCCGGCGACGCGTGCACACCCATTCGGCGCTGCTGTGCTGGGCCGCCTGCGACCGTGTCGGGCGCATCGCCGCGCGTCTCGGCCTGAGGTCGGCGACCGCCACCTGGCAGGTAGAGGCGCAGCGCCTGCGCCAGCGCATCCTGTGCGATGCCTGGAGCGAACGTCGGCAGTCCTTTACCGGTTCCTTCGGTAGCGATGACCTGGACGCCAGCGTGCTGCTGATGAGCGAGCTGGGGCTGATCGATGCCCAGGACCCGCGGTTTATCGCCACGGTCGAGTGCGTGGGCCGTGAGCTCAGTGTCAACGGCCATCTGCTGCGCTATGCCCGGGCCGACGACTTTGGCGTACCGGAAACCGCCTTTCTGGTGGTGAAGTTCTGGTACCTGGATGCCCTGGCCGCGATCGGCCGCCGCGACGAGGCCCGCGAGCTTTATGCCGAGCTGGTCGTCGCACGCAATGCCTACGGCCTGCTGGCTGAGGACCTGCATCCCTTTACCGGCGAGCTGTGGGGCAACATCCCACAGACCTATTCAATGGCCGGCTTGGTCAACACGGCAATGCGCCTGTCGATCAGCTGGGAGGAGGGGTTATGTCGCGGCTCGTGGTGATTTCCAACCGGGTAGCGATACCCGATGAACAGGGGCACCCGGCACCCGGCGGCCTCGCGGTGGCGGTACACGCCAGCCTGCAGGACCGGGCCGGGCTCTGGTTCGGCTGGAGCGGGCAGGTGGCCGAAGCGCCCGCGGCACCGGCGACGCTCGACGATGGACGGCTGTGCTATGTGCTTACCGATGTGCGCCCGCAGGATTTCCAGGAGTACTACAACGGTTTCGCCAACCGGGTGCTGTGGCCGATCCTGCACTACCGGGTCGACCTGGCCGAGTTCAAGGAAGCCGACCTCAAGGGCTATCTGCGGGTCAACGAGTTCTTCGCCGAGCGGCTCGGCCCGCTGATCGCCGAGGACGATATCCTCTGGGTGCACGACTACCACCTGATCCCCCTGGCCGTGGCCCTGCGCGCGCGCGGCCACGGCAACCGCATCGGCTTCTTCCTGCATATCCCCATGCCGCCGCCGGAGCTCTTGGCGACGCTGCCGCACCACCGCGAGGTGCTGGGCGCGCTCAGCGAGTACAACCTGATCGGCCTGCAGACCGCCGGCGACGTGAGCAACCTGGGCCGCTACCTGACCCAGGTGCTGGGCGCGAGCAGCAGCGACGGCGAGCACTACCATCTGGGCAGCCAGCACTTTCGCCTCGGTGCCTTTCCGGTGGGGATCGACGCCGAGGGCTTTCGCAAGCTGGCGGAGCAGACCGCCGACGGTGCGCTGGCCGAGGCGCTCGGCAGTAGCCTGGAAGGCAGAGCGCTGCTGGTGGGGGTGGACCGGCTGGACTACTCCAAGGGCATCGGCAACCGCCTGGAAGGCTACGAGCGCTTCCTCGAGTTGCACCCCGAGTGGCATGGCCGGGTCAGCTACCTGCAGATCGCGCCCAGCAGCCGCAGCGATATTCCCGAGTACATCGAGATCGATGCGGCGGTCAGCGCCAAGGTCGGGCATATCAACGGGCGTTTCGGCACGGCCTCCTGGGTGCCGCTGCGCTACGTCAATCGCAACCACAGCCGCGAGGACATCGCCAGCATCATGCGCCTGGCGCGTATCGGCCTGGTCACGCCGCTGCGCGACGGCATGAACCTGGTGGCCAAGGAGTACGTCGCCGCGCAGAACCCGGCCGACCCGGGGGTGCTGATTCTCTCGCAGTTCGCCGGTGCCGCCGCCGAGCTGGACGCGGCCCTGATCGTCAACCCGCACGACCGCGATGCCCTGGCCGAGGCACTCGTGCGCGCGTTGCAGATGCCCCTGGCGGAGCGCTGTGCGCGCCATCAGGCGTCGTACGAAGTGTTGCTGGCCAACCCCATCGGCAGTTGGGGAACGAATTTTATCGAGGCCCTGATGCCCGCCGAAGTGGGTCTCGTCTAGGCGGCCCTGGGTCGCGCCTCAGGCACAGGCCGCCAGGGCCTCGAGAAAGCTTTCCAGCACCAGGTGCGGGCGGCGGCCCTTGCGCGTCACCGAGGCCAGGCTGACATCGTAGAAACGGCTGTCGGGCTTGAGCACGCGCAGGCGGCCCTGCTGCACCCAGGCCTGGGCGTAGTGGTCGGGCAGGTAGCCGATATAGCGCCCGGTGAGAATCAGAAAGGCCATGCCTTCGCGGTCAGAAGCGCTGGCGGTGCAGTTCAGCGCCTGGTAGTGGCTCTGCACCTCGGGCGGCAGGCGGAAGGTCGGCGCGATGGCTTCCTGGCTGTCCAGGCGGGTGTCTTCCAGTTGCTGGTCGTCGACATAGAACAGTGGGTGGCCAACTGCGCAGTAGAGCAGCGAGCGCTCGTCGTACAGCGGCTGGTAGTCCAGCCCGGACAGTGCCGTCACCTGCGGCACCACGCCGATGTGCAGGCGGCCGTCGAGCACGCCTTGCTCCACTTCGCTGGGCGGGGTCATGCGGATATGAATGCGTACATCCGGGCCGCGCTCCTTGAGCCGTGCCAAAGCGTGGGTGATGCGCATATGCGGCACCGTCACCAGGTTGTCGGTCAGGCCGATATTCAGCTCGCCGCGCAGGTGCTGGTGCAGGCCGTTGACCTCGGTGCGAAAGCTCTCCAGCGCCGCCAGCAATTGCTGGGTGCTCTGGAACACCTCGCGGCCTTCCTCGGTCAGGGCAAAGCCGGCGCGGCCGCGTTGGCACAGGCGCAGCCCGAGGCGCTGTTCGAGGTCGCTCATCTGCTGGCTGATCGCCGAGCGGCCAATCCCCAAGGCGCTTTCCGCGGCGGAAAAACCGCCGCATTCCACCACGCTGCGGAACAGCTTGAGCAGGCGGATATCGAAGTCGCTGACCTGGGCCAGTGGGTCGGGGCGGCGAGCGCTCATTGTTTATTGATCATTGTTTAGTGAGTGGTTAACTAAAGATATGAAGAGTCGTGTTTTCACGACTCTAAGCCCGTGGCACCTTTGCTGGCAACTGCTTCTCTATCTAAGAACACCGCCCTTCCTTGCGAGGCCGCACCATGAACATGCCGCAGACCGAAACCCCGTCCCTGGCCAGCCAGCTCAAGCTGGATGCGCACTGGATGCCGTTTTCCGCCAACCGCAATTTCAAGCGCGACCCACGTTTGATCGTGGCTGCCGACGGTAACCACTTTATCGACGACAAAGGTCGGCGCATCTTCGACAGCCTGTCCGGGCTGTGGACCTGCGGTGCCGGGCACAACCGCAAGGAAATTCAGGACGCGGTGGCCAAGCAGCTCGGCACCCTGGATTACGCGCCGGGCTTCCAGTACGGCCACCCGCTGTCCTTCCAGCTGGCCGAGAAGATCGCCGAGCTGACCCCGGCCGGCCTCGACCACGTGTTCTACACCGACTCCGGCTCCGAGTGCGCCGACACCTCGGTGAAGATGGCCAAGGCCTACTGGCGACTGAAAGGTCAGCCGAGCAAGACCAAATTCATCGGCCGCGCCCGTGGCTACCACGGCGTCAATATCGCCGGCACCAGCCTCGGCGGCATCGGCGGCAACCGCAAGATGTTCGGTCAGATGATGGACGCCGACCACCTGCCGCACACCCTGCAGGCGCACCTGGCGTACACCAAGGGCATGGCCGAGACCGGCGGCGTCGAGCTGGCCAACGAATTGCTCAAGTTGATCGAACTGCACGACGCCTCGAACATCGCCGCGGTGATCGTCGAGCCGATGTCCGGTTCCGCCGGCGTGCTGGTGCCGCCAGTCGGCTACCTGCAGCGCCTGCGCGAGATCTGCACGCAGCACAATATCCTGCTGATCTTCGACGAGGTGATCACCGCTTACGGCCGCATGGGCAAGTGGACCGGTGCCGAATACTTCGGCGTCACCCCGGACATCATCAACACCGCCAAGCAGATCACCAACGGTGCGATTCCCCTGGGCGCGGTGATCGCCTCCAGCGAGATCTACAACACCTTTATGAACCAGGCGATCCCCGAGCATATGGTCGAATTCGGCCACGGCTACACCTACTCGGGCCACCCGGTGGCCTGCGCCGCCGGCCTGGCGACCCTGGAGCTGCTCAAGCGCGACAACCTGATCGAACAGTCGGCTGCGCTGGCACCGATCTTCGAAGACAAGCTGCACAGCCTCAAGGGCAGCAAGCACGTGGTCGACATCCGCAACTGCGGCCTGGCCGGCGCGATCCAGATCGCCCCGCGTGACGGCGACCCGGTGATCCGTCCCTTCGAGGCCGGGATCAAACTGTGGAACGCCGGTTTCTACGTGCGCTTCGGCGGCGACACCCTGCAGTTCGGGCCAACCTTCAACACCACGCCCGAGCAGCTGGACTCCGTGTTCAACGCCGTCGGCGATGTGCTCAACAGCCTGGATTAAGCCACCACTATTTCCTGTAGGAGCCAGCTTGCTGGCGATGCTTTTAACGCTGATCGCCAGCAAGCTGGCTCCTACAAAAAAACAGATCCGTTATTAAGGAATTGCCATGACCACCGTAAACCACCTGATCCACGGCGAAATGACCGCCGGTACTGGCCGTAGCGCCGACGTGTTCAACCCGTCCACTGGCGAAGTCAGCAAGCAAGTTGCCCTGGCCGACCGCGCCACCATGCAGCTGGCCATCGACTCGGCCAAGAGCGCTTTCCCGGCCTGGCGTAACACCCCGCCGGCCAAGCGTGCCCAGGTGATGTTTCGCTTCAAGCAATTACTTGAACAGCACGAAGCCGCCATCTCCAAGCTGATCAGCGAAGAGCACGGCAAGACCCTGGAAGACGCCGCCGGTGAACTCAAGCGCGGTATCGAAAACGTCGAATTCGCCTGCGCCGCCCCGGAAATCCTCAAGGGCGAGTACAGCCGCAACGTCGGCCCGAACATCGACGCCTGGAGCGACATGCAGCCGATTGGCGTGGTCGCCGGCATCACCCCATTCAACTTCCCGGCCATGGTGCCGCTGTGGATGTACCCGCTGGCCATCGTCTGCGGCAACTGCTTTATCTTGAAGCCGTCCGAGCGTGACCCCAGCTCCACCCTGTACATCGCCCAACTGCTGCAAGAAGCCGGTCTGCCGAAAGGCGTACTCAACGTGGTGCACGGCGACAAGGAAGCGGTGGATGCGCTGATCGAAGCGCCGGAAGTCAAAGCCCTGAGCTTTGTCGGCTCCACCCCGATTGCCGAATACATCTACAGCGAAGGCACCAAGCGCGGTAAGCGCGTACAGGCCCTGGGCGGCGCGAAGAACCACGCCGTGCTGATGCCCGATGCCGACCTGGACAACGCCGTCAGCGCCCTGATGGGTGCGGCTTACGGTTCCTGCGGCGAGCGCTGCATGGCCATCTCGGTGGCCGTCTGCGTCGGTGACCAGATCGCCGATGCGCTGATCGAGAAGCTCACCCCGCAGATCAAGGCACTGAAAATCGGTGCCGGCACCAACTGCGGCCTGGACATGGGCCCACTGGTTACCGCCGCCGCGCGTGACAAGGTCAAAGGCTATATCGACGCCGGTGTTGCCCAGGGCGCAAGCCTGGTGGTCGACGGTCGTGACCTGGTAGTGGCCGGCCATGAGAATGGTTATTTCGTCGGCGGCACGCTTTTTGACAGAGTCACACCTGAGATGACCATCTACACCGACGAAATCTTCGGCCCAGTGCTGTGCATCGTCCGCGTCGGCAGCCTGGAACAAGCCATGCAGCTGATCAACGACCATGAATACGGCAACGGCACCTGCATCTTCACCCGCGACGGTGAGTCGGCGCGGCTGTTCTGCGACGAGATCGAAGTCGGCATGGTCGGCGTCAACGTACCGCTGCCGGTACCGGTGGCCTACCACAGCTTCGGCGGTTGGAAGCGCTCGCTGTTCGGCGACCTGCATGCTTATGGCCCGGACGGTGTGCGTTTCTACACCCGCAAAAAAGCCATCACCCAGCGCTGGCCGCAGCGCGCCAGCCATGAAGCGGCGCAGTTCGCCTTCCCGAGTAATGGCTAACAGGCCGTTGTAAAACTACCTACGTTGCCCCTTCTAATAAAAGAAAGGGGCGTTAGAAACAGGCTCGAAATGCTCATTTACACCAGTAAACTCCGCTTTCTCGCCTGTTTCTGCCTTGTCTCGGCTGCCTCGGCTACGTTTTTCAACAACCTGTCGTAACACCCAAGGGGGCTGATCGCAGGATCAGCCCCCTTTTTTGAGTTTCTGAGCGCCGTAGGATGGGTTGAGCGCAGCGATACCCATCAAGCAACAACAGCTTTACGCAACAAACCAGCCGCGCGGGCGCGGCGTTGGTGCAGTGACCGCAGGTTACGGCACCCCTTGGGTGAGCGGGTTCAGGGTTTTCCTGGCCTGCAAGCCCGCTCTCCCAAGGGCAGCCCACTTCAAACCATTATGAAGAGGACTCCCTATGACAAAACCCATGATTGGCCTTCCCCTGTGCCGCTGGCAGCTGACCGACCGCGATATCGGCTGGTTTCACCTGGTCGGTGAGAAGTACATCAGCTCGGTCACCGGCTTCGGTGCCTTCCCGCTGATGATCCCGGCCTTCGGCGACGAGCTGGATATGGACACCGTGCTCGATAGCGTCAGCGGCATCATGTTCGGTGGCTCGCTGTCCAACGTGCACCCCAGCTTCTATGGCGACGAGCATCCTGGCCTGGGCCTGGCCGACAAACCGCGCGACACCACCGTGCTGCGGCTGATGCGCGCCTGTCTGGAGCGCGGCATTCCCTTTCTCGGCATCTGCCGCGGCGTGCAGGAGATGAACGTGCTGTTCGGCGGTACCCTGCACCGTGAAGTACATGAGGTTGAAGGGCGTCTCGACCACCGTGAAGTGAAGGGCGTAGCGGATGACGTGGCCTACGGCCCGATGCACACCGTGACGCTGACCGAAGGCGGCGTGCTGCATTCACTGCTCGGCGAGCGGCAGATCAAGGTCAACTCGTTGCACGGTCAGGGGATTGATCGCCTGGGCGAGGGGCTGCAGGTTGAGGCGGTGGCCGAGGATGGGCAGATCGAGGCGGTCAGCGTGATTGGCACCAAGGCGTTTGCCGTTGGGGTGCAGTGGCATCCCGAGTATCGCTATTGGGAAAAGGCGGATTACAACGCGCTGCTGGAGGCGTTTCATCAGGCGGCGAGGGAGTATCAGGTGAAGAAGCTTGAGCGTCGTAGCGAGGCTGCGCTGGTCTGATCCAAGTGCTGAGTTGAACGGTGATTTAAACAAAAGGCCCGTCGATTGACGGGCCTTTTGTTTTGAGAGTTGATGGGTATCGCTGCGCTCAACCCATCCTACGGGCTATCGGCTGATTAAAGGCCATGGATAAGAGTGAACTCAATAAAGGCTGGCCCGGCTTTGTTAACAATGAAACGGGCGCTCTTGAATGCATATTCTTCGCCCTCGAAGTAGTCAAGTACTACGTCTTGAGTGAATAGTGGTCTGGCGAGTCCGTTACTTGTAAATTCTTTGTAGATAAATCTAATTTGCCCGCCGGATATCCCGGAATATATGAGTGCTTGCTGTGGGGATTGATGCTTTCCTGTGGATATGCTCTGCTCTACGGTGCTGGTGTCGATAGTTAGTTGGTTTGATAAAGGTGCTGTGTAATAAGTATCGTTTCTAGATGATGCGAGCCAATTCCAGTATATTTTTGTTGCTAGGTGAGGCGATGTTTTAGGAACCATCAAGCCGCCATAGGACTGAACATTGTCTCGCGATAAAAATGGTTGAGGGTACTTGTAGAATAGATAGTTGTTGGAGGAGCCCTCTAGCGTAAGATTGCTAGGAGGTAGATTGAAGTCTATTTGTTTTAACTTGTGTTTGATGTGTGCTTTCGCTTCTGCTGCCATCGTAGCTATCTGGATAGACTTTTTTGTTGGCGTAGTCGAGTACTCGCCAGCTGTCAGCATTTCCTCACCTAAAGCCGCCCTTTGTTTTATTGGGGTGGTGATGGTTTTCCCTGGGATAATGGTTCCGTGGTTTCTATTTGTTATTGTCTCTGTGATTATGTCCGATGCGCACCCACTTAATGTAATGCCTATTGTTATCGCAATAAGTATTTTGATTTTTACTGGTGCCATGATCATGTGTCTACTCGCCGTGAGTGTAATGGGCTTGAATTGGTTGGCCCGAGGGGGGGAGACCCGTAGGATGGGTTGAGCGTAGCGATACCCATCAATAATGGCTATCCCGGTTTCTGCTTGTTGCGTTCACCCACTGTAATTTCCATTTCCTCTCCGCCCGCCCAATCCCCCGGCAATAACCCCGCTCGCACATACCGATGAAACGATGACCACGGCCAATCGGCTACCCGCTGCACATGCCCATGCTTGCGCGGGTTCTGGTGGATGTAATCGACGTGCCGGTTGAAATCGGCCTGGTCGCGGATGCGGTGTTCCCAATAACGGCGCTGCCAAATTCCGCGCTCGTCTTTGCGCTGGCGACTGGCGGATATGCATTCACCATAGGGCAAGGCGCGGGAGAACCCGGTTTTGATCAAGCGCCAACGCACGGCGAAATCGGCATCGTCGGATGGCAAGGTACATAGAGCATGTAGGTGGTCTGGCAGGATTACGATTGCGTCGATTTGCCAGGGATGTTGGCGCATGACATGGCGGAAGCTGGCGCGCAGCAGGTCTATTTGTTCAGTCAGTAATGTCTGGCGGCGGTCGGCTAGGTTTAGGGTGAAGAACCAGCTGGCGCCTGGGGTCTGGTCGCGGCGGTAGTTGGTCATGGCTGCAGTCCTTTGCAGTGGTGTGGTTGGCTGAGTGTAGTTGCGTGAGGTTGGGTGATGGGTATCGCGTTGCTCAACCCATCCTACGGGGTGTTGCTTGGCGGTTGGCGTGTACTCGCAGCTTGTGTGTTGGCCGGCTTAACGGTTCCGCCCTTACGGCGGCTCACTTTTGGCAGTCGCCCCAAAAGTAAGCAAAAGGTCTTGCCCCTTGCATCCGGGTCTCGCTGCGCTCGACTTCCCTCGTTCCATCATTGCTCCAGGGGCACGCCGCGAAGGGCCATCCCTGGCCCATCGCGGCTCTCGCGGCATCCATGCCGCTCAACCCCTTGCGCAACGATTCCACTCGGCCTCCTGATGGGGCGTTTGGCGTCGTCTGTGAGATTGGTATTTTTAGAAGCAAAGCAAACTGTAGGAGCGGGCTTGCCCGCGATGCTTTTGCTTTTGCTTTTTGCTTTTTCCGTCCACAAATCGCCTAGGCGACGCGGTCCCCGAACCCGTCAGGAGGCTGAAACGTAGCGCAGCGGAGTAACAGCCGCAGGCTGGTCCGAAGGGTGAGCGCAGCGAATAAAGTGGCTCGGCGTAAAGCCGAAACCAATAAGTCGGGACGATTAATCGGCGGCGGATTTACCGTGATAGTCATGCAGTCAGCTTCAATCCTGCCTGTGCATATAGACGGACTATTTGCTTGGCTTTCGATTTCGTACGGCAAGTGCCTGGCCACCTGTAGCGGTGGAGCCCAGTATTTGCAGTTCAAAACGGCCGCTTTGCGCTTTGATCAGATCACTCAGCTTTTTGAACCCATACATGCGTGAGTCAAAGTCCGAACGCAGCTTGCTGATATTGGTGCCCAGCGCGCCCAAATGGCACCAACCATCCTCGTCCGAACTGTCATCGATCACCTTGGCAATAAAGTCCACCGGCACTTTCTGCGGCTTGGCCTTGGCCGGTGCGGGCTGCGCGGCGGGTTTGCTTTCCGCTGTAGTTGCAGGTGCGGGTGTGCTGGCTGATGTACCGTTGCTGGGGCTTTCCGGCTCGCTGGGTTCGGCGTCGTCGCGCAGCAGTTCGGTGTAGATAAATTTGTCGCAGGCTTTCACAAACGGCTTGGGTGTTTTCTCTTCGCCAAAGCCGATCACTTCCAGGCCCTCTTCACGCAGGCGGGCGGCCAGGCGGGTGAAGTCGCTGTCGCTGGAGACCAGGCAGAAGCCATCGAAGCGCCGGGTATAGAGCAGGTCCATGGCGTCGATGATCAGGGTGCTGTCGGTGGCGTTTTTGCCGGTGGTGTAGGCGAACTGCTGCATGGGCTGAATCGAGTGTTCCAGCAGTACCTTCTTCCAGCCGCCCAGTTGTGGGCTGGTCCAGTCGCCGTAGATGCGTTTGACGCTGGCGACGCCGTACTTGGCAATTTCCTCGAACAGGCCTTCGACAATCGCGGCGGAGGCGTTGTCGGCGTCGATCAGCACGGCGAGGTGCTTCTGCTGCCGAGGTGCGCTGGATTTGGCGGCCATGTTTCTTCCTTGAGTAGGGTTGGCTCGACCTTACTGCGAATAGGTGGCGATGCGCCATAGATTGCGCAGTGGCTTTTGCTCTTGGTGTGTGTCCGCCGCTTGTGTTTTGCCCGGTCTAACGGTGACTCGCCGCAGGGCGGCACCATCAATTGGCCTCACCGCAGCAGCTGATGTCGTTGGCAGACCCATGCGGGCGCGGTGATTAGGCTTAACTATTCTCGACAAGCGCCGATAAGGCGTAATACGAAACTGCGAGAAGGCGACTTTCCATGAGTATCAAGTCCAAACTGCTGGTGAGCTTTCTGGTTGCTACCCTGATTCCGGTGCTGATTGTGGCGCTGCTGACGATTCGCAATGTCACGGAGCAGGCCAGGGAGAATTTCCAGGTCTCCAGCAGCCTGGATATGAAATTGGTGAACAGCAGTTTCGCCACCTTCTTTGATTCGGTGGGCTATACCGTTTCGGCCTTGGCGGAATATCCCGCCGTGAGGGATACCGAGAGTGGTGAGCTGACCACCTATTTTGGTGAGGCGCGCAAGCCTGGTCAGGTCGCCACCGCCAATGGTGGGCGCGAGAAGCAGATTTTCGATTACTTCTCCAGCATCGGGAATAACAACCCCACCTTCGGCTACGTCTATATGAGCGATACCGAGGGCGGCTATGTGGAGTGGCCGGGCACCGGTGATTACGGCGACTGGGACCCGCGCAAGCGCGAGTGGTACCCCATTGGTCGAGACGCCAATTTCACCCTGGCCCGCCGCGATGGTTATTACTGGGAGCCGGATGACGCGGTCTATGTGTCGGTACTCAAGGGCTTCAAGGACAACGCCGGGCAGTTTGCCGGGGTGGTGGCGGCGGATGTGTCGCTCAAAGCGCTGACCGATATGGCGCAGAAGGTGCGTTTCGGCGAAACCGGCTTTCTGATGCTGGTGGAGAGTAGCGGCACCCTGCTGGTGGATGGCCTGCAGCCGGGCAATAACTTCAAGAAGGTCAGCGAGCTGCCCGGCGAGCACTTTGCAACCATCGGTCAGACCCAGAATGGCCTGGTCGAGGTGGCGATCGACGGGGTGGCCTATATGGCCAATGTGTACACCTCGCCCGAGCTGGGCTGGAAGTTCGTTGGCTTCAAGCAGGCCGACGAGATCTATGCGAGCGCCCGCGAGCTGACCTGGATAACCCTGGTGGTCTGTGTGGTGTTGGTGCTGGTATTCGGCATCGCCGGGGTGATTATCGCCAACCGTATCGTCAATCCGATCAACCTGGTGAAGGAAGGGCTGCGCACCATCGCGCAAGGTGAGGGCGATCTGACCCGTCGCCTGCACCTGCTGGGCAAGGATGAAACCGGCGAGCTGGCCAAGTGGTTCAATCAGTTTATCGAGTCAACCCAGGGCATGATCAAGGTGATCAAGGAGAGCGCCATCAGCATGCATGGGGTGTCCAGCGACACCAACGAGCGCACCACGGCGATGTCGGCCACGCTGCAGCGGCAGTTGGGGGCGGTGGAGCAGATCGTTACGGCCGTGACCGAGATGTCTTCGGCTGCCAACGAAGTGGCCAAGACCTGCGTGCAGACCGCCGATGTGTCGGAGCAGGGGCTGTTGGCCACGCGCAACGGCAAAGAGGTGATTGCCCGCAGTACGTCCGGGGTCAACAAGCTGGGGGCCAGCATTCAGGACTCCAGCAAGGTGATTCAGGAGCTGGAGAAGGAAACGGTCAATATCAACAATATCCTCTCGACCATTCAGCAGATCGCCGAGCAGACCAACCTGCTGGCCCTCAACGCGGCCATCGAGGCGGCCCGCGCGGGCGAGCAGGGCCGTGGTTTTGCCGTGGTGGCCGATGAAGTGCGCAATCTGGCCAGGCGCACCCAGGATTCCACCGAGCAGATCAACAAGATCCTCAACCTGCTGGTCAGCCGCATCAAGGAAGTGACGGTGAGCATGGATCAAAGCCTGGTCGAGTCGGGCAAGGCCATCGTTCTTTCCGAAGAGGTCATGGCCGCTTTCGAGAGTATCGAAAGCAAGGTGCATATGATCCGCGACATGACCATGCAGATCGCCACTGCCACCGAAGAACAGCACCTGGTGACCGAGGAAATCAATCAGAACATCGTCGCCATCAACGACGGGGTGACGCAGATTTCTGCCCAGGCATCGGAAGTGGAAGGCTATGCCCGCGAGCAAAGCGATCTGAGCAGTGAGCTGAAACAGCTGGTGATACGTTTCCGTACGGAGTGAGGTGCGGACCGGGAAGCGTTGGGCCGGCGCACCGCCTAAGCCTGGAGCGAGTCGCCTGGTCAGCTATCGATAGGCCGGTGGGTTACTGCCCGGTTACAACTCCAAACCCAGAAAAATGCCGCTTGCCCTGTTAGAGGGAAGTGGCATTTTTATTTAGTGAACGGCATGGCCGCTGATCTGGGCCTGTCGTTTAGCGGCGGTTGCCATATTGGCCCTGCTGACCCTGCTGACCCTGCTGACCCTGGTAGCCGTTATGGCCGTTATGGCCGTAATGGCTGGCGTGGCGACGGTGCTGCTTGTGCCAGCGCTGGTGCTTGTGCGGCTTGCCCTTGTAGTAGGCCGGGGCCGGTTGGTAGTAGTAAACCGGGCGGGGCTGGTAATAGGCCACCCGTGGCTGATGGTAGACCGGTGGTGGCGCGTAATGGTGCACCTGCACCTGGCGGGTCTGGCTGGCGATAACGCCGCCGACTACGGCACCGATGACCACGCCGGCAATTGCGGCATCGCGGTTACCAGCGTGGGCGGGGGCTTGGGCGATCAGCGCGAGGCTGGCCACCAGGCCGGCGATAAGCGAAATAGATAAGCGCATGAGCGGAACTCCTCTTGGGCACCGGTTTGTCCGGTTAGTAAGTTCGACTGCGCCATGGCGCTGGCATTGCGTAAGCGAAGGTAAAGCCTGTGTAAACAGTTTGTGGTCATCGTGGAGGGATTTGGGCGGTTCTGCGGGAAATGGGTGTGGAACTTGCTAAGACTAGTGGGCCCGGACGCAGAGCCGGAGACCCATGACGCCATTTTTTGCGGAGCCCGTTTGATGATCACTGCCTCTATCGCCGATTGCATGAGCAAGGAATTCGCCCGTATTCACCCGCAGATGCCGGTGGTGCAAGCCGCCAATCTGCTGATCCGCCATGCCGCGCTGGGCGGGCCGGTGGTCGATGCCGATGGCCTGTTGCTGGGCTGGCTGTCCGAGCAGGATTGCCTGCGGGTGGCGGTACAGGTGGCCTACTACAACCAGCGCGTGGCCACGGTGCGCGACATCATGCGCAGCGATGTGCTCAGCGTGCGCGGCGATATGGACCCCATGGCCCTGGCTCAGCAGATGCTCGGCGACAAGCCCAAGAGCTACCCGGTGGTGGATGGTGCCGGCAAGGTGCTGGGGGTGATCAGCCGTCGCCATCTGCTACAGCAGCTGGACCGGGTGCTGGGTCAGCTGTCTGCTTCGGCCTAAACCCGGCTGCGCACCGCTGCGGTGCATGGGTGCGGCGAATAGCGGCGGCCTGCACCAAAATGCGCTGGCGGGCGCTTGTGCCCGCCTAGGCGGCGCGCCCTCAGCTGTCCTGGGCATCCTCGCGGCACTGCGCCTGCAGGGCGGCCCAGCCGTCTGCGCCGAGTGCTTCCAGGGTCTGGATATTGGCGTCGAAGATCGCCTCCGGCTCGGGAAAGGCGGCCACGGCGCGGTCGATGCTGGCTTCGCGAAGGATATGCAGGGTCGGGTAGGGCGAGCGGTTGGTGGCGTTGCCCATATCCGCAGGCGCGGTGTCGGCGAACTGGAACTGCGGGTGGAAGCTGGCCACCTGCAGGATGCCGCTGTAGCCGAGGTCGTCGAGGCTGTCGTCGACCACGGCGAGGAAGTCGTTGAAGTCGAGAAAGTCGCCAAGGGCTGCGGGGTGGATCAGCAGGGTGGTGTCGGTTTCCTGCGCCGGGCAGTTGGCCAGGTGGTGCAGTTCGTCGATCAGTGCGGCGAGCAGGACGGCGGGTTCGGCGCTGGCGCAGACCACATAGCGGACCTGCCCCTTGACCTGTACCGCCTTGGCGAACGGGCAGAGGTTCAGGCCGATCACGGCGCGCTCGACCCAGGCGCGGGTTTCGGCGATGGCGCGGGCGGCGCTCGGGGTGGCGGTGCTGGGCATAGGGCGAACGACTCGGGCTGGCTGGTGGGCGTCAAGTTTAGCGCCAATAGCGGCGCGCCGGGCTTTTGCGCTATTGCCGGGCGCGGCAACCCCCGAGGGGCTTAGCCGCTATTGCGTTGCGGGTTGCCGGCACGGCGCAGCGGGCTGCAGCGCGCCGGGTCGATGACCCCGATATAGGGATTGCCGTGACCCATCACGCAGCCGACCTTCTGGTTGCGCCAGCGCTCCCATTCGCTGACCGGGTACTGGCGGTTCCAGGCTTCGTAGGTGCGCCGGTCGAGCTTGGACAGGCGCAGCTGGTAGTGGTCGGCCATATACAGATAGATGCGCGCCGCGGCACCGCGTACCGGCTGCGGCGGCATGGCGGTTTTCGCCTTGAAGTTGACCACCATGGGGCAGGCCCCGTACTGCGTGGGTTTGTCGCCGAGCATGCCGAGGGCGTAGTTGGAGCGGTCGCCGTTGACCTCGCCGATGCTCGGCACCAGGTTGTGCAGGTCGGCTTCGGCGGCCTTGAACCTGGCGTCGGTGCGGGTGCAGTTCTTGCGCCCGCCGTTCTGCCAGCACTGGCGCTGATGGCCGATCACCCAGGCCGGTACCACATGCTCCCATTCCACCCGGGCGGCGCGCCGCTGCTGCTTGCGCACGTTGTAGCCGCAGCTGTCGAGGTCGACCTGGTTGCCTTGGTAGGCGCAGGCGCAATAGAAGGTGCTGGGTCGTTCGGCATACAGCCGCCAGGCGATTTTCTTGGCGGCGGCGAAGTTTTGTGGGGCGTCGGGGTAAACCGCTGGGGCGACCAGCAGCAGGCAGAGCAGGGCAAACAGGCGGGACATGAGCGACTCGGGGCAAAAAGCCGCGCATCATAACCGCAGCGACCCGCTGGCGGGAGGGCTTTCTGCCTGACAGCGCAATCTGCTGTGGTGCTTTAAGTTGCGCAGCTAGGTGCTTGATTGCGTTACGAGTCATAAAATTTTGTACAAAAAACGCACAGGACGGATTTTGTTGCTAGTTTTACCCCATCGGATCGCTGCAAATGGATTGCCACTGATGGGATTTGGTTACCGCTGGACACGGCCGCATGGCCCTCTGAACGCCTGGCTCGGGCTACCGCTGGGGCGCGCTTGGCGGGTCGTGGCGCTGGCGCTGCTGGGGTTCGGCCTGGCGGGGTGCGCCGCTCAGGATCATCAGTCGATTGTCGGCAACCGCAGCCCGATCAAGGCCAGCGAGCTGCTGCAGAGCAGCGCCGACCGCATGGCCACCCTGAGCATGCGCAACAACCTCAACAGCCTCTATCGGCTGATGGACAAACTCTACGCGCGCAACCCGCAGGAGTGGCGCAAGGGCGGGTTTGCCGACCTGCCGGCGGCCAAGCGTGCGGTGCATGTCGCGGTGGAGCAGAACCAGCCGCTGACGGAACTGGGCGGGCGCACCGATGTGGCGGCCCTGGGCTATGCGCTGAGTGGGCAGTATCAGGGCGACCGGGTCGCGGCCTTTATCTATTCCATGGCCAGCATGCTGATCACCGCCCACGGCGGGCGGACCCAGTACTACCTGACCGATTCGCTGGATGCGCAGTTTATCCACAACGCCGCGCGCAATATCGAGAAGGCCCAGTGGATGCTCGCCAACCGCCGCGACAGCCAGGGCCGGCCCTGGCTGCTGTCCAACGAGATCTCGGCCGAGGGCTATAACCTCAGCTACGCCGTGGAGTTCGGCAAGATGGTCGCGCGCCTGGATCTGCTGACCGATGTGCTGGATGAGCGTTACCGGCGGATCGGGGTCAACTACGCCCACGGCCTGCTGTTCCTCAACTTTCTGCCGGTGCAGTAGCGGGGCTTAGCAGGCTGTTGAAAAACTACCTGCGTTGGCAATCCTGCGTTAAAAACGGCCCGGGACGCGGCGTCTCAAAATGCTCATTTACAGCTCGTAAACTCGCGTGCGAGCCCAGTCCGTTTTTCGGCCGTTTTTGTGGGGCCGCCATCGGTATTGTCTTGCCTGTCTCGCCTACGTTTTTCAACGGCCTGTTAGTAGGTCTCTTCGAGGCGCTTGTTGTTGTACTGGTTGGCCTGCTCGATCTGTTGCTTGAGCTGCTCCATTTGCTGCTGCGCCTGTGCTGCCTTTTTCGCCTGCAGATCGGCGACGACCGCGGTTTCACCTGCGCCGCAGGCCCCGAGGGCTAGCGTGGCGGTGATTAGCAGCGGGTAGCGAAATTGGCGCATGTTGGGCTCCGGGCAGAGTGGCTGGGCGTGATCGCGCCCTAGAAGGGCTTATGGCGACGGCCGATTATTGCCAGCGCTGGTAGATCAGGTCCAGCTCGCCGTTCTGCCGCAGGCGCTCCAGGGCCGCGGCAAACTGCCCGGCGCGGACGCTGTCGCCCTTGGCGAAGGCCACATAGCGCGGCATTTCCACCAGCGCTTTGGGCAGGATGCGTACGTGCTGTTCGGCACGCTGCTCGCGGACGAAATACATCAGCTGCACCCGGTCGCCGATGATGATGTCGATGCGTCCGGCCAGCAGCATGGAAACCAGTTGCCGCGGGTTCTGTGCGCTGGTGTCGCGGGCCAGGACGGCTTTGTCGAAGTCTGCCTGGTAGGCATAGCCCCGGACCTGGCCAATCACGTAGGGCGACAGATCTTCCAGTTGCACCCAGTCATCGATGGCGGTTTTGCCGGTGGTCATAAAGACCGTGGAACCGGCACGCAGGGGGCCAACCAGTTCATATTTTTGCATGCGCTCCGGGGTACCGGCGAACTGGAAGGCCATGGTCGCCGTGCCGCGGTCGAGCATGCGCTTGACCCGCTCCCAGGGGTAGAGACGCAGTATGTAAGGCAGCCCGGCCTCGGCCAGCACCGCTTCCACCAGTTCGACATCCAGCCCGAGCGGGGTGTCGTTCTCGAGGGCGACATAGCTGTAAGGGGCGAACTGCTCGTCGCCGACCACCCGCCAGGGCTCGGCCTGCACGGCGGATGTGAGCAGCAGCAACAGACACAGGGCAACACTGGGCATGGTGGCCTCCTTCCGGCACTGCGCGATCCCGGGCGCAGTGCACTAATGATGCTAGCCAATGGTGGGGAAAATGCGGCGTCGTCGCGCGATTGCCTGGGCGTGGGGAAGACCCCGCGGCCACGCCGGTGCGCACGGCGCACCCTACCCAGCGCATGCAGTCCCGTTAGCTGTGCATGCAGCAGTTCCTTGTAGGCGCGGGCGGGGCGCGCAGTCCCATGCCCGCGAACCACGCGAGGCCAGACACTTTCGCGGTCATGGACCGCTCCTACAGATGGCACCGATTAGTCCCCTCGCCCCTCCGGGGAGAGGGTTGGGGAGAGGGGAGCATTCGCCGCGTGGCCGCGACTCTTGCGGGAGATCGCGATGCAACGGTTAGGGCTATGTCCCCGTTACCTGTTGCCTGCAGCAATTCCTACAGATGGCGCGGTTTGCTCCCTTCTCCCACCGGGGGAATCTGAGCCGCGCCACGCACCACAGACCTGGGGCATCGCCACAGTCAACGGCCGCACCGCCACAAAAAAGCCCCGGCTGCTGGGCCGGGGCTTGGTTGCAGCAGGCCTGTCAGACCTTGCGCACAAACTCGGACTTCAGCTTCATCGCGCCGATGCCGTCGATCTTGCAGTCGATATCGTGGTCGCCATCGCACAGGCGGATGCCCTTGACCTTGGTGCCGACCTTGACCACCAGCGAGGAGCCCTTGACCTTGAGGTCCTTGATCACGGTGATGGTGTCGCCGTCCTGCAGCACATTGCCGACCGAATCCTTGATCACCTTGGCATCGTCCGCGGCCTCCGCACTGGCGTTGGCCGACCACTCGTGGGCGCACTCCGGGCAGATCAGCAGCTCGCCGTCTGCATAGGTGTATTCGGAATTGCATTTGGGGCAGGCTGGCAACGTGCTCACGCGAGGTCCTCGGCTTGGGAATAATCAAAGCCGCATAGTGTATAGGGTTTTATCGGGTTTTTGGCGGCGCGGATGGTCGCAGACCCGCCATCCGTGGCTCTGCCGCTGAGGGCGGGCGGCCCGCTGCCGCCCGTTGGCCCGCGCGGTGAGGGCGGGGGGCCTACCAGCGGTAGTAGGCCCGGTCGTGGCGATGGTGCTTGCGGTAATGCCGGTGGTGCTTGTGATGACGCGGTTTGTAATAGCGGTGTTCGACCACCACCGGGTAGGGCTCGTAGTACGGGCGGGGCTCGTAATAGACGACCCGGGGTGGTGGCGGTGCCACCTCGACATAGACCGGCGGGGCATGTCGGCTGCTGGCGATCACGCCGCCGACCACGGCCCCGACTACGGCCCCGGTAATCAGCGCGTCGCTGCGCGAGCCATGGTCGGCTGCCGCCTGACCGGCAAAGGCCAGGCTGCCAACAAGCACCGCGATTAAGGGAATGCGGCCAATCATGAGTGAAAATCCTCCAGGGGGTCGGCACGCGCCGGTTAGAACTTTTGACCCTGTGTCCGGAAAAAATTCCACTGGAGATTGTGTAAAGCTTTTGTAAAGAGAATGGCCGGCCGACCAGCGGCGATATCCCTTCGCTGGATAGGGCCGGCCCCGTAGGGTGAGCCGTGCGCACCCTACGGGGCGGCTGCCGAAGCCGTTAGCGCGGTGCCGGCTCGGGCCAATTGAGGGTGCCGCTGTCGCTGAAGCGGCGGGTTCCCAGCAGGCCGCCGGCCAGTTTGCCGCGCAGTTCATAGGGCAGGCCCTTGGCCCCCTGATAGCCCGCCGCGCCCCAGGCCTGACGCATGGCCGAGTAGGCGGAAATGCTCACCGGAATGCTGATGACGGTCTCGCCAAAGCGCGGTACCTGGCCGCTCTGGTTGCTGACGCCGCTGGCCAGCGGCTGCTTGTTGATATCCAGCTGCACGGCCACGCCGTTGAAGTCGATGGGGGTTTCATTGGGGTTCTGCACCCGCAGCTTGAGGGCGAAGCGCACTTCCAGGCCCTGGCCGGGCAAGGGTTCCAGGCCGACCAGGTCGATATGCAGCGGGTCGCGCGGGGCCAGGGTGCTGCAGGCGCTGAGGCCGAGCAGCAGGGCCAGGCCCAGGGGGCGCAGGCACTTGATCAGGGTGTCGGGCATGCTCGGGTTTTCCGTTATGGAGGTCAGGACAGGATAGTAGACCCTGCGTGGCGGCTTTTGCTCACGGCAGCGCCGCCTGATCTGGCGTTACGGGCGGCCTGAGGCCGAGGAGCAGACGGCGATTGCCGCCCGCTGCAAGGGTTGCCCTTGCCGGTGGTGGCCGGGCCAAGCGGTGGCAGCAGGGGGGCGGTGGTGTGTCGAGTGCACGCTGGCAGAACGCCCTGAAGGGGGGGCTGGTGCTGTGCGCTCGGCCCGGGGTTGCCCGGGCCGAGTCGCGGCGAATCAGAAGTGCGCTTTTACCAGCAGGCTGGCGGTGTTCTGATCGGTCGAACCGACGAAGTTGTCGCTGACAAAACCGCCGTCCTGGATGCCGTACTTGTCCTTCCAGTAGTCGTATTCGATGCCGACATACAACTGCTTCTCGCCCCAGTTCATGGCCTTGCCCAGATCGTACTTGATCTGCGGGTTGAAGTGCAGGTTGGCGTGGTAGCTCTCGTCGTTGTCCACCACCCAATCCATGAAGCCGTCGATGACAATGTCGGACTTGCCCACCGGGATGGTGTAGCTCCACACCGGGGTGATCTGCCAGACGTTATCGCCGTCGCGCTTGCCATCCGTCGTCCGGTTGTAGAAGTTCAGCGAGAAATAGTCGAAGCCGGGGATCGCCAGATCGAAGCCCGGGCCAATCAGGTAGGACTCGACATCGTCTTCGCCGAACTCGTAGGTGGCGGCCAGCAGCACGTCCTTGATCGGGCCGAATTCCAGCTTGCTGTCGAACAGCTTGCCGAACGACAGGCGCGGCGAGAACTCGCCGTAGAAGGTGTGGCCGTCGCCCGCGCCATTGGTGGCGTCGGTGTTGTACTTGATGGTGTCGACGAAGAAGAACAGGTCGCCGATAGCCCAGCCGCTGGCGTGTTCGAAGGTGATGGTCTGCTGGATTTCCGGGTCGATCTTGAAATCCTGGCCATAGAGGTAGGTCAGGCTGTTGTTCTGCCAGTGCATCAGGTCGCCGGCGATAGCCTGGCCGCCCGCCAGCAAACCGCCGGCCAGGACCAGGGAGGAAAGGGTACGGTTCATCGAGTGGTGCTCCCCAAAGTGCTGAATTATGGTTTTAAACCTGTCTAAGTGGTCAGGCTGTCGGAGCTTGAGCAAGAACAAGGCCAAGTCCTGCTTCTGTCCACAACACCGCCACGCAGAGCGCTGCGGGCGCGCACTCTAGTGGTTTGCCGGGGAATGTAAATACGCTCATGCACTGATAACTGACCGAATGGACAGTTTCAGCCTTAAGTTGGTGCGCACTGCCCGAGTGCTGGCGGTCAGCTCTGCCGCGGCGTGGTGCCGGCGCGGCGTTTGATCGGCTTGCGCACCGGCTTGTCGCTGCCCGCTACATGCAGGTAGGACATCACGCTTTCGGTCAGTTTGGCGGCCAGTTGCACCGCTTCCTTGTTGCGCGCCATTACCCCAGCGACCAGGCCTTCGATCAAGGCCAGCACCGAGGTATTGGAGCTGATCAGTACCGGGTGATCAGCTGGGGCAAACAGCGCATGTTTGGCGATGGTGGTCAGCGGCGAGGCGGGCGAGTCGGTGATCGCCAGCACGGTCGCGCCGCGTTCGCTGGCAAAGCGCGACAGCTGCAGCGTATCGAGGGAGTAGCGCGGCAGGGAAATCGACAGCAGCACGTCTTGTTCGGTGATGGCGGCCAGGCGGTAGGCGGCGTTTTCGTTGCCGCCTTCCATGCTCACTGCCGTGGCATCGGCGCAGAACGGCACCAGGTTGGCCGCTGCCAGACCGGCCATATAGGCGCTGTTGCCGAAGCCGAGGATGTAGATCTTGCGCGCCTGGATCAGGCAGCTGACAAAGGCTTCGAAAGTGTCCGCGCTGTTATTGGCTCCGGCGGTGGCCAGGTTGCTGCTGGCGATCTGCACCTGCTCGTGCAGGCCGAAGGCACCGTCCGGGCGATGCGCCAGTTCATTGCGCAGTTTGTCTACCGGCGACACCATCTGTTGCAGGGTGCTCACCAGTTCGGCTTTCAGCCCGGTATAACCGCCCAGATCGACGGCTTTTGCCAGACGGTTGACGGCGGCCGCCGAGGTGGCGGTTTCCACCGCCATTTCCTCGATGGTCAGGGTCGCGGCTTTCAGCGGGTGGCGCAGGATAAAGTCGGCCACCTTGCGCAGCGACGGCTGCAAGTGCGGGGCGATTTCCGCCAGTTTGCGCATCACCGGGGCGGCGTAGACAGTTACGTTCTTGGCAGAAGTCGGCATGGATGGGCTTTCAGCACGTTGAAGGATTGGGCGTGCGCGCCGGGTCGGGCGGGCCTGGGTCGTTGCGGCTGAAGTGTATCCGAAGCCGACCGCGGCTGTGGCATTGCACGCGGTCGGCACTGCGGGTGCAGCTTATTTCAGGTTGCCGGCGAGAAACTGCTGCAAACGCTCGGATTTCGGCTGAGCCAGCACTTCGCGCGGGCAGCCGCTTTCTTCGACGCGGCCCTGATGAAGGAACAGCAACTGGTTGGACACCTCGCGGGCAAAGCCCATTTCGTGGGTGACCACCACCATGGTGCGGCCTTCCTGGGCGAGGTCCTGCATGACCTTGAGTACCTCGCCGACCAGTTCCGGGTCCAGCGCCGAGGTCGGCTCGTCGAACAGCATCACCTCAGGCTCCATGGCCAGGGCGCGGGCAATCGCCACACGCTGCTGCTCGCCGCCACTCATATGCGCCGGGTAGGCATCTTTACGATGAGCCACTCCGACCTTGTTCAGGTAGTGTTCGGCCTTTTCCAGAGCGTCCTTCTTGCTCATGCCCAGTACATGCACAGGCGCTTCAATGACGTTGTCCAGGGCGCTCATATGCGACCACAGGTTGAAGTGCTGGAAGACCATCGACAGGCGCGAACGCATGCGTTGCAGCTGTTTGGGGTCGCTGGCCTTGAGCGCGCCACTCGCCTTATGCGACTGCAACTTGAGTTCTTCGTTATTAAGCAGGATGCGCCCGCTGTGCGGTTGCTCCAGCAGGTTGATGCAACGCAGGAAGGTGCTCTTGCCCGAGCCGCTGGAGCCGATGATGCTGGTGACATCGCCAGCCTTGGCGGTCAGGGACACGCCCTTGAGCACTTCATGGGTGCCATAGCGTTTGTGCAGGTTGTCGATTTCCAAGGTGTACATGGCGGCGGATTCTCTTGTTGTTAGTCGGTAAGCAGGCGGCCCTGGCGAATCGGTTGCTGGCCGGCGACCTTGGCCAGCCACAGGCCAGGCTGGGCATAACGCAGACGTTCGCGGGCGTAGAGGATTCCTGAGGTGGTGGCGTGCACCACGGTGTGCTGATCGCTTAGCGGGTCGATCACCTCGAATAGCGTGTCACCGACTATTACCCGTGCGCCCAGCGGTTGCAGAAAACTCACCACGCCAGGGTGCGGCGCGTAGGCGTACTGCGCGCCGGCAAAGGGCGTGGCTTCGCAACAGGAGAAAGGCGCGGCGGGCCAGTCGCCGCTGATCAGCCCTTGGTCTGCGAGAAAGCCGAGAATGTCGTCGGCACTGTGCTGCGCCTGCGTGCGATCGGTGTCGGCCATGCCGCGCAGCTCGATGGTGGTCGCCATACAGGCCAGCGGAATGTTGGCATCCGAATAGCGCTCGGCCAGGCGCAGCCAGGGTACGGCGCAGGCTTCATCGAAGGAATTGCCGCCACTGTCCTCGGCCAGCAGTACCGCACCGGCATGCAGGCGCGCGGCCAGTGGTTTCAGGCTTGGCCAGTGCTGCGGTAAGGCGTAGAGCAGCATGATCGATTCGAAATCGCAGTGCAGGTCGAGTACCACATCGGCGTCGCAGGCTTGTCGCAGCAGCAGGCGGCGCAGGCCTTCCAGCTCCGATCTTGCGGCCGGCAGCTCGGCAATGGCTTGGCGCATCAGGCGGCGAATCAGCTTCACGTTGGCTTGCCCGTCATCACCCAGGCAGCCTTCAAGTTGCGGCACGATCAGCTCGGCCAGCGCGGGAAAGTCGCGGTTGAAGTTCTGCCCGCTGGCCAGATCGAAGCGGCCCTGGTGGGTGGCCTGAAACATCTGCCCGAGGCCAATCGGGTTGGCCACCGGCACCAGTTCGATCACCCCATTGAGCCGGCCTTGTTGTTCCAGTTCGAGTAGCCGCTGTTTGAGTTCCACCGCCACGCGCATACCCGGCAGCTCATCGGCATGCAACGAGGCCTGGATATAAGCTTTGCGCGGGCCGCTGCCAAAACGAAATACCGAGAGCCGGCGTTCTGTTCCCGCTGTGCTCCAGGGCAGCTGGTGCTGAATATGTTCCATGGGTTTCCCTTAGTTCTTGCGCGGGGCCAGGTGGGATAGCCAGCGGCCTTCGGCCAGCTTGAACAGGCGCACCAGGATAAAAGTCAGCACCAGGTAGAACAGCCCGGCGGTGATAAAGGCCTCGAATGGCATGTAGTAGCGCGAGCTGACGGTGCGCGCCGCGCCGGTGATATCGATCAGGGTGACGATCGACGCCAGCGAGGTGGTGTGCAGCATCATGATCACTTCATTGCTGTACTGCGGCAGCGCCCGGCGCAGCGCCGAGGGCAGCAGGATGCGGCGGTACAGGGTGAAGCGCGACATGCCCACGGCTCTAGCTGCTTCGATCTCGCCATGGGGTGTGGCCTTGAGGCTGCCCGCGAGAATTTCCGCCGAGTAGGCGCTGGTATTGATGGCAAATGCCAGGCAGGCGCAGAAGGTGGCGCTGGAGAAATACGGCCACAGCAGGCTCTCACGCACGGCCTCGAATTGCGCCAGGCCGTAATAGATAAGAAACAGCTGCACCAGCATCGGCGTGCCGCGGATTACATAGGTGTAGAGCCAGGCCGGGCCGTTGAGCCAGGGCGTGCGCGCGACGCGCAGCAGTGCCAATGGAATGGCCAGCGTCAGGCCCAGCGCGAGGGCGATAAACAGCAGTTTGAAGGTTACCAACACGCCGCCGCTATACAGCGGCAGGCTGTCGGCAATCACATGGAAATCAAGCACGGTAGAAAGTCTCGCTTAGAGTTCGGCCAGTCGGGTGCCCACGGAGTGGCGTTTCTCCAGCAGGCGCAGGGCCAGCAGGGACACCGTGGTGAGCAACAGGTACAGCGCGGCAACCGCGAGGAAAAAGGTGAACGGTTCGCGGGTGGCGTCGGCGGCGTTCTTGGCCTTGAACATCATGTCCTGCAAGCCCACCACGGAAATCAGCGCGGTGGCCTTGGTCAGCACCAGCCAGTTATTGGTAAAGCCGGGGATGGCGAAGCGGATCATCTGCGGCACCAGAATCCGCCAGAACACCTGCATGCCACTCATGCCGTAGGCCGCACCGGCTTCGGCCTGACCTTTGGCGATGGCCATAAAGGCACCGCGAAAGGTTTCCGAGAGGTAGGCACCGAAGATAAAGCCCATGGTGCAGACCCCCGCGATAAAGGGGTTGATGTCGATGTACTGGTGGTAACCGAACAGCGGTGCCGCGCGGTTCACCAGGTCCTGGCCGCCGTAGAAGATCAGCAGAATCAGTACCAGGTCAGGAATACCGCGAATAATCGTGGCGTAGCCTTCGCCGAGCAATGCCAGCCATTTCAGTGGGGACAGGCGAAACGCTGCACCAACAAGGCCTAGGGTAATCGCCAGGGTCATGGAAGTGAGGGCCAGACTGAGGGTCAGCCAAGCGCCCTCGAGAATGGTCGAGCCGTAGCCGTGGAGCATGGTGGAGGTCCTCACGCAGAGGCCGAATGGCCTGCGCTACAACGAGAAAAAGGTGCCTCGCAGTGGAGGCACCGATGACGCACGAAGGGTGCTTACTTGCCGTAGATATCGAACTCGAAGTACTTGGCTTGCACGTCTTGGTAGGTACCGTTGGCGCGGATGGCGTCAATGGCGGCGCTGAGGCGAGCGGCGTTTTCACTGTCGCCTTTACGCACTGCGATGCCGGCACCGTTACCGAAGTATTTCGGGTCGTTGAAGTCCGGGCCGACCAGGGCGAAACCCTTGCCGGCAGGGGTTTTAATAAAGCCTTCATCGATGTTGATGATGTCCGCCAGGGTGGCGTCCAGACGACCGGAAGCCAGGTCTAGGAAGGCTTCGTTCTGCGAGGCGTAGCGCACCACTTCAATGCCGGCGGCTTCGAATTGGTCAGAGGCGAAACGATCATAGGTGGAGGCGCGCTGTACACCGACCTTCTTGCCCTTGAGATCGACCAGCGGGTCCTTGATTTCGCTACCGGCCTTCATCGCCAGCTTGCCGGGGGTGTGGTAGTACTTTTTGCTGAAATCCACCGATTTCAAGCGGTCTTCGGTGATCGACATGGACGACAGCACGGCGTCGACCTTGCGCACTTTCAGCGATGGAATCAGGCCGTCGAATTCCTGTTCGACCCACTCACATTTGACCTTCATTTCCGCACACAGGGCGTTGCCGATGTCGTAGTCGAAGCCGCTGATCTTGCCGTCTGGGGTTTTGAAGGCGAAGGGTGGGTAGGCCGCCTCGATACCGATGCGCAGGTTGTCCTGGCCGGCGAAGCTGAAGGTGCTGGCGGCGCTGAGCGCCAGAGCGCCGAGAAGTGCGATCTTGTTCATCTTATTGACTCCTTGATGGGGCGGTTTGGGTGTGCGCTGATCGTCATGCCTGGGCCTGCGATCAGCAGGTACTGCCTGCAGCAATGGCTGCGCCAGATGGCGCGGCCTGGGAATTTAGTGTGGCATCGAGTGATATGTTTGTTTTCACAAATTTACTTAATAGAAATATTTGTGTCAAATGCGTTCTGTCGGATAAGTGGCTCAAACCGCTCTAGCACGGTTGATAGCTGCTGGTGAAGATTTTTTTACGTCGTTTGAACGGCTGGAGGTCGGCGCTAAAGGGTTGATTGAGTTTTTCTATTGGTATATAAAATTTCACAAATCGAAATTGTGAAAATTTAAATTCACAGCCGAAAAGCCAGGATTGGCGCGGTGTTCTACCTGCTGCAGGGAGGCGCTGACGGGGCCGGAACACCGGCTCGCACGAATTCTCATAACAAGAGCAATAAGAATGAAAAAGCAGCTGAACAAGCGCGTGGCGGTGGCCGCCCTGATCCTTTCCTGTGCAAGCTCTGCCGCCCTGGCTGAAGGCCATTTACTGGCTGTCGGCGGCATGCTGCGTGCGAGCAATGCGCCGGTGTACGCAAAGTTCATCGAACTGGCGGGCGGGCAGAGAGATGCGCGCATCGTGATCATGCCAACCGCCAGCGGCAGTCAGGGTTCGAGCAAGCGCTTTATGAGTGAGCTGGTGGCCCTGGGCATCCCGGCCGAGCGCATCAGCATCGTCGGTATCGACAAGAGTAACTACCAGGCCACCATGAATGACGCAGCGGTGGTCAAGCCACTGGGCGAGGCCAGCGCGGTGTGGTTTGTCGGTGGCGATCAGGCGCGTATCGCCCGCGCGCTGTTCAATGCCGATGGCAGCCCGTCGTTGCTGATGCAGGCAGTGCGCAAGGTGTATGACAAGGGCGGCGTGGTCGCCGGTACCAGCGCTGGTGCCAGCATCCTCGGCGCGCAAATGCCCACGGCTTATGGCGTGGTCATGGATACCCTGGATTTCGGCGTGGCCAGCAAGGCCGACCAGCGTGGCGCGGCGGTGCTCAAAGGCTCGGGCCTGTTCAGCGGCGGCATCATCGATCAGCACCTCGACCAGATTGAGGAAACCAGCACCGGCCGCGCCGCGCGCATGGCGGCTTACCTCGCCGGGCAACCGGTGAGTAAGGGTTTTGGCCTGGATACCAACACCGCCATGTGGGTAAACCCCGAAGGTCAGGTGCAGGTGCTTGGCGAGGGTTATCTGACCGTGATGGACGCCAGCCAGGCCGAGAAGACCTTCGGTGTCTACGGCACCCAGTTGAGCAATGTGCGCCTGGCCATGCTCGGTAACGGCGATCGCTATGACCTGGCTAGCGGCAAGGTGCAGCCTGCCGAAGGCAAAGCCGGCATTGAAGCCGGCAACGAATACCTGGTGGGCAACCAGCTGATCACCGATCTGTCCGCCGTTTCGGCAATTGGCCGGGCAGTGCTCTATGGCCTGGCGGACAACACTGCGATGCGTCAGGTCGGCCTGATGACTCGCTACAACCCGCTCACCGGCTACCACTACGGTTACCGCTTCGAGTTCAGTAAAACCGCTGACTTCAGTGCCCACAGCCAGTTCTACGATTCGCTGACCAACTACAGCGTCAGCGGTGTGCGCCTGGATATTCGCCCGGTCAACGCCAACCTCGGCGACCCGGCGAGCAGCGCGCCGCAAGATGCCGACACCGGCGCGGCGGGCGATGCGATTCGTGCCGTCAGCTTTCGTGGTCTGATGACCCTCAACGAGCAGAACGCCTTCGAGCCGCAACGGCCGATTACCCGCCTGGAGCTGGCCAACGCCCTGCAGATGACCCTGGCCGCCGAGCCCAAACTGGATGCGCTGCCCAAACTCACTGATATCGGTGCGGATGCCCCGATGCGCGATCAGCTCAATGCGGTGCTTTCCAATGGCTGGATGACCAGCGCTGATGCCTTTGCCGGCAGTCAGCCGGTCACTCGCAAGGAGTGGGCGCTGGCCTGCAAGGCGCTGGTGGAGCGTTATCAGGGCATCAGCCTGGCTAAAACCGCCGCGCTAAGCGACCTCGGTGGTGTTGATAAAGCCTTCGCCGAAGCTGCCAGCCTGGCGGTGGGCGAGGGCTGGTTGCAGGCTGATAAGGGCCGCTTCAAGCCGAATGCGCCGGTGACGCGAGCCGAAGTGGCGCAGACGCTGGCCAAGGTCAGTGGCTTGCTCAAGTGATGACCTAAGTCGCTCAGCGCCGCTTTGTCCACGGCGCTGATTCCCTAATCCGAATTCAAGCAAGAGCCCTGTATGCAAATCAGCAGGTTGGAATCGTTCGCCCTGGAAAAGCTGTTGCAGCCCCAGAGCAGTCACGCTTTAGCCGTCACGCAGCCTGCGCTGCGGGTGCTTGAGCGAGTGCAAACCGCAGCTGGCTTCTACTCGATTATCCAATTGCCGGCGAGCCTGCGGGCGCTTCAGGACAGTACCGAGCTGGAATGGCCGTTCAAGCTCAAACGGTTGAAAGCAAAAGGTTATTTCGTTTGCTGGGCTGAGTCTGAAACGACTCTGTGCCTGGAGGCTGTGATCAGCAAGGGCGTGTGCCCGCCCGAACTGTCGCTGGAGCAGTTTGCTTAGCGCCAGTGCTGCAAGGAATGCGTCGCTACCCGCGACGGATTTTCGAGATGTTCAATAAAAAAACCAATGGAGTAAGCCATGAAAGTCGTAAAACTGAGCCTGATCGCCCTGGCGGTCGCTGCCGGGGCGCAATTCGCCGTCGCCGGCGAGCAGCAGGATTCCAAGGGCTTTATCGAAGACAGCAGCCTGAAACTGCTGAACCGCAACCTCTATATGCAGCGCAACTTCGTCAACAGCCAGCGCAATACCCGTGAAGAGTGGGCGCATGGCATGCACCTGAACTACGCCTCCGGCTTTACCCAAGGCACCGTCGGCTTCGGTGTCGATGCTCATGCATACGGCGGCATCAAGCTTGATGGCGGGCGTGGCAGCGTGGGTAACGGCATCCTGCCGGTTGACGGTGATGGTCGCATCGAAGACAACACTGGTGAACTGGGCGGTGCGGTCAAGGCGCATATTTCCTCCACCGAGCTGAAGTTTGGTGAGCAGCGCCCAACGGCACCGGTTTTCGCTACTGCCGATTCACGTTTGCTGCCGGAAACCGCCACGGGCTTCCAGCTGTTCAGCAACGAAATCGACAACCTGTCGCTTGAGGCGGGCCACTTCACCGCGATCAACCGTCGCAACTCGAGCAATTCCGATGGCGAGCTGACCAGTGAATACGCCGAAGTCGAGGCGCGCAGCGTCGATTTCGTCGGCGGTACCTACAGCTTCACCGACAACCTCAGTGTGGCGCTCTACGCCAGCGAAGCCGAAGACATCTGGCGTCAGTACTTCACCAACGTCTACTACAGCATCCCGTTGTCCGACGAGCAGTCGCTGAACTTCGATCTGGTGGCGTACAAGACCGATGATCAGGGCGATGCCCTGGCAGGCGAGCTGGATACCCTGACCTACTCGCTGAAGACGGCCTACAGCTTCGGCGCGCACAAGCTCAGCCTGGCGTACCAGAAGGTCAATGGCGACGAGTTCTTCGACTACATCGGTGGCGACTCGATCTGGCTGGCCAACTCGGTGCAGTACTCCGACTTCAACGCCCCGAACGAGCGCTCCTTCCAGGCACGTTACGACCTCAATATGGCGACTTTCGGCGTGCCGGGCCTGAGCTTTATGGCGCGCTACATCAAAGGTGACCAGATCGATGGCACCAAGGCTGATCCTAATGGTGCCTTTGCTGGTTGGGCTGGCGACAACGAGAAGCACTGGGAGCGCGACCTTGAAGCCAAGTACGTGGTGCAGTCCGGTGCTGCTAAGGATCTGTCTCTGCGCTTGCGTCAGGCCACCCATCGCTCCACAGCTTTTGACAATGATCTGCAGGACGTACGCCTGATCATCGAGTACCCGCTGAGCCTGCTGTAACGGTGTTGTACCCAGCCCCCGATTGCATCCCGGGGGCTGTGAAACCTCGAGCCTTGAAGGTCTTTTCCATGCTCCTTTGACCTGGCGGCACCCGCGGGTGCCGTTTTTTTCCAGCGGCCTTATGCAGCGCTACCTAATGAGAGCAACAGCATGCGTATTGTTCTGCCTCTGATTCTTTACCTGCTGGCCTTTGGGCTGCAGGCGCAACCCTTGCGTATCGCCATGGAGGGCCAGTTTCCGCCCTTCGAGGAAGTCGATGCAGCGGGCCAATTGCGCGGCTTCAATGTCGATATCGCCCAGGCCCTGTGTCAGGCCATGGCGGCGGACTGTCAGTTGGTCCGCTTTGCCTGGGACGATCTGATTCCGGCGCTCGAGGAGCAGCGCGCGGACCTGATTCTGGCGTCCATGTCGATCACCGCGCAGCGCGCCGAGCGTGTGGATTTCACCGCCAAATACGCCCAGACCCCGGCGTTCTTCTTCGCCCGCAAGGGCCTGGTCAACGAAGTAATCGTCACCCCTCGGCGTATAGCCGGCAAACGCCTGGGCGTGCAGCGCGATACCACCTACGACCGTTTCCTTACCGACAAATACCAGCGGCATACCGAGGTGCTGCGCTTCGATTCCGCCGAGGTCATGTACCAGGCGCTCGGCGAGGGACGCGTCGAGCTGGTGCTGGATGACGCGGTGTCCGGCTATTTCGGCTTTCTCGACACGGACCAGGGCCAGGGTTTCGAGCAGGTCGGCAACAAGGTGGTCGCCCCCAAGCACTTTGGCAAAGGCCAGGGCATCGCCGTGCGCAAGGGTGACCAGGTTCTGCGGGAACGCCTGGATAGGGCGCTCAGCGTGATTCTCAGCAACGGCGTCTACAAGCGCATCGAGAAGCAGTACTTCAAGCAGTTCTCGGTTTACTAGCGAGGTGTTTCCCACTCAAGAAGCCAGGCGTTATCTGCAGCAGTTCCCGTTTTACAACACCCATAACAAGCGTGCGCCGAGCGCACATCGGAGAACTCGAAAATGATGGTTAGCAAAATCTTGCGTTGCACCCTGTTTCTACTCGCGCTGTTGCCCATGGCGGGCTACGGGGCCGGCCCGCTGGTACTGATCGGCGGGGCGATCAAGGATGACAATGCGGCGATCTACCAGCGCCTGATTCAACTGGCCGGTGGTAGCGGCCAGGCGCGTATTGGCGTGATCACCGCCGCTTCAATCCCGTCCAGCCAGGACCCCGATGCCGGCACCGCGAATGCGCGTAACGCCCAGGCCAACGGCGAGTTCTACGCCGAACTGCTGAAGACCTACGGTGCGGCCGATGCCCAGTGGATCCCCATCGACCTGGATAACATCAGCAATAACAGCAACCCGCAGGTGGTCGCGCAGATCAACGGCATGACCGGCTTCTTCTTCGGCGGTGGCGACCAGTCGCGTCTGACCCAGACCCTGCAAACCGCGACCCGTGCCGACAGTCCAGCATTGGCGGCCATTCGTGCGCGGCATAACGCCGGCGCGGTACTGGCGGGCACCAGTGCCGGCACCGCGATCATGGTGCAGGGGCCGATGATCACCGGTGGTGAAAGTTACGAAGCGCTGCGTTATGGCGTGTACACCTCGCCGGGCGGTGACGATCTGTCCTATGACATGCAGGGTGGTTTTGGCTTCTTCAATTACGGCTTGCTCGATACCCATTTCAGCGAGCGCGGCCGTCAGGGCCGGATCGTGCGCCTGGCCGACTACACCCAGGTGCCCTTTGCCTTCGGCGTGGATGAAAACACCGCCTTGCTGGTGCAGCACAACCCGACCCTGGGTCAGGTGGAAATGGAGGTGGTCGGTGAAAACGGCGTATTTATCTTCGACCTGCGTAACAAGGAACGCGGCACCGGCAGCAGCTATGCGCTCTACGATGTGCTGGGCAGCTACCTGACCGCCGGTGATCGCTACCGCCCGGTAACCGGCCAGTTTGTCATAGCCAGCGGCAAGACCAGCCTGCGTGGCCGTGAGCGTTACAGTTCGGCGCTGACCGCCACCACCGATATTTTCAGCAGCCCGAACAACAGCACCACGGCTGGCCGGCGCAAACCGCGCGAGTTCGTCAAGGTCAGTGCCGACCTGTTCGACAGCCGCGTGACCAGCACCCTGGGGCGCACCTATGAAAGCAACCCGCGCTTTCGCGTCGACCTGATCAAAAGCAGTCAGTTCGACAGCCACGGCTACCAGGGCGCTATCGGCGGCAAGAGCATGCTGTCCTATCTGCGTTTGCTGATGGATTTCCGGCCTAACTGAGCCGGCCTTTAACGCCGCAGGCTCAGGCTCAGAACGAGTCGATGATGCGCCCCAGCACGGCCATGGCCTGTTCGCTCTGGACGCTCCAGGGATGGCCGTAGTTCAAGCGCGCGCAATTGCCGAAGCGCCGGGTGGCGGAGAAGATCGGCCCCGGGGCCAGGCTGATGCCCTGGGCCAGGGCCAGCTGGAACAGCTGCAGCGAGTCGACCTGCTCGGGGAACTCGAACCAGAGAAAATAGCCACCGCTGGGCCGGGTCACCTTGGTGCTGGCGGGAAAGTGCCGCGCCGCCGAGGCGAGCATCGAGGCCTGCTGGGTTTCCAGGGCGTGGCGCAGCTTGCGCAGGTGGCGGTCATAACCGCCGTGTTGCAGGTAGTCGGCCAGGGCGGCCTGGGCCGGCACCGAAGGCGAGATGGTGGTCATCAGCTTGAGCCGGCTGATCTGCTCGGCATAGCGTCCGCCGGCCACCCAGCCAACCCGGTAGCCGGGGGCCAGGCATTTGGAAAACGAGCCGCAGTGCATCACCAGGCCGTCGCGGTCGAAGCTCTTCACCGGCTTGGGCGGCTGGCTACCGAAGTACAGTTCGGCGTACACGTCATCCTCGATCAGCGGCACCTGATGGCGGTGTAGCAGCTCGTACAGCTCGGCTTTCTTCGCCTCGCTCATGCTCGCGCCCAGGGGGTTCTGCAGGCTGCTCATAAACCAGCAGGCCTTGATCGGCAGGCTGGCCAGGCGCTCGCTCAGCACCTCCAGGTCGATGCCTTCGCGCGGGTTGACCGGGATTTCCACCGCCTTGAGCTTTAAGCGCTCCAGCACCTGCAGGGTGGCGTAGAAGGCGGGAGCCTCGATGGCCACCAGATCGCCCGGCTGGGTCACGCATTGCAGGCACAGGTTCAGCGCTTCCATGGCCCCGCTGGTGATCACCAGTTCCTCCAGCGCCAGCCTCACGCCGCTGACCATATAACGCAGGGCGATCTGCCGGCGCAGGTTGGGGTTGCCCTCGGTCATATCGGCGATCACCGCCTGCGGCTGCATATCGCGCAGGCTGTGCGCCATGGAGCGGGCCAGACGCGGCAGGGGAAACAGGTCGGGGCTGGGGAAGGCCGAGCCGAACGGCACGGTGTCCGGGTCCTTCAGCGAGGCGAGTACCGAGAACACCAGTTCGCTGACACCCACCTCGGTGGTCTGCGTCGGTTGCTGGCTGGTTTCCGGTTCGGCCAGCGAATGCCGCGCCAGCTCGCGGACGAAGTAGCCGGAGCGAGCGCGGGCCTGGACCAGGCCACGGTCTTCCAGCAGGTAATAAGCCTGGAACACCGTGGACGGGCTGACCCCATAGGTACGGCTGGCATGGCGTACCGACGGCACCTTCTCGCCGGGGGCGAGCATGCCGCTGCGGATCAGTTCGGCAATCTGGTCGGCGAATTTCTCGTAGCGTTTCATCGTATTCGTAGGGGCGCTCAGCAGATCAGCGCACTCTACGGGGAGTTGCCGCGCCATGCGACTGTCAGCGCCCGCGCGGGGCGATAAACACGCTTTGGCTGTGCGCGCGCTCATCCGCATCGGCCAGGTTGCTTAGCTCGAAACGCACCGGCCTGGCCGCGCCGGTAGCCTGCTCGACCAGCTGCACCAGGGTCACCGGCACATCGAGGATTTCCCCAGGGTTGAGCTGCAGCTGCGGTGGTGCATCCAGGCGCAGGCCGGGGCTGTCGACTAGCGTCAGGCCATAGCGCTGCGGCTGCTGGGTCTTGTTGATTACCTTGAGCAGGTAGGTGTTCTCGATCTGCCCCAGCTGATTTTCACGGTACATGCTGCGGTCCTTGGCCGAATCGATGGACAGCATCGAGCGCGCGCTCAAGGCCCAGACGAAGGCGGCGAGCATCAACACCAGCGCGATGCCATAGCCGACCAGTCTCGGGCGCAGCCAGTGGGTCTTGCCGCCTTGCAGCTCGCGCTCGGAGTGATAGCCGACCAGGCCTCTGGCGTAGCCCATCTTGTCCATGACCCCGTCGCAGGCGTCGATGCAGGCGGCGCAGCTGATGCAGTCGATCTGCAGGCCGTCGCGGATATCGATACCGGTCGGGCACACCTGCACGCACATCTGGCAGTCGATGCAGTCGCCCAGGCCCTCGGCCTTGTGGTCGCTGTCCTTCCTGCGCGGGCCACGGCCTTCGCCACGCTTGGCGTCGTAGGCTACCAGCAGGGTGTCATCGTCGAACATCGCACTCTGAAAGCGCGAGTAGGGGCACATATGCACGCAGACCTTCTCGCGTAGCCAGCCGGCGTTGAGGTAGGTGGCAGCCATAAAGAACAGCACCCACACCAGGGTTCCGCCCTCCAGTTGCAGGCGCAGCAGGTCGCTGGCCAGCGTGCGGATCGGCGTGAAGTAACCGATAAAGGTCAGCGCCGTCAGCAGACTGACCGCCAGCCAGATCCCATGCTTGGCACTGCGCCGCGCCAGCTTGTTCAGCGACCAGGGCGCGGCATCCAGCTTGACCCGCTGATTGCGTTCGCCCTCGGTGATTTTCTCCGCCCACATAAACACCCAGGTCCACACACTCTGCGGGCAGGTGTAGCCACACCACACGCGTCCGGCCACCACGGTGATGGTGAACAGGCCGAAGGCGGCGATGATCAACAGCGCCGAGAGCAGGGTGAAATCCTGCGGCCAGAAGGTCGCGCCGAAGATGTAATAGCGATGCTCGGCCAGGTTCCACAGCACCGCCTGGCGACCGTCCCAGTCCAGCCAGGCGGTGCCGAAGAAGATCAGAAACAGCAAGCCCGCACCGTACAGGCGCAGATTGCGAAAACGGCCGCTAAAACTGCGGGTGTGAATCGGTCCTCCAGCCTGGGATGGGGTCAGGCGGATAGGCTGGCGCGGGTCGATGGTCTCGATGATCTGCGCGGGAATACGTTCGCTCATTACGGGCCTCGTCGGGCTTTATCAGGCGAGGCGAATGATGCGAGCGCGGGTATTTGGATAACAGACTCAGGTTTTCAAATAAAAAGCGGATCAGATGATGGGGGATATCTGGCTTTAGTGTGTGGGGGGCGGCAATCGGCCAAAAGCGGTCTGTCTAGAAGGGGGCTTCTGGCCGGTTAGCGACGGTCTAATTTCGACCGTCGCTATACATGGTCAAGCCTCGGTCTGCTCCGCCATCTCCAAGGCGTCATCAACCCCGATCCCGAGGTATCGCACGGTGCTCTCCAGCTTCGTATGGCCTAGCAGTAATTGAACCGCACGTAGGTTCTTCGTCCAGCGATAGATCAGTGATGCCTTCGTACGTCTCATCGTGTGAGTGCCATAGGTGGCGATAATGTTCATGGCAAGTCCTCCACGTTTGGGAAGACAAGGATGGTTAGCCAGAGCAGTGGTCACAGCTATCGCCCAGTGGATACTAAAGCTAGTCCGCTTCAGTGATATTTAAAGCGTGAACTTCCAGTACATCGCTGCCCGGGCGCACAGGCTACCAGTGTTAGACAACTCGGTTAGAGGGGCGCAGGCGAAAATATCGTTTCGCTGTATCTATAGCGCGCTGTCAACGAGGCACGTATATTCCTTGTACTTATTGCTAGGCGAGACCATATCTTTGTCTAGCATAAAACGACAATGACTACGCCAAGTAGTGATTCGGAAAGGTACTCTGAAATGCACAAGTCATTCGTCCGCGGCGGTCAGCTCGGTATTCTCGTTGGAGCCTTGGCAAGTGCGCCGCTTATGGCCGGTGGCCTGTTCATGTACGAAGTGGCTAACGACAACGCGGGTCTGGCTAATGCCGGTGCGGCTGCACGGGCGCAGAACCCCGGCACGTTAGCCAGCAACGTGGCAGGTATGAGTTACCTGCCCGGTACCCAGATCGTCGGTGGCTTGCAGTTACTGCACAGCAACTTGGAGTTCACTCAGGACAGCAACAGCAATGTGCCCGGCAGAGACAGCGGTACTTTGATGGAGTGGGCACCGGGCGGCAGCTTGTTCGTCTCTCATGAGCTCGACGAAAACTGGCATGTAGGCTTTGCCAGTTATGGCGACTTTGGTTTGGCCATCGATTATGAAAACGACTGGTCGGGGCGTTACTTCACTCAAAATGATGCACTGCTGGGCCTGACCCTGCAGCCTAGTGTGGCTTATCGATTTAACGATCAATGGTCGTTGGGACTCGGTCTGCGTGCGATGTACGCCATGCTCGAGTCGCAGCTCGCCATTGATAACACCCCGCTCGATCTGCGTAACAACCCCGATGGCACGATGACGTATAAAAGCAACGACTGGGGTTTTGGCGCCAATCTTGGGGTGATCTACCAACCCTGGCAGGGCACACGAATCGGCTTGAATTACGCCAGTGAAATCGAGCTGGAATTCGAAGATGCGTTGTCACCAGAAGGGCTTAGCCCATTGATCAACAACGGGCTGCAAGCCGCCGGCATTATTGGTGCTGACACCACGCTCACCATGAATGTGCCGCAAACACTCACCCTTAGCCTTTATCACGCGCTAAATGAGCAGTGGGCCGTTTTGGCCAGCGCCAACTGGCAAGACTGGTCGCGATTTGGTCACGTCGGTGTGCAAATAGACAGCGGCAACCCGGTGTCGGCTACGGCCGATGCCAACTTCAAAGACACCTGGCATCTCTCCCTGGGTACCCAGTACCAGGCCAGCAAACAGCTACTGTGGAACCTGGGTGTGGGTTATGACAGCTCGCCAGTCAGCGATGAAGATCGCACCTTTACTATGCCGCTGGGCTCGACCTGGCGTTTCGGTACGGGCCTGACTTATGCACTGGACCCGCAGACCGATGTGAATCTGAGCTATGCCTTGGTGTGGATGGGCGACATGGAAATCGACCAACAGAAGCAATTACCCCGTAACGACCCCAAACGCGTCTCCGGCGAGATCGAAGACGCGTGGATACAGGCTGTAAGCGTCAACGCGACCTGGCGCTTCTGACATTCGTCCTCGGAGCGGCATTACACCTGCTAAAAAACAGCAGACTAACGGTTAAAAGGAATAGAAGTCATGAAATATACGGGACTTGTGGCGGCAAGCCTTTGTGTATGGGCCGGCACAGGTATGGCGGATGACACGGCTGACCTTGCGCAAAAAGCCCAAAACCCGATAGCCGCGCTCTACAGCCTGCCTATTCAGTTCAACTGGAACCAGCACATGGGGCCAACCAACGACGGCATCCAGGCAGTCACCAATATCCAGCCGGTGTTACCGTTTTCCATCAACGAAGACTGGAACTTGATCTCACGTACCATTTTGCCCGTGATTGATCAGCGCAGCCTGGCGCCGAATGGCCTGGCGGATAAGTCGGGGCTCGGTGACATAACCCAGAGTCTTTTTTTCTCGCCTAAAGCAAAAACCGAGAGCGGTTGGATCTGGGGCGCGGGTCCTGTCTTTCTGATGCCGACAGGCAGTGATGACCTATTGACCAACGACCAATGGGCCGCCGGCCCGACAGCCGTTGCGTTGAAACAAGCCAACGGGTGGACCTACGGAGCCTTGGCAAACCACCTGTGGTCACTTGAGGGTAGCCCGGCCGATGGCCGAGAAAAGATCAATGCCAGTTTCCTGCAGCCCTTCCTGTCGTACACCACCTCCACGTACACCACCTTTGGCATTAACACCGAATCCTCCTATGACTGGCAGGCCAAAGAATGGTCGGTGCCGGTCAACCTGACCGTCACCCAATTGCTCAAGCTGGGTGGTCAACCGTTGAGCATTCAATTGGGCCCACGTTACTGGCTCGACAGCACTGAAAACGGGGCCGACGGTTGGGGGTTCCGCGCAGCCATCACCTTGCTGTTCCCGCGTTAACGCAGTGCCGGCATGAGCGCAGGCAGCACCTGGTGCGGCCAATCATCGATTCACTCTTTTTAAAAACATCTGTTCAGCCACATGGAGCTTTATCAATGAAAGCAAAAACAATGATGTTAGGCGGTCTTTTGACGGCGGTTGTGGCGCTAAGCGGCTGTACCACCAAGACCGTCAGCCAATCTCAGTACTCGGGCTTTCTTTCCAGCTATGAGGGTTTGACCGCGACTAAAACGGCGAGTGGCAACAAAGTATTGCGCTGGGTAGACCCTGCGTTTGATGTGGCTAACTATGACAAGATCATCTTCCAACCGGTTCGCTTTTACCCCGAGCCGCAGCCGACTGATCGTCTCAGCCAGCAGACCTTGCAAGATCTTTTGGCATACACCAATAAACGCTTGTCCTCAGCCATGTTCAGCCGTTTGAAACCAGTAGGTTTCGGCGCTGGCCCCCGCACCTTGGAGTTTCGTGGTGCCATTACCGGCGTCAATGCCAGTACCGAAGGGCTCAAGCCATACGAAATCATTCCGGTTGCTTTGGTGTTTGCAGGTGCCATGACAGCTGCCGGTGAGCGTGATCAGAACACCGAGCTGTATTTAGAGGGCGAAATCATCGACTCCTCTACAGGCAAACCCGTTTTGCGCGTAGTGCGTAAGGGCTTTGGTAAAACCCTGAGCAACGACAAGCAGACGATAACTGCAGATGATTTGAAGTCGGTGATCGACGGCCTAACCCAAGACGTACTGACATTTAAGTGAGCGTCAGCCCTGTCGCCAGCCCGGTGAGCTTTATCAGGCTAGCGAAGGGGTATCAAACAGTGATTAACCGCCCCTAGGGATGACCCGAAATAGTCACCTAGTTCTGGCTGACTATCATCCCGAAGGCATATGTAACGCTTATTTGTTCTGGCGGTGTCACTAAAAAATCCGGTTTGCAGGGTTCAATGCATGCTGAGCAGTCAGCCGGAGCTATTGATTAAAGGAACAGATCATGAAGATTAAGATGAAAACCATGCCCGTATTGGCTACTGCGTTTACCTGTGCGCTGGCAGCAGGTATGGCAGCGGCGCAAGACGTGCCGAAGATGAAAATGACCACGCCGATCCCAGCGGAAATCACCACGCCCGATACCGTGGAGTCGCGCATTGGCACACTCACGTTCAATGACGGTTTCCCGAGCGACGAGACGGTGCAGAAGGTTTATGACAACCTCGCCTTCCAGCGTGGCGTGAGCGTCTTCCTCAGTGCGACCGGAGGCAGCTCGACCGAGGGCCTTCGCCAGGGCCTGGCCAGCATCGGCGTGGACAACAACCAGACCGTGGCGCTCTTCGAAGACCTGATGGATTCCAAGTCGCTCTTCCTCACCCCCAATACCGAAAGCATCTACAGCGTAATGTGGGTGGACGTGAAGGATGGTCCGGTCGTGTTGGAGACGCCGCCAGACGTGCTCGGCCTCATCGACGACCACTGGTTCCATTACGTGGCAGATTTCGGTCGGGTCGGGCCCGACAAGGGTCAGGGCGGTAAATTCCTGCTGGTGCCGCCCGGCTACAAGGGCGACATACCGGAAGGCTATTTCGTCTACCACACCAAGACTTACGGTCACCTGGTGTTCTGGCGCGGCTTCATCAAGGACGGCAGTACGGCCTCGGCCGTGGCAGCGACCAAGAAACACGCCAAGATCTATAGCCTGAAGGACGCGGCCAACCCGCCGCCGATGAAGTTTATCAATGCTTCCGGCAAGCACTTCAACACCATCGGTGCCGGTACCTTTAAGTTCTACGAGGACATCAACAACATCGTCCAGTACGAGCCCAATGAAGCCTTCAATCCGGCCATCTTGGGTCAGCTTGCCGCGCTGGGCATCGAGAAGGGCAAGGAATTCAACCCCGATGAGCGGATGAAAAAGATCCTCACTGAAGCGGCGGCGGTCGGCGATGCCACTGCGCGCGCGTTGGTGTTCAAGTATCCCGAAGACATCGCGTACTACCCCGGCAGCGCCTGGGTCCAGGGTTTCGTAGGCGATAATTACAAATTCCAGTCCCAGCCAGGCGTGGACAATACCGATGCCCTGGTCCACATGCTCTTTTACGCCACCGGCGTTACCCCGGCGATGTCGTTGAAAATTCTCGGCAAAGGCTCGCAGTACGCGCTTGCTTTCGTTGATTCCGACGGCAAGCCTATGGATGGCAGCAAGACCTACAAGATCCACCTGCCGCCGAACGTTCCGGCCAAGGATTTCTGGTCGTTTGTGGTTTACGACAACCAGACCCGCTCCATGCTGCAGACCGACCAGCAGTATCCGAGCATCAGCAGCGAAAAGAAGGGGATCGTGACGAACCCCGACGGCTCGGTTGATATCTGGTTCGGCCCGACCGCGCCCAAGGGCCACGAGGCCAACTGGGTGCAGACCGTTCCCGGCAAGGGCTGGAGCACGGCTCTGCGGCTTTACGGGCCAGAAGAAGCATGGTTTGACAAGACCTGGCGTCCGAGCGAAATCGAATTAGTGGAATGACGCGACTCCGGTGAATGAACGATGCGGGCCGTCTCACATGAGTCGGTTCGCATCTGCAACTGGAGGCCTGATGCGGTAAGGCTTTTTTGAAAGGATGCGAAACATGAGAAACACAGGACGTTTTTTTGGGTCAGTAGCCCTTGCAGTGGTCGCCTCTCTGGCTGGAGGCAAGCATGAGCAGGCGATAGCGGCGGACGCTCAAGTTAGCAACGTCACACCCACCGAGCTGCGGGCCATCGCCGAAGAAGGTTACATCTATGGCCTACCGCTGGTGATGAACTACGCGATCATGAATGAATACGCGGTCGATCCGAACTCAAGCCAGTTCAAAGCGCCGTTCAACCAAATCAAAAACCTAGCGCGGGTGTTCACCTACAAGGACACCGCAGTTGTTACCGCCAACAGTGATACACCCTATTCTTTCCTGTGGCTGGATCTGCGTGCCGAGCCCATTGTGATCTCGGTGCCGGCGGTGTCTGAGGACCGTTACTACTCGGTGATGCTGGCCGACGGCCACACCTACAACTACGGCTACATTGGCAGTCGTGCCACCGGCAACAAAGCCGGCAATTACATGATCGTCGGACCCGATTGGACAGGTGAAAAGCCAGCGGGTATCGACAAGGTCTTCCAGTCACTCACCCCGTTCAGCCTCGCAGCATTCCGTACCCAGTTGATTGACCCTGCGGACATGCCCAATGTGGAGAAGATCCAGGCCCAGTACAAAGCTGAGCCACTGTCGGCATTCTTGGGCCAACCGGTACCGGTTGCGGCGGCGGATCCCGGTTTCCTCCCGGCGACCACGGCCGGAATCAAGGCGAATTTCTGGACCTATCTCGGCGCTGCGCTTGAATACGTTCCCGAAGCGGATGAGGACAAGGACATCCGTAAAAAGCTGGCCTCGATCGATATCGCTCCCGGCAAGAAATTCGACATCCAGAGCCTGTCACCCGAACTCCAGCAAGCGATGGTCGAGGCGATGAAAGCTGGAGACAAGAAGGTCGACACCTATCTGGCCTCCGGCATGACCGACGCCAATGGCTGGCAGCTTGGCTCGTTGCCAGGTGATCGAGACCATTACAACGGCGACTGGGTGATGCGTGCCGCCACCGCTAAGGCGGGCATCTACGGCAACGATGCTGCCGAGGCCGTTTATCCATTGGGCCGTCTGGATGTCAACGGCAACACCATCGATACCAGTAAGCACAATTACACGCTCACCTTCGCCGCGGGGCAAATGCCACCCGTGAACGCGTTCTGGTCGGTGACCATGTATTACGGCAAGTCCCAATTGATGGTCGAAAACCCGATCAACCGCTATCTGGTCAATACGGCGATGGCCTCGCAGATGAAGAAGAATGCCGACGGATCGCTGACGATCTATATCCAGAAGGATTCGCCAGGTAAGGACAAGGAAGCAAATTGGTTGCCGGCACCGAATGACACCGCTTACTTGGTCATGCGCCTGTACTGGCCGAAGCCGGCCACCGAAGCGCTGTCGGTCCTTCCGGTTGGAAAAGGCACGTGGACGCCGCCGGGTATCGTGGTGGCTAAATAAGCATGCCGCGTCACAGCCCATTTTTCACCCAGAGGAAAATGTAATGAATCAATCGACTCTTCGGAGCGCAATTGCATCCATTTCACATTTTCCACGCTGCCCATGACAGTCATGGCGCGAAACGCCATCGTCGTCAACTTGGACAATTTCATTGATGGCGACTGAGTATTCCCGGTGCCACCGACAAAAAGAAACCCGTAAGCCGGAACGCGAGATCGTACTGGCTGAATAAACCAGCCAGTACTACCGACTCAATCGCATGAACGCAGGGTATTTAGGGGTGGTCGATCTGCGACCACTTTATTTTCCTAATCAACCCTGCTTGATGGCGCACCTAAGGAGCACCTCGTGAAACAGAATTTCTATCCATTCAATGCCCTTGCCTTGGCAACCATGCTGGCCTTGCCGGGTATCCAGGTCGCACAGGCCCAAGTATCTCCTGACACCCTGAAATCGATTTCCATCCCCGACAAGGTCGATACATCAATCGGCAAGCTGGAGTTCTTCGACGGCGTGCCGGCCAACGCCGCGACCGTCGAAAACGTCTATGACAATCTCGACCGGATGCGCGGGACCGACGTGTTTTTGGACAATCTGGGCGCCGTGTCGATGTACAGCGTGCGCAAGGGCTTGGACGGTGCCGGTGCCCAGGGTGCCAACAAGGTCGCTGTTTTCGAAGGGCTGATGGATTCGCAGACCCTGGTGGTCACGGCCAACACCTCGACGCTCTACGCCTATACCTACACCGACCTGGCCAAAGACGGCCCGACTGTGATCGAAATACCACCCGGCATGCTCGGCTTCCTCAATGATGCCTGGCAGCGCTTCGCCGGCAACATGGGCGTCACCGGGCCGGACAAGGGCAAGGGTGGTAAATACCTAGTGTTGCCACCGGGATATGCAGGTGAAGTGCCCGACGGGTATTTCTTACTCAAGCCTTCGACCAACCGCAACTTTCTGTTCCTGCGCGGCTCGATCAAAGATGGGCTGGAGCCGGCGGTCAAGAACATCACGTCAGGTCTGAAAGTCTATCCGCTAAAAGAAGCCAACAAGCCGGCACCGACCGAATTTGTAAACGTCTCCATGAAGGCTTTCAACACCATCCTTCCCAGCGATTTCAGCTATTTCGAGTACCTTAGCGACATCGTCCAGCAGGAACCGATCGACGCTATCAGCCCTGATGTACGTGGTGAGCTGGCTGCCATCGGCATCGTCAAGGGCCAGCCGTTCAAGCCCGACGCGCGCATGAAGAAGCTGCTGACCGAAGCCGCCACGCTCGGTGCGGCCACGGCACGGGTCATCACCTACCATCCCCGCATCGCCGGTGTGAATATCTACCCGGACGACCCCAAGAGCATCTGGTCTACGGCGTTTGCCAACAAGAACACCAGTTTTGAGGCCGACGGCACCATGAACCTGGATGCTCGTGCGCTTTACTACTTCAATGCCGGTGGCGTAACCCCGGCAATGGCCACCACCCATGCGGGCGCGGGCTCTGACTATGCACTGGCGGTCGTGGATGCCAACAAACAGCCGTTTGACGGCAGCAAAACCTACAAATTGCACCTCCCGCCGAATGTGCCGGTGAATGACTTCTGGGCCGTCACCATCTATGACACCCAGACACGCTCGCAACTGCAGACCAGTCAGCGATTCCCGACTGTCGGCAGCCAGTCTGAGGGCATCAAGAAGAATGCTGACGGCTCCTACGATCTCTATTTCGCGCCGAAAGCGCCGGCGGGAAAAGAGGGTAATTGGTTGGCGACAGTGCCGGGCAAAAGTTGGTTCGTGATCCTACGCATGTACGGACCGCTGGAGCCGTGGATCAACAAGACCTGGCGGCCGGGCGAGATCGAGGCGGTCGAGTAACCGTATTAGATCGTTGACCAAGCGGGCCGCCTTCCTTTAGAGAGCAGCCCGTTTTTGACCTGTATCAAGCTATCTCGATAAATGTCCCGAGGGTTGACCCAATGATGTGGGTCTACCCCGGCTGATGGAGACCACACATGCTCGAAATGATCCCAAGTATCCGTCGCGGCATGGCCGCAACTGCAGTTGCCGGCCTGTTGGCATTGGCGACCGTATTGCCGGCCGTTGCTGCGACCCATAGCGAGCCGCTGGCGTCCTGGAACGACGGCGCGACGAAGCAGGCGATAACTTCCTTCGTGGAAAAGGTGACTGACCCCGCAAGCAAGGATTTCGTCAGCCCGGAAAATCGCATCGCGGTATTCGACAATGACGGGACGCTCTGGGTTGAGCAGCCTATGTACACCCAGGTAGCTTTCTCGCTCGATCGGGTGAAAGCGCTGGCACCAGAGCACCCGGAATGGCTTAAGAACCCTGCGCTCAAGGCCGCGATCGAGGGCGACACGAAGACGCTATTGGCGTCAGGTTACGACGGCCTTCTCGAACTGATGGCAGTGACTCACGCTGGCATGACACCCGCCGAGTTCGAGATCATCGTGACGCAATGGATCGCAGAGGCCGAACACCCTCGCTTCAAACGCAAATATACCGATCTTGCCTATCAGCCCATGCTCGAATTGCTCGACTACATGCGGGCCAACGGCTTCAGCACCTATCTGGTGTCAGGCGGCGGCGTTGAGTTTATGCGCCCATGGACGCAGCAGGTCTATGGTATTGCGCCGCCCAACGTCGTTGGCTCAAACCTCAAGACCAAGTTCGAGATAATCGACGGCAAGCCGAGTCTGTTGCGCCTGCCGGAACTGGGGTTTATCAACGACGAGGGCGGAAAGCCGGTGGGGATCAATCTCCATATCGGCCAGCGTCCGATCGCCGCGTTCGGAAATTCCGACGGCGACCTGCAGATGCTGCAATGGACGACGGCGGGCGATGGTCCACGGCTGGGCGCGATCGTTCACCATACCGACGAAGCGCGTGAATATGCCTACGATCGCCAGTCATCGATCGGCGCTCTCGACAAGGCGCTCAATGCGGCTCCCGCCAATGGCTGGGTCGTCATCGACATGAAGAAGGATTGGAAGACTGTCTTTTCACCCGTGAAGTAGCAGGCGAGGACGATCGTCCCACCTTGGGCTCATGATGCTGCGTAGCAATTAGCCTGAGCATCTTCACGGAGGGAAATGCTTCGCAGCCTACGCGATCTCGGCAGATCTGTAGGGTGGACAACGTTTACTTGTCCACCCGCCTCTGCGACAGGCAGCATCTGGTCGAAAGTAACCTGACGTGACTGGATGCTTTTGGCCGACTCCTGCCTGTCATGACCGGCAGAAGTCAGCCAGAAGCGGCCGCTTGCCGGGCGCTTTAAAAGCTCCCCATAAAACACTTCCCTATAAAAACTGGCTCGCTGATCACAGCGAGCCAGCTAATTTCTGACCAGAGCAAGCAAATTGTGCCGGGTCACTCCACCAGTTCGACTTCCCCTGGCCGCCAGGTCTTATCAATCCACGCCTGCTCCGGGCCGTACATGCGCAGCAATATCAACCAGCTCTTGCCGGGGATCGTCTGTAGCCAGTTGCCCTCTTTACCCTTGGGTGGCTTGGGCGCGAAGTAGATATCGTAGGAGCCGTCGGCATTCTTCTGCATGCCCTCCGTCTGGCTGCCGAGGGTGGGAAACTGCTCATCGGTCTGCAGCTGCGAGCGGGTCTGGGTGTCGTAGATGGTCACTGCCCAGAAATCCTTGACCGGCACATTAGGCGGCAGGGTCAGGCGGTAGGTTTTGGAGCCATCCAGCGCGCGCTTTTCAGAGTCGGTACTGAGAAGGCCGTAGTCGGAGCCAACGCCGGGGCGGGTGAGCGCCATTGCCGGGGTGACACCGATGGCGTTGTAATGGAACAGGGTCGCGGCGTCTATATCGTAGGCGCCGTCGTAGGTAAATGTGGTGTTCTTGTCCGCATAACCCATCAGCCAGCCGCTGTCCTCGCCGTAGATGTAGTTGCCCGGGTTACGGGGGTAGAAGGTGATGGCGCGGGCGGTGGCGTTGCCGATGGCGACGGCTTCGGTGAGCAGTTTCTTCATGCGCGCGTCTGGCTCGAACGGCTTGTCCTTGATGATGCCGACTGAAGCGAAAAGGCCGCGGGTCTCCGGTTCCAGAGATTCGATGGGTTCGTACTGGACCACAGCATTCAGCTGTTCAAAGAAGGTGAAATCATTGGCGGGAATGAAATTTGCCACCTTGCCGGATGCGTTGATAAATTCGGTCGCGGGCGGATTGCCGGCCTTGGCCAGTGGGTAGACCTTGAGGTTTTTTTCGATATTCTCGACTGCTGCTTCCATACCCTTGGCGATGGAGCCGCGCAGAAATACCCAGTTGCGGTAGGTGGGGGCTTTCACTACGAAGTAGCCGTCAGGCACGTCGCCTTTGTAGCCCGGCGGGAGCACAAGGTATTTACCACCCTTGCCTTTATCCTGCCCGGCGGCACCGAAGTTACCGATAAATTTGAACCAGGCGCTGTCGAGCATGCCGAGCATGCCCGGCGGCAATTCGATTACGGTGGGACCGTCTGTCTTCAGATCCAAAGTGGTGAGCGCATAGAGCGTCGACGTATTACCCGTCAGTAACAATGTTTTCGAATCCATCATCTGTTTAAAGATCTGGATTTTGTTGGGCCTGTCGGCGCCTATCGCCTTTGGACCTTCGTACAGGGCATAGGCGGAGGCGGCCGGGTAACCGGCGAGAAAAGTCTGCACGCCGCGCATGCTATCCAGGTTGTCGTACAGAGTTTGTACTGTCTGCTGTGAGGGCACGCCGTCGAAGAACTCGAGGTTACCGATGGAAGTCTCCACCTTGTCCGGCGTGGTGATCGACTGCGGAATTTCTGTGGTCATTTTTAACTTGGGAGGCTCGGCCACTGCCGGTACGGCGACTGCGGCAAGTAAAACTGAGCAGAGTATTGCAGATTTCATGGGGTCGTCCTTGTGTGCATGGAGTTGTCCTAGCGCGGAGTATTCTGATGGTTTGAGAACACTGTTCTCGTGGAAACTGCCACAGGCAGAAGTAGTAACGCGTGTTCAAGGATGAATCAGTAAAGTGCAGGTCGTCTAGGTTTTTTCGGACAACAATCGCTCTTCGCTAGGAGACAGTTTTTGTTTCCGGCCTAAGCCGCCTTCGCGGCCAGGTACTCCTTCTTCCTTCGCTCCATCGTCCTGCGTTTGATCTTCGATCGCTCGGTGAGCACTTCGTACCGCCTTCCGAAGTAGACATCCGCGGGCGTGACGTTTCCGAGCGCTTCGTGGTAGCGCTCGTTGTTGTTGTAGCCAACAAAGTTCCGAAGAGCCGCCTCCAACTTCCAAGGGAAGGTGCAGGCGCTGTCCGCATTCCTGGGTACAACACCACCTCCCGCTGCGCCGGTCGTGGATTTCATCAAGCCACCGAGCAAGGAGGAGCAGAGGACTTCTCTGGAGTTCTTCAACATCATGAACTTCGTGCTGGGCTACAGCCCGACGGTGCCGAGCGAAGCGGCCCTGAGGGAACGCTTCGCCAAGATCGGTATTGAGGGTGGCAAGACCTTCGACCCCTCCAAGTTGTCGCCTGAAATGAAGTCCGCCATTGAGCAGGGTCGCGCTGATGCCCTGAAGGCTCATGACGCTGGCATGAAAGAATTCGCCGCAGGGAAGATTACCGCCGCTGATCTCTTTGGAAGCCGCGAATTTTTAAAAGACAACTACTTGTACCGCTGGCTCGGAACACTTGGAATCTACGGCAACGCCAAAGAAGAAGCCATGTACCCAGCCTATCGCGTTGACAGCGAAGGAGAGGCACTTAACGGAGCCAATCGCTACACGATGCATTTCGCTAAAGGCGAGTACCCGCCGGTCAAGGCCTTCTGGTCGCTGAGATGTATAAGCTGCCGCAGAGTCTGCTGGTGGCCAATCCGATCAACCGCTACCTCATCACTCCCCCATGCTGCCGAACAGAAGAAAGATGCAGATGGCGGACTCACGATCTACATCCAGAACGAATCGCCCGGTAAGGACAAGGAATCGAACTGGCTGCCCGCACCGAAGGGACCGTTTGCCGCCTATATGCGCCTTTACTGGCCGGCAGAAGCCGCCCTCAATGGCAGCTGGAAGGAACCCGACCTCCTCAAGGTGCAATAAGGCAAAGCACAGCATTGCACGATCGGAGGTCTCGACAAGGCGCTCAATGCGGCGCCCGCCAATGACTGGGTCGTCATCGACATGAAGAAGGATTGGAAGACTGTCTTTCCACCCGTGAAGTAGCAGGCGAGGACGGTCGTACCGTTATAGGCGGACAAGATGGTGCCGTGGCCGCACTGCGGCTTCAAGGATGCCAAACTTACGAGGAGCACTTGCCAGCGAGCATTCCGGTCAGTGATTGCCGGCGTTCGTTGCCTACGATAATCAGACTCCTTCCATGCGAAAAGCCGACTAACGCTTTCCGAGCATCGGTAAGGAAAAGAAGTGAGTTGCACCTAATCGCCTAGAAACTAAGGGCAGCTATCGGCCACTGTGGGTCGAAAACGGACGTTTATAGCAGGATAATCCCCTCCGCCCGCCAAACCCGGCCAGGAGTGAATACACTATGCGCCCGATTACCCTGGGCCATAGATATGGCTGCATCGCACAAGGAACTCGCCTCCATGGCCTCCGCAGATAAACAGCAAAAACGCGCCCAGCGGGCCAAAGCCAAGGCCAAGCAGAACCGTTCGGGCAAGGCCAAGGCCAATGTCGTCCATCCGCTGCTGGCCAATCCGCTGATCAACGAGCCGTTCGATGATGTCGAAATCGACCTGAGCACCTTCGACTTCAAGGACATCGAAGAGAACGGTTTCGACCCGGCGCACTTCGATGATCTGTTCCAGGCGATGAAAGTCGGCGAGGGCATCAGCCTGCTGGCGATGTGCCTGGTGTTCCTGCAATACCCGGTGCTGGAGCTGGTGGTCGCCGAGGAGGCGGAGGACGCGGCCACCGACTTTATGATGGGCCTGCTGATCACCTACCGCGGGATCTTCCACGATGAAGACGAAGACAGGGCAGTGGAGTGGATCGGCGGCGACGCCTTTCAGCATGCCTACAACGAAGCGTCGCTGATTCTGCAGAAAAAGAACGCTCGCGGCACCCCAGGCACTCGCGTTTAGCCACGCGCCGAGCAGGCCATCTGCTCCGTATTTTTCCGCCGGATCTGCAGCTGTTTCGCTATCGGGGCCACGCGCATAGTGTGGCCGTCGATAACAGCTGAGGCCGCCGATGTACCAATACGATGAATACGACCGCGCCCTGGTGCGCGAGCGCGTGGCGCAGTTTCGCGATCAGATCGAGCGGCGACTCAGTGGTGAGCTGAGCGAGGAAGAGTTTCTGCCGCTGCGTCTGCAGAACGGTCTGTACCTGCAAAAGCATGCCTATATGCTGCGTGTGGCGATCCCCTACGGCACCCTGTCCGCGCGGCAACTGCGCACCCTGGCGGGCATCGCCAGAGATTACGACCGCGACTACGGGCACTTCACGACCCGGCAGAATATCCAGTTCAACTGGATCGCGCTGGAGCAGGTCGGCGACATTCTCGAGCGCCTGGCCGAGGTTGAGATGCATGCGATCCAGACCTCCGGCAACTGCGTACGCAATATCACCACCGAGGCCTTTGCCGGGGTCGCCGCCGACGAGTTGCTCGACCCGCGACCATTGGCGGAGATCCTCCGTCAGTGGTCGACGGTCAACCCGGAATTCCTCTACCTGCCGCGCAAGTTCAAGATCGCCCTGTGCGCGGCGCAGGAAGACCGTGCGGCGGTGATGATGCACGACATCGGTCTGTACCTGTACCGCGACGCGGCTGGCGAGTTGCTGCTACGGGTGATGGTCGGCGGTGGCCTGGGGCGCACCCCGATCCTCAGCCAGCAGATCCGCGAGGGCCTGCCCTGGCAGCACCTGCTGTCCTACGTCGAAGCTGTGCTGCGGGTCTACAACCGCCACGGCAGGCGCGACAACAAGTACAAGGCGCGGATCAAGATCCTGGTCAAGGCCCTGGGCATCGAGGCCTTCGCCCGGGAAGTCGAGGCCGAGTGGCAACAGATCAAGGGCGGCCCGGCGGAGCTGACCGCGGCCGAGTATCGGCGGGTGGCGGCGGCCTTCGTCGCGCCGCCCTACGCCAGCCTGGATGACGCCGACCTGGCCTACGGCAGCGCCCTGGCCCGCGACCCGGGCTTCGCCCGCTGGGTCTCGCGCAATGTGCGCCCGCACCGGGTGGCGGGCTACGCCTCGGTGGTGCTGTCGACCAAGCCGGCCACCGATTCGCCGCCCGGGGATGTGACCTCGGCGCAGATGCACGCCATCGCCGACCTGGCCGAGGACTACGGCTTCGGCGAGATCCGCATCGCCCACGAACAGAATGTGGTGCTGCCGGATGTGCCCAAGGCTGACCTGCATGGCCTCTACCAGCGCGCCCTGGGCCATGGCCTGGGTACCGCCAATATCGGCCTGCTGACCGACATGATCGTCTGCCCAGGCGGCGATTACTGCGCCCTGGCCAATGCCAAGTCGATCCCCATCGCCCAGTCGATCCAGCAGCGTTTCGCCGACCAGGACGCCCTGCACAGGCTCGGCGAAGTGAGCCTGAATATCTCCGGTTGCATCAACGCCTGCGGCCATCACCATATTGGCAATATCGGCATCCTCGGCGTGGATAAGAATGGCAGCGAGTGGTATCAGGTGACCATCGGCGGGGCCCAGGGCAAGGCCAGCGCTCTGGGCAAGGTGATTGGGCCTTCGTTCAGCGCGGCGCAGATTCCCGAGGTGATCGAAGGCCTGGTCAAGACCTTCAGCGACTACCGCGAGGTCGACGAACGCTTTGTCGATACCGTGCAGCGCATCGGCCTCGAACCCTTCAAGGAACAGGTCTATCGCAAGACCCAGGTGCCGGCATGAATAACCTGATTCGCTTGAGCGCCGGCCAGGCCCGGGTGGTGGCGGATGATCCCTGGCAGTGGCTGCGCGAGCCGGACCAGGCGCGGCCCGCCGGCCCGTTGATCCTGCCGCTGGCGGCCTGGCTGGCGCGCCAGGATCAGGCGACGCTCGCGGGCCGGCGCTTCAGCCTGGACGGCCTGTGCCTGGCCCCGGACGACGAGGTCGAAAGCATTGCCGCCTACCTGCCGGTGCTGCCGCTGATCGCCATCGAGTTCCCCAGCTTCCGCGATGGCCGCGGTTACAGCCAGGCCTACCTGCTGCGTACCCGGCTGGGCTGGACCGGCGAATTGCGCGCGCTCGGCGATGTATTGCGCGACCAGCTCAGCCATATGCGCCAGTGCGGCTTCGATGCCTACGCCGTGCGCGAGGACAAATCCGCCGAAGACGCGCTCAAGGGCCTGGCCGGTATGAGCGTGCTCTACGGCCGCTCGGCCATCGAGCCGCGGCCGCTGTTCCGCCGCCGTGGCGGCGCTGGAGATTAGCGGCGGGTAGGTCTGGCCGTTATCTAACGCCCGCTCTGCAACTGCTGCAGCGCTCCATCGACCAGGGCCAGCAGCTCGTCGATGGCCTGGGTGGCGCGCTGGAAGTAGGCCTTGGCGGCTATCGCCGGCTGTTCCCGGCCGAGCAGTTCCTGTTCGATGCAGTTCACGAAGTCTTCCACCACCTGTTCGCAGCGGCGTAGGTGGAAGGCATTGGCCTGCGGGTGCCGGACCGCGTGCTGCTGCAGGGTGTCGAAGGCGCTGCCGGCCTGCAGTTGGATCTTCTGCTGGAGAAAGCGCAGGCGCACCCGCTGTTCGGCACTGCTTTGCCCCGCCGCGGCGATGCCGGTGCCGAGGGCGCGGGCCTGGCCGGCCCATTCCGCCGCCTGCAGCACATCGCGCCAGATGCACGGCAGGTAACTCAGCTCGGCGCGGCCGTTGCTCAGGTCGATTTCGCTGGCCACATCCTCCATCAGGAAGATGCTGTTGCGGATGATCAGGTGGTGCTGCGCCAGGTTGTTGGCCGGGTCGCTGCTGCGGCCGTCGCGCATCCGCGACCAGTGATCGATCAGGCCGCTCCAGGCATCTTTATGGGTGCTGGTGAGGGCCTGGGCGGTGCCGATATGGCGGTCCAGTTCCTGGCGGGTGGTGGCCAGGTCCTGGCTCAGGCTCTGGTCGCCGCAGAGCACGCCATTGCTCAGGCCGCGGTGGCGCTGCAGGCCGGCAATCAGGGCGCGCAGCAGGCTTAGCTGGCGGATGTTCAACTGCCTGTGCTGCAGTTTCTGCAGGCGCATGCGCCGATGCAGGGCGTAGCACAGCAGGCCGAGCAGCAGCAGGGTGGCGACGCTGGCCAGTAACGTGGTGAGTTCAGGCATGTTGCTTACCCCGTCAGATGAGCCAGATGGTGGGCGATGGTGCGCGCCTGATCGGCCGCCTGCAGGTTGTCGGCATTGCCCTGGCGCACGCGGTCGGCCAGCTCGGCGATTTCCGCCACGGCCTTGCCTTGCTGCTCGGTGCTGACCGCCACCTGTTCGACCTGCTCGGTGAGGTGGCGGGTGCGCTGCTGCACCTGAGCGAGCAGCTCGCGCACCCTGGCCGAGCTGTCTGCGCTGCGGTGGGCCAGCTCGGCGAGACTGGAGACCTGCACCGTGGCGCTGTGGATATGCTGCTGGACGGATTCGATATTGCGGCTGATTTCGGCCGCCGACTCCTGGCTGTGCAGGGCCAGGCGGCGCACCTCGTCGGCCACCACGGCGAAGCCGCGGCCGCTTTCCCCGGCGCGCGCGGCCTCGATGGCGGCATTCAGGGCGAGCAGGTTGGTCTGCGTGGCGATGCCGCGGATGGTGCCGGACATCTCATTGATGGTGTGCGAGTTGTTGTGCAATTGCAGGATCAGCTCGTTGGTGGCTATGGCCTGCTGCGCCATCTCGGACACCTGCTGCACCAAACTGGTGAGCTGCTCGATGCTGTCGGCCAGCTGCCCGCTGGCCAGTACGCTGGTCTGCCGCGACTCATCTGCCAGCACCGCCACCTGGACAATGCTGACATTCAGCTGCTCGACCGCCGCGGCGGCGACGGTGGCCGACTCGCTCTGCCCCTCGGCATTGCGGGTCACCAGGGCGGCGCTCTGCTCGAGCTCGTGGGAGGAGTGGGAGATTTCATCCAGACGCTGCTGCAACAGCTGCTGCTGGCGCTGGGCCTGATGCAGCCACTGTTGCAGGCTGCGGCCGATAGGCTGCAGCAACAGCCATTGCGCGCCGCCGAAGGGTTGCTGCGCGCCTTGCGGCGTGGCGCTTGCGCAATACTGCTGGAGGCGCTCGAGCTCCTGCGCCAGCGACCACAGCGAAGCAATGGCCAGATAGGCCAGCAGGGCCCAGAGCGGAGCGCTGGGCAGCTGGGGCAGCAGGCCCATCGACACGAAGCCGGCCAGCGCCACCAGCAATTGCAGGCGGATCATGCCGCTCATGCCCAGTTCGCGCAGGAGCAGAAGCCCGGGGTAGGTTAGCCACTTCATGGGTGCGGTACTCCAGTCACCAAAAAAAACGCCTGAAGCCCTGCGCGCTTTCCGCAGCGGGTTCAGGCGCCATTGCCTTGCAGGAACGAATCCTGTCGATCTGATGAGTCGATGCAGAGTGATAGGCAAGAGTGATGCCATGCAGGCCGGTGGGTGCTGGTGCTACGGCAATGCAGAGGGCCGCGAGTGGCGTTGCGCCGGCTGGCCGATTACCGGCTCTTTCGGCGCTGGTGCTGCTGACCCTCCCCCCCGAGCTATGGATCGGCCGCGCGCTTTTATCCTTGCGCCAGCCTTAGGCAACTGTGGCAGTATACCCCCGTGGGTATACTTCAATGGGCAATGGGAGGATGTATGCGCTTCACTGCAGCAGTGCTTTTGGCTTCGCTGAACATGGCGGCTTATGCCGACAGTTATCAGGCCCTGACTGCCGAGGGTGCCGCGCTGATTCCGGCCTTTCAGCAGCAGCTATTGGGCACCGTCAAAGCGGCGATGCAGGCCGGTGGGCCCGCCAAGGCCGTGGAGGCCTGTCGGTTGTCGGCCCCGCAGATTGCTGCCGAGCACAGCAAAAGCCCATGGACTGTCGGGCGCACCGCATTGAAAGTGCGCAACCCGGCGAACGCCCCCGATGCCTGGGAGCGGCGTGTGCTGGAGCTGTTTGCCGAGCGCGCAGAGGCGGGCGAAGCGCTTGCCGATCTGGTACAAGCGGAAACGGTCGATGGCGAATTCCGCATGATGAAGGCCATTGCCACCGGTGAGCCTTGCCTGGCCTGTCACGGCAAACACATAGAGCCGGCGCTGGCTGCGGTGATTGATGTAGGCTACCCGCAAGACGAGGCCCGCGGCTTTGCCCTGGGCGAGCTGCGCGGTGCCTTCACATTGCGCCGTACTGTAGAAGTTGGAAATGATTGAATCAGAACAGCTGAAACACCGAGATTCCCTACTCAAGCGTCTGGCCCGTGTCGAGGGCCAGGTGCGCGGCATCCAGGCCATGATCAAGCGCGGCGATCAATGCGAGGCCATTGCCCAGCAGTTCAGCGCCGCGCGCAAGGCGCTGGATAAGGCCTATCAGGAAATGCTCATCTGCCTGGCCGAGGAAGCAATCCTCAGCCCGGAGCAGAGCAATCAGGAAAAGCTCGCCCAGGTGCGGGCCATCTTTACCAAGTACAGCTGATTGCCAGGGGCCTGCTGCCGTTCGATCATGACGAAACGGCGGCAGGCACTAGCAGGCCGTTTAAAAAGCGCTATCCCCGTACTCTGCTGCGTTCAGGCACCCGGCACCTAAATCTAGAGGCTGACTCCGTAGGGTGCACCTGGGCACCGATGTCCCAGCGCAACAATGTTCAGGGACATGGCCTTTTATAAGATTTTCCCTTCGCTGTGAGGCTGAGCATCGGCGCGCTGACGGTCGTGCTCCAGGGGTTGCTGGGCGGCTTGCGGGGCCAGGGTTTGCAGGGCCTGGAACTGGCTGATAAACACCTGCCCGCCAAAGTCGTCGAGAAAGCTTGAGCGGCGCAGCTGGTCCATCACCGGGCCCTTGACCTCGGACAGGTGCAACTGCACGCCGGCGGTGCGCAGGCGCTCGACTATGGCCTCCAGCGAGTCCAGGGCGCTGGCGTCGATCAGGTTGACCCCCGAACACATCAACACCAGATGGCGGACCAATGGCCGGTTGGCGATCAGCTCGCCGATGCGGTCTTCCAGGTAGCGCGCATTGGGGAAGTACAGGCTCTCGTCGACCCGCAGTGACAGCACGCTGGGCGACTCGATCACGGCGAAGCGCTCGACATTGCGGAAATGCTCGCTGCCCGGCACCTGGCCGACCACGGCCATATGCGGCTGGCTGGTGCGCCAGAGAAACAGCAGCAGCGACAGGCCGACACCAAGCAGGATGCCGGCCTCCACGCCGATCAGCAGCACGCCGAGGATGGTTGCCAGCTGCGCCGCGCCGTCCTGCCGCGAGTAGCGCCAGGTGCGGCGTAAGGAACCGAGATCGACCAGGCTGAGCACCGCGACGATGATGGTGGCGGCCAGCACCGCCTGGGGCAGGTTGTGCAGCAAGGGGGTCAGCAGCATCACGCTCAGCGCGATACCGGCGGCGGTGAACACCCCGGCCATGGGCGTCTGCGCGCCGGCATCATGGTTGACCACCGAACGGGCGAAGCCGCCTGTAACCGGGAAGCCACCGCTGAATGCCGAGCTGAGGTTGGCCGCGCCGAGGCCGAGCAGTTCGTTGTCGGGTTCGATGCGCTGGCGGCGTTTGGCGGCCAGGGTCTGGCCTACGGAGATCGATTCGACGAAGCCCACCAGGCTGATCAGCAGTGCCGCCGGCAGCAGTTGCAGGGCCAGACCAAGGTCCAGGGTGGGCAGGGTCAGGCCCGGCAGCCCCTGGGGAATGGCTCCGACCACTTTGACCCCGGCCTGATCCAGCTGCAGCAGCGACACCGCGACGATGGCGACCACTATGGCCAGCACCGGGCCGGCCTTGGCCAGGTTGCCGGCCATGGGCGCGGACAGCCCCAGGCGCTGCAGCAACGGCTTGAGGCGGCCACGCGCCCACCACAGCCAGGCCAGGCTAAGCAGGCCGATCAGCAGGGTCTGCCAATGCATCATCGGCAGGCTCTGCCAGAGCTGTGGCAGGATCTGCCGCAGGCTCTCACCGGAGGCTGATACCCCCAGCAGGTGCTTGAGCTGACCGACTGCGATCAAAATCCCCGAGGCGCTGATAAAACCGGACACCACCGGGTGGCTGAGAAAGTTGGCGAGAAAGCCCAGGCGCAACAGCGCCATGGCGGCGAGCAGCAGGCCCGACAACAGGGCCAGCAACATGGCAGCGCCGATATATTCGGCGCTGCCGGCGGGGAATAGCGGTGCCAGGGCGGCCGCGGTCATCAGCGATACCACCGCCACCGGGCCGACCGCCAGGGTACGGCTGGAGCCGAACAGGGCATAGGCCAGCAGCGGCAAGATGCTCGCATACAGACCGGTGACCGGCGGCAGGCCGGCGAGCATGGCGTAGGCCAGGCTCTGCGGTATCAGCATCAGGGTCACGATCAGCGCCGCCAGACCATCCTGGGTAGCGCTCGCGCGGTCGTAGCGTCGCCCCCAGTCCAGGCACGGCAGCCAGCGGCTCAGTTTCATTTGCCCGGTTCCTTGCCGAAGTCGCAGGCGGCCGGTGCGTCTACCGGCAACGGCTCATGGGGTAGGCGCTTGGGCCCCGCCAGCCACTCATGGCCACGCAGCATCAGGTCGAAGTAGATGCTGGGCATCGCCTTCACCTTCAGCTCCCAGGCCAGGCGGCGCGGCATGGCGGGGTCGAGGGGGAAGGTCGGCAGCAGCTTGCCGCCGTAGCCGAACTCGGCCAGCACCACCTTGCCGCGCTCCACCGTCAGGGGGCAGGAGCCATAGCCGTCGTACAGGGCTCGCGGCCCCTTGCCGGCAAGCACCGCAATAACGTTCTCCGCGACCACCGGGGCCTGCTTGCGCACGGCGGCGGCGGTCTTGGCGTTGGGCGCGGCGCAGACGTCGCCGAGGCTGAAGATATTGCCGAAGCGCGGGTGGCGCAGGGTTTCGTGGTCGGCTTCGACCCAGCCGTCGGCATTGGCCAACGGGCTCTGGCGGATAAACTCCGGCGCGCGCTGGGCGGGTACGGCATGCAGAAAGTCGAAGGATTTTTCGATGGTCTGGCTATTGCCCGCGGCATCGACCTGCTTGAACCAGGCCTTGTGGGCCGGGCCGTCGACCGCGCTCAGGGTGGTGTTGAAGTCGAGTTGTACGCCATAGCGTTCGACATACTTCATCAGCGGCGGGACGAAGGTCGGCACGCCGAACAGCACCGCCCCGGCCGAGCAGAATTCCACGTCGATGTCTTTCAGCACGCCTTCTTCGCGCCACCAGTCGCAGGACAGGTACATGGCCTTCTGCGGCGCACCGGCGCATTTGATCGGCATCGGCGGCTGGGTGAACAGCGCGCGGCCCTGGCGCAGGTTCTGCACCAGTTGCCAGGTATAGGGGGCCAGCTCGAACTGGTAGTTGGAGGTGACGCCGTTCTTGCCCAGGGTTTCCCTGAGCCCTTCGACCGCATCCCAGTGCAGGCTCAGGCCGGGGCAGACGATCAGGGCGCGATAACCCACCCGGGTACCGTCTTCGAGCACCACGCGCTGTTGCTCGGCTTCGAAACCGGCCACCGCGGCGCGAATCCATTGCGCGCCACGGGGGATGCAGTGCGCCATCGGCCGTTCGGTGCGGGCGCGGTCGAAGATGCCGGCGCCGACCAGGGTCCAGCCCGGTTGGTAGTAGTGCTGTTCGCGCGGCTCGACCACGGCGATGCGCAGGTGCGGATCGCGGCGCAACAGGCTGGCGGTTACCGCACAGCCGGCGGCACCGCCACCGACCACCAGCACGTCGTAGCGTTGGGTCGGTGTGGTGGCGGCCTGGGGCATCGATACCGGGGCTTTCTGCCAGCGTTGCTCCAGACGCTGGGCCAGGCCACTAAGGTCATAGCCGTTGGCCTTTGCGGTGGCGAGAAGGGTCAGCGGGTCCAGGTGATGGGCCTCGCTCAGCGCCCAGAGGCTAGTGGAGCGGGTGCCGGTGCGGCAGAACGCCAATACCGGACCGCGTACCTGGGCGAGCAGCTCGGCGAACGCAGCCACATCACCCTCGCCGATCTGGCCTGAAACCACGGGCAGGTAGTGGTACTCGAGACCGCTGGCTTGCGCCGCCGCCTGCATCTCGGCCGCAGTGGGTTGGCCTTCGCCCTCGCCATCCGGCCGGTTGTTGATCACGCTGCGAAAGCCGGCGGCGGCCAGGGTGCCCATGTCCGCCGGTTGCAATTGCGCGGCCACGGCGAGGAAGGGCGTCAGGCGTTTCAGCGATTGCATGGCGTCACCTCAGAGCAGGTCCAGGGGGATTTTCAGGTAGCGGGTGCCGTTGTCCTCGGCCGGCGGCAGTTGCCCGGCGCGCATATTCACCTGCACCGACGGCAGGATCAGGGTCGGCATGCCCAGGGTGGCGTCGCGGGCGCTGCGCATGGCGACGAAGTCCGCCTCGTCGATGCCCTCATGCACGTGCACATTGTGTGCCCGCTCCTCGGCGACCGTGGTCTGGTTGCGAAAGTCATCGCGGCCCGGTGCCTTGTAGTCATGGCACATAAACATACGTGTCGCATCCGGGAGCTCGAACAGCTTGCGGATCGAGCGGAACAGCGTATGGGCATCGCCGCCGGGGAAGTCGCAGCGCGCCGTGCCGTAGTCGGGCATAAACAGGGTGTCGCCGACGAAGGCGGCGTCGCCGATCAGGTAGGTCATGCACGCCGGGGTATGGCCGGGGGTGTGGATGGCCTGGGCTTCGATGGCACCGATCTGGAAGCTGTCGCCATCCTTGAACAGCCGATCAAACTGGCGGCCATCGGTGGCGAACTCGGTGCCGGCGTTGAACAGCTTGCCGAAGGTGTCCTGCACGATGCGGATGTGCTCGCCGATCGCCAAGCGGCCGCCCAGCTCGCGTTTGAGGTAGGGCGCTGCCGACAGGTGATCGGCGTGCACATGGGTTTCCAGCAGCCAGTCCACCTGCAGCTGGTGGTCTTTCACGTACTGGATCAGGCGATCGGCGCTGTTGTGCGAGGTGCGCCCGGAGGCGGGGTCGTAGTCCAGCACCGAGTCGATGATGGCGCAGTGTTTGCTGCCGGGGTCGGTGACCACATAGCTGTAGGTGTAGGTGGCGGGATCAAAGAATGCTTCGACCTTGGGTTGCATGACTGTGCTCCTCTCCTATACCCCTTGGGGTATTTATTTAAGGAAGAGCGTAACTATTTTTCGGTTCTATGCATAGATTAAAAAGGAATATGCCTGGCCGGCATTGTGCCGGGTCGCCATATGCTTTTCCAAGTAGTTGAAAATAAGGCCTTTGTTGGCTGGTTCGAGACTGGCCATGGCGTATTTGATGGGGGCGGCAACCCGTCGCCGGGGCCGCAACCCCTTTACTCGATGGCTTCGTAGGGCAGCCCGACGTAGTTCTCGGCAATGCTCTTGCGCCCCGCCTCGGAGCCGACGAAGTAGTCCAGTTCGGTCTGCTGCATGCGCTGGCTGAAGGCGTCGGTGCCGGGGAATCTGTGCAGCATCGAGGTCATCCACCAGGAGAAGCGTTCGGCCTTCCAGATGCGCTTCAGGCACACCGCCGAGTAGCGTTCCAGTAGGTCACTGCGGCCTTCGCGATAGACCTTGAGCAGGATGCGGTACAGGGTGTTGACGTCGCTGGCCGCCAGATTGAGGCCCTTGGCACCGGTGGGCGGGACTATATGCGCGGCGTCGCCGACCAGGAACAGCTGGCCATACTGCATGGGTTCGACCACATAGCTGCGCAGCGGCGCGATGCTTTTCTCAATCGACGGGCCGGTGATCAGGCGTGCGGCGGTCTCGGCCGGCAGGCGGCTTTTTAGCTCAATCCAGAAGCGCTCGTCGGACCAGTCCTCGACCCGCTCCTCGCTGCCCACCTGCACGTAATAACGGGTGCGGGTCGGCGAACGCATGCTGCACAGGGCGAAGCCGCGCTCGTGGCTGGCGTAGATCAGTTCCTCGTTGACCGGCGGGGTGTCGGCCAGCACGCCGAGCCAGCCGAACGGGTAGACCCGCTCGAATTCCTTGAGCACGCCTGCCGGGATCGACTGGCGCGAGACGCCGTGGAAACCGTCGCAGCCGGCGATCAGGTCGCAATCCAGGCGCAGGCTTTCGCCGTTATGGCTGAAGCTGACGTGGGGCTGCTCGCCCTTGAGTTCGTGCAGCTGGGCATCCGTCACGTTGTACAGGGTGACGCCGCCGCAGGCCTTACGCGCTTCCATCAGGTCGCGGGTGACTTCGGTCTGGCCGTAGATCATCACCGTCTTGCCGCCGGTCAGTGCGTGCAGGTCGATGCGTTCGCGGCGGCCGTCGAAGGCCAGCTCGAAGCCGTCATGCACCAGCCCTTCTTGGTCCATGCGCTGGCTCACGCCGGCCTCGCGCAGCAGGTCGACCATGCCCTGTTCGAGCACCCCGGCGCGGATGCGCCCGAGCACATAATCGGGGCTCTGGCGTTCGATGATGATGTTGTCGATACCGGCCTTGAGCAACAGCTGGCCGAGCAGCAGGCCGGACGGGCCGGCCCCGATAATGGCGACTTGGGTCTTCATTGTTATTGTCCTTGGGTGGCGCAGGGTTTTGATGGCTCTCCTGTATTTTTGGTGGATGGCGTCGGGCTTTGAAGGCACTATCCGATTATCTTTCTGGATTTTTCGAGTATTGCTGCGTGATGAATAAGTCTCCCAACACGGCGGTGCCGGTGTTCAAACTGTACGGCGAGACGACGGCCTGGCCGACGCCGGACCTGATTCATTGCGAGTCGATTCCCGAGCGCAGCCGCCTGCACGACTGGGAGATCAAGCCCCATCGGCATGGCGATCTGGTGCAGTTGCTGTACGTGCAGGGCGGCAGCGCCGAGCTGGAAGTGGAGGGCGTGGTCACCTGCGTGCAGCAGCCTTCGCTGCAGGTGGTGCCGGCGCTCAGCGTGCACGGTTTTCGTTTTTCCCAGGATGTTCAGGGCCATGTGCTGAGCCTGGCCCTGCCGCTGGTGGAACAGCTCGGTACGGTGCTCGACAGCCCGCCGCTGGCGCTTGCCGCCTGCTACTCGGTGGGCGAGCAGAAACGCTATCTGGACACCTTGTTCGATTCCATCGCCGAGGAATACAGCACCCAGCAACCGGGGCGCGAACTGATGCTGCAGTCGCTGATCAGCGCCTTGCTGGTGTGGCTCGGTCGTCGCTCGCAGGCCCTGGCCTATGCCGAGGCGCAGGGCCAGGAGCGTGGACGCGAACATTTGCAGCGCTTTACCCGCCTGCTGGAAAGTCACTTTCGCGAGCACCGGCCGATCGAACGCTACGCCCTCGAACTGGGCATCAGCGCCGCGCACCTGAATGCCCTGTGCCGACGCCTGGCCGGGCAGTCGGCGCTGCAGCTGATCAATCAGCGTCTGCTGCTGGAAGCCAAGCGTTGCCTGGTGTACACCGCCATGACCATCAATCAGGTGTCGGACAGCCTGGGTTTTTCCGAGCCGGCGTATTTTTCCCGTTTCTTCAAGCGCGGCAGCGGGCTGTCGCCCAAAGCCTTCCGCCTGCAGCGTTGAAGCAGAGAGCCCCATGAATATCGACAACCGCATCAAGTTTCGCCACCTGCTGTGCTTTCTCGAAGTGGCGCGCCAGGGCAGCCTGGCGCGTGCCGCCGAGGTGTTGGCGATCAGCCAGCCGGCGGTGTCGAAGACCCTCAAGGAACTGGAGGAGGTGCTCGCTACCAGCCTGTTCGACCGCAGCAAGCGGGGTGTCGTGCCGACTGCGGCCGGGCTGGCCTTTCTACGCTACGCCGGGCCCAGTGTGCAGGCTCTGCGCGAAGGCGTGCGCAGCCTGCGCAGCGGCGAACATGAGGCCGGGGTGGTGCGCCTGGGCGTGCTGTCGACGGTGGAAAGTTCGCTACTGCCCGAGGTGGTGCGGCGGCTGCACGAGCAGCACGCGGCCCTGGTGATCAGTGTGGTCACCGGGCCCAGCGCCCACCTGCTCGACCAGTTGCGGGTCGGTGCGCTGGACCTGGTGGTCGGACGCATGACCGACAGTCCGCAGATCGACGGGCTGACCTTCGAGCACCTGTACAGCGAGTCGATGATTCTGGTGGTGCGTCCCGGTCACGCCCTGCTGCAGGCCGATCTGCGTGACCGTTCGCGCCTGGGCGAGTATCCGGTGGTGCTGCCGCTGGTCGGCACCACCATTCGCCGCTATGCCGACAGTCTCTACGTGCAGTGCGGCATCGTCATGCCGCAGCAGCGCCTGGAAACCCTCTCGGTGGCCCTCAGCCGGCGTTACGTGCAGTCCAGCGATGCGGTGTGGGTCGCGCCGCAGGATGCCGTGCGTCAGGACCTGGCGCGCGGCGAGCTGCTGGAACTGGATATCGGCCTGCGCGAACCCGGCGGCTCGGTGGGCATTTGCAGCAACCCTACGGCGGCGTTGTCGCTGGCGGCGCAGTGGTGCTGCGAGGCCTTGCGTGAGGCGGCGGCGGACTACCGCGACGGACTCGATCCATAATCAATTGGTTATGGATGGCGGCGATCTTTTCAATTTTCAGCCGTATGACGCTGGTTGAGACTGGGTGCCAAGCCTGAGAGCCTGTTCAAAGGCTGCTGCGCGTCGGCCATGCTGCGTTGAAATCGTACTCAGAATGCTCATTTACAGCTCGTAAACTGCGCTTCTTCATCCGATTTCGCCTTGCCTGGCTCTAGCTCGCGATCCTTTGAACAGGCTCTGCACCTGCTCATTTCAACAAGAGGAGATCGATATGTCCGGCGCGCAGCACAGCCGCTTCGCCATTCGCGACCGCAACTGGCACCCCAAGGCCTTCACCCCCGACTACAAGACCTCCATTGCCCGTTCGCCACGCCAGGCGCTGGTGAGCATCCCGCAGTCGATCTCGGAAACCAGCGGGCCGGATTTTTCCCACCTGAAAATGGGCCAGTACGACAACGATCTGCTGCTCAACTTCAACAACGGCGGCTTGCCGGTGGGCGAGCGCATCCTGGTCGGCGGCCGGGTCATGGATCAGTACGGCAAGCCGATCCCGCACACCCTGGTGGAAATGTGGCAGGCCAACGCCGGTGGCCGCTACCGCCATAAGAACGACCGCTATCTGGCCCCCCTCGACCCCAACTTCGGCGGCGTCGGCCGCGTCCTGACCGATTGCGAGGGGCGCTACAGCTTCCGCACCGTCAAGCCCGGCCCGTACCCCTGGCGCAACGGCCCGAACGACTGGCGGCCAGCGCATATCCACGTCTCCATCAGTGGCCCGTCGATTGCCACCCGCCTGATCACCCAGTTGTATTTCGAAGGCGACCCGCTGATCCCCATGTGCCCGATCGTCAAATCGATTGCCAACCCGGATGCGGTACAGAGCCTGATTGCCAGGCTCGACATGAGCGCGGCCAATCCCATGGATTGCCTGGCCTATCGCTTCGACATCGTGCTGCGCGGTGAGCGCCAGACCCACTTCGAAAATCGCTGAGAACCTGTCCACGACCTGCTGCGCGTCGGCCATACCGCGTTAAAGCTGGCCTCGGGCTGCTCATTTACAGCTCGTAAACTCCGCACCCTCGGCCAACTTGACCAGCCGGAGGCTGTTACTAACGTAGCGCTTTGTCTGGCTCTAGCTCGCGTGATCGTGAACAGGTTCCAAGGAGAATTGTTATGCCTATCGAACTGCTGCCGGAAACCCCTTCGCAGACTGCCGGCCCCTATGTGCATATCGGCCTGGCCCTGGCCGCCGCCGGCAACCCGAGCCGCGACCAGGAAATCTGCAACCAGATGGCCAAGCCTGGCGCGCCGGGCGAGCACATCACCCTGATCGGCCAGGTCTACGACGGCAACGGCCACCTAGTGCGCGACTCCTTTCTGGAGTTGTGGCAGGCCGACCATGAGGGCTGCTATGACAGCGCCTTCGACCTGGAAAAGCCCTTCAACGGCTTCGCCCGCACCGCCACCACCTTCGATGCCGGTAGCGAGTGGAGCGTGCAGACGATCAAGCCGGGGGTGGTGAACAACGCCGCCGGGGTGCCCATGGCACCGCACGTCAATGTCAGCCTGTTTGCCCGGGGGATCAATATCCACCTGCAGACCCGTCTGTATTTCGATGACGAGGCCGAGGCCAACGCCCAGGATCCGGTGCTTAACCTGATCGAACAGCCGCAGCGCCGCGAAACCCTGATCGCCAAACGTTGCGAGCTGGAGGGTAAAACCGCCTATCGTTTCGATATCCGCATTCAGGGCGAAGGCGAGACGGTGTTCTTCGATTTCTAGCGGGCCGTTGAAAACCTAGGCAGGTATCAGTGAGGAAAAAGCGCTCTTGAGCAATCAACTGTTCGACCGTTACTTCATCAGCGCCGCCATGGGGGTGGTGTTTTCCGACAGCGGGCGGGTGCAGGGCATGCTCGATTTCGAGGCGGCCCTGGCCCGTGCCGAAGCCAGGGTCGGCCTGATTCCGCAGAGTGCGGTGGGCCCGATCGAGGCGGCCTGTCGCGCCGAGCGCTATGACTTTGCCGAATTGGCCGAGGCCATCGCCCTGGCCGGCAACTCGGCGATTCCGCTGGTCAAGGCGCTGGGTCGGCAGATCGCGGCGGCTGACCCAGAGGCCGAGCGCTATGTCCATCTCGGCGCTACCAGCCAGGATGCGATGGACACCGGCCTGGTGCTGCAGCTGCGCCAGGCCTGCGCGCTGCTCGACGCCGACCTGGCGCAGCTGGCCGAGGCCCTGGCGCTGCAGGCCGAGCGTCATGTCGACAGCGTGCTGGCCGGGCGCACTTGGCTGCAGCACGCCACCCCGGTGACCCTGGGCATGAAGCTGGCCGGCAGCCTGGGGGCCATCACGCGGCATCGCCAGCGCCTGGCCGAACTCAAGCCGCGCCTGCTGGTGCTGCAGTTCGGCGGCGCGGCCGGCACCCTGGCGGCGCTGGGCGAACAGGGTTGGGCGGTGTCCGAGGCGCTGGCCGAGGAGCTGCAACTGGCCTTGCCCGATCAGCCCTGGCACACCCAGCGCGACCGTTTAGTTGAATTCGCCAGCCTGCTCGGCCTGATCGCCGGCAGCCTGGGCAAGCTCGGCCGTGACCTGAGCCTGCTGATGCAGACCAATGTGGCGGAAGTCTTCGAACCCGCAGCAGCGGGCAAGGGCGGTTCCTCGACCATGCCGCACAAGCGCAACCCGGTCGGCGCGGCGGTGCTGATCGCCGCCGCCACCCGCGCGCCGGGGCTGGTCTCCACCCTGTTCGCCGCCATGCCCCAGGAGCATGAGCGCAGCCTGGGCCTGTGGCATGCCGAGTGGCAGACCCTGCCGGAGCTGTGCGGCCTGGTTTCCGGGGCGCTGCAGCAGGCGCTGCTCGCGGTGCCCGACCTGGAGGTGGATGCCACGCGAATGCGCAGCAACCTCGACATGACCCGCGGCCTGCTGCTGGCCGAGGCGGTGAGCATCGCCCTGGCCCAGCGCATCGGCCGCGACACGGCCCATCATCTGATCGAGCAGTGCTGCCGCCAGGCCATCGCCGAACAGCGGCATCTGCGCGAGGTGCTGGGCGAGCAGGCCGAGGTCTGCGCGCAGCTGAGCGCCGCCGAACTGGATCGCCTGCTCGACCCCGGCCATTACCTGGGCCAGGCGCAGCGCTGGGTGGCCCGCGCCGTGGCCGAGCACCGTGCTTTGAATAGTTAAAGGTCACCTGTCCGCCAGGAGTGGATAGCCTGTTAACCGCGATTACTCTGGTGCGCGCAGCGCACCCTACTCGGGCGGCGATTCGTCCGTAGGGTGCGCCACGCGCACCACCTCTTACCCGGAGCTGGAAATGGACGAGAAACAACGTTATCAAGCCGGCATGCAGGTGCGCCGCGCGGTACTGGGCGATGCCCATGTCGAGCGCAGCCTGCAGCACATCACGCCGTTCAACGAAGAGTTCCAGGACATGATCACCCGCCACGCCTGGGGCGATATCTGGACTCGCCCGGGCCTGCCGCGGCACACCCGCAGCCTGATCACCATCGCCATGCTGATCGGCATGAACCGCGAAGGCGAACTCAGGCTGCACCTGCGCGCGGCAAAGAACAACGGCGTGACCCGCGACGAAATCAAGGAGGTGCTGATGCACAGCGCCATCTACTGCGGCATCCCGGCGGCCAACGCCAGCTTCCACCTGGCCGAAGAGGTCTGGGACGAGCTGGGTGTGGAGTCTCTGCAGGACTGATAGCCACTGTCGAATAGCTTCCCCCTCGAACCGCCGGCAGCCTCAGGGTTGTTTCGGCGGTTTTTCTTTTGGCTCTGTCTGAGTTGGCTGTTGTCGGCATGCTCAGTCCTTGTAGGAGCGGGCTTGCCCGCGAATCGTGGCTCAATAGAAAAACATCGCGGGCATGGGTTAGGCACCCCCACCGCTCCAGCAGGGTTCGCAGCACCCGCAAGCACTGCTGGCAACGGATCGCTGGAACCTTGGATCGCCAGCAAGCTGGCTCCTACGAGCGCAAGGCGTCTTTCCGCCCCAGCCTGCGGTCAGAAAATAAGGTTATGTTTGTTAATGTAATTTTTAGCGTTTCGCGCACGCTTACCATCTACCTTGGGTTTATAGGCTGTAAGCTGGGCTTGTAGCGATGTTGATCATTTCGTATGTGGATGAATTCGAAAATATAGTTAATTGACATAACTATATTTGCGGAGTAATTTTGTCTCCAGGCGCTAACAGCCAAGACAAGAGGTGAGAGATGAGCAGCTACGAAAACCGTTGGAAAACCGTCAAGGTCGAGATCGAAGAAGGCATCGGTTGGGTCATCCTCAACCGCCCGGAAAAACGCAATGCCATGAGCCCGACCCTGAACCGCGAAATGGTCGAGGTGCTGGAGACCCTGGAGCAGGATGCAGACGTCGGCGTGCTGGTGCTGACCGGCGCCGGCGAAGCCTGGACCGCGGGCATGGACCTCAAGGAATACTTCCGCGAAATCGACGCCGGCCCGGAAATTCTCCAGGAGAAGATCCGTCGCGAGGCCTCGCAATGGCAGTGGAAGCTGCTGCGCATGTACACCAAGCCGACCATCGCCATGGTCAACGGCTGGTGCTTCGGTGGTGGTTTCAGCCCGCTGGTGGCCTGCGATCTGGCGATCTGCGCCGACGAGGCGACCTTCGGCCTGTCGGAGATCAACTGGGGCATCCCGCCGGGCAACCTGGTGAGCAAGGCCATGGCCGATACCGTCGGTCACCGTCAGTCGCTGTACTACATCATGACCGGCAAGACCTTTGACGGGCAGAAAGCCGCGCAGATGGGCCTGGTCAACGAGAGCGTGCCGCTGGCCCAGCTGCGTGAAACCACCATCGAACTGGCGCGCAACCTGCTGGAGAAAAACCCGGTGGTCATGCGTGCGGCGAAGATCGGCTTCAAGCGTTGCCGCGAACTGACCTGGGAGCAGAACGAGGACTACCTCTACGCCAAGCTCGACCAGTCGCGCCTGCTCGACACCGAAGGCGGCCGCGAGCAGGGCATGAAGCAGTTTCTCGATGAGAAGAGCATCAAGCCGGGTTTGCAGGCCTACAAGCGCTAATGCGCCTACTGCGACCGGCTCCAGGCGCCCGCTGCTGACGTTGCGCTACACAAAAGACGGGGTCATTTAGCTGACTAAACTCCCCCATCTTTTGCATCGCGCGCCTTGCCGCGAACGCCTGGAGACGCTCTCGCTACGGCGATTGATTTGAACAAGAACAACAAGAGGAATTCCCCATGTTCGAGGTGTCTTTGCTGATTGGCGGTCAGTCGCGAGCGGCTGCCGATGGTCGCGTGTTCGAGCGCCGCAATCCGGTGACCGGCGAAGTGGTGTCGCGGGTCGCTGCCGCCACCCTGGAAGATGCCGATGCCGCTGTAGCGGCGGCGCAGGCGGCATTTCCCGCCTGGGCCGCGCTGGCACCCAACGAGCGCCGTGCGCGTCTGCTCAAGGCTGCCGAGATGCTCGAAGACCGTGCGCCGGAATTCCTCGCGGTGGCCGGCGAGACCGGGGCGATGGCCAACTGGTACGGCTTTAACGTGCACCTGGCCGCCAGCATGCTGCGCGAGGCGGCGGCGATGACCACGCAGATCTATGGCGAGGTGGTTCCCTCCGATGTGCCCGGCAGCTTTGCCATGGCCCTGCGTCAGCCCTGCGGCGTGGTGCTCGGCATCGCGCCCTGGAACGCGCCGGTGATTCTCGGCACCCGGGCGCTGGCCATGCCGCTGGCCTGCGGCAATACCCTGGTGCTCAAGGCGTCCGAACTGAGCCCGGCGGCGCACCGCCTGATCGGTCAGGTGCTGCAGGACGCCGGCCTCGGGGATGGCGTGGTCAATGTGATCACCAACGCGCCGGAAGACGCGCCGGCCATCGTCGCCCGGCTGATCGCCAACCCGGCGGTACGCCGGGTCAACTTCACCGGCTCCACCCATGTCGGGCGGATCATTGGCGAGCTGTCGGCGCGCCACCTGAAACCGGCGCTGCTGGAGCTGGGCGGCAAAGCCCCCTTGCTGGTGCTGGACGATGCCGACCTGGACGCGGCGGTGGAGGCCGCGGCCTTCGGTGCCTACTTCAACCAGGGGCAGATCTGCATGTCTACCGAACGGCTGGTGGTCGATGCCAGGGTAGCCGATGCCTTCGTCGACAAGCTGGCGAGCAAGGCCGCGAGTCTGCATGCCGGCAATCCGAGTGACAGCCTGTCGGTGCTCGGCTCGCTGATCGATGCCTCGGCCGGCCAGCGGATCAAGGCGCTGGTCGACGATGCGCTGGCCAAGGGCGCGCGCCTGGTCACCGGCGGGCAGCTGTCCGGCAGCATCATGCAGGCAACCCTGCTCGATGGCGTCACCGCGGACATGCGCCTGTACCACGAGGAATCCTTCGGTCCGGTGGCGGTGGTGCTGCGCGGTGAGGGGGACGAGGAGCTGCTGCGCCTGGCCAACGACTCCGAGTTCGGCCTGTCGGCGGCGATCTTCAGTCGCGATGTGTCGCGCGCCCTGGTGCTGGCGCAGCGGGTCGAGTCGGGCATCTGCCATATCAACGGCCCGACCGTACACGACGAGGCGCAGATGCCTTTCGGCGGGGTCAAGGCCAGCGGTTACGGCAGCTTCGGCAGCAAGGCCTCGATCGACTTCTTCACCCAGTTGCGCTGGGTGACCATTCAGAACGGGCCGCGCCATTACCCGATATGAACCTGCTAAGGATCTGCCGCGCAGATCCTTAGCAGAAAGCAGCACTATTAGAACAATCGGCTCGGACCCGGTCGCCTGGCGGCCGGAAGTTCGAGAGCGCTTTGCGGAGGAGTTTCACAGGTGAATAGCCAATCTAGCGGTGGAGTCGAACCCGTCTACCGGCCGGTATCGATCGGCCAGTCGGCGGTGCAGCTGCGCCAAGACGGGCAGGCGCTGTATATGCAGGCGCTGGAGCCACTGCAGGCGTATCCGCAGCGCCTGCTCGATCGCCTGCTACGCTGGGCCGACGAGCGTCCGCAGCAGACCTTTCTCGCCCGTCGCGGCGCCGATGGCCAGTGGCAGCGCATCAGTTATGCCGAGATGCTCGGGCGCGTGCGTAGCATCGCCCAGGGTCTGCTCGGCTTCGACCTGTCGGTCGAGCGGCCGCTGTTGATTCTCTCCGGCAACGATCTGGAACATCTGCAGGTGGCTTGCGCCGCCCTGTATCTCGGTGTGCCCTATTGTCCGGTGTCGCCGGCCTATTCGCTGGTGGCCCAGGACTACACCAAGCTGGAACACATTTGCATGCTGTTGCAGCCCGGGCTGGTGTTCGCCGCCGATGGTCAGGCCTTCGCCCGCGCCATCGAGACGGTGCTGCCGGCCGCCACGCCCTTGCTGCTGACCGCGGGCGAAGTGGCGGGGCGCGAGTGCCACTCGTTCGCCAGCCTGCTCGGCGTCGAGGCCTGCAATGAGGCGGATGCGGCCTTTGCCGCGACCGGCCCCGACAGCATCGCCAAGTTCCTTTTTACCAGCGGCTCGACCAAGCTGCCCAAGGCGGTGATCACCACCCAGCGCATGCTCTGCGCCAACCAGCAGATGCTCCTGCAGACCTTTCCGGTGTTCGGCGAAGCGCCGCCGGTGCTGGTCGACTGGTTGCCGTGGAACCACACCTTCGGCGGCAGCCATAACGTCGGTATCGTCCTGTACAACGGCGGCACCCTGTATATCGACGACGGCAAGCCGACCCCGCAGCATTTCGCCGAGACCCTGCGCAACCTGCGCGAGATTTCGCCGACCGCCTACCTCACCGTGCCCAAGGGCTGGGAAGAGCTGGTCGCCGCGCTGGAAGTGGATGCCGAGCTGCGCGATATGTTCTTTGCCCAGATCAAGCTGTTCTTCTTCGCCGGTGCCGGGCTGTCGCAGGCGGTCTGGGATCGTCTCGACGCGGTGGCCGAGGCACACTGCGGCGAGCGTATCCGCATGATGGCGGGGATCGGCATGACCGAGACCTCGCCGTCCTGCACTTTCACCACCGGGCCCTTGGCCATGGCCGGTTATGTCGGACTGCCGGCACCGGGTTGCGAGGTCAAGCTGGTCCCGGTGGACGGCAAGCTCGAAGGGCGCTTTCGCGGCCCCCATGTGATGCCGGGCTACTGGCGTTCGCCCGAACAGAGCGCCGCGGTCTTCGACGAAGAGGGCTTCTACTGCTCCGGCGATGCGCTGAAACTGGCCGACCCCGAGCACCCGGAATGGGGCCTGATGTTCGATGGCCGTATCGCCGAGGACTTCAAGCTCAACACCGGGGTGTTCGTCAGCGTCGGCCCGTTGCGCACCCGGGTGATCATGGCCGGCGCGCCCTATATCCAGGACGTGGTGGTCACCGCGCCGAACCGCGAATGCATCGGCCTGCTGGTATTCCCACAGTTGCCGGCCTGTCGCGAACTGGCCGGTTTGGCCCCCGATGCCAGCGCCGAGCAGGTGCTGGCCGCGCCGCGGGTACGGGCCTGGCTCGGCGAGCTGCTCGAACACCTCAATGTGCATGCCACCGGCAGCGCCTCGCGCCTGGCCTGGGCCTGTCTGATGAGCGAGCCGCCGTCGCTGGACAAGGGCGAGGTCACCGACAAGGGCTCGCTCAACCAGCGGGTGATCCTCAGTTGCCGCGCCGAGCGAATCGAAGCCCTGTATCAGGGTGCAGACCCGCAACGTGTGACGGCGGAGCGCTGAATATGGGCGACGGCCTCTATTCGTCGTTCGACGACGTAGCGATTATCGAGGCCGTGCGTACGCCCTGGTGCGATTACGGTGGTGCCCTGGGCCTGGTTTCGCCTACCGACCTGGGGATCAAGGTCGGCCGCGAAGTGCTGCGCCGCGCGTCCATCGAGCCGGCGGCTGTGGATTCGGTGCTGGCCGGCTGCGTGGCCCAGGCGAGTTTCGATGCCTATATGCTGCCGCGGCATATCGGCCTGTACAGCGGCGTGCCGCAGGCGGTGCCGGCCCTGGGTGTGCAGCGCATCTGTGGCACTGGTTTCGAATTGTTGCGCCAGGCCGGCGAGCAGATATCTGCCGGGTGCGCCGAAATGGCCTTATGCGTCGCTGCCGAGTCGATGTCGCGCAACCCGATTGCTGCCTATACCCACCGCGGCGGGTTCAGGCTCGGCGCCGGGGTGGAGTTCAAGGATTTCCTCTGGGAGGCGTTGTTCGATCCTGCCGCCGGCGTCGACATGATCGGCACCGCGGAGAATCTGGCGCGGCGTTATGGCATCAGCCGCGAGGAGGCCGACGCCTATGCCTTGCGCAGTTTCGAGGCGGCGCTGGCGGCGCAGAACGAGGGCGTCTTCGCTGGCGAGATCGTCAGTGTGCACAGCGAATCCTTCGACCTGGAGGGTTATCAGTCGCGCGGTATCGCCTTGCCCCGTGGCGTCGACTCGCTCGAGCGGGACAGCCATCCGCGCTCGACCAGCCTGGCGGCGTTAGCGCGCCTGCGAGCGATCCACGCCGGCGGCGTGCAGACCGCCGGCAACAGTTGCGCGGTGGTCGATGGTGCGGCTGCGGCATTGCTCGGATCGGCGGACATGCTTGGTGACCGCACGCCATTGGCGCGGCTGCTGGCGACTGCAGTGGTCGGCGTGGCGCCGGAATTGATGGGCATCGGCCCAGCGCCGGCGATCCGCCTGCTGCTGGCGCGCAGTGGCCTGCGTCTGGACGACATCGCCCGTTTCGAGATCAACGAAGCCCAGGCCGCCCAGGTGCTTGCGGTGCAGCGTGAATTGCAGCTCGATCCGCAGCGCCTCAACCAGCAAGGCGGCTCCATCGCCCTCGGCCATCCGCTCGCCGCTACCGGCTTGCGCCTGACCCTGAGCCTGGCCCGGCAACTGCACACGGCCAACCAACGCTACGGCATCGCCGCCGCCTGCATTGGTGGCGGCCAGGGTATGGCGGTGCTGATCGAAAATCCGGGGTTCGAAAGGTAGTGCCGTAGCCCGGGTTGAGCGCAGCGATACCCAGGAAGCGATTTTGCGGCCGCAACCGCTGCCCCGGATTGCATCCGGGCTACACGAGCGGGGTAGGGTGGATCGGGGCGCGTAGCTGACGCCTTTTTCATCCACCATTGCGGCCATTGCCGGTGTCGCTATTGGTGGATGGAAAGAGCGCCATCCACCCTACGACCCGGCACTTAGTCCGTGGCGGTACTGTCCTGCCGATAGATCTTGTGCAGCAGCTGCAGCAGTTGTTGCCGTTCCTCTTCGCTAAGCGCGGCGGTGGCTTCGCGGTCGCTGGCGGCGGCGATTTCCTTGAGTTGCTTGAGCAGGGTTTCCCCGGCCTTGCTAAGGAAGATGCCGTAGGAGCGTTTGTCCGGCTTGCAGCGTACGCGCACGGCGAGGCCGAGCTTTTCCAGTTTGTTCAGCAGGGTCACCACCTGCGGCGGCTCGATGGCGAGAATGCCCGCCAGGTCGGTCTGCATCAGGCCGGGGCTGGCTTCGATGATCAGCAGGGCGGAGAACTGGGCGGGACGCAGGTCGAAAGGGTTGAGCTGCTCGACCAGACTCTGCGCGACCTTCAATTGCGCGCGGCGCAAGGCATAGCCGATCAACTGGCTGAGTAGGGTGTCGCTCGGCTCCGCGGCCGGGCCGTTCGCTTCTGTGGCGGGGGTGTTCTTCTTGGCCATTGGCTTGAACCAGGTGCTCGCTAAAGGTTGCCGGAATGGGTGATTGGTTAATAACCATAATTAGTTTCGCACCAATAGCCAGGTTTTGGCCAGTTGCTTAAACCGCCCGCGGCGTTTCTGGGCAAACCCCGGGCAGGCTTGACGCTGCCCATGAGTATTCATGGGCCTCTTGTATGTAGGGGTAGAGGCTTTAGTCAGAAATTGAAAAAATAAGGAAACCCAATAGTTTCCTTTGTCGTTTTTTTTGCCATACTCCAGGCAGCGAGTCGGCAGAGGTGCCGGCTTGTCCAGCACTTAGTGCTGGCTAATAACAATTCAACCAGCAGGAAACTACGCCATGAGCATTCTTGGTCACCAGGCTGCGCCGGTCAGCGCCGAACAACTCGCTGCGGCCCTCGCCGCCATGAAACAGGCCCATCTGGCCGAGGGCCCGGCCAGCCTGGAGCTGCGCCGCGACCGTCTCGAACGGGCCATCGCGCTGTTGCTGGAAAACCGTGAAGCCATAGTCGCGGCTGTGTCCGCCGACTTCGGCAACCGCAGCCGCGAACAGACCCTGCTGTCCGATATCGCCGGCTCGGTGGCCAGCCTCAAGCACTGCCGCGAGCACCTGGCCGAGTGGATGCAGTCCGACGCCCACCCGGCGCCGTTCCCCGGTTGCGAGGCGCGGGTCGACTACCAGCCGCTGGGCGTGGTCGGGGTGATCAGCCCCTGGAATTTCCCCATAGTGCTGGCCTTCGGCCCGCTGGCGAGCATTTTTGCCGCCGGTAACCGCGCCATGCTCAAGCCCTCGGAGCTGACGCCGCGCACCTCGGCGCTGCTCGCCGAGCTGATCGCCCGCTATTTCGATGCCAACGAACTGAGCACCGTACTGGGCAGCGCCGAGGTTGGCGCGCTGTTCAGTGCCCAGCCGTTCGATCACCTGATCTTTACCGGTAGCACCGCGGTCGGGCGGCACATCATGCGCGCCGCCGCGGACAATCTGGTGCCGGTGACCCTGGAGCTGGGCGGCAAGTCGCCGGTGCTGGTTGCGCGCAGTGCCGACCTGGCCACCGTGGTGCAGCGGGTGATGACGGTAAAGACCTTCAATGCCGGGCAGATCTGCCTGGCCCCGGACTATCTGCTGCTGCCGGAGGAGTCGTTGAGCGCTTTTGTCGACGAGGCCGTGCGCTTCGTCAGCGATATGTACCCGACCCTGCAGAGCAATCCCGACTACACCTCGATCATCAACCCGCGCCACTTCGACCGTCTGCGCAGCTACCTCGCCGACGCCCAGGCCAAGGGCGCGCGTCTGCTCGAGATCAACCCGGCGCAGGAAGACCTGAGCGACCGCGAGACCCGCAAAATCGCCCCGACCCTGGTGCTCGATACCTGCGATGAGATGCAGGTATTGCGCGAGGAAATCTTCGGTCCGCTGCTGCCGATCAAGACCTACCGCGATTTCAGCGCGGCGATCGACCATGTAAACGCTCAGCCGCGAGCGCTGGCGGCCTACTATTTCGGCGAGGATGCCGACGAGCGCCGGCAGGTGCTGGAGCGGACCACCTCGGGCGCGCTGGTGATCAACGATTGCATGAGCCACGTGCTGTTCGAGCAATTGCCGTTCGGCGGCGTCGGCCATTCAGGCATGGGTGCCTACCATGGCGTCTATGGCTTTCGTACCTTCAGCCACGCCAAGGCGGTGGTGGTGCAGAGCCCGATTGGCGAGTCCAATCTGGCGATGCGCGCGCCTTACGGCGAGATGATCCATGGGTTGCTCGATCAACTGTTGAGCGCCCACTGAGCCGCTAAGGAGTCTGACCATGAAGTTGATGCAAGCTCTCAAGGCCAAGCTGCTGCGCGCCTTCGCCAAGCGCATGAAAGGCAAGTTCGTCTACGCCGCGGCGCAGTTTCCGCTGCTCACGGTCGCAGAGGAATACATCCCGACCGCCTGGGGACCGGCGCGGGCGCTGTTCTACTGGCCCAACGTGCAGTCCACGCAGCCTCTGCCGGTGTATCTGAATCTGCATGGCGGCGGCTTCGTCGCCGGGGTGCCGGAACATGACGACAGTTATTGCCGGCGTCTGGCGCATAACCTCGGCTGTCTGGTGGTTAATCTGGATTATGTGCTGGCACCGGAGCATCCGTTTCCCGCTGGCTTGCGCCAGAGCTTTGCGGTGCTCGAATGGTTGGCCGAACAGGCCGCTACGCTGGGCATCGATCCGCAGCGCATGGCCGTGGGCGGGCACAGTGCTGGCGGCAACCTGGCCACCGGTGTGGCCAATCTGGCGCGCGGGCATCAGCGGCTGCGGGTGGTGCATCAGCTGATCGACTATGCGGTGCTGGATCTTACTCAGGATCCTGCGCTGAAGGTCTCCAGCCTCGACAAACCCTTGCTCGGTGCCGGCCTGGTGCGCTTCTTCAATAGCTGCTACCTCAGCGATTCGGCTCAGGCCCGCGACCCGCTGGTCTCGCCGTTGCTGGCGACCGTCGGCGAATTGCAGGGCATGCCGGCGACAACCCTGATCACCGCCGAGCACGACATCCTGCGCGGCGAAGGCGAGGCCTACGCAGAGAAACTGCGCCAAGCCGGCGTGCCGGTAAATGAACGGATGTTCGCCGGCTGCGACCATATGTTCACCCACCTGGGGCCGGACGATTCGGCGGAGCAGGCCTGGCAGTTGATCGAGGATGGGTTGCGCGAGGCGTTTGGGGAGGCGGCTAAGGAGGTAGGTGTCAATCCTGTCAACGCGCTCGCCTAACGGTGTAGGAGCCAGCTTGCTGGCGATCAACCACTCCACAAGCGCCAACGATCTTCTAGGGCACCTGGGTTGCGGGATCGTCGGGATGCCGAACCACAGCAAGGACTAGGCGTCCCCCTGGATCCTACATATTGGATATCGCCCCGATCCGGCGCAGGCGTTTGCCGGCATGCCGCGTTAAGCTAGGCACCGCCCAAGGATCCCGTGCCATGCCGATCAGCAGAAACCCTTATGTCTGAAACCACTCCCCAGCCCGCCAGGCGCGGCCGCCCGCCGCTGCGCAGCCGCGAAGAACAGATGAGCCGGCTACTGGATGCCGCCGCTGCCGAACTCGGCAGCGGTAATCTCGCCAACGTCACCATGGACGCCATCGCGCGTTCGGCCGGTATCTCGAAGAAGACCCTCTATCAACTGGTTTCCAGCAAGGAAGAGCTGGTCTCGCAACTGGTGGCCCGCGACCTGTCCACCCTCGAGCTGCTGCTGGAAAGCGGTATCGACTGCACCGAGGACCTGCTTAGCGAGCTGCGCATGTACCTCTACCTGTGGGCACGCCTGACCCTCTCGCCGTTGGCCCTGGGCATCTATCTGATGGCCGCGCAGGGCCGCGAGAATGCGCCGGGTATCGCGCGGATCTGGTACCAGGAGGGTGCCGAGCGCTGCCACGACCTGCTGCGTGGCTGGTTGGGCAAGGCCGCGGGCAAAGGGCTATTGGCGCACGCGGATGTCGAGCCGGCGGTCGAGCTGATCAGCGCGCTGCTGATCTCCCAGCCGATCACACTGTTCACCCTGGGTGTGCAGCAGAGCTGGTCCGACGAGCAGATCGGCGAGCGGGTCGAGGTGGCCATGGGCATGTTCGGCCGCTGTTTTATGTCTCGCGCTGCGGCGTCTTGATCGCGCTTTGGCTGCGTTATGATGATGCGCATTGCCGACGGGCTGGGGACTGTTATGAGTAAGCCGGGTCAGCGCGTTCTGATCGCGCTGCGCAAGATGATCGCCTCTGGTGAATTGGCGGCGGGCGAGCGCATCGCCGAGATTCCCACCGCCGAATTGCTCGAGGTGTCGCGTACGCCGGTGCGCATCGCTTTTCGCACCCTGGAGCAGGAAGGTCTGCTGGTCAAATGCGCCGGCCGTGGGTATACGGTGCGCGCGGTCAGCCCGGCCGATATCGCCGGGGCGGTGGAGGTGCGCGGAGTGCTCGAGGGCCTGGCCGCGCGCCAGGCGGCGGAGCGCGGCATCGACGCCGAAGTGCACCAGGCCCTGCAGCAATGCCTGGAGCAGGGCGACCGGCTGTTCGCCAAGGGCCATGTGCTGGAGGAGGACCTGGAGGCCTACCACGACCTCAATATGCGCTTCCATCAGCTGATCCTCGCGGCCAGCGGCAACCCGGCTATCGCCGCGGCCCTGGCGCGCAACGACCACCTGCCGTTCGCCTCGGTCAGCTCGCTGGCGGTCGACCTGCACGACATGGTCCGCGAATACCGCCGCTTCAATTTCGCCCATATGCAGCATCACGCGGTATTCGACGCGTTGGTCAACGGCCAGGGCGCGCGGGCCGAAGCGATTATGCGCGAACACGCCAACGCGACCCTGCGCTACGCGGAGATCTTCGGCCCAACACCGGTCGCCAGCGAAGGGCTTAAGGTGATTCACAAGGGCGCGGCGGATGAGGACCGTAGCCTGGATTAGCGCCAGCGCCATCCGGGGAGCGTTGGCCTGCACAGGTTTTCCCCGGATTGCATCCGGGCTAAAAAAGCGGGCTCGCCGCGGTTGAATGGTTTTGTAGGATTGGCTGGGCGGTACTCCGCCTTGGCCGCGAAAATCTAACAGGCGACACAATTGTTTGTTGCGCGGCCAATATCTATCGCGGCCAAGGCCGCTCCTACGGGCGTGGGCCGGGCTACGAGTTACAGATCCAACACCAATAACGGACTTTTAGCCCGCGAGCAGCAGGGGGTGAACTGGTCGTTGAGTGCCTGTTCGGCTTCGGTGAGGAACAGGTCGCGGTGTTCCGGCTCGCCGGCCAATACGCGGGTCAGGCAGGTACCGCAGATGCCTTGCTCGCAGGACAGCTGGATCTCGATACCGCTGGCTTCCAGTGCTGCGGCGACGCTCTGGTCAGCGGGGACCTGGATGATCTGGCCGCTGCTGTTGATCTGTACGGCGAAGCTGCCGTCGTTGTCGTGGCTGACTGGCGCGGCGGTGAAGTATTCGCGGTGCGCGCGTTGGTCATCCCAGTCCTGGGTCTTGGCCGTGTCGAGCACGTGCTCCATAAAGCCGCCCGGGCCGCAGACATACAGGTGCGTGCCTGGATCGGGGTTGGCGAGCAGGGCGGCGGCGTCCAGGCGCTGGGCGGCCGGGCCGTCGTCGAAATGCAGCTGCACGCGCTCGGCGAAGGGGGCGGCTTGTAGGCGTTCGACAAAGGCCGCGCGATCGGCCGAGCGGGCGCAGTAGTGCAGTTCGAACTCGGCTCCTAGCTGGTGCAGGCGTTCGGCCATGCACAGGATTGGGGTGATGCCGATACCGCCGGCGAACAGCAGGCTGTGTTGGGCATTCTCGCGCAATGGAAAGAGGTTGCGCGGCTCGCTGATCGACAGCCTTTGACCCACTTGTATCTGCTCGTGCATGGCCTGGGAGCCGCCGCGGGAGGCGGGGTCCTTGAGCACGCCGATCAGGTAGCTATGGGTTTCCCAGGGCGGGTTGCATAGCGAGTATTGGCGGATCAGGCCGCCGGGCAGATGCACGTCGATATGGGCACCGGCGGTGAATGCCGGCAGCGGCGCGCCGTCGGCGCGGGCCAGTTCGAAGCTGCAGATATCCTCGGCCTGGTTGTTGCGGGCGGTGACTATGACTTCGATCACGGGGCGCGCCTCGCGCTAGCGCTGCTGGCGATCAGCTCGGCCGGTTCGGTCGGCACAGACTCTTTGGCGATCAGGCGTTCGAGGATGCGCCGCGACTGCACGCCGCCGGCGTCGATATTCAGCTTGAGCAGTTGGCGCTCTGGATGAGCCAGCAGGTTGGCCTGCTGCTGCTCGAGCATCTGCAGGTCTTCGCTGAAAATCTTGCCCTGGCCTTCGCGGATGCTGTCGGTGAGTGCCTGGTCTTCGGGGTTGAAGCTGCGCGCCATGCCCCAGAAGTACCAGATCGAGGTCTCGGTTTCCGGGGTGATGAAGTCGACCACGATGCTCGCCGCCTTGTCGCCTGGCGCGGCCTGATAGCCGCCCTTGCCGGCGTGAGCCACGCCGACCTCGATCAACACATGGCTCGGCGGGGTAAAGCGGCAGATCTGCCAACGATCTACTGGCACGTCATCGGCCAGGCCATTGCCGCGCAGGGCCATGCGCCAGAACGGCGGGGCCATGATGTTCTGCATATGCCGGCTGGTGACCACGCTGTCGCCCTCGACCCTGGTCGCCGGCGTGACCTCGTCGATTTCCTTCTGGCCGATGCTGGAGGCGTGCACATAGGTCTCGTGGGTCAGGTCCATCAGGTTGTCGATCATCAGGCGGTAGTCGCACTCGATGTGGAATAGGCCGCCGCCATAGGCCCAGTCTGGGTTGTCGGCCCATTCCAGGTGATGGATCAGCGCCGGGTCGGCCTGCGCAGCGTCACCCGGCCAGACCCAGATAAAGCCGTAGCGCTCCTCCACCGGATAGCTGCGGATGCACGGGAAGCCGCGCACGCGCTGACCCGGCATGGCCTGGGTCTTGCCGTCGGCACCCATGGTCAGGCCGTGATAACCGCAGATCAGCTGGCCGTCCTCGACGAAGCCCAGGGACAGCGGTGCGCCACGGTGCGGGCAGAAGTCCTCGACCGCCGCGACCTTGCCTTGCGGGCCACGATAGAAGGCGATCTTCTCCCCGCAGATCTGCCGGCCCAGGGGGTTCGCGGCGATCTCATCCGGGGTGCAGGCTACATACCAGGTGTTTCTCGGGAACATGGAGGCTCTCCTGTGGGTGGGCCTTGTTTGTTTTTATTGGATCCAATAATTCCCGTGGTGCGGCTGGATGTCAAAGTGATAATCGGCTTGCTGGTGTGTTTGTGGTCGATTATCGACCATTTGTAGGGGGCGTGGATGGTTTAAGCGCTGTGTGGCGTATCGAGCAGCTACTCAAATGCTGCTCCAATACTAAATTGGATCCAGTAGGTGGTGATGGCTGCACTCTGCTCTTATGTAGTGTGGCGAAGCGTTCTGCTTTAGCCGCGAGGCCGTTACTCGCTCGTCGGCCGCCGCGACAGCCGATAGGACAGTTGTGCGCGGGTCAGGCCCAGGCGACGGGCGGCTTCGGAGACGTTGCCTTTCACCTCGCTCAGGCAGTGGTCGATCATCGCGTCTTCGACTTCCTGCAATGACAGCCGGCTTAGATCCTTGTCGCCGAACAGATCCTGGAGTGCTTGGTTGTCTGCGCTCGCCGGCTCGCTGGTCGCGCCGGTGCTGGGCTGGTCATGCGGTGCCGCGGCCAGCTGGCCGCGCACGCCGATGGAGAACATCGGCTGGGCCAGGCGTTCGCCGCTGGTGAACAGGTGTGACAGGTCGATGGCCCCGCCGTCCGGGGCGCTGATCACGCCGCGCTCCACCAGGTTCTGCAGCTCGCGGATATTGCCGGGGAAGTCGTAGGCCAGCAGGGTGTCGGCGGTGCGCGGGGTGAAGCCGCTGAGCTGGCGGCCATGGCGCTGGGTGAAACGATGGAGGAAGTGGGTCATCAGCAGCGGGATGTCCTCCTTGCGTTCGCGCAGCGGCGGCAGGTGGATCGGGAATACGTTGAGGCGGAAGAACAGGTCCTCGCGGAACTCACCGCGTTGGGCGGCGGCGCGCAGATCGACGTTGGTCGCGGCGACCACCCGCACGTCGACCTTCAAGGTGCGGCTGCCGCCGACCCGTTCGACCTCGCCTTCCTGCAGGGCGCGCAGCAGCTTGCCCTGGGCCACCAGGCTGAGGGTGGCGATCTCGTCGAGAAACAGGGTGCCGCCATCGGCGCGCTCGAAACGCCCGGCGCGCGACTGGGTGGCCCCGGTGAAGGCCCCGCGCTCGACGCCGAACAGCTCCGACTCCATCAGATTTTCCGGGATGGCGGCGCAGTTGATGGCGACGAAGGGTTCCTCGCTGCGCGGGCTGATGCGGTGCAGCATGCGCGCGAACATCTCCTTGCCGACTCCGGACTCGCCGGTGAACAACACGGTCGCCTGGGTCGGCGCGACCCGTCGCAGCATATGGCAGGCGGCATTGAAGGACGAGGAGATGCCGACCATATCGCTGTCCTGTTGCGTCGGCGAATCGGCTTGCAGGTTGCTCGGCAGGGCACCCTTGTCGCCGCCTTTGCCGCTGGTCTTGCTCGCGGCCGCGCTGCCGCCGCCGCTGCCGACGAAGGATTCGGCGTTGAGGTCGGCCAAGTCCTGCTCGGCGTCGTCCCATTCCTCGGCAGGCTTGCCGATCAGCCGGCAGATATTGGAGCCGGTCGAGCGGCACTCGACCTCACGGTAGAGGATCAAGCGCCCGACCATGGCCGAGGTGTAGCCGGTGGCGTAGCCGGTCTGCATCCAGCAGGCCGGCTCGGTGCCGATGCCGTACTGGGCGATGTGTTCGTCGTCCTCGCTGGAGTGGTGCCAGAGGAACTCGCCATAGTAAGTGCCCAGGTTCATGTCGAATTCGAAGTGCACCGGCTCGACCTTCACCGCGCCTTCCAGCGAATGGATGATCGGCCCGGCGGCGAACACGGCCAGGGTGTCGGCCTCGGGGAAGCGTTCCCGGATCAGTGCGGCATCGCGCGCGCCGCAGTGGTAGCCAGTGCGCAACATGATGCCGCGCGCGCGCGCCAGGCCCATGCTTTCGATCAGCTCGCGGCGCAGCGCACCGAGGCCGCTGCTGTGCATCAGCAACATGCGCGCGCCGTTGAGCCAGATGCGCCCGTCGCCGGGGCTGAACAGCAGGGCTTCGGTCAGATCCTGCAGGGTCGGCGCGGCACCGGGCGGCAACTGCTCGCTGGCACCGCGGGCAGGGGATTTCCGCGTACCGCGGGAGAGTTCGGCCAGGGAGATCAACTTATCCGCCATCGTGAAACCCTTAATAGGATTAATCATATTCCGCATAGTGCAGGATGATTTTGCTGAAATCATCACTTTTTCGCGTGACTCTGATCTTGCTGCGTCCGCTGGTTTTCCTGCGATTTACCGCAAATGTGCGAGCTAGAGGGGTTTCTGCTCGATGGTCAGTACATGGCATATCGATTGCTAGAACTAGTTACCGACTTTAACTAATTCGGCAATAACAACATGGCTTGGCTGCCGCCGCCCTTGCGCCAGCGGCACAAGCAGACTGAATCGGGAAACCCGCATGAAGCTGACCAATAAGACGATAGTCGTGACCGGGGTTTCCTCGGGCATCGGCGCCGAAACTGCCCGAACCCTGCGTGCCCATGGTGCCACCGTGATAGGTATGGACCGCAACGAACCCAGCCTGACTCTGGATGGCTTTGTCCAGGCCGACCTGAGCCACCCCTCCGCCATCGATGCCGCCGTACAGCAGCTGCCGGCGCAGGTCGATGGCCTGTGCAATATCGCCGGTGTGCCTGGCACCGCCGATCCGCAGCTGGTGGCGCGGGTTAACTACCTGGGCCTGCGTCATTTGAGCGAGGCGCTGCTGCCGCGCATCCGTGCGGGCGGGGCGATCGTCAACGTGTCCTCGGTGCTCGGTGCCGAATGGCCAAAGCGTCTGGAGCTGCACCGCGCCCTGGGCCTGGTCGGCGGTTTCGCCGCGGGCGAAGCCTGGCTGCGCGACAACTTGGTGCCAGACCAGACCTGCTACCAGTACTTCAAGGAAGCGCTGATCGTCTGGACCCAGATCCAGGCGCAGCCCTGGTTTATGCGCACCTCGGTGCGGATGAACTGTGTGGCCCCCGGCCCGGTGTTCACCCCCATCCTCAACGAGTTCGTGACCATGCTCGGTGCCGAGCGGGCCCAGGCCGACGCCCACCGCATGAAGCGCCCGGCCTATGCCGACGAGATCGCCCCGGTGATCGCCTTTCTCTGTGCCGACGAGTCGCGCTGGATCAACGGCGTGAACATCGCGGTGGATGGCGGCCTGGCCTCGACCTATCTCTGATTCAAATCATTGGGTGGGTTCGCTATGCCGGTGCTGCTGTATCGGCAACGGGCCTGGAATTCAACGGCGGCTGAACCTCGGGAGAGCGAACAAGGCGTTGTAGCCGGAGCAAGTCCACAGCATATGAGCTGAATCAAGCCATCGAACCCCGCCAGGCCGTTTGGTCGACGGGCGAAATTGATAATAAGAACAATGAGGCAATCCATGAAAAAGACTAGAGCTATTGCCGTTTTCACGCGTGCCGCACTGGCCACCGCCATCTGCGCGACACTGCCACTGTCGAGTGCCAGTGCCATGCAATTCGACCTGGGCGATTCCGAGTGGCGGGCGCGCTGGGACAACACTCTCAAATACAGCATGGCCTACCGCCTGCAAGGGCAGGACAGCGCCATCACCGACTCGCCGACCGCCGGCGGGCTCTATCCGAATATCCAGAGCCAGGGCGACAACAACTTCGACCGCGGCCTGGTATCCAATCGTCTGGATGTGTTCTCCGAGTTCGACCTGAGCACGCAGAACTATGGTCTGCGTGTCAGTGGCGCGGCCTGGTACGACGATATCTACAACCAGGATACCGACAGCGATCTGCAGAAGGATTTCCTCAGCGAGACGCGCAAGCTGCACGGCCGCGACGCCGAGATTCTCGATGCCTTCGTGTTCGTCCGCGGCGGCATCGGCGAGTCGAGCCAGGGCACCCTGCGCCTCGGCCGGCATAGCCTGATCTACGGCGAAAGCCTGTTCTACGGCGGCAACGGCATCGCCAACGCCCAGGGCCCGATCGATGTGGTCAAGCTGCTCAGCGTGCCGGGTACCCAGTTCAAGGAGATCCTGCGCCCGGTCAATCAAGTCTCCGGGCAGCTGCAGATCAACCCACAGCTGTCGGTCGGTGCCTACTACCAGTTCGAGTGGGAGCGCTCCAACCTGCCGGGTGGCGGCAGCTACCTGAGCGATGTCGATGCCATCGGCGAAGGCTCCGGTTCCCTGTTCACGGTGTTCGGCAGTGAAACCCGGCATGGCAAGGACATCGAAGCCAAGGACTCGGGGCAGGGCGGCATGCAGTTGCGCTACAAGCCGGAAGATAGCGAGGTGGAGCTCGGTTTCTATGCCGCCCAATATCACGACAAGGCACCCAGCGGCCTGTACCTGGATGTGCCGTCCCTGGCCAGCTACCGCCAGGTGTTCGCCGAAGACATCAAGACCCTCGGTGCCAGCTTCTCCACTGCCTATGGGCCGTTCAACTTCGCCGGCGAGGCCTCGCTGCGCTGGGATGCGCCGCTGGTCAGCAACCTGCAGGTGGTGGCACCCGGCATGGCCGCGGGCAACGGCGACGATGCGCTCTACGCCAAGGGCAAGACCGCGCACATCAACCTCTCGACCATCTACCTGCTGTCGCCCAGCGACCTCTGGGATGGCGGTTCGGTGATCGCCGAGCTGGCCTGGAACCGCACCCTCAGCGTGACCGACAACCGCGCGGCGCTGGATTCCAACACCACCCGCGATGCCACGGCGCTGCGCATATTGGCCGAGCCGGCCTACTTCCAGGTGGCCGACGGCCTCGACCTGAGTGTGCCGGTGGGTCTGGGCGTGGTGCTCGACGGGCGTTCCTCGGCGGTGAGCAAGTCCGGTTTCGGCAATAGCCACGCCGGCGACTGGAGCATCGGGCTCAAGGCCACCTACCTGCAGCGTTGGGACTTCGGCGTCAACTACGTGAATTTCTTCGGCAAGAAGGGCGCGGGTCTGCGTGAGGACGGCGACTTCAGCTATGCGCAGTCGCTGGCTGACCGTGACTTCGTCTCCGTCTACGTGAAAACCACATTCTAATAAGAGGTTTTATCTGCCATGCAAAGCAAATCTTCCTTGCGTATTTCGGCGTTGGCCATCGCCTTGTTGAGTACTGGCCTGGTGCAGGCCGCGGTCTCCCCGGACCAGGCCGCGCGTCTCAATAGCGACCTGATGCCGCTGGGCGGCGAGCGCGCCGGCAATGCCGACGGCAGTATCCCGGCATGGACCGGTGGCTACACCCAGGCCCCGGCCGGTTACCAGAGCGGCGACAAACGCGCCGACCCGTTCGCCGCCGACAAGCCGCTGTTCTCGGTCAGCGCGAGCAACATGGCGCAGTACGCCGAGCAGTTGGCCGAGGGCACTAAGGCGCTGCTGCAGAAGTACCCGGACTACCGCCTGGACGTCTACCCGACCCATCGCAGTGCCGCGGCACCACAGTGGGTGTACGACAACACCCTGCAGAACGCCACCCGCGCCAGCCTCGAGGAAGCCACCGAGAAGGTCAGCGACGCCTACGGCGGGATTCCCTTCCCGCTGCCGCAGAACGGTGCCGAGGTGCTGTGGAACTACCGCCTGTCCTGGCAGGGTTCCGACACCTTCTACGTGCCCTTCGACACCTGGCTGATGACCGCCGGCGGCAAGAAGCTGCAGGCCACCCGCGCACGCTTCTGGTACCAGCACCCCTACTACTTCAAGGAGGGCAGCCTGGAGACCTATGGCGGCAAGCACCTGATCGGCAAACTGGCCACCGAGCAGCCATCGTCGAAGGCCGGCGAAGGCCTGATGACCCACTGGGACATGGACCCGGGCAAGCGTGCCGCCTGGCAGTACCTGGTCGGCCAGCGCCGGGTGCGCCGCGCGCCGAATATCGCCTACGACACCCCGGACTTCGTCACCTCTGGCGTCGGCTTCTTCGACGAGGCGTTCATGATCTTCGGCCCGACCGACCGTCACGACCTCAAGCTGGTCGGCAAGAAGGAACTGCTGGTGCCCTACAACAACAACCGCGCCGCCGCGGCGAGCAGCGACGAGCTGGTTAAGCCGGGCTTCCTCAATCCCGATCTGGTGCGCTGGGAGAAGCACCGCGTCTGGGTGGTCGAGGCCACGCTCAAGGCCGGCAAACGCCATGTGGTACCCAAGCGCACCTACTACGTCGACGAGGACTCCTGGCAGGTGCTGCTGCTCGACGGTTACGACGCGCAAGGCAAACTGGGCCGGCATAACTACTCGCTGACCCTGCTCGCCCCGGAAATGCCGGTGCTGACCGCCAACGTCATGTGGGGCAGCTACAACCTGGAGACCGGTGCCTACTTCCTCAACGCCGCGGCCAACGACCTCAAGGTGCAGTACCAGGCCTATCCACGTCCGTCGCCGTCGTTCTTCACCCCCGACGCCATGGCCAGCGACAGCATGCGCTGATTGACCGGCCGAGGGTTTGCTCCGCGCGCTTATGCCCAGGTGTCAGCGCGTGGGGTGGCCCTCTGGATAATTCTTCTGCAGTGGTTGGAGTGCATATGAGCGGCAATTTTTCATTCACCCGGGCATTGCCCCTGTTGTTCACGGCACTGCTGCTGCCCGGCTGGGCGGCGGCCAGTACGCAGATACCCTTGCTCGACCAGCCGGCGCTGCACAGCGCCAAGGCCCAGAGTGTGGTGTTGCTGGCGCTGAGCCGCGCCGGCGAACGCCTGGTGGCGGTCGGCGAACGCGGCATCATTCTGCTCTCCGACGACTCCGGGGCGAGTTGGCGTCAGGCCCAGGTGCCGGCCAGCGTCAGCCTCACATCGGTGCAATTCGTCGATGCCGAACAGGGCTGGGCGGTGGGCCATCTCGGCGTGGTTCTGCACAGCGCGGATGGCGGCGAGACCTGGAGCAAACAACTGGATGGCGTGCAGGCGGCGCAGCTGGCGTTGGCCTCGGCCCAGCAGGGCGACGATGCCAAGTTGCTCAAGGCCGCCGAATGGCTGGTCGCCGATGGCCCGGACAAACCCTTTCTCGACCTGTATTTCAGCGACCGTCGGCACGGCTACATCGTCGGTGCCTACGGTTTGATGCTGCGCACCACGGATGGCGGTGCCAGTTGGCAGGCGTGGATGGGCCAGGTGGAAAATCCTGAAGGCCTCAACCTGTATGGCATTCGCGCCCAGGGCGATCAGCTGTTTATCGTTGGCGAGCGCGGCTTGCTGCTGCGTTCCAGTGATGGCGGGCAATCCTTTCAGGCGCTGGCCTCGCCCTACGAGGGCAGTTTCTTCGGCCTGTTGGCCAGCCGCAGTGGCGGCCTGCTGGCCTATGGCTTGCGCGGCAACGCCTGGTGGTCGAGTGACCGCGGCGACAGCTGGCAGCAGTTGCACACCGGCGTGGAGTCGGCGCTGGCAGCCGGCCTTGAGCTGAACGACGGCCGCCTGTTGTTGGCCAGCCAGAGCGGCGAATTGCTGCTCAGCGGCGATGGCGGCAGGCACTTCGAACACCGCCGCACCCATGAGGGCGCGACTGTCGCCGCCGTTGCACAGGCGGCCGATGGCAGCCTGACCAGCGTCGGTCTGGGCGGCTTGTCCGCCCGTCAAGATATCCAGGCCGTGGCCCGTCCCTGAACGGCCACGTCAGCGGCCCCGCGTAGGTAGTAGGAGTCAAATGTGAAATACGAAAAACCGTCGGGCGCAATGCACAGCGTGATCGAGCGCCTGCAAGACTTCGACCGCGCATCGGGCAACCGGGTGGAACGGCTGATCTTCAACCACCGGCCCTGGGTGATCCTGCTGTGCCTGCTGGCCACACTGGTGCTTGGCTGGCAGGCCGCGCGCATCGGCATCAATGCCAGCTATGAAAAGACCATCCCCAGCAAGCACCCCTTCGTGGTCAATTTCCTTGCCGAACGCAGCGAGCTGAGCGGGCTGGGCAACGCCCTGCGCATCGCCGTGACGGTGGAGCAGGGCGATATCTTCAGCGCCGACTACCTCGACACTCTGGCCAAGCTCAACGACGAGATCTACCTGCTGCCGGGCGTCGACAAGCCCTATATGAAGTCGCTGTGGACGCCGACCACGCGCTGGACCGCGGTGACCGAGGAGGGCCTGGACGGCGGTACGGTGATTCCGGGCAGCTACGACGGTACGCCGGCCAGCCTCGACGAGGTGCGCACCAACGTCGCCCGTTCCGGCGAGATCGGCCAACTGGTGGCGGCCAACTTCAAGTCCAGCGTGATCTACGTGCCGCTGCTGGAGATCAATCCGGAGACCGGCAAGGCGTTGGATGCCGGCGAGTTCTCGCGGCGTCTGGAGGCCTTGCGCGACAAGTACCAGAGTGAGCAGGTGCGCATCCACATCACCGGCTTCACCAAGCTGATCGGTGACCTGGTCGAAGGGCTGCTGCAGGTCGCCTTGTTCTTTGTCGCCGCGGTGGCGGTGACCATCGCCGTCTTGTTCTGGTACACCCGCTGCGTGCGCAGCACCTTCGCCGTGGTGCTCTGCTCGCTGGTCGGGGTGCTCTGGCAGGTCGGCCTGCTCGCGGCCATGGGCTACGAGCTGGACCCTTACTCGATTCTGGTGCCGTTTCTGGTGTTCGCCATCGGCATGAGCCACGGCTCGCAGAAGATGAACGGCATCATGCAGGACATCGGCCGCGGCATGCTGCCCTGGGTCGCCGCCCGGCTGACCTTCCGCCGCCTGTTCGTCGCCGGCCTGACCGCGCTGATCAGCGATGCGGTGGGTTTCGCCGTGCTGATGGTGATCGAAATCCAGGTGATCCAGGATCTGGCGATCACCGCCAGTATCGGCGTCGCCGTATTGATCCTGACCAACCTGGTGCTGCTGCCGGTACTGCTCAGCTACAGCGGCGTCAGCGCCAGGGCGGCGCAGCGCAGCTTGCAGGCCGAACAGGCCGATAACGCCGGGCTGGCGCGGCATCCGCTGTGGCGTCTGCTCGATCGTTTCACCACCCGCCGCTGGGCCGTCGCCGCCGTACTGCTCGGCCTGCTGCTGGCGCTGCTCGGCAAGGGCATTGGCAGCCAGTTGCAGATCGGCGACCTCGATCCCGGTGCGCCGGAGCTGCGCGCCGATTCGCGCTACAACCGCGACGTGCAGTTTATGAACGACAACTACGCCGCCAGCTCGGACATCTTCGTGGTGATGATCCGCACCCCCGAGGACCAGTGCACCCGCTACGCCACCCTGTCGGCGGTGGACCAACTGGCCTGGCGGCTGGAGCAACTGCCGGGGGTGGAGTCGACCAACTCCATGGCGGCGCTGAGCAAGATCGCCACCGCCGGCTACAACGAAGGCAACTTCAAGTGGTACGAGCTGGTGCCCAACGACGGTGCCCTCGGCGCGGTACAGACCCGCGCGCCGCGCGAGCTGTTCAACCAGGGCTGCTCGCTGCTGTCGCTGTACGTCTACCTGGCCGACCACAAGGCTGAAACCCTCAATCGGGTGGTGGCCACCAGCGAAGCCTTTATCGCCGAGCAACAGCTGCCGGAGGTGAAGTTTATGCTCGCCGCCGGCAGCGCCGGGATCGAGGCGGCGACCAATATCGTGGTCGAGCAGGCCATGCAGGACATGCTCTATTGGGTCTATGGCGCGGTGATCCTGCTGTGCTGGGTGACCTTCCGCAGCTGGCGTGCGGTACTGGCGGCGATCCTGCCGCTGGTGCTCACCTCGATCCTCGCCGAGGCGCTGATGGTCGGCCTGGGCATGGGCGTCAAGGTCGCCACCCTGCCGGTGATCGCCCTCGGCGTGGGCATCGGCATCGATTACGCGCTCTATGTGCTGAGCGTGATCATGGCGCGCATGCGTGCCGGCGATTCGCTGTCCGAGGCCTATTACCGCGCGCTGCTGTTCACCGGCAAGGTGGTGCTGCTGACCGGCATCACCCTGGCGATCGCCGTGGCCACCTGGGTGTTCTCGCCGATCAAGTTCCAGGCCGACATGGGCATCCTGCTGGCCTTTATGTTCCTGATGAACATGCTCGGCGCGCTGATCCTGCTGCCGGCCCTGGCCTACTTCCTGCTGCCGCAGAAAGTCTTCGGTGCCAGCTCCGAAACGCCCGCTGCCGTGCAGCCGGGCGGGGCGAGCTGAATGCGCGCCCTGCAGGGTGGCTGCCTGAGCCTGTGGTTGCTGGCCTCCTCGACGCTCTGGGCCGCCGCGCCGGCGCAGCAGTACCAGCAGCTGCGTAGCCAGGCGACCCTGCTGGCGGTCAACGCGCTGCTCTACTTCGACGCCGACCCGCGCGCGCAGCCGGATGTGCGCCATCTATCGACGTTGCGCGAAGCGCAGCAGCGCCTGGATGCCCTGGCGCTGCAACTCGACCTGCCGGCGGACATGGGCGATTCGCTGGCCAGCCTGAATGCCTGCTTGAACGATTTGCAGGCCTTGCGTCGTGACGAGGCCCCGCGTTACCCGCAGTTACTGATCGGCTTGCTCGACACCCGGGTGCAACTGGACCGGCAGAGCGGCGCGGCCTATCAGCAGATGCAGGCCGATCTGACACCCGTGGTGCGCTTGCTCAACAGGCAGAGTCTCGATATCGCCAGTCTGTTGCTGCATGCCCAGGCACGCAGTGCGCGGGTACTCGGCGACCATTCGCTGGCCTATTCCGAGGTCGAGTTCGCCGCGCGTGACCAAGCCATTGAAGAGGGTTTTGCGCAGCTGATAGCACTGCTGCCGGAGCAGGCCGACAGGCTGCACAAGCAGCGCCTGGCCTACCGCTTCGTGCGCCAGCGTCTGCTCGACCGCGATCCGGGGCGGGTGACCGGCAGCCTGGAGCGCTACCTGGCGGGCATAGTCGTGGCGCTCGATGAAATAGCGGCGCGCTAGCGACCTGACCGCCACAGATTGAATGGGTAGGGTGCGCTGTGCGCACCAGGAGTCCAGTACCGCCGCCAGAACGCAACACTTCAGATATAAGGATAAGAGCAATGCTGAAGCCAATCGCCAGGCTGCTCGCCGATTGTTCGGTGGGGCAGAAGCTGTTGCTCGGTTTTGGCCTGGTGTCCGTGCTCGCGGTCGTTGCCATTGCCCAGGGCCTATATGCAACGGCCAGCCTGCTCGAACAGGGCCGTCAGGTCAGCGCCATGGTGGCGATCAATAACTTGACCTTGCAGATGCGCAATGCCGAGAAGCGCTATGCGCTAGATCCAGCCGCCGCGGCCATGCAGGAGGTCGAGGAGCTGGGGCGCGCACTCGAAACCCAGTTGCGGACTCTGCAGGCGCAAGCCGCGGACGATGGTTTGCCGATGCTGGTCGCCATGCAGCAATCGATCGGCGGCTATCAGGCGCTGTTCGCTCAGTTCGTCGGCCAACAGCGCCTGGCGACAGAGGCGCTGCGGCATATGCAGGAGCAGGCCGAGCAGGCCCGCCTGCAGTTCGAAATGGTCGAGCTGGATATGTACGATCAGGTGCGCGGCGTCTTGAACAGTGGCCAGGTGCAGGAGGGCGATCCGCTGAGCCTGGCCGAACAGGCCTCGGCGCTGCAGCGCAAATTGCTGATCACCCGCAATAGCGAGTTCCTCTATGTGCAGGCGGGGCAGTCGGCCGACCTCGAACGCTGGCGCGAGTCAACCGATGAAATGAGCAACGCCCTGGAGTTGCTCCAGGGGCGGGTGGATGAGAACTCCGAGGAGTCCCTGGCCGCCGCATTGGCGGCCCTGGTCGAGTATCGCCAGGCGTTTCAGCGCTACCGCGATAGCCAGATATTGAGCCGGCAGACGGCGCAGCAGATGGATGCACAGGCGCAAGCTGTACTGCACCAGGTCGAACAGGCCGCCGCCGAGCGCCAGGTACAGATGGACGAGCGCGGTCGCTCGGTCATGCTGCTACAGGCCGTGGGGGCCTTGGTTATCGTCACCTTGGCGCTGTTGGCCTCGTTGACCATTCGCAATCTGATCGTTGCCCCTTTGCGTGAAACCCTGCGAGTCGCTCGACGTATTGCCCAGGGCGACCTGAGCCTGGAGATGCCCGGTGTGTTTCTGCGCCGGGGTGAGTTAGGGCAATTGATGGCGGCGATGGCCGAGATGATCGCTAACCTGCGGCGGTTGGTGAGCCGTATCGGTGAGAGCGTTGCCGGTCTTGGGCATTCGACGGTGACTCTAGGCGGGCTCAGCGAGCAAAGTAACAGTGGCGCGCAGCGCCAGCGGGTCGAGACGGAGCTAGTGGCCACTGCCATGCAGCAGATGGCCGCCACGGTTCAGCAAGTTGCACAGAATACCGAACAGGCTTCGCAATCTGCGGCTGAGGCTGATCGGCAAGCTCGCAGTAGTGATCGGATCGTGCAGCAGACTCGCGAGCATATTTATCGTCTGGCCGAGGATATGCAGCTTTCCGAGCAGGCCGTGCAGTCTCTGCAGCAGCAGGTGCTGCGCATCGGCACTGTGGTCGACGTGATCAAGTCGGTGGCCGAGCAGACCAACCTGCTGGCGCTTAATGCCGCGATTGAAGCCGCCAGGGCCGGCGAGCAGGGGCGCGGTTTCGCCGTGGTCGCCGACGAGGTGCGCTCCCTGGCCAAGCGCACCCAGGTGTCGACAGGTGAGATCGAAGTCCTGATCGCGGGCCTGCAGAGCCTTTCACTGCGTAGCGTTGCGCAGATCCAGGAGTGTGCGCGCAGCATGCAGTCCACCGTCGGGCTGTCCGATCAGGTGGGATCGGCTCTGCGCGGCATAACCGGGGCGGTGTCGGTAATCGAACAGATGAACCAGCAGATAGCGGCGAGTGCCGAGCAACAAAGCATTGTCGCCGAAGAGGTCAGCCGCAATGTCATGCATCTGCGTGATGAAGCGGAGCGCTTTGCCGGTGCCAACCAGCAAATGGTCGTGGCCAGTGACGAACTGGCTGGCCTGGAGCGGGAACTGCTGGCGGCTGTCGCGCAGTTCCGCGCCTGATTGGCGAGGCGACTTTCAGATCAGGTCGCGCGGTAATAATTGCATCTGCTACTTGGGGGATGTTCAAGGTGGTTTCGGTATTCCAAAAAACATCTTCGGATGGTTTGGAATGCCATTTGGAATGCCAAAAGCTGTGTCTGCTACTGGATGCTCGTGGACACTGATGGCGCTGAAAGCCTCGTATTTACTGGATTTCAGGCACAAAAAAAGACGTCCGTGGACGTCTTTAGAGCCGGGGTCACCTTATCTCGGTGATCAACTTGATGATATTAAAGGGGTTATTCAGTTCTAAAAATTAACGGGATACATGAGGGGATACATTTCCCTGGCTGCTGGGGCGTTTTCTGCTACTTCCGCAGGTGCTGAGCCCCCTGCATTTCCATGGATACCAGCTTGGGGTAACCAACTGGAAAATAATAACGAATTCGAGCATCTGAACCGCCGTCGTGTTTTTCGTATAGGTAAGCGGTCCAGACTCAGCACCATCGATGATCAAGGTTTTTCCAGAGGCTCAGGTATGAAACCTTGCTCCCTGAGGGACTTGATCACTCCCCGAATTAGATAGTTGTTTGAAAACCCGATCGTGTATTGCCTCGCCCCTGCGTTGAGCGGCAGGAGCATCCCTTGATCCACTAGCTTTTTGATCAGGTACGTCCGTTGATTGCTCGACTGCTGAGGTAGTACGGCTGCTACATCTGCAGACTTCACGACCTTCAATTTTATTGCGGCCGACAGCACTGTCTCTTCCGTCTCCGTGATCCACTCTCGTTCCCGTGCGAAAGCCACAGCAGGGACGAGTATGCATTTGGTCAGGTAGGCATAGTCTGTGAGGCGATCGACCTTCTCCAGCTCATCACGAATGCCTTCCAGCACGTATGTGCACCACTCCTCCAGCCCTTCCTTTGTTCCTTTGTCGGCAGTGGCAAGCATTGCGTAATAGCGCTCACGATCGTTGCAGAACACAGCCGTAGGGTTCAGCACGCGGCCGCCTGTACTGACATTGAAACCATATTTCATCAGGAGCGCATAGGTGAGCAGCCTGACCACGCGGCCATTGCCATTACCGAATGGATGTATCCATCCAAATCTATGGTGAGCCAGCGCTACCTTCATGAGGTCATATTTCGGGGAGTCTTCGCGATTCACGAAATCGACAAGTTCTTGCATATAAGCCTGAACCTGGATGAAGTCGGGCGGCAGGTGATCAGATTGGGATATTCGGACACCTCCACTGCGATAAGCACCGGGGTTTTTATCGCCTTCACGCACCAGGTCGTCCACGGTCATCGCGTGTAGCTCTCGAATCGTCTGCTCGGTCAGCACAGCGCCCTGCGTCATGACCTGTTCAATGTAATCCATCGCCTTTTCAATATTGGCAACCTCGCGCAGCTGGTCCGTGTCTTGAGCCTTACCTTCTACCTTGCTGTCTATGTAGTCCGCTAATGTAGTGTGGTTGCCTTCTATGCGGGCAGAACCAAGGCTTTCCAGTGCATGGAAAAGCGATTTGAGTTGGTAGAACACCTGCGGCGGCGTATCGCCTTCAAGCCTTAGGCGGCGCAGATGCTCCAGCTCGCTCAGTACATCAACAAGGCCCGAGTCAAAGGATGGATTGAGAAGCTCAAGGTCGTGATGGGTAAACGTAGGCATATAGAAAATTATCTCAAGCTGGCCGACAACCTATCTGGAAAAATACCAGGCTAGCCGGCGTGGTTAGCGGCATGCGCTCAGCATACGCCAAAAATTATCTAGAATTTAGCCTTAAGCTAAGTGAAAGGTGGGGAATAATTAAATGGGATATTTCGGTAGCTAGCGGGGTGAATCGCACCAGCATTTCGCCGTAACCCTCCCTGTAACCTCCGCTCGAAACAGTCCATTTCCCTGTTAACCAGCTTGTTAACCTCTGCTTGGTAACCAACTGTGTAACCCACTACCCATCACTGCGTGATGGTGGGCCATCGTGCCGCTGGACTGCAGCGTCGCGTTGCTCCTAAAACCCGCGCCCCCTTTGGGCGCCACCCGGCCCAGGGATCGCCCTGGACGCTCGGGGGCTGGGGATAAGAGCCTTCCCCATCCCCTCGGTTAGCTTGCGATCTAAGTAAGGAGTCAAGGGGTTGCTGCGCCACGATCCTCACCCGTTCCTGCGGGCTTCGCTGCGCAGGCTGCGACTTCCGGTCGTGCCCTTGACTCTCAGGTGAACGAGAGATGACCTGCACGGCCACATGCTCAAGGATGGCCTGCGTCGAAAGACTAGGCTCGATGCTATCTGCGTTCGCCTGTGTAACCCGGTCGCTGCCAAGCTCGATGCTTCGGTTTACGCCCATGATCGGCGCGTTCGCTCTGAAAACGGCACCAGTCCGAAGACCCTCAACAATGAGTTGGGCTACCTGCGTGCGGTGTTCAATGAGCTTCGCGGCCTAGGTCAGATCGACTATGCCAATCCACTGGAGCTGGTGAAGCCATTTCGCATTGATGAGCGGGAATTGTCCTGGCTCACAGATGATCAGATAACCATTCTGCTGGACGCCATTCGCAAGCATTCGGACAACCCGCATGTTGAACCGATCACCCTGCTTTGCCTGGCAACTGGTGCGCGTTGGTCTGAGGCAGAAGGGCTAATCCCGGCCCGGTTGCGTAATGGCTCTGTGACCTACAGCAAGACCAAATCCAGCCGCGTCCGCACGGTGCCAATTGATCCGGCCCTGGAGACGCTGATCAGAGAACACTGGAAACGTCATGGGCCGTTCACCGGTTCAATCAGCTCCTTTCGTCGCGCCCTGGTTCGATCAGGAATCCAGCTACCGAAAGGGCAGGCCAGCCATGCGCTACGCCATACCTTCGCCAGTCACTTCATCCAGAAGGGCGGCAACATTCTCACCCTGCAAAAGATCCTGGGTCACTCCAGCCTGGCTATGACCATGCGCTACTCGCACCTGGCCCCGGAGCATTTGGCCGAGGCGGTGAGGTTAAGCCCGTTGGCAGGTCTAGACCTGGCCTATTCAGCGGGCAATCGGATTGCGAAGACGCTCGGTTAGCTGCGCTTGAAGGCCAGCCAAACCCTCCCCGTTATTCAGATAGGGAAGGTATCTGATGTGGCGGAGGTCGAATGGAATGTCCTCACCGCTCTGTGTAATGAGGATGACCTCTTTTCCGAGAGAATGGGCAATCCCTATCTCGTAGAAAACATTGGGGTTCCGACCGGTGCAGTCGCAGACCACGAAGGCAGAGCGGTCGATTAGGCTTATTACATCTTGAATGACAGCGTGGTTCTCCCAGATACCATCCACTCTGTCACACCGCATTCCAACTGCTTCGGCAGCCCTACGAATCGCGTCATAAACACCGTTGAATGGTGGGCTGAACGGCATCATCGCAGAAACCTGGGACGAGTCTAATACGTGGGGTTCAGGTAGCTTGAACGCTGATGGTGCGTGCCTTCCCGGCCTATGGCTGGTCAATAGAATTCTATAAAGGTCAACGTTCTTGACTGCCCAATGGGTTTGATCTAGTTCATCTAGGCCACGATTTCTCAGGGATATATCCAGCTGTGGTGCCATTGCAATTAGCTGGTCCTGCGGAATCGCGGGAATGTCGGAATCAAATGCATATTCGATGTGGATATCCCTGCCTCGGGCTACGGCACCGAAAATCCTTCCAACACGAGCAAACTGGGGATGCCGAGGATGGTTTGTTTCCTCAGCAAACAGAGTTGGTAGCTTTATCAGCTCATCTAGGTCTAGAACAGTTGCCGAGCCGAACATCAGAGCAATCGCCTCATCCGTCCAGCGAAGCATCCTATCGGCCGACATGCTTCCATGGCGCCCTTCCCATCCGCCTGCCCTTACTAGCAGATTGAACATCCAGTGCCCCTTCTCTTGCGCTTCGCCATTGTCCATTTTAGACGTGTGACACTTTTAGGACACACGCAATCCCCAGAAAGCAAAAACCCCTGAAAATCTCTAGGATAATCAGGGGTTTAGGGTGTTTCTATTTGGTGGAGCCGGGGGGATTTGAACCCCCGTCCGCCAGTGTTCCGCTTTCGGTACTACATGCTTAGCCGTGTCTATTGAGTTAATCCGCAGCCGCCCGACGGGCAGGGTGCTTTGGACGAGTTGTGTAAGTTTTAGCCGCTTCGTCCACAACGTACTACGCGGCGATCCTGTTCTGCATGACAATCACTTCAGGTTTACAGGCATCCCCTAGTGATCGCTGGAGCCGAAGCTACCAGAAGGTACTAGTCGCGCCGCTTACGCAGCGAGAGCGTAGCCCTCGTAGTTTTCGTCATTGGCAACTATAAAAGTTGCAACAGTGGATTTACGACTTCTGTTACCAAGTCGGCATGCACCTAGAGTTTCACTACCGGCGTCGAATCCTAATCGGCCCCAAAACCTGTACAGCTGTAGCTAAGACGCGAGTGTACGCCAAAGGTTCCCTAGCGTCGACCCGGCAATGGCCAAGCGACGCTGGGCGCTTTGGCCAGCTATGATTAGCACTTTGGCTGTCTGCCCGTCTTCTGGATGAGACCTTCATATGCCGCGCGCATCGCGTTACCCCCTGCGTCAGTGGATCTGGCGTGCCTTTGTGCAGAGTGCTCTGATCCCGCTGGTGCTGGTCGAGTCGGTATTGATCGCCGTGTACCTGCTAAGCAATGCGGCGATTCGCGATGCGCAGATCGATCATCTGCAGCAGAGCGCGCTGGGGGACCTGGCCACGGCGGTGGCCCGCGAAGGCCAGGTAATCGATAGCCGTTTGCGCGCGGTCGAAGCCCAGGTGCAGATTTTTCGCGATGCGGCGGTGCATGCCTTGCACAACGATGCCTATCGGCCCGATGCGCTGGAACGGTCGCGCCACGCGATGACCGACAGTGGGGTGTTTTACAGCCGTAGTGACGACGGTCGCGCGGCCTCTTTCTATGCCAATAGCACGCCGCTGGCTGAGCAGGATCATGCCAAGGCGTTGCGCCTGTCGCAGCTCGATCCGCTGATGCGTTCGCTGCAGGCGGCCAACCCGCTGGTAGCGGCGTCCTACTTCAACAGTTGGGACAGTTACAACCGCATCTACCCGTTCTTTATGACCCCCGAGCAGTATCCCCATGACATGGTGATACCGGATTACAACTTCTATTACCTGGCGGATGCCAAGCACAACCCCGAGCGCAAGGTGGCCTGGACCGACGTCTATCTCGATCCCGCCGGCCAGGGCTGGATGATGTCGGCGGTGGCACCGGTGTATCGCGGCGACTTTCTCGAGGGGGTGGTGGGGCTGGATATCACCGTCGGGCAGATGCTCGGCGAGATCGGTGAACTGGATGTGCCGTGGCAGGGCTACGCCGTGCTGGTCAGCCATGAGCACAACATCATGGCGTTGCCGCAGGCTGGAGAGGCCGATTTCGGCCTGCGCGAGTTGACCGAATATTCCTATGCCGAGGCGGTGCGCCGCGAAGTGCTCAAACCAGAGGACTTCAATCTGGGGACTCGGGCGGAAATGCAGCCCTTGTTGCAGGCCATGCGTGAAGGCCAGGGCTCTGTGCAGGAAGTCATGCTGGGCGGGCGCAAGCAGCTGATTGCCTGGAGCGAAATTCCGCAGACCAACTGGCGTCTGCTGTTGGTGGTGGACGAGGAGAATATCTTCAGCGAGACCAATCGCCTGGCGCAGCGCTATCTGCATATCGGTTACTTGCTGATCGCCGGCCTGCTGTTGTTCTATCTATTGTTCTTTGCCTGGATGTGGCTGCGCTCGCGGCGTCTGAACGAGCAGCTGGTACAGCCGATCGATGGCATCGTCGGCATGATGCGCCAGTTGGGCCAGGGTAATTATCAGCCCAGCGCGCCGCCCAGCCAGATCTCCGAGTTGAGCAGCATGGCCGAGGCGGTGCAGCATACCGGCGAACAGTTGCAGGCCAGTGAAGACGAGCGCCGCGAGGCGCAGCGAATTCTCCAGCTGGTGCTGGAAAGCACCACCGAAAGCCTCTGGGAGGTGGATGCCGCGAGCATGACCATCAAGCTCAGCGAGCATTTTCTCCGGCGCTTCGGCCTGGCCCATGAGCGCATGGGCTTCAGCGAGTTCAATCAGCGCGTGCACCCCAACGATCTGGAGCGCATTCGCCACCTGCGCCAGCTGTTCGCCAGTAGCGGCGAGGATCACTTCGAGGCCGAATACCGCTACGCCGATGCCCAGGGCGAGTACGCCTGGCTGCTCAGTCGCGGCAAGGTGCTGGAGCGCGATGCTGAGGGTAATGCGTTGCAGATTGCCGGTACCCACGTCGACATTACCCGGCTCAAGCAGGTACAGGATGACCTGCGCCGTGCCAGCCTGGATGCCCAGGCCGCCAGCCAGGCCAAGAGTCGCTTCCTTTCCAGTATGAGTCATGAGCTGCGCACGCCGCTTAATGCGATTTACGGTTTTGGTCAGTTGATCGAGATGGAGGTGCAGGACAAGCCGGAGGCCCAGCAGGAGGCGGATTACGCGCACGAGATCGTCAATGCCAGTCGTCACCTGACCTCGCTGGTCGACGATATCCTCGATCTGTCGAGCATCGAAAGCCGCCGTCAGCAGCTCAACCTGCAGCCGGTGGAAGTCTGTGCGCTGTTGCGCGGTTGTGCCGAACTGGTCCAGCCGGAGGCGCAGCAGCGCCAGTTGCAGCTGCAGGTCCTGGCCGAAGCCGATGCGGGGCTCTATGTGCAGGCCGATGTGCGCCGTGTGCGCCAGGTGCTGCTTAACCTGCTGTCCAATGCGATCAAGTACAACAGGCCCCAGGGCCTGGTCAGTCTGGGTTACGAGGTGCGCTCGAACTGTGTACGGCTCTGGGTCGAAGACAATGGCGCAGGCCTGAGTGCCGAGCAGCAAGCCAACCTGTTTCAGCCTTTCCAGCGTCTGGGGCGAGAGAATTCGAGTATTCCCGGCACCGGTATCGGCCTGGTGCTGTGCCGCGAGCTGGCCAGCCTGATGGGCGGCGAGATGGGCTTCAGCAGTGCGCCGGGCAAGGGCAGCCGTTTCTGGATTGACCTGCCCAGCGCAGCCGCACCGGGCGTGCAGAGCGACTCCAGCGTCGAAGTCGCTGCCCCGGCACCGCGGCAGCTGGCTGAGGTGTTGTGCGTCGAAGATCACCCGGCTTGCCTGAAAGTTCTGCAGGAAGCGCTGCGCGAGTTCGCCGACGTGCGCGGTGCGGGTTCGGTGCAGCGGGCCCTGGCCGAACTGGAGGTCTGCACGCCGACCCTGTTACTACTGGATCTGGACCTGCCCGACGGCGATGGCCTGCTGGTGCTGGATGCCATGCGGCGCAACCCACGCCTGCAGGCCGTGCCCGTGCTGGTGATCAGTGCCGCCGCCGATGAGGCGGTGTTTGCCGAGGCGCGCAGGCGTGGTGCGCAAGCCTGCCTGGCCAAGCCGATCGACTTGGGCCAGGTTCGTCGCTTGGCCCTGAGCCTGCTGGCACACGGTCTGTAAACGCCCTGGCAGGCTTTGCCGCCGGAGTATGGCGGCAAGGCTCGCGTCAGGTTGTCGAGGGGGTTACTCGCTGGCCTTGAGCAGTTGCAGGGCTTCGCCCAGTACCTTGACCGACTGACTGTGGTCGCCGGCCTTGTGCAGGGTTTCGCCCTCAGCGCGCAGTTGCTGCACTTGGGCGAGCACCGCGGCATCGGCTGGCGGGTTGGATTTCAGCATTTCATCGATCTTGGCCATATCGGCCGGGCAATGCATGGCCCAGAGCGAGGTGCTGAGCAAGGCGGTGGCGAGAAAAGCGGCAAAACGACCCATGGTGAGGCTCCAGATGATGGGGTGAGGCTTTCAGTATAGAAAGCGCTCGACCCGAAGTCTGGCCGTTGGTCTGCCTGAGGTTCAGGCCTTGGCGCTGCTGACCCGATCCAGCAGGTAGACCAGCCCGTGGTAGTCGATGCCGCCATGCTGGCTGAGGCCGATCTCGCAGGTGCGGCTGGTGCTGATGCCTTCCTCGCAGTACTGCACTGCGGCTTTCAGGCTGCGCAGGGCGTGGCTGTTCAGCTCTGGGGTGGTAAAGCCCTTGTCGCCGGCGAAGCCGCAGCAGTGGATGCCTTCGGGGATCACCACCTCGCTGGTGCAGCGGCGGACGATATCGATCAGCCCCTGAGCCTCGCCCAGATGCTGGGTGCTGCAGGTGACATGCACCGCCACCGGTTTGTCCTGCGGGGTGATCTGCAGCCGGTCGAGCAGCTGCTCGCGGATAAACTTCACCGGGTCGTGCAGTTTCAGCCGGCTGTCCAGACCGTCCTGCATCAGCCGCAGGGTACAAGGGCTGGTGTCGCAGTAGATCGGGTCGAGGCCGCCACGGCTGGCCTTGAGCAGGGCATCGATCAACTCCTGCTTCTTGCGTTCGGCCTGCTCGCTGTAGCCCTTGGAAGCAAAGGGCTGGCCGCAGCATAGGTTGTCCAGGTCAGCCGGGAACACCACCTGAAAGCCGCCTTTCTCCAGCAGGCCGCGGGTCTTGTCGAGCAGTGGCATCTGCTCGCTATCGCCGGCCGCCGAACCCATGGCGCGGGATACGCAGGCCGCCAGGTAGACCACCCGCGGTCGTGCATCGGCGTTGCTGACCGGTAACTGCAGACGCTGCACGGGCTGTGGCATGGCCGGGGTCCACTGCGGCAGCCGGCCCTGGCTGGCCTTGCTCAGCGCCGCCGAAGTACGGCTAAGCAGCGGTGCGCCCAGCAGCATGCGCGCGCCGTTGGCCACATGCAGCATCACCCGCGCGCCCTGCATGGCACGGCGGAAGTTATTCGCCAGCCAGTCGGCGCTGCGCTGATTGTTGGCGTCGCGGGCGCGCAGCTGGCGCACCAGATCGCCGGTGTTGATGCCCACCGGGCAGCGCTGGGCACACAACCCGGTGGCCGCGCAGGTGTCGATGCCCTGGTACTGATAGGCCGCTTCCAGCTCGCGGGTGTCGATGCCGGCGCGCCGCTTGGCCTGGATATCGCGCCAGATCACGATGCGCTGGCGTGGACTGAGAGTCAGGCCCTTGGATGGGCAGACCGGCTCGCAGAAGCCGCACTCGATGCACTTGTCGACGATCGCGTCGGCGGCCGGCAGCGGCTTGAGGTTCTTCAAGTGGATGTCGCGATCCTCGGAAAGAATCACGTCCGGGTTGAGGATGCCCTGGGGGTCGAGCAGACGCTTGATCTGCCACATCAACTGGTAGGCATCCGCGCCCCATTCCAGCTCGACGAAGGGGGCCATATTGCGCCCGGTGCCGTGTTCGGCTTTAAGCGAGCCGCCAAACTCCACGGCCACCAGCTGCGCCACCTCGTCCATAAAGGCCGAGTAGCGGGCGATCTGCTCGGGCGTTTCGAAGGCCTGGGTAAATACAAAGTGCAGGTTGCCTTCCAGGGCATGGCCGAAAATGATCGCCTCGTCGTAGCCGTGCTTGTCGAACAGCGCGAGTAGACGGTTGACGCCCTCGGCCAGTTGTTCGATGGGGAAGGTCACGTCCTCGATGATCACCGTGGTGCCGGTCTGGCGCACCGCGCCGACGGCGGGGAAAGTGTCCTTGCGGATCTTCCACAGCAGGTTGTAGACGGCCGGGTCTTCGCTGAAGTCCACCTGCTTTTCCAGGGGGAAGTCGGCGATGGACGCCGTGATCAGTTGCAGTTGCTCATGCAGCAGGCTCTGGCTGGCGGCGCGGGATTCGATCAGCAGGGCGCAGGCGCTATCGGACAGGCCCTTGACCCAGTCCGGCATGCCGGACTTGTCCTGCACCGAGCGCAGGCTGCGGCGGTCCAGCAGCTCCACGGCGGACACCGGCTGCTGCTTGAGCAGGGTGACCGCGCGGCAGCAGCTCTCCACATCGGGGAACACCAGCAGGGCGCTGGCCTTGTGCGGGTGGTCGGGCACGGTGTTGTAGGTCACCGCGCTGATAAAACCCAGGGTGCCTTCGGAGCCGACCAGCAGGTGGCTGAGGATATCGATGGGTTGGTCATAGTCGACCAGGGCGTTGAGTGACAGCCCTGTGGTGTTCTTTAGTCGGTATTTGTGGCGAATCTTCGCCGCCAGCGCGCTATTGGCGCGGGTCTGTTTGCCCAGTTCGCTCAGTTGCGCCAGCAGCTCGGCGTGGCTGCTCTGGAAGGCCTTGACGCTAAGCGGATCTTCGCTGTCCAGCACGCTGCCGTCTGCCAGCACCAGGCGGATGCCGGCCAGGGTATGGTAGCTGTTCTGCGCGGTGCCGCAGCACATGCCGCTGGCGTTATTGGCGACGATGCCGCCGATCTTGCAGGCATTGATCGACGCAGGATCGGGGCCGATCTTGCGCTGGAAGGGCGCGAGCACGGCATTGGCTGCCGCGCCGATCACCCCGGGTTGCAGGCGGATCTGGCTGCCCTGGCCACGGATTTCCCGGCCGTTCCAGTTATCCCCCAGCACGATCAGCACCGAGTCGCTGATGGCCTGGCCGGACAGGCTGGTGCCGGCGGCGCGAAAGGTCACGGGTACGCGGTGCATGCCGGCCAGCTTGAGCAGGTCGACCACTTCCAGCTCCGCCTCGACGCGCACCACCAGCTTGGGGATCAGCCGGTAGAAGCTGGCATCGGTGCCGAAGGCCAGGGTCGACAGCGGGTCGTCGAAGCGCCGCTCGGCAGGGATCAGGCGGTGGACGGCGGTGAGAAAGGCGCTGGGCAGGCTCATGCAGGCTCCGGAGGTCTGGGGTTCTGTGTCTGTAGGAGCCAGCTTGCTGGCGATCAGCGGCTGCAACAGCATCGCCAGCAAGGACTAGGCGTCCCCCTTGCTCCTACAAAAGCGGGGCAGTGGCCTGCTTAGCGGCCGAGTTCACGTACCAGCGAATCGGCATTGATTTCGCTGATCGATTTGGCCCCGGTCAGCACCATGGCCACGCGCATTTCCTTGTCGATCAGGTCCAGCAGGTTGCTCACCCCCGCACCACCGGCGGCGGCCAGGGCGTAGATAAAGGCGCGGCCGAGCATCACCGTGTCCGCACCGAGGGCGATCATGCGCACCACGTCCAGACCGGTGCGGATGCCGGAGTCGGCGAGAATCGCCAGCTGGCCTTTGACCGCATCGGCAATCGCCGGCAGGGCGCGGGCGCTCGACATTACGCCATCGAGCTGGCGGCCGCCGTGGTTGGAGACGACGATACCGTCGGCACCGAAGCTCACCGCGTCCCTGGCATCCTGGGGGTCGAGGATGCCCTTGATGACCATTGGGCCGTCCCAGAATTCACGAATCCATTCCAGATCCTTCCAGCTGATCGAGGGGTCGAAATTGTTGCCCAGCCAGCCGATATAGTCGGCCAGGCCCGTGGGGTTGCCACGGTAGGCGGAGATATTGCCCAGATCGTGGGGCTTGCCCATCAGGCCGACATCCCAGGCCCAGCTCGGGTGGGTCATGGCTTGCAGCATGCGCCGCAGCGGCGCGTTCGGGCCGCTCATGCCGGAGTGGGCATCGCGGTAGCGCGCGCCCGGCACCGGCATATCGACGGTAAATACCAGGGTGGTCACGCCGGCGGCCTTGGCCCGTTCCAGGGCGTTTTTCATAAAGCCGCGGTCTTTCAGGACATAGAGCTGAAACCACATCGGCCGGTCGATGGCCGGCGCGACTTCTTCGATCGGGCACACCGAAACGGTGGACAGGGTAAAGGGGATGCCCTTGGCGGCAGCGGCCTTGGCGGCCTGCACTTCACCGCGGCGGGCGTACATGCCGGTCAGGCCAACCGGGGCCAGGGCCACCGGCATGCTCAGGGTTTCACCCAACAGACGGGTTTCCAGGCTCAGTTCCGACATATTGCGCAGCACCCGCTGGCGCAGGGCGATATCGGCCAGGTCGGTGACGTTGCGCTTGAGCGTGTGCTCGGCATAGGCCCCGCCGTCGATGTAATGAAACAGGAACGGCGGCAGCCGGCGTTGGGCGGCGGCGCGGTAGTCGGTGGAGGCAGAAATGATCATGGAGTCACCCAAACAGGAAAAAGGGTTTGCAGCGAAACGCCAATGCGCGCCGGTCTGGCGGCGCGCATTGTGGCGTGTATCAGCTCGCCATCAACGGGTCGCTGACGCCCAGCACATAGACGGCAAACAGCGCGATCAGGCCGGTAAACAGCACGTAGTACAGGGTAGGCCAGATCGTCTTGCGCAGGATGCTGCCTTCGCGACCGAGCAGGCCAACCGTGGCCGAGGCGGCCACCACGTTATGGATCGCGACCATATTGCCGGCGGCGGCACCGATGGCCTGTACCGCGACGATCAGCGCACTGGAGATGCCCAGGCTGCTGGCCACGCCGAACTGGAACTGGCTGAACATCATATTGCTGACGGTGTTGGAGCCGGCGATAAAGGCCCCCAGGGCTCCGACGCTTGGGGCCAGCAGCGGATAGATGCTGCCCACGCTATCGGCCACCCAGCGCGCCATCAGGATCGGCATGCTCGACAGCTCGGCGGCGTTGACCCCGGAGTTGATCAGGATGCGCACCATGGGCACGGTGAACAGCAGAACGAAGCCGGCGCTCAGCAGCACGCCCGAGGATTCCTTGACCGCCGAACCGAGGTCGCGCAGCTTCATGCCGTGGAAGAAGAAGGTGGCGATGACCACGGTCACCAGAATCCCGCCCGGCAGGTACAGCGGCTGGAAGTTGGCGCTGATACCGGTTTCGCCGAGCAGGTCGGGGAAGTTCAGCATCACGCCTTTGAGCGCGGCGCTCACCTCGGGAAACACCCGGCTGATCACCAGCAGCAGGCCGACCAGCATATAGGGCAGCCAGGCGCGCAGGGCGCTCATCGGCTTGGCGGTGAGCTGGTCGAGTTTCATCTCGATGGTGCCCAGCCATTCGCTCGGCCACTTGTCCGCCGGGGCGAAATCCCAGGTGGTTTTCGGCAGCAGAAAGCCCATGCGCGCGGCACTGGTGACAATCGCCAGACCGATCAGGCCGCCGGCCAGGGAGGGGAATTCCGGGCCGAGGAATACGCCGGTCAGGGCGTAGGGAATGGTAAAGGACAGGCCGGCGAACAGGGCGAACGGCAGCACGGCAAAACCGGCTTTCCAGCTTTTCTCTGCACCGAAGAAACGGGTCAGCATCAGCACCATCACCAGCGGCATCACGGTGCCGACAATGGCGTGGATGATCGCCACTTCGCTGGTGATCAGCTGCAGGAACTGGGCCCAGGACGAACCCTGCTCGACCAGTTGCGCGCCGATGGTGGCCGAGTCCAGGCCGGTATTGACCCCGACGATAATCGGCGTACCCACCGCGCCGAAGGACACCGGCGTGCTCTGCACCAGCATGCCCATCAATACGGCGGCCATGGCCGGGAAACCGATGGCCACCAGCAGCGGTGCGGCGATGGCAGCGGGGGTGCCGAAGCCGGAAGCGCCCTCGATAAAGCAGCCGAACAGCCAGGCGATGATGATCGCCTGAATGCGCCGGTCCGGGCTGATGGTGGCGAAACCCGCGCGGATCGCGGTAATGCCGCCGGAGTGCTTGAGGGTGTTGAGCAGCAGGATCGCGCCGAAGATGATCCACAGCAGGCCCAGGGTGATCAGCAGGCCCTGCACGGTGGAGGCCAGCACGCGGTTGAAGCTCATGTCCCAGGCAAACAGACCGACGCAGGCGGTGACCAGGTACACCAGCGGCATGGCGTGCTTGGCCGGCCAGCGCAGGCCTACCAGCAGAATGGCCGCCAGCAGGATGGGCGAGAAAGCGAGTAACGCAAGAAAACCAGTCGACATGGTGATCTCTCCTTAACGCTGCGCGGCGCGCATAAGTGGATGCGGATGCAGCGGTACGGCGGGTAGTCGGGAATTGGCCGGCATGGGAGAGACCTCTTGGTTTTCTTGGAATTGTTTTTACCGAAGTAAATTGGTAATACCAATTTACAAGGTGGCGTGCTCAGGGTAAAAGTGCAGATGCGCGGCTGTCAATCATCTGAGCTGCTACTTTGGTCGAACAACTGCGCCTTGTATGGCTTGGGGCGGCGCTATAGGCTTGCGTAAAGGCCTCTGGAAAGGCTGTAGATAGGTGGTAAAACCAGTGGAGTGTGGGTTATGGAAGTAGGCCATGTGCGCCAGCGCCGTTTGTCGGACGATATCGTCAGCCAGCTGGAGACCATGATTCTCGAGGGGACGCTCAGGGCCGGTGAGCGCCTGCCGGCCGAGCGGGTGTTGGCCGAGCAGTTCGGCGTGTCGCGGCCGTCCCTGCGTGAGGCGATCCAGAAGCTGGCGGCCAGGGGCCTGCTGGTCAGCCGTCAGGGCGGCGGCAACTATGTCGCCGACTCACTCGGCTCGACCTTTAGCGATCCGCTGCTGCACCTGCTGGAAAACAATCCGGACGCCCAGCGCGATTTGCTCGAATTTCGCCATACCCTGGAAGGCTCCTGCGCCTTCTATGCCGCCCAGCGCGCCACCGAACTGGATCGCCAGGGCCTGGCGGACGCCTTCGCCGCGCTGCAGGACTGCTACAGCCGCAGCGGCAAGGTCACCCGCGCCGAAGAGGGGGCCGCCGATGCCAACTTCCATCTGGCCATCGCCGAGGCCAGCCACAACGCCGTGCTGCTGCACACCATTCGCGGCCTGTTCGACCTGCTCAAGCGCAACGTGGTGACCAATATCGGCGGCATGTACGCCCAGCGTGACGAGACCCGCGACATGCTGATCGAACAGCACCGCACCCTCTACCAGGCGATTATCGACGGCCGTGCCGAAGACGCCCGGGCGCTGTCCAATCGGCATATCGACTATGTGCAGGAAGTGCTGGCCGAAGTGCAGCAACAGGCGCGCCGCGAAGAGCGGGCGCAGCGCCGGGGTATCAACGCACCGCGCTAAACAGCTCCGCAAGGTATGTTGTAGGAGCCGTCTTGCTGGCGATCAGGCCCGGTTTCTCGGCAGGCGCACGCAGACGTCGAGGCCGCCCAGGGGCGATTCGCCCAGCTCAATAGTGCCGCGGTGCAGTTCCACCACCCGCCGCACGATGGACAGGCCCAGCCCTGCACCCTGGCCGTCGCCAAGCCGATAGAAACGCTCGAAGAGTCTTTCCCGCTGCGCCTCGCTCACGCCCGGGCCGCTGTCCTGCACGCGCAGCACGATGGCATCCGCCTGGGCCTCCAGCAGCACCTGAATGCGTCCACCGTCCGGGGTGTACTGCACGGCATTGCCGACCAGGTTCTGCAGCAGGGTGCCCAGGCTCGGGCCATCGGCCAGCAGTTGATAATCCGCCGCCTCATCGGCTTCCAGGCTGAGCTCCTGGTGGCGCTTCAGGGCCAGTGGCGTCAGCTCGGCCAGGTCGTTGCGCAGGTAGTCGAGCAGGTTTATTTCGCGCATCGCCAGTTGCACCACGTCGGGGTCCAGGCGCGCCAGGGTCAGCAGCTGGGCGACCACTCGGGTGGCGCGGTCCACGCCCACGCCAAGTTGGCGCAGGGCTTCGCGGCGGTCTTCTGGGTCGGGGGCTTCCAGGGCGTTCTGGGCGTGGATGCGCAGCACCGCCAGCGGTGTGCGCAGCTCGTGGGCGGCGTCGGCGATAAAGCGTTTTTCCTGATCGAGCAGCTGGTTGACCTGCAGCAGCAGGCGGTTGATCGCTGCGCCCATGGGCTCCAGCTCATGGGGGAGCGGGCCGAACATCAGCGGCGCAAGGTTGTCCGGTGCGCGCGCCTTGATCGACTCGGCCATGCGCTGCAGTGGGCGCAGGCCCCAGCCAATCGCCAGCCACACCAGCAAGGCCAGCAGCGGTAGGCCCACCAGATCGGGCAGCAGGCTGCGCAGGGTGATCTTGTCCACCAGCTCGCCGCGCACGTCTTCGCGCTCGGCCACCAGAATCAGGTGTTGGTTCTGCCGATCACGCAGGATAAACAGTCGCCACTGATGGCCGTCCAGCGCCACCCGGTGATAGCCGCTGAGCTGTTCGGCCAGGTTTGCCAGCGTTGCATCGACCTTCTGCGGCGGCGCGGCTCCGGCGTTGGGTTGGCGCTCGGCGACCAGTTGCGGCAACAAACCGGGTGGGGCGCTGGCCGATTGCAGGAGCATTTGACCGCGTTCGTCGAGCACCTGGAAAGCCAGCTTGCCCTCGTAGGCATGGCCAGTGCTCAGGGCTCTATCCTGGGGGTTATGGCGGGCCTGCAGGGCCAGGTCGAGGGCACTTTGCAGGGCCTGGCGTTGCGCCGCCGGCATGTCGCGGCCGAGCATGCCCTGGAGCAGGCGGGCGGATTGCGCCAGCTGGGCATCGAAGAGCTCTTCGATCTCATGTTGGGCATCGCGGTAGCTCTTGTAGGAAATCGCGCTCATCGACAGGCTGAGCAAGCTGAGTACCAGCAGCAGGGTGCGTGCACGGATCGAGCGCATCAGACTTTATCCACCAGGTAGCCGACGCCGCGCACGGTGCGGATCAGCTCGGCAAAGAACTTCTTGCGCAGGTGGTGCACATGCACCTCCAGGGCGTTGCTCTCGGGCTCCTCATCCCAGCCGTAAAGCGCCTGCTGTAGCTTGTCGCGGGTCATTACCCGGCCCGGCTGGGCCAGCAGCTCATGCAGCAGGAGAAACTCCTTGCGCGGCAAATTGACCGCCTGGCCCTGATAACTGACGGACTGACTGACTGGATCCAGGCTGATGCCGCGGTATTCCAGCGCCGGTTGCGGGCGGTTGAAACTGCGCCGCAGCAGGGCACGCAGGCGCGCCTTGAGTTCGGCGACGTCGAAGGGTTTGACCAGGTAATCGTCGGCTCCGGCATCCAGGCCGGCGATGCGGTCGCTGGTGGAGTCGCGGGCGGTCAGTACCAGTACCGGCACCGGGTTGGCGGCGGCGCGCAGGTGCTTGAGCACCTGCAGGCCGTCCATGCGCGGCAGGCCGAGGTCGAGGATCGCAAGCTCGAAACTCTCGCTGGTCAGGGCATGCAGGGCACTGTTGCCATCCTCCACCCAGTCGACGGTGTAACCCTCGGGCTTGAGGGCGGTGCGAATACCTTCACCCAGGGCTTTGTCGTCTTCGACCAGCAGAATGCGCATGCAGAGATTCCCGGTTTTTCCTATTCAAGCTCGCACCGGCGAGACTACTCCAATTCTGCGGTGACCTTGGCCAGCAACGCTTGAATTTCCTCTTTACGGCCGGCGTCGGCGGACAGACGATTGGGCCGCGCTGGCGCTTGCAGAGCCTTTTCCAAGGCGGCCTTGGCCTCTTCGAAGCGTTTGGCGCGGGCCAGGTAATCGCCATAGAAGTAGTTGGGGTCGATGCCGCCGGGGTTGATCGCCAGCGCCTGTTTGAGCATGGCCTCGGCCTTGTCGTCATCGCCAAAGCCCAGCGGCCAGCCGGGCACCTGGTAGTAGAGGCTGCCGAGGCTGGTGTAGGCCGAGCCGGACAGCGCTTGCGGGTCCAGGGCCAGGCCCTGTTCCAGGCTGGCTTTGGCCTGCTTGACCAGGCCGAGGGCACCCAGGCCGCCCTTGGCCCCGGCGTAGGTGCTGAGGATGATGCCGTGCCAGATCTGCAACTCGGCGGCGTTCGGCTCGGCGGCAACGGCTTTTTGTGCCTGCTGGCTAAGGCTGGCGAAGGCCTTTTCGCGTTGCTCCTTGGGCAGTTGGTAATTGATCTCGGCCCAGCGTTCTTGCAGCTTTTGCAGTTGCGCCTGGCCCTGTTCGCTGAGGGCGAAGCTGGGCAGGCTGGCAAGGCAGAGCAGGGCGCAGGCGGCGTTACGGATAAGGTTCATGCGGGTGGTCCTCTTAGGGTTTGCTGCGGGCAAAGCGCTGGATAATCGGCAGTTGTTTGCGCAGGGCCTGGTCAACCAGGCGCGGCAGCAGGCTGTTGAGGCGCACGAAGAGTTTCTCCGGCCAGCCCAGGTAGCGTTCCTCCTCTTCGCGGCGGATGGCGGCCAGCAACTGCCGGGCCACGCTGTGCGGGTCGTCCATGGCCACGTTCAGCGCGTCATTCATCGCCACCACGCTGGCGGCGTTCATGCTGGTGCGTGTAGCGCGCGGGGCGAAGTAGAGGACCTTCACCTGGGTGTCGGCCAGCTCGCGGCGCAGCGCTTCGGAGAACCCGCGCAGGGCGAACTTGCTGGCGCAGTAGGCGCTGAAACCCGGGTAGCCGATGGAGCCGAAGGTCGAGCCGAGGTTGACCAGCAGCGCGCGCTTTTGCTGACGCAGCAGCGGCAGCAGGCGATGGGTCAGTTGCAGGGTGGCGGTGACGTTGAGTTCGATCAGTTCGCCGATGGCACTTTCGTCATGCTGTTCCAGCAGGCCGAAGTGATTGACCCCGGCGGCATTGATCAGGGTATTGATGCCGCCGAAGCGTTGCGCCGCGGCGAGTACCGCCTCGCGGCCACTGCGTTGGCGGATATCGGCCGCCACCACGGCGACTTTGCCGGGGTGCGCCTGGGCCAGCGCCTGCAAGGCCTCGGTTTGGCGGCCAACCAGTAGCAGCTGTGCGCCTTCGGCCAGCAAGGCTTTGAGCAGCGCCTGGCCGATGCCGCCGCTGGCACCGGTGATCACGGCGCGGCATTCAGACAGTTTCATTGCGGCTCCTGGGTGCTAAGCGGCAGGCTGCGGAATATATCGCCGTACAGGCGGTAGACCACCTTGGCGGTGTGCACCACGGCGGTTTTGTCGTCGTCGTTGTCCAGGCGGTTCATCAGGCCCTTGAGCAGCTCGATATGTTCCAGGTCGAGGCTGCCGTGGGAACTCAGGTAACTGAAGGCCTGGTTCGGCAGTTGCAACTTGTCCTGAATCACCCCGGCCACCTGGGTGGCCAGGGCAATGCTGGTGCCTTCCAGCACGTTGACCATGCCGAAGAAGCTCACCGGGTTGTGCCGGGCGATGCGGTCGTAGACGTAGCTGACCATCAATTCGGTCGACATATGCGGCAGGCCGTTGCGCACAGCTTCCTTGTCCGCACCGCAGGCGGCAATGTCGTTGAGGACCCACTCCTGGTGGCCTTTTTCCTCGTCGATGTACTCGGCAATGGCGTCGCGCAGCCATTCCAGGCGCTCCGGCAGGCGCGAGCCGCAGGCCATCAGCAAGGGCACGGTGTGTTTGACGTGGTGATAGGCCTCGGTGAGAAAGGCGATGTAGCTGTTGAGGCTGACGGTGCCGGCCATGGCCTGGGCAATGATCGGCGCACTGAGCAGGTAATGGCGTTCAGCGCTGGTTTGTTCGAGCAGGGACTCGTAAAAGCTCATCAGGCATCTCCGTAGCAGGATTCACTGGCCATCAGTTGCGCGATGGCACTTTGGTAGTGGTTGAGCAGGGCGTTACGGCGCAGGCGACCATTGCTGGTGGCCAGCTCGTTGCTGCTGCTGAAGGGCTGTGCGGCGCGCAGCCAGTGGTGCACGCGGGCGTAGTCGGGCAGGGCTTGGTTGGCGGCGGCGACGGCAGCGGCCAGTTGTTCATCGCTGGTGTTGGGGAGGCGCGGCACCAGCACCGCGACATTGCCCGGCAGGGCTTCGCCATGCAGCCAGGCCTGGGCAATCGGCAGTTGCTGCACCAGCTCGGCCTCGACCCATTCCGGATTGACGTTGCGACCGTAGGCGGTGATGAACTGGTGTTTCTTGCGCCCGTGCAGAACAAGGAATTTGCCGTCGAAATGCCCCAGATCGCCCGTGCCCAGCCATTCCTCGGTGGTGGACGGCTCGCCCAGATAGTCCAATAGGCGCGGACCTTTGACCTCTACCTCCCCATCCGCCCCCAGGCGTACCTGCAGGTGCGGCAGGGGCTGGCCGACGGTGCCGATTCGGCGGTTTTCCGGAGTATTCAGGCACACCACCGAGGCGCATTCCGACAGACCATAGCCCTCGAATACCGGTAGCCCGAGAACATCGGCGCGTTGCAGCAATTGGCTGGCCACACGGCCACCGCCAACGGCGATAAAGCGCAGACTGTTCGGCACTGGCAGGCCGCGTTCGGCCGCGCTGACCAACGCCAGCAGCAACTGCGGCAGCAGAATCAGGCTATTGGGTTGCACCTGGGCCAGTGCACCGAGAAAACGCGGCAGGTCGAACTGGCTGGCACCTAGCAGGCCAATCTGCGCCATCGGCATCAGCTCGATCTGCGCGCCGGCCAGCAGCGGGGCATAAACCCCGGCGATATTCTCCAGCAGGGTGGCCAGCGGCAGCACGCACAGATGGCGCTCGACCCGGCAGCTGGCGCTGGCCTGAACCAGGCTCTGCGCCACCGCCAGTTGTGTGGCGATATCCAGGCACACGCCCTTGGGCTGGCCGGTGGTGCCTGAGGTGTAGGTGATCTTGCAGGTGCCGACGGGTAATTCGCTGACCACCGCTCGCGGCCGTTGCAGCACACCGGCTTCGCTGGCTGCTGCGCTCGCACTGAAACCCAGCGCGCTGTACAGCGTATTTTCCGGGCCGATCAGGCAGTCGATGCCGGCGCTGTCCAGCACATGGGCCTGCTGGCTGCTGGAAAAGAACCCCGGTACGGGCACGCAGACCAGCCCGGCATGCAGAGTGGCCAGGTCCCAGAGCACCCAATCGATACCGTTATCCAGGGCCAGGGCGACACGCCGCGCACCAAGCTGCTGCAGTTGCGTGCCGCGTTGTTCGACCTCGTTCAACAACTGGGCGTAGCTCAGCTGTCGCTCGCCTTCGCGCAAGGCAATGGCGTCGCCATGGGCAGTCAGGCGGTTGAAGAGTGATTCAGCGGCAGGCCACATCAGGCATGTCCTCCAGTGCGTAGAAAGCTTGGTGGGCCAGGCGCGGATACGCACCCAGCTGCAGCAGGCGCTGATGCCCGGCGTAGATATCGCCGGCCATCACCTGGGGCTGGTTGTCGTAGTAGGTGCCCCAATCCGCCTGTTCATCACCCATGCAGTCAAGGCTGGCCGGGCCAAGGGGCAGAGGCGTCAGGCCCAGGCGCTGAAAGCTGTTGAGCAAGGCCAGGGTGCCGGTGAAGCACACCCAGCGGTAACCCAGCGCCACCAGCAGGTCGGTCAGTGCGACGATCAGCAGGCGCGCTGCGCCAGGGCTGCCGGCGGCCAGGTTGCCGACCTCCACCAACTGCGTACGCTGCGGCGCATTGGCTACCTGCTGCGCAGCAATCACCTGTTCGGCCGGTTGCGCCAGGTAGCGCTCAAGAAACAGCGGGCCACTGACAGCGCTGCGCAAACCCACCGCGCCGAGCAGTTGCCCGGCGCTGTCTTCCAGGCTGAGCAGGCAGGGCATGAAATGGCGGATACGCGCCTGATGCTGAGCAGCGAAGCGCTCACCGATAAAGGCTTCAATCCCCGTACGGCGCGGGCTGGTGGCGTTGGCCAGATAGAGGCTGAGCGGCTGCTCGCGGCCGATCTGTGCAAGTGCAGTGTCGTGATACACCCAAGGCAGCTCCATGACAGGAACCTCATCTGAGAACTTGGGTGCGAGTCTCTGCTGTCAGGCTTAACGCTAAATTAAGTCGCAAAATATTCTGCTCGGTGCGGCCGCGCGCATTTCATTGCTTGCGCTGCAACCGCAACAGCCCATAGCCTGCAAAGCCGTGCCGACAGACAGACTGCCGGCTGGATTTGCCCTGACCTTAAACGCCAAAACGCTCGGAGATAGCTATGCCCCCTATGGATACTGAGCAACAACTGGCGGCCCGTCTGGCCATCCTGGAAAACCCTGAAGCGCAGGACTGCACGGTCTATCGCGCCGATGAGCAGGACCCGGAAGCCGAGGAAGTGGATCTGGGCGATGCCAAGGTGCTGTTCTGCGGCCCGTTCGAGGCCCCGGCCGATTGGGATGCGGCGGAGCGCGAAGACTATTTCGGCGAAAGCGCGCCCGAGCTGTTTATCAATGCGCGTATCGAATGCGAAGCCAAGCCGGGCTCCACGGACCATTTCACCGTGGACATCGGTGATTACGTGGCCGCCCAGCCCGGCCTGGGTGAAGTCGTGATGTTCTATGTGCACGACTACCTGGAAGACGACAGCGGTTGCACCTATGTACTGCTGCGTGATGAAGAGGTGCTGGAATAGGAGCCCGCCGTTGTAGGGTGCGCCGCGCGCACCAGGAGCCCGCAGCCTGTATCGGTGCGCACGGCGCACCCTACCCATTGCGACCGTTTATCTGTCGCTTGCCCTGTAGTACCGGGTTATTACCCGTCTCAGGCTGATCTGAACAACACTCTGTGCTTCTCAACTCAGAAAGGGAGCAGGCACATGGCCGCGAAGAAGATCCTGATGCTGGTCGGCGACTACGTCGAAGACTACGAAGTGATGGTGCCGTTTCAGGCACTGCTGATGGTCGGTCACCAGGTGCATGCGGTGTGTCCGGACAAGACCGCCGGGCAGAGTGTGCGCACCGCCATCCACGATTTCGAAGGCGAGCAGACCTATAGCGAGAAGCCCGGGCACAACTTCGCCCTCAACTTCGACTTCGCTCAGGTCAAGGCCGAAGATTACGACGCCCTGCTGATTCCCGGTGGCCGCGCCCCCGAGTATCTGCGTCTGAACGCTGAGGTGCTGGCGCTGGTGCAGGCCTTCGACAAGGCCGGCAAGCCGATTGCGGCGGTCTGCCACGGTGCGCAGTTGCTGGCCGCCGCAGGCGTGCTAAAGGGGCGTGAATGCAGCGCCTACCCGGCCTGCGGCCCGGAAGTAACCCTGGCGGGTGGGCGCTATATGGATATCGCCGTGGATCAGGCCCATGTCCAGGGCAATCTGGTTACCGCCCCGGCCTGGCCGGCGCATCCCAACTGGCTGGCGGCATTCCTCGGCCTGCTGGGGACGCAGATCAGTCTATAAATTCCTGGGGCGAGCAAGGCCCCAGCGTTCAGGGAGGTGACCGCCATGTGCGAGCTGTATGTCAAAGCCGATCCGATTCTCTATGAATCCCGTGCCCGCTCGCTGCGCATTCGTGGCGTGGTCACCACCCTGCGCCTGGAGAACCAGTTCTGGGACATCCTGCGCGAGATCGCCGAAGCCGATGGCATGACCACCAATCAGCTGATCGCCAAGCTGTATGACGAGGTCATGGACTACCGTGGCGAGGTGGTGAACTTCGCGTCTTTTCTGCGCGTCAGCTGCACCCGCTACCTCAGCCAGCGCCGTGCGCCGGCCGAGTTAAGCCGGGTACGGGCGATTCAGTCCTGAGCGCTACTGTGCTGTAGCTGCGCTGCGCAACTCGGGATCACCCAGCGGGTGGCTCAGGGCATCGTAGAAGCGCAGCGCCACCTGCTGCTCGGCGAACAGGCTGGCGTAGTGCTGCTTCTGCTGCGCGATAAACGCCGGGTTGTGCGGGTAGATCGAGATGGCCAGGGTCTTCAGCCCGGCCTGCTGCAAGGCCTGGAGCAAATGCTGATCCTGCGCCGCCAGGCTGTGGCCGAAGATGCACAGCCTGTCCTTGGGCTGCGCCAGCTGGCTGTAGCAGAACGACAGGTAGTCGGAGTTGCGGATGGCCTTGAGCTTGTCCGCGCTGCTGCCTTCGTTGACGAACAGCGGGATATCGCCCAGCTGGTTGATGGCGAAACTGGCCAGCAGGGTGCTTTCCGATGAGTTGAGCATGCGCGTGCTGCCGTCGATGTTCTTCACCAGGTGCATGCCGCCGTGCAGGTAGAGCATGCGCGTGGCGTTGCCCTGGCGCTGGCAGTCGCCGGGGGCGAAGGTCGAGTCCGCGCCGCGGAACAGGTCTTCAAACGCCTCGGGGGCCTGCATGATGGCCCAGTAGTTGAGCAGGTCGTAATTGCCGGAGTAGACCGTCTGGTACTGGCTGAGCGCGCTGTTGATGCGGGCCAGGCTGGCGGCCTGCATCTGGCTCCAGGGAATATGCACCGCGCGCACGGCGTGGATCAGCGCTTCCTTGATGGCGAAGTAGCGATGGCGCGGCGACGACGAGTTGATGGTCAGCGCGGCATTGACCCGGATGCTGCTCTTCAGGGCGCTGAGCACCTGTTCGAAGTTGCTGGTATCCAGGGCGCGGAACACGCTGAGCTCGGTCGCGCTAAGCGGGCGATTGCGCGTGGTCTGGGCCTCGTCGAACAGCGAGAAGTAGGCGAACTTGCGCCATACCGCCAGGCTCGCGCCATTGCCGATCAGCAGCTCGGGAAAACCGATGCTGCTGTTCAGGGTGCTCCAGTCTTCCAGTTCGCCAGTAAATGCCGGGATTTGCATAATCGCTAGTTGTCGCCCTTTGCCGTGGTTGCTCAGGGCGCGACTTTAGCATGGGGCGCGGCGGCTGCCGGCTTGGTTGGTGCGGCTGCGGTGCTTTTCGCCTGGGCTGACGCCGCGGCCCATTGCACCGCCAGGATGCTGCCCAGTACCGCAAGCAACCCCAGCAGCGCCACGCCGGTGATGCTCTGCCCGAGCAATGCCCAGCCCAGCAGCACCGCCACCAGCGGGCTAAGCAACGACAGGGAAGACACCGCTACCGGTGCCAGGCGGGCGATGCCGCGAAACCACAGCACATAGGCCAGCAGCGCGCCGAACAGCGACAGGTAGGTATAACCCAGCCACTGCAGCGGGCTTAGCTGAGGCAGCGGCGGGTCGATCAGCCAGGCCACCGGCAGCAGAAATACCCCGCCAATCAGCAACTGCCAGCCGGTAAAGGCCAGCAGCGGCACGGTCGGCCGCCAGCGCCGCGTCAGGTAGGTGCCGCTGGCCATGCAGGCGGTGCCGACAAAGGCGGCGGCAATGCCGATCGGGTCCCAGCTGGCTCCCGGTGCCAACAGCAGGGCGGCCATGCCGGCGATACCGACCACACTGGCGGCGACCGCCAGTGACGCCGGCCGCTGGCGATCCATCGACCACACCAACCCCATCACCAGCAGCGGTTGAATGGCCCCGACCACCGCCGCCAACCCGCCCGGCAAGCGGTAGGCGGCGACAAACAGCAGCGCCTGAAAGAAGCCGATATTCAGCGCTGCCAGCACCAGCAAACGCGGCCACTCGCTGCGCCGGGGCAGGTAGCGGCTGTACAGCACCAACAGCAGGCCGGCGGGCAGGGCGCGCAGCAGTGCGGCGGTAAAGGGCCGGTCCGGCGGCAGGATCTCGGTGGTGACGATATAGGTCGAACCCCAGATGGCCGGTGCCAGGGCGGTGATCAACACATCCAGCCAGGTGCTAGGCGAAGGTGAGCGGTCCATGCACTTGTCTCGCATTCAAGATAAAATGCGAGGCTAATAGCAGCTTGTCTTGGATTCAAGATAAATTTCCCGGGGTACACCAATGACAGTCCAGCGACAGATGGATGCGGTCGATGCAATTCTTCAGCAGTGGCACCGCGAGCGGCCTGATCTGGATGTCAGCCCGATGGGGGTGATCGGCCGTCTTGGGCGCTGCGCGGCGCTGCTGCGGCGTGAGCTGGACAAGCTGTTCGGCAGCTTTGGCCTGACGTCCTGGGAGTTCGATGTGCTGGCTACCTTGCGCCGTTCCGGCGAGCCCTTTCGTCTGGCTCCGACTACCCTATTCTCGACCCTGATGGTCACCTCCGGCACCATGACCCGGCAGTTGCAGCAACTTGAAGCCTCTGGACTGGTCAGTCGTATAGCCAACCCCAGCGACGCGCGCAGCATGCTGGTGCAGCTGACCCCGGCCGGGCTGGAGTTGATCGACCGCGCGGTAACCGCGCATGTCGCCAATGAGGCGCGGCTGCTGGCTCCGATTGCCGCCACCGAGCTGGCGCAGCTGGAGGCGCGGTTGTCCGAGCTGCTGGCGGTGCTGGAACCGGCTAGCGAGTAATATTCAACAACCCGTCGCAGGTCGGTGGGGGACAAGAAGAGGTGAGTGATGAGCAACGAATTGGTGATCGAAGATATTCAACTGGGTGACGGCAAGGAAGTGGTCAAGGGTGCCCTGATCACCACCCAGTACAACGGCTTTCTGGAGAACGGCGTCAAGTTCGACTCCTCCTACGATCGCGGCAAGCCCTTCCAGTGCGTGATCGGTAGCGGCCGGGTGATCAAGGGCTGGGATATCGGCATGATGGGCATGCGCGTCGGCGGCAAGCGCAAGCTCTTCGTCCCCGCGCACCTGGGTTATGGCGACCGCGAGTTCGGGGCCCATATCAAGCCCAACTCCAACCTGATCTTCGAAATCGAGCTGCTGGAAGTGCTGACCAGGGATGAGTAGCTGCAGTTAGTGCATTGGCTGGTTTTGGGCGCGAGTCGAGTGATGGCTATAGCTGCGCTCAACCCATCCTACGGGCTGGAAGAGGTGAAGGGCGCGGCCAATAGTGGTCGTTTTTAAGGTGCCTTGCGTCATAGCCGATCAAGCTGCATCCCGTTACGATCAGGCGACCACTCGGAGGGATGCAGCCAATGGATTGCCTGATTCGAATCGCAACAAACGGCGACGCCGCTGCCATAAGCCAGGTCGTTGTTCGCTCCCTACGTGAGTCCAATGCCCAGGACTACTCGCCAGAAATAATCGATCAGGTGGAGCAAAGTTTTTCCCCCACGGCGATCCTTCACTTGCTGATCCAGCGTCAGGTATTCGTGGCGACAATCGATGATCATGTTGTTGCAACGGCTAGCCTTGATCGGGACATTGCTCGAAGCGTGTTCGTCGATCCGGCTTCTCAAGGGGCCGGTATAGGAAGACAGCTGATGGCGATGATCCAGTCAATTGCCGTCAACAAGGGCGTCAAACTATTGCGCGTTCCGTCTTCAATCACTGCGGAAGGCTTTTACTCTGCGCTGGGCTTTAAAAAATTTAGAGACGAGTTTCACGGAGCTGAGCGCACGATCATCATGGAAAAGAGCCTGGATCAATAGCGTCTCTCTGCGGATTCACATCTAGCCAGGTAGCCTGGGTGCTCATCGGTGGAAAACGCTTCGCGACTTTCCACAGGTGGGGGCCACCGTTTGCTTGTCCACCCACTTCTGCGCTGGCCCCGATGGGGCGAGTCCGCCACTTACCACCCCGCAGCTTTCCCCTGAGCAGAAACACCAAACCCGGCACTAGGCCGGGTTTGGTGTTTAACGCAGTGCGACTTACTTGATCTCGACCGCCAGGCTGTCGTGGATCTTCTTGCTCCAGATCGCCGGGCCCGTGATATGCACCGACTCGCCCTTGGTGTCGACGGCCACGGTGACCGGCATGTCCTTCACGTCGAACTCGTAGATGGCTTCCATGCCCAGTTCGGCGAAGGCCACCACGCGCGACTTCTTGATCGCCTGGGCGACCAGGTAGGCGGCACCGCCGACGGCCATCAGGTACACGGCCTTGTTGTCCTTGATCGCTTCGATGGCGATCGGACCGCGCTCGGACTTGCCGATCATGCCGAGTAGACCGGTGCTTTCGAGGATCTGCCGGGTGAACTTGTCCATCCGCGTGGCGGTGGTCGGGCCGGCAGGGCCGACCACTTCTTCGCGCACCGGATCGACCGGGCCGACGTAATAGATAAAGCGGCCCTTGAGGTCCACTGGCAGCTGTTCACCCTTGTTGAGCATATCGACCATGCGCTTGTGCGCAGCATCCCGGCCGGTGAGCATCTTGCCGTTGAGCAGCACGGTTTCGCCCGGTTTCCAGCTCTGCACGTCTTCCGGGGTCAGGGTGTCGAGGTCGACGCGGCGCGCGCTCGGGCCGGCTTCCCAGACGATTTCCGGGTAGGCGGACAGGTCCGGCGCTTCCAGCTCGGCCGGGCCGCTGCCGTCGAGCACGAAGTGGGCGTGACGGGTGGCGGCGCAGTTGGGGATCATGCACACCGGCAGGGAGGCGGCGTGGGTCGGGTAGTCCATGATCTTGACATCGAGCACGGTGGTCAGGCCGCCCAGGCCCTGGGCACCGATGCCCAGCTGGTTCACTTTTTCGAACAGTTCGAGGCGCATTTCCTCGATCTTGTTCTGCGGGCCACGGGCTTTCAGCTCATGGATGTCGATGGATTCCATCAGCACTTCCTTGGCCATTACCGCGGCTTTCTCGGCGGTGCCGCCGATGCCGATGCCGAGCATGCCCGGCGGGCACCAGCCTGCGCCCATTTCCGGGACGGTCTTGAGTACCCAGTCGACGATGGAATCGGACGGGTTGAGCATGGCCATCTTCGATTTGTTCTCGGAACCGCCGCCTTTGGCCGCGACGTCCACTTCCACCTTGTCGCCAGGGACGATGGAGTAGTGGATCACTGCCGGGGTGTTGTCCTTGGTGTTCTTACGGGCACCGGCTGGGTCGGCGAGGATCGAGGCGCGCAGGACGTTTTCCGGCAGGTTATAAGCGCGGCGCACGCCTTCGTTGATCATGTCGTCGACGCTCATGGTCGCGCCATCCCAGCGTACGTCCATGCCGACGCGGATAAATACGGTGACGATGCCGGTGTCCTGGCAGATCGGCCGGTGACCGGTGGCGCACATGCGCGAGTTGATCAGGATCTGCGCCATGGAGTCGCGTGCGGCGGGGGACTCTTCGCGCAGGTAGGCCTCATGCATGGCCTGGATAAAGTCCACGGGATGGTAATAGGAGATGAACTGCAGGGCGTCGGCGACGCTCTGGATCAGGTCGTCTTGCTTGATCACGGTCATGCTTGGCGCTCCTTTTTGTAGGGGTAGGAGTAGGGCAGGGGCTACGAGGGGCGCTGGGTCATGGCCCGGCGCAGGCTTTCACGGTGCTCTCGAGGTAAACCACCGCGAGCTTAAAAAAGGCGCGGCAGTATAACGCGCGTCAACCGGTGCGGACAGTCGCCAGGCCCCGACCTTGGTCGCTGATCGCCCACTGGCACGCTGCGCCGGGCCAGAAACGACGGGCCCTGGAGGCTCTACGTCGGCTCGTCGCAACCTTGTGTCAATAGAGCCTAGGCATTCCCTGGACGCGGGGGTAGAGTGGCGGCTAGATGCCAGTATGGGACGGAGCCCGTGAGCCTAAACAGCCAAAGGGTCACTCAGCGAACGTTGCAACATCTGCTGCTGAAGCGTTTCGGCATGGCGGCGGCGAGCTACGCCCTGACTGCGCTGTTGTGCGCGGTGGCCTTTGTCAACGGGCTGTTCCAGGCGTCCCTGGGCAGCACCCTGCTGGTGCTGGTGCTGGCCGTGGTCAGCCAGCTGGTGTTTCTCGGCCTGTTCCTTGGCCGGCAGAACCTGCGGTTTGCCGACCCCAGCCTGACCGAGCCCCAGGTCCTCGTCGCGCTGGCCTGGCTGACCCTGCTGCTGGGGCTGTTCAGCGATGGACGCGGCAGCATGCTGGTGATCTATATGCTGATTCTGCTGTTCGGCGTATTCCAGCTGCCGCCCAGGGTGTTCGCCCGTTGCGCGCTGTTCGCCTTCTTCGGCTTTGCCGGCCTGAATCTCTATGAGGCCTTCACCTATCAACTGGCCGACCCGCGGGTGGCGATTCTCCAGGCGAGCGTGCTGGCCGCCGTGCTGTTCTGGCTGAGCCTGTTTGCCAGCTACGCCCAGGCCATGCGCCAGCGTATGCGCCAGCGGCGTTTTGCCCTGCAGGCGCATCAGGACACCCTGCGCGGCATGATGCGTCAGCTGGAAGAACTGGCTGCCACCGACGAGCTGACCGGCCTGTGCAACCGCCGGCATTTTCTGCGCCTGGCCGGGCACGAGCTGCAGGGGCTGAGCCGCGACCGCCAGCATGGTCTGGCCCTGCTCGACCTGGATCACTTCAAGCGGATCAACGATGTGCACGGCCATGCCGCCGGTGACCGGGTGCTGCAGACCTTTGCCGCGGTGGCGCGGGCCTGCCTGCGCGAGGGTGACGTGATCGCCCGCTATGGCGGCGAAGAATTCGTGCTGCTGTTGCCCAATACCGAGGCCGACCAGTTCACCGCCTGTTGCGAACGTTTGCGTGAAGCCTTCAGCCATGCCGAGCCGTTAGGGGTTAAGGTAGTCAGCCTGAGTGTTTCCATAGGTATGACCTTGCTGAACCAACACGATGATCTCGAAGAGGCGCTGCAGCGCGCCGACCAGGCCCTGTACCAGGCCAAGCGCGACGGTCGTAACCGTTGCGCGGCGACCTGGGAGGATGCCGATGCCTGAGTTGCGGGTCGCCGAGCGGTGCCTGCAAGTCGCGCCAGCCCGTAACCTTCTCGATGCCTTGCTCGATGGCGGGGTCGCCGTGCCCTACAGCTGTCGGGCCGGCAGTTGCCATGCCTGCCTGGTGCGCTGCGTGCGCGGCGAACCCCTGGACGACAAGCCCGAGGCCCTCGATCAGGCCAGCCGCGAGCAGGGCTGGCGGCTGGCCTGCCAGTGCCGGATTGTCGATGATCTGGCGGTCGAGGTGTTCGACCCGCTGCGCGATGGTAGGCCCGCCCGGATCGCCGCATGCGACTGGCTGAGCCCGACGGTGCTGCGCCTGCGCCTGGTTGCGCAGCAGCCGCTGCGTTACCGCGCCGGTCAGCACCTGGTGCTGTGGACGGAGAGCGGGATTGCCCGACCCTATTCGCTGGCCAGCTTGCCGGCGGAAGATCCCTGGCTGGAGTTCCATCTGGACTGCCGGCTGAGCGGGGCCTTTAGCGACGCCGCCCGGCACCTGGTGCCCGGCGCTAGCCTGCGTCTGGGCGAGCTGCGTGGCGGTGCCCTGCACTACGATCCCGACTGGCAACAGCGCCCGCTCTGGCTGATGGCCGCCGGTACCGGCCTGGCCCCGCTCTACGGGGTGCTGCGCGAAGCCTTGCGCCAGGATCACCGGGGCGCTATTCGGGTTATTCATCTGGCCCATGAGGCTGGCGAGCATTACCTGGCCGACAGCCTGGGCGAACTGGCCGCCAGCCATCCCCAGGTGCAGGTCGAGCTGATCGCGGCGGCCGACTTGACGGCGGCTTTGGCCGAACTGCGTCTTGCCTCGCGGCAAACCATCGCCTTACTCTGCGGCCACCCAACGAGCGTCGAAGCCTTTGCGCGCCGCCTTTATCTGGTGGGGTTGCCGCGCAACCAGGTCTTCGCCGATGTGTTTTTGCCCCACGCCCGCTGATGGCGGCGTGGTGGTTCCGCGAGGATAGACGATGAGCGAGCATTTACAGGTTGAGCGCGAGCAGGGGCTGCTGACCCTGCGCATGCACCGCCCGGACAAGAAGAATGCCCTGACCCGCGCCATGTACAGCGGCATGGCCGAAGTGCTGCGGCAGGCCGATCAGGACACGAGCGTACGCGCCGTATTGATTACCGGCGGCGAGCAGTGCTTTACCAGCGGCAACGATGTGGCCGACTTTATCCAGGCCCCGCCCAGCGGTCTGAGTAGCGAAGTGTTCCAGTTCATGCTGGCGCTGTTCGAATTCAGCAAGCCGGTGGTGGCGGCGGTCAATGGTCCAGCGGTGGGTATTGGCACTACCTTGTTGCTGCACTGCGACCTGGTCTATGTCAGCCGCGCCGCGACCCTGAAGATGCCCTTCGTCAACCTCGGCCTGTGCCCCGAATACGGCTCCAGCCTGATCCTGCCGCGCCTGCTCGGCCATGCCCGCGCCGCCGAGCTGTTGCTGCTCGGGCAGAGCTTTACCGGCGAGCAGGCCGCCGCCTGGGGCATCGCCAATCAGGCCCTGGACGATGCGCCCGCGACCCTGGCCAAGGCCCGGGAAATGGCCCTGCGCTTTCAGCAGCTGGCCCCCGCTGCGGTGGCCGACAGCAAGCGCCTGATGCGCGCGCCGGATCGCGCCGAGCTGCGCCGGGTGATCGAGGAAGAGGGCGCGTTGTTTGGCCAGCGCCTGCGTTCGCCGGAGGCCATCGAAGCGCTGAGCGCCTTTATGCAACGGCGCACGCCGGATTTCAGCAAGTTCGCCTAGGGGGCACCGCGCGCACCCTACGGATAGCAAAAGGCCGCTCGATTGAGCGGCCTTTTGCATTGCGGTGCAGCGGTTATACGAGCGCTTCACCGACATGCAGCAGCTTCATGGTGTTGGTGCCGCCGATGGTGTGGTAGCTGTCGCCCTTGGTCAGGATCACCCAGTCGCCGGCCTGCACCACGCCGCGCTTGAGCAGCTCGTCCACCGCTGCCTGGCTGACTTCGCTTGGCTGCAGCGCCGCCGGGTCGAAGGGCACGGTGTAGACGCCGCGGAACATGGCCGCGCGGGCCTGGGTTTCGCGGTGCGGGGAGAAGGCGAAGATCGGCACCGAGGAGCGGATGCGCGACATGATCAGCGGCGTGTAGCCACTTTCGGTGAGGGCGATGATCGCCTTGACGCCGGGGAAGTGGTTGGCGGTGTACATGGCCGCCAGGGCGATGCTTTCGTCGCAACGCTCGAACTCGGTGCCCATGCGGTGGCTGGATTTCTTGCTGGTCGGGTGTTTTTCCGCGCCCAGGCAGATGCGCGCCATGGCTTGCACCGCTTCCAGCGGGTAGGCACCGGCGGCGCTTTCCGCCGAAAGCATCACCGCGTCGGTGTAGTCGAGCACGGCGTTGGCCACATCCGAAACTTCGGCGCGGGTCGGCATCGGGTTCTGGATCATCGACTCCATCATCTGGGTCGCCGTGATCACCGCCTTGTTGTGGCGGCGGGCATGCAGAATGATCTTCTTCTGAATGCCGCACAGTTCGGCGTCGCCGATTTCCACGCCCAGATCGCCACGGGCAACCATCACCGCATCGCTGGCGCGGATCAGGCCGTCGAGGGTCTCGTCATCGGCCACGGCTTCGGCGCGTTCGATCTTGGCCACCAGCCAGGCGCTGCCGCCGGCTTCGTCGCGCAGCTTGCGCGCGTAATGCATGTCTTCGGCATCGCGGGGGAAGGACACGGCCAGGTAATCCAGCTCCATTTCGGCGGCCAGCTTGATATCGGCCTTGTCTTTCTCGGTCAGGGCCGGGGCGGTCAGGCCGCCACCGCGGCGGTTGATGCCCTTGTGATCGGACAGCGGGCCGCCAATCAGCACGGCGCAGTGCAGGGCGTCGCCGGTGGCACTTTCCACGCGCATGACCACGCGACCATCGTCGAGCAGCAACTCGTCACCGACGCCGCAGTCCTTGACCAGGTCCGGGTAGTCGATGCCGACGATGTCCTGGGTGCCGGCCGTCAGCGGGTGGCTGGTGGAAAAGGTGAAGCGGTCGCCGACCTTCAGTTCGATGCGCTTGTCGGCGAACTTGGCGATGCGGATTTTCGGGCCTTGCAGGTCGCCGAGCAGGGCGACATGGCGGCCATGCTTGGCGGCCAGCTCGCGCACCAGCTTGGCGCGGGCCTTGTGTTCGTCGGGGGTGCCGTGGGAGAAGTTCAGGCGGGCCACATCGAGACCGGCGAGAATCAGTTGCTCGAGGACTTCGGGCGAGTTGCTGGCCGGGCCGAGGGTGGCGACGATTTTGGTGCGGCGAATGGTCATGCACTGACTCCTGAGTTGCGAATGAGCACGAGGCTACTATGGCGCAACCCTGTAGTCATTGTTCCTCTGCACTACCTCGGTAACTGGTTTTGTGGGCGGCTAAGTAGTCGGTGTTGTAGGCCGTGGGGTGGGAGCCAGTGCCTACCCGCATAAGCCGCGGGCTCTTGGCAAAGCCCTGTCCCGAGGTGGCATTGCTCAGCAATGCGCAGATTGCTCGGTGCGCACGGCGCACCCTACTGGAGCGGGTTGCTGGGCATTTATGCGCCGGCCGCCTGGGGCTAGAACGTGGCGCGGTTCAGCGCCTGGTCCAGATGGCGGGCGGCCTTGATGTTCAGCTCGCTCTGCGGGTACTGCACCAGCAGCCGGCGCAGGTAGGTGATGGCCTTGTCGCGGTTGGCGTTGGGGTTGTCGGGAGCCAGGAACATCAGGGCGAGCTGGTAGAGAGCCTTTTCCTTGATATCGGCAGGGATGCCGGCGTCGCTCAAGGCCAGAAGATAGAGCTCCTCGGCTTCGTCGACGCGGTTCTTCAATACGGCGCGGCGCGACAGCAGGGTCATGTCCGGGTCGAGACTGGGCTTGTACAGATCGAGTTGCTGGTTGGGTTTCCAGTGGGCGAGCAGCTCGCGTGAAGTTTTTTGCACCGGCTCATTGGCGCGTTGGCGAATTGTCACGATGCGCGCCTCGGCCCGTTCGGCCGCGCGGCTGGCGGGGAATTCGTTAAGTATCTGGGAAAAGTAGTTGAGGGCCTTGCTGTCATCACGCTGTTCGTTAAAGCGGTTCATATAGAGCAGGCCGCTCTGGTACAGGCTGATGGCGCGGACTTCGTTGCTGAGATTCTTGTCGTGGTAGCCGGTCAGGTAGAGTTGTTCGGCCTTTTCGCTTTTGCTATCGCGGATGGCCTGAGCGCTGTAGGTCAGCAGGTCACCTTCCTCTTCGATGGCGGCGAGCATGCGATTATTCTTCAGGGTCTTGTATTCCACCACTTCATGGGTGGCCACCTGGGCGATAAACAGTGGGGTGGTGGGGGAGCAGGCACTGAGCAGGCCGAGGCAGACCAGGGGCAGCAGGCGGTGGGCGATGGGCATGACAACTCCAGGGCGAATAGCCGGGTCGCGACAGTCTAGCCAGGCGCGGGTGACCGGGCCAGTCAGGACGGCCAAGACCCATCGGAGGATATGGGCCTGAAGAATTTTCCCTGGCGGTCGATACATTGCCCATGGAGGAGAAGGCTATGCGAATTCTAGTGATCATGGTGTTGCTGGTCAGTGTGCTGGGGTGCAGTCGCCACCGCTTGGACAGCAATCTGAACAACGCCTACCAGGCCTATGAGCGTGGCGAGTGCGAGGCGGTGATGCTCTATCTGTCCAAGGCCGAGCGCAACAGCCGTTCGCGCAGCTATATGCAGCCGGAAATTTCCCTGCTGCGAGGGCAGTGCCTGGAGCGTCAGGCATTGTTTGTCGATGCGCTGCAGACCTACCGGTTTATCGTCGCCCGCTACCCCTCCAGCGAATATGCCTACCGCGCCCGCGCACGCCTGGAAACCCTGCGCCAGCTTGGGCATGATAGCCCGGTCGAACCGGCCAAGATGTCTGCTGCAACCCCTTGACCGCTGGTCGACGAGTGCCGGAGCCCGCCGGGCCGGGCATTAAGCTTGGGACTTGATCGGGAGGGATTCCATGCGTGCGTTGTTATGCCTGTTGCTCGTGCCGGGGTTGGCGGCTGCGGAAATCTATCGCTGGACCGACGCCAATGGCCAGGTGCACTTCGGCCAGCGCCCCGCTGCGGCCGGTGCCGAGGTTATCGAGGTCAAGCCACAGGTGGTCGAGCGTGACGAGCTGACCCGCGAACGTGAAGCTCGCGCCAGCCGCTTTTATGAGGCGCGGCGCGATGAGCAGGCTCAGGCTTCGGCATCGGCGGCCCAGAGCCGGGCCGAGCGGGCGAACGAGTGCAGTAAGTTGCGCCGCATGCTCGCGGACATGCCCGAAGGTCTACGCTACTACCAGGAAACGGCGGACGGCCAGCGTAGCTACTTCAGCGACGAGGAACTCGATACCACTCGTCGTCAGTTGCGCGACCGGATGTCCGAGCGTTGTTCCTGAAACTGGTTTACCCGCAGTAGTGGGGCCATACTCAATGGCCATCCATAGCGATTTGCCACTATGTCTATGCATGTTCAGCGCCGCATCGAACGCCATCAGTTGCCGTACTACCTGAAGGTGTTCAATCGCATCACCGACAAGCCGATGGGCTACATCGGCAATGTGTCCCTCGACGGCCTGCTGTTGATCAGCCAGCTGCCGCTGCTGATCGGGGCGCGTTTCGACATGCGCCTGAAAATCCCCGGCCAGAACGAGCCGCACTTTATCGACTTTTCCGCTACCTGCCAGTGGTGCCGTGAGGATGTCACTCCGGGTTATTACGACTCGGGTTTTGCTCTGGTTGCGCCCCCCGCCGATTATGTGGAAATGGTCGACGCCCTGCGTCACTACTTCAGCTTCCATCCCCTGGCGGCGTCCGCTTAAGTCAGGCGAATACACACCCTACCCATTGCGGCCTGCGCAAGTAAGGTCATTCGTCCCCAGGCGGCCCGTGCAACACATATCTGCTACACGGCCATAAAAAAACCGCCCTGAGGGGCGGTTTTTTTGAGGGGCAAGCTTAGGCGTTGGCCGGTTGCTCCAGGGGTTCCAGATGCAGCAGCGCATCCGAGCGCGCCTGGACTTCGCGGTAGCGTTCGGCATCGCTGGCCAGCACCTCGCCCATGGCCGGGAAGATCTCGGCCAGCTTGGTCTGCCACTGCTCCGAAGCGAGCTGTTCAGGGAAGCAGCGCTGGATCAGGTCGAGCATGATCGACACAGTGACCGAGGCGCCTGGCGAGGCACCGAGCAGGGCGGCGATGGTGCCATCCTTGGCCGCCACCAGTTCGGTACCGAACTGCAGGATGCCGCCGTTTTTGGCGTCCTTCTTGATGATCTGCACGCGCTGGCCGGCCACCTCCAGGCTCCAGTCCTCGGCCTTGGCCAGGGGGTAGAAACCACGCAGGGTTTCCAGGCGCTGGGCTTCGGATTGCAGCACTTCCTTGACCAGATAGCGGGTCAGGTCGAAGTTGTCGCGGGCCACCGCCAGCATCGGGCCGATATTGTTGAAGCGGATCGACAGCGGCAGATCGAGGAACGAACCGCGCTTGAGGAACTTGGTGGTAAAGCCGGCGTAAGGGCCGAACAGCAGCGAGGTCTTGCCGTCCACCATGCGGGTATCCAGGTGCGGCACCGACATGGGCGGCGAACCGACCGCAGCCTGGCTGTAGACCTTGGACTGGTGCTGCCGAACCACGTCCTGGTTATCGCAGCGCAGCCACATGCCGCTGACCGGGAAGCCGCCGAAGCCCTTACCTTCCGCAATACCGGACATCTGCAGCAGCGGCAGTGCCGCGCCACCTGCGCCGAGGAAGACGAACTTGGCCTGAATTTCCCGGCTGCTGCCGTTTTGCTGATTCTTGATGCTGACTCGCCAGCCCTGGCCGTTGCGGACAAGGCCGACGACTTTCTGGCTGCAGGTGACCTTGGCTTGCGGTTGTTGACCGACATGAGTCAGCAGGCTCTTGGTCAGGTTGCCGAAATTGACGTCGGTACCGGCCAGTACGCGGGTGGCTGCAATCGGCTCTTTGGGATCGCGGCCCGGCATCATCAGCGGCATCCACTCCTGCAGGGTGGCGCGATCTTCGGTGTATTCCATGTCCGCGAAGGCATGGTGCACGGTCAGCGCCTTGAAGCGCTTCTTGAGGAAGTCGATACCTTTCTGGCCGCGGACGAAGCTCAGGTGAGGAATGGGGTTGATAAAGGACTGAGGCGTGCCGAAGCGACCTTTCTCGACCAGGTAAGCCCAGAACTGCTTGGATTCCTCGAACTGGGTGTTGATGGTCACCGACTTCTTGATGTCGAGCGAGCCATCGGCCGCTTCCGGGGTGTAGTTCAGCTCACACAGGCCTGCATGGCCGGTACCGGCATTGTTCCAGGGGTTGGAGCTTTCCAGTGCCCCGGCGTCCATCATCTCGAGCACTTCCAGCTTGATGCCAGGGTCGAGTTCCTTCAACAGCACGGCCAAGGTCGCGCTCATGATGCCGGCTCCCACCAGCACCATATCCATCGTTTCGTAATCGTTCTGCGCCATTACCACTTCTCCGCAAACCAGCACTCAATAGACGTTAGAAGGCCTGTGCATAAAACACGGCCGATCAGAAGTCGCCGAGATGCTCTGGATAAAAGGGAGTAAGGCCCAGGAAGCTGATGCCTGCCGCAAGATCGTTCATTTTCGCCACACTCTTGTGAAGTTTTTAAAACCGTTTTTTTCACGCTCTTTTGGAGCCGTGAACCTCAAAAAGCACGTCTGCGTGGGGTCGCCTTTGCGCCCGCGCAAAGCGGCCGCAGCCATGCTGCAGGCGTTTACGTTATGGGCGAAGGCGGCAACCGGAGGGGCAGCGCGAAGTGGGCGACTCTCTGGGGCGGTGGCCGATCAGTGCGGCATCGGCGCTATGGCAAGGCCCGATCAGGAGGCGTCCTTATAATCGGGGCGAGATTATAAGGGCAAAGCGGGAAAATTGATCGCCTGGCGTGACTTTTCTTCTTCCGCCGGTCAGGCCGGCAGCGCGGCGCGGGGGCGTGCCCGGACCCTGATTGGGGGAATTATGGCGCTGCCCGGCAGGGGCTGATTGAGCCAGCTGAGGTTGACCTGGGTCACCTCGATCCAGCCCGCGCCTAGTGGGACCTGGGCTGACTGGCGCAGGGCGCGGCAGATGCCCTGGCCGTTGAGCAGGGCGAAAGCGCGCAGGGGGCGTGCCGGGGCGAACAGGGCAGACAGTGAAAACATGGCAAATGACTCGCACTGGGGACGACTAAAGTCTTATGCCACGGGCGCATGACAAGGCTGTGACGGGAACCCCTTGCAGCGTAAATGGCTCCAAACAAGCAGCGCTGTCAGGCGTTTGCGCCGCGGTTATACTGCGCGCCACTTTCGCCCCTTTTATTGGAGAGATGAGCATGCATCGTCTACTGCTTGGCCTGATGGCTGTTGTCAGCCTGACTCTGGTTGGCTGCGCCCACAGCCCGCAACAACTCAGCCCGCAACCCAAGATCAACAGCCCACTGACGGCGGTCGGCCAGGGCCAGCCGGTGGTCGTGCGCGTGGCCGACGGGCGGCCCTCGCCGGTGCTGGGGACCCGTGGCGGCCTCTACCCGGAAACCAGCGCCATCAGCGTGACCGGCCAGGACATCCTGCCCAAGCTGCAGGCCCAGGCCGAGGCGGCCGTACGCCTGCTCGGCTTTACCCCCACCGCCAATGCCTACAATGCACCGCAGCTGACCCTGACCCTGGCCGAGTTGAAGTACCAGTCGCCGAAAGAAGGCCTATACGTCACCGAGGCGGATATCACCGCGACCTTCCGCGCCGATGTGCAGAACAGCAGTCGGCGCTACAGCGGCCGCTACGGCGCTTCGCTCAATCAGCGTTTCGGTATGGCCCCGAACCAGGCGACCAATACCAAGCTGATCAGTGACGTGCTGAGCGACGCCCTGACCCGTGCCTTCAAGGACCCGACCATCGGGCAAATGCTCCAGCAATAAAGGCGGCGGTTACGCCCATAAAAAACGCCCGGACTAATCCGGGCGTTTTTTATGGAGCTTGAGTACTGCGCCAGTCTCCTTGGACGGGCTCAGGCGGCCTGGCTGAAAAGCTCTGGCAGGCTGATGCCGGTCTGCTCATCGATTTCCGGCAGGGCGTAGTGTTCGTGCCCACCGAGGGCGCAATACACCAGCCAGTTGTGGTCTTGAACATTGAAGGACAGTTCGTCGATAACGGCGTCCACTTCGTCCAGCGAGTCAATCAGGTAGTCACGATCCTGGGGTTGAGCATGCAGCATGGGCCTGTTCCTCCGTGGCGGGTGTTTTCCGGCTCCGTGCAAGGTGCGCATAGAGCGAGTGTTAGACCATAGACCAGGCTTGTGACAATGTTTAGACCGACTGGTCATATCCTCTGCTGTTCGTCGGAAAGCAGCCCTGGCGCAAAGCCCCTTCGGTAGACTCCGCGCCGTATTTTGGTGGCCCGGGCACCTATTCGGGCGTGATGAATTTCAGCTGCGGTGGATCGCCGCATAGCTGCCGGAAATTGAGGTCGATCATGTCTGTGCAGACACTCTGGTCGTTATTTCTTGGCCAGCCGGGGCAGATGCTCAATGGCCTGGCCCTGTTCTTTGGCCTGGCCGGTGCATGGCTGCTGCTGGCCACCCGCATGCGCGAGCAGCGGGCGGTGGCGCGCCTGATCGCCGGCGGCGAAATCGACGATATGGCCGGGCAGGCCTGCGTCTGCGATGGGCCGACGTTGCGCCTGAATCGCTTCTTCTACGGCTTCGGCTACATCACTCTGGGCCTGGCGCTGCTACTGTCCTGGGTCAGTACAGGTCTTTAGGTCGCCTCGGTCGAGCCTTGCCGCAAGCGGGTGCGCCGGGCGCAGCCATTTACGACAAGGCTCGGTTGATTTAGAGCGGCAGGCCGGCCTTGACTCGGTACTGGTTTCGCACCGGGTTGGCATATTGCAGGATCAGGAAGGGTTGCTGTTCGCTCGGGCAGTTGTCCAGACGCTTGCGCCATTCGGCCTGAGCCGCCGACAGTTCCGCGGCTGAAAACAGCTCCGCGGCGTCGGGCACGTTCAGCTCGGGGTCGCGCTCGGCCCACATGGCGTAGGCCAGGTAGTGCACGGGAAATAGCCGGTAGCCGCCGAGGATCTGGCGATCCATCTCGGCGGCCAGCTGCTTGGTGTCTTCCAGGCCCTGGCTGACCACGCTGCCGAAGTGCACATGCACGCGACCTTTGTAGCCGGTGATGCCCAGGGCGATGCTCTGGTCGTCTTCACCCGTGGCCTTGCTGTAACTGCCGCTGCTGGCGCGGATAAACAGTTCGCGGGCTTTGGCCTGGTCGCAGGGGTCGTATTCGTAGCTGATCGACACCGGCGTCAGGCGCAGCGAGCTGATCACGTCGGCGAAGGGTTCGCCCTTGCGGCTCATATGGAACATCTTGAGGATCGCCGAATCGGTACGGTCGTCGCCGTCCTTGGCCCGGCCCTCGGCCTGGGCAATCCAGATCGACTCGCCGTCCGTGCGGATCGAGTGGTTGATATAGGCCGAGAGCAGCTGATAGGCCGCCAGCTTCTCCCGCCGGGCGCTGATCGAACGGTGCACGATAAAGCTCTTGTTCAGGCGCATCAGGTCGCTGACGAAGGGCTTTTGCAGCAGGTTGTCGCCAATCGCGATGCGCGGGGTCGGCAGCCCGGCGTGGTAGACCGCGTAGTTGACGAACGCCGGGTCCATGACGATATCGCGGTGGTTGGCGAGGAACAGGTAGGCGCTGCCGGCCTGCAGCTGTTCGATGCCGGAGTAAGTCACGCCGTCGGTCGCGCGCTCGATGGTGCGGTCGACATAGGTTTCGATTCGGGTCTGCAGCGCGGCGATCGAGTCGACATCGCGGAACTCAAGGCGCAGGCGATAGGCTATAAGTGGTTTAAGCAGCCAGCCTAATGGAGCCGCCAGGCGCGGGAAGCGGAACTGGGTGAGGATGTCGAGAAACACATCGTCGGCCAGCAGGCGCGCCAGAACGGCAGGGACTTCGGCGTCGGCGTAAGGTCGGATGGCATCGAATTCGCCCATCATGCTCTCTTGTCGTGGTTGGCTGTGGAGGAGCCCAGGCTGCGCTTGATTGAGTCGCGCAGGGCTGCAAGCAATGCTGTTCGCCCGCTGTCGGGCCAGCTATAGACCGGCGATTATACGCCCAAGTCACACGGAGGCTGCGATGCTGGAAAGTCAGGATTATCAATGCCCTTACTGCGGTGAGCAGGTCGAGGCCGTGCTGGATCTGTCGGCCGGTGATCAGGAGTATATTGAGGACTGCCCGGTGTGCTGCCGTCCGATCGTTTTTTCGCTGCACACCGATGGCGATGACTGGACGCTGGATGTGCGTGGGGAGAATGACTGATGCAGCGAGTCTATGAGCCGCAGGACCAGATGGAGGGCGAGTTGCTACTGAGCATGCTGGCCAGCGAGGGCATCGAGGCCCATCTGACGGGACAGCATCTGGCCGGAGCGGTGGGCGAGTTGCCGGCGTGCGGCCTGCTTGGCGTGCTGGTCGAGGATGAGCAGGCGCAGAGCGCACAAGCCCTGATCGCCGCGTACAATGCCGCGCAACCGCTCCCCGGCGAAGAGCCGGAGAGCTTTCAGGGCACGCTGCTCTGCTGAGCGGCCGCTGCCGGCGCGTTTCACCGGCACACCCGGCCCTTTCCCTGACTGCCCCCGAGTTACCTCATGTGTGGACGCTTTGCCCTGTTCCGTTGGACACCCGCCTTCGCGGCCATTCCCGGTTTCCCTGCCGACCAGTCGCCGCACTGGAGCATTTCGCCCAATGCCCAGGTATTGCTGGTGCGCAACGTCGACGGCGCGCGCCAGCTGGCACGGGTGCGCTGGGGGCTGACGCCGCCCTGGCTGACCGATCTGAGCAAGACTCCGGCCCAGGCCCGGGCGGAAACCCTGGCGGATCAGCCGATGTTCCGCCAGGCCTTTCGCCTGCGGCGCGGCCTGTTGCCGGCCAACGGTTTCTACGAATGGCGTGGCACGGCACGCAAGCGTCCCTACTGGCTGACGGGGGAGGCGAGTCCGCTGTATTTCGCGGCCCTGTGGGAAGCCTATCCGGTGGACGGCTGCGTGTACCTGAGCGCGGCGGTGGTGACCCAGGCGGCGGCCAGCCAGCGCCGGCCGTTGATTCTGGATGAAGCGGACCAGGCGGCCTGGCTGGCCGCCGATACGCCGCATGGCGACCTGCTGGCGCTGTTGGCTCGGCCGCAGCCGCAGCTGCGCGAAAGGGTGTTGGCCAATCTGGTCAATGATCCCAAACTCGATGGGCCTGAGTGCCTGACCCCGGCATAGAGCAGAAGAGATAAACCATAGGCCGATGGGCCGGGGTGGAGATAATCCGTAATTGCCGTGTCCAATCAGGGGCTGCTTGCCGACGTAGAGCAAGCGCGTCGTTGTTGGTCTGGCGCGGCGACCGAGGGTTCTGTTGCCGTTTTATCGTGCGCTTGTGCTGAAACTGCAACAGCCCCTAGGATGTAGCGGTTTTTACGAGGAGCTTTACCATGGCCAAATTGTTATCCCTTAGCGCCCTGAGCGTGGCCCTGTTACTGGCGGGATGCCAGGCGGTGAATACCACCAGCGGTGGCGCGGTGGGGGTCGAACGCAAGCAGTACATGTTCAGCATGCTGTCGTCCCAGGAAGTCAATCAGATGTATGCCCAGTCCTATCAGCAGACCCTGGGTGAGGCCTCGAGCAAGGGGGTGCTGGACAAGACCAGCCCGAATGCCAAACGTCTGCAGACGATTGCCAGTCGGCTGATCAAACAGGCACCACGTTTCCGCCCCGATGCCGCGCAGTGGCAGTGGGAAGTCAATCTGATCAAGAGCCCCGAGCTGAACGCCAACTGCGGGCCGGGTGGCAAGATCATCTTCTACAGCGGGATCATCGAGAAGCTGCAACTCACCGACGATGAGATCGCCGCGATCATGGGCCACGAAATGGCCCATGCCCTGCGCGAACACAGCCGCGAGGCGATGTCCCGGGCCTATGGCGTGGCTCTGGCCAAGCAGGGCGCGGGTGCCTTGCTCGGCCTGGGTGAGGGCGGTATGGCCATGGCCGATACGGTGGCGCAGTACAGCCTGACCTTGCCCAATAGCCGCGGTAACGAGAATGAAGCCGATCTGCTGGGGCTGGAACTGGCGGCCCGTGCCGGTTACAACCCCAATGCGGCCGTCAGCCTGTGGCAGAAGATGGCGCGTGCTGGTGGTGGCGCGCCGCCTGAGTTTATGAGCACTCACCCTTCGTCAAGCAGCCGAATCGCCGCCTTGCAGGCCGCCATCCCCAAGGTGATGCCGCTCTACGAACAGGCACGTTAAACCGACCGCAGTAAGCATAAAGCCCTCTGTTGAGGGCTTTATTGTTTGTGCTGTGCGTAGGGTGAACAAGTCGTTGAAAAATGTAGGCGAGGCAGCCGAGCCTGTTTTTAACGCCCCTATCGTTTCAAGAACAGGGGCAGCGTAGGCAGTTTTTCAACGGCCTGTTAGGGCAGGGCCTTGGCGGCAAAGGGCTGCGTGGCCAGGCCGAGCTGCGAGCGGAAGCTCTCCATGTCGAACATGGTGCAGATTTCCTGGATTTCGTTGGCCGGGTTTAGGGTCCAGAAGGCCATGGCCGAGATGCTGAGAATCTTGTCGCTCGGCGGATAACCCAGGGCGGGTTTCTGGATGGTGCCGATCAGGGTGCTCCAGGTGACCACCTTATAGCCTTCGGCAATGCACTCCTCGATGACCACCTGCAGGTCGGGCATGGCGAGGCGGATGTCGAGCACCATCTGGGTGAAGGCCGGGCTGCTGAGCGGGCGGCCGATAAAGGAACTCTTGTAGAGAAAATCCTTGCTGTGCAGCTGTTCCGCCAAGGCCAGGCGGCCTTTGTTCCACGACAGATCGATATGGTGGCGTACCACCTTTTTTCGGTCATCCAGCGACATGTTCGTCTCCCTGACTGCTGGCTATGGTGAGCAACATTCGGCGCACTTTAGCAGCGTCAGGGGCTAATCCTATTGGCCGAAACGCCAGCGGTGTGGCGTCAAGCCGCTGTCATGTCAGGCCGCTGAGGACCAGCGCCTGATAGCCGGCATACACGGCCAGGGCCGCAAAGGCCATGGCTGCCAGCCGACGAATCAGGTTCAGGGGCAGGCGCTCGGCGGCGAAATTTCCGGCCAGTACCACCGGCACGTTGGCGATCAGCATGCCCAGGGTGGTGCCGAGTACCACCAGCAGGAAGTGCGGGTATTGCGCCGCCAGCATCACGGTGGCGATCTGGGTCTTGTCGCCCATTTCCGCCAGGAAGAAGGCGAACAAGGTGGTCAGAAACGGGCCGTAGCGCTTGAGGCTTGAGCTTTCGTCGTCATCCAGCTGGTCGGGGATCAGGGTCCACAGGGCCACCGCGACAAAACTGGCGGCGAGTACCCAACTCAGGGTGGCGGGGGAGAAGAGGCCGGCCACCCAGTTGCCCATCGCACCGGCGAGGAAGTGGTTGGCCAGGGTGGCGACCACGATACCGCTGATGATCGGCCAGGGCTTGCGAAAGCGCGCCGCCAGTAACAGGGCAAGCAACTGCGTCTTGTCGCCGATTTCGGCCAGGGCCACGATCAGGGTGGGAACAAACAGGGATTCGAACATCAGGCTTTCCTAAAGGGGCGGGTCGACATGGCTATGACACGTACAGCCTTCCCGCCCCGGGTAAGGTGTGCGTGTCATAGGTCTGGTCAAACCGCAGGCCCCACTGGGTGGGCCTTGGGTCGCACGCGCCATGCTCTGTGGAGCAAGTATGTTGACGGGTGCCGGGCGAGCTGGCGCTCGCGGGAGACTACTCCCCTAGAACGGGCGCATTCTGCCCGCTAGGTGGGTATTGGGCAAGTCAGTTTTTCACCGCGCGGTAGACGCGAAAGCCCTTGGCTTCGGCCAGGGTCTGGCAGGGGCCGAGGTGTTGCTCGATCAGTGGCGGGTATTTGAGGAAGCTGTTGGCCACCAGACGCAGTTCGCCCTTGGCCTGCAGATGCCGGCTGGCCTGGCGAAGCAGGTGTTCGCTGGCTTGGTAGTGGGTATGCACGCCCTGATGGAAGGGCGGGTTGCTGAGGATGGCGCTCAGGCCCATGGGGGCGGCATCGATGCCGTCGCTGCTGATCACCTCGGCTTGCAGGTCGTTGGCAGCCAGGGTCAGGCGGCTGCTCTCGACGGCAAAGGCGTCCACGTCCAGCAGGCTGATCTGGCTGTCCGGGTAGCGCCGTTTCAGGGTCGCGCCGAGGACCCCGGCCCCGCAGCCGAAGTCCAGCAGGTGCCCACTCGGCAGGCCCTCCAGATGCTCCAGCAGCAGGGCGCTGCCCAGGTCCAGGCGGCCGTGGCTGAACACCCCGGGCAGGCTGATCACCGTCAGCGGCCCGTCGCTGAGCGGCAGTTGATAGCGTTGCGCCAGGCTGTGCAGATCCGGCACCGCCGGTGCCTGGGTCACCCGGACCTGCCAGAGTTGGCAATGGCGGGCGCTGTCGAGCTTGCGTGGCTGGCCGAAGGCGGCCAGGTGTTTGGCGGCGCGCTCGATGCCGGCGCGTTTCTCCCCGACCAGAAACAGCTCGCGACCGTCCAGGTGCGCGGCCAGGGCGTTGAGCAGGTATTCGCTCAGTTCGCGGGATTTGGGCAGAAATACCACCGCGGCCGCGAAGTCGCTCTCAGGCGGGCGGGTGTCGAAGTGGCAGCGTCCGGCGAAACGCGTCTCGAGCAGGCTCTGTTCGCCGGCGTGCCAGCTCCAGCCATGGGCTTCGGGCAGCTGGCCGAGCAGGTCGTCGGCCGGCAGGCCGGCAAGCAATAGCGGGCCCTTGAACAGTTCAGCCTGGCGCAGCAGTACTTCGCTTCGCGGGTCCATGGGTGCTCCTCGAAAAAAGTCGCGTAGCTTAGGGTCTGTTGCCGTTTCAGCGCAAACCGCGTTGAAACGGCCCGCTAGTCGACAACGCGTATGGCTGCGCCGTTGAAAAATGCCAAAGCGTTTTCGCTTATCTGCGCGACGATGCGCTGCCGCGCCTCGCGGCTGCCCCAGGCGCTGTGCGGGGTGATGATCAGGCGCGGGATATCGGCGGCGAGCAACGGGTTGTCGTCCCGCGGCGGCTCGTGGGTCAGTACGTCGGTGGCTGCGCCGCCCAGATGGCCGGCGCGCAGGGCGTCGGCCAGGGCCTGTTCGTTGACCAGGCCGCCGCGGGCGGTATTGATCACGAAGGCGGTGGGTTTCATCAGGCCGAGTTCGCGGGCGCCGATCAGGTTCAGGGTGTCGCGGTTCAGCGGGCAATGCAGGGTCAGGGCATCGACCTGCGGCAGTAGTTTATCCAGCGGCAGGCGGTCAGCCCGTGGCGGCCGGCCCGGCAACTGGCCGAGCAGCACGCGCATGCCGAAGGCTTCGGCCAGCCTGGCCACCGCGCTACCCAGCTCGCCGTGGCCAAGCAGGCCGAGGGTCTTGCCATGCAGTTCGATGATCGGGTGGTCGAGCAGGCAGAACTGTCGCGCCTGCTGCCAGCGGCCGGCGCGGACATCCTGCTGGTAGTCGGGCAGGCGGGTGGCCAGGGCGAGCAGCAGCATCAAGGTGTGCTGAGCCACCGAAGGGGTGCCGTAGCCCTGGCAGTTACACACCACCACGCCATGGGCGCGGGCAGCGGCCAGGTCGAAGGGGTTGGTACCGGTGGCGGCGACCAGTACCAGCTTGAGGTCGGGGCAGGCGGCAAACACCTCGGCGTCGAGGGGCACCTTGTTGCTGATGGCCACCTGAGCACCCTGCAGGCGTTCGATGGCCTCGGCCTTGCTGCTCTGCGGGTACAGCTGCAGTTCGGCAAAGCACTGCTTGAGGTTCGAAAGGTCGAGGTCGCCCAGGTCGAGGGAGCTGTGGTCGAGAAATACCGCACGGGGACTGTTGCTCATCAGCTGTATCTATCCTGCAAGTATGGGCTGGGAGTATGGTGGCGAGCCTAGCAGAATCATTTCGACGCGCGGAGCCGCTTATGTACTGGAGCGAATTTTTAGCTGTGGCCCTGATCCACTTGCTGGCGGTGGCCAGTCCAGGGCCAGATTTCGCGATTGTGGTGCGCGAAAGTGTCGCCCATGGACGGCGTGCCGGCATCTTCAGTGCAATAGGCGTGGGCTGCGGGATCTTTATCCATGTGGCCTATTCGCTGTTGGGTATCGGCCTGATCGTGTCGCAGTCGATCGTGCTGTTCAATGCCCTGAAGTGGCTGGCCGCCGCCTACCTGCTGTATATCGGCATCAAGGCGCTGCGCGCCAAGCCGGCCCGTCCGGACGAGGCCGAGCTGAGCCTGGGCGAGGGTGTGCGTTCGCCTCGAGCTGCCTTTGTTGCTGGCTTTGTGACCAATGGTCTGAACCCCAAGGCCACGCTGTTCTTCCTCTCGCTGTTTACCGTGGTGATCAACCCGCATACGCCATTGTCGGTGCAGGCGGGCTACGGGGTTTACCTGGCCGTGGCGACCGCGTTGTGGTTCTGCATGGTCGCACAGCTGTTCAGCCACCAGCGGGTACGCGCCGGCTTCGCGCGCATGGGCCACTGGTTCGATCGGCTGATGGGCACCGTGCTGGTGGGGCTGGGCGTTAAGTTGGCGTTTACTGAATTGCGCTAAGAACTTGTCCAACGCCTGCTGCGCGTCGGCCCTGCTGCGTTAAAAACAGGCTCGGAATGCTCATGTACAGCTCGTACACTCCGCTTCCTCGCCTGTTTTTGCCTTGCATGGCTCTAGCTCGCAAGGCGTTAAACAGGTTCTGGGTCGAGCGCTGAAACAACAACGCCCCGCATCTGCGGGGCGTTTTTTCTGGTGCGGTGCGGGCTTAGTCGTCTTTGCCTTTGCTGCGCATAGCCCGCTGCACTTCGCGGTCGGCGTCGCGTTCCTTCTCGGTGTGGCGCTTGTCGAAGTCCTTCTTGCCTTTGGCCAGGGCGATCTCGCACTTGATCAAGTGCGCTTTCCAGTAGATCGACAACGCTACGCAGGCATAGCCCTTCTGCTGTACGGCACTGAACAGCTTGTCCAGTTCGCGTTTGTTCAGCAGCAGCTTGCGGGTGCGCGTCGGGTCGGCGATCACATGGGTGCTGGCCGCCGTCAGTGGGGTGATGTGGCAGCCCATCAGCCAGGCTTCGTCGTTCTTCAGCAGCACGTAGCTGTCGACCAACTGGGCCTTGCCGGCGCGCAGACTCTTCACTTCCCAGCCGGCCAGGACCAGGCCCGCCTCGAACCTGGATTCGACGAAATAGTCGTGCATCGCCTTCTTGTTCTGGGCGATGGTGCCTTGCGGATGTTTCTTTTGTTTAGCCATAGGGCGCGCATTATAGGGAGTCACTGGCGCGGGCGCCATGTGCTGAACAGGGCAAAACGCGGGATTGCGTCCGTCATGGCTACTGGCTATTTCGGCTGCGCTTGAGCCGTTCCGGGTAATCCCCGACAATGCGCGATCTTTTGCAAGCAGAGCGGGCTAGCCGAACATGGCGAACGACAAGGTCTCGATACACGGTGCCTGGGCCAGCCGGTGGGTGTTTATTCTTGCCGCGACCGGCTCGGCGGTCGGCCTGGGCAATATCTGGAAGTTCCCCTATATGACCGGGATGTACGGCGGCGGTGCCTTCGTGGCCATGTACCTGCTGTGCATCGTGCTGGTCGGGGTGCCGATCATGCTGGCGGAAACCCTGATCGGTCGCCGCGGCCGGCAGAGCCCGGTCAACGCCATGAAGAGCCTGGCGCTCGAGGCGGGCGCGTCCAGGCACTGGTCGCTGGCGGCGCTGGTCGGGCTGGTGGCGGCCTTGCTGATTCTGTCCTTTTACAGTGTGGTGGCCGGCTGGTCGCTGGATTACATCATCGGCATGGGCCGTGGCGACTTCCGCGGGATCAGCGCCGAGGGGGCGGGAGCCGCGTTCGGTGGTTTGACCAGCGACCCCTGGCGGCTGACCCTGTGGCACAGCCTGTTTATGCTGGTGACCGCCATCGTCATCGGCAAGGGAGTGGTGGCCGGTCTGGAGCGCAGCCTGCGGATCATGATGCCGCTGCTGTTCGTGCTGTTGCTGGTGCTGCTCGGCTACAGCCTGACCACCGGCCATTTTATGCAGGGCTTCGATTTCCTCTTCCACTTCGATCCGAGCAAGGTGCAGGACGGTATTCTCGCGGCCATGGGCCATGCCTTCTTCACCCTCAGCGTCGGTGTGGGCTCGATCATGGTCTATGGCTCCTATATGCCGAAGAAGGCCTCGATCGGCAGCACGGTCATCGCCGTTGGCCTGCTCGATACCCTGGTGGCGCTGACGGCCGGCCTGGCGCTGTTCCCCATCGTTTTCGCTGCGGGCCTGGAGCCGGGTGGAGGGCCGGGGTTGATGTTCGTGACCCTGCCCATCGCCTTTGGCACCATCGCTTTCGGTCAGATCGTGGGGTTGGTGTTCTTCGTGCTGGTGGCGATAGCCGCCTGGAGTTCGTCGATCTCCATGCTCGAGCCGGCGGTGGCTTACTTTGTCGAACGCAGCGGGCGCAGCCGGGCACTGGTGACCGGTATGCTGGCGCTGTTCTGCTGGGTGGTCGGCATGGGTACCGTGCTGTCGTTCAATATCGGCGCGGAGGCCAAGTTCTTCGTCTTCGCCGAGGACGGCTTTCACCTCTACCAGTGGGGGGCCGAGGGCGGGCGCAATTTCTTCGATAGCATCGATTACCTGACCAGCCGCATCCTGCTGCCCCTGGGTGGCCTGGCCTTTGCCCTGTTCGCCGGCTGGGCGATGAACCGCGAGGCGGTGCGCGACGAGTTGGCGATCAAGAGCCCGCTGTTGTTCAATCTGCTGTACTGGCTGGTGCGGGTTGTCGCACCTGTCGGCGTACTGATCGTATTTATTGCGGAGCTGAGCAAGTGACAGCCTGCTACCTGAGTGAAACCATAGCGTTATGAGCACCCATATTCAGCGTTCGGCTTTATTGCCTTATCCGGCCCAGGCGCTTTTCGATCTGGTCAACGATGTCGCCAGCTATCCGCAGTTCCTGCCCTGGTGTTCGGCCAGCGAGGTGCTGGAGGTCAGCGAGACCCATATGCGCGCCAGCCTGGCGGTGGCCAAGGGCGGCCTGAGCCAGCGCTTCGTCACGGTCAACACCCTGGTGCCGGGACAGATGATCCGGCTGAGTCTGGCCGAGGGCCCCTTTAGCCAGCTCCATGGGCATTGGGAGTTCAAGGCCCTCGGCGATACGGCCTGCAAGATCAGCCTGGACCTGACCTTCGATTATGCCGGCCCGCTGGTGCGCGCCACCCTCGGGCCGCTGTTCAATCAGGCGACCAACACCCTGGTCGATGCCTTCTGTCAAAGGGCCAAGCAGCTTTATGGATAAGCAGAACATCGTGGTCGAAGTGGTCTATGCCCTGGCCGATAAGCAGAAGTTGCTGCGTCTGAGCCTGCCTCACGGCACCACGGTGCGCCAGGCGGCGCTGCAATCGGGGATGCAGGCGCATTTCCCGGACCTGGATTTACAGAGCAGCCCGCTGGGGATCTTTGGCAAGGCGGTCGCCAAGCCGGATGAGCGGGTGTTGGAAGACGGCGAGCGGGTGGAGATCTATCGTCCGCTGATCGCCGATCCGAAAGAGGTGCGCAAGCAACGCGCGGCCAAGGCGGCCAAAGCCAAGGCGGGCGACGAAGAGGGGTAGCGAGCGTTTTGCCGCGCACAAAAAAGCCCGGACGTGTCCGGGCTTTTTTCTGTGTTGGCGTTACTGCGGGCTGGTTTCCAGCGGTTCCGGGGTCGGTACCGGGACGCTTTGCACGCTGTCGACTTCGCGCTGGATCTGTTCCAGCAGCGAGCCGGGGGCTGGCTTGTCTTCGACTGTCGGACGCGGCGTGGCGGGTGCTGTGGTCACGCCGCTGTCTTCGCCGAGGATGGCCTGATCGCGGCTGACGCCTGGCATAAAGTCGCCGGATAGGCCTACCAGTTGATCGTCGGCGCTGAAATTGACGCTGATGCGCTCCTGCAGGCGCTGTCCACCGCCGGGCTGGATGCTGTACAGATAGTCCCAGCGATTGGTGTGGAAGGTGTCGGTCAGCAGCGGGTTACCCATGATAAACCGCACTTGCCGGCGGGTCATTCCTGGGCGCAACTGGTCTATCATGTCTTGCGTAACGACATTGCCCTGTTGGATGTCGATTTTATAAACCCCGGGGAATGAACAACCGGCGAGTGCGAATAGCCCTGTAAGGGTAAGGCTGGTCAGCAGGAGCTTGGTTTTTTGCATCGGTGGGCGACTTCCACTATCTTGGCTGGGCAATATAAACCCGGATCATACCCGCAATAAAGGAAGCTGCGAAGCCGCTTCCGTGAGAAAGCAGACCATGGTTGAAAATAGCGAACTACGCAAGGCTGGCCTGAAAGTGACCCTGCCGCGGGTCAAGATTCTGCAAATGCTTGACTCCGCCGGTCAGCGTCACATGAGTGCAGAGGATGTCTACAAGGCACTGATGGAGGCGGGCGATGATGTGGGGTTGGCCACCGTCTATCGCGTGTTGACCCAGTTCGAGGCCGCAGGTCTGGTGGTGCGACACAACTTTGACGGCGGTCACGCCGTGTTCGAATTGGCCGACGGTGGTCATCACGATCATATGGTCTGTGTCGATTCGGGTGAGGTGATCGAGTTCTTCGATGTCGAGATCGAAAAACGTCAGAAAGAGATCGTCAAAGAGCACGGCTTCGAGCTGGTCGATCACAATCTGGTGCTCTATGTGCGCAAGAAAACCTGATTGATGTAGGCATAACATCGATGCCGGTATGACAAAGGCGACCCAAGGGTCGCCTTTGTGCTTTCTGTGGTCTGCTCGATCAGACCTGGACGCTGCCGACCATCTGTCGGGCGTGGGCCAGGGATTCTTCGGTCAGGTCGACGCCGCCGAGCATGCGGGCGATTTCCTCGACCCGCTGCGTGGGGCTCAGCTTGCTCACGGCGGTGCGGGTGGCATCGCTGTCGCGCACCTTGTGTACGAACAGGTGCTGGTGACCTTGCGCCGCCACCTGTGGCAGGTGGGTGACGGTCAGCACCTGGCCGCGTTCGCCGAGGCGGCGCAGCAGCTGCCCGACCACTTCGGCGGTGGGGCCGCCGATGCCGACGTCGACTTCGTCGAAGACCAGGGTCGGTACCCGTGAGGTTTGTGCGGTGATCACCTGGATTGCCAGGCTGATGCGTGACAGTTCGCCGCCCGAGGCGACCTTGGCCAGGGCTTTCAGTGGTTGCCCGGGGTTGGCGCTGACCAGAAACTCCAGTTGCTCCAGGCCGTTGGGGTGCGGCTCGCTGTTGGGATTGGCACTAAGCTTGATGCTGAAGCGCCCGCCGGGCATGCCCAGGTTCTGCATTTCCAGTTCCACCGCCGCGGCCAGTGCGCTGGCGGCCTTATGCCGCAGTTCACTTAGCTCCGTGGCCTTTTCCTGGTAATGGCGTTCGAAGGCACCGAGTTCTTCGCCCAGGCGTTCGGCGGCCTGATCGTCGGCATTGAGCCCTTCCAGTTCTTCGAATAGCTGCTGTTGCATGGCGATCAGCTCGCCGGGATGGATGCGGTGCTTGCGTGCCAGGGTGTAGATGGCGTCCAGGCGCTCTTCCATCTGCTGCAGGCGCTCGGGATCGGCGTCAAAGTGGTCGAGAAAGCGGTTCAGCTCGCCGACCGCTTCCTCGACCTGGATCTGCGCGCTGGCCAGCAGGTTGGTGGCTTCGCTCAGGGCACCGGGCTGGCCCTGGAAGGCACCGAGGCGGTTGAGGCTGCCGGTCAGGGCTGAGAGTACGTTGCCGGCGTCGTTCTCGCTGCACTGCTCGATCACCAGGCGGCAGGCGCTGAGCAGGCTTTCGGCGTTGGTCAGGTTCTTGTGCTCCTGCTCCAGTTGTTCCAGCTCGCTCTCGCCCAGGGCCAAATTGTCGAGCTCTTCGAGCTGGTAGCTGAGCAGTTGGTGACGGGCGCGCTGTTCGTCGCCGATGCTGGAGATGCGCTGCAGTTCGCTTTTGGTCTGTTTCCAGCGCTGTGCGGCGAGCTGCACCTGGCGCGCCAGTTCCTGGCTGCCGGCATATTCGTCGAGCAGGCGGCGGTGGGTGTCGGCCTTGAGCAGCGACTGGTGTTCGTGCTGGCTGTGGATATCGATCAGTCGCTCGCCCAGGGCCTTGAGGTCGCCTTGAGGGCAGGGCGCGCCATTGATGTAACCGCGGGAGCGGCCTTCGGCGGTGATCACCCGGCGGAGGATGCACGGCCCATCGTTGTCCAGGTCGCGCTCGGCCAGCCAGGCACGCGCTTCCGGGATGTCGTCTAGGTCGAAGCTGGCGAGAATATCCGCCTTGTCCGCCCCCGGGCGCACCACGCCGCTGTCCGCGCGGTCGCCCAGGCACAGGCCGAGGGCGTCGAGCATGATCGACTTGCCAGCCCCGGTTTCGCCGCTGATCACGCTCATGCCGGCGTCCAGTTCCAGGTCGAGGTGTTCAACAATGGCGTAGTTGTGTACGGACAGGTGCACCAGCATGGCGAGGGCCTCCCAAGTTCATGTCTGGTTATTTATACAGTGTTTTTTTGTGGGCTGACAATCCGTCTGCTGTCCTTGAAACCACATTTTTTGGCCCCATATAGCGGTCAGGCACGTGAGTTGAGGCTCGCGTCGGATTTTAAGAGGAGAGACGCATGGCTGACGAACAGACCCTGGATACGCAGAACCCCGATGTACAGACAGCTGCCGAAGCGGCTGCGGGCGATGACCTGGTTGCCCGCGTGCAAGCGCTGGAAGAGCAACTGGCCACTGCGCAGGATCAGTCGCTGCGCATGGCTGCCGATCTGCAGAATGTGCGCCGCCGCGCCGAGCAGGATGTGGAGAAGGCGCACAAATTCGCCCTGGAGAAATTCGCCAACGACCTGCTGCCGGTGATCGATAGCCTGGAGCGCGGTCTCGAGCTGTCCAGCCCGGACGACGAGGCGATCAAGGCCGTGCGCGAAGGCATGGAGCTGACCCTCAAGCTGTTCGGCGATACCCTCAAGCGCCATCAGCTGGAGGCGCTCGACCCCGAGGGCGAGCCCTTCAATCCGGAGCACCACCAGGCCATGGCGATGCAGGAGAGCGCCAGCGTCGAGCCCAATAGCGTGCTCAAGGTGTTCCAGAAGGGCTATCTGCTCAACGGTCGCCTGCTGCGCCCCGCCATGGTGGTGGTCAGCAAGGTACCGGCGGACGCGCCGCCATCAATCGATGAGCAGGCTTGAAATTCGGCGAATAGCCCCCATTAAACAGTCAAGCGTTTTAGTGCTACCGCGGCTGACAACGATCGGCGGCGGGATTATCAAAGTTTCGGGAGAGTGAAGATGGGCAAAATTATCGGTATCGACCTGGGGACCACCAACTCCTGTGTCTCCATTCTGGAAAACGGTAACGTCAAGGTTATCGAGAACGCCGAAGGCGCTCGTACTACGCCGTCGATCATCGCCTATGCAGGCGACGGCGAGATTCTCGTCGGCCAGTCGGCCAAGCGTCAGGCGGTGACCAATCCGCACAACACCCTGTACGCGGTGAAACGTCTGATCGGTCGTCGTTTCGAAGAGGATGTCGTGCAGAAAGACATCCAGATGGTGCCTTACAAGATCGTCAAGGCCGACAACGGCGACGCCTGGGTCGAAGTCAACGGTCAGAAGATGGCACCGCCGCAGATCTCCGCTGAGATTCTGAAGAAAATGAAGAAGACCGCCGAAGACTACCTCGGCGAGGCGGTCACCGAAGCGGTTATTACAGTTCCTGCCTACTTCAACGACAGCCAGCGTCAGGCCACCAAAGACGCCGGTCGCATCGCCGGTCTGGACGTCAAGCGCATCATCAACGAGCCGACCGCAGCCGCTCTGGCCTACGGTATGGACAAGGCCAAGGGCGACCACACCGTGATCGTCTATGACCTGGGTGGCGGTACCTTCGACGTTTCCGTGATCGAAATCGCCGAAGTCGATGGCGAGCACCAGTTCGAAGTGTTGGCCACCAACGGTGACACCTTCCTCGGTGGTGAAGACTTCGATATCCGTCTGATCGACTACCTGGTCGACGAATTCAAGAAAGAAAGCGGGATGAACCTCAAGGGCGATCCGCTGGCCATGCAGCGTCTGAAAGAAGCCGCTGAGAAAGCCAAGATCGAGCTGTCCTCGAGCCAGTCGACCGACGTCAACCTGCCGTATATCACCGCGGATGCCAGCGGTCCCAAGCACCTCAACGTGAAGATTTCCCGCGCCAAGCTGGAATCGCTGGTCGAAGACCTGGTGCAGCGCACCATCGAGCCGTGCCGCATCGCCCTGAAAGACGCCGGTATCGATGTCGGCAAGATCAACGATGTGATCCTGGTCGGCGGTCAGACCCGCATGCCGCTGGTGCAGAAGCTGGTAACCGACTTCTTCGGTAAGGAAGCGCGCAAGGACGTCAACCCGGACGAAGCCGTGGCCATGGGTGCAGCCATCCAGGGTGCGGTACTGGCCGGCGACGTCAAGGACGTGCTGCTGCTCGACGTATCGCCGCTGACCCTGGGTATCGAAACCATGGGCGGGGTGATGACCGCGCTGATCGAGAAGAACACCACCATCCCGACCAAGAAGTCCCAGGTGTTCTCCACTGCCGACGACAATCAGGGTGCGGTGACCATTCACGTGCTGCAGGGCGAGCGCAAGCAAGCCGCGCAGAACAAGTCCCTGGGCAAGTTCGACCTGGCCGAGATTCCGCCGGCACCGCGCGGCGTGCCGCAGATCGAAGTGACCTTCGACATCGACGCCAACGGCATCCTGCATGTCGGCGCGAAAGACAAGGCCACCGGCAAGACTCAGTCCATCGTGATCAAGGCCAACTCTGGCCTGTCCGAGGAAGAAATCCAGCAGATGGTGCGTGATGCCGAGGTCAACGCCGAGGAAGATCGCAAGTTCGAAGAGCTGGCCACTGCGCGTAACCAGGGCGATCAGCTGGTGCATGCCACCCGCAAGATGATCACCGAGGCGGGCGACAAGGCCACTGCCGATGAGAAGGCCGCCATCGAAACCGCTTTGAGCGCGCTGGAAGTGGCGATCAAGGGTGACGACAAGGCGGATATCGACGCCAAGATGAATGCCCTGTCCGAGGCCACCGCCCCGCTGGCGCAGAAGATGTACGCCGAGCAGCCGCAGCCGGGCGCACAGGCCCAGGACGGCGAAGAGGCCAAGGACGCAGCGGACGACGTAGTCGACGCCGAGTTCGAAGAGGTCAAGGAAAACAAGTAAGCGCGAGCTTATGCCGCTCTGGCCGGGCGTGACGCGAGTCGCGTCCGGCATGTTTCGCCGCGCGGGAGCTTGCTCCCGCGTTGGCGTGTCTGGAGCAGACGATTTGAAGGTATTGAAGACTTATGGCTAAACGTGACTATTACGAGGTGCTCGGTGTCGAGCGCGGTGCCAGCGAAGCGGAGCTGAAAAAGGCCTACCGTCGCCTGGCCATGAAGCATCACCCGGACCGTAATCCCGACGATAAAGACTCGGAAGAGAAGTTCAAGGAGGCCAACGAGGCCTACGAAGTTCTCTCCGATGCCGGCAAGCGCTCGGCTTACGATCAGTACGGTCATGCCGGGGTCGATCCGCAGATGGGTGGCGGCGGTGCCGGTTTTGGCGGTGCCAATTTCTCCGATATCTTCGGCGACGTATTCAGCGATTTCTTCGGCGGTGCCGGCGGTCGTGGCGGTCAGCGGGGCGGCGCGCAGCGCGGCAGTGACCTGCGCTACACCCTGGAGCTGGATCTGGAAGAAGCGGTGCGTGGCACCACGGTGACCATTCGCGTGCCGACCCTGGTGGGTTGCAAGACCTGCGACGGTTCGGGGGCGAAGAAGGGCACCAGTCCGGTGACCTGTACCACCTGTGGCGGTATTGGTCAGGTGCGCATGCAGCAGGGCTTCTTCTCGGTGCAGCAGACCTGTCCGCGCTGCCACGGCAGTGGCCGGATGATCACCGATCCCTGTGGCTCCTGTCATGGTCATGGTCGGGTGGAAGAGCACAAGACCCTGTCGGTGAAGGTGCCTGCGGGCGTCGATAGCGGCGACCGCATTCGTCTGTCCGGCGAAGGCGAGGCCGGGGCCATGGGTGGTCCGGCGGGCGACCTGTATGTGGTGGTCAATGTGCGCGAGCACGCGATCTTCCAGCGTGACGGCAAACATCTGTACTGCGAGGTGCCGATCAGCTTCGCCGACGCGGCCCTGGGCGGCGAGCTGGAAGTGCCGACCCTGGATGGTCGGGTCAAGTTGAAGATTCCGGAAGGCACCCAGACCGGCAAGATGTTCCGCCTGCGTGGCAAGGGTGTGGCCCCGGTGCGCGGCGGCGGTGCCGGCGACCTGATGTGCAAGGTGGTGGTGGAAACCCCGGTGCATCTGGACAAGCGTCAGCGTGAGCTGCTGGACGAGTTCCGCATGTCCCTGGAGGGCGACAGTTCGCACTCGCCGAAGGCCAATGGCTGGTTCGAGGGCGTAAAGCGCTTCTTTGGCGACCTGTAAATTTCGCTGACAGGCTGTGCGGTCGCTGGACGGCGGCTGCAACCTGTCGCGACAGCTTGGAGCTGATAGCTATGCAACGTATCGCAGTAATGGGCGCCGCCGGGCGCATGGGCAAGACCCTGATCGAAGCGGTGCAGCAGGCCGAGGATGCGCAACTGAGCGCGGCCATCGATCGTGCCGATAGCAGCCTGGTCGGTGCCGACGTCGGTGAGCTGATCGCCCAGGGCAAGATTGGCGTCGCCCTGGTGGGCGATCTGCAGGCGGTATTGGATCGTTTCGATGTGCTGATCGACTTCACTCATCCGTCGGTCACCCTGAAAAATCTGGAAATCTGTCGCCAGGCCGGCAAGGCCATGATCATCGGCACCACCGGCTTTTCCCCGCAGGAGAAGCAGTTGCTGAATGATGCCGGCAAGCAGATTCCGATCGTGTTTGCCGCCAACTTCAGCGTCGGCGTCAATCTGTGCCTGAAGTTGCTGGATACCGCGGCGCGGGTGCTGGGCGACGAGGTGGATATCGAGATCATCGAGGCCCATCACCGGCACAAGGTCGATGCGCCGTCCGGCACTGCGCTGCGCATGGGCGAGGTGGTCGCCAATGCCCTGGGGCGCGACCTGCAGAAAGTCGCGGTCTACGGGCGTGAGGGTCAGACCGGTGCGCGGGAGCGCGAGACCATAGGGTTCGCCACCGTGCGTGCCGGCGATGTGGTGGGTGATCACACCGTACTGTTCGCCGCCGAGGGCGAGCGGGTGGAAATCACCCACAAGGCTTCGAGCCGCATGACCTTCGCCAAGGGCGCGGTGCGCGCGGCGCTGTGGCTGCAGGGGCGACAGCCTGGTCTGTACGACATGCAGGATGTGCTGGGTCTCACTTGACTGGGGTTCAATTAAGCGGCCTGTCAGGCGTCGGATGCCTTTTTGCGAGTTGCTCGCATCTTGCGGTGGACCAAAAAGGCATTTTTCTGTAAGCTTCCCGCTTTAGTGTGTCCACTAAAGTTGCGCAGAATGAATCAGATAAAAAAGCGGGGTGACGGTTGATACGTCATCCCGCTTTTTTACAATCTGCGTTTGCTTCACGTTTCGATCTTCGGAGGTTTTCTTGAGTAAGCCAGCCCTTAAACCTGCCATCCTGGCTCTAGCAGATGGCAGCATTTTTCGCGGCGAGGCCATCGGTGCCGATGGCCAGACTATTGGAGAGGTGGTTTTCAACACCGCCATGACCGGCTATCAGGAAATCCTTACCGATCCTTCCTATGCCCAGCAGATCGTCACCCTGACCTACCCGCACATCGGCAATACCGGCACCACGCCGGAAGACGCCGAGTCCAATCGGGTCTGGGCCGCCGGCCTGATCATTCGTGACCTGCCGCTGACCTCCAGTAACTGGCGCAACAAGCAGCCGCTGGATGAATACCTGAAGGAAAACGGCACGGTCGCCATCGCCGGCATCGATACCCGTCGCCTGACCCGGATCCTGCGCGAAAAGGGTTCGCAGAACGGCTGCATCCTGGTCGGCGATGACGCCACCGAAGAGAAGGCCCTGGACCTGGCGCGCAGCTTCCCCGGCCTCAAGGGCATGGACCTGGCCAAAGTGGTCAGCTGCACCGAGCGCTACGAGTGGCGCTCCAGTGTGTGGAATCTGAAAGACGACAGCCACCCGGAAATTCCGGCCAGCGAGTTGCCGTACCACGTGGTCGCCTACGACTACGGGGTCAAGCTGAACATCCTGCGCATGCTGGTCGAGCGCGGTTGCCGGGTGACCGTGGTGCCGGCGCAGACGCCTGCTGCCGAGGTGCTGGCGCTGAATCCCGATGGCGTGTTCCTGTCCAACGGCCCGGGTGATCCCGAGCCATGCGACTACGCGATCCAGGCGATCAAGGATGTGCTGGAAACCGATATCCCGGTCTTCGGCATCTGCCTCGGTCACCAGTTGCTGGCCCTGGCCTCCGGTGCCAAGACCCTGAAAATGGGCCACGGCCACCACGGTGCCAACCACCCGGTGCAGGACCTGGACACAGGCGTAGTGATGATCACCAGCCAGAACCACGGTTTCGCCGTGGACGAGGCCAGCCTGCCGAGCAATGTGCGGGCGATTCACAAGTCGCTGTTTGACGGTTCCCTGCAGGGCATCGAACGGACCGACAAGGACGCCTTCAGCTTCCAGGGTCACCCCGAAGCGAGCCCCGGCCCAGCCGATGTGGCCCCGCTGTTCGACCGTTTTATCGAAGCCATGGCCAAGCGCCGCTAAACCTCGCCGACCGACCCAAGGATTCGAGTAACCGCTATGCCAAAACGTACAGATATCAAAAGCATCCTGATCCTCGGTGCCGGGCCGATCGTTATCGGCCAGGCCTGCGAGTTCGATTACTCCGGTGCCCAGGCTTGCAAGGCGCTGAAGGAAGAGGGTTACCGGGTCATCCTGGTCAACTCCAATCCGGCCACCATCATGACCGACCCGGCCATGGCCGACGCCACCTATATCGAGCCGATCAAGTGGTCCACCGTGGCCAAGATCATCGAGAAGGAGCGTCCGGACGCCCTGCTGCCGACCATGGGCGGCCAGACCGCGCTGAACTGCGCGCTGGACCTGGAAAAACACGGCGTGCTTGAAAAGTTCGGTGTGGAAATGATCGGTGCCAACGCCGACACCATCGACAAGGCCGAAGACCGTTCGCGCTTCGACAAGGCGATGAAAGACATCGGCCTGGCCTGCCCGGTTTCCGGCATCGCGCATAACATGGAAGAAGCCTACGGCGTGCTGGAGAAGGTCGGCTTCCCCTGCATCATCCGTCCGTCCTTCACCATGGGCGGCACCGGCGGCGGTATCGCTTATAACCGCGAAGAGTTCGAAGAGATCTGCGCCCGCGGTATCGATCTGTCGCCGACCAGCGAACTGCTGATCGATGAATCGCTGATCGGCTGGAAGGAATACGAGATGGAGGTGGTCCGCGACAAGAAGGACAACTGCATCATCGTCTGCGCCATCGAAAACTTCGACCCCATGGGTGTGCACACCGGCGACTCGATCACCGTGGCTCCGGCGCAAACCCTGACCGACAAGGAATACCAGATCCTGCGTAACGCATCGCTGGCGGTGCTGCGCGAGATCGGCGTGGAAACCGGCGGCTCCAACGTGCAGTTCGGCATCTGCCCGAACACCGGGCGTATGGTCGTCATCGAGATGAACCCGCGCGTATCGCGTTCCTCGGCACTGGCTTCCAAGGCCACCGGCTTCCCGATCGCGAAGATCGCCGCCAAGCTGGCCGTCGGTTACACCCTCGACGAGCTGAGCAACGACATCACCGGCGGCCGCACCCCGGCCTCCTTCGAGCCGGCGATCGATTACGTCGTCACCAAGATCCCGCGTTTCGCCTTCGAGAAATTCCCCAAGGCTGACGCCCGCCTGACCACCCAGATGAAATCCGTCGGCGAGGTGATGGCCATCGGTCGTACCTTCCAGGAATCCATGCAGAAAGCCCTGCGCGGTCTGGAAGTCGGCGTGTCCGGCTTCGATCCGATGCTCGATCTGAACGATCCCGAAGCGGAAAGCACGCTCAAACGCGAGCTGATCGTGCCGGGTGCCGACCGCATCTGGTACCTGGCCGATGCCTTCCGCGCCGGCAAGACGGTCGAAGAAGTCTTCGAACTGACCCGTATCGACGAGTGGTTCCTGGTGCAGATCGAAGATCTGATCAAGGACGAAGAGCGGATCAAGACCCTGAGCCTGGCCAGCATCGACCGCGATCAGATGTACAAGCTCAAGCGCAAGGGCTTCTCCGATATCCGCCTGGCCAAGCTGCTCGGCATCTCCGAGAAGAGCCTGCGCAGCCACCGCCACAAGCTGAAAGTGCTGCCGGTGTACAAGCGCGTCGATACCTGCGCCGCCGAATTCGCCAGCGACACCGCCTATATGTACTCGACCTACGAGGAAGAGTGCGAGGCTAACCCGTCCACGCGCGACAAGATCATGATCCTCGGCGGCGGCCCCAACCGCATCGGTCAGGGCATCGAGTTCGACTACTGCTGCGTACACGCCGCCCTGGCCCTGCGTGAAGACGGTTACGAGACCATCATGGTCAACTGCAACCCGGAAACCGTCTCCACCGACTACGACACTTCCGACCGCCTGTACTTCGAGCCGGTAACCCTGGAAGACGTGCTGGAAATCGTCCGCGTCGAGCAGCCCAAAGGCGTGATCGTGCAGTACGGCGGCCAGACCCCGCTGAAGATCTGTCGCGCCCTGGAAGAAGCCGGCGTGCCGATCATCGGCACCTCGCCGGATGCCATCGATCGCGCCGAAGACCGCGAGCGCTTCCAGCAGATGGTTCAGCGCCTGCACCTGCGTCAGCCGCCTAACTGCACCGCGCGCAGTGAAGAAGAGGCTCTGGCCGCTTCCAAGGTCATCGGTTATCCGCTGGTGGTGCGCCCGTCCTATGTACTGGGCGGCCGGGCGATGGAAATCGTCTACCAGGAAGAAGAACTCAAGCGCTATATGCGTGAAGCGGTGAAGGTGTCGAACGACAGCCCGGTGCTGCTCGACCACTTCCTCAACTGCGCTATCGAAGTCGATATCGATGCCATCTGCGACGGCGAGACCGTGGTGATCGGTGCGATCATGCAGCACATTGAGCAGGCTGGCGTGCATTCCGGCGACTCGGCGTGCTCGTTGCCGCCGTATTCGCTGCCGGCGCATATCCAGGACGAGATCCGCGACCAGGTCAAGAAAATGGCCCTGGAGCTCGGCGTGATCGGCCTGATGAACGTGCAGATGGCGGTGCAGGGCGAGGACATCTTCGTTATCGAAGTCAATCCACGCGCCTCGCGTACCGTGCCGTTCGTCTCCAAGTGCATCGGCATCTCCCTGGCGATGCTCGGTGCCCGGGTGATGGCCGGCAAGACCCTGGCCGAAGTCGGTTTCACCGAGGAAATCATTCCCAATTTCTACAGCGTCAAGGAAGCGGTATTCCCCTTCGCCAAGTTCCCGGGCGTCGATCCGATCCTCGGCCCGGAAATGAAGTCCACCGGTGAGGTCATGGGGGTCGGCGACAGCTTCGGCGAGGCCTTCGCCAAGGCCCAGCTGGGTGCCAGCGAGATTCTGCCCAACGCCGGCGTGGCCTTTATCAGCGTGCGCGAGGACGACAAGCCGCAAGCGGTTCAGGTCGCTCGCGATCTGGTCGAGCTGGGCTTCGAGGTGGTCGCCACCGCCGGCACCGCCAAGGTGATCGAGGCGGCTGGCTTGCCAGTGCGCCGGGTCAACAAGGTCACCGAAGGCCGTCCGCACGTGGTCGATATGATCAAGAACGACGAAGTCACCCTGATCATCAACACCACCGAAGGGCGTCAGTCCATCGCGGACTCCTACTCCATCCGTCGTAACGCTCTGCAGCACAAGATCTACTGCACCACCACCATCGCGGCGGGGCAGGCGATCTGTGAGGCGCTGAAGTTCGGTCCCGAGAAGACCGTGCGTCGCCTGCAGGATCTGCATGCAGGAATCAAGGCATGATCAAATACCCCATGACCGTCCAGGGCGCGCGTGCCCTGGAAGAAGAACTGGCCCACCTGACCAAGGTGGTGCGCCCCAAGCTCAGCCAGGACATCGGTACGGCGCGTGAGCTCGGCGACCTCAAGGAAAACGCCGAATACCATGCCGCCCGCGAGCAGCAGGGTATGGTCGAGGCACGTATCCGCGATATCGAGGGTCGCCTGCAGAATGCGGTGGTGATCGATGTCACCGGCATCGAGCACACCGGCAAGGTGATTTTCGGCACCACCGTGGAGATCGCCAACGTAGAAACCGACGAGAGCGTGACCTACCAGATCGTTGGCGAGGATGAGGCCGATATCAAACAGCGCAAGCTGTCGGTCGGCTCGCCTATCGCCCGCGCCCTGATCGGCAAGGAGGAGGGCGATGTGGTGATGGTCAAGACGCCGAGCGGTGCGGTCGAGTATGAGATCGTCGAGGTCCGCCATCTCTAAGCCCGCTGCGCGCGATGCCGGGGCGATCAGCTGGCTGCTGGCCCAGACCCTCTGGGTTGGCGGTCTCTGGTTGTTGCATTTCCTGCTGTTGCCGGCCATCGCCAAGACCGGCCTGGCTTCACTTTTGGTCGAGACGCTGAGCGATACCCTGCGTCCGCTGCTGGTAGGGTTGGCGGCGGCTTGCGCTGGTGTGCAGGTGCTGGTACTGGTGCGTGGCGAAGGGCTGGCGAGTCTGTGGCGGGATATGCGCGGGCAGTTACTGCTGATGGTGCTGCTGATGGCTGCCTGTTATCTGAGTGCGCAGCGCCTTATGCCCGAGACGGCCGGACTCTGGCTGATGTTCAGCTATCTGGTGATGGCGTTCTGCGGCTTGCTGCTGGTGTTGCAGCCTGTTCCGGGCGGTCCCGGCGCTAAGCTGCATGCCTCCCCCGGGGGTAAGAAGCATGCAGCTTGAAGCTGTCAGCCGTGCTGGCGGTGGATATTCGACAGGTTCTTGTTCGGCTTGGGGTTCTTGCGGTAAATCAGGGCCATCTTGCCGATAACCTGCACCAGATCGGCATGACCGGCCTTGCACAGTTCGTTGATGGCCGCCAGGCGAGCTTCGCGCTCGACGATGCGCAGTTGCACTTTAATCAGTTCATGATCGCTCAGGGCGCGCTCCAGTTCGGCCAGCACGCCTTCGGTCAAACCATTGTCGGCCACGATCAATACGGGTTTCAGGTGGTGGCCGATAGATTTGAATTGTTTCTTCTGCTCTTGAGTGAGCGGCATAATCTGATTCCTGCATTTAATCTGGTAAAAACGGCGGCTAGTTTACCCGAGCGTCCCGTGACCCGCCCAGATATTCATGCTTTGTAAAGTTCGAGGTGTTGCGTGGCCCGTTCCAAGACCAGTCAAGGTTGGCTGAAAGAGCATTTCAATGATCCCTACGTGAAAATGGCGCAGAAGGACGGCTACCGTTCGCGCGCCAGCTACAAACTGCTGGAGATCCAGGAAAAGGATCGAATCCTGCGCCCGGGCATCACCGTGGTCGATCTGGGGGCCGCGCCTGGTGGCTGGTCCCAGGTCACCAGTCGAGTGATCGGCGACAAGGGCCGGCTGATCGCGTCAGATATCCTGGAGATGGACAGCATCCCCGATGTCACCTTCGTGCAGGGCGACTTTACCGACGATGCGGTGTTCGCGCAGATCCTCGAGGCGATTGGCAATCAGCCGGTAGACCTTGTGATTTCCGATATGGCCCCCAATATGAGTGGGGTAAGGGAGTCGGATCAGCCGCGCGCCATGTACCTGTGCGAGCTGGCCCTGGATCTGTCGACCCGGGTATTGCGTCCGGGCGGGGATTTTCTGATCAAGATCTTCCAGGGTGAAGGTTTCGATCTGTACCACAAGCAGGTACGGCAGATGTTCGACAAGGTGCAGATGCGCAAACCCTTGTCCTCGCGCGACCGCTCCCGCGAGCAATATATGCTGGCCCGCGGTTTTCGCGGGCTTTGAGTGGCATGCAACCATGCGTCGTCAGGCCAGTCCAAGGCTGTATGGGCGACGTGCTGCGGGTTGCCGGCAAATAAAGGGTTACAGACGGCGTCTGCCAGGTGCGGGCGTTGTGTAGTAAGTTAGATCGGTACATAACTGGTCGTCATGCGAAGCACGCTTCGAGACGAGGCCTGCTGCAGAGGGTAGCTAATTGAACGACATGGCAAAGAATCTGGTCCTGTGGCTGATCATCGCCGCCGTCTTGGTGACGGTGATGAACAATTTTTCCAGCCCGAGTGAGTCGAACAAACTCAACTACTCGGAGTTTATCCAGCAGGTCCAGGATGGCACCGTCAAGCGGGTGACCGTCGACGGCTTTATCATCAGCGGCGTGCGCGGCGATGGCTCTTCGTTCGAGACCGTGCGTCCGGCGATCCAGGACAACGGCCTGATCAAGGACCTGATCGACAACAATGTCGAAATCGTCGGCAAGCAGCCCGAGCAGCAGAGCATCTGGACCCAGTTGCTGGTCGCCAGCTTCCCTATCCTGGTGATCATCGCGGTGTTTATGTTCTTTATGCGCCAGATGCAGGGTGGTGCGGGCGGCAAGGGCGGGCCGATGAGCTTCGGCAAGAGCAAGGCGCGCCTGCTGTCCGAAGACCAGGTCAAGACTACCTTCGCCGACGTCGCCGGCTGCGACGAGGCCAAGGAAGAAGTCAGCGAACTGGTGGAATTCCTCCGTGATCCGGGCAAGTTCCAGCGCCTCGGCGGGCGTATTCCCCGTGGCGTACTGATGGTTGGCTCGCCGGGTACCGGTAAGACCTTGCTGGCCAAGGCGGTTGCCGGTGAAGCCAAGGTGCCGTTCTTCACCATTTCCGGCTCGGATTTCGTCGAGATGTTCGTCGGTGTCGGTGCGTCCCGCGTACGCGATATGTTCGAGCAGGCGAAGAAGCATGCGCCCTGCATCATCTTTATCGACGAAATTGACGCCGTCGGTCGTCATCGTGGTGCGGGTATGGGCGGCGGTCACGACGAGCGCGAGCAGACCCTCAACCAGTTGCTGGTGGAGATGGACGGTTTCGAAATGAACGATGGCATCATCGTCATCGCCGCTACCAACCGCCCTGACGTGCTCGACCCCGCGCTGCTGCGCCCGGGCCGTTTCGACCGCCAGGTGGTGGTCAGCCTGCCGGATATCCGCGGTCGCGAACAGATTCTCAAAGTGCATATGCGCAAAGTGCCGATGGGCGAAGATGTCCAGCCGGCGATGATTGCTCGCGGCACCCCGGGCTTCTCCGGTGCCGATCTGGCCAACCTGGTTAACGAAGCCTCCTTGTTCGCTGCCCGCGCCGGCAAGCGCGTGGTGGAGATGAAGGAGTTCGAGCTGGCCAAGGACAAGATCATGATGGGTGCCGAGCGCAAGACCATGGTCATGTCGGACAAGGAAAAGCTCAACACCGCCTTCCATGAAGCCGGTCACGCCATCGTGGGCCGTCTGGTGCCCGAGCATGACCCGGTCTACAAGGTATCGATCATTCCCCGTGGCCGCGCTCTGGGTGTGACCATGTTCCTCCCGGAAGAGGACCGTTACAGCCTGAGCAAGCGCGCCTTGATCAGTCAGATCTGCTCGCTGTTCGGTGGCCGTATCGCCGAGGAGATGACCCTGGGCTTCGATGGTGTCACCACCGGTGCATCCAACGACATCATGCGTGCCACCCAGCTGGCCAAGAATATGGTCACCAAGTGGGGACTGTCGGAAAAGCTCGGTCCGCTGATGTATGCCGAGGAGGAGGGCGAGGTGTTCCTCGGTCGCAGCATGGGCAGCCCGCAGAGCAATGTCTCGGCCGACACCGCCAAGCTGATCGACCAGGAAGTGCGCAGCATCATCGACGAGTGCTACGGCACCGCCAAGCAGCTGTTGCAGGAAAATCGCGACAAGCTGGATGCCATGGCGCAAGCGCTGATGAAGTACGAAACCATCGATGCCGAGCAGATCGAGGACATCATGAACGGTCTTGTACCGCGCGAGCCCAAGGGCTGGCAGGGTGGCGACGATAATAACGGTACGCCCACCGCGCCTGTTGAGGTCCCCGAGTCCGCAGATAAACCCATTGGTGGCCCGGCCGCCGAGCACTAAGGTTCGACATGTCTGCCGTACCAACCTTTGACCGGCTGCCCTGTGGTAGCCGGTTTCTTGATTTAAGTCGTCCGCAAGTGATGGGCATCCTCAATGTAACCCCCGATTCATTCTCCGACGGCGGGCGTTTCAGTCAGCGCGATGCGGCCCTGCGCCATGCCGAGGCGATGCTGAGCGCCGGGGCGAACCTGATCGATATCGGTGGCGAGTCGACTCGCCCCGGTGCCCGTGCGGTTTCCCCGGTCGAGGAGCTGGAGCGGGTTGCGCCGATTGTCGAGGCCATTGCCGCCGAACTGGATGTGATCATCTCGGTGGATACCTCGACGCCTGCGGTGATGCGCGAAACTGCGCGTCTGGGGGCCGGGTTGATTAACGACGTGCGCTCGCTGCAGCGCGACGGTGCCCTGGATGCGGCGGCCGATAGCGGCCTGCCGGTGTGTCTGATGCATATGCGCGGCGAGCCGACCACCATGCAGCAGAATCCGCACTATGCCGATGTGCTGCTTGAGGTGGGGGATTTTCTCCGCGGGCGCATGGTCGCCTGTGCGACGGCTGGTATAGCCGCCGAGCGGCTGATCCTCGATCCAGGCTTTGGTTTCGCCAAGGCCCTGGAGCACAATCTCCGCCTGTTCAAGCATATGGAAACCTTGCATGGCCTGGGTCGCCCCCTGCTGGTCGGGGTTTCGCGCAAAAGCATGATCGGCAAGGTGCTCGGGCATGAGGTTGGTGGGCGGCTGTATGGCAGCCTGGGCCTGGCGGCTCTGGCCATCACCAAGGGCGCACATATCCTGCGGGTGCATGATGTCGCCGAAACGGTCGATGTGGTGCGCATGCTGGCCGCAGTTGAGGCGGCCGAATAAGTATTCAAGGAATCCGAGTCATGGCTAGAAAATATTTTGGTACCGATGGTATTCGCGGGCGTGTTGGCGACTTTCCGATTACCCCGGACTTTATGCTCAAGCTGGGTTGGGCGGCGGGCATGGCCTTTCGCAAGCAGGGCAAGTGCCGCATCTTGATCGGCAAGGACACGCGGATCTCCGGTTATATGTTCGAGTCGGCGCTTGAGGCCGGCCTGGCCGCCGCCGGTGCCGATGTGCAGTTGCTCGGGCCCATGCCTACCCCGGCCATTGCCTACCTGACGCGCACCTTCCAGGCCGACGCCGGGATCGTCATCAGTGCCTCGCACAACCCCCATGACGATAACGGCATCAAGTTCTTCTCCAGTCAGGGTACCAAGCTGCCGGACGAGGTCGAGCTGATGATCGAGGAATTGCTCGATCAGCCGATGACCGTGGTCGAGTCGGCACAGATCGGCAAGGCCTCGCGCATCAACGATGCGTCCGGGCGCTATATCGAGTTCTGCAAGAGCAGCGTGCCGAGCAATACCAGCTTCGCCGGGCTGAAGATCGTTATCGATTGCGCCCATGGCGCGGCCTACAAGGTGGCCCCCAGCGTATTTCGCGAACTGGGGGCTGAGGTGCATGTGCTGTCGGCGCAGCCGGACGGGCTGAATATCAATGCCGGTTGCGGCTCTACCCATATGGAGACGCTGCAGGCCGAGGTGGTGGCGCGTCATGCGGATCTGGGGATCGCCTTCGACGGCGATGCCGATCGGGTGTTGATGGTCGATCACACCGGTACCCTGGTCGATGGCGATGAGCTGCTGTTTATCATCGCCCGGGATCTGCACGAGCGCGGCAAGCTGCAGGGCGGTGTGGTCGGTACTCTGATGAGCAACCTGGGGCTGGAGTTGGCCCTGGCCGATCTGGGCGTTCCCTTCGTGCGCGCCAAGGTGGGCGACCGTTATGTGATCGCCGAGTTGCTGGCGCGCAACTGGCAGCTGGGCGGCGAGGGCTCGGGTCACCTGGTGTGCTTCCAGTACACCACCACCGGGGATGCGATCATCGCGGCGCTGCAGGTGCTGATGGCGCTGAAGCGCCGCGAGCAGACCCTGGGCGAGGCGCGCCAGGGCATGCAGAAGTGTCCTCAGGTGCTGGTCAACGTGCGTTTCGCCGGTGGTGTCGATCCGCTTGAGCATGCCGCCGTGCAGGAGGCCAGTGCGCGAGTGACCGAACAGATGGCGGGGCGCGGGCGGGTGCTGTTGCGCAAATCCGGTACCGAGCCACTGGTGCGAGTCATGGTCGAAGGTGACGATGAAGGCCAGGTGCGCGGCTATGCCGATGAATTAGCTAAGGTTGTTGCGCAGGTATGTGCTTGATTCGGCTTGCCAGTCCTGAATCCGTTGGGTAACATCTGCGCCCTCTTTGACCGACGAGGTAAAGCATGCGTCGCCCAATGGTAGCTGGTAACTGGAAAATGCACGGTACCCGCGCCAGCGTCGCAGAGCTGATCAACGGTCTAGATCGTCAGGTGTTGCCTGATGATGTCGAGATAGCAGTGTTTCCCTCCAGTGTGCACCTTGTGCAGGTGAGCGCTGAGTTGGCAGGCAAGGCGGTTGTGGTGGGTGCGCAGGATTGTGCGACTGAGCCGCAGCAAGGTGCCCTGACTGGTGAAGTCGCCGCGTTTCAGTTGCTGGATGCGGGCTGCTCACTGGTGTTGGTGGGGCACTCCGAGCGCCGCTTGTTGCTCGGTGAGTCTGATGCGGTTGTCACGCGCAAGTTTGCTGCGGCGCAGTCATGCGGTTTGATCCCGGTGTTGTGTGTAGGGGAAACCCTGGCGCAGCGCGAGGCGGGCGAAACGCTGGCGGTGGTGGCGGGGCAGTTGGCTGCTGTTGCGGACGAGTTGGGTGTGCAGGTGTTTGAGCGTGCCGTGATTGCCTATGAGCCGGTTTGGGCGATAGGCACCGGGCTGACGGCTTCGCCGGAGCAGGCCCAGGAAGTGCACGCGGCGATTCGCGCCCAGCTTGCGACGCAAGATGCCGAGTTGGCTGGTGGGGTAAGAATTCTTTATGGCGGCAGTGTCAAGGCCGCCAGTGCTGCCGAGTTGTTCGGTATGCCGGATATCGATGGGGGGCTTGTGGGTGGAGCCTCTCTGAATGCGGATGAGTTCGGTGCGATCTGTCGCGCCGCAGGAAGCTGACATGATGCTGGAAACAGTCGTAGTAGTTTTTCATCTGCTGGGTGCGATCGGTGTGGTTGCGCTGGTTCTGCTGCAGCAGGGTAAGGGTGCCGATGCTGGCGCGTCTTTCGGTTCGGGTGCTTCCGCTACTGTTTTCGGTAGCCAAGGTTCCTCTACCTTTTTGAGTCGCGTTACTGCTATACTCGCCACCGCTTTTTTCATGACTAGCTTGGGCTTAGCGTACGTAGCTAAAGACAAAGCTGATGGCATGGCTCAGGTTGGTTTGCCTGATCCGGCAGTCCTGGAAGTTCAGCAGGCCAAGCCGGCTGTTGAAGATGTACCAGTTTTGGAAGCCACTACGCCGGCTGTTGAAGCGGCGGATGTACCTCAGGCCCCAGAGCAGCAGTAAGTAGTAGGCAGTAAACGATTTTGCCGAGGTGGTGGAATTGGTAGACACGCTACCTTGAGGTGGTAGTGGCCATAGGCTGTAGGGGTTCGAGTCCCCTCCTCGGTACCAATTTACAAGCAAGCCCGCTACATGCGGGCTTTCTTGTTGCTGGAGCTTCGGTTGACCCCCTGTGGGGTTCGGTCGTATACTTCGGCCCCAGCTTTGATGCGGGATAGAGCAACAAGGTCGCTCCTCGGGAGGTTTCCCGAAGATGGCTGGTTAAGTCCAGCCCCCCGCAATCAGATGTAGCGGAGCCCCTTTTCAGGGGCTTTTTGCTAGCTGGGTGACAGCTTTGCCGGCCTTTAGAGGGCGGTTCGATGATGGGCGCTTCGCCCATTTTTTATTTGCACAGCATGCGCGAGGGGTTCAGGTGTCGAGCAAGCTAGAACAGTTGCAGGCCTTGGTGGCCCCGGTAGTCGAGGCTCTTGGCTATCAATGTTGGGGTGTCGAGTTCCTGTCGCAGGGGCGGCATTCCCTGCTGCGAATTTATATTGATAAACAGCCTGATGGCGTAGTGATCGAAGACTGTGAAATTGTCAGTCGGCAGATCAGCGGCGTCCTCGATGTCGAGGATCCGATCAGTGCCGAGTACACCCTTGAGGTGTCCTCGCCAGGCATGGATCGGCCCCTGTTCACGCTGGAGCAGTTCGCCGCTCATGCGGGTGAGCAGGTAAAGATCAAGCTGCGTTCGCCTTTCGAGGGGCGACGCAACTTTCAGGGCCTTCTGCGCGGCGTGGAAGAGCAGGATGTGGTGGTGCAGGTGGACGACCACGAATTCCTGTTGCCGGTCGACTTGATCGACAAGGCCAATATCATCCCCAGATTTGATTGAGACGCGGATCCCGCGAGAGCTGCGCGGATTGCGCAGGATCCAATGGATTGCGAAAGGCGAGGCGTACGATGAGCAAAGAAGTACTGCTGGTTGTTGAGTCGGTGTCCAACGAAAAGGGCGTGCCGGCGAGTGTGATTTTTGAGGCGCTGGAACTGGCCCTGGCCACGGCGACCAAAAAGCGTTTTGAAGACGAAGTCGAGTTGCGTGTGGCGATCAACCGCCAGACCGGCAACTATGAGACTTTCCGCTGCTGGACGGTGGTCGAGGAAAGCGACTTCGACGACCCGGCCCATCAGGTCACCACCGACATGCCGCGTGCCGTTGAAGCCAACGCAAAAGTCGGTGACGTGCTGGAAGAGAAGATCGAGTCGATCGAGTTCGGCCGTATCGCGGCGCAAACCGCCAAGCAGGTCATCGTGCAGAAAGTACGCGAAGCCGAGCGTGCGCAGGTGGTTGAAGCCTATCGCGAGCGCCTGGGGGAAATCATCTCCGGCACCGTGAAGAAGGTCACCCGCGACAGCGTGATCGTCGACCTGGGTAACAATGCCGAAGCACTGTTGGCCCGTGAAGACATCATCTCCCGCGAGACTTTCCGCGTCGGTGTGCGTCTACGCGCCCTGCTCAAGGAAATTCGCACCGAGAACCGCGGCCCGCAGCTGATCCTGTCGCGTACCGCGCCGGAAATGCTGATCGAGTTGTTCCGCATCGAAGTGCCGGAAATCGCCGAAGAGCTGATCGAAGTCATGGGCGCGTCCCGTGATCCGGGTTCGCGCGCCAAGCTGGCCGTGCGTTCCAAGGACAAGCGTATCGATCCGCAGGGTGCCTGTATCGGCATGCGCGGTTCGCGCGTGCAGGCCGTATCGGGCGAATTGGCGGGCGAGCGTGTGGACATCGTGCTGTGGGATGACAATCCCGCGCAGTTCGTGATCAACGCCATGTCGCCGGCTGAAGTGGCCGCCATTATTGTCGACGAAGATGCCCATGCCATGGACATCGCCGTTGGCGCAGACAACCTTGCTCAGGCCATTGGCCGCGGCGGTCAGAACGTGCGTTTGGCCAGTCAGTTGACTGGCTGGACCCTGAACGTGATGACCGAGGCGGACATCCAGGCCAAGCAGCAGGCGGAAACAGGCGACATCCTGCAGAACTTTATCGACGAGCTGGAAGTTGATGAAGAACTGGCCCAGGTGTTGGTCGAGGAGGGCTTCACCAGCCTTGAAGAAATTGCCTACGTACCGATGGAAGAAATGCTCAGCATCGATGGTTTTGACGAGGATATCGTCAGCGAGCTTCGCGCTCGTGCCAAAGATCGCCTGCTGACTAAAGCCATCGCCAACGAGGAAAAGCTGGCAGATGCCCACCCAGCCGAAGACTTGCTCTCGCTTGAGGGGATGGATAAGGCGCTTGCGCATGAACTGGCAGTGCGCGGCGTTATTAACCGCGAAGACCTGGCCGAGCAGTCGATTGATGACCTGCTCGACATCGACGGTATCGACGCTGAGCGTGCCGGCAAGTTGATCATGGCCGCCCGAGCCCATTGGTTCGAGTAAGTAGTTGCGGCCTGAGGAGAGGAATACATGACGCAAGTCACGGTGAAAGAACTGGCCCAAGTGGTCAATACGCCGGTTGAACGCCTGCTGCAGCAAATGAGTGAGGCAGGTTTGCCGCACAAAAGTGCCGAGCAAGCGGTGACCGACAGCGAGAAGCAGGCCCTGTTGGCCCATCTCAAGAGCAGCCACGGCGACAAGGTGGAAGAGCCGCGCAAGATTACCTTGCAGCGCAAGACCACTAGCACCCTGCGGGTTGCCGGCAGCAAGACCATCAGCGTCGAAGTGCGCAAGAAGAAAACCTTCGTCAAGCGCAGTCCTGAAGAAATCGAAGCGGAAAAGCAGCGTGAGCTGGCCGAGCAGCGCGCGGTGGCGGAAGCTGCGCGTCTGAAGGCTGAAGAAGAAGCCAAGCGTCGCGCCGCCGAAGAAGCTGCGCGCCCTGGCGCTGCGCCCGACGCGCCTGCAGCGGCGGCACCGGTTGCCGCTGTGGAGCTGCCAGTGGTTGCCGCTCCGGCCGTTGAAGAACGCAAGAAGGACGAGCCGCGTCGCCCGGACAAGGCGCGCAATGACGACGCCGATCGTCGTGGCGGTGAGCGCAAGACCACCCAGCATCGCCCAACCGTCAAGGAAAAGGCCCCTGCTCCACGTGTTGCTCCGCGCACCACTGACGAGGAAAGCGATAGCTTCCGTCGTGGCGGCCGAGGCAAGGGCAAGTTGAAGAAACGTAATGCTCACGGTTTCCAGAGCCCAACCGGGCCAGTGGTACGTGATGTAGCGATTGGCGAAACCATCACTGTGGGCGATTTGGCTCAGCAGATGTCGGTTAAAGCCGCCGAAGTGATCAAGTTCATGTTCAAGATGGGCACTCCGGTGACCATCAACCAGGTCCTGGATCAGGAAACTGCCCAGTTGATCGCCGAAGAGCTGGGCCACAAGGTCAAGCTGGTCAGCGACAACGCCCTGGAGGATTCACTGGCCGAGTCCCTGAAGTTTGAGGGTGAGTCGTTCTCTCGTGCACCGGTTGTGACCGTAATGGGTCACGTTGACCACGGTAAAACCTCGTTGCTCGACTACATCCGTCGCGCCAAGGTGGCTGCTGGCGAAGCCGGTGGTATCACCCAGCATATCGGTGCCTACCACGTAGAAACCGAGCGTGGCATGGTTACCTTCCTCGACACCCCGGGCCACGCCGCGTTTACCGCGATGCGTGCTCGTGGTGCCAAGGCGACTGACATCGTGATTCTGGTGGTTGCAGCGGACGACGGCGTGATGCCGCAGACCATTGAAGCCGTTCAGCACGCTGTTGCTGCGGGCGTACCGCTGGTGGTTGCAGTAAACAAGATCGACAAGCCAGGTGCTGACCTCGATCGCATCCGTAGCGAGCTGTCGGTGCACGGCGTGACTTCGGAAGAGTGGGGCGGTGATACGCCGTTCGTGCCTGTGTCGGCGAAAGTCGGTACTGGTGTTGACGAGCTGCTCGAAGCCGTACTGCTGCAGGCTGAGATCCTCGAACTGAAAGCTACGCCGTCGGCCCCGGGCCGTGGTGTGGTGGTTGAGTCGCGCCTTGATAAGGGTCGTGGCCCAGTTGCTACCGTGCTGGTTCAGGACGGTACTCTGCGTCAAGGCGACATGGTGCTGATCGGTTCCAACTACGGTCGTATCCGCGCCATGCTTGACGAGAACGGCAAGCCAATCAAGGAAGCCGGTCCGTCGATCCCCGTCGAGATTCTCGGCCTGGACGGCACTCCGGATGCTGGCGACGACATGAGCGTACTGGCTGACGAGAAGAAAGCCCGTGAAGTTGCACTGTTCCGCCAAGGCAAATTCCGCGAAGTGAAGCTGGCCCGTGCGCATGCCGGCAAGCTGGAAAATATCTTCGAGAACATGGGGCAGGAAGAGAAGAAGACGCTGAATATCGTCCTCAAATCCGACGTCCGTGGTTCGCTGGAAGCGCTGCAAGGTTCGCTTGGCGGCCTGGGTAACGATGAAGTGCAAGTGCGTGTGGTCGGTGGCGGCGTCGGTGGTATCACCGAATCCGATGCCAACCTGGCGCTGGCCTCCAACGCTGTACTGTTCGGCTTCAACGTGCGTGCCGATGCTGGTGCGCGCAAGATCGTCGAGCAGGAAGGTCTGGATATGCGTTACTACAACGTGATCTACGACATCATCGAAGACGTCAAGAAAGCCCTGACCGGTATGCTCGGCAGCGATGTTCGCGAGAATATCCTGGGTATCGCCGAAGTGCGTGACGTGTTCCGCTCGCCGAAGTTCGGTGCGATTGCCGGTTGTATGGTGGTTGAAGGTACGGTTCACCGTAACCGTCCAATCCGCGTACTGCGTGACGACGTGGTGATCTTCGAAGGCGAGCTGGAATCCCTGCGTCGCTTTAAAGACGATGCTGCTGAAGTGCGTAACGGCATGGAGTGCGGTATCGGCGTGAAGAGCTACAACGACGTCAAGGTCGGCGACAAGATCGAAGTGTTCGAGAAAGTCCAAGTGGCTCGCAGCCTGTAACAGGCATGTAGCAGCGAGTTGCAATATGCAGCGCCCGGCCCCGTTTATGCGCGGCCGGGCGTTTGCCGCTTTTAGGTCCGATGCGCTTAGCGGCATCGTGGCGAGTGAAGGTAGTAGAAATGGCCAAAGAATTTAGCCGGGCTCAGCGCATCGGCGACCAGATACAGCGCGAACTGGCGCAGTTGATTCGCATGGAAATCAAGGACCCGCGTCTCGGCGGCCTGGTGACCGTGACCGCGGTGGAAGTCAGTCGCGACTCCAGCCACGCCAAGGTGTTCGTCACCTTTATGGGTGGTGAGCCTGAAGAGGGTGTGGACGTCGTGGCGCAGAGCCTCAAGGTGCTCAACGATGCCAGCGGCTTCCTGCGTATGCAGTTAGGGCGGGCGATGAAGCTGCGCAGCGTGCCGAACCTGCGCTTCCATTACGACGAGAGTGTGATTCGCGGTGCGCAGTTGTCGGCGCTGATTGAGCGTGCGGTCAGTGAAGACCGTCAGCACGGCGATGAGCCTGCCGAGGTCAAGGAGTAAGCCGTGGCCCAGGTGAAACGTATTCGTCGTGCGGTCGATGGCATCATCCTGCTGGATAAGCCCAAGGGCTTCAGCTCCAACGCCGCCTTGCAGAAGGTGCGCTGGCTGCTCAATGCCGAGAAGGCCGGCCACACCGGCAGCCTCGATCCCTTGGCCACCGGCGTGCTGCCGCTGTGCTTCGGCGAGGCGACCAAGTTCTCCCAGTACCTGCTGGACGCCGACAAAGGCTACGAGACCCTGATGCAGCTGGGCGTCACCACCACCACTGCCGATGCCGAAGGCGAGGTGCTGGAACGTCGCCCGGTGACCGTTGGTCGCGCCGAGATCGAAGCCGTGCTGCCGCGTTTTCGTGGTGAAATCAGCCAGATACCGCCGATGTACTCGGCGCTCAAGCGTGACGGCCAGCCGCTCTACAAGCTGGCCCGTGCCGGCGAAGTAGTGGAGCGCGAGCCGCGTTCTGTTACTATTGCGCGCTTGGAATTACTGGGCTGCGAGGCGGGGCAGGCGCGCCTGGCGGTCGATTGCAGCAAGGGCACCTATATTCGCACCCTGGTCGAAGACATCGGCCAGCTGCTCGGTTGCGGTGCCCACGTTGCAGAGCTGCGCAGAACCAAGGCCGGCCCCTTCGATCTGAGCCGCACCGTGACGCTCGAAGAGCTGGAGCGGGTGCATGGCGAAGGTGGCAATGAAGCGGTCGATCAGTTCCTGTTGCCAGCGGACAGTGGCCTGCAGCATTGGCCGTTGTTGCAGTTCTCCGAGCACAGTTCGTTCTACTGGCTGCAAGGGCAGCCGGTACGCGCCCCGGAAGCGCCAAAGTTCGGCATGGTACGGGTGCAGGACCACAACGGTCGCTTTATCGGTATCGGTGAAGTGAGCGAAGACGGGCGCATTGCGCCGCGTCGTTTGATTTCGACCAAGGCTTAGCCTGGGTTGCGGCTGTAGGTCTTAGGCCTGCGGTGCAGGATTCGGTCAGCAAGACCGTAGCGCAGACAAGGGGTTTCGGCTCTGGTCTGCGTGTATCGAGGGTGGCTGTTAATAGGCGCGGTCATACCTCACTTTAAAAACACGGGAAGCGATTCCCGGCCTATTGCGACTGTTTCGGCAGTTGCCTAACTGAGAGGATTGCCCCATGGCACTCAGCGTTGAAGAAAAAGCCCAGATCGTAACTGACTACCAGCAAGCTGCTGGCGACACCGGTAGCCCGGAAGTGCAGGTTGCACTGCTGTCCGCCAACATCAACAAGCTGCAAGGCCACTTCAAGGCCAACGGTAAGGACCACCACAGCCGTCGTGGTCTGATCCGTATGGTTAACCAGCGCCGCAAGCTGCTGGATTACCTGAAGGGCAAGGACGTTAGTCGTTACAGCGCCCTGATCGGTCGCCTGGGTCTGCGTCGCTAAGCAATGCTTATGCGTAGCTGACTGCCGAAGCTGGAAGTGGGGTTTGCCCCTGCTTCCAGCTTTTGCTTTTCTGCTTTAGCTGTTTTGGACGATAGCGGGTCCGATTCCCGTAACCGCCCACAGATTCTGCAAGACCCGTTTTGTTCACCTTGAAGTGATGGAACGGTTGCAAGAAACGCTTTCCCCAAGGGCAACAAAGAGAAGGAAAACACCGTGAACCCGGTAATCAAGAAGTTCCAGTTCGGTCAATCGACCGTTACCCTCGAGACTGGCCGTATCGCCCGTCAAGCCTCCGGCGCAGTGCTGGTCACCGTTGACGACGACGTCGCCGTACTGGTCGCCGTAACCGGTGCCAAGACCGCCGACCCGAGCAAAGGCTTTTTCCCGCTGTCCGTGCACTACCAGGAAAAGACCTACGCAGCCGGTAAGATCCCCGGCGGTTTCTTCAAGCGTGAAGCGCGCCCGAGCGAGAAAGAGACCCTGACCTCGCGCCTGATCGACCGTCCGATCCGCCCGCTGTTCCCGGAAGGTTTCCAGAACGAAGTGCAGGTCATCTGCACCGTGATCTCCACCAGCAAGAAGACCGATCCGGACGTCGCTGCGATGATCGGTACCTCGGCTGCCCTGGCTATCTCCGGCATTCCGTTCAACGGCCCGATCGGTGCCGCGCGCGTGGCTTTCCACCCGGAAACCGGCTACCTGCTGAACCCGACTTACGAGCAACTTAAGGCTTCCAGCCTGGACATGGTCGTAGCCGGTACCAAAGACGCCGTGCTGATGGTCGAATCGGAAGCCAAAGAGCTGACCGAAGACCAGATGCTGGGTGCCGTACTGTTTGCCCATGACGAGTTCCAGGCCGTGATCCAGGCTATCACCGAGCTGGCAGCCGAAGCCGCCAAGCCGACCTGGGACTGGCAGCCGAAGCCGGAGAACACCGAGCTGCTCACTGCTATCCGCAGCGAATTCGGCGAAGAAATTTCCAAGGCTTACTCGATCATCATCAAGCAGGACCGCTACGCGCGTCTGGGCGAGTTGAAAGATCAGATCGTTGCCAAGTTCTCCGGCGAAGAAGGCCAGCCTTCTGCCAGCGAAGTGAAGAACGCCTTCGGCGAAATCGAATACCGCACCGTGCGCGAGAACATCGTCAACGGCAAGCCGCGTATCGACGGCCGCGACACCCGCACCGTGCGCGGTCTGAACATCGAAGTCGGTGTGCTGGCCAAGACCCACGGTTCGGCGTTGTTCACCCGCGGCGAAACCCAGGCCCTGGTGGTTGCCACCCTCGGTACCGCGCGTGACGCCCAGCTGCTCGACACCCTCGAAGGCGAGAAGAAAGACCCCTTCATGCTGCACTACAACTTCCCGCCGTACTCGGTCGGTGAGTGTGGTCGCATGGGCGCTACCGGTCGCCGCGAAATCGGTCACGGCCGCCTCGCCCGCCGTTCCGTAGCGGCCATGCTGCCGAGCGCCGACGAGTTCCCGTACACCATTCGCGTGGTTTCGGAGATCACCGAATCGAACGGTTCCAGCTCCATGGCTTCGGTTTGCGGTGCTTCCCTGGCGCTGATGGATGCCGGTGTGCCGATGAAGGCACCGGTGGCCGGTATCGCCATGGGCCTGGTCAAGGAAGGCGAGAAATTCGCCGTTCTGACCGACATCCTCGGCGACGAAGATCACCTCGGCGACATGGACTTCAAGGTAGCCGGTACCGCCAAGGGCGTGACCGCGCTGCAGATGGACATCAAGATCCAGGGCATCACCGAAGAGATCATGGAAATCGCTCTGGGCCAGGCCCTGGAAGCGCGCCTGAATATCCTCGGCCAGATGAACCAGGTGATCGCCCAGTCGCGTACCGAACTGTCGGCCAACGCACCGACCATGATCGCGATGAAGATCGACCAGGACAAGATTCGCGACGTGATCGGCAAAGGTGGCGCGACCATCCGTGCCATCTGCGAAGAAACCAAGGCTTCGATCGATATCGAAGACGACGGCACCATCAAGATCTTCGGCGAAACCAAGGAAGCGGCCGAGGCTGCGCGTCAGCGCGTACTGGGCATCACCGCGGAAGCCGAGATCGGCAAGATCTACGTCGGCAAGGTTGAGCGCATCGTCGACTTCGGTGCCTTCGTCAACATCCTGCCGGGCAAGGACGGTCTGGTGCACATCTCGATGCTGAGCGACGCTCGGGTTGAGAAGGTCACCGACATCCTGAAAGAAGGTCAGGAAGTCGAAGTACTGGTACTGGACGTGGACAACCGCGGCCGTATCAAGCTGTCGATCAAGGACGTTGCTGCTGCCAAGGCGTCGGGCGTTTAATCGCCGAGCTGCTTTGCGCTAGATAAGAGGGCCCTTCGGGGCCCTCTTTTTTTGCCTGGAATATGCGCTGGGCGCGAGTTTTCTCAGGCCACCGGCCAATAAGCCGTGCTGGCGATCTGCCGCGAGTCGGGCCGTGCAATATGCCTTGGTGCAAATGCCAAAGCATGCAGATTGCACGAAAGCGGTGTTCGGTTTTTATTTGCAATGCATTGATTTATAAGTGATTAAATTATTTTTTTGGCTTGGCACAGGAGTTGCGATAGCCCTGTTGAGGCTGCAGCTTGGAATGGTTGCAGATGATCCCTAACGAAACAGGAGCCCTACCCATGAAAAAGCCTATAAGCCATTTTGTCGTTGCCGCCGTAAGTGCGGGCGTCCTCAGCCTGTCCCTGGCTGGTGCTGCCTTCGCCGTCGACAACTCCGCGCTGCAGCCGCTTCAAGTGGCAGAAAACAGCAGCATGGATCAGGCCGGGGAAGCGGTGACTGATACCTGGATCACCAGCAAGGTGAAGTCGACCTTTCTCGCCGAGCCGGGCCTGAGCGGTATGGACATCAAGGTTGAAACCAATCAGGGCGTGGTCTCGCTCTCGGGGGTTGTGGCCAGCGATGCCGAGCGTGAGCTGGCAATTGCCAAGGCTAGCGAGATCAAAGGCGTTACTGCGGTTTCCGCCGACGGCCTGAAAACCGAGCAATAAGGCAATCGATGCACGCCGGACCTGTCGGTCCGGCGTTACTCAAGGATAAGGACAGACAAATGAATGCCGATGTAATCAAAGGTAAGTGGAAGCAGATCAATGGCCGCATCAAGGAGCGTTGGGGCAATCTGACCGACGACGATCTGGATGTCGCCGAAGGCCATAGCGAATACCTGGCCGGCAAGCTGCAGGAGCGCTACGGCTGGACCAAGGAAAAAGCCCAAGAGGAGTTGCGCGACTTCAGCAGCAAGCTGTAAGCGCAGTCCGCAATAACCAGGCCCCGCCGGTTCTGCCCGCGGGGCTTTGGCGTGGCTGGATTACTTTGCCGGGGGCGGCGCGCGTCTGGGCTCAGTCAGCCGCAGGGCGTGTTTAATTGCCGCGTTTGCTGTCGATCTTGATCAGGCGGTTACCTTCGAAGCGCAGGTAGTGGTACATGCCGTTGCGCGGGCCGTAGGACCACTCTTCGACACTGACCTCGTTGCGAAAGCCGTACTCGTCGATCACCTCGCGGTAACCGAGAAAGTCGCGGCTCAGGGGCTCGCCACATTTGCTGCTGACCACGCTGGTGGAATCGTTGGTGCTGATCAGGCCCTGGCCGCAGCGCAGGGTCGAAGAAGCCTGGGCGCAGAGCGGCAGGAGGATCAGCAGGGCACTGAGCAGTCGTTTCATCGCTAATGCATGTCCAGAGTGATCGCCGTTAGGGTTTAGCGGGTGCGTCTGCGCTCGATCGAGCGTAGACGGTTACCCTCGAAGGTGAGGATGCTCAGCATGCCGTTGTCGGGGCCGTAGACCCATTCCTCGATCTTGTATTCGCGTCGCTCGTAGGCCCCTAGGCTATAGCCGACCAAGTCGCGGAAGGCCGGCTCGCCACACTTCTGCTGCACCTCGAAGCTGCGGTCGCCTAGGGAAATCAGCTGGCTGCCGCAACGCAGGGTGTCTGCCTGGGCGGCAAACGGAGCGCAGAGCGCCAGTAGGATCGTCAGGGTTGCCAGTGAGAAGCGCATGGGGGCTTACCTTATTCGCTGTCCAGGTGCAGCGGCGTGGCCACGCGGCCATCGCTGTCTGCCTGGCCCAGACTAACATCGAGCAGGTAGATGCGCTCGCCCGCCAGTCCGCCCTGATCGACCAGATAGTCCTTGATCGCCGCGGCCCGGGTTTGCGCCAGCTGGCGTTGCAACAACTGGCTTTTTCCCCAGGACTGCACCACGGCCTCGCGCAGCTTGGCCATGCGTTCTTCGTCGTCCAATTCCTTCCATTCGGCCGGTGGTTGCTGTTTCAGACGGGTGCGGTAAATGCCTTCGAGCAATGGTCCCTGTTCATCTTCCGGTACCTGCAACTGACTGGTTTCCTCCGGCACCGTATCACCCCGACGTTGCAGGATGCGGTAGTAGATGCTCTGGTATTCGCGCTGCAGGCGCTGCTCGGCCAGGGGCAGGCCATCGCTGCTCTGGGCGCTCAGGCCTTCGATCTCCAGACGCAGAACCGGGCGCTCCTGCAGGGCGCTGGCCAGGGTGTTCAGAGCGCTTTGTGCCTCCCCATCCAGGGCACTGCTGCCAGGGGCGAAGCGCACGGTACTCAGGTCCATCTGCGAGCCGCCGCTGACCAGCCCGCCGATAAACTTGAAGGGCGCTTGAGCGGCGCGCAGCACCAGGTTGCGCAGGGTTTGCCAGACAATCGGCATCACGCTGAATTGCGGGCTATTCAGATCGCCGCTAACCGGCAGGTTGATGGCGATCTTGCCCTCGGTGTCCTTGAGCAGGGCCACCGCCAGGCGAATCGGCAGGTCCACCGCGCTGGGGCTGTCAACCTTTTCACCGAGCTGCAACTGTTCCACCACCACACTGTTTTCGGCCGTCAGCTGGCCCTTGCTGATCTGGTAGTGCAGGTCCAGGTTGAGCCGGCCCTTGCGGATGCGATAGCCGGCGAACTTGCCGGAGTAGGGGGTCAGGGTGGTCAGTTCGACTTGCTTGAACTGGGTATGGATATCCAAGCTGTCCAGCGGATCGAAGGGGTTCAGGCTGCCCTTGACGCTGACCGGAGCATAACGGTCGACCTTGCCGGCGATATCCACGCTGGCGGGTTTCTGCGTCTGGTTGTCGAGGGTGCCGATACGCCCCTCGAGTTGCTGGATGGCGGTGGCGAAGTTGGGGGTCAGGCTGAAATCGGCAAAGTTGGCCGAGCCGTCCTTGAAGCTGATTTCGCCGATATGAATCGCCAGTGGCTTTTCCGTCGTACTGGCAGCGCTTTGTGCAGTGCTTTGCGGCGTGGCCGGTTGTGGAATTATCAGGTCGCTGACGTTGGTGCTGAGGTCTTCGTTGACGATAAAGCGCGCATAGGGCTGGTCCAGCTGCACCTTGTCGATGCTCAGGCGGTCGCCGTGTTGGTAGTTCAGGCCGAGCAGGTCGAGTTGCTGCCAGCGCAGGAAGTCGCGCTCCTTGATGGTGTCCAGGGTATGCAACTGGCTGACCTGGGCCTTGCCGCTGATGCTGAGGGCCAGCGGCTCGGTGCTGCTCAGCTGGACGTCGAGATCGCTGCCGAGCAGGCCGTTGCGCAGTTCGATGCGCACGTAGGGGCTGAGGTAGGCCTGGGCCACCCGCAGGTCGATGGCGCTACTGATGACATTCAGGCTGGCCGTGGTCGGGTTCAGCTGGACCTGGCCGCTGGCCTGCAGCTTGCCCTGCTTGCCGACGCCGGTATCCAGCTTGAGGCTGAAGGGCGAGGTGCCGAGGCTGTCGAAATCTGCCAGGTCGAGGTTGAGCGGGCCGAGCTCGATGGCCACCTCCTGCTCCGGCACGCGGTCGGCCAGATGCACCCGATAGTCGCGCAGTTGCGCATCGCGCAGCAGCACCTGCCAGGGTTTGTCTGGCGCGTCTGACTGGCCTGCGCGGGCCGTTTCCGGAGCCGAAGATTGCTCCGCGCTGATCGCCTCGGCGGTGTCTGCTGTCGCCTCGAGTTCTGTTGTCGCGGTGGAGCCTGTGCCCTTCTCATCTGGAGCTGGAGCTGGAGCTGGAGCTGGAGCAGGTTTGGCAGGTTGGCTGGCCAGCAGCTTCTGCCAGTCGAGCTGGCCATCGGCCTCGCGTGCAGCCCAGGTTTCCAGCTTCCGGCTACGAATCTTGCCGACTATGACCTGCTGTTTGGCCAGGTCCACGCTGGTTTCGCTGATATCCAGGCTTTCCAGGCGCAGCAGCGGTTGGTCGGTCGGGCTCTTGATGGCGAAGTTGCTGACGCTGAGCCGAGTGTTGCTCAGCAGCAGCTCGGTGTCTGTGGCCAGGTCCAGGTTGTAGTCGCTGCTGAGGTTGACGCTGCCGTCTTCCAGAGTCAGGGGTACGGCATCGCGCACATAGGGCCAGAAGGCTTTCAGCTTGCCGTCCGTGACTTTCAGGCTGCCGCTGGAACTGAGTGGCACCAGGCTGAGGTTGCCGCTCCAGTCGATACGGCCGCCGTGGGGACCGGTGGCGATCAGGGTCATCTCGGCACTGTCGCCTTGCAGGGTGCTGAGGTTGTGCAGTTCGAAGCTGAGGTCGTCGTAGAGAAATTCGATTGGCTCGCTGGGGCGCAGGTCCTGAAAGTGAACGTTGCCACCGCTCAGCTTGATCCGCGCGATACGCAGTGGGAACGGCTCGCCGGTGGGCTCTTCGGCCGCCGGCTGCGGGCTGGCGGGCAGCCTGAACAGCTGGGTCAGGTTGAGCGTGCCGTCCTTGCCGAACAGCACTTCGCTGTGCGGCTGGTCCAGCTCGATAGCGGCCAGGTGCAATACGCCCGTCCACAGGCTGTCGAGTTGCAGGTTGCTATACAGGCGCTCGAAGGCAACCTGCTCCTGGCCGGCTTCGCCGATGCGCAGGCCCCAGAGGCTGAGCTCCAGGCTGAAGGGGTTGAGTTGCAGGCGCTCGAGGCTGGCGGGGCCGGTGGCGTACTGGGCCAGTTGCTGGTTGGCGATGCGCAGACCGATACCGGGGAGGATCAGAAAGCCCAGCAGGCTGTACAGGGCCACGGCTATAACGGTTGCGCTGGCAGCGCGCTTTATTCCTTTAAGCATAAAAACGTCATCTATCCCGACGAGAAATGCCTTGGAGTATGGCATGCGCGTAGGGTTCCACAGAGTCCTGGGTGGGATTTTCTCTGGGGCGATCAGAATTGCAGGATCAGGGTTTTTAGCGGCGGCTGGCCATCCAGGGAGGGGAAGTCCGCCGCCGGTGCCAGCACCTGACAATCGCGCACCGGCCGGCCGAGCTTTTCCGCGCAGCGCAGCACCTGCTCGCGCCAGTCGCTGAGGGCGACTTTTGCCAGGTTGTTGCAGCAGATCAGTACACCGTCGTCGGCGGTGGCGAGGATCGCCGGCTTGAGCAGGCTCTGGTAGTCGCGCAGCAGGTCGACGGTGCCGAAGGCGCTCTTGGCCCAGGCCGGCGGGTCGAGCAGCACCAGGTCGAACTGGCGTTGTGCAAGGCGCGGGTAGTGCGGCAGCTTCTGCCCGCGCCGCGCATTGATCGGCAGGCCGGCCAGCTGGCGGATTGCCGGAAAGTAGTCCGACTGGACAAACTGCATGGCGGGTAACTCGGGGTTGAGCGCGCCATTCTCGCGGCCCACCGCCAGGTTGCCCTCGGCGAAATCCAGATTGACCACTTCCCGCGCGCCGCCGGCCGCGGCACTCAAGCCGACGCCGCAGGTGTAGGCGAACAGGTTGAGCACGCTTTTATCGGTGCTGTGCGCTTTTACCCAGCCGCGGGCGTTGCGCAGGTCGAGAAACAGCAGCGGGTCCTGGCCGGCGTGACGGCCGCGTACCCGGTAATTGAGGCCCCATTCATGGCCGATCAGGTCTTCCAGTGCCTCGGGTGCGGCCTGATAGACGGGGTCGCTGCGGTCGACCCGCGAGTTGCCCCGGGAGCGGTCGTTGTAGACCAGCAGCAGTTCGTCGCCGAGGCTGGCCTGGCACTGCTCGGCCAGCTGCAGCAATTGGTCGCGTTCGAGGCTCTGGTGAAAGCTCTGCACCAGCAATTGTGGGCCGTAGCGGTCGATGGTCAGGCCGCCGGCACCCTCCTGGCTGCCGTGGAACAGGCGGTAGCAGTCGGTGCCCTGGGCGTACAGCTCATTGAGCAGGGGCTGGCGATGGGCGAGGGCGGCGCGCAGCGCCTGGTCGAGAGCAGGCATGCGCGGCGGCTCGGAAAAAGGAAGGCGCGCAGTTTAGCAAGAAAAGCCCCGGGGTTTGCCTGGGATGCGCCTAGCCCTGGGCGAAGCTGCGCAACTCCTCGCCAGCCAGGCGATAGCGAATCCACTCATCCTGGGGCTTGGCCCCCAGGCTCTGGTAGAACTGGATGGCCGGCTCGTTCCAGTCCAGCACGCTCCATTCCAGGCGCGCACAGCCCTTGGCGCAGGCCAGTTGCGCAAGATGGCGCAGCAACTGCTTGCCGGCACCGCTGCCGCGCTGTTCGGGGGTGATATACAGGTCTTCCAGGTACAGGCCCTGGCGGCCGAGCCAGGTCGAGTAACTGAAAAAATACACCGCATAGCCAATCGGCACGCCGTCGCGGCTACAGATCAGTGCGTGCGCCGGCGAGCCCTCGGCGAACAGGCTCTGCTCGATATCGGCGACGCTGGCCAGCACTTCGTGCTCGGCCTTCTCGTAGATCGCCAGGTCGGTGATAAAGGCATGGATAAGCGCGGCATCGCTGGGGGCGGCCGGGCGAATGCTAAGGGTCATGACTACTCCTGAAGTTAGGGGCTGTGGCCATTTCATTGCTCGTGGCACGCGGTTCGCTATGACGCGGCAACAGGCTCTAGGCCGTAGGTGGTGGGGGTTGCAGCAGCCGCGCGAAGAGTTCGGCGTGACCGCTGACGCCCAGCTTGTGGTAGAGGTTGCGCCGGTGCACCTTCACCGTTTCCGGGGAGATGCCCAGGCGCTGAGCGATGGCCTTGCTGGAGAAACCCTGCAGAATCAGCCGCGCGGTTTCGGTTTCACGTTCCGACAGGCGCGCGTCCAAACGGTCCAGCAATGCCAGCAGATCGCCCGCCGCTGGGGCGACCTTGCCCTCCGGCGGCAGCAGCTGCACATGCCGGCGCATGGCCGCCAACACCCAGTCACGCACGCACAGCAAACGGCCCTGCTCCTGCGCGTTGAAGGCCGTATTGCGCCCCAGTGACAAACCCAGCACCACGCCGTCGAGGGTGCAGAAGAACTGCAGTTCACCCATGCCGATCACCGGGCGGAAGTAGCTCAAGTAGTACTCGCTGTGCTGAAACTGATCCGGGGCGACTGATTCGAGGCTGTGCAGGCCATCGGCGATGCCGGCGCAGGCGGCCTGGTAGAAGGGGTCGAGCAGGTACATGCCGGCGCAGTAGTCGGCCAGCCCCTCGCGCTCATCGGTGCCCGCGCGGAACTCGAAATCGGCCAGCAGAGTGGGCACTCGGCCGCTCTGCATCAGGGTTACCAGGGCATTGTCCAGTGGCACCAGCAGTCGCAGGGCGTCCACCAGGCTGCGCCAGAAGCCATCCTGGCCCACGGCGGCGAACATCCGTGCCAGGCTCTGATGCATGGGCAACTCTTTCAATAAAGCGTCCACTGACTACCCCTTTCGCGTAACCCGTGATGGGAATTGGTCTGGCCCCTGCGCGGCACTAGCCTGGGCCCTCCTGAACCAACCGGCCTGTAGCAGGCCAGGAGTGCCGCATCATGCGTGGACATCGCTTGTATCTCAACCTCGGAGTCGGGGCCTGCCTGTCGGCATCGATAACGGCTGCCGCAGCGGATGCGCCAACTGTGCATGTGTACAACTGGTACGACTATATCGGCCCCACCACCCTGGCCGACTTCAAGCGCGATACGGGGATCATGCCGATCTACGACACCTTCGACAGCGCCGAGGTGCTGGAAAGCAAGCTGCTGACCGGACGCAGCGGCTACGACGTGGTGGTGGCCAGCAACTTCAGCCTGCCGACCCTGATCAAGGCCGGCGTGCTCGAACCGCTGGACCCGGCCAAACTGCCGAATTACTCGCAAATGGATCCGGAGCTACTGGCCAAGCTGGCCAACAATGACCCGGGCAATCGCTATGCCGTGCCCTATATGTGGGGCACCAACGGTATCGGCTACAACGTCGAGCAGGTGCGCGCCGCCCTCGGCGACAACGCCCCGGTGGACTCCTGGGACCTGCTGTTCAAGGAAGACAACCTGGCCAAACTCAGCCAGTGCGGCGTGGCCCTGCTCGACTCGCCCTCCGAGATACTGCCCGTCGTTCTGCACTACCTGGGCTTGCCGCCCAATAGCCAGGACCCGGCCCATTACCAGCAGGCCCAGGCACTGTTGCTCAAGCTGCGCCCGCATATCGCCTACTTCAACTCGTCCAAGTTCATCACCGACCTGGCCAACGGCGATATCTGCGTGGCCCTGGGCTGGGCCGGCGGCATGCTGGACGCCAAGGCCAGCGCCGAGCAGGCCGGCAATGGCGTGCAGATCGAATACAGCCTGCCCAAGGAGGGCGCGCCAGTGTGGTTCGACACCCTGGTGCTGCTCAAGGACGCGCCCCATCCCGCCCAGGGCCTGGCCTTTATCGACTACCTGATGCGCCCGCAAGTGATCGCGCCTATTACCGACTACCTGCGCTACCCCAACGGCAACCTCGGCGCGACCGCCCTGTTAGCCGCCGAGACCCGCAACAACCCGGCCGTCTACCCGTCGGCCGAGACCATGGCCAGGCTGTACACCCTGGAGCCGCTGCCGAAGAAGATCGAGCGCATTCGCACCCGCGTGTGGAGCAAGGTCAAGAGCGGCCAGTAAATCCCCCCCTGAGTTCGTCCTGCAACAACCCCGCTATTGATAAAGAGCAGTGAGAAAGACCATGAGAGAGACGATGAAACCACGTGCCCGCGACCTGAAGATTCAATTCGGCCAACTGCAGCCCGGCCCGCTCAACGCCATCACCGACGTACCCGGCGTGCGCGTCGGCCACAGCGATGTGCGCGGGCGCACGGTGGGCGGCCGTGACATCAACACCGGGGTCACCCTGATCGAGCCGCGTGCCGGCTCCACCACCGAGCAGCCGTGCTTCGCCGGCGTGCATATCCTCAACGGCAACGGCGACGCCACCGGCCTCGAGTGGATTCGCGAGGCCGGCCTGCTGACCAGCCCGATCGCCTTTACCAACACCCACAGCGTCGGCGTGGTGCGCGACGCGCTGATCGCCCTGGATCGGCAGAATCAGTCCACCGACGGCCGCCTGTACTGGAACATGCCGGTGGTGCTGGAAACCTTCGACGGCCTGCTCAATGACATCAACGGCTTTCATGTGCGCCCCGAGCATGTGGCCGAGGCCCTGGACCGCGCCAAGGCAGGCCCGGTGGCAGAAGGCGCGGTGGGCGGCGGTAGCGGCATGATCTGCCACGAGTACAAGGGTGGCATCGGCACCGCCTCGCGCCGCCTGAGCGAGGCCCAGGGCGGCTGGACCGTGGGGGCCATCGTCCAGGCCAACCACGGCACGCGCCGCGAACTGCGGGTGGATGGTTATCCGGTGGGGCGCTATATGGAAAAGGCCACCTCGCCGTTCCTGCGCGCCGACCTGCCGCATCCCGGCATGGGCTCGATCGTGGTCTGCCTGGCCACCGATGCGCCGCTGCTGCCGCACCAGTGCACGCGCCTGGCCCAGCGCGCCAGCATCGGCATCGCCCGCACCGGCGGCGGCAACGAGGACTGCAGCGGCGATATCTTCGTCGCCTTCTCCACCGGCAACCCGCAGCTGCAGGCCACCGCTTACGAACGCAAGGGGGCCTTTACCTGCGACGGCCTGCGTATGGTCAACAACGACCATATCGGCGACCTGTTTCTCGCCGCCTCGGAAGCCGTGGAAGAAGCCATTATCAATGCCCTGCTGGCGGCCAACACAGTCGAGGGCAATGGCCACCGGGTCCAGGGGCTGGACCGTGAAACCCTGCTGCAGGCCCTGCGCAAGGCGGGCTGGCCGGGGGATGAGCAGCCGGCGTAGTTAAACCGCCATAGTCCGCATAGGGCTACCGCGCGACTCTGCAGGCTCCCGGGCGCGCTGTGCGCAGCTGGGGCATGCAGATAAGCCGGAGTCGATAGGCATCGGTAACGCCACGGCGAATCCGCCAGACGAGAAATCGAGAGCCTGGGGGCCTTCGTTCTGAAGCGCAGGCGCGCTCAGACGGGGGTCATTGCCAGCGGCGGGCTGGCCCTCTGCTGCGCCGCGCAGGCCAGGTAGGCGGCCAGCATCTCGGTCAGGCTATCGATCAACTCTTCCTCGCTCAGGGGCGGGTTCTCCAGCGCCAGGTAACGCACCAGTGTCATCAGGGTGCCGTTGATGATCACGAACAGTACCGGGATGGGGTTTTCGATGGGGAACTCGCGGACATGGCGCAGCAGGTAGCGTCGGCACACCTCGGACAGGTGCTGCTCCAGTCGATCGACCACTCGCAGGGTCTGCAGCTGCTGCCAGTGACGCACCAGCTCCAGGTAGCGGCCGTCGCCGCCGCGGATAAATGCGAGCATTTCGCCCAGCAGCATCTTCACCGCGGTTCTGACATCGGCTGCCAGCAGCTGCGTCATGCGTGCATCTATCAGGCGCGTCATGTCCAGCGCCATGCGTTCGAGCAGCGCCTCCAGCAGCTCCTGCTTGTTGGCGAAGTACTGATACAGGGAGCCAATGCTCACGTCTGCCTCGGCGGCCACCCTATTGGTGGTCAGGTTGGCCAGCCCCTGGCACGCGATCACCCGGCCACTGGCCTCCAGGAGGATATCCACCATCTGTTGCGAGCGTTGTTGGCCGGGTCGCTTGCGCATGACTGTTCCTTTGCGAATTAAATGCGAGCCAACACTCGCATTAACATCGGTGGCACACAAGCGCATGGGAGCGACCGAGTATGCAGGCCACCTGTTCCATTCCAACCGAGCAGCAGATACAACCCCTGGGGCCAGAGTCGCTGACGTGGCGATGTTTCGGTGATCTGCGCGGGCTGTTGTTGATCAGCCGCGTCGGCCTGCTGCAGAACCTGCACCCGAGTCTCGCCGCTGGCGTGCAGGAGCATTCCGACCTGTTCCTCAATCCCTGGAACCGCCTGTTTCGCTCCATCCCGCCGATTCTCGCAGTGGTGTACGGTGGCAAGCAGGCGATGGCGACCGGTCAGCAGATTCGCGACTGGCATCGCCAGATCAAGGGCGTGAACGCCCATGGTCAGCGCTATCACGCCCTGAGCCCGGAGCTCTTCTACTGGGCCCACGCCACCTTCTTCGAAGGACAGATCGCCATGCAGGCCATCTTCGGCACGCCTCTGGATGCGGCCACGCAGGAGCGCCTGTATCAGGAGTCGATCCAGTGGTATGCCCTCTACGGGCTGCCGATGGCGACGGTGCCGGCCGACTACGCGGCGTTCAGGGTCTACTGGCAAGGCATGCTGGAAAACCGCCTGGAAATGACCGACGTGGCCCGCTGGTTTCTTGCCGGCAACCCGAATCTGCCGGCTCCTTATGCCTGGATGCGCGGTCCGCTGTGGTGGGTGCTGCGGCCTCTATTCGACCGGGGCGCGCGCTGGCTGGCGCTGGGTACCCTGCCTGTGGACCTGCGTCAGCGCCTGGAACTGCCGTGGACCGCGAAAGACCAGCGGCGTCTGAATGGCCTGGCCTTTTTGGTCAGGAACCTGTGGAAGGTGCTGCCACGGCGCTGGCGCTATTTCCCTCAGGCACACGGCGCGATGCGCAGGGCTGGAGGCCAGCGCTGACGAACGCCAAGGGGGACAAGGTCGCATAATCATTTCGCCTGGAGCCCCTCCCGCAAAGGGGCGGGGGAACTGGCCGATGTAAGCCGTGCCATCGTGCAACACCGCCTGGACCCAGAACCTGTAAAAAAGCCCGTCCTGCGCATCTGCCGCGCAGGACGGACAAGGGGTGATTCAGTGAGCCAGCTGCAGCCAGTCGGCCAGACGCGCGAGCATGGCGTCGCAGCCGGCCAGTTGCGTGAGGCTGATGAATTCGTCCGGCTTGTGGCCCTGTTCCATGCTGCCGGGGCCGCAGACCACGGTGGGGATGCCGGCCTGATGGAACAGCCCACCCTCGGTGCCGAAGGCCACTGTGGTGAAGTCGCGGCTGCCGCTAAGCCGCGCCAACAACTCGGCCGCCTCGCTGTGCGGGTCGGTGGCCAGGCCGGGGTAGGCCGACAGCGGCTGGAAGTCGATGGCGCTGGCGGCGCTGCGCTGGCGCATCTGCGGCAGCAGTTCGCGTTCGGCATAGGCGCGCAGCTCCTCGGCGACCTGCTGTGGGTCGTCGCTGGGGAGGGCGCGCACCTCGAAATCGAACTGGCAGTCGGCCGGGACGATATTCAGCGCGCGGCCGCCCTGGATCAGGCCGGTCTGCACCGTGGAGTAAGGCGGCTCGAAGCGCGCGTCCTGGCGCTCGATGGCGCTCAGGCGCTGGCCGATATCGCCGAGCTGGTTGATCAGTTTGGCGGCGTACTCGATGGCATTCACCCCCTGGGTTGCATAGGCCGAATGGCAGGCCGCGCCCTGCACCTGGCAGCGCATGGCCAGCTTGCCCTTGTGCCCGAGCACGGGCTTGAGTTCGGTGGGCTCGCCGATAATGCACAGCACGGGTTTGTTGGGCCGTTGCTGCAACTCGGCCAGCAGCGAACGCACGCCCAGGCAGCCGACTTCCTCGTCGTAGGAAAACGCCAGATGCAGCGGCAGGCGCAGCGGCGTTTGCAGAAAACGCGGCACGGCGGCCAGCACGCAGGCGATAAAGCCCTTCATATCGGCGCTGCCACGGCCATACAGCTTGCCGTCGCGTTCGCTCAGCTCGAACGGTGGCCGCGTCCAGGCCTGGCCGTCCACCGGCACCACGTCGCTATGCCCGGACAGCAGCACGCCGCCACGGTCAGTCGGGCCAATAGTGGCGAATAGATTGGCCTTGCTGCGTTCGTCGTTGTAATCCAGCTCGCAGACCACGCCGAGGCCCGCCAGGTAGTCGCGGACGAATTCGATCAGCGCCAGATTGGAGTCGCGGCTGACGGTGGGAAAGGCGACCAGTTCGGCCAAGAGTTCGCGACTGCTGAGCATGGGTCAGGCTCCAGATTGCTTGGTGATGATGGGTATCGCTGCGCTCAACCCATCGCTTCACGCGTCGCCGGGCACGCCATAGCTGGGCGCGGCGGTGGGGTCGAGGGCGCGGATCAGGTAGTCCTGCATCTGCGGCCGGTAGGCCTGCCAGAGCCGATCCAGCGCAGCGATGGGGTTGTCCTCGGCCCAGTCCACGCGCAGGTCGATGATCGGCCAGGTGAGGTCGCCGACCACCTTGAGCGCCGCCGAATGCACCGGTCCCGCCTCCCCACCGGCGGCCATGGCCGCGTGCATGGCCGCCAGCAGGCGTTCGGCCAGTTGTCCCGGCGTCTGTTCGAAGGTCGTCACCAGCGCCTCGATCACGGCAGGCGAGGCCAGCAGATTGCCGGCCGCGACGCATTGCTCGCCCGCCAGAGCGTTATGCCTGCCGAGCGCCTCGCTGCCGGAGAACAGCGCGCTGCGGCCCTGGCCATCGAGCACCGCGACCTGGCGATACTGGCTGTAGCCATTGCGGCTAAGCGCCTGGTCCAGCGCCGCCGCCGGCTCCAGCCCGTTGCTCAGGGCGTCGAGAATCTGCGGGCCGAGGGCCGGCAGGGTGATGTTCTGGCTGGCCACCGCGCCCACCCCGGCGCGCAGCCAGGGGCAGCGGGCACCGACGGCGATGCTCGACGAGCTGATGGCGATGCCCAGCTGGCCGGTTTCGGCGCAGCGGCCGACTATGGAAAAGGTCATGGCTTACTCCTTGGCATTGGTAGGGCGGATGACGCTTTATCCATCCACCATGCGCCACACGGTGGATGGGAAACGCGCCGTCCTCCCTACTTAATCTCGCTTATGGCTGGCTGTCCGGGATAACCGCAATTACGTCGATCTCCATCAGCCACTCGGGCTGGCCGAGGCCGCTGATCACCAGGCCGGTGGAGATCGGGAAGACGCCTTTGAGCCACTTGCCGACCTCCTGGTAGACCGGCTCGCGGTAGCGCGGGTCGGTCAGGTAAGTGGTGGTCTTGACGATGTGCGAGAGGTCGCTGCCGGCTTCTTCCAGCAGTTGCTTGACGTTCTTCATCGCCTGCTCGGCCTGGGCCCGCGGGTCGCCGAGGCCGACCAGCTTGCCGGAAAAATCGGTGCCGATCTGGCCGCGCACATACACGGTATTGCCGGCGCGCACGGCCTGGCACAGGTCATTGTCCAGGCTCTGGTTGGGGTAGGTGTCCTTGGTGTTGAACATGCGGATACGGGTATGGGTAGGCATCAAGTGCTTCCTTCGATCTGGTGGTTGGAGCGGGCTGGGTCAAGCGTCCTGACGCTGCGCGGCGTCCTGATAGGCCAGGTAGCTGCGCTGGGTGGCGATATGCCCGGCCACGTGCTTGGCGTCGTGCCATACACCCCAGATAAAACTCGAACCGCGGCGTGACAGCCATGGCAGGCCGAGGAAGTACACCCCCGGCTCGCGGGACACGCCGCGCTGGTGCTGTGGCTTGCCCTGGGCGTCGAAGGTATCCACCTGCAGCCAGCTGAAATCCACGGCGTAGCCGGTTGCCCAGATGATGGACGTGACCCCGGCTGCGACCAGATCGAGTTCGAGAATGGGCTGGGTCACGCACTGCGGGTCCGGCAGCATGCTGCGAGCCTCGGGTTCGTGCGGCAGGTCGAGGCCATTGCGGGCGATATAGGCGTCGGCCGCATCCAGCAGCGCCAGGTAGTTCTTATCGCCGTTCTTGAGGTTTTCCAGCAGGTCCTGCTGGAAAGTCACCACGCCGTCGTTGAAGGTTTTGGTCAGGCCGACCAAAGTCATGCCCTGTTGGGCCAGACGACGGAAATCCACCGTATGGCCGCCCCGGGCACCGCTGACGGCGATGGTGACGTGCTCCTTGCCCGGCTGGGCGATTTCCGCGTCCCATTCACCGAGTACCCCCAGCCACCAGCAGAAGTCGCGGTTGCGGTAGGCGCGCGGCGGGCGATCGTGCGGGCCCACCGAGAGGTAGACCTTTTTCCCGGCGCGTTGCAGCTCGTCGGCGATCTGCACCCCCGACGAGCCGGCACCCACCACCAGCACCGCGCCCTCGGGCAACTGCTGCGGGTTGTAATACTGCGCCGAGTGGATCTGGGTGAAGCGTTCATCCGTGGGCGCGAGCGCCGGGATCACCGGGCGCTGGAAGGGGCCGGTGGCGACCACCACGCGGTTGGCCTGGATCACCCCCTCGGAGGTTTCCACGGTAAAGCCCGAACGCTCGGCATTGCGCGTCACCTTGCGTACGTCCACGCCGGTGCGGATCGGCGCGTTGAACTTCTGCGCATAGGCTTCGAAATAGGCCGCGACCCGCTCCTTTGGGGCAAAGGCGTCGGCATCGATATCGTCGAAGGCCAGGCCCGGGAAACGGTCGTGCCAGGCCGGGCCATTGGCCACCAGTGAATCCCAGCGGCCGGTGCGCCAGGCTTCGGCGATGCGGTTTTTCTCCAGCACCAGGTGCGGCACGCCGAGGCTGCTCAGGTGCTCGCTGATGGCCACGCCGGCCTGACCGGCACCGACCACCAGGGTGTCGATGCTGCTGCCGGGGGTGGGCATGGCGTTGATGCGGGCGAGGTCGGGTTGGTTCAGGTCGGTCATGGTTGATTTCCTCTGCTACCGATCGTTGTTGTTCTGCAGGTGCGGCTGTCTGTGGGGTGTTGGCCGCATTCTGGGTGGCGCAGGGCAATCGCGAAATTATGATTTTTGTGCTCGTTGGCGAGGAAAAAGCGTGCCCCTGGCCAGCGCGGCGCAGGGGCGACAAAAGAGGCAGGTGCGCGATGCGCCGGGGCAGGGCCAGCCACGGCATCCCTTGGGCCATGGCCGCCAGGTGTTGTCTAGCGCCAGCCGAGCAGCGCGCAGAGCGCCGGTTGCAGCATCAGCGCGGGGGAAGGGGGAAGGGGGGGAGGGGGACTTCGCGATGCACCGCGACGGCATCCCGACCATCGACCCGGACACCCTCAGCGGCCGCATGGCCTATTCCAGCAGGCTTTCGCGGCTCCATTGTTCCAGCGCCTGGGCCAGCGGCAGCACCTCGCCGGGACGGCTCAGGGCATAGCCGGGCAGCTGGCTGATACGCGCCTGGAAGTCCGGGTGTTGCAGCACTTCGAGCAGGGCCCCCATGGCCGGCAGGGCCAGGCTGTCCTGATGGCAGAGCAAGCAGTAGTGCTCGCGGGCCATGGGAATAAAGGCCAGGCCGAACATCCGCGCCGCCGCCTCGACGCCGAAGCCGACATCGGCCATGCCGCTGGCGACGTAGGCGGCGACCGCCGCGTGGGTGTATTCCTCGTTGTGGAAGCCGCCGATGCCGACGCTGTCGATCTGCGCCTGTTGCAGCAGGCTTTCCAGCAGCATGCGTGTGCCCGAGCCCTGTTCGCGGTTGACCAGGCGCAAGCCGCTGCGCTGCAGGTCGGCCAGCCCGGTAATGGCCAGCGGGTTGCCGGGGGCGAGGATCAGGCCCTGGGTGCGCACGACGAAGGTGATCACCCGGTGCTCGGCGCGCAGCCAGGGCTGGATGCGCGCCATGCTCAGATTGCCCAGCGGCCCGGCCGGTACGTGCAGGCCGGCCAGGTCGCAGTCGCGGCGCTGCAGCGAGAGCATCGCCTCGGCTCCGCTGCGAAACTGCAGCTCCCACTGCCAGCGGTCGTCCTGCTCCAGCCATTCGCGCAGCGCCGCCACGGCGAAGCCATGGCTGGCATGGATGCGCAGGCCGGGGCGGGTTTCCTGTAGCGCGCGGTTGAGTTCGACCTCCAGCTCGCCGGCCAGGTTGTCCAGTTGCGGTGCCAGGCGCGCGCGGATCCGCTGGTCGGCGCGCAGCAGTTTTTCCCCTAGGCTGGTCAGGCGCGCACCCTTGCCGCGCTGCAGCTCGATCAGTGGGCTGCCGAAGAACTCCTGCCACTTGCCCAGCAGGTTCCAGGCATGCCGGTAGGAGTAGCCGCTGCGGGCGGCGGCCTCGGTCAACTTGCCGCAGTCGTGGACGTTCTGCAGCAGGCTCAGACCCTGGGGGTCGAGGCTGCTGCCGTCTATCTGGTGAAAGCGCCAGCGCGGTTGAATCTCGATGCGGATCATATGTCCTCTGCTTCATATTTGATCGCGGAATGGCCCATGCTAACGTGCGGCATCTGGCGGTTTTACGCCTGAGTATAAGAACATTACTTCATATATGGCGACCCTCAGCGGAACGCCAGAGATAACTGGGCCAGCAGCCGTGACTGGCCCCGTCTATCTCCCCGACAGCACCGGCTTAGCCCGCCGGCTGGAGCATCGAACATGGCCACTCTTCCCCAGCGCTTCGACCCCGAACAGTACCAGGCCGTCACCCGCGAGGTGCTGGCGGCGCACCGCGACGAACCCGGCGCCCTGCTGCCGATTCTTCACGACATCCAGGATCGTCTCGGCGCGGTGCCGCCCGAGGTGCTGCCGCTGATCGCCGAGGACCTCTGCCTATCGCGCGCCGAGGTGCATGGGGTGGTCAGTTTCTACCATGATTTTCGCGCCAGCCCGCCGGGGCGTGTGCACCTCAAGCTGTGCCAGGCCGAGGCCTGCCAGTCGATGGGGGCCAAGGCCCTGACCGCCGAGCTGCAGGAAAAACTCGGCCTGCAACTGGGTGAGACCCGCGCCGATGGCAGCCTGACCCTGGAAGCGGTGTATTGCCTGGGTAACTGCGCCTGCGCGCCGAACGCCATGCTCAACGGCGAACTGCACGGTCGCGTCGATGCCGAGGATCTGCTGGATTTGTTGGAAGAACAGGAGGCGCGGGTATGAATTCGCCCATTACCGTTTATGTGCCGCGTGATGCCAGCGCCCTGAGCCTGGGTGCCGACAAGGTGGCCCGGGCCATCGTCGCCGAAGCCAAGGCGCGCAATCTGGACGTGCAGCTGGTACGCAACGGCTCGCGTGGGCTGTTCTGGCTCGAGCCGCTGGTCGAGGTCGCCACCCCGGCCGGGCGTGTCGCCTATGGTCCGGTCAAGGCGCGCGACGTTGCCGGGCTGTTCGACGCTGGCTTCCTCGACGCCGGCGAGCATCCGCTGGCGCTCGGCCTGACCGATGAGATCGACTACCTCAAGCGCCAACAGCGCCTGACCTTCGCCCGCGCCGGGATCACCGATCCGCTGTCGCTGGCCGACTATATCGCCCATGACGGCTATCGCGGCCTCAAGCGCGCACTGCAAATCGGCTCCGAGGCGATCATCGCCGAGGTGCTCGAGTCCGGCCTGCGCGGGCGCGGCGGCGCGGCCTTTCCCACCGGCATCAAGTGGCGCACCGTGGCCGGCTGCGAGGCTGTGCAGAAGTACATCGTCTGCAACGCCGACGAGGGCGACTCGGGTACCTTCTCCGACCGTATGGTGATGGAGGACGACCCCTTCGTGCTGATCGAGGGCATGACCATCGCTGCCCTGGCCGTCGGCGCGACCGAAGGCTATATCTACCTGCGCTCGGAATACCCGCATGCCGAGGCGGCGCTCCTGGCGACCATCGCCACGGCCAATGCCGAGGGCTATCTGGGTGACGACATTCTCGGCAGCGGCAAGGCTTTCCATCTGCACCTGCGTCGCGGTGCCGGTGCCTATGTCTGCGGTGAGGAGACCTCGCTGCTGGAGAGCCTCGAAGGCAAGCGCGGCGAAGTGCGGCCCAAGCCGCCGTTGCCGGCGATCGAAGGCCTGTTCGGTCAACCGACGGTGATCAACAACGTGATCTCCCTGGCTTCGGTGCCGATCATCCTCGACAAGGGCGGTGCCTATTACAAGGATTACGGCATGGGCCGCTCGCTCGGCACCCTGCCGATCCAGCTGACCGGCAACATCGCCCGCGGCGGCCTGATCGAACTGGCCTTCGGTATCACCCTGCGCGAACTGCTCTATGACTACGGCGGCGGTTCGGCCACCGGCCGGCCGATTCGCGCGGTGCAGGTCGGCGGCCCGCTGGGTGCCTACCTGCCGGAAGCGCAATTCGATACGCCGCTGGACTACGAGGCCTTCGCCGCCCTCGGCGCGGTACTCGGCCACGGTGGCATCGTGGTGTTCGACGACACGGTCGACATGGCCGACATGGCGCGCTACGCCATGGAGTTCTGCGCGATCGAATCCTGCGGCAAGTGCACACCCTGCCGGATCGGCTCGACCCGTGGCGAAGAATTGCTCGATCAGATCATCGTCGCCCGCTCGGAAGGCCCGCAGCCGGGACGCATCGAACTGCTCAAGAGCCTGTGCGACACCATGCTCGGTGCCTCGCTCTGCGCCCTCGGCGGGATGACCCCCTATCCGGTGCTGAGCGCCCTCAATCACTTTCCCGAAGACTTCGGCGTGTCGCAAGACACTGCCGAAGCTCGCTGATCCGGAGACGCCCCCATGGCCCTGTTTCGTGAACTCGACTACGGAACCCCCGCCCGCACCGGCGCTCCGGTAACGGTGGAAATCGATGGCACGTCCATCACCGTACCGGCCGGTACTTCGGTGATGCGCGCCGCCCAGGAAGCTGGCATTTCCGTGCCCAAGCTGTGCGCCAGCGACAGCCTCGAGCCGTTCGGCTCCTGCCGCCTGTGCACCGTTGAAATCGAAGGTCGCCGCGGTTTTCCGGCGTCCTGCACCACCCCGGTAGAAGCCGGCATGAAGGTCAGCACGCAGAGCCCGAAACTGGCCGAACTGCGCCGCGGCACCATGGAGCTGTATATCTCCGACCACCCGCTGGACTGCCTGACCTGTTCGGCCAACGGCAACTGCGAACTGCAGGACATGGCCGGCGTGGTCGGCCTGCGCGAGGTGCGCTACGACCCGGTGAAGACTCACCTGGCCGAGCCAAAAGACGAGTCCAACCCCTATTTCACCTTCGATCCGGCCAAGTGCATCGTCTGCAACCGTTGCGTGCGCGCCTGTGAGGAAGTGCAGGGCACCTTCGCCCTGACCATCACCGGCCGTGGCTTCGATTCGCAGGTCAGTGCCGGGCAGAACGAAGACTTCCTCGACTCCGAGTGCGTGTCCTGCGGAGCCTGCGTGCAGGCCTGCCCGACCGCCACGCTGATGGAAAAAACCGTGGTCGAAAAGGGCCAGGCCGAACGCAGCGTCACCACCACCTGCGCCTATTGCGGTGTCGGTTGCTCGTTCAAGGCCGAGATCAAAGGCAATGAAGTGGTGCGCATGGTGCCGAACAAGGATGGCCACGCCAACCACGGCCATGCCTGCGTCAAGGGCCGCTTCGCCTGGGGTTACGCCACTCACCCGGACCGCATCGCCGCGCCGATGATTCGCGAAAGCATTCAGGATGCCTGGCGCACCGTCAGTTGGGACGAGGCGATCGCCTATACCGCCCAGCGTTTCAAGGACATCCAGGCGCAGTACGGCCGCGGTTCGGTCGGTGGCCTGACCTCTTCGCGCTGCACCAACGAAGAAGCCTATCTGGTGCAGAAGCTGGTGCGCGCCGCATTCGGCAACAACAACGTCGACACCTGTGCACGGGTCTGCCATTCGCCGACCGGCTACGGCCTCAAGGTCACCCTCGGCGAGTCCGCCGGGACCCAGGATTTCGACTCGGTGCTGGCCTCCGACGTGGTGCTGGTGATCGGTGCCAACCCCACCGACGGTCACCCGGTGTTCGGCTCGCAGCTCAAGCGTCGTCTGCGCCAGGGGGCCAGGCTGATCGTCGCCGACCCGCGCGGCATCGACCTGGTGCGCGGCCCGCACGTCAAGGCCGACCATCACCTGCAGCTGCGTCCGGGCAGCAACGTCGCCCTGCTCAACAGCCTGGCTCACGTCATCGTCACTGAAAATCTGGTGGACGAGGCCTTCGTCGCCGAGCGTTGCGAGGTCGAGGCCTTCGAGCAATGGCGCGCCTTCGTCGCCGACCCACGGCACAGTCCCGAGGCCATGCAGGAGTTGACCGGCGTGCCGGCCGCCAGCGTGCGCGCCGCTGCGCGTCTGTATGCCACCGGCGGCAACGCGGCGATCTACTACGGCCTGGGCGTGACCGAGCACAGCCAGGGTTCTTCGACCGTGATGGCGATCGCCAACCTGGCCATGGCCACCGGTAACATCGGTCGTACCGGCGTCGGCGTTAACCCGCTGCGCGGGCAGAACAACGTGCAGGGCTCCTGCGACATGGGCTCCTTCCCCCATGAGCTGCCCGGCTACCGCCACGTCTCCGACCCGCAGGCGCGGGCGCAGTTCGAACAATCCTGGGGCGTCAGTCTGCTCGACGAGCCGGGCCTGCGCATTCCCAACATGCTGGCGGCGGCGCATGCCGGCACCTTCAAGGGCATCTACATCCAGGGCGAAGACCCGGCGCAATCCGACCCGGACACCCAGCACGTCACCGATGCGCTCAAGGCCATGGAGTGCGTGGTGGTGCAGGACCTGTTCCTCAACGAAACTGCCAAGTTCGCCCATGTGTTCCTGCCGGGCGCTTCGTTCCTGGAGAAAAACGGCACCTTCACCAACGCCGAGCGACGCATCTCGCCGGTGCGCAAGGTGATGCCGGCGCTGGCCGGCAAGGAAGACTGGGAAGTGACGGTGGCGCTGTCCAACGCCCTCGGCTACCCGATGAACTACACGCACCCGGCGCAGATCATGGACGAGATCGCCAGCCTGACCCCGACCTTCACCGGCGTCAGCTACGCCAAGCTCGATCGTCTGGGCAGTATCCAGTGGCCGTGCAACGACGAGGCACCGGAAGGTACGCCGATCATGCATGAGGACGCCTTCGTGCGCGGCAAGGGCCGCTTTATGATCACCGAGTACATCCCCACCGAGGAGCGCACCTCGCGCAAGCGCCCGCTGATCCTCACCACCGGACGGATTCTTTCGCAGTACAACGTCGGCGCGCAGACCCGGCGCACCGCCAACGGTGCCTGGCACGCCGAGGATCGCCTGGAAATCCACCCGGTGGATGCCGAGGACCGCGGGATCAACGACGGCGACTGGGTGGCGATCAACAGCCGCGCCGGTGAGACGGCGATGCGCGCGATTATCACCGAGCGGGTGCAACCGGGGATTGTCTACACCACTTTCCACCACCCGGAATCCGGTGCCAACGTGATCACCACCGATAACTCCGACTGGGCCACCAACTGCCCGGAGTACAAGGTCACCGCCGTGCAGATCAGCAAGGTCGAGGCTCCGTCGCAATGGCAGGCCGAGTTCCAGGCCTTCACCCACGAACAGCTCGATCTGCTGCCGCAGATCAAGGTGGTGCTGCTATGACCGGGCGGCAATCCGTGCGCCCGGCCGCAGCCTGCGCCGACCGATCCATCCTGCCTTGGAGGACTGCCCGATGGGTATGAATGCCACGCACCTGATCAAGATGGCCAATCAGATCGGCGACTTCTTCGCTTCTCAGCCTGATCCGCAGCAGAGCCGCGACGATTTCGCCCAGCACCTCAAGCGCCAATGGGACCCGCAGATGCGCATCGCGCTCTACGCCCATCTCGACGCCAGTGGCGGCGAAGGGCTGAGCGCCTTCGTGGTCGATGCCATGCGCGCCCAGCGCGAACAGGTCGAGCCGTTGGCCCGGCCGGCTTAACGCTAGCCCATGGTCAGGGAGTCTTCGAGCATGCCGCCCGGCACCGCCAGCGTCATTACGGACGCCCCCGAGGCGCAGGATGCCTACGCCTATGTCGAGCTGGATGACGCGGCAGTGTGCGGCAGCGCCGTGCTGGCCGAGGAGTGCGCCCTGGCGATTGCCTACAACGGCATCGGCCATGCGGTGATGATGGTCTCGCCCTCGGCTATCGAGGACTTTGTGATCGGCTTTAGCCTGAGCAGCGCGGTGGTCGAGAGCGTCGAGGAGATCTATGACGTGCGCGTCACGCGCAACGGTGACGCCCTCAATGCCGAGGTGCAGATCAGCAATCGCGCGTTCTGGGCGCTCAAGCAGCAACGTCGGCAACTGGCCGGCACCAGCGGCTGTGGCCTGTGTGGCGTGGCGGCGCTGGAGCAGGCGTTGCCGCACCTCACCCCGGTGCCGGGCAGCCCGTTGCCGCCTGCCGAACACCTGGATGATCTGCGTACGCGCATCGCCAGTGCGCAAAGCCTGGCGCGCCACAGCGGTGCGCTGCATGCCGCGCTGTTCGTCGACCAGCACGGCGACGTCAGCCTGTGCCGCGAGGATATCGGCCGGCACAACGCGCTGGACAAGCTGATCGGCGCGCTGCGTCGGCAAGGTCACAGCGCTCGCCAGGGCTTCGTGGTGATCACCAGCCGCTGCAGCCTGGAGCTGATCCACAAGGCCGTGCGCGGCGAATTCGCCACCCTGGTCAGCCTCTCGGCACCGACCAACCTCACCGTGCGCTGGGCGCGCGAGCACCGACTTAACCTGATCCACCTGCCGCATCGCAGTGCGCCGCGGGTCTACAGCCCTGCACCGGACGTACGCTAGCTCCTGGACTTAGCCTCTGGGATATCGCTACCTGCGAAAGCCTTGCTATCGCGCCACAAACTGGCGGCACGCACGCCTGTCGGCTTGTGGGCATCTGCCCAGCGGCTGGCCGCGATGGGTTTCGCGGGCCTGGTCCGCGCCTCGATCGTTCTGCGCAATTTGCGCCGCAATGCAGCCTGCTAGGGCTCTCCGTGGCGGTTGCGGCTGGCCTGGACGATACGCTGGGCCGGCACCCGCAACTGGGTCAGCAGGTAGTCGGCGAAGTCCGCTGCGTAGGGCTGCAGGGCAATGGCCTGGGCCATGCAGCTCAGCCAGAGTTCGCTGAGGCGTTCGTCTATGGGCCACTGGGCGTGGAAGGACGGGATGGCGATGCTGCCGTACTTTTCCTGGAACAACTTGGGGCCGCCGAGCCAGCCGCTCAGGAAGCAGGCCAGCTTGTCGGCGGCCAGCTCCAGGCTGTCGCCGTGCAGGCGGCGCAGGTCGGCGGCTTGCGGCTGCTGATCCATCAATCGATAGAAATCGCCAGTCAGGCGCTGCAGGCCGTCGATGCCGCCAGCGGCCTGGTAGGAGGCGTCGCCGACGCCGTAGGCAGGGGCAGGGGTCATGGCAGGCTCCCAGGAAAAGACACCATTGTAAGGGCCTGGGGCTGCATGGGAATGCCTTTACCCAGGCTGGGGCATTTACCTGTAGGAGCCAGCTTGCTGGCGATCCTGCTGACGTAATCGCCAGTAAGCTGGCTCCTACAAAAGCAATTGCAGCGCTTCGCTGCGAGACATTTATCTGGCAAATACATAGCTCAGAGTTATGCATAACATAATAAATATACATTTGATAAATGCGAGGTGCGGGCGGATTCTTGCTTCGCGGCGGTGACCGGTTGGTCATCCAGTGCGATGTGAAGCGGGCTTGCGGGTGACGGCCGGCTTCACGGCGAATCACGATTCCAGAGGAAAATAAAATGAATAAGACTCTCCGCTCCCTGTTGCTCTGCGCCAGCCTCGGTGCACTGCCGTTCGCGGCCGCCCAGGCCGCCGAAGGCCCGACTCTGCGCCTCGCCACCGAAGGTGCCTACCCGCCCTTCAACTACTACACCGCCGACGGCCAGCTGGCCGGCTTCGATATCGAGATCGGCAAGGCCCTGTGCGAGCGCATGCAGGCCAAGTGCAGCCTGGTGGCTCAGGACTGGGACGGCATCATCCCCGCGCTGCTGGGGCGCAAGTACGACGTGGTGATCGCCTCCATGTTTATTACCGAGGAGCGCCGGCAGAAGGTCGCCTTCAGTGACCCCTACCAGAAGTCGGCGATGACCTTTGTGGTGGCCAAGGATTCCGAAATCAGCGATTTCAGCCCGGCTGCCATGGCCGGCAAGACCATCGGTGCCCAGGGCGCAACCACCCAGGCCGATTTCCTGATGGCGATGTTCCCCGACTCCGACGTGCGTCTGTATCCGACCCAGGATGCGGTGAACCTGGACCTGGTGTCCGGACGCCTGGATGCCCAGGTCGGCGACATGATCCCGATGCTCGACTGGACCCTGAAGTCCGAGGATGGCAGCTGCTGCCGTCTGGCCGGCGCGCCGATCAGCGACCCGAAGTATGTCGGCGAGGGCGTCGGCATGGCGCTGCGCAAGGAGGACGAAGCGCTGCGTCAGCAGCTCAACCAGGCCCTGGCGTCGATCATCGCCGATGGCACCTATCAGGCCATCAACGACAAGTTCTTCTCGGTCAATCTGCTGACCCTGGAGCAGTAAGCCACGCGCTGCTGACCTGCTGAGCGAGAAGAGGATCTGTTATGGACTGGCTCATCTACCTGAGCTTCGGTGACGCCGGCTGGGGCGACGAATTGCTGCAGGGCCTCGGGGTGACCCTGGCCCTGGCGTTGACGACCCTGCCGGTCGGCCTGCTGCTGGGCCTGCTGGTGGCGGCGCTGGCGCTGTTCGGCGCGCGCCCGGCCCGCGCCCTGGCTCTGGCTTTCAGCACCACATTGCGCGGCCTGCCCGAGCTGCTCACCCTGTTTATCATTTACCACGGCGTGGGCATGGGCCTGAACGCCCTGCTGCGCTGGTACAACCCGGAGGCCGGCTATCTCGAGCTGAGCCCCTTTATCGCCGGGGTGCTGGCCCTGGGCCTGGTCTTCGCCGCCTATTCCAGCGAAGTCTGGCGCGGTGCCTGGCAGGCCCTGGACGGCGGCCAGCGCGAGGCGGGACAGGCCATGGGCCTGCGCCGGCTGACCATCTTCCGGGTGATCGAGCTGCCGCAACTGCTGCGCCTGGCCCTGCCGGGGCTGGGCAACCTGTGGGTCAACCTGCTCAAGGACACCGCGCTGGTCTCGGTGATCGCGTTGAGCGACCTGATGCGCATGGCCAATATCGCCGTGGGCACCACCAAGAAGCCGTTTCTGTTCTTCCTCGTGGTGTGCCTGGCCTACTGGCTGGTGTGCCTGCTCTGCGAGTGCCTGCTGGCACGCATGGAGCGCCGCGCCAACCGCGGCTACCGCACGGGAGGTGCCACGGCATGATGGAACTCCTCACGCGCTTCTCCGGCCAGCTGTTGGCCGGTGCCGGCCTGACTCTGCAGCTCACCGCCATCGCCGCGCTACTGGCCTGCGCCCTGGCGCTGCCCCTGGCCATTGCCCGCTGCAGCGAACGCGGTCTGCTGCGTTGGCCGATTCGTCTGTTCGTCTCGTTCTTTCGCGGCACGCCTCTGCTGGCCCAGTTGTTTCTGGTCTATTACGGCTCGGGCCAGTTCCGCGCCGAGCTGAGCCAGCTGGGGTTGTGGTGGTTCTTCCGCGATCCCTACTACTGCGCGCTGCTGACCTTCGTCCTCAACTCCACGGCCTACCAGGTGGAAATCCTCCGCGGCGGCCTGCGCGCCGTGCCCTATGGGCAGATCGAGGCGGGCGTGGCCATGGGTCTGTCGCGCTTTAACCAGTACCGCAAGATCATCCTGCCCAATGCCTACCGCATTGCCTTTCCGGCCCTGGGCAACGAGATCATCCTGCTGCTCAAGGGCAGCGCGGTGGTCAGCGTGATCACCCTGTTCGATGTGATGGGCCAGACCCGGCGCATCTTCTCGCAGACCTTCGATTTGTCCGTGTACCTCTGGGCGGCACTGCTCTACCTGCTGATGACCAGCGCCTTCGTCTGGCTCTGGCACCGCCTGGAGCTGTGCCTGACTCGCCACCAGCGTGTGCGCCAGGCCCCATCCACTGCCACTTCACTCGCCTCGAAGCGGGTATCCGCCGGAGTGTCGCCATGACCGCCAGCATCCCCCAGACCACCGCCCTGCAGGTGGAGAACCTGTACAAATCCTTCGCCGGTATCGAGGTGCTCAAGGGCGTTTCGCTGACCGCCGAGAAGCACGACGTGATCAGCATCATCGGCTCCAGCGGCTCGGGCAAAAGCACCTTGCTGCGCTGCATGAACCTGCTGGAGTTCCCCGACAGTGGCCGCCTGCGCGTGCACGGCGAGGAGCTGGAGCTGGGCACCAACCGCCGTGGTGTGCGCTCGCGGCGCTGCCAGCGGCAGATCGAGCGGGTGCGGACGCGCCTGGCCATGGTCTTCCAGTCGTTCAACCTGTGGTCGCACATGACCGTGCTGGAGAACCTGATGCTCGGCCCCTGCCTGGTGCTTAAACGTAACCGTGTCGATGCGCAGGCCCAGGCGAAGAAGCTGCTGGCCCGGGTCGGCATGCTGGAGAAGTGCCAGATGTACCCCGACTGCCTGTCCGGTGGACAGAAGCAGCGGGTGGCCATCGCCCGCGCCCTGGCCATGGACCCCGAGGTGATGCTGTTCGACGAGCCCACGTCAGCCCTGGACCCGGAGCTGGTGGGCGAGGTGCTGCTGGTGATCCGCGAACTGGCCGAAGAAGGCCGCACCATGATCATGGTCACCCACGAGATGCGCTTCGCCCGCGAGGTGTCATCCAAGTTGGTGTACCTGCACCAGGGGCGCATCGAGGAGCAGGGCAGCCCGGAACAGCTGTTCAACGCCCCGCAATCGGACAACCTGCGCCGCCTGCTGGCGAGCCAGTACTGATTTTGTAGGGTGTCGCGGGGCCGCCTAGGCCATGCGCACCACCGGCAATCACGCGAAGGTGCGCACGGCGCACCCCCCCCTTCTTTAATGGAGTGAGCAAAGCCATGAGTCAAGTCGTCTCCCTGCACCCCTGGAATCGAGCGCAGCATCTTGAAAGCGCCCGCAATCAGCTGCTGATCGACGGGGTCAGCGCCGTCGAACTGGTCGAGCGTTATGGCTCGCCGCTGTTCGTCTACTCGGAAGCCAAGCTGCGGGAAAACGCCTGGGATATCCTGGAGAGCTTCCGCCGCGTGCACGGCAAGACCCGGGTCTGCTTCGCCAGCAAGGCCTGCGCCAACCTGGCGGTGCTCAAGGTATTCAAGGACTGCGGCCTGGACCTGGAGGTCAACTCCGGCGGCGAGTTCTACAAGGCGCAGATCGCCGGTTTCGCCCCAGAGCAGATGGTGTTCAACGGCGTGGCCAAACAGCTGGGCGAGCTGCGCGAGGTGATTGCCGCCGGAATCAAGGCGATCAATGTCGATTCGCTGTCGGAGCTGGCGCGCATTCTCGCGGTGGCAACCGAGCTGGGCCAGCAGGCCCGGGTCAGCCTGCGCATCATTCCGGAGATCCAGGGTGGTGCCGCCGCCGGCTGGCAAACCGGCACCTCGACCTCCAAGTTCGGCATGACCGCCGCCGAGCAGAATGATGCCATCGAGCTGATCCTGGCCCATGCGGACGCGCTGAAGCTGGTGGGCGTGCACGCCCATATCGGCACCCAGATCACCGACATCGGCGTGTACCAGGCCGAGGCCAACTTCCTCATCGACTACGTGCGTCAGGTCAGCGAGCGCCTGCCTTACCCGCTGGAGCATGTGAACCTGGGCGGCGGCTTCCCCAAGAACTACAGCAGCGCCCAGGAGAATTTCGATTCGGTGGCCCCGCACTACTGCGCCAATTATCGCACCGAGATCGACTTCGCCAGGCTCGCCGAGCACCTGATCAAACCTGTGTCCCAGGCTTTGGGCGAGCAGATCGAACTGATCGTCGAGCCGGGGCGCAGCATGGTCAGCGACACCGCCATCCTGCTGACCCGCATCGAGGCCCACAAGGAGCGTCAGGGTCGCCCGGTGTTCTATCTGGACGCCGGCTACAGCGTGCTGTTCGACCTGTATAACGGCTGGTACTTCCATATGCTCAACGCCTCCCGCGCCGATGATCGGGACACCCAGCACTGCCGCATGGCCGGGCCGCTGTGTGACAGCAGCGACACCTACTACGACATCGAAGGCGAGGGCGCGGTGGCGGACCTGATCGCCGAGGAACCGGCCCTGGGCGCATACCGGGCGGTGCTGGAGCAGGTGCTGGTGCACCAGCCGAACCTGCGCGAACTGCCGGCAGCCACCGCCATGGGCGATGTGATTGCTCTGCTGGACGTGGGGGCCTACGCCCTGGAGATGATGAGCCAGTACTGCGGCCGCCAGTCCGCCGCCGCGGTGCTGGTGGATCTGCAGCAGGGTAGCCGGCTGATCCGCCGGCGTGGCGAATACCGCGACCTGCTGGCCCATGATCTGGATTGAATGCCGTAGGGTGCGCTGTGCGCACCAGCGCCGACCGCAGATTGCCGGTGCGCATGGCGCACCCTACGCAAGCCTTGCGCCAGAGACGGTGTGCGGTGCACTGTTGCCCAAGTGGCCGATATGACGGCCTGTCTGGGAGAGCCACCGATCATGCTGTCGCCCCGCGAGCGTTTGCTGCGCAACCTGGACTGGAACCTGCTGTACACCTTCCTGGTCATCGTCGAGGAGAGCAGCATCACCGGCGCGGCGCGCAAGCTGTCGCTCAGCCAGCCCAGCGTCAGCAATGCCCTCAAGCGCCTGGAAGAACACCTGGGCATGCGCCTGATCCAGCGCAAGAAGGGCATGTTCTCCCTGACCGAGCAGGGTTTGCGGGTGTACGAGTACATTTCCTCGGCCGGCAGCATCATCGACAAGATGGCCGAGCAGTACGCCGGCGAGGCCGGCGCGGTGCTCGGCGAGCTGCATATCCAGGTCGCCAGCCATGTCAGCTGTCAGCCCTTCGACGACAGCCTGGCGCAGTTCCACCGCCTCTATCCCAATGTGCTGATCAGCCTCAGCTCCCAGCCCAGCGCCGACATCGTCGACGCGGTGGCCAGAGACAGCCTGCATATCGGCATCAGCAACAAGAAGACCGCTCAGACCGGTCTGCACTTCGACCTGATCGGCTACGAGCAGATGGCCTTCTACTGCGGCCCGCGCCACCCGTTGTTCGGCCGCGCGGACCTGACCGCCGCGGACCTGCGCGGTCTGGCCTATGTCTCCTTCGAGAGCGACCAGCCCGGCGAGGGCCTTAGCGCGGTCAACTCGGTGCGCACCGAACAGCAGTTCTGGGGCCGCCTGGTGGCTGTGTCGCCCAACGAGGAGGAGGTACGCCGGCTGATCCTCGCCGGCCTCGGCTTCGGTGCCCTGACGGTGGAAGGGGCCAAGCCCTTCGTGGCGCAGAAGCTGCTGTTCCAGCTGCCGCCCTACGACGAACTGCCGGTCAACGAGGTGTACCTGGTGACTCCGGAAAACCAGCTGCTGACGGATGTGGAGCAGCTGTTTATCGCCCTGCTGCGCGAGGCCACGGTGGCGGCGGTGCGGACGCGCTATTTCAGGTAGATACGGCGTAGGTACCGGCAGAACATGGGAGGCGCGGTGCGAAGCCCAACGAAAAAGGCGAAGCCCATGGGCTTCGCCTTTTGTTTGCTTGCCGCGCTTAGTGTTTGCGCGGTACCGGCTTGAGCAGTTCGTCCGGCGGCATCTCGCAGGCGATCTTGCGGCCCATCAGGGCTTCGATGGCTGGCAGGGCGTAGGCGTCGTCTTCGCCGGCGAAGCTGATCGAGGTGCCGCTGCTGCCGGCGCGACCGGTGCGGCCGATGCGGTGCACGTAGTCGTCGGGGGTTTCCGGCAGGGTGAAGTTGATCACGTGGCTGATGGCGTCGACATGGATGCCGCGACCGGCCACGTCGGTGGCCACCATGACGCGGATCTTGCCTTCGCGGAAGCCTTCCAGCGCCTTGATGCGCTTGTGCTGCGGCACGTCGCCGGACATCTGTACGGCGCTGATGCCGTCACGGGTCAGGCGCTCCTCGATGCGCCGCACTTCATCCTTGCGGTTGGCGAAGACCATGACGCGGATCCAGTCGTTCTGGGTGATCAGGTTGTACAGCAGCTTGTACTTGTCGCTGCCGGCCACGGCATAGACGTGCTGTTCCACCGTGTCGCTGGCGACGTTCTCCGGCTCGATCTCGACGATGGCCGGCTCGGTGGTCCATTGCTTGGCCAGGTTCATCACGTCGTCGGTGAAGGTGGCGGAGAACAGCAGGGTCTGCCGTTCGCCCTTGGGGGGAGTCTGGCGGATGATCTGGCGTACCTGGGGGATAAAGCCCATGTCGAGCATGCGGTCGGCTTCGTCCAGCACCATCACCTCGACCATATCCAGGTGCACTTCGCCGCGCTGATTGAAGTCCAGCAGGCGGCCCGGGGTGGCCACCAGGATGTCGCAGTAGCGCGATTCGAGCAGCTTGAGCTGCTTGTCGAAGTCCATGCCGCCGACAAACTGCATGACGTTGAGGCCGGTGTACTTGGTCAGGTCGGCGGCGTCCTTGGCGATCTGCACCACCAGCTCGCGGGTCGGGGCGATGATCAGCGCCCGCGGCTCGCCCATATAACGCTCTTTCGGCGGCGGGGTCTGCAGCAGCTGGGTGATGATCGAAACCAGGAAGGCGGCGGTCTTGCCGGTGCCGGTCTGCGCTCGGCCGATGGCATCCTGGCCCTTGAGGGTGAAGCCCAGTACCTGCGCCTGGATCGGCGTGCAGTAGGGGAAGCCCAGGTCATGGATGGCGTGCATCAGCTCGGGGGCCAGTTTGAAATCGTGGAAGCGGGTCTTGCCCTCGGCGGGCGCGACCTGGAAGTCTTCCAGTTTCCAGTTGTCCACCGGTTTGGCGGCACGCTCACGGCGTGGTTTGTTCTCCGCGCTGTCGCGTGCGGGCTTGGCGGCGCTGGCCGCGGGAACCGGAGAAACAGTGGGTTCACTGGCCGCCTGACGTGGGGTGGAATTGCGGTTGCGGTTTTCGCTGGGGGCATCGTTAGCGCGAGGCGTTGCAGGCGGGCTTGCTGGGCTGGGCTGCTGGCCCTCGGCTTTGCCGAACATTTTCTTGAGTGCTTTGAGCACGGTCATCTCTTCAATTGGTTAAGGAGTGAACGGCTGCCAGTGTAAAGCAAGAAGCCGGCGCGGCGAAGTGCCGCGCGGATCGCCGCCGTTTCAGGGTTTTTAGCGCGGGTGACCCAGGCTGGAGGGCGCATAAACCGGGGCTTTGGCCGCAAACGGGCGATCCTTGTGGCCAACCTTTCAAGGCTGCGGCAGGCTGGCCAGCAGCAGGCGCTGCACATTGCCGCCCATGATCGCGGCGATCTCCCCGTGGCTGAACCCCGCTTCGAGCAGGCCCTGGGTCAGCTGCGGCAGGCCGGTGACGTCGAAGGGGGTGTGCACGGTGCCGTTGAAATCCGAGCCCAGGGCCACGTGCTGGACGCCGACCTTGTCGGCGGTGTAGCGGATCGCCTGGACGATGGCGTCGACCGAGGTGGCGCATACCGCGGTTTCCCAGTAGCCGATGCCGATCACCCCGCCCGTGGCGGCGATGCCCTGCAGGTGTTGGTCGCTGAGGTTGCGGGTGCCCGGGCAGGTGCCTTCGACGCCGGTGTGGGAGACCAGTACGGGGCGTGTGGCCATGGCCAGGACATCGTCGATCAGCGCCCGCGAGGCGTGGGCCAGGTCGATCAACATGGCTTTTTCTTCGAGGCGCTTGACCACCTGGCGGCCCAGCGGGGTCAGGCCGCCTTTTTCCAGGCCATGGGCCGAACCGCCCACTTCGTTATCGAAGAAGTGGGTCAGGCCGGCGATGCGAAAGCCGGCATCAAAAAGAGTGTCGAGATTCTCTAGCTTGCCTTCGATGGGCTGCAGCCCCTCGGTGGCGAGGATGGACCCCAGACGCTGCGGGTCCTGCTGCCAGGCCTGGATAAAATTGCTCAGGTCGTTACGGGTTTTGATTATGACCAGGCGGCCCTGGCTATTGGCGCTGGCTTCGCCAAGTTTCTGCGCCTGATAGAGGGCGCGCTGCAGCAGGCTGCTCCAGGTTTGCCGCGGCCAGCGCTGGGCCATGGCCAGCAGGGTGATGTTGTCGCTGTCGCCGCTGTTGCGCTCGTAGTTGATGCCGCGCGGGGTCTTGGTCACGGTGGAAAAGACCTGCAGACCGACCCGCGCCTCGAGCATACGCGGCAGGTCGGAGTGGCCGAAATCGTAGCGCGTGAGCAGGTCGCGCTCCCAGAGCAGGGCGTCGTCATGCAGGTCGGCGATAAACAGGGTCTGGTGCAACTGCTCGGCGGGGGCGCTGGCGGGATAGGGCGCGGGTGACTCGACGCTGTTCATCTGGCGGTCGAGCAGGGACGGCAGGCTGAAGATCAGGACGCTGCCGACCAACAGGATAATCAGCAGGCTCAGGAGAAGTTTGCGCATGGGCTGCCATCCGGGCGTGGTTGTGATGCGCGGACTCTAGCAGAGCGCTAGCGGGAATAGAGGGGAGTAGAGCCTGCTTACGAGCTCGCGAGCTAGAGCCAGACAAGGCGCTACGTTAGTAACAGCCTCCGGCTGGTCAAAACGCCGAGCAAGCGCAGTTCACGAGTTGTAAATGAGCATTACTCGTTTCACTCGCCCTTCGGGTCGCGCTAAAGCGCGTTAGCCGCAAGCGGCTTACCGAGGCTGTTTTTAACGCCGGATGGCTGACGCGCAGCAGATCGTAAACAGGCTCTTAACCGTACAGGCAGTTGCGACCCTGCCGCTTGGCCCGATACAGGGCGCTGTCGGCACGGGCGATCAGGCCTTGCAGGCTGTCCTTGGGATGCATCTTGGCCAGGCCGATGGAGACGGTTACCCCCGGTATGACGCCTATGGGGGAGTGGAACGAGCCGATCTTCTGCAGCGCCAGGCGCAACCGCTCGCCGATGCTGCGGGCTTCCTCCTCGGCGATGTCCGGCAGCAGGATGACGAATTCCTCGCCGCCGAAGCGGGTCAGGCTGTCCTTGGGCCGCAGTTGATTGCGCAGGGTATTGGCCACCAGGGACAGGGCATAGTCGCCAGCCAGGTGGCCATGCTGGTCGTTGTAGGCCTTGAAGTGGTCGACATCGAGCATCAGCATGCACAGGGGCTTGCCATTGAAGGCGCTGCGGGTGCTTTCACGCTCGAACATCTGCTCCAGCCAGCGACGGTTATAAGCTCCGGTGAGGGCGTCGACATTGGCGTTCTGTTCGCTGTTGATAATGATCCGGTTGCCCTTGCGCACCCGTTCGCAGAGCAGCTCGAGCATGTTCTGCATCAGTTCGGGGGACTGCTGGAACAGCTGGAACAGCGACTCGCGGTGCAGGCGCAGAACCTGGCTCGGCTCGCTCGCCACGACATAGGCGGAGGGATGCTCATTGTCGATAAAGCTGATTTCGCCGGCACAGTCGCCCGCCTTCAGGAGGCTGACCGCCTGACTCTCCAGGGTGCCGAGATGGACCTTGAGCTGGCCCTTGAGCAACAGGTAGAGGTACTGGTTGCGGTTGAAGGGCGAGAGCAGCACTTCCCCCGCTTCGAGATCACAGGCGCGAAATTCCTTGAGCAGCTCGTTGATGCTGCTGACCGCGACATTGTGGAACAGCCGCAGTTGCCGCAGCTGGTGCAGGTCGGCCTGCCACGTGGCCTTTTTCATGGCAGTGCCATGGCGGGTTGATTGAACGCTGTGGTTGGCATCGCTAACGCTCCCTGCATTGTGGGCGAACACCTGAGACGAACATATTCCTGGGCCAGTGGCCTGACAATCCCGGAGCCCAGTCTGAGTGACCGGCGGCATTTAAACTGAACCTTCGGTCACACTTTCGGCGCAATCCTTGCGCCGGCGTGCATGGTTAGTGGCCGTGATGCAACTCGATGGGGATGGCGAAACCCGCCAGTCGTTCGCTCACTGCCTGTGCAAGCGCCGCATCCTTGGCGGCCAGGTGGATATGGGCCACCTGGCCGAGGCGCTCATCGCTGAGCACTTCGACCCACAAGTTGCCGGACAGTTCACTCAGGGCCTGTTGATAGACGCGGCGAATGGCATCGAAGCGCAGGCTCGGCTTGAAGGTCTTGCCCACCGCGGTCAGCGGAATGGCCTCGATGATCCACACATCCTTGGGAATGGCCGCGCGCTCGGGGATATGCGCGGCGGCATGGGCCAGCAGTTCGGCCTCGCTGGCCTGCAGGCCGGGCTTGAGCTGCACATAGGCCACCGGCAGTTCGCCGGCCTTCTCGTCGGGCTTGCCGACGGCGGCGGCCAGGGCCACGGCCGGGTGCTTGTGCAGCGCCTCTTCGATCATCTGCGGGTCGATATTGTGGCCGCCGCGGATGATCAGGTCCTTGCTGCGCCCGGTCAGCCAGACATAGCCATCGGCATCCATGCGGCCCAGGTCGCCGGTATTGAACCAGTCGCCATCGACCCAGATACCGGCATTCTTGCCGGCTTGCAGGTAACCCTTGAACACCGTGGCACCGCGGATGCACAGGTTGCCGATTTCATTGCGCGCCGCTTCGCGCAGGTACTGGCCCTGGTCGTCGAGGACCTTGATGCTCACCTCGCAGTAGGGCATGCGCAGGCCGATGGAGCCGGGGCGGCGCTCGCCGCCGACCGGGTTGGCGCAGCTGCCGCAGGTACCTTCGGTGAGGCCGTAGCCTTCGATCAGGGTCAGGCCGGTCTTGCTTTCGAACTGGCGGATCAGTTCCACCGGCATCGGTGCGGCACCGCATAGCGCGTATTTCAGCGAGGACAGGTCATGGCCTTCGCTGGGCACCTGCAGCAGGCCTGCGTAGATGGTCGGCACGCCGCTGAAGAAGCTGACTCGGTGGCGTTCGATGATTTTCCAGAAATTGCCGATCAGTGCCGTGTTGCGATAACCCTGGGGCGTGGCCAGCAGCACTTCGGCTCCGCCGCTGAAGGCGGTCAGGCCGGTGACGATCACGCCGTTGACGTGGAACAGCGGCAGGCCGCAGAGGGTTACGTCGCCCGGGCCGAAACGGGTCACCAGGTTCATGCTGTAGGCCATGGCCACTTCGTTGCCGTGGCTGTGCGGGGCCAGTTTCGGCGTGCCGGTGGTGCCGCCGGTGTGGAAGTAGCTGGCGATATCCTCGGCGGCGATCACCCGGCCGCTTTCCAGGCGCTCGGCCGGGCAGGTGGCGATCAGCTCGTCGAAGTCCAGCACGCCGTCCGGCAGTGCGCCGCGCTGGGCCTGCACGGCACTGCGCTGCGGCTCGGGCAGCAGCTTGGCCATGTCCACGCAGATAATCGCCTTGAGCTGCGGCAGGCGCGCACGCAGCCCTGCGACCTTGGCCCACAGGTCGGTGCCGGGGAAGGGTGCCAGGGTCACCAGCAGCTCGGAGTCGGAGGCCTCGATCAGTTCGGCGATGTGTTCGGGTTCGAGCAGCGGGTTGATCGCGTTGACGATCCCGGCCGCTTCGCCGCCCCAGATGGTGAAGTGGGTCTGCGGCAGGTTGGGCAGCAGGAAGGACACCGCCTTGCCCGGGCGCAGGCCCAGGCGATGGAAGGCGTTGGCGGTCTGGGTGATCTTGCCCAGCAGTTCGTTATAGCTCAGGCGATAGGCCGCTTCATCGGCATTGCCTTGCAGGATAAACGACAGGGCGGGCGCATCCCCGTGCCGGGCGGCGCTGCGGCGAATCAGCTCGAAGGTGCTGGCCGGCAGGTCGCGGGCGGCCAGTGGGGTCTGTTCGATCCGTTCGATATCGCGCAGTGATTCGATTGCGGGGATGGCGTGCATTATTGTTCTCGCTCCGGCGGTCAGCGGTTCAGACGTTGCTCCAGCCAGTCGGCGATGTCGCGGATTTCCTCATTGATCACTTCATGACCCATCGGATATTCGCGCCATTGCACGCTGACGCCGGAGGCGCTCAGGTAGTCATGGGCGGCGCGGCCCATGGCCGGCAACACGATGTCGTCGAATGTGCCATGCAAACAGAGGACTGGCAGTTGTCTTTTTGTATCTGCCAGCTGGATCTCGTCGCTGAAGGTTGGCGCATAGGTCGACAGAGCGATTACCCCGCCGAGCGCGAACTGCCAGCGCAGGAAGGCGGTGTGCAGCACAACTGCACCGCCTTGGGAAAAACCGGCGAGAACGATGCGCGAAGGATCAATACCGCTGTCGCGCTGCGCCTCGATCAGCTCGATCACCTGCTGCGCCGAGGCTTCCAGCTGATCGCGGTTGATCGCCCGCGCCGGGCTCATGGCGAGGATGTCGTACCAGCTGGGCATGGCGTAGCCACCATTGATGGTCACCGCCCGGGTCGGTGCCTGCGGCAGGACGAAACGGGTGCTGGACAAGCGCTGCTGCAGGGCTTCGGCCACCGGCATAAAGTCGTAACGATCGGCCCCCAGGCCGTGCAACCAAATGACGCAGGCATCGGCCGCAAGTGTGGGCTGAAGAATCAAGGGTTCGCTCATCTGTGGTTCCGCCGTGGTGCGTGCGCGCCGAATTAGTGCGCGCTAAATTTTAGGGGGTGACTAATCTGGAAAGAAGTTGTCGCCAGGCTGCAAGTTTTGCTCTTGACCTGTCCGTATGGTGCTCAAGGCGCGGCGCTGGTACGGGCCTTGCTATAAACCTTAGGGACTGATGACGTTTTCCGGTAGTGGTAACACAGTTGCCAAATCGGGCGCGGAGCAGACTGGAACGCCTTTGCATGGGCTTCCAATACGTTCGCCACGGGCTACAGGCTGAGCGATATGTCACTTGCTATCTGTCTCTGGCCCATTCAAATAATGGGTGGATGCGAGTTTATGGCCGTTGGAGCATTCGGCAACTAGACTGGCATCAAGGTCCGATCCCCGGTTGAACCTGTTGCTGCCGACAGGTTCAACGAGCCCCACAAGGGTACGGCGGTAGAACCGAGACTCCAAACACAACAAAAGCAACTGGAGGTTTTAATGAAGATGGTGAAATCCACTCTGGCAGTACTGACTACCGCAGCCGTGCTCGGTGTCAGCAGCTTCGCGCAAGCGGGCGCTACCCTGGATGCGGTACAGAAGAAAGGTTTCGTACAGTGCGGTATCAGCGATGGTCTGCCTGGCTTCTCCTACGCTGACGAGAAAGGCAATTATCTGGGGCTGGACGTCGACGTCTGTCGCGCTGTAGCTGCTGCTCTGTTCGGCGACGCGACCAAGGTCAAGTACAGCCCGCTGACGGCTAAGGAGCGCTTCACTGCGCTGCAGTCCGGCGAAGTCGACATCCTCTCGCGCAACACCACCTGGACCAGCTCGCGTGACTCTGGCCTGGGCTTGAACTTCGCCGGTGTGAACTACTACGACGGTCAGGGCTTCCTGGTGAACAAGAAGCTGGGTGTTTCCAGCGCCAAGGAACTCGACGGCGCAACCGTGTGCATCCAGGCCGGTACTACCACCGAGCTGAACCTCTCCGACTACTTCCGTGCCAATAACCTGAAGTACACCCCGATCACCTACGATACTTCGGATGAAAGCGCCAAGTCGGTGGAAGCCGGCCGTTGCGACGTACTGACATCCGACCAGTCGCAGCTTTACGCACAGCGTATCAAGCTGGCCGATCCAGAGTCCTACGTGGTACTGCCGGAGGTGATCTCCAAGGAACCGCTGGGCCCGGTCGTGCGTCAGGGTGACGACGAGTGGTTCAACATGGTGCGCTGGTCGCTGTTCGCCATGGTTAACGCCGAAGAACTGGGTGTCGACTCGAAGAACGTCGAAGACCTGGCCAAAACCACCAAAAACCCCGACGTAGCCCGTCTGCTCGGTGCTGAAGGCGAGTTTGGCAAGGACCTGAAACTGCCGAAAGACTGGGCCGTTCAGATCGTCAAGCAAGTGGGTAACTACGGCGAAAGCTTCGAGCGCAACGTCGGTGCCGGCAGCGAGCTGAAGATCGAACGTGGCCTCAACGCCCTGTGGAACAAAGGTGGTCTGCAATACGCACCGCCGGTGCGCTGACCGTCTGTTGCCAGCGTCCCGTCCTGGGCCGCTGGCATCGTTCTGATTGATGCGAACCTCATGCCCGCCGATGCGGGCATGAGGGTTCCAAGAGGGCTCCTATGCAAACCACTGCAAATGTCCCGCGCCCCGGTGGATCGGTCTGGACCGACCCCAAGGTGCGTGCGTGGCTATTCCAGATTCTCGCCGTTATCGCCGTTGTGGCGCTCGGCTGGTTCCTGTTCGACAACACCCAGACCAACCTGGAGAAGCGCGGTATCACTTCGGGCTTTTCCTTCCTTAATAACAGTGCCGGCTTCGGCATTGCGCAGAGCCTGATCGACTACAACGAAAGCCACACCTACGGTCGGGTATTCGTCGTCGGCTTGCTCAATACCTTGCTGGTCTCGGTTATCGGCATCGTCCTGGCGACCCTGCTGGGCTTTCTGCTCGGTGTCGCGCGCTTGTCGCCGAACTGGCTGATCAGCAAGCTGGCAACCGTCTATATCGAGACCTTCCGTAATATTCCGCCGCTGCTGCAGATCTTCTTCTGGTACTTCGCGGTGATGCTGTCGCTGCCTGGGCCGCGCCAGAGCATGGGGCTGGGCGAAACCTTCTTCCTCAACAGCCGCGGCTTGTATATGCCGGCCCCCAGCCCTTCGGACAGCTTCGGCACCTTTATCGCGGCCCTGGTGATCGCGATTATCGGCGTGGTGCTGCTGGTGCGCTGGTCGCGGGCGCGTTTCGAGGCCACCGGCAAATACTTCCCGGTGTCACTGGGCGCGATACCGCTGTTGCTGATCCTACCTGGCCTGGCGATCTTGCTGAGCGGCAATCCGCTGCAGTGGAGCACGCCCGAGCTGAGCGGCTTCAACTTCCGCGGCGGCTGGGTGCTGATTCCCGAGCTGATGGCGCTGACCCTGGCGCTGACCATCTACACCGCGGCCTTTATCGCCGAGAACGTGCGCTCCGGGATCATGGCAGTCAGCCATGGCCAGACTGAGGCGGCACGCTCCCTGGGCCTGCCGGCGGGCAAAACCCTGCGGCTGGTGATCATTCCCCAGGCCCTGCGGGTGATCATTCCGCCCTTGACCAGCCAATACCTCAACCTGGCGAAGAACTCCTCGCTGGCGGCTGGTATCGGTTATCCAGACATGGTCTCGCTGTTCGCCGGTACGGTGCTCAATCAGACCGGACAGGCGATCGAGGTGATTGCCATCACCATGAGCGTTTACCTGGCGATCAGTATCAGCATTTCCATGCTGATGAACTGGTACAACAAGCGCATTGCGCTGATCGAGCGGTAAGGAGCAGCCATGCAGACCCATACGTTCAAACCCGACCTGCCGCCACCGGCGCTCAGCGTCGGCGTGCTCGGTTGGCTGCGCGCCAACCTGTTTTCCAGCTGGTTCAATACCCTGCTGACCCTGTTCGCCGCCTACCTGATCTGGCTGATCGTGCCGCCCCTGATCCAGTGGGCCTTGATCGATGCCTCCTGGAGCGGTACCACCCGTGCCGATTGCACCAGCGGCGGCGCGTGCTGGGTGTTCATCCAGCAGCGCTTCGGCCAGTTTATGTACGGCTTCTATCCGACCGAGCTGCGCTGGCGGGTGGATACCACCCTGTGGCTGGCGATCATCGGTGCCGCACCGCTGTTTATTCCGCAGATGCCGCGCAAGGCGGTCTATGGCCTGGCCTTTCTGGTCGTCTATCCGTTGCTGGCCTACTGGCTACTGCATGGCGGCTTCTTTGGCCTGAGCGAAGTGGAAACCAGCCAATGGGGCGGCCTGATGCTGACCCTGGTGATTGCCTCGGTCGGCATCGTCGGTGCCCTGCCGCTGGGCATCGTCCTGGCACTCGGGCGGCGTTCGGACATGCCGGCGATCCGGGTGATCTGCGTGACCTTTATCGAGTTCTGGCGTGGTGTGCCCTTGATCACCGTGCTGTTTATGTCCTCGGTAATGCTGCCGCTGTTCCTGCCGGAAGGCATGAGCTTCGACAAGCTGATGCGTGCGCTGATCGGGGTGATCCTGTTCCAGTCGGCCTATATCGCCGAGGTGGTGCGCGGCGGCTTGCAGGCCATACCCAAGGGGCAATACGAGGCGGCCGCAGCCATGGGGCTGGGCTACTGGCGGATGATGGGCCTGGTGATTCTGCCGCAGGCGTTGAAGCTGGTGATCCCGGGGATCGTCAATACCTTTATCGCCCTGTTCAAGGACACCAGCCTGGTAATCATCATCGGCCTGTTCGATGTACTCAACAGCATCAAGCAAGCCACCACCGACCCGGCGTGGCTGGGCATGGCGACCGAAGGCTATGTATTCGCCGCCCTGGTGTTCTGGATTTTCTGTTTTGGTATGTCCCGCTACTCCATGCACCTGGAGCGCAAGCTGGAAACCGGCCATAAGCGTTAGGAGTTTTTTCAATGTCTGAAGCAATCAAACAAACCAGCGCCGAGCCGATGATCCTGATGCAGGGCGTGCACAAGTGGTACGGCCAGTTCCATGTGCTCAAGGACATCAACCTGAGCGTGCAGGCGGGTGAGCGTATCGTTCTCTGCGGCCCGTCCGGTTCGGGTAAATCCACCGCGATTCGCTGCCTCAATCGCCTGGAAGAACACCAGCAAGGCCGCATCGTGGTCGATGGCACCGAGTTGACCCACGACCTCAAGCACATCGAGGCGGTGCGCCGCGAAGTCGGCATGGTGTTCCAGCACTTCAACCTGTTCCCCCACCTGACCGTGCTGCAGAACTGCACCCTGGCCCCCATGTGGGTGCGCAAGATGCCCAAGCGCAAGGCCGAGGAAATCGCCATGCATTTCCTCGAGCGGGTGCGCATTCCGGAACAGGCTAACAAGTTCCCGGGGCAGCTTTCCGGTGGCCAGCAGCAGCGCGTGGCGATCGCCCGGGCGCTGTGCATGAAGCCGAAGATCATGCTGTTCGACGAGCCGACCTCGGCCCTCGATCCGGAAATGGTCAAGGAAGTGCTGGACACCATGGTCAGCCTGGCCGAAGACGGTATGACCATGCTCTGCGTGACCCACGAAATGGGCTTTGCCCGCACCGTGGCGAACCGCGTGATCTTCCTCGACAAGGGCGAGATCGTCGAAGAAGCCGATCCGGAGACCTTCTTCAACAGCCCGAAGAACGAGCGTACCCAGCTGTTCCTCAGCCAGATCCTGCACTGAGTCGTAGCCGTTACCAGAGAGGGGGCCTTCGGGCTCCCTTTTTTATGGCTTTGGTTTACTGCTGAGCACGCTCGCAGCTGTAGGCGCTGCCTGTGATTACGCGGCGCTCTGCCGCTGGCGGGTCAAGCCTGGCGCATACGTCGGCGAAAGGCCCCAGGCGTCTCCCCGCACAGCTGCTTGAACAGCTTGGCGAAGGTGGCGCGGTCGGCGTAGCCAACCTGGGCGGCCACCTGTTCCAGGGAGTCGGCTGGGTTGAGCAGGGCCTGTTGCGCTGTGCTGATGCGCAGGCGTTGCAGGTAGTCGTTGGGCGTCAGCCCGGTGCCGGCCTTGAAGCGGCGCAGCAAGGTGCGCGGCGAGCAGTTGGCTTGTTCCGCCAGGCGCTTGAGGTCGATGCTCTGGCCCTGGTGGCGCTGCATCCACTGCAGCAAGGTGGCCAGCTGGCTGTCTTGGACGGCCTGGGTGGGCAGTAGTGGCGCATAGCGTGCCTGGCTGCCGCGCTGGCTGTCGAATACCAGGGCGTTGGCCACCTGCCTGGCCAGTTCGGCCCCCGCCTGCTGGCCGATCAGGTACAGACACAGGTCCAGCCCGGCCTGGGCGCCGCCCGAGCTGAGCAGGTTGCCGTCGTGACAGAGCATTTGCTCGATCTGCAGTTCCACTTGCGGGAAGCGCCTGCGGAACTGCCCGGCCAGGGCCCAGTGGGTGGTGGCGCGGCGGCCGTCGAGCAGGCCGGCGGCGGCGAGCAGAAAGGCGCTGCTGCACAGGCTGGCGAGCTGTTGGCTGGCCGGGCGCTGGGCCAGCCAGGGCAGCAGCGCGGCATTGGCGCTCAGGGTGCTGTCGATGGCGCTGCCGGTGGCCGGCAATAACAGGCAGTCGGCCGCGGCGGCCAGGCTCAGGTCGCCGTCGACCTGGACCCGGGCGAAGCCGAGATCGACCGCCTGGCCATCTAGACTGAAGCGCTGCAGCTCGAATGCGGAGCGCCCGCACAGGCTGTTGGCCAGGGCAAAGGCGTCCATGGCCATGCTCAGGCTGGAGCAGCGGGTTTGCGGGCAGACATACAGGGCGATCTTCGGCATGGCAGCGGGCCGGGTAAAGAATTTGGCGATTATTGACACAAAATTGTCTTTAGCGCCAATCGCGCGCCGGGGCTTTTGGCGCAATACTCAATCCAGTCCTAATCCGGAGCCTTACCCCATGCGCCATGCCAACGCCGAATTGATCACGCGTTTCTATCAAGCCTTCCAGCAACTGGATGCCGAGACCATGGCCAGCTGTTATGCCGAGGATGTGCGTTTCAGCGACCCGGTATTTACTGACCTGCGCGGTACGGACGCCGGCGATATGTGGCGCATGCTCTGCGCCAAGGCTCAGGGCTTTACCCTGACCTTCGAGGGCGTGGCGGCGGACGAGTACTCCGGCCGGGCGCGCTGGGTCGCGACCTATATGTTCAGCCAGACCGGCAGGACGGTGGTCAACCATATCGAGGCCAGTTTCGTGTTTCGCGACGGCAAGATAGCCGAGCACCACGACCGTTTCGACCTATGGCGCTGGGCCGCCCAGGCCCTGGGCCTCAAGGGTGTGTTGCTGGGCTGGGCCCCGTTTGTGCAGAAGGCCATTCGCCGGCAGGCAGCCAAGGGGTTGGCGGCTTTTCAGAAGAGCCATTAAGCTCTGCGGCCATCTCTAACGGCCTGCCGATTTCCCCGATGCCCGATTCGTCCCCTGATCTGAGCGCCGCTCTGCCCAAACCCTGGTTTGTCTACCTGGTGCGGGCGGCCAATGGCGCGCTGTACTGCGGCATCAGCGACGACCCGCACAAGCGCTTTACCAAGCACCAGAGCGGCAAGGGCGCGCGTTTCTTCCATTCCAGCCCGGCTCAGGCTCTGGTCTACACCGAGGCCTGCGCCAGCAAGGGCGATGCCCTGCGCCGCGAGCGGGCGATCAAGGCGCTGGCCAAGGCCGCCAAGGAAGCGCTGGTGGCGGCCGTCGTTATCGGCGTGGCTGATGACAGCCTATCAGGCTAAGCGGGTAGGCTGGCCGGGGCTGGCAGGGTTAAGCTGCGGGCTTACCTACAGTGGCGGAGCCCGTTATGCATGAGTTGATCCTGCACCATTACCCGACTTCACCCTTCGCCGAAAAGGCCCGCCTGATGCTGGGCTTCAAGCAGCTGTCGTGGCGCTCGGTGATGATCCCGCCGATCATGCCCAAGCCGGACCTGACTGCCCTGACCGGCGGCTACCGCAAGACCCCGGTGTTGCAGGTGGGGGCCGACATCTATTGCGATACCGCACTGATTGCCCGCCGCCTGGAAGCGGAAAAATCCACCCCGGCGCTGTTTCCGGAAGGTCAGGAATTCAATGTTGCCAGCTTCGCCCAGTGGGCCGATACCCAGGTTTTCCTGCATGCGGTGAGCCTGGTGTTCCAGCCGGAGTCGATTGCCGCACGCTTCGGCAAGCTGCCGCCGGAGTTTCTCAAGACCTTTATCGCCGACCGCTCGACGCTGTTCAGCGGCGGCCTGGCCAGCCGTATTCCGTTGGACGTGGCCAAGCATCAGTGGCCGACCCTGATGGCGCGGCTGCAGCAGCAGCTTGAGCGCGAGGCGGGGGACTTCCTGTTCGGCGAACCGTCGCTGGCCGACATCGCCATGGCCCATCCGCTGTGGTTCCTGCGCGGCACGCCGGTGACCGCAGCGCTGGTCGATGACTATCCGGCGGTGGCCACCTGGCTGGCCCGGGTGCTGGATTTCGGCCATGGTTCGTTCAGCGAGATGAGCGGCGATGAGGCCGTCGCCATCGCCCGTGACGCCAGCCCGGCGGCCCTGCCGGAGCAGGCCCTGGTCGACCCCAATGGCTTTGCCGTCGGTCAGCAGGTGGCGATTTCCGCCATCGATTACGGTGTCGACGCGGTGGCAGGGGAGCTGGTGTTCAGTGGCACTGAAGAACTGATCCTGCGCCGCGAAGACCCCCGCGCCGGCACCCTGCATGTGCACTTCCCGCGCATCGGCTTTCGCCTCGAGGCGCGATAGGGTTTGTTGCCGTTTCGTCGCGAGCCGCGTTGCTGCGAAAAATCTCGCCAGGCTAGGCGGAGGACGCAGGTAATGGTTGTTCCCTTGCCAAGTCCTCCAACACCGCATGGCGAGATTTTGCGCGCAACCCGCAGGGCCGGGCCTGTTTTAGCGCGATACTGCGTTTCTCGACACTCATTTGGAACAACCAAACTTCGTGTCTCGTGCCTTGCCCCGCGCTAAAACAGGCTCCGGCGCGGCCGCGAACGAAACGGCAACAGACCCTAGCGGCAGGCCTGGCATAGCGCCGGAGCCGGGGTCTGGCGTAGGCGTGGCAGTTGTGCGGCGAGCGCATGGAAGTAGGTCAGGCGCTCGTAGCACAGCACCAGCTCGCCGCCGGTACGGCTGTACCAGGCGTCCGCTGCGCCGCAATTGCTCAGGCGCAGCACCAGATCGCGGGGCAGGCGGTAGGCTTCGCTGGCGCGGGCGGCGATGGCCTCCACTTCGCCCGAGCGGCGGATCTGCGCGAGCAGGTGCTGGCTATCTTCCAGGTACTGGCTGAGCGGCTCGTAGATCACCTGGATGCGATGGCGGATCGGCTCGTTCGCTGTACGGCCGTGCTGCTGCTCGACCCAGGCCAGTGCCTTGCGCACCTGGGCATATTCCTGGTCGCAGTAGAGCGCGCGCTCCACCGGCAGCCCGGTGACCTTGGGAACCCACTCCAGTTGGTCCGGGTCGCTGCCGTAGATCAGGCAGGCCAGGTTGTAGAACCGCTGGGCGTCGAGACCATGGCTGGCCCAGGCATACACCTCTTCCTCCGCCGGCTTGATCCGTTGCCATTCCAGTCGCCAGTAGTCGGCGATATCCAGCAACTTGGCATAGAAATCGGCATCGCGTTGGCGGCCGTAGGAGAGGAACAGGCTGATAAAACCAAGCTGATCGGCGGCATCCTCCTCGCGGCCGAGCACCGGCAGATCCAGCTCGGCGATCAGCAGATGACCCATCTCGTGCAGCAGGGTGAACTCGGCATTGGCCGCCACGAAGCGTCCGCTATCGCTGCGCAGCGCTTGCGGCGGCGGCTGCTCCGTGGCCATGGCCAGCGTGGCGGCCAGCAGGACCAGGCACAGCGCCACACGTGCACGCCCGGGGCGGGCGCAGGGAAGCGGGCAGGACGGGCTGCGAAGGGAAGCCATTGTCGGCTCCTGGCGGCTGGGGCAACCTACTCTATGACTCTAGTCCAGTCGTCACTGCATGCGCGCGCGGGCCCGCGATTCAGTAAGCGGCGCGCATGGCCTGCGGGTTGTAGCCGTGAATGATAGTGCCCCTGATATTCAGCAGGGGCACGCCGCGCCCGCCCAAGGCCTTGAAGCGCGCCTGGCCGGCGGCATCCTTTTCGATATCGACTTCGCGGTAGGCCACCCGGTCGGCCGCCAGCAGCTCGCGCGTTTTGGCGCAGTAACCGCACCACTGGGTGGCGTACAGCACCACCTCGCCCGGCTGACTGGCCTGCGCCGGTTGCAGCCAGTTCTGCAGTTTGTCCCAGTGCTGATAGAGCGCCAGACAGGCGAGCAACAGGATGATCTTTTTCATGGGCACTCCTTGGCCTGATCCAGATCGTCGAGACTAAAGGGTGGCGGGCTATCCGGCCAGTCCAGTTGCAGGCGTTGCAGTTCGCGGGCCAGCAGGCTCGCCACCAGCCAGTCGCGCAGCCAGCGATGATCCGCCGGGATCACATACCAGGGCGCTGCCGGGCTGTGGCTGGCACTTAGCTGTTCGGCCCAGCGCTGCTGGCGCAGGTCGTATTCACGGTAGCTCTGCAAATCGTTGGCATGCAGCTTCCAGCGCTTGTGCGGGTGTTGCAGGCGCTCGCGCAGGCGTCGTTGCTGCTCGTCGCGGGAGATCTGCAAAAAGCATTTCAGCGGGCGGATATGCAGGGTGGGCAGCCGCGCTTCGAAGGCCAGGATGGCCTGGCGGCGCGCGGGCAGCTCGGCGTCGCGGCACAGGCCGTCCAGCGGGTCGCTGATCAGGCCTTCGTAATAGCTGCGGTTGAACACCCCGAGCAGGCCGGGGGCGGGCAGGTGGCGCTGGTAGCGCCAGAGGAAATCATGGCGCTGCTCGCAGGCGTCGGGTTGCACAAAGCCGTGGATGCGCAGCCCTTGCGGGTCGAAGCTGCTGATCACCCGGCGAATGACGCCGTCCTTGCCCGAGCAGTCGGTGCCTTGCAGGATCAGCAGCAGGGCGTCGCGGCGGTTGGCCCAGAGCATGCGTTGCTGGCGATTGAGCCAGGGCCGCAGTTCGGCCATGGCCTGCTGGGCGCTGCACTTATCCAGACCGAAATCCCGCGCCGGGTCCTGCCCGAAAGGGGCCGCCGGGTCGCACAGGCAGGCGTCCAGCAGGCTGTCGGGCAGGCGAGTCATAGATGTGACAGACCGTTTAAAAACGTAGGCGAGGCAGCCGAGGCAAGGCGCTACGTAGTAACAGCCTCCGGCTGGTCAAAGCGGCGAAAAAGCGGAGTTTACTGGTGTAAATGAGCATTACTCGTTTCACTCGCCCTCCGGGTCGCGCTAAAGCGCGTTAGCCGCATGCGGCTTGTTGAGCCTGTTTTTAACGCCCCTTTCTTTTATTGAGAGGGGCAACGTAGGTAGTTTTTAAGCGGCCTGTTAGTTCTTGCGGCGCTTGAGTTGATCGGTGAGCTGGGTCGGCAGGTTACGGATCACCAGGGTGTCGCTGCCTTCGTCGTACTCGATCTTCGAACCCAGCAGGTGCGCCTCGAAGCTGATCGACAGGCCTTCGGCGCGCCCGGTAAAGCGCTGGAACTGGCTGAGGGTGCGTTTGTCCGCCGGGATCTCCGGCGACAGGCCGTAGTCCTTGTTGCGGATATGGTCGTAGAAGGCCTTGGGCCGCTCTTCGTCGATCAGCCCCGAGAGTTCGGTCAGGGTCATGGGCTCGCCCATCTTGGCCTGGCTGCTGGCATAGCCAACCAGGGTCTTGGTCTTCTCGCGGGCCTGCTCTTCCGGCAGGTCTTCGCTTTCGACGAAGTCGCTGAAGGCCTTGAGCAGGGTGCGGGTCTCGCCCGGGCCGTCGACGCCTTCCTGGCAGCCGATAAAGTCGCGGAAATACTCCGAGACCTTCTTGCCGTTCTTGCCCTTGATAAAGGAGATGTACTGCTTGGAGTGGGCATTGTTCTGCCACTCGGAAATATTGATCCGCGCCGCCAGGTGCAGTTGGCCCAGGTCGAGGTGCTTGGCCGGGGTCACGTCCAGCGCCTCGTTGACCGCCACGCCTTCGCTGTGGTGCAACAGGGCGATGGCCAGGTAGTCGGTCATGCCCTGCTGGTAGTGGGCGAACAGCACATGGCCGCCGGTGGACAGGTTGGATTCCTCCATCAGCTTCTGCAATTGCTCGACTGCCTGACGGCTGAAGGCGGCGAAATCCTGACCGCCGTCGAGATAGTGCTTCAACCAGCCGCTGAACGGGTAGGCCCCGGACTCGGCGTGGAAAAAGCCCCAGGCCTTGCCTTGCTTGGCGTTATAGCTCTCGTTGAGGTCGGCGAGCATGTTCTCGATGGCCTGGGACGCGCCCAGCTCGGTGTCCCGGGCATGCAGCACGGCGGGCGTGCCATCGGGCTTCTTGTCGATCAGGTGGACGATGCAGTGGCGGATCGGCATGCAGGTTCTCTTCAAATAGCGTGAGCGGTGAACAGGGGCGTTGCGCCGCCGCTTCGGCGGGGCAACGGCCAGGGAGTGGCGCGCAGTTTACCTGACTGGCTGGCCCGGGGGCGTCCGGCGCTGTTGCAGGGTATGCAGACGCTCGATCACATAGCGCAGGTGTACATGCAGTTCGTACAGCTCGTTGGAGTAGGACAGTGGCACATCGACCTTGGCCAGCTCGTCTTCCAGCTGCTCCAGGCGTTCCACTTCGGCGTCCAGGCGCTCGGGCAGGGTGCCGGCATCCAATTGCCGGTCAACTTCGCGCAGGTGCTTGTACCAGCGGTAGATGCGCGCACGAATGCGCCAGCGATACAGTGGGCCAACTGCCTTGAGCAGCGGAATCAGCACCACCAGCAGGGGGATCAGCAGGATGATGTAGCGATCGGCCAGGGAGGCGATGCGAAACGGCAGGTAGCGCTGCAGCAGCGGCAGGCCGTTCTTGTAGTAATGCTCGGCATCGCCGGACAGCTCGAAGGTCAAGGGCTCGGCGCTGGGAAAGGCCCCGGCCTTGTCGAGCAGGGTGCCGTTCTTCATCACTTCGCGGCTGGCATCGAGAAACAGCGGCACCAGGCCCGGATGGAAGTTCTGGTTGATCACCAGGGTGGCGACCGGGGAGAGGATCTGGGTGTCCCGGGGCGGGCTGTTCTGCGCCAGGTTGAGCAGGCCTTCGCCCACCGTGAGGCGATTGAAGAACGGCAGGCGTGCCTCATAGGCGGCCGCGCGGCGGAAGTTCGCCAGGCGCAGCGCGGGGTTGGCAGCCAGCTGCTGCACCTGAGCACTCTCCGCCGGGCCGACGAAGAAGGCAGCGTCCAGTTCGCCGGCCATCAGGGCGGCCACGGCTTTGCTGCCACCGCTGGCTTGCCAGTTGAGGGGGTAGTGTTCGGGGTCGATCGCATTGGCCCCGAGAATGGCCGCGGTGGCCGCCTGGGTGCCGCCACCGGCGCTGCCGAGTGCCAGGCGCAGGGGCAGCAGATCGGCGATGCGGTCCAGGCTGAGCTCGGCGCGGTAGAACAGCCACAAGGGCTCCTGGTAGACCGCCCCCAGGCTTTGCAGGCGCTCACGGTCGGCCTGGACTAACTGGCTCTCCATACCGCTTTGCACCAGGGCGATTTCGACCGGGCCGCCCGCGGCCAGCAGCTGTTCCAGGTTATCCCGCGAGCCCTTGCTCGGTACCAGCTCCAGCTCGAAGCCTTGCTTGGCCAGTTCTTCGCGCAGGCGTTCGGCGAACAGGCGGTAAGCCCCGCTCTCTGTACCGGTGGCCATGACCGCGCTCATCGGCGGTGGCGGGGCGACGAAGTAGAAAACCGCGCCGACCAGGGCGGCCACCACCGGCACTATCCACAGATTGGCCAGCAGCATGATTTTCAGGTCATTGAGTACGCGGGGCATGGGGCATCCTTTCTCGTTATTCAGAGCAAGGATAGAAGGATGTGCGGCCTCAGGTCACCTTTAGCAGGCCGCTGAAACACGATCCGCGTCGGCAATACGGCATTGCAACCGGCCTCGCCTAGGTTGCTCAGTGGCCTGCTAGCGGCTGTTTGCGCGGGCTGCGCAGATAGTCGAGGCCGCTCAGTAGCACCAGCAAACCCAGGGCATACCAGGCATCCATGCCGAGCATCAGCAGCACCAGGGTGCACAGCAGCGCGCTGAAGGCGGCCAGCCAGCGCCAGACGCCACGCAGCAGCACCCAGCCTGCGGCCATGCTGAGCAGGTAGATGACCACGAAGTTGCCGTTGGCGTAGCGGATCAGGTCGTCCACGGTCAGGTCGAGCACGCTGGCCAGGCCGGTGCACAGGGCGCAGGCGATTATCACCAGCAGCAGGGCGCGGGCCGGTACGCCGTGCTGGTTGCGTTGAGCCAGGCTGCTTGGCAGTTTACCCTCGTCGGCCAGGCTCCAGATCAGTCGGGCGAAGCCCTGCATATAGACGTTCATCGAGGCGAAGCAGGCCAGGTAGCCCACAGTGGCGGCAATCCAGCGCGCCTTCTCGCCCAGCAGCAGGTCGAGCATACGCGGCAGGGACGCGGCATCGCTGGTCACATCGCCGTAGGCCTGAAAGCTCAGCACCGCCACCGAGCAGGCCCAGTACACCAGGCCGGCCAGCAGCACGCCAAACAGCAGGGCCAGGGGGAAGTCGCGCTCGGGGTTCTTGAACTCCTCGCCCATATGGGTAAAGGCCTCGATGCCGACAAAGCACCAGAACATCACCCCCAGCGCCGCCGGCAGCAGATGCCAGGAGCCCTGGATGGGCGGCAGCAGCGGCTGGCTGCCGACGGGCAGCTCGCCGACCCACCAGATCAGCGCGATGGTGGCGATGATCGCCACGGCGATCGCGCCCTGAATCATCCCGCTGGCCTTGGCCGGGCGCTGGCCGAGTAGCAGCATGGCGACGAGCGTACCCAGCTGAATGGCCAGGGCCTGGCCGCGGCTGAGATCGAACAGCGCCTGCCAGAAGCCGCTGGCGATATTCAGCGCCGCCGGCAAACCCACCGGCAGCACGGCGAGAAATAGCAGGGCGCTGAGGCGCTCCATGCGTGCCCCGAAGGCACGGCCGATCAGGTGCGGCGCGCCGCCGGCATGGGGGAAGTGGCGGCCCAGCTGGGCAAAGGTAAAGGCCACCGGCAGCACCAGGGCGATCAGCAGCATCCAGGCCCACAACGAGGCCTCGCCGGCCGCGGTGGCGGCCAGCGCCGGGATCACGAAAATCCCGGTGCCCAGCAGCGAGGTACTCAGCAGGCCAATCCCTTGCAGCAGGCCCAATTCCTGGTTCAGACGGCTCATGTTGTATGCTCTGCGGTTTCGTTCGCCATGTTAAATCGCCCAGCTGTTGCAGGCTGCTGGCGAAGCGTCGGCTTTGACCGACGAACTGGCGCAATTGCCCGTCAATTTGCCTTTTTCGAGAGCCCCGCGTGGACAAGTTCGACCAGCAGATACTCGCCCTGTTGCGCGCCGATGCGCGCTTACCCGTCAGCCAGATCGCCCGCGAGGTCAACCTGTCGCGCTCGGCGGTCAGCGAGCGGATTCGTCAGCTGGAACACAGCGGGGTGATCGGCGGCTATCACGCCCGGGTGGCAGTGCCGGGCGATGGGGCGATCAAGGCCTATCTGGAACTGTTCTACCAGGGCGGGCGTTGCGAGCACTATGTCGAGCTGATGCGCGTATACCCCGAGGTGCGCCGCTGCAGCGGCATCAGTGGCGAAACCGATATGCTGGTGGTGATCGAGGCCGCGTCGATGCAGCGCCTGAGCGAGATTCGCGGCGAGATCGAAAACTTCCCCGGTATGCAGAAAGTGAAGACCCATATGGTGGTCAAGGATTGGGTGTTCTAAGCATGCGCATTCTGCACAGCTCCGACTGGCACCTTGGCCAGCACTTTATGGGCAAGACCCGCCAGGCCGAGCATCAGGCGTTCTGCACCTGGCTGATCGAGCAGGTGCGCGCGCATGCCGTCGATGCCGTGCTGATCGCCGGCGATATCTTCGACACCGGCGCGCCGCCCAGCTATGCCCGCGAGCAGTACAACCGCTTTATCGTCGAACTGCGCGCTACCGGCTGCGAACTGGTGGTGCTCGGTGGCAACCATGATTCGGTGGCCATGCTCGGCGAAAGCAAGACCCTGCTGGCGCAGCTGGGTACCCGGGTGATTCCCGGGGTCTGCGAGGCGCTGGATGAACAGCTGCTGGTGCTGCATCGGCGCGATGGATCGGCCGGGGCGCTGCTCTGCGGCATCCCCTTTATCCGTCCCCGCGATGTGCTGCAGAGCCAGGCCGGGCAGAGCGCTCAGGACAAGCAGCAGTCGCTGCAACAGGCGATTGCCCAGCATTACCAGCAGCTCTATGCCCTGGCCGAGGCGAAGCGTGACGAACTGGGCGGCGAGCTGCCGATTATCGCCACCGGCCATCTCACCACCGTCGGTGCCAGCGCCAGCGATTCGGTGCGCGAGATCTATGTCGGCAGCCTGGAGGCCTTTCCCACCAGCGCCTTTCCGCCGGCGGCCTATATCGCCCTGGGGCATATCCACCGGCCGCAGAAGGTCGGCGGCCTGGAGCACATCCGCTATTGCGGCTCGCCCATTGCCCTGAGCTTCGATGAAGCCAGGCAGCAGAAAGAGGTGCTGCTGGTGGACCTCGATGGCAGCGGCGTGCGCCAGATCAGCGCGCTGCCGGTGCCGCGCTTTCAGCCGCTGCTGTCCTTGCGCGGCTCGCTTAAAGAGCTGGACGTGCAGATCAAGCAAGCGGCAGAGCAGGGCAGCGCTGAGCAGCCGGTCTGGCTGGAAGTGCTGGTCGGCAGCGACGATTACCTGAGCGACCTGCAGTTGCGTATCGCCGCCCTGTGCGAGGGCTTGCCGGTGGAGGTGCTGCGTATCCGCCGCGAGCGCGGCAATGCCAGCGCCAGCCTGCAGGGCCAGGCCCGGGAAACCCTGGACGAACTAAGCGTGGAAGACGTGTTCGCCCAACGCCTAAGCAGTGAAAGTCTGGATGACACCGAACAGGCGTGCTTGCTGGGGTTGTATCGGCAGGTGGTAAGCGAGCTGCGCGAGGGCGAGGCATGAAGATCCTTAGCCTGCGCCTGAAAAACCTTAATTCGCTAAAAGGCGAGTGGAAGATCGACTTCACCGCCGAGCCGTTCAAGGACAACGGCCTGTTCGCCATTACCGGGCCGACCGGGGCGGGCAAGACCACGCTGCTCGACGCCATCTGCCTGGCCCTGTATCACCGCACGCCGCGCATGAGCACGGTGTCGGCCAGCGCCAACGAGCTGATGAGTCGGCATACCGCCGACTGCCTGGCCGAGGTCGAGTTCGAGGTCAAGGGCGTGGGTTATCGCGCCTTCTGGAGCCAGCGCCGCGCCCGCGACAAGGCCGACGGCGCGCTGCAGGCACCCAAGGTCGAGCTGGCCGCCGCCGATGGCCAGATCATCACCGACAAGATCAATGAAAAGCTGCGCGAAACCGAGCGCCTGACGGGGCTGGATTTCGAGCGCTTTACCAAATCCATGCTGCTGGCCCAGGGCGGTTTTGCCGCCTTTCTCGAAGCCAATGCCAACCAGCGCGCCGAGCTGCTGGAAGAGCTGACCGGCACCGATATCTACGGGCAGATTTCCCAGCGGGTGTTCGAGCAGTGCCGCGAGGTCAAGGTCGCCCTCGACCAGCTGCGCGCCAAGGCCGACGGCGTCGAGTTGCTAAGCGAAGAGCAGCGTACCGAGTTGCAGGCGCAGGCCGAGCAACTGGCTATTGATGAAGCGACGCTTAGCGCACAACAGGCCGAGGTGCAGCGCCAGCGCCGCTGGTGCGAGGAGCTGGATAAGGCCCAGGTGCAGTTGCACGCCAGCCAGCAGGCCGAACAGACGGCGCAGCAGGCTTTACAGCAAGCCCAGCCGCAGCTGGCGCAACTGGCCGCCAGCGAGCCGGCCCTGCGTTTGCAGCCGCTGCACCATGACTGGCAGCAGGCCCGCCAGAGCCTGACGCAGACCGAGCAAGGCCTACAGCAGAATGCCGAGGAACAGCGCCAGGTTGAGCAGGCGATTGCCGAGCACAGCTGGCAGGCCCGCGAACTCAGCGCCCTGCTGCTTGTCGATTGCCAGGCGCAGCGTCAGCAACTGGCCGAACACCTGCAGGGGTTGCAACAGCAACTGGCCGCGCAGCCGCAGCATGGCCGTCTGGGCGAACAGCTCGGCAGTTGGGGCGAGCAGCTAAAGGCGCGCCAGCAGCTGGCCGAGGAAATCGCCCAGCTGCAACTGAGGCAGCAGCAACTGCAAGAAACCATCGCCGCACTGCAGGCGCAGCTTGGTCAGCAGGCTGAGCAGCTCGGCAGCGAACAGCTTCGCCTGCAGCAGGCCCGCGAGCAGGAAGACGCCGCGCAGCAGCAACAGCATGGGCTGCTGGCCGGGCGTAGCGAGGCGGCCTTGCGTGAGCGCTGGCAGCAGCTGCATATCCAGGGCGGCCTGCTGACTCAGCTGGGCGAATTGGCCACGGCTCAGCAGCGTCTGACGGTCGAGCAGACCCAGCTGGCAACCGCCCTGATCAGCTTGCGCGAGCAGCATCAAGCCAAGGGTGCCGAGGTGGCGCAGTTGCGCCTGAGCTACAAGGACCTGCAGCAACAGGTGCAGGCCCAGGAAAAACTGCTGGAGCAGGAACAGCGCATCCAGGCCCTGGAAGCCCATCGCGCCCAGCTGCAACCCGGCGAGGCCTGCCCGTTGTGTGGCTCCGAGTCGCACCCGGCGATCAGCGCTTATCAGGCCCTGGATGTTTCGGCGACCAGGGCGCTGCTTAACAGCAAGCGCAGTGAGCTGGAGGCCCTGACCGAACAAGGCCGGCAACTGGCCGGCGAGCTGGAAAAACTAGCCGCGCGTCTGGAGCAGCAACAGCAGCAATTTGAGCGCGGTCGGCAGACCCAGGCCGAGCAGGACGAACGCTGGCAGGCGCTTAGCGCGCAGCTGGAAAAGCCGCTGGCCGATGCCGTTACTCTGGCTGAACAGCAGGCGCAACAAAGCCTTGAGCTGCAACAGCTGGAGCAGTGCCTCGAGCAGTTGCAACAGCTCAATACCCTCCTTGAACAGCACCAGCAGGCGCGGCTAAATCTGCAGCAGCTGTGCAGCGCGCTGGAGCAGCAGCAGGCACTCAACCACCTGCAACTGCAGCAGCGCCAGGAGCAGCGTGAGCAAGGGCAATTGCGTCTGCAGCAACTGCTGCAGGTGGTCGATAAGCGCACCTCTAGCCTAAGCCAAGCCCTGGCTGAGTTCGGTTATCAACTGCCGGACGACGCCAGCGCCTGGCTCACCGAGCGCCAAACAGAGTGGCAGCGCTGGCAGCACAATCAGCAGCAAAGCCTGGATTTACAGCGCCAGCTAAGCGAGCTGGACCATGGTCTGCAGGCTGCTGTGCAGCAGGCGGCGCTCTGGCAGCAGCGCTGGAGTGCGCTGGATTTAGCCGACCAACCGGCCTTGGCCAAGCCCGCCGATGCTCAGGCGGCCTTGCAGCAGGCACAGGTTCAACTGGAAGAGGCGCAACGCCGTCAGCAGCAGTTGGCCGGTAGCCGCCAGGAGTTGGCCAGCCGTCTGCAGGGTGACCACGCGCGTCTGCAACAGGCCGAGCAGCAGTGGACGGCGGCGCTGGCCGTTAGCCCTTTTAATGCTGAAGCCGATTATCTGGCTGCCTTGCTGGATGACGCTCAGCGCGCTGCGCTGCAGCAGTTGCGTCAGCGTCTGGATAAGGCCTTGAGCGATGCCCAGGCCCTGGCCAGTGCCGCCGCGCAGCAGCTGGCCGCCTTACAGGCCAATTCGGCAACTTTGCTCGATCTCGCGCAACTGGATGAGCAACTGCTGGCACTTAATGCCCAATTAAAAGCCCTGAGCGAGCGCCAGGGGGAAATCCGCGCCCAGCTGCAGGGCGATGACGCGCGCAGGCACGGCCAGCAAAGCCTGTTCGCAGCGATTGCCGCCAAGCAGGGCGAATACGATCTGTGGCAGCAGCTCAACAGCCTGATCGGCTCGGCCGATGGGGCCAAGTACCGCAAGTTCGCTCAGGGCCTGACCCTCGATCACCTGGTCTACCTGGCCAACCAGCAGCTCGAACGCCTGCATGGCCGCTACCAGCTGGCGCGGCGCAGCAGCGGCGAGCTGGAACTGGAGGTGATCGACACCTGGCAGGCCGATGCGGCGCGCGACACCAAGACCCTCTCCGGCGGCGAGAGCTTTCTGGTCAGCCTGGCACTGGCCCTGGCGCTGTCCGATCTGGTCAGCCACAAGACCAGCATCGACTCGCTGTTTCTCGACGAAGGCTTCGGTACCCTCGACGGCGAAACCCTGGAAGTGGCCCTGGACGCCCTGGATAACCTCAATGCCAGCGGCAAGATGATCGGCGTGATCAGCCACGTCGAGGCGATGAAGGAGCGCATTCCGGTGCAACTGAAAGTACACAAGGGCGTGGGCATGGGCTACAGCGGGTTGGACAGGCGCTTCGCGGTAGAGCGATAGCGCCTATCCGGCCTGGCCGCGGCGCGCCTGACCGGAGTCGACCTGCTAAAGCGGCGTCGCGGCGATAAACGTCACCACCACCTCGGCAAGCCGTTCGCCCTGGTCTTCCTGGAGGAAGTGCCCAGCACCGACGATGGTGGTGTGGGCCTGGCCGCGGGTGCCGGGGATCAGCTTGTGCATCAGTTTGTCGCCACCGGCGGTGATCGGGTCCGAGTCGCTGAAGGCGGTGAGGAAGGGTTTTTGCCACTGGCCGAGCACCTGCCAGGCGGCGCGGTTCTTCTCGCTGGCGGGGTCGTCCGGGGTGATCGGCACCAGCAGTGGGAACTGGCGCGCGCCTTCCTTGTAGCGTTCGTCCGGATAGGGCGCATCGTAGGCGTCGATCACCGCCTGGGGCAGGGGCGTGACGGTGCCGCCCTTGAGCACCCCGCCGGCGGGGAATACCGGCACCTCCTGGGAGAATTTCTGCCAGTTGCTGAAGGCCTCGCCGGGGGCATGGTCGCCGGTCGGCAGCATGGTGTTGGCCGCTACCACCCGGGCGAAACGCCCGGGGTTTTCCGCCACCAGGCGCAGGCCGATCAAGCCGCCCCAGTCCTGGCAGATCAGAGTGATGCGCTCGAGTTGCAATTGATCGAGCAGCGCCTGCATCCAGTCGACGTGCCGCTGGTAACTGTAGTCCTGGCGGCGGCTCGGTTTGTCGGAACGGCCGAAACCGACCAGGTCGGGGGCGATCACCCGGTGCCCGGCGGCGACCAGGATGGGGATCATCTTGCGGTACAGGTAGCTCCAGGACGGCTCGCCATGCATCAGCAATACGGGGTCGGCGTCGGCGGGGCCTTCGTCGAGATAATGCACGCGCAATTGGCCGCCTTCGCTATCGTCGACCATCAGGTAGTTTGGGCTGAACGCATAGCCGGGCAGGTCGGCAAAGCGGCTGTCGGGGGTTCGCAAAAACTCCATGGGGATCGTCCTCTGGGTGGCCAAACGATCAGCCTGGCTTTTTCGCAGGCCAATGCACAGCACATTGCGCCTGTGAATAGGGATCAATTATTCAAGGTTCTGTTCGCTGCAACCGCCCGGCCGCTCGGCTCGCTCAGTCGGGTATGCTAGCGCAGGTCGTTACCTTTCGCTTAACCGAGACAGTCCGTGATTAGTTTATTCGCCGTCAACAGCCTGATCGTCGTATGCGTGGTGGTGCTGCACTACGAATTTTTGTTGAGGATGAGCCTGTGGGTGCCGCGCATGAAGGTCAGGCATCGCCTGCGCATTCTCATCGGCGTGGGCGGCGCGTTGATCGCCCATGCCATCGAGGTCTGGATATTCGCCTTCGCCTATTACCTGATGGATCGCGCCGAAGGCTGGGGGCATCTTGAAGGCAATACCGACGGAGGCTTGTTCGACTGCGTGTATTTCTCCTTCACCACCTTTACAACTTTGGGCTTCGGCGATATCCAGCCGATCGGCGATTTGCGCTACCTGACCGGGATCGAGGCACTTACCGGCCTGGTATTGATCACCTGGACCGCGTCTTTTCTGTTTGTCGAAATGCAACGCTACTGGAACGCCAGGTAAGCCCGTCCCGACCGGCGTAGCGGCCGAACGCTTGGTTAACGCCGACGGCGCGCGCATGATCGGGTGGTATCGAGGAGCAAACCGCTATGGCCAGAACCTCCGCACCGCCTTCCGCGTCCGCCCTGGGGCGCTTTCTCACCCTGGCGGGCACTGCCACACGTATCGGCGGTGGCCTGCTGGGGCAAGGCCTGCGTCCGGGGCGCAGCGGCATCGACTGGCAGCCGGTGGGCGACCTGCTCGGCGAGGTGCTGGGGGAGATGAAAGGCCCGGTGCTCAAGCTCGGGCAAATGGCCTCGCAGTGGCAGGACGTGCTACCGCCGCCGGTGGCCGAAGCGCTCGGCAATTTGCAGAACCGCGTACCGGCGTTGCCCTTCGAGACGCTGCGGGGCCATTTGCAGCAGGTCTATGGCGACGACCTGGGGCAGTTCTTCCGGCATATCGACGAGCAGCCCTTTGCCGCCGCCTCGCTGGGCCAGGTGCACCGTGCGGTGGCCCTGGATGGGCGGGCGCTGGTGCTCAAGGTGCAGTACCCCGGGATTGCCGAGATCTGCGCGGCCGACCTGCGTCAGCTGCGCCGCTTGCTGCCGCTGGGACGTCTGTTCCGCGCCCCGGCCGAGCAGCTGGAAGGCGTGTATCAGGAACTGGCGGCGGTGATCAGCGCCGAGCTGGACTACCCCGCCGAGATGCAGCGCCTGCAACGTTTTCGCCAGCACTTCGCCGACTGGCCGGGCCTGCGCCTGCCGCAGCCTCAGGAAGACCTCTGCCGCCCCGGGGTGCTGGCCCTGAGCGAGGAAGCCGGTTTGCCCTTTGCCGAGGTCAGCCAGGCCAGTGCCGAGGTGCGCGAGCGTCTGGCCCTGACCCTGGTGCGTTGGCTGAGTGCCCAGGCCTTCGAACTGGGGCTGCTGCATGCCGACCCGCATCCGGGCAACTTCGCCTACACCGCCGCGGGTGAGTTGGTGGTGTATGACTTCGGCTGTGTGCAGGACCTCTCCGCAGAACTGCTGGCCGCCTACACCCAGACCTATCAGGCCCTGCAGGCGCGCGACGGCGAGCAGCTGGAAAGCGCCTTCCAGGCCCTGGGCACGCGCCAGCCGCAATCGACCACGCCCTATGGCCTGTACCGTCAGCTGCATGGGTTGCTCGGGCCGTTGCTGCAACCCGGCGCGCGCTGGGATTTCGCCGCCATGCCCTTGCATGAGCAGATCCAGCGCCTACTGCCGGATGTTCTGGGCGCGTTGGGCAGCCTGCAACCGGCACCGGCGACCCTGCTGGTCAACCGCACGCTGGAAGGGCATTACTGGAACCTCAGCCGGTTGGGTGTGGCCTTGCCATTGGCCGATCTGTTGCAGGTGCAGATGGCCGCCCGCGCTAGGGTGTAAGTAGCGCGTCAGGCGCTTCCAGCTGGTAATGGCCCTGTTGCAGGTCGTCGAAATAGCGCTGGTAGCGTCCGCTGGCGCGGTAGTGCTGCAGGCGTTTGTTGAAGCGTTCGAGCAACGCCGGGCTGTCTTCCAGGCTTTTCGGCAGCATCAGGTAGCTGAGGTTTATCAGCAGAGGCTTGGGGTGATGGGTGATCTTGGCCCTATCGGCGGCGCTGAAGTGGTTGCGCAGGGCGGCATAGCCCACGTTGATTTCCTGGGGGTAGAGCACCACGCGTTCCTTGAGCAGCTTCTCGAAGTTCTGCATATCGCTCGATACCCGCTCGATCCTCACCTTGTCCTCGGCAAGAAAGGCGTCGAAGTCCGGGCCGTAGCTGTATTCCAGGCCGCCGCCCAGGGTCATGCCGGTGAGGTCGTCAAAACGCTGCCAGTCGAAGGGCAGGCTTTTCAGGTGAAAGAACACGAACTGTTCGTCGAGCAGCGGCGCGCTGAACAGAAAGTCGGCCTCACGCTCGGTCTTGTGCATCCATATCGCGCTGGCATCGAAACGCCCCGCGGCGGCAGACGCATAGGCGCGGGGCCAGGGCAGAAACTGGAACTCCACGTGATAACCCTGATCGGCGAACAGGTCGCTGATCAGGTGGGCAATCACGCCGCTATGTTTCATCTCGCTGGAGAGGTAGGGCGGCCAGTCGCCGACGCTGATATTGAGTACGCGCTGTTCGCTGGCCTGGGTCGCCGCGCAGGGCAGCAGGCATAGCAGTGCGACGAACAGGTTCTTCCATTTCATTGATGCCCCTCAGTTGCACCGGGATTACAGCCATGCGCCTGGTCGTGGCGCAGTAATACCACCTCGGTGGCAAGGATGAAATGCCATCAATGCTTCATCAAAGCGTCATCCTGCGGGTGAAGACTGCTGCGGATTTGTTCAATCCCCATGTCTTTGCATAAGGATAGTTGTTGTGCTGCAAATCCCTACCTTTTGTGTGCTTTTGGCCCTGGCTCCCTTGGCCTCGGCCCTTGAGCTTAAACCCCTGGCGCTGTACCAGAGCGGCTTTGCCGCTGGCACCGAGATCGTCAGTGTACAGGCCTCGAGCATGCGCGTGATCGTCTCCAACAGCGCCGAAGGGCTGGTGGATATTCTGCAGCTCGACCCGGCCAAGGGCCTCGAGCGCATCGCCCGGCATAACCTGGTGGCGGCAGGCGCGGGGGAAATCACCTCGGCGATTTTCCACCCCAGCGAAGACCTGTTTGCCGTGTGCATCCGCAACAGCGATGGCCTGAAAAACGGCCGGGTCGAGTTCCGTGCGGCGGCCGATGGCAAGCTGTTCAATACCATTGAGATAGGTATCTGGCCGGACAGCCTGGCGTTTTCGCCCAAGGGTGATTTTGTCGTGGTGGCCAACGAAGGCGAGGGCTATGTGCGCGACGGCGAGGGCTTTCGCAGCGGCGCGGGCTCGATCAGTCTGATCGATCTGCGCGGCGGCGTGGCGGCGGCCAAGCACAGCCTGATCACGCTGCCAGACCTGGCCGGCGTCGAGGGCGCGACCCAGGCCGAGCACCAGCGCCTACTGGAGCGGGTGATCGACGGCGAAGAGTTGAAGATTCCCTTCGGCACCAGTCCCGAGCATATCGAACCGGAGTACGTGACCTTCAGTCCGGACGGTGCGCGCGCCTATGTCAGCCTGCAGGAAAACAACGCGATTGCCGTGGTCGATGTGCTGCAAGGCAAGCTGGACAAGGTGTTTGGCCTCGGCACCGTGCGCCATGCCGCGGATATCCTGGATGACGGCATGTATCAGCCGAGTGGCGAGCTGTTCGCCCTGCGCGAGCCGGATGCCCTGGCGGTGAGCGCCGATGGCCGTTATCTGATCAGCGCCGATGAAGGCGATAGCGACCCGAAAATCGCCAAGACCAAGGCCGGTCTGCCCAGCGGTGGCGGGCGCACGGTCAGCGTGTTCGATGCCCTGAGCGGCAAGTTGCTCGGCGACACCGGCAGCCAGCTCGACGATATGGCGGCAAAGGCCGGCGTCTACCCGGACGCGCGCAGCCCCAACAAGGGCAGCGAGCCGGAAGGCGTGGTGAGCTTCGATGCCTTCGGCAAGCGCCTGGCGGTTGCCACCCTGGAACGCGCCGATGCCCTGGCCCTGATCGATCTGGATCAGCCGGCGCAACCCGAGGTGCTGCAGGTCGTAGGTGCGGGCGAGGGCGCGGGTTCCGGCAAGCTGGCCCCGGAAGGCCTGGCCCATGTCGAGCGCAACGGTCGACACTTCCTGGTCACCGGCCTGGAAAAGAGCGGCAACGTCGCCCTGTTCGAGCTGCTTGAGTAAGGCGGTGTCAGCGTTACAGGGTGCGCCGCGCGCACCCTGTCTGGTCAGCGCTCGATCGCTTTCCAGGCGCGCGTCGCCAGGCTTACCAGGAGTAGGGCCACGGCCCCGGCGATGATTCCGGCGATGGCGTTGAGCAGGGTCGGCAGCAAGGCGGCGAGCAGACCGCTGCTGGCCGCCACGCTCTGCGCCAACCGCTCGATCCACGCTTGGGCGGCATGCACGCCGTGGGTGAGGATGCCACCGCCGACCATAAACATCGCCGCGGTGCCGAGAATCGACAGGCCCTTCATCATGTACGGCGCGGTAAACAGAATGCCGCGGCCAATGCTGCGTTGCAGGCGGCTGCCCAGGCCGTCGCCGGCGCGCTGGTTGAGGTACAGGCCGGCGTCATCCAGCTTGACGATACCCGCCACCAGGCCGTAAACCCCGGCCGTCATCAGCAGGGCGATGCCCGAGAGCACCGCCACCTGCTTGCCGAAACTGGCCAGGGCCACGGTGCCGAGGGTAATGGCGATGATTTCTGCCGAGAGGATAAAGTCGGTGCGGATCGCGCCTTTGATCTTGTCCTGCTCGAACGCCAGCAGATCCACCTCGGGATCGGCCACGGCGTGCAGCAGTTCCTTATGCTGGGCCTGATCCTCGGCCTTGCTGTGGAGGAACTTGTGCGCGAGTTTTTCGAAGCCCTCGTAGCAGAGGAAGGCCCCGCCGAACATCAGCAATGGCGTCACCGCCCAGGGCGCGAAGGCGCTGATCAGCAGGGCGGCAGGCACCAGGATCAGTTTGTTCTTCAGTGACCCCATGGCCACCGCCCAGACCACCGGCAGCTCGCGTTCGGCGCGCACGCCGCTGACCTGCTGGGCATTCAGCGCCAGGTCGTCACCCAGTACGCCGGCGGTTTTCTTGGCGGCGACTTTGGTCATCAGGGCCACGTCGTCGAGAACGGTGGCGATGTCGTCGAGCAGGGTTAACAGGCTGGCACCGGCCATCAGAGGCATCCTTTCTATGGGCTGTAAGCAGGGGCGCGCCACTGCGCGAGGCAGTGGCGGTTGGCGCAAATTTATACGTGAGTCGGCCGGCAACGGCCATAGCTGGCGGGCCCCGGCTTGCAGCGCATCCGCCCAGGAGCGTAGTTCAGTCGCTACTGCGGCCGCTGGCACCACTGGCATAGGCGGCGAGCAGGCTGCGTAACAGTTCATGGAATGGCATGGCACATCTCCTCGGTTGATGCTGCGAGGTTATGCCTGAATACGGTGGCTGGCCGGTTGATTGTCTCGATAAGCGCCATAGCCAGGTACTTATGCACAGCCCGTATCACGGCGTCCGTCAAGTTGTGCACAAAGACTGTGGAGCGAACTGTGGATAAGGTGGGTGCAGGCGGTTGCAGCCTTAGTCCTGCGGCTTATCAGGCGATCTGTACGTTTTTTGACCGGCTAATTTTTTAGAGTGTAAACAGCAGGTTAGGCTGGTTATTCGGGCGCAGACAGGGTAGCGATTAAGTTGTCCACGACTACTGTGGGTAGAGCTGTTGATAACTCCGGTATGCCTGCTTGCAGGCCTTCTGCAGTCTGGCCTGGAGCGCCTTGATGGATTTTTGATCAACCTGCCAGGCATGGTTCCATGCGGCATGTCGTCAGCCTTGGGTCAAGAAATAATCAAGCTATTTCAAGGGTTTGCCCACAGGTGTCGGGGCACTTGAAATACTTATCCCGGTTTGCTGTGGAGCGATCTGTGGATAAGCTGCGCACGCTTGCGTCCAGGCCACAGCCGCTGTGGTCTGCGCATGATTGGTTGTTTTTTGTGCACCGCCATCCCTGGTGGCCACCCCTTCGGGGCCGCCGCGGAGCGACGTCAAAAGCCACTCCCGGTGATTTTTTCTACAGCGCTCTATTCAGTTTCCAGGGCACTGAGCCGGGTCGAGCGCCCCAGCACCTGCAGGGCGCGATCCGGGTAGTCGGTTATCAGCGCGTGGGCACCCAGGTCGAGCAGGCGACGCATGGCCGGTTGCTCGTTGATGGTCCACAGCTGCACGTTGAGGCCCCGCGCCTGGGCATTCTGTAGCAGCCTGGGGCTGGCGATATGCAGGTCGTTGTGGTATTCGGGGATCTGCAGCACCTGGTAGCTGGGCGACAGCAGGCTGGTCAGGCCCGTCCAGTTGAGTGCCACCAACATGCGCACCGAACCCGGGCCGGCGGACGTGGCAACGCCGGGGCACTGCTCGCGGAACAGTTGCAGGCTGCGGTCATAGAAACTGCCGACTATCACCCGCTCGAGTTGCCGATGGGCCTTCAGTTCGGCGCAGAGCTGCGCTTCCATGCCGATATCCGGCACCTTGATTTCGATCACCTTGGGCGTTGCGGGGAAGCGTTCGAGCACCTCGGCGAAGCTCGGGATGCGGATGCCCTGGTCGCGGTAGGGGTAACTCTGGCCGCCATCGGCGCTCCAGCGATAGCCGGCATCCAGGGCCTGCAATTGTTCCAGGCTGAGCGCGGCGACCGGGCCTTGGCCATCGGTGGTGCGCTCCAGGGTGCGGTCGTGAATCACTACCAGTTCGCCATCGTTGGAGCGGTGCAGGTCCATCTCCAGCATGTCCACGCCCAGGGCGCTGGCGCGCTCGAAGGCAAACAGGCTGTTCTCCGGCCACAGGCCTTTGCCGCCACGGTGGGCGATCACCAGCGGTTGTTCGCCGAGTGCCGCGAGCACGGCCGGTTGGCTGGCCGGGCGACTGCTCTGGGTCAGGGCAATCAGGGCAACGGCAATCAGCAGCAAGGGGATCAGCAGAAAACGGGCAGCGCGCAACATGGCAGGGTTCCAGAACGGCAAGGCAGGGGCGGTTTTAAGCCCAGACTATGACAAAGCCGGCGGCGCTGGGCGAGAGGTGAAAGGCGACAGGTGAGAGACGATTGCGGCCAGATCGCTGGCCGCGGGCCGAGGCGGGTGGTTCAGGCCGGGCGACCTGTCCGCACCCGCGGGACTTGTCGTTCAGGCTGCCAGCAGCCAGGCACCGGTCAGCGCCGAGGCGGCCCCCAGCACTCGCACCAGGGGCGCGGCGGCCTGCGGCAGCAGGCGTACCAGGGCATAACCGCTGGCATGCAGGGTGGCGGTGGCCATCACGAAACCTGCGGCATAGCCCCAGGGGTTGGCCAGCTCCGGCAGTTCCAGGCCGTGGGCGACGCCGTGGGTCAGGGCGAACAGGGCGGTCAGGGCGATGGCGACGATCATCGGCAGGCGGATGGCCACCGCCACCAGCAGGCCGAAGGCCAATACCGAGGCGGCGATGCCGGTCTCCATCAGCGCGATCTGCACACCGCTGAAGCCGAGCAGGCCGCCAACCAGCATGCTGCCGACAAAGCACAGCGGCAGCGCCCAGCGCGCCGCGCCGGATTGCTGCGCGGCCCACAGGCCGACGGCGAGCATCGCCAGCAGGTGGTCGAGGCCGAAGAGCGGGTGCGCCAGGCCGGCCAGCAGCCCGGCGTGGTCGTGGCCGGTGTGGGCGAAGGCCACGGCCGGGCTGAGGAACAGGGCGATGGCGAACAGGGATTTACGCAGGTTCATGGGGTGTCTCCTTGACTGAATATGGCGCGTCAGGCGGCCGTGAGCATGCCGTGTTGTTCGATAAAGGCGATGATCTGCTCCAGACCCAGGCCGATTTTCTGATTGCTGAACACGAACGGCTTGTCGCCGCGCATCTTCAGGGTGTCGCGCTCCATCACCTCGAGGGAGGCACCGACCAACGGGGCCAGGTCGATCTTGTTGATCACCAGCAGGTCGGATTTGCAGATGCCCGGCCCGCCCTTGCGCGGCAGCTTGTCACCGGCCGAGACGTCGATCACGTAGATGGTCAGGTCCGACAGCTCGGGGCTGAAGGTGGCCGAGAGGTTGTCGCCGCCGGACTCGACGATGATCAGATCCAGGCCCGGAAAGCGCCGGTTGAGCTGATCGACCGCTTCCAGGTTGATCGAGGCGTCCTCGCGAATCGCCGTGTGCGGGCAGCCGCCGGTTTCCACGCCGATGATCCGCTCCGGGGCCAGGGCCTCGTTGCGCACCAGAAACTGGGCGTCTTCCTGGGTGTAGATATCGTTGGTCACCACCGCCAGGTTGTAGCGCTCGCGCAGGGTCAGGCACAGGGCCAGGGTCAGGGCGGTCTTGCCGGAGCCGACCGGGCCACCGATGCCGATACGCAGGGGTTGGCTGTTCATGCTTGGGGCTTCCTTATCATCAAGAACGGAATAAACGGCTGTATTGGCGCTCGTGCGCCATGCTCGCCAGGGTCAGGCCGAAGGCGGCGCTGCCCCAGTGCTGCGGTTCAAGCTCACTGGCCTGACGCTGCGCCTGGTCGAGCAACGGCAGCAGTTGCGAGGTCAGGCGTTGTGCGGCTTGCTGACCCAGCGGCAGGGTTTTCATCAGCACCGCCAGTTGGTTTTCCAACCAGCCCCAGAGCCAGGCGGCCAGGGCGTCCTGCGGCGCGATCTGCCAGGCGCGGGCGGCCAGAGCCCAGCCGACGGCCAGGCCGGGTTCGTCCAGTGCGCTGAACAGCTGTTGCGCCGGCTGATCCAGCTCCGGCAGGCCGCTCAGCAGTTGTTGCAAGGAGTAACCCATCTGCCGGCTTTCCAGGCGCAGCTCGCGGGTTTCGCGGCTGGCGCGCTGTTGTTCGGCCAGGTTGCGCAGTTGCGCCCAGTCTTCGCTTGCGGCGGCCTGGCAATGGGCGAGCAGCAGAGGCGCTTCGAAGCGCGCGAGATTCAGCAGCAGCTGATCGGCAATCCATACATGGGCGCTCTCTGCGCTATCGACCAGGCCCTGCTCGACGGCCATTTCCAGGCCCTGGGAATAGCTATAACCACCAATCGGCAATTGCGGGCTGGCGAGCCGAAGCAGTTGCCAGGCTGGATTCACGTGCGTGCACCGAACTGATGCAGACGAGGTGCGTAGCTGAACTCGGCATCGCCGGCATGGGAGTGGTGATGGCCGCCGCCGTAGGCACCCTGCTCGGGCTGGTAGGGCGCTTCGATCGGTTCCACCGTGGCCCCCAGCTGTTCGAGCATGGCCTTGAGCACGTAGTCGTCCGGCAGGCGCAGCCAGCCATCGCCCAGCTGCAGGGCGACATGGCGGTTGCCCAGGTGATAGGCGGCGCGCATCAGCTCGAAGGGGTTGGCGCAGGTGACGTGCAGCAGCGGCTCGGGGCGGGCGACCACGCGGACGATACGACCGTCTTCGGCTTGCAGGCATTCGCCGTCGTGCAGGGCGGGTTGGCCGCGCTCGAGAAACAGGCCGACATCCTCGCCGCTGCGGCTGAAGCAGCGTAGGCGGCTTTTGCTGCGGGCCTCGAAGCTCAGTTCGAGTTCGGCGTCCCAGTGCGGCTGGGCGGCAATACGGCGGTGGATCACCAACATGGGGCAGTTTCCGGCAGGTCAATGCCGGTTATAGAGCAAGGGCCTTGCCAAACTGCTGTCTGGCCGCGCAGGGCGGGCTGTGCGGCGGGAAAATGCCTAAGGGTTGTGCCGTGTAGGCTGTGCTTTGGTGCGCCCGGCAATTCTGTGCGCGATATTGGTGCGCTCAGTCTTTGTGCGGACCCAGGCCTTGCCAGTGTTTGGCCCCGATAAAGATAAAGCGCAGCTGCTCGATCATCTTGACCTCGGGGGAGGCGTGCATCGGCAGGGCCGCTGCGGGTGGGTCGATCAGTTCGGGCAGGGTGGCGAATACGGTTTTCACCACCAGGTCGGCGATCACGTTCTGCGCCGGGGCGTCAAAGTGCTGCAGCTTCGGCATGGCCGCCAGATCTGCCACCAGGTCGGCGGTGATGCGTTCGCGCAGTGCGCCCACGGCCTGGCGTACCGGCAGCGAGCCGCCGTACTGCTCGCGAGCGAGAAACAGGAATTGCGAGCGGTTGGCCGCCACCGCATCGAGGAAGATGCGCACCGAGGCGTCGATCACCCCGCCCAGCTCGAACTCGTGGTGGCGGACCTGGCGGATGGTGTCGCGAAAGGTTTCCCCCACTTCGGCCACCAGGGCCAGGCCCAGTGCGTCCATATCGTCGAAATGCCGATAGAAGCCGGTCGGCACGATGCCGGCGCAGCGTGCCACCTCGCGCAGGCTCAGGCTGCCGAAGCCACGGCCGCTGTCCATCAGGCTGCGCGCCGCATCCATCAGGGCGTGGCGGGTCTGCAGTTTTTGTTCGGCGCGTGGTTGTAGTGGTTTCAAGCTTCCTGGCTCTGCATGGTTCAATCAGCCCAGCACTCTAGGGGCTGTTGCCATTTCAGCGCAACCCGAAGGGCCCGGTGCGGCTGCGTTGTCGTCGTTGAGTGTACGAGTGTTGACTGAATTGTGGTGCTCTGACAGTCTAGTGAACAATTGTTCACTGGAGTCTTGCCGTGGCCCTTCTTCCTTTTGCCTGGGTGCGTGGGCTCGCAAGCCTGCTGGATCCGCTGCGCGTGCTGGTCGCCCATGGCTGGTTGCGGGAAAGCGATGTCGATGCCGGGCTGGCGCTGCTGCATCCGGCGCTGCGTCTGAACCGCGTGTTTGCCCGGATCACCCAGCGCCAGTGGGTGGCCGATGACATGCTCGAATTGACCCTGCGCGCCAACGGCAACTGGCGCGGCGCGCAGCCGGGGCAGCATCTGCAGCTGTATCTCGAGCGTGATGGTGTACGCCTGAACCGCAGTTACAGCCTGACCGCGGTGCAGTCGAAGGGCCGCTTGCAGATCGCCGTCAAGCATCAACCGGGCGGGCGTGTGTCGCCTTATCTGCTGGAGCACCTGGCGGTCGGCGATGTGCTGGAACTGGGCCCGGTGTATGGCGAGCTGAGCTGGCCCGAGGCGCAGCAGGGCGTGCTGCTGCTCGCCGCCGGCAGTGGCATCACGCCGCTCTTGGGCATGCTGCGCGCCGCCCTGGCCCAGGGCTGCAGCGCGCCGATCACGCTGCTGCATTACGTACGCGGGCAGGGCCAGCGCGGCTTTGTCGCCGAGTTGCAGGCCTTGCAGGCGCAGCACGGCAACCTGCAGGTGCGCTGGTCGCTGACCGCCTCCGGTGCGGAATCAGGCGGGTTGACTGGGCGCTTTGCGGGCGAACATCTGGCCGGGGTCACCCAGCTGGATCAACGCCAGGTGCTGGCCTGCGGCCCGGCTGGCTTTGTCGCCCAGGTGCAACAGTGGTGGCAGGCCGCCGGCTTGCCCGGTGCGCTGCAGGTCGAGGCCTTCACTGCGCCCGTGCTGCGCGCCGACGTCAGCCTGCGTGCGGTGCGCCTGGGCTTTGCCCGCAGCCATCAGCAGGCGCTTGCCAATAATCAGCACAGTCTGCTGGAGCAGGCCGAGGCCCATGGCCTGCAGCCGGCCCACGGCTGTCGCCAGGGCATCTGCGCCAGCTGCACCTGCACCTTGCTGAGCGGCACGGTGCGCGATTTGCGCAGCGGCCTGTTGTTCAGCGAGCCGGGGCAACCCATACGTTTATGCGTAAGTGCACCCCATAGCGATGTCGAGATTGATCTTTAACAGACCATTGAAAAACTACCTGCGTTGCCGATCCGGCGTTAAAAACAGGCTCAAAATGCTCATTTGCACCAGCAAACTCCGCTTTTTCGCCTGTTTTTGCCTTGTCTCGGCTGCCTCGCCTACGTTTTCAACGGCCTGTTCACTTTAAGGGAATCCCCATGCGTCGTGATCGCGAACTGTCCGTGGATGAACTGAACGCCTTCGGCGATGAGCTGGATGCCCTGCGCCAGCGCACCCTGGCCGACCTGGGTGAAGCCGACGCCCGCTATATCCGGCGGATTCGCGCGGCAGTGCGGTTCTGCTGCTGGAGCGGGCGCGGCCTGCTGATGCTCGGCTGGTTTCCGCCGACCTGGCTGCTGGGCACACTGCTGCTGGGCCTGGGCAAGATTCTCGAGAATATGGAGCTGGGCCATAACGTCATGCACGGCCAGTACGACTGGATGAATGACCCCGAGTTGGCCGGGCGCAGCTATGAGTGGGATATCGCCGGGCCCAGCGATTTCTGGCGGCACACCCACAACCATGTGCACCACACCTGGACCAATGTGCTGGGCATGGACGATGACGTCGGTTATGGCGTGGTGCGGCTGTTTCCCGAGCAGCGCTGGAAGCCGTTCTACCGCTGGCAGCCGCTGTGGGTGACGATCCAGGCCGTGTTGTTCCAGTACTCGGTGGCGATCCAGCATCTGCGCCTGGACAAGCTCTACAAGGGCAAGCTGAGCAAGGCCGAGGTGCGCCCGCTGATCCGCCAGTTCAATGCCAAGATCCTGCGGCAGTGGGGCAAGGATTACCTGTTCTTCCCGCTGCTGGCGCTGCTGCTCGGGGCCAATGCCCTGGCGGTGCTGGCCGGTAATGTCGTGGCCAACCTGCTGCGCAATCTGTGGACCTTCACAGTGATCTTCTGCGGCCACTTTACCGAGCAGGCGGCGGTGTTTTCCAAGGAGTCGGTGGTCGGCGAGAGTCGCGGCCACTGGTACCTGCGTCAGCTGCGCGGCTCCAGCAATCTGAATGGGGGGCCGTTTTTCCACATTCTGACGGGCAACCTTAGCCACCAGATCGAGCACCACCTGTTTCCCGACCTGCCGGCGCGTCGCTATGCGGCGTTGGCGATGGAGGTGCGTGAGATCGCCGAGCGTTACGGCCAGGTCTATAACAACGGCAGCCTGTGGAAGCAGTTCTCGACCGTGCTTAAGCGGATTTGGATCTACCGCCGTCGTCCGCTCGAGGCTATGCCGGCAGGGGGTAACGCCATACCGTAGCCCTGGATTGTGCCGGGGCGAGCAGAGCGGTGCAGGGTGGATGACGCTGTTTTCATCCACCATTGCCGTTGGTGGATGGGTGAAGCGTCATCCACCCTACGAGGTTATATGGGGTTTACTTGGGCGACAGTCAGCGGCTAAACACGCAGGTCAGGTAACGATTGCTAAAGCCATGGCGCAGCATCGAATACAGCCGGCTGAACAGGTACAGCGGGTGACGCCGGTAATACAGCAGCACGGCATTGCCGACCCCTTCGGAGCGGTGCTGTTTGTGCTCATCGGCCTGTTTCGAGAACAGGCCTTTGAACTGCCACCACTGAATCTGCTCCAACTGCTGGCGGGCGAGCAGCCCTTGCTGACGGAACAGCGCATAAAAGCTGCGTTTGCTGAAGTCATGCAGGTGGTGGGGGTTGCCGTCCAGGGTCGGGGTGATCGGCACCGAGGCGATAACCTTGCCACCCTCGGCCAATAAGCGCGCATAGTTGGCCAGCAGCGCCTGCGGGCGCGGCAAATGCTCGATGGTTTCCAGGCTGACGATGCAGTCGAAGCCCAGGTCGCTGCCAAACTGTTCGGCATCGGCGCATTCATAACGCAGGTTGGCCAGTTGGTAATGCTCGCGGGCGTAGGCAACTGCCGCCGGATCGATGTCCACCCCGGTGACCTGTTTGTCAGGGTTGCGCTCGGCCAGCAGGGCCGTGCCGTAGCCGCAGCCGCAAGCCATATCCAGCACGCGCCGGCCGCTGAGGTGCAGGGCTGCGAACTCGTAGCGCTGCATATGAATCTGCAGGCTGGCCTGGTCATCCGGGTTCTGTGGGTCGAGATCCTTCGGGTAAATCCGTTCGATGGTGTGCATGGTCACGGCAGCGCAAAGTGAGGGCTGGACTATATGACAGGGACTGCTGCCTTGCCCACTCTCCACTTTGCCTTCCATATGACGTGCCCTGGCATGCGTTGTGGTTCTGCACTTTCTTTCTCGGCGGTATGACACAAGGATGGTTTGCGATGTCGACATCTACTGCACTCCGTTATCCCCTGGTCCTGGTGCCAGGTTTGCTCGGTTTTATCAGCCTGCTCGGTTACCCCTACTGGTACGGCATCGTCACGGCGCTGCGCCGGCTCGGTGCAACAGTCTTCCCGGTGCTGGTGTCTTCGGTGCACTCCACCGAGGTGCGTGGCGAGCAATTGCTGCTGCGCATCGCCGATGTGATGCAGCAGACCGGCGCAGAAAAGGTGCACCTGATCGGCCATAGCCAGGGTGCCCTGACGGCGCGCTATGTGGCCGCGCTAAAGCCCGAATGGGTGGCCTCGGTCACCTCGGTGGCCGGGCCCAACCATGGCTCGGAACTGGCGGATTTTCTGACCCGCAGAGCGCCCCAGGGCAGCCTGCGCGAGCGTGTGCTAAGCGCCTTGCTGCGTGGGGTGGCCCGCTGCATGGCCTGGCTGGAGCGCGGCTATAAGGGCGAACCGCTGCCGATGGATGTGGCGGCAGCGCAGCAATCGCTGACCCGCGACGGCGTGGCAGCCTTCAATCTGCAGTATCCGCAGGGGCTGCCGGAAGTCTGGGGCGGTGAGGGCGCGGCCGAGGTCAATGGCGTGCGCTACTACTCCTGGTCCGGCACCATCCAGCCGGGCATCACCAATATGGGTGGCAACCGTTTCGATGGCCCGAATCTCGCCTGCCGGCTATTTGCGCGAACCTTTCAGCGCGAGGTTGGGCAGTGCGACGGCATGGTCGGGCGCTACAGCTCGCACCTGGGTACGGTGATCGGCGATCAGTACCCGCTGGATCACTTCGACATCATCAATCAGACCTTCGGCCTGGTCGGCAAAGGTGCCGAGCCGGTCAAACTCTTTGTCGAGCATGCACAGCGCCTGCAGGCCGCAGGCCTTTAGAACCTATTTACGATCTGCTGCACGTCGGCCCTACTGCGTTAAAAACAGGCTCGGAATGCTCATTTACACCAGTAAACTCCGCTTCCTCGCCTGTTTTTGCCTTGTATGGCTCTAGCTCGCGAGATCGTAATACAGGTTCTTAAATGTCGTTTAGCTCGACCCAGATGCCCAGATCATCTTCGCGGATGGCAAGCTCTTGCAGCGATTGCCCAGCACAGGGGCCGGCGACGCATTCGCCGGATTCGATCAGAAACAGTGCGCCATGGGTGGCGCACTGAATCAGGCTGGCGCTGGCATCGAGAAACTGGTCGGGCAGCCATTCCAGCGGGATGCCACGGTGCGGGCAGCGATTGCGATAGGCATACGGCCGGCCGTCCTTGCGCACGGCAAACAGTTTCTCTCCGGCCATCTCGAAGCCCCGGCTCTGGCCTTCGACCAACTCATCCGGTGCACATAAACGCAGCATAGGAACCTCCCCGACAGGCCGGCATTATGCCGCCTTGGCGCGCAAGTGAAAGGGCGGCTCTATCAGTGGTTGTCGTTTTGCTTTGGCGCGGATTATCGGCGGGTGGCTGATCCAGCCAGTGCGTTGGGCTGGCGGCCTGGTCCGCAGCCTTTTATCCTGCCAGCCAATCTCTGGTCGCCGAAGCCAAGCCCACGCCATGAATCCTGTTATTCGTCCGCGCTCACTGTTTATCGCACTGGGCCTGTTGCTGGCGCTCGCGCTTTGGTTATCCCTGGCCCTGGGGCCGGTCAGTCTGCCGCTGGCCGACACGCTCAGGGCGGCGCTGCGCCTGCTCGGGTTGCCGTTGCCGGGCGAGGGTTTGGCTCAGGCCGAACTGATCCTCGGGCAGATCCGTCTGCCGCGCACCCTGCTCGGGCTGCTGGTCGGCGCGGTGCTGGCGCTGTGCGGGGTGGCGATGCAGGGGCTGTTCCGCAATCCGCTGGCCGACCCAGGCCTGATCGGCGTGTCCAGCGGTGCGGCCCTCGGTGCGGCGGTGGCGATTGTCGGCGGCGCGGCCCTGGGCGGTTTGCCGGAGGCGTTCGCCCCTTATCTGTTGTCGTTGTTTGCCTTTATCGGCGGCCTGGGGGTGACCGCGCTGGTCTATCGCCTGGGCCGCCGGGATGGCGAAACCAGCGTGGCGACCATGTTGCTGGCCGGTATCGCGCTGACCGCCCTGGCCGGTGCGGCCATCGGCCTGTTCACCTACCTGGCCGATGACGCCACCTTGCGCACCCTGACGTTCTGGAACCTGGGTAGCCTCAATGGGGCCAGTTACAACCGCTTGTGGCCGCTGCTGCTGGTGACGGCGGCGGTGGCGCTGTGGTTGCCGCGGCGTGCCAGGGCGCTGAATGCCTTGCTGCTGGGCGAATCCGAGGCGCGCCATCTGGGCTTTGCCGTGGAGCGGGTCAAGGCCGAACTGGTGTTCTGCACCGCCCTCGGCGTGGGCGCGGCCGTGGCGGCGGCGGGAATGATCGGTTTTATCGGCCTGGTGGTGCCGCATCTGGTGCGCCTGCTGGTCGGGCCGGATCATCGCGTGCTGCTGCCGGCCTCGGCCCTGGCCGGTGCCAGCCTGTTGTTATTGGCGGATCTAGCGGCGCGGCTGGTGCTGGCTCCGGCGGAATTGCCGATCGGTATCGTCACGGCGCTGATTGGCGCGCCGTTCTTCCTTTATCTGTTGCTGCGGGGGCGTACCTGATGCTGCGTGCGGAAAATCTGGCGGTACGGCGCGGCTCCAGCACGGTGTTGGCGGATATCAATCTGCAGTTGCGCCCGGGCGAAGTACTGGGGGTGCTGGGGCCCAATGGGGCCGGCAAGAGCACCTTGCTGGGGGCCTTGTGTGGTGAGCTGCCGGCGAGCCATGGCGCTGTCTGGCTGGATCAGCGGCGCTTGCAGGACTGGCCGGGCAGTGAGCGTGCGCAACGCCTGGCGGTATTGCCGCAGACGTCGACGCTGAACTTTGCCTTTCGCGTGGAAGACGTGGTCGGCATGGGCCGTTTGCCCCATGCCAGCGGCCGCGTGCGCGATGCGCAGATCATCACGCAGGCGCTGGCGGCGGCCGATGCGTTGCACCTGGCCGGGCGCAGTTACCTGGCGTTGTCCGGTGGCGAGCGTCAGCGTGTGCACCTGGCAAGGGTGCTGGCGCAGCTCTGGCCGGGCGGCGAGGGGCAGATGCTGCTGCTCGATGAGCCCACCTCGATGCTCGACCCGCTGCATCAGCACACCACATTGCAGGCCACCTGCGCCTTCGCCCGGCAGGGCGCGGCGGTGCTGGTGATCCTGCACGACCTCAATCTGGCCGCGCGTTACTGCGATCGTCTGTTGCTACTGGAACGCGGTCGCCCCCATGCGCTCGGCAGCCCCGAGGACGTACTGCGCGCCGAGCCGCTGCAGGCGGTGTTCGGCCTTGAGGTGCTGGTGCAGCGGCACCCGGAACGGGGCCATCCCTTAATCGTTGCTCGCTAGGGTTTTGCTTATGAGGATCGCGTTATTGCTGGTGGCTGCGCTGTTGAGTGCCTGTCAGGCCTCGTTACCGGCTTTACCCGCTTGGCAGAGCCCCGAGGGTTTGCAAGATCCTGAGCTGGGGCAGATTGTCGAGTTGCGCACCGGTGCGTTGCTGACCCCGGCGCAGCTGCTGGAGCGTCTGGCTGCGGCCCCCAGGGTGCTGGTGGGCGAGCGGCATGACAATCCGGACCACCACGCGCTGCAGCTCTGGCTGTTGCGGGCCCTGGCGGCGCAGCGGCCGCAGGGCAGCCTGCTGCTGGAAATGCTGACGCCGGATCAGCAGGCCAAGGTCGATCAGGTGCGCGCCGCCATTGCTGCCGGTAAAACGCCGCAGGACATGCTCGCAGCCCTGGCCTGGCAGCCGGGCTGGGCCTGGTCGCTGTACGGACCGCTGCTGCAGTATGCTCTGCGTCAGCCTTACCCGCTGCTGGCGGCCAACCTCGAACGTCGCGAAATCATGCAGACTTACGCCCAGGTGCCGCAGCTGGATGGCCAGGCCTCCACGGCTGTGCCTGCGCGTGAGGCGCTGCTGGCGCAGATTCGCCAGTCCCATTGCAACCTGCTGCCGGAAAGCCAGTTGCCGGCCATGCTCGCCGTGCAGCAGCAGCGTGACCGGCGGATGGCCGAAGCCTTGCTGGCCGCGCCGCAGCCAAGCCTGCTGTTTGCCGGTGCCTTTCATGTCCGTCGTGAGCTTGGCGTGCCGCTGCATCTGCAGGATTTGCACGCTGGCGAGGCTGTGCAGGTGCTGATTCTGGCGGAGGTCGGCAGCCCGGTCGCCGCCGAGTCCGCCGATTTCGTCTGGTTCACAGCGGCGCAACCCGAGCAGGACCACTGCGCAAAACTGCGACCCTAGCCCGGCTTCCGCCCGCTGGGAGGGTTAGTCTGCGCGCTTTCCCGCCCGGAGAGCGCCAATGTCCACCGCTGCCCATGAACTGATTAGCCGCTACTTCAACGCCCTTAACGAGCGCGACAGCCGCGCCTGCCTGGCCCTGCTCAGTGCCGATGTGCTGCTGGATATCAACCAGGGTCCGCGCGAGCAGGGCGTGCAAGCCTTTGCCGAGTACCTGCAGCGCACGCAACGCTGCTACCGCGAAAGCATCGATAACCTGCAGATCCTGACGGAGCCGAGCGGGCAGCGCGCCGCCTGCGAGTTCACCCTGAGCGGCGAGTACCTGAGCACCGACGACGGCCTGCCGGACGCCTGTGGTCAGAGCTATCGGCTGATGGCTGCGAGTTTCTTCGAGATTCGCGACGGCAGGATCTGCCGGGTAAGCCAGCATTTCAATCTGCCGGAGTGGCTGGCGCAGGTCGATTACTAAAGGCTGGTAAGCGTACTTTTTCACAGGTAAAAAAAGACCCGGCAAGAGCCGGGTCAATAACCGTGATTAGCCTGATGAGGAGATAATCTGAAGAGGCCGACTGGGGTCTCTAGAGCTTATCGGCTGATCTCGCGATCAGTTGCGCTAATAATAACAATTCTCATTTCCATGTCAACGGTCTTTTCAAACTTTCGATCCTCGTTGGCAAAATGTCCGTAGCCCGGATAAAACAAACCCGACGCAGGGTCGGGTTGCTGTATTGCCGAGCGGTTGTCAGATGGCGCTGGCGGGCAGGCGCAACTGGGTGACTTCCTTGTTCAGCAGGTCGATACGTTTGGCCATGCTTTCGATCAGGCTATGGGCAATCCGCGGGTTGCTCTGCATCAGGCTGAGGAACTGCTCCTTGGGGATCACCATCACCGTGCAGGGTTCGCTGGCCAGCACGGTGGCGCTGCGGCGCTCGCGGGTGAAGACGGCCATGGCTCCGAATATCTCGTCCTTCTGCACGTCGCCGACCTTGTGCCCATCGACATAGGCCTCGGCGTGGCCTTCGATGATGATAAATACGTGATCGGCGGTGTCGCCCTGATGGATCAGCTCTTCTCCGGCGGCAAAGTGCTGAAAGCCGGTCGAGGGCCGGATATCGGGCTGCTTGAGGCGGGCCAGGGCATCGGAGAGCAGGGCGGTATGACCGATCAGGTACTGGATAAACAGTTCCTGGCGCTGCTCGCTGGCATAGATGTGCTTGAACACATCGCTGCGCGAATAGGGGATCAGGCTCAGTTGCTCTTCGCTGCTGTAACGGCAGCTGGGCATGTCCAGGCCCTGACGCAGACCAACCAGGTCGCCTTCCTGCAGGTAGAACAGCGGACGCTCATCGACCGCGGCATGCAGCAGGCCGTTTTCGATGATAAACAGCTGGTTGCCCGGCAGTACGGCCGCCAGATCCTCGACCCGCTCCAGCTGCAAGGGCGAGCCAATGGGGGCGAGCCCTTCGAGCAGCTGGGTGGGGATGCTTTGCAGTCGGTTGATCAGCTGATCGGCGTAAGCCGGTTGCTCCCCGAGTAGATACATGAGCGAATTTCCTTGAACTGGCCGGGCATACTAAAGCCCACGAACGTCCCTAAAACAATAGGCTGCTGCGCTGCTCAGGTAAATCATTGTCGCTGGAGGTTGTGAGCTAGCTCTTGTTGCGTTGCGTCGATTCGTCGAGCTGGCCGTTCAGCTCGGCCTTGTGCGCCGGTGGCAGGTCATTCCAGTGCACATCCAGCAGGGCCCCTTCAATGGCATAGAGCAATACCTTGGAGGCTCTGAAGCCGCGGGCGCGAACTGCCCGGTAGGCGCTGACAGCCCCTAGCCGGCGCAGGTCGTTGGCGCTGTGGATGCCGACGGCATGCAGCCACTGCGCCGAGGTCTTGCCAAGGTTTTTCAAATGTTGCAGTTCGTCGTTCATCAAGCCTCCGTGCGCTGCTGGGGGGGAGCTGTACTGGCGTCAATTGGCGATACCTGCGAGGAAGTGTAGCGGCCAGCGCACAAAACGTGGCTGATTGGCATCACCCCAGGCCTGGCGCAGGGCCGGTTCCAGCTGCTGTAGCGGATCGAAGCCATTGCTGTGTTCGTAGCGCTGGGTGGCCGACCAGGTGCGCAGATAGCCCAGCAGCTGTTCCAGCCGCCAGTTCGCCTCGATGGCCGCAGGCGGTGGGCTGAGTGGGCTAAAGGGGCTGTGAATATCGCTGTAGCCGGCATCGACACTGGCGCGTCCCGCTGGCCAGTAGCCCTGCAAGGTGTTCCAGTAGAAGTCCTCGATCAACTCGTCCAGCCGCGGGTCGATGCTCATCAGGCTGTAGCACCAGGCGCAGAACACGCCCCCCGGCTTCAGCAGGCGGCCCACTTCGCGGAAAAACGCCGGCGTGGCAAACCAGTGCAGGGCCTGGGCGACCTGGATCAGGTCGAGGCTGTGGTTGACCAGCGGCTGGGCCTGGGCTTCGGCGACAAACAGCTCGAGGCCTTGCCGATCGGGGCAGGCGCGTAACTGCTCGAGGCTGGCATCGCAGGCCAGTACCCGGGTGAAGTGCTGGCGTAACGGTTGGCTGGCCTGGCCGTTGCCGCAGGCAATATCCAGCGCACGCTGGCGCTCTGGGCATTGTGCCGCGAGCCAGGCGAACAGGGTGTCCGGGTAGCGTGGGCGAAAGCTTGCGTAATCCTGGGCACGCGCGCCAAAGAGTGCGGTGACGTCGCTCATGGCTAGCGGGTTCTATAGCGCAGGCGGGTGCCGAAGTTGAGTGACATGAGGATTTCGTCGGCGCTCAGCTCCGCGGGGAAGTAAGTGCCGGAAATCTGCGCATGCGCCAGGCTCGCGCCTTCGAGCCGGGTATCGCGTAGATCGAGTCCGCGCAGGTCGGCACCGCGAAAGTAGGCATTGGTGAAGTTGATGTCCCGGGCATCCAGGGCACGCAGGTCGAGGCCGCGAAAGTCGCCGTCACTCAGATCGACTTCGCCGTCCGGGGGCTTCTGGCTGTTGAATGCGGTGATATTTTCGCTGTGTATCAGGCGGTAGAGTGGGCTCTCGAGTTGTCGCGGCTGGCTCATCTGGGGCGTATCCACTGAGGAGGGTAACGCCAGTATAGAAGCCGCGGCGGGTATTGCCCGCGGCTTGGCCCGAAAGCCCGGGGGCGGCCTGTTACAGGCCTGGCAGGCGCTGGCGAATACGGGTGATCAGGCTGTCCAGGCTGGCGCTTTCGTTGGTGTCCACGCGCTTGCTGTGAACCAGTTCGTCTTCGCTCAGGGGCTCGCGGCTGGCTTGCTGGGTACGTACCACGTCCATATTGGCATCCGAGGGGTCGCCGCCTGCGGCCTTGCGTTGCTCCAGCCAACTGGCAATGACTTCCTCGGGCGCGGCGCAGTCGAGAATCAGAAAGGGCGCACCGCTGGCCTCGGCAACCGCGCAGGCCTCCTGGCGCTGGGCCTGTTTCAGGTAGGTAGCGTCGATAACCACCGGAAAGCCGGCATGCAGCGCCGTTTCGGCAAGCTGGTGCAGGCGTGCGTAAGTGGCGCTACTGGCATCCTGGGTGTAGATACCGGCACCGAGCTTGCCCAGATCGGCCTCTTGTTGTTCGCCGAACAGGCGCTTGCGTTCGACATCCGAGCGCAGGCGAATGGCCCCCAGGGCTTCGACCAGGCGCATGGCAACGTGGCTTTTGCCGACGGCGGAAACGCCATGGGTGATTGCCAGGAAGCGTGAGGGAATGGCGCTATAGCTTTCCGCCAGGTTGGCGTAGTTGCGGTATTGACGCAGGGTCACGGCTTTCTGCACGGCGTCGGCCTGGTGGGCCAGGCTGAACAGGGCAACTTTGGCCCGCACCAGGGCACGGTAGGCCTTATAGAAGTTGAGCAGTTCGAGCGCTGTGTAATCGCCGCTGTGTTCCAGCCAGGCATTGACGAAGCGTCGGGCGTGGGCCTTGAGACCGCGGTCTTCCAGGTCCATGGCGAGGAAGGCGGCATCCGAGGCGATGTCGATCAGGCGGAACGGCTCGTTGAACTCGATGCAGTCGAACAGCACGACCTGGCCGTCGAGCAGGGTGGCGTTGCCCAGGTGGATGTCGCCGTGGCATTCGCGGATCGAACCATTGCCGGCGCGCTCGGCCAGCAGCGGTTCCAGGCGGGTAAAGCTGGCTTCGGTCCAGGCTTCGAGGGCGTCGAGTTGCTGCAGGTCTGCTTTGTCGCTCAGGAGCGGGCGGATCTGTTCGAAGTTCTGCCGCATCGGCGCGACGATGGCGGCGGGGGAGCACAGTTCATGGCTGCTTGGCACGGCCGGGGTCTGGGCGTGGAAATCGGCGATCTGCTTGGCCAGGGCGTCGATATGCGCCTCGCTCAATTCGCCGCGCGCCTGGACGTCACTGAGCAGCTGGCTTTGCGGGAACTGGCGCATTTTCAGCGCGTACTCGATAGCCGGGCCGCTGCCGGCGAGTTGTGGGGCATCGACGCTACCGCTGATCGGCAGCACTTCAAGGTACAGGCCCTGGGTCAGGCGCTGGTTGAGGCGCAGTTCTTCCTGGCAGAAGTGCTCGCGGGCGCTCAGCTCGGTGAAGTTGAGAAAGCCGAAATCAACGGCTTTCTTGATCTTGTAAGCGTAAGGGCCGGTGAGTATCACCCAGGAGATATGCGTTTCGATGACCTGAAACCCGTCCACCGGATGAGGGTAGAGGGCCGGGTTCTGCAATGCGGCGATCAGGGCTTGGCTCACGGGCGATCCTTGGCTTTCGTACTAAATAAGAGCGGTCATTATGGCCGCTTGGGGTCCGTCTGCAAACCGCTGCGCGGGCCTGCTGGGCGCAGACAAAGTGCGTATAATGCCGCGCCATGACTCGTACCCGATCTTCTCGCCCCCGTTCAAAGCGCCGCTCAGGCGGTACACGCCCCTGGTTGGGCTGGCTCCTCAAGCTTGGCCTGGTAGGCCTGGTGGTTCTGGCCGTTTTCGCGGTTTACCTCGATGCCGTGGTGCAGGAGAAATTCTCCGGCAAGCGCTGGACCGTGCCGGCCAAGGTTTACGCCAGACCCCTGGAACTGTTCGTTGGGCAGAAGCTGGCCAAGGACGACTTCCTCAAGGAACTCGATGCCCTGGGTTATCGCCGCGAAGGCGCAGTCGCTGGTCCCGGCGGCGTGTCGGTTGCCGGCAATAACATCGAGCTGCATTCGCGCGGCTTCCAGTTCTATGAGAGCAGCGAGCCGTCGCAACGGGTGCGCGTGCGCTTCTCCGGTGACTATGTAGCGGGCCTGACCCAGGCCGGTGGTGGCAACCTGGCCGTGGCGCGGCTCGAGCCGCTACTGATTGGCGGGCTTTACCCGGCCCACCAGGAAGACCGGGTGCTGATCAAGCTGGCGCAGGTGCCGCCTTATCTGGTGGAAACCCTGGTGGCGATCGAGGATCGCGAGTTCTTCAACCATTTCGGCGTGTCGCCCAAGGGGATTGCCCGTGCAGTCTGGGTCAACACTTCCGCCGGCCAGCTGCGCCAGGGCGGCAGTACCCTGACCCAGCAGCTGGTGAAGAACTTCTACCTGACCAATGAGCGCAGCCTGTCGCGCAAGGCCACCGAAGCCATGATGGCGGTATTGCTGGAGCTGCACTACGAGAAGGGGGATATTCTCGAGGCCTACCTCAATGAGGTGTTCCTCGGTCAGGACGGTCAGCGTGCGGTGCACGGTTTCGGTCTGGCCAGTCAGTACTTCTTCAGTCAGCCGCTGTCCGAGTTGAAGATCGATCAGGTGGCGCTGCTGGTGGGCATGGTCAAGGGACCGACCTTCTATAACCCGCGGCGCAATCCCGAGCGCGCCCTGGAACGGCGTAATCTGGTCCTCGATGTGCTGGCCGAGCAGGGTGTGGCCAGCCCCGAAATCGTTGCGGCGGCCAAGCAGAAGCCGCTGGGCGTGACCCGCCGCGGCAGCATGGCCGACAGCTCGTTCCCGGCCTTTCTCGACCTGGTCAAACGCCAGTTGCGCGAGGACTATCAGGAGCAGGACCTGACCGAAGAGGGGCTGCGCATCTTCACCAGCTTCGACCCGATCCTGCAGCTGAAGGCAGAAACTGCCCTGGCCGACACGCTCAAGCGCCTGTCCGGGCGCAAGGGCGTGGACGAGGTCGAGGCCGGCATGGTCGTCACCAATCCGGAAAGCGGCGAGGTGCAGGCGCTGATCGGCAGCCGCCAGCCGCGCTTTGCCGGGTTCAACCGGGCGCTGGATGCGGTGCGGCCGATTGGCTCGCTGATCAAGCCGGCGATCTACCTGGCCGCTCTGGAGCGCCCGAGCCAGTACACCCTGACCAGTCTGCTCGAGGATCAGCCCTTCTCCATCAAGGGGCAGGATGGTCAGGTGTGGAGCCCGCAGAACTATGATCGCAAGGCCCACGGTACGATTTATCTGTACCAGGGCCTGGTCAACTCCTACAACCTGTCCTCGGCCAAGCTGGGGCTGGAGGTCGGGGTGCCCACCGTGCTGCAGACCCTCGAGCGGCTGGGTGTCGAGCACAAGTGGCCGGCTTATCCGTCGATGCTGCTCGGGGCCGGTGGCTTGAGCCCGCTGGAAGTGGCGAATATGTACCAGACCCTGGCCAATGGCGGGTTCAATACCCCGCTGCGGGGTATTCGCAACGTCCTGACCGCGGATGGCGAGCCGCTCAAGCGTTACCCGTATCAGATCCAGCAGCGCTTCGACAGCGGTGCCATCTACCTGCTGCAGAACGCCATGCAGCGCACCATGTCTGAAGGCACCGGGCGCTCGGTCTACAACCAGTTGCCGCGTTCCCTGGCGCTGGCCGGCAAGACCGGTACCAGCAACGATTCGCGCGACAGCTGGTTTGCCGGCTTTAGTCAGGATCTGTTGGCGGTGGTCTGGCTGGGCCGCGACGACAATGGTCCGACGCCCTTGACCGGTGCGAGCGGGGCCCTGCAGGTGTGGACCGATTTTATGCGCAAGGCCGACCCCCTACCGCTGGATATGCCGGTGCCGGATAACGTCGTGCAGGCCTGGGTCGATGCCAACACCGGGCTGGGTTCCGATCCGAGTTGTCCGAATTCGGTACAGATGCCTTATATTCGTGGTAGTCAGCCTGCGTCCGGTTCTGCCTGCGGTATCAGGGCACCGGTCAATGAAGTGATGGATTGGGTACGTGGCTGGTTGGATTAAGTGAGAGGGTGTGCAGTGAATAAGTGGTTGATTCCAGCTTTAACGGTTTCGGTTGTGCTTGGCGGCTGTGCCAGCGTGCCCCAGGGCTCGATCCCCGTAGTGGATTCCGGTTCCGCGGCCTCGTCGCAGTCGGGCGGTTACAACTTGCCGCCGGCACAGCCGCAGAGCCTGCCGGAAGACTCCGGCGTGGTGGTGATGGTGCCGGGTGCCGGTGCCAGCAGTGCGCCTATCCAGGCCTTTCCAGCGGGCAGTGCGCCCATCGAAAGCACCATCAGTAGCCAGCCTTGGAGCGGCGATGCGCCAGGTGCCGTGATCTCCGGCAGTCCCGCGCCCACTGCGCCAAGCGGTATTCCGAGCGGTGGTAGCCTGTCTGTCGACGAGCAGCTCGACGGGCCGGTGCTGGCCTTGCTGACGGCTGCCCAGCAGCAACAGAGCGGCGGCGATCTGAACGGCGCGGCTTCCAGTCTCGAGCGGGCCCAGCGCATTGCGCCGCGTGAGCCGCAGGTGCTCTACCGCCTTGCCGAGGTGCGACTGGCGCAGGGGGATGCGGCTCAGGCCGAGCAGTTCGCCCGACGCGGTCTCAGCTACGCCAGCGGCCGTCCCGCGCTGCAGGCCAGCCTGTGGAACCTGATTGCCGAAGCCCGCGAGCGTCAGGGCGATCCGGCGGGTGCGGCGCAGGCCCGCGAACGTGCCCGGGTAAGCCTCTGATGGATTCACGTGTGGTCGCTGTGGCCGAGCAATTGCTGCTGATCGAGCGGGAGTTGCGTGTGCAGGGCTGGTGGGAAATGCAGCCCCCCAGTGCCGAGGCCCTGGCCAGCCCAGAGCCTTTCTGCGTGGATACCCTGGCGTTCGAGCAGTGGCTGCAGTGGATCTTTCTGCCGCGCATGAAACAACTGCTCGAAGCCGGTGCTGAGCTGCCGAGTACTTCGGGTATTCAGCCGATGGCCGAGCAGGTTTATGGAGGCGGACAGGCAGGGAAGGCCAGAGAGCTGATTCGCTTGTTAGGAGAGTTCGATCGCCTGATCGTTGGCGCGACCTGAGTCGCGCCGCGCCAGGGTCGGTTACTGGCAGTTCTCGGCGATTGCCTTTTGTGCGGTACTGATACGCTCCTGGCGCTCATCTTCAGAAACACGGCGCACTTCACCGTCGATCTCCATGCGCAGGCGCGGATTGTTCTGCAGCTGTGCCAGGGTGGTGCGTACCTCTTCGCAGTACTTCTTGCGCTCGGCTTCCTTGGCCGCAACTTCTTGTTTGACCTTCTTGTCGATAGCCGCCTGCTCGGGATCGGAAATGCTTTCGAAGGTTGGTGCGACGTTCGGCTCTGCCGCTTCGGCGGGCTTCGCGGGGGGCGGCGCGGCAGTATTGATGCTGGTCGCTTGCTGGCCTTGCGGTGGTTGCGAGCTGAAATGGGTGACGCCTTGGGCGTCGACCCATTTGTACACCTGGCTGGCCATGGCGGTTGCGTTCAGGGCGAGCAGCAAGCTGCTGGTAATGATCATACGGCGCATGCTGATTCCTTTTTTTAGGCTGCCAAATTATGAGCTGCAAAACCTGCCAGTTACTATAACCAAAACCGCCGAATCGTCATCCTGCGCACTGTTGGTGCAGAAGATTGCAGAATCCATCACGGATTACTTGACTTGCCCGCGTCGAATCCGAACAATTCCACGTTCGCTGTAGTGGAGTCCGCCGCAAGCAGGCTTTAGCTCAGCAGACATGAGGCGCACACCCGCGCCGACCTGTTTCACCCGCAACGCGTTACCTCGCGCTGGGTGGGAAAGTCCCGCAACACTCTGGGGCGTTCCCAATACTTGCTCAGTAGTAGCTGACGTAGTCGGCGACCACCGTCGCTCATGCTCTGCTGGCAGTAAACCTATCTTAGGCCGTCCTCCTTGTTGGACGGTTTTCTGGCGTTTTAGAGGTGAACAACGTGGAGCTTTTATCCGGCGCTGAAATGGTCGTCCGCTTTTTGCGTGACGAAGGCGTTAAGAACATCTATGGGTACCCGGGTGGTGCTCTGCTGCATATCTACGATGCCCTGTTCAAGGAACCGGAAGTCAATCACATCCTGGTTCGCCACGAGCAAGCGGCTACTCATATGGCTGACGGCTATGCCCGTGCCACCGGCAAGGCTGGTGTGGTGCTGGTGACCTCCGGCCCAGGCGCGACCAACGCCATTACCGGCATCGCCACCGCCTATATGGATTCCATCCCGATGGTGGTGTTGTCCGGCCAGGTGCCGAGCAACATGGTTGGCACCGATGCTTTCCAGGAAACCGACATGATCGGTATCTCGCGGCCTATCGTGAAGCATAGCTTTATGATCAAGCACGCCTCGGAAATCCCGGAAATCCTGAAGAAAGCCTTCTACCTGGCGCAGTCCGGCCGTCCCGGTCCGGTGGTGGTGGATATCCCCAAGGATATGACCAACCCGGCCGAGAAATTCGAGTACGTCTATCCGAAGAAGGTCAAGCTGCGCTCCTACAGCCCTGCGCTGCGTGGCCATTCCGGTCAGATTCGCAAGGCCGCCGAGCTGCTGTTGAGCGCCAAGCGACCCATCGTCTATTCCGGTGGCGGTGTGATCATGGGCGGTGCTGCAGCGCCGCTGACCGAGCTGGCACAGATGCTCAATCTGCCGGTGACCAATACCCTGATGGGCTTGGGCGGCTTTCCCGGCACCGACCGCCAGTTCCTCGGCATGCTCGGCATGCACGGCAGCTATACCGCCAACCTGGCGATGCACCACGCCGATGTGATCCTGGCAGTTGGCGCGCGCTTCGATGATCGGGTGATCAATGGTGCGGGCAAGTTCTGCCCGAATGCCAAGATCATTCATATCGATATCGACCCGGCATCCATTTCCAAGACCATCAAGGCCGACATTCCAATCGTCGGGCCGGTCGAGAGCGTGATGACCGAGATGGTCGCGATCCTCAAAGAGATCGGCGAGAACCTCAACAAGGAAGCGCTGTCGAGCTGGTGGAAGCAGATCGAGGAATGGCGCGGCGGGCGCATCATGTTCCCGTACGATTGCGGTGACGGCAGCATCATCAAGCCGCAGACCGTGATCGAAACCCTGTCCGAAGTCACCGGCGGCGACGCCTTCGTGACCTCCGACGTGGGTCAGCACCAGATGTTCGCGGCCCAGTACTACCGTTTTAACAAGCCCAATCGCTGGATCAACTCCGGCGGTCTGGGCACCATGGGCTTCGGTTTCCCGGCGGCCATGGGGGTCAAGTTGAGCTTCCCGGATGCCGACGTGGCGTGCGTGACCGGCGAGGGCAGCATCCAGATGAATATTCAGGAACTGTCGACCTGCCTGCAGTACGATCTGCCGGTGAAAATCGTCAACCTGAACAATGGTGCCCTGGGCATGGTGCGCCAATGGCAGGACATGAACTACGGTAGCCGTCACTCGCACTCCTATATGGAGTCGTTGCCGGACTTCGTCAAACTGGCCGAGGCCTATGGCCATGTCGGCATGCGCATCACCGACCTGAAAGACCTGAAACCGAAGATGGAAGAGGCGTTTGCCATGAAGGATCGCCTGGTATTCCTCGATATCCAGGTCGATACCAGCGAGCACGTCTATCCGATGCAGATCAAAGACGGTGCGATGCGCGACATGTGGCTGAGCAAGACGGAGCGGACCTAATCATGCGACACATTATTTCCCTGCTGCTGGAAAACGAGCCTGGCGCATTGTCCCGCGTGGTGGGTCTGTTCTCGCAACGCAACTACAACATCGAAAGCCTGACCGTGGCTCCGACCGAGGACCCGACCCTGTCGCGTCTGACCCTGACCACTGTGGGGCATGATGAGGTGATCGAGCAGATCACCAAGAACCTCAATAAATTGGTCGAGGTGGTCAAGCTGGTCGACCTGTCGGAAAGCGCTCACGTCGAACGCGAGCTGATGCTGGTCAAGGTCAAGGCCACCGGGGCCCAGCGCGCCGAAGTCAAGCGCACCACCGACATCTTCCGTGGGCAGATCGTCGATGTGAATACCAGCGTCTATACCATTCAGTTGGCCGGCACGAGCGACAAGTTGGACAGCTTTATCCAGGCCATCGGCACCGCGTCGATCCTGGAAACCGTACGCAGTGGCGTTACTGGTATTGCCCGTGGCGACAAGGTGCTGAGCATCTGATTGCGTTGTACTGATGAAATGAAAAGCCCTCGGGGGAAATATCTCCCGAGGGCTTTTTGTTTTTCGGGCTAAGCGCCGCGCGCGGCGGAGCGTTGCTGCCGTCATTTAGCGTTGGCGACTCCAGAAAGCATTGATCAGCGGGTCTTTAAGGCGTTTCTCCAGCGCAAATAGGCCAATGTCGTAGGCTGTTAGCGGCGGCTGAATATCGTAGATACGGATGCGTGCGGTCAGTGGGCTGTTGTCGAGTACGATTTGCGGGACCACGCCAATGCCAAAGCCCAGGCTCACCATGCTGACGATGGCTTCGTTACCGCTCACCTGAGCATAAATTCGCGGTTTGATGTTGTGGCTTTTCAGCCACAGGTCGGTTCGGGTGCGGGCGAGGCCTTCTTCCGAGAGGATCATCGGCACGTCCCGCCAGCTCTCCGCCGTGGGATGCCTGAGCTGTTCTTCGCTCAATAGCTGAGGTGACTGCGGGCCGATAAAGCACAGGGCTGAGCGGGCGATTGATTGGAAGGCGACGCCGGCCGGCAGGCTATCTGGGCGGGCACCGATGGCGAGATCCTCCAACCCTTGCTGTACCCGTTCGACGGCCTTCGCCGGGTCGCCGGTATGCAGCTTCATTTCAATGCGCGGATAATCCTGGCGGAAGCTGCTCAAAATGTCATAGAGAAAGCTGTAGCTGGCCGTTACCGAGCAATACAAGGCAAGCTCCCCGTGCAGGATTAACTGATCCTGCTTGAAGGTCTGGCGGATGGCTTGCCAGCCGTTTATGACCTCGCTCGCATACTCGCGGAACTGTTGCCCCTCGCGGGTCAGGCGAACTGAGCGGTTGTCTCGCAGAAACAGCGGCGCGCCGAGTTCGTCCTCGAGTTGTTTGATACTGCGGCTGAGCGCGGAAGGGCTGACGTGCTGCTCGCGGCTGGTTTTGCCGAAGTGCAGGTTGTCGGCCAGGGAGAGAAAGAGCCTGAGTGCGTGAGTGTCCATCATCGTTTCAAATATCGGCATGTTGTGTTGCAAATATATCATTTTACGCAACGGGGCGGATCACTTAAGGTGTCTTAGTCGCGGTGCATGCACCCCATTCCTTTTCGATTAAAAGAGCCAAGAACATGAAAGTTTATTACGACAAAGACTGTGACCTCTCGATCATCCAGGGCAAGAAAGTCGCCATCATCGGTTACGGTTCCCAGGGTCATGCCCAGGCGTGCAACCTGAAAGATTCCGGCGTTGACGTCACTGTCGGTCTGCGCAAAGGTTCTGCCACTGTAGCCAAGGCCGAAGCACATGGTCTGAAAGTGACCGACGTTGCTTCTGCTGTAGCGGCTGCTGATCTGGTGATGATCCTCACTCCAGACGAGTTCCAGTCCCAGCTGTACAAGAACGAAATCGAGCCGAACATCAAGAAAGGCGCTACCCTGGCCTTCTCCCATGGCTTCGCGATCCACTACAACCAGGTTGTGCCGCGTGCCGACCTCGACGTGATCATGATCGCCCCCAAGGCCCCGGGTCACACCGTGCGTTCCGAGTTCGTCAAGGGCGGCGGTATTCCTGACCTGATCGCTATCTATCAGGATGCTTCCGGCAATGCCAAGAACGTCGCACTGTCCTACGCTTCGGGCGTGGGCGGCGGTCGTACTGGCATCATCGAAACCACCTTCAAGGACGAGACCGAAACCGACCTGTTCGGCGAGCAGGCTGTTCTCTGTGGTGGTTGTGTCGAGTTGGTCAAAGCTGGCTTCGAGACTCTGGTGGAAGCTGGTTATGCACCGGAAATGGCCTACTTCGAGTGTCTGCACGAGCTGAAGTTGATCGTGGACCTCATGTACGAAGGCGGTATCGCCAACATGAACTACTCGATCTCCAATAACGCCGAGTACGGCGAGTATGTGACCGGTCCGGAAGTGATCAACGCCGAGTCCCGTCAAGCCATGCGCAACGCCCTGAAGCGCATTCAGGACGGCGAATATGCCAAGATGTTCATCCAGGAAGGCGCTGCCAACTACCCGTCGATGACTGCCTACCGTCGCAACAATGCGGCCCATGGTATCGAGGTAGTAGGTGAGAAGCTGCGCTCCATGATGCCGTGGATCACTGCCAACCAGATCGTCGACAAGACCAAGAACTAAGGCTTTTCGATGTGAAAAAAAAACGCGGCCATGGCCGCGTTTTTTCATGGTGCCCCAAGGCTTCTGGTATAAAGCCAGGGTACTGAATGGGCAGTATCGGCGAACCCTTGTCGATACGGTCTGTCGAAATTTCCAAATCCGTTGCAAGGTATTGTTCATGAACGAACGTCCAGATGAACCCCAGTCGCCCCCCGAAACAGAAAGCTTGTTGCCAATTGACGAGCATATAGAAGAGGGGCACGACGACGAGGGTCGCAAGGTTCGTCATCGCGGCATTTATCTGCTGCCCAACCTGTTTACCACGGCCAATCTGTTTGCCGGCTTCTACGCCATCATCAATGCCATGAACGGCAACTTTTATGTGGCCGCGGCAGCGGTGTTCGTCGCCATGGTGCTCGATGGTCTGGATGGCCGTGTTGCGCGCCTGACCAACACCCAGAGTGCCTTCGGTGCCGAGTATGACTCGTTGTCCGATATGGTTGCCTTTGGTGTGGCCCCGGCCTTGCTGGCGTTCGAGTGGGCGCTGGGCAGCATGGGTAAGGTGGGCTGGATGGTGGCCTTTATCTATGTGGCGGGTGCGGCCTTGCGTCTGGCGCGCTTCAATACACAGATCGGCAGTGTTGATAAGCGCTACTTTATCGGTCTGGCCAGTCCCGCGGCTGCCGGCGTGGTAGCGGGTACGGTCTGGGCCTTCAGCGATTTCGGCATCAAGGGTTCGAATATGGCCTTTGCCGTGGCGATTCTGGTGGCGGCGGCTGGTGTGTTGATGGTCAGCAACATCAAGTACCACAGCTTCAAGGATCTCGACTTGAAAGGGCGCGTGCCCTTTGTGGCGATTCTGGTGGTGGTGCTGATCTTCGCCGTAGTCTTCAGTGATCCGCCGCGCATCTTGCTGATCATCTTCCTGGCATATGCCGCATCAGGGCCTATCCAGTATCTGCTGCAGCTGCGACGTCGTAAAACGACTGAGTAATGGGCCTGCCGCCGAAGCCGTTGATGTTCCGCATCAACGGCTTCGGCGTTTCTGTGTTGTGCGTTTTCTTGCTTTGAGCCGTTGTGCCCGAGGGGGGGCTCCATTGCTGTTGTGTCCGTACTTGGGTGGTGCGGGGAGTGGGGTGCCACAAAAGCGTAATAATGCCTTGACCTGGCTTCGAATGCCCCTATAATGCGCACCTCTTCCGGCGCAGATCTCTCGGAAAACTTATTCTAAAACAATAAGTTAGCTTTAAAAGAGAGGTTGCAAAGCAGCGAAAGCTGTGTAGAATGCGCCGGGCTGGCAGGGTGGTGGTTTGATCCTGTTGGTGGCTTCGATCAGGTCGATCGGCGGCGGTTGAAGAGGTGGTTGACAGCGGTTTGAAACGCTGTAGAATTCGCCTCCCGCTAACGAGAAGCTGGATGTTGGTCGGGGTTGCAAGTGGTTGAGTAGAAAGAACTTCTTCGGAAAGAA